>CAWANI010000024.1:0-126767 GCA_963783365.1 uncultured delta proteobacterium | reverse complement strand
TCTTGCCGTACCTCGTTCAGGTTGGTGCCTTGCTATCCAGGTGATGGCCTACGACGTGCTGCGTCACCGGTTGGTCCTCGATTACGAAGCGGAGGCCGAGGGGATCACCGCCGATCGGGTGATCAGCGAAATCCTCGCCCGGGTCGCCGTCCCCTGAGAAAGGGTTCCGCCATGCGCCTTCTCTGGCCCGAAAAACACTCGCAACCAGGTTCGCCAGCGGAATCGGGCGCGCCCCATGCCCCCGGCGACGGCGTCGTGCGCGCATCCCTCCCCGAGCTGATCGCACTGAGCCGCTACGCGCAAATCATGCCCCTGCCCACCGCCATCCCCTGCTCTTCGCGCAGTGGCCAGCGGCTCTCCGGACACCGGGGCGGGGGATGGAGTTCGCCGAAGCGCGCCCCTACCAGCCGGGTGACGACGTGCGTACCCTCGACTGGCGCGTGACCGCCCGTACCGGCAAAACGCACACCAAGCTCTTTCGCGAAGAGCGCGAACGGCCGGTGTTTCTGTGGGTCGATGATCGCTCCGCCATGCACTTCGCTACCCGCGGAACCTTCAAATCGGTGATGGCCGCCCGGACGGCGGCGCTGCTTGGCTGGAGCGCCCTGCAGCAGGGGGATCGGGTCGGCGGCCAGATTTTCGGCGAGGAGCGCCATGCCGACTTCCGGCCCCGATGGTCGCGAAAGGCCCTGCTTCGGTTTCTGCAGCAACTGGCGGATTCCGGCAGCCGCCCCGGACCTTCTCCTGGCGGAGGCGAGAGATTCGACTCCGCCCTGGAGCGGCTGTGGCGGCAGATCCGGCCGGGCAGTCTGGTGTTTCTTCTCAGCGACTTCCGCCATCTGGATGAACGGGGCAGGATGCACCTGGCGCGCCTCGCCCGGCACAGTACGCTGGCCATGGTCTTCATTCACGACCCCCTCGAAACGCATCTGCCCCCGGCAGGCCGTTATCGTCTCGGCGACGGCCGGCGGGAGCTCACCCTGGATACGACCGACCGCCAGCTCGTCGACGCCTATCGGCAGCACAGCGAAGAGCGCCGGAACGCATTGCGGACGCTGGCCCGACAGCACGGCATCCTCTGGCTTCCCTGTGCCACCACCGACGATCCCCTGACGGTCCTGCAACGGGGATTTGGGCGCCCGTCCGGCCGGACGACAGGGGGGGCGGCATGAAGGTGCCGACTGCCCAGGCGACTGCCGCTGCGGGATATTCATCTTCCGTTTGCGGTCTCCTGGTGGCCCTTGGCGCCCGGCTGGTGGCGCTGGCCGCTCTGATCGGCGGGTTCGGCCGTGGCCTGGCTCGCTTTTCGCCGGCGGCGCCGACGCCCGGCCTCCCTCAGGGAACGGGCGCTTGGCGAACTGCGGACCGTGGAGCAGATGCAGGGCCGAGGCCGATCCCTGCACCCAGACCCGAGATCTCTCCGTTTTGCTGCGCCGGGTCAGCCTCAGCTACTATCCCCGGGAAAAGGTGGCCGGCTTGGTGGGAGACGACTGGCTGAATTTTCTGGACGACATTCTCGGCGAGCGGCGCTTTTCCGAAGGTCCGGGGAGAACCCTGCTGGATGCTCCCTACCGGCCCCCCGGGCCTGCGGATGTCGCGGCCCTGCACGCTCTTTGCGCGGAGTGGATCCGGGCTCTTCCCGACCGTCCCCTGCCGGATGCCGCGCCGCGCCGCCGTCTTTTTCGCCGCTCCAAACGGGCGTCTCGGGCGGCACCGGAAGCAACCCTGTCCAACGGGAGGAAATGATGAAAAAAGACCTGATTCGGATGTCCCCCATCGACCCTTGCCGCTCCCCCCTCGAACCGCCCGCTTTCGTGCTCGGGAGAAAATACTTCACCGCCTCCCGCCCGGGTCTCGAAACGCATCTCCACCTCTCCCGGGTCGAAGGCTATCGGCTGTTTTATCAGCTGCTGGGAGGCAGCCTGCTGCTCTCCCCCGGTTCGCAGCGCCGCCGAGTCGCCCTGTCGCCGGATAAAATGGAGCCGCAGCTGCACCGGTTGCTCCTGTCCATCACGAATTCGGAGGGGAAGCATGTGCCGGCGCCTCAGGTGGTGTTCACGCTGATCGGCGCGGATGGCGGCCAGCGGATGATTCAGGGATCTTCCTGCGCCGAAGGCCACAGCCTCATCTTCGAGTGGGACGATCCCCGCGGTCTGCGAGTGGAAACCGAGGTGGTTGCCGACGGCCGGTTTCTCACCGACCACTTTGTCCTGGAGATCAAGGGCGTGCTCAACTGAGGTTCTGTTCGAAAATGGCCCTTTTGCGCAATCTCTACGTCAATCTTCACCCGTGCTTGTGCGGGGTACTGGCGGACGCCTCCGCGTAAGAGGTTTGATTTCCTTGGCCTTGCGAAAAATTGCTTGTTTTCGAATCAGAGATGAGTTTTTTTCTTACCCATGTAAATACGGACCGTGATGATGTTTCATTTTGCCTGGCCGTGGATCTTCGGGCTGCTGCCCCTGCCCTGGCTGATCCGATATCTGTCGCCGCCCGCGAGCGCGGTGCGGGAGCCGGCTCTGCGCATCCCCTTTCTGGAGGATTTCGACCTCGGCGGTCGATCCCTCGCGCCCCGGCGGGGGCGGCGCTGGCCCCTGTGGCTGGCCGCCTGCTGCTGGCTGCTGCTGGTGGCGGCCGCCGCCCGCCCCCAGTGGCAGGGGGCGCCCGTTCCCGTTCCCTCCCGCGGGCGCGACCTGATGCTGGCGGTTGATCTCTCCGGCAGCATGCGGATCAAGGATTTTCGGATCCACGGCCGCACCGTCGACCGGCTCGATGCCATCAAGTGGGTCGCCGACGATTTCATCCGGCGCCGCGTCGGCGACCGTCTGGGCCTGATCCTGTTCGGCAGCGAGGCCTATCTGCAGGTTCCGCTGACTTTCGACCACAAGACCGTGCAGACCCTGCTCGACCAGTCGGTGATCGGCCTCGCCGGCGACAAAACCGCCATCGGCGACGCCGTCGGCCTGGCGATCAAGCGCCTGCGCAAGGAGCCCGGCGCGAGCCGCGTGCTGATTCTGCTCACCGACGGCGCCAACGACGCCGGGGTGCTCGCTCCCGCCAAAGCCGCCGAGCTGGCCGCGGCCAACGGCCTGAAGATCTACACCATCGGCATCGGCGCCGACGCCATGTATCTGAAAAGTTTTTTCGGCGTCGAGAAGGTCAATCCCTCCGCCGACCTGGACGAGCAGGCCCTCACGGCCATCGCCCAAAAAACCGGCGGCCGCTATTTCCGCGCCCGGGATACGGACCAGCTGAAAAAGATTTACCGCCTGATCGATCGGCTGGAACCCGTCGAGCACGAGGGGCACTACTACCGCCCGACCGTTTCCCTCTTTGCCTGGCCGCTGGGCCTGTCCCTGGGGATCGCCTTCCTGCTCGGGCTGGCAGAGCTTTTTGACCGGAGGACGTCATGAAGATCTCCGCCTTTCATTTCCTGCGCCCCTATGCCCTGCTGGCGCTGATTCCGCTCGGTCTGCTTCTTCTCCTGCTGGCCAGGAGGCGGCGCCAAAACAATCCCTGGCGCTCGGTCTGCGATCCGCAGCTCCTGCCGCACGTCGTGGAATCCTCAGGCGGCAGCGGCTCGCCTCGCTGGAGCTGGTTCGCCCTGGCTCTGGGCGGCCTGCTCGGCATTCTGGCGCTGGCCGGCCCGACCTGGCAACGCAAGCCGCAACCGGCCTACCTCAACCGCTCCGGCCTGGTGATCGCCCTCGACCTTTCGGCTTCGATGAAGGCCGCCGATTTCGAGCCCAGCCGTCTGCTCAGGGCGCGGTACAAGATCGCGGACATTCTCCGCAGCCGCCACGACGGGCAGACCGGGCTGGTGGTCTATGCCGGCGACGCCTTCACCGTGACTCCGATGACCGACGACACCAACACCATCTATTCCCAGCTCTCAGTTCTCGACACTGGCCTCATGCCGAGCCGGGGGGATCGCGCCGACCTGGCTGTCGCCAAGGCGGCCGCATTGCTGCACCAGGCGGGGCTGCGCCATGGCGACGTTCTGCTCGTCACCGACGGGTGCGATCCGGCCCAGCTGCGGCCGGAGATTCGAAAACTGCGCGATACAGGCTACCGCCTCTCGATTCTCGGGGTTGGCACCGCCCAGGGCGCTCCCGTTCCGCTGCCCGGCGGCGGTTTTCAGCAGGACGGCCATGGCAAGGTCCTCCTGTCGCATCTGCAGACGAAGGTCTTGCGCCGGATGGCGCGGCTCGGCGGCGGATTGTACCGTACCCTCACGCCCACGGACGCGGATCTCCACGCCCTGCAGGCCCTCTTTTCGCGGCGGCCGGCGGCGGTAAGCCAAAAGGCGCGGGTGAGTGTCGCCACCTGGCGCGAGGAAGGCCCCTGGTTGTTGCTGCCGCTGTTGGCCCTGGCCGCCCTCGCTTTTCGGCGCGGTGTGTTGCTGGTCCTGCTGCTTCTGCTGTTCAGCGCCCCGCAGCCGGCGCGGGCGATGAGCTGGCCCAGTCTCTGGCGCAACCGGGATCAGCAGGGGCGCCGGGCGCTGGCCCAGGGCGACTCCGTCCGGGCCGCCAAGCTCTTCACCGATCCCCGCTGGAAGGCCGCCGCCTGCTACCGGGCCGGCGACTACGCCGGAGCCCTCCAGGCTCTGAAGGGGCGTACGGGGAAGAACGATTGGTACAATCGGGGCAACGCCCTCGCCCGCCTCGGCCGTTACCGGGAGGCGGCGCAGGCCTACCGGAAGGCCCTCGGCCAAGATCCCCATTTCGAGGACGCCCGCTTCAACAAACGGCTGGTTGAGAAATTGTTGAAAAAAAATCAGCAGAAAAAGAAGAAGAAGAAGAGGGGGACTTCCCGGGGAAAGCCTTCCCCACAAAAAGAGGGGAGCCCAGGAAAACAGCAATCCCGGCAAGGCAAGGAGGGGCAGGGCGCCGGCGGCGCCAGGCACAATGCGTTGCGCGGATCGAAGCCGCCATCGCCTGGTACGTCCGGCCAGCATGCCGGGAAAGGCAAAAAAACCTCTTCTCCGTCGGCGGGCCGTAGCAAGCAGGGCGCCTCGCAATCGGCCGCGAACCGGCAGGGGGGAGAGCCCTTGGCCGCAATGCGGCAGAAGACCCCGGCCACATCTTCCCCAAAAGGGGGACGGAGCAGCAAAGCCGAAACCGGCCAAAAGAAAACGAGGTCGCCTTCCGCCGTCGCCCCGCCGCCGATCGACCCGGCCACGGCGGCGCAAAGGGAAAAGGGCCAGGCCAGCCGGCAGTGGCTGCGTCAGGTGCCGGACGATCCGGGTGGGCTGCTGCGCAGAAAGTTCTATTACGAGTACCATCAGCGCCACCCGGATGCTGATCAAGGAGGCCAGCCGTGGTAAAACGCAAGCTGATTCTGGCTCTCGCGCTGCTCGGCGCCGTCCTCACCATCGGAGCGGTCCGGGCCCGGGCCGCCACCATCACCGTGCAGCCCGACCGCAATCCCGTTTCGTTGAACGAATCCTTCAGCCTGACCTTTACGGCTCACGGCTCGGTGGACGACGATCCCGATTTCGGCCCTTTGAAGAAAAATTTTCAGATTCTCGGCCAGAGCAAGGGCAGCCAGATCAACATCATCAACGGGCACTTCAGCCGGTTGACCCGCTGGACCCTGGAGGTGATGGCGAAGCGGGCCGGCGCCCTGGCCATCCCCCCCATCCATTTCGGCGGCGACACCAGCGCGGCCGGCAGCGTGACGGTGACCCGCACTGCGACGGCGCAGGCCGGATCCGGGAGCCATAGCCGGGACCTCTTTCTGACCGTCTCGGCGACGCCGCAAAACCCCTATGTCCAGGCCCAGGTTATCTATACCGTGCGCCTGTTCCGGAGGGTCGACCTGAACAACGCCACCCTGAGCGTCCCCAAGCTCACCAGCGGCGACGCCATCATTGAGAAGCTCGGCAAGGCCAACCAGTACCAGACCCGCCGCAATGGCCGGGTGTATGCCGTTATCGAACGCAAGTACGCCATTTTCCCCCAGCAGAGCGGCGCGGTCACCGTTGCTCCCGTGGACTTCCGGGGGCAGGTGGTCGAAAACGACCCGAGCCGCTCGAGCGGCTTCGGCGCGATCGATCAGTTCAATAATTTCTTCAATCATTTCAATAACATATTTGACCAGAAGCGGGTTCATGTCGAGCGCCTGGCATCGGCGCCGGTGACCCTGAAGGTGCGGCCGTTGCCGGCAGCTTTTACCGGCCGTACCTGGCTTCCGGCGCAAAAGCTCGAACTGAAATCACATTGGTCCGACGACCCTTCCCACTGGCAGGTCGGGGTGCCGATCACCCGGACCCTGACCTTGCGGGCGGCGGGCCTTACCGCGGGACAGCTGCCGAAACTCGCTCCGGCGCTGAGCCCGGGGCTGAAACAGTACCCCGACGAGCCGTCGCTGAAGCTGCTGAAACAGTCCGACGGCGTGGTCGGAAGGCGCCGGGAAAAGATCGCCATCATGCCTTCGCGGGCGGGGACCTACACACTGCCGGCGATCGCGATCCCCTGGTGGAACACGACCACCGACCGCCTGGAGGTTGCCCGGCTTCCCGCCCGCGTCATCCACGTTGCGGGGGGGACGGGCTCGGCGGCGGGCCCGCCGGGCCCCGCTGCCGCCTCCACGTCGCCAAAGGCTCCGTCGGCCGCGCCGTCACCCTCACCGCCTTCCGCCAAACCGGCGCATCAGCCCCCGCCGACACCCGCCGTATCGGCCCCCGGCACATCGGGGAAGAAGGCGAATCCCTGGCTCTGGATCAGCCTGCTGCTGGCCATCGGCTGGACGGGCTCCCTTGCGGCGCTGGTGCTCGTGCGTCGAAGAAGGAGGAAAAAGGGAGCGAACCGACCCAGGGAATCCTCGTCTTCTGTGAGACCCGTCAGCCCGGGCCGGGCGTGGGAGCGTCTGCGCCAGGCGTGCGCGGCTGGCGATCCTCGGGCTGTCAGAGACACTCTACTGGCCTGGGCACAGCTGCGATGGCCGCACCAGGCGCCAGCCACCCTGGAGGAGGTCGGCTCCCTCTGTCATCCCGAAGCCGCGGATGAAATCAGCCGTCTGGGGGCGCATCTTTACGGTCGCAGAAGCGCCGAGCCCTGGACGGGAGAACCCTTGTGGCAGGCCTTGGCGAAACCAGGCGCTGCGGATGAAAACGACGACCGGTCGGCTCCCGGCGGCCTGGAACCCTTGTACAAACTCTAGCGAAAAGGGTATGATGGTGCCCGTCGGGTGCCTGTCGAATGCGAGCCCCTGGAACGGATGCACGAGGCCGACCTTGCCCCTGCCGATCAGATACCATCCGGGGCGAACGCGGCGGTGGTCCCAGGATAAAGAGGTTTTTTTCACGTTATGCGAATTCTGCTGGTCGAGGACGACGCCGAAACCCGCGCCTACATCACCAAAGGGCTGACCGAAAGCGGCCATGTGGTGAATCCGGCGCAGGACGGCAAGGAAGGCCTGTTCCTGGCCCTGGAAGAGGACCATGACGCGATGGTCGTCGACCGGATGCTGCCGGGACTGGACGGCCTGGCCCTCATTCGGGCGCTGCGCTCCTCCGGCAAACGCACCCCCATTCTGGTGCTCAGCGCTCTGGCCGAGGTGGACAACCGGGTTCAGGGGCTCAAGGCCGGCGGCGACGATTATCTCGTCAAGCCCTTTGCCTTCGCCGAACTGCTGGCCCGCCTCGAGGCTCTGGGGCGACGGGGCGATGTCGACGTCTCTCCGACCGCTCTCAAGGTCGGTCCGCTGGAGATGGATCTTCTGAGCCGGGAGGTCAAACGGTCCGGACACCCCATTGCCCTGCAGCAGCGCGAATTCCGCCTGCTCGAGTATCTTATGCGGCACGCCGGTCAGGTCGTGACGCGCACCATGCTGTTGGAAAACGTCTGGGACTACCATTTCGATCCCCAGACCAATGTCATCGACGTCCACATCAGTCGTCTGCGCGGCAAGATCGATAAAGGCTTCGATCCGCCTCTGCTGCACACCGTTCGCGGCACCGGGTATGTTCTTCGCACCTCATCTTAAAACCTTCCGCAGTTCCACCTTTCGTCTGGCCCTGATTTACATGGGCCTCTTTCTCGTTTCCGTGCTGTTGCTGCTCGGCTTCATCTACTGGTTCACCGCCGGCTACATGGTCAGGCAGACCGATGCCACCATCGAAGCCGAGATTTCCGGGTTGGCGGAGCGCCACAACCTGGCGGGATTGGCCGGGCTGAGCACCCTGCTCACCGACAGGCTGGCCCGCCGACCGGCCGGATCGGCCATCTATCTGCTGACCGATCCCCACTACAAACCGCTGGTCGGCAATCTGGATCACTGGCCCAAGGTCACGCCGACCAAAGGCGGCTGGCTGAACTTCCAACTGCACGGGCCGCATCTTCGGGGAGATGAGCACTGGGCCCGCGCCCGCGCCTTCGTGCTCGAGGGGGGATATCACCTGCTGGTCGGGCGGGACGTGCATGAGCTGCAGGAGGCCGAGGAGCGGATCGTGCGCATCCTCGCCTGGGGCCTTGGCATCACGGTGATACTGGCACTGCTGGGGGGCTGGATGATGAGTCGCAGCATCGTGCGGCGCATCGACGCCGTAAACGCCACCTGCCGGGACATCATGTTCGGCGATCTTTCGCGGCGCATCGCGACCCGCGGCAGCGGCGACGATTTCGACCAGCTGGCCGATAACTTCAATGCCATGCTGGATCGGATCGGACAGCTGATGGAAGGGGTTCGCCAGGTTTCGGACAATATCGCGCACGATCTGCGAACCCCCCTCGCGCGGCTGCATAATCGGCTGGAACAACTAAGGGACGTTGCGCCTGAAAGTTCTACCGGCCAGGAAGTTCTCGGTCAGGCACTGACAGAGGCGGATGGCCTGCTCTCCACCTTCAGCTCGCTGCTGCGCATCAGCCGGATCGAGGCGGGCAGCCGCGAAGCCGGATTTGCTGAAATGGAACTGGCTGGGATTCTGCAGGATGTGATCGAGCTGTACGAGCCGCTGGCCGAGGAGAAAGAGCAGCACCTGGAGGTGCGCCTGGAGAGCCCCGGCCGCATCCTGGGAGATCGAAATCTGCTGTTTCAGGCGCTCGCCAACCTGCTCGACAATGCCATCAAATATACCCCACCCGGCGGCCGGATCCGGGTGGTCCTTGCCTGCGAGGGGCAGAGTGTCGGAGTTTCCGTCGCCGACAGCGGACCGGGGATCCCTGCCGAGTTTCGCCAGCGGGTCTTTCAGCGGTTTTTCCGCCTCGAGGCCAGCCGCTCGACCCCCGGCAACGGCCTCGGCCTGAGCCTGGTGGCGGCGGTGGCCACTCTGCATCGGGCCAGAATTCGTCTCGAAGACAACCAGCCCGGGTTGCGCGTCGTTCTGACGTTTCCCCCCGCCGGCATGGCGCCGGCGGCGAAAGAGCCGTGAGGGCAGTGGAATTTATCGCAGGGAGTCGGAATTCGGCAGAGGTGAGTCCGGTTCGAGCCGGTGGCGGAACAGTTCAGTGCACCAGCCGGCCGGCGGCGACGATGATAAGGATTCCGGCGCAGAGTGCCACCCCCCCCTTAAACCCGCCCAACGTCCGATGAGACTCGGGGATGAGATCGGAGGCGGCGATATAGATGAAGGAGCCGGCGGCCAGAGCCAGGCACGTCCCCGTCAGAGTAGGGTTGAGATTGGTGGTCAGGGCATAGGTGGCGACGGCTCCGAAGAGGGTGGCCCCGGCGACGATGGCGGTATAGAGGACGGTTTTCCTTTTGGGGTAACCGTAGTGCAGCAGAATGGAGACCATCGCGACGCCGGCGGGGATCTTGTGGGCGATCACCGCCAGGGCCGAAAGCAGCCCGAGCTGATGGTTGACCTCGAAGCCGGCGCCGATGATCATACCGTCGAACAGCGAATGGAGCCCCATGCCGAGAAACGCCATCCACCCGAGGGGGTGGGGATTCTGGCAATCTTCGCAGTGACTGTCGGGGATATGCAGGCTGGTGTGGCGCAACTGCTCCCGGTCGGCGTGAAAGTGAAGGAAACGTTCAAGGAAATAAAAGGCGACGAAGGTGACCAGAAGGTAGGGCATGGCCTCCCGGTTGAGTTCCAGAGCTTCGGGCAGTACGTGCAGGAACCCGACGCCGAGCATGACCCCGGCGGCGAAGGAGATCAGCGCGGCCGAATTGCGACGGCTCCAGTCTTCGCCGGCCAGAACCAGGTACATGCCCAGAAAGACCGCCCCTCCGGCCAGAGTTCCCAACCCCACGACGCTCAGCCAGCCACTTTCCATACCCCAGATCCCTCGGCAGTCCGACGGAGACCATCTCGGTCGGAAAAAGATTTATATCAGTAGCACAGAGACGGGGAAAACTCAACGATTAGGGGAGATAACCAGATAAATCCGGGAGATTTTTTCGGAGGGGGGCAGGGCCGGGGGCGCCCTCCCGGCAACCAAAAGGGCGGATTCCGAAGTCGAAATCCGCTCCTTTGGAACCATCGGCTGTGCGCGGATGGGCTCAGTCGCCGAAGTAGCGTTTGAGAAGACCCGTGAAGGCCTGCCCGTGGCGCGCCTCGTCCTTGCACATCTCGTGCACGGTATCGTGAATGGCGTCGTAGTTCAATTGCTTGGCCTTGGTGGCCAGGGTCTTTTTTCCCATGCAGGCGCCGTTTTCGGCCTCAACCCGCATTTTCAGGTTGGTCTTGGTGTCAGCCACCACCACTTCACCGAGCAGTTCGGCGAAACGGGCGGCGTGATCGGCCTCCTCAAAGGCGATCCGGCGGTACGCCTCGGCCACCTCGGGATATCCTTCACGGTCAGCCTGACGGCTCATGGCGAGGTACATGCCGATCTCGGTGCATTCGCCGGTAAAATTGGCGCGCAGTGCCTCCAGAATTTCGGCATCGGCGTCTTTGGCTACGCCGATGCGATGTTCGTCTGCCCAGCTGAGAGAGGCTTCCTTTTCGACGAATTTTTCTGCCGCCACGCCGCACTGAGGGCAGGCGGCGGGAGGGGCATCCCCCTGGTGGACATAACCGCAAACACTGCAAATGTATTGCTTCATTTTCTTACAACCTCCTTTGAAAAGTAAGTGGCAATATATAACCGCAACGGTGATGTATTATAGGGTGGATTCTGAAGATGTCAAGAAAAAGGGGTAGGGAGGGCAAAGGAGGAGGCCGGTCGGGGGATCCTCTGCAGGAGCCGATCCACCGGCGATTTTCAGCAAAAAACTTTGCAAAGAGGGCGAAGTATGGTTAATTGGTCCATCCGAAAAGCTCCGGATGGAGGCACGCGTCGGCCTGTTAAGTCCTGATTAAGTTTTGGCAGGTATCTATTCCCCGTGGATACATTTTGGCAAAAACCCCGGGGCGCAGGACATTTCCTTTCATCGGATATCCCGTCGCTTTTCCCCATCGGCCCTGCCCGGTCCGAGCGGTTGCGCTCCCAGGGAGTATTGAACGGCCCATGATCCTGAACATACCGTATAAATTTCTGTTGGCGTCTCTGGCTGCGGCAGCTCTGTTTGCCGCCTTCCCCGCCCTGGATCTGCGGACGGCGGCCCTGTTTTATCGACACGGAGCGTTTTTCCTGGCCCGGAACGGATTCGTGCGGGTCGTTTACCACGGTGTGCCGATTGTCGCCGCCGTGTTCTGCGCCGTGACCATCCTCGGCCTGCTTCTTCTGTTGGTCACCAAAAAAGAGCGCCTTTTCCGGCTCGGGCGCAGGCACCTCCTCTTCCTGCTCCTGGCCTTCGCCCTGGGCCCCGGCCTGGTGGTGAACTGGGGTCTCAAAGACCATTTCGGCCGTGCCCGTCCGGCCCAGGTGACCCAGTTCGGCGGAACCAGGCGCTTCACCAGGGCCTTCGAACTCTCGGACCAAGATCGTCGTAACGGCTCCTTTGTTTGCGGTCATGCCTCCGTCGGCTTTTTTTTCCTTACCCCCGGGCTGTTTTTTACCGGGAGGCGCCGCAGGGTGATTTTTACCGGCGCAGCGCTCTTGGGTGCCCTTATCGGTTTCGCGAGGATGGCCCAAGGGGGACATTTTTTAAGCGATGTGGTGTTCGCCTTCGTCTTCGTCTACCTCACCAGCTCGTTGCTGCACTACGCCATGTTCCCCAAAAGAGCCGCTCCCTGTGACGCTTCAGGGGGCGCGGCAGCCGAGCCCCCGATCGATACGATCGCCAGATTCTGATCCATGTTCTCTTCTTTCGAGGGCACTGGAATCATGAGGTAATTGCCCCCTTTCGGGCACACCCCGTAGGGAGGCTGGATGGCAGGCTGAAAAGGCGCCCGGATAGCTGAAGAATCTGTTGACACTCGCGCGAATTTATGGTTCGTTTAGGCAGGAAAGAAACCCGGCTTTTTGTCGGGTTTCTTTCGTTTTCAAAGACGTTTGGAGGTCCAACGATGCCATTGCGAGATCATGCCTATAAGGTGACATGGAATCTGGTGCTGATAACTTCCGGCTCCCTGCTTTATGCAGTAGCCCTCAAGGGAATCGCCCAGCCTTTCGGTTTTATTCCTGGCGGACTGTTCGGCGTTTCGGTGCTGGTTCACCAGCTCACCCACACGCTGGGAGCGGGGATCTGGTACGTGATCCTGAATATTCCGATGTTCACGTTGAGCTGGTTTTTCATCAGCCGCCGCTTTCTGCTCTACAGTCTCTTCTCCATGCTGGTGACGGCTGTTGCCTATACGCTGATCCCGGTCAATTTAGGCATCCATAACCAACTGTACGCGGCGGTGACCTGTGGGGCCTTGAGCGGCGCCGGGGGCGGGATGGTGCTGCGTTCCCTCGGCTCGAACGGCGGGCTCGACGTGGTCGGCGTTATTCTTCAACAGCGCTACAATATCGGCCTTGGCAAGTTCTATTTCGTCTTCAACTTCCTGCTTTTCTCCCTCAGTTTCCTGACGCTGAGTCCCGATCTGGTGATCGCCTCGCTGATCATGGTGTTCATCTCCTCGGTGTCCATCGATTACTGCCTGGCGATGTTCAGCCAGCGCAAACTCGCGCTCATCGTCTCGAACAATTCGGAGAAAATTGCCGAGGAGGTTCTGGTCAACCTTAAAATCGGCGCCACCTTTCTGCAGGGGCAGGGCGCCCACAACGGGGACTACAAGAAAGTCCTGATGGCGGTGATCAACAACATTCAGCTCAAGCGTCTGGAGGAGCTCGTTTTCACCCACGACCCCTATGCCCTGTTCATTGTTGAAAACACCTTTACCGTCATCGGCTCGACCTTCGCCAAACGGAAGATTTACTGAAGGGGAAACGAGCTGCCGCCGCCCCAATCGGTGAACCTGCTGGCGATCTCGTTATGCTGTGGATATTCAGAAGAGACGCCACCCTGCAAAGTGGGGTAGGAAGTCGGGCGACCCCAGCGGAAAGACCGCGGGGCAACAAACCCACATCAGGCTGGATGTGGGTTTGTTTTTTGCAAGGAGAGGCGAGGGCCCGCACGGAACCGCCAGACGATTTTCCAGGAGTCGCATATCACTCATGAAAAATGCAATTGAGATAAAGGTATGTGAAAGCCTGCAGAAGGAAGCTCCCGCCGTCCTTGCCACCGAAGGGTGGCCGGACGTCATCCAGAAACCGGCAGCCGCGTGTTTCGGTTGCCGAACCCCATGGCCGAAAGCGCAGGCCCAGGGCTCGTTCCGAGGATTCCGGAGGGTGTGACGATTTTTGTCCCCCTGCTGCGCCGTTACGACGAGCTCCCGGCAGTTGGGATCGGAGCAGGGGTGCGCGACTTTTCACCTCAGTGAGCGAAAATATCACTCCCTGTTCGAGGCCACCCCGATCTCGGTCTGGGAGGTGGATTTCTCCAGGGCCAAAGCCTGTGTGGATGCTCTGGAACGACAGGAGGGAGGGGACCTCGAATCCTATTTTGATCGCAACCCCGAAGCAGGCAAAAGGTGTATCGGGTTGAGCAGGGTCCTGGAGGTCAACAGGGCGACGCTGCAGCTGTTTCAATCGGCCGCTAAAGATCAATTTTTACAGAATTCCGGGAGGCTTTTGACGGAGGAGTTTCTGCGCCCCTTCCGCGACGGCCTGATCGCGCTGGTTCGGGGAGCGATGACCTTTGAGGGCGTGGGACTTCATCGGACAACCGGTGGCGACGAGCGCACCTTCCGGATGAGGTTCTCTGTCGTTCCCGGTTATGAAACGACCCTGGAGATGGTGATCGTTTCTTTCAACGACATCACCGAACGGTGCAACATTGAACAGGCATTGGGGCAGATCAACCGGGTGCAAAGTCAATTTATCTCCACCGCAGCCCATGAACTGCGGACCCCGCTGACCTCTGTGCTCGGCTACACCGAGCTGCTCCTTAATCCGGAAACGGTCAACGGCATTGATGCCGATCAGCAACGGGATTATCTAAAAATCATCTTCGAAAAGGCCGAAGCGCTCAACCGAATCGCCGATGACCTGTTCGATTTAAGCCGTATCGATGCCGGCGAGACAATTCCTCTGGCCAAAGCACCCTGCAGGATTCAATCGCTGATCGAAGAGGTGGTGGATCGCTACCGACGGGCCGTTCCGGATCATCGGTTCGAAGTGGCGCTTTCGGCGGGCGCCGACGAGCTGGTGGACGTCGATCGGCGGCGGATCGTCCAGGTGCTGGAGAACCTTCTTAGCAACGCGGTCAAATATTCCCCCGCCCACACCCTGATCCGCCTGGTCGGCGAGGTCGGAGAAAACGGTTTCGACCTCTCGGTGGAGGACGAGGGAATCGGCATGGATCGGCAGCAAACGCGGCGTATTTTCGATAAATTCTACCGGGCCGATGCTTCGAATACCGCCGTCCAGGGGTTCGGTCTGGGCATGAGTATCGCCAAAGACGTGGTGGCCGCCCACGGCGGCAGAATCTGGGTGGACAGCAGGCGGGGGCGTGGCACCAAAGTGACCTTTTCCCTGCCCGCCTCTTCCGCTTGAAAAGCGGCGCTCGCCCTCGCTAAAAAAAGGCCGTTTCCCTGCTTTGGGAAACGGCCTTTTTGGGCACGGCGGGGAAAAGAAATCGGGCGAGTGCGGAAAATTCTGCGGAGTTTGCTAAAGTGTTCGCAAGGCGCTTCAGAGGCTTGAGCGCGGATCTTCCGGCAGGAAAATCTCTTCTCCGAAACGGTCGGCACAGTGACGCCGATTTCTCTGGACCTCGACCTGCCTGATGAAAGCGAACGCCCCCGAGAAACCACCAAGGCCTTATGGGACAAAATTCTTGCTTAGCCATCCAGTGAGTTTTTGCGGGTGCTTCAATTGTTGGCTGCCTCCCGTGTGGAAGGCTGCTGAAAGGAGACGGAGATGGAAGAGATTCTTCCAGGCATATTTCACTGGACCACTTTTCACGAAGGCATCCGGCAGGAGGTGCATTCGTATTTCATCGCCGGTGTCGATCCGCCGGTCCTGATCGACCCCCGGGTGCCGGCGGAGGGGCTCGGCTGGTTCGAACAACACAAGCCCCCGGCCCATGTCCTTCTGACCAACAGACATCATTACCGCCACAGCGACCGGTTCGAGCAATCCTATGGCGTCCAGGTCTGGTGCCATAAGGACGGTCTTCACGAATTCACCGAAGGTCAGAAGGTGACCGGCTTCAGCCATGGCGACATCCTGCCGGGGGGGCTGCTGGCGCTGCAGGTGGGAGTGCTCTGTCCCGAGGAGACGGCCCTTTTCCTTCCTCGCGGTGACGGTCTACTCGCCATCGGGGATGCCATCATCCGGGTTGGCGACGCCCTCGGCTTCGTTCCCGACGGCCTGATGGGTGAGGATCCCGAGGGGGTCAAAAGGGGACTGCGGGAGGTTTTTGCCCGCCACCTGAAAGAGCGGGAGTTCGAACACCTGCTCTTTGCCCACGGCAAGCCCTGGGTCGGGGGGGCCAAAGCGGGGCTTCGGCAGTTTCTGGAACACGTGCCGGGATGAGGGATGGGAGTGCGGGGAAAATGAAAAAGCCCTCTCAATTCGGAGGGCTTTTCTATCGGGGGAAAAATGAGAAAGCTGGAATCACCACGGTCCGCTTTATGCCAATTCGTCGGCTCTGAATCCTACCGGATGCCGCTGCATCGACCCACTCTGGACTCGGTGCCGCGGGAAATCTTTCGAAGACGGGGCAGGCGGATGGGAAGACAAGGCTTCCGGCATGAGGCCGCGCCATTCCAGCTTCTCATTTTCCAGGGATGGGGGTTCTTCCGCCCGGCTCCGGTTTCCGGCATGGGAGACTTCTGGTGTACATCCGGAATTTTCCGCTTCTTTAAAGCGGCACGTCTCTTCATTCCGACCGGTCACGCAGGGAACTTCGTTGGTGCCTGAAGATTCCCATTCTCGGGGGAGGTGGCCCTCATCCCATTTCTTTTCAAAGAACAGGCGCTTTCTTCTCTTTCTTTCACTTTCAGTATACCACTCGCGGCTCTTTTGTCCAAGGGGGGCAAGCCCTCTTTGCTCCGGGATGCCGGCCGTCCCTTTCGTTGTTCGTCCTTCTTTGGCGACTGCCTTCCTCTGAACGCCGCTTCAGGCCTCCCGCCTCACGCGGGCCCGCACACCACGACGCTGCCGAAGAAGAATCCTTGGAGTGCTGACGAAAGCCAACTCCGGGGATTCTTCCGCACATCCCAGAGATCTCAAAGAGCTTTCTTTCACTTTTATTTTACCACATTCCGCTTCAAAAGAGCAGATTGCCTTCGGCTACGCAGAGGGCATCATTCGCGCACATAGGTGTCGATGTCTGTCTCATGGACCATGCCCATCAGGCGGGCGTACTCCGATTCGATCAGCTCGTAATGATGATGGGTCGATTCGGCGTTGGCCAGATACACCTGGCGGATTTTGGGATCCTCAATTTTTTCCGCCATCTGCCGCAGGCTTTTTTCCAGCTTCAACTCCTTGTCCATGGCCAGCTCCATCGCCTTGCGTTCATCGATGTCCGGCAGAAGGAGTTTCTCCAGATCGGAGAGCCAATCCGACTGCTGATCGGGAGAGGTCGCCATGAAGGCGTCGAAGTCTGGGATGTCGTCGCCGGGATAGATCTTCCAGAACCATTCGGCGTGTTCCCGCTCCTCGTTGGAGAGCACCTCGAAGGTCTTGCGGGCCTCTTCTTTTTTCATGTGCTCGGACCCGCGCCGGTAGAAGTCCATGGCATTCTTTTCCGTCTGGATCGAGCGTTTGATCGCCTCTTTCACGTCGAGTGCTTGTGGCATGTCTGACTCCTGTCTGGTGATGCGGTCCGTCGTTTCGGCCGCTTGGGGATGGAAGATCCCGTATCTCAGGCTCCGGCGGCGGCTGCCGGCGGCACGAAGACCCGCTGGGCGAGTTCCTGATCGAGAAGCAAAAGGCCGCGGCCGTCCCCTTCCACCCGTTTCAGTTTGCGGATGATGAGGGAAAAATTGGCTTCTTCCTCGACCTGCTCGGTGACGAACCACTGCAGAAAGATCTGGGCGGCATGGTTACCTTCTTCCCGTGACAGGTCCATGAGTTTGCCGATGCGCTCGGTAACGAAACGTTCGTGGGTGAGGCCGAATTCGAAAGCATCCAGCGGCGTTTGGAAATCGTTTTTGGGGCCGTCGACGGGGAGCAGATGGGTTCTCCCGCCGGTGTCGCAGATGAAGTTGAAAAACTTCTCTCCGTGGGTCATCTCCTCAAGGGCCTGGACCCGCAGCCAGTTGGCGAACCCCTGCAGGTCCTCCGCCTGAAAATAGCCGGCCATCGCCATGTAGAGATAGGCCGAGAAAAATTCGTTTTTCATCTGTTCGTTGAGTGCGTCCTGCAATTTCGGGGTCAGCATAGGTCCTCCTGAATGCATGGTCAGTCTGGTGGCAGTGGGCCGTGGGATTAATTATTCCTTCATCATATCAGAGCCCCGGCGCTTGTCCAGGGCTATGGCGTTGCATTCCGTGCCGGTGTGGGCTATTCTTCCGGGAGCAGAATGCCCCGTGCCGTCTTTTTTTGGAGTCAGACTTTGATTGTAAAATCCGCCGTTTTTGTCAAGAGTGCCACCCGCCCGGCCAATTATCCGCCGGTAGGCCCTCCCGAGGTGGCCTTTGCCGGCCGCAGCAACGTCGGCAAAAGTTCGCTGATCAACGTGTTGGTTCAGCGCCGGGCACTGGTGCGGACCTCCTCCACCCCGGGGCGCACCCAATTGCTCAACTTCTTCGATATCAACGGCGATTTCTCGCTGGTGGATCTGCCCGGCTACGGGTTCGCCAAGGTGCCTCTGGCGGTAAAGAAGGAGTGGGGACCGATGGTTCGCACCTATCTGCAACGCCGGGAGAGCCTGCGTGCCCTGGTCCTTCTTTTCGATCTGCGGCGCGTTCCCCGGGACGAAGATCTGCAGATGCTCGACTGGCTTGAAGAATTCGAGATCCCGACGATCCCGGTAATCACCAAAGTCGACAAAGTCGGCAAGAGTCAGCGGTCCCGGCAAATCGGCCCGATTCTGGAGGCCACCGGCTTGCCGCGGGACGCCTTCACCCTCTTTTCCTCGGTCACTCGGGAGGGCCGGGAAGAGATCTGGCAGCGGATCGAAACGGCTCTCGAAACAGACCCCGGGGAGCTTCCGCAGGCGGAGGATGAGGACTCTACTGCGCCGGGGGCAAGTGCTCCGGGCGACGGCTGAGAGGCCGTGGGCAGGAGCTCTCCTGTCGCGGTTATTCCGTTGACATGACCGGAGCCCTTTGCTACAAAGAATCGACAATCGAGCATTCGGGTGCCCGCCCGAGCCTTGGCGATGGCGGGAGAATAGGGAAGAGGGTGAGAGCCCCTCGCTGCCCCGCAACTGTGTGTGGTGATGAAAGCCGGAAAGGCAAGCCACTGTCCCGCAAGGGATGGGAAGGCCCGGCAAGTAAGCTGATCCACGAGCCAGGAGACCTGCCCGGATGATGAGACTCTGCCGGATCGGACGATTTTTCCGGCCGCCGCGGAGTCTTCGTTCGGACCTTTCGCGGGAGGGGTTCGGGACTCTGTTCGTTGGAGACCCCGAACTCGCCCCAGGAGTTCGGGGTTTTTTGCTTTCACCGTAAGCCGCTGGAAGAAGGGGCGAGGGGACGGAAGGACCGATGCCGCAAGGGCTGATTCAGGTTTATACCGGCGACGGCAAGGGCAAGACGACGGCGGCGGTCGGCCTGGCGGTGCGGGCGCTGGGACAGGGGTATCGGGTCCTGCTGGCGCGCTTTCTCAAGCCGGTCGAACCGCAGAGCGGCGAGGTGGCCTTTCTGCAGGGAACGCCGGGAGTGGAAATCCTCTCCTCGGGGATCGGGATCATCGGCGGCGCCGCGCCCACGGCCGATGTCGCCAGGAGCGTCGCCGACACGTTTGCCGTCGTCCGCAGCAGGATTCTGGACGGTGCCTGCGACCTGGCGATTCTGGATGAGATCAACAATGTTCTGCACCGGGGTTACCTGCCCTTGCAGGAGGTCCTCTGCCTGCTGGACACCAGACCCGCAGGCGTGGAGATCGTTCTTACCGGGCGCCACGCGTCGACGGACATTCTGGAGCGGGCGGATCTGGTGACGCGCATGGAAAAAGTCCGCCATCCCCTCGACGCGGGAATTGCGGCCCGCAAAGGCATCGAGTTCTGACCATGGCGAAAATGACCTTCATCACCGGCGGAGCCCGGTCGGGCAAGAGCCGTTTCGCCCAGAACCTGACCGAGGGATGCCCGGGCCCGCTGCTCTATGTCGCCACCGCCGGCATCCGCGACGCCGAGATGGCCGAGCGGGTGCGGCGCCACCGGCAGGCTCGGGGCGAGCGCTGGGAAACCCTCGAGGAACCCCTGGCCCTTGCCGAGCAGCTGCCGGAGGCCGCCGCCGGGGTGGGGGGGTGCTGCTCGACTGCGTGACCCTCTGGCTGACCAACCTGATCTTCGCCCACGGCGAGGCGGACGCTCCGGTGCTGGCGGAAGTGGAGCGTTTCCTCGCTCTGTTGCCCGATCTGGACGCGCCCCTCTATTGCGTCTCCAACGAGGTGGGGCAGGGGATTGTGCCTGAGAACCGACTGGCCCGGCGGTTTCGTGATCTGGCGGGTGAGGTCAATCAGCGCCTGGCCGCTGCGGCGGGGGAGGTCTGGCTGGTGGTTTCGGGCATCCCGGTGAAAATCAAGTAGGTTTAGGGCCGTGACGCGTGACGCGTGATGCGCTACGCGTAACGCGGAATATTCGGAATACTCTCCGATGCTCTGCAATGCACGTTTTGCAATACACCAACAAGCGAGGATCCTGCCATGCCCCAATTCGATCTTGAAACGACCCTGAAGCGCATCCGGCCCGGTCGATGCAGACAGGATGAACGCCGTCCAGGCCCGTCTCGACCAGCAGACCAAGCCGAAAGGGTCCCTGGGCCGCCTGGAGGAGTTCGCCCGGCGCTACGTCGCCATCACCGGCCGCGAGGATATCCGCAAAAAAGTGGTCTTCACCTTCGCCGGCGACCACGGCGTGGCCGAGGAGGGGGTGAGCGCCTTTCCCCGCGAGGTCACGCCGCAGATGGTGCTCAACTTCTCTACCGGCGGCGCGGCGATCAACGCCCTGGCCCGCCACGCCGGTGCCGAGGTGATGGTGGTCGACATGGGGGTCGACTACGACTTTCGCCGAGATGCCCGGCTCTGGTGCGGCGCAAGGTCGCCCGGGGGACCGGCCAACTTCGCCCACGGCCCGGCCATGAGCCGGGAGCAGGCCGTTGCAGCTCTCTGGAGGCGGGGATCGCCCTGGCCCGTCTACTGCCGTCAGGAGCGGCATCGACCTGGTCGGCACCGGCGACATGGGCATCGGCAACACCACCCCGTCGGCGGCCATCGCCGCCGCCTTCACCGGGCTGCCCGTCGAGCGGTCACCCACCGCGGCACGGGCATCGACGATGCCGCCCTGGCCCACAAGGTCCGGATCATCGAGGCCGGCCCTGGAGCGCAACGCCCCCGACCCCGCAGACCCGGTCGACGTGCTGGCCAAGGTGGGCGGGCTTCGAGATCGGCGGCATCGCCGGCCTGGTCCTCGGCTGCGCCGCCTGGGGCCTGCCGGTGGTGGTCGACGGTTTCATCTCCACCGCCGGGGCCCTCATCGCCTCGCGAGCTTCATCCCCGCGTGCGCGACTATCATCTTTGCCGCCCACCAGTCGGTGGAGATCGGCCACAGCGCCATGCTCGAGCGCATCGGCCAGCAGCCCATCCTCGATCTGGAGTGCGCCTCGGCGAGGGGACCGGCGGCGCCCTGGCCATGAGCCTGATCGAGGCGGCCCTGCGCGGGCTGCGTGAGATGCCGCACCTTCGATGACGCCGGGGTGAGCCGGAGGAGACTGAGCGATGAAACGGGAGTGGGAGGACTTCCGCCTCGCCGGCGCTTTCTTGACCATCTTCCCGGTGGCGCGGGGACTGGCATGGAGCCCGCAGCGGCTGGCCCGCAGCATGGGTCTCTTCCCGGCGGTGGGGCTGGTCCTGGGGCTCGGTCTGGTGGTTTTGAACTGGGTCCTCTCCCCGCTGATCCCCCGGGCGGTGCTCGATTGCCTGCTGCTTCTTATCCTGATCGCCGCCACCGGCGGTCTGCACCTCGACGGCATCGCCGATCTCATCGACGGGCTCGCCGGCGGCAAGGACCGCGAGGGGGTGCTGCGCATCATGAAGGACAGCCGGGTGGGGGCGATGGGCGTCGTCGGGCTGGTGATGATCCTGCTCCTCAAGTACCTCTCCCTGTACAACGTTCCCCTGCCGATGAAGTCGGCGGCCCTCGATCTTCATGCCCGCGGCCGGGCGCTGGATCCAGGTGGTGCTGGCCGCCTCCTGCCGCTACGTGCGCGCCGAAGGGGGGACCGGCGGGGCGTTCGTCGAGCACGTCGGCGAGCGCGAGCTGCTGGTTGCCACCGCCACCCTGGTTGCTGGCAGCCGCTGGTGCTCTTCCACGATGAAAGGCTTCTTTCTTCTGCTGATGCTCGGTTTGGCGGCCATGGGCCTGATCCGCTATTTCAATTTTCGCCTCGGCGGGGTGACTGGCGACATCCTGGGGGCGGCGACCGAGATGATCGAAGTGCTGACTCTGGTGCTGATCCTCGCGATCTATTGAAGCCGGAAGAGAACCGCCCGCCGGGCCAGACCCGACAACCGAGAAGGAGGCGACATGACCCCGACCCGCATTTACCTGGTGCGCCACGGCCAGGTCGAAGGATATGAGCAGAAGCGTTACAACGGCCAGCGCGAGGTGGGGCTGACTGCGGAGGGCGAGGCCCAGTTCGGCGTGCTGCAGCTGCGGCTGCAAAAGAAAAGCATCCGTGCCGTTTACAGCAGCGATCTCTCCCGCTGCTGGCAGGGGGCGAACCTGCTGGCCCAGCCCTTCGCTCTGGAGCCCGTTTCGCAACCGGCTCTGCGCGAGCTCAACATCGGCAAGTGGGAAGGGAAAACCTGGACGGAGCTGAAGGAGCGTTATCCCGAAGAATGGCAGGCGCGCCTCGATGACCTCGTAAACTACCGGGTTCCCGGCGGGGAGAGCCTTCTTGATTTGGCTGACCGGGTGCGTCCCGCCATCCGCGAGATCCTGGCCGCCCATCCAGGGGAGGAGGTGCTGGTGGTCGGCCATGGCGGGGTGAATCGCCTCATCCTGCTCGATGCCATCGGCGCCCCCCTCGAGCGCCTTTTCCACATCGAGCAGAACTATGGCTGCCTGAACATTATCGAGTATTTCGCCGACGGGGGTGTGGTGGTGAAACTGCTGAACGGATAGAAAGCGGCAGCAGATTCCAGCAGATTGGAAAAAGTTTCACATGGCCTGCTGCCCCCCTTGAAGACGAGGAAAATCGAAGCCATCTTTAACGCTAAGACGCAGAGGATATCCTTTCACTGATTCCTTTGCGCCTTGTCCTTCGCGTCTCGGCGCCTTGAGAGAGCAAAGCGAACGGGCGTTAAAACAAGAATAACGGGCGTTAAAACAAGAACAGATTCGAATTTGGTTTCATACTCCGATTCATAAGGGTTCCCCCATGCGTCCTCTGATCATCGCCGCCCCGGCCAGCGGATGCGGCAAAACCACGGTCACTCTCGGAGTGCTGACCGCCCTGCGGCGCCGGGGGCTGCAGGTGGCGCCTTTCAAAGTCGGTCCTGATTTCATCGATCCCGGCCATCACGCCAGAGCGGCCGGCCGGGTTTCCCGGAACCTGGACGGCTGGATGTGCGGCGAAGCCGGGGTGCGAAGGATTTTCGCCCGGGGTGTCCGGGACGCGGACCTGGCGGTCGTCGAGGGAGTGATGGGGCTCTTCGACGGGGCGGCCGGCGACAGCGACGAGGGGAGCACCGCGGAGATTGCCCGCTGGCTGCGGGGCCGAATTCTGCTGGTGGTGGACGCCGGGGCTCAGGCCCGCAGCGCCGCCGCCCTGGTGCAGGGCTTCTGCCGCTTTGATGCGCGGCTGGAATTCGCCGGCATCCTGTTTAATCGGGTCGCCGGCCCCCGGCACGAGGAGCTTCTGCGGCAGGCGGTTTGCTCGGTTCCCGGTCTGCCGCCGGTGCTGGGCTGTCTGCCCCGGCGCGAGGATCTGCAGGTTCCGGAGCGGCATCTGGGTTTGGTGACCGCCGGGGAGGCCCCGGGTGGCCCAGGCTATTTCGACAACCTGGCCGGGTGGGTGGAGGCCCATGTCGACCTGGACCTTTTACTGGCCCACGATCGGGAAACGCTCGACGTCTTTGACCGAACGGCCCCGAAACCGCCTCCGACTCCGGCCCGGGGAAGGGTCGCGCCGCCGGTGAGAATCGGCGTGGCCCGCGATGAGGCGTTCTGTTTTTATTATCCCGAGAATCTGGAAGCGTTGGAGGTGGCAGGCGCCGAGCTGGCCTTTTTTTCTCCGCTGGAGGATCGAAGTCTGCCCGAAGGGGTGGGCGGCCTGTATCTGGGGGGCGGCTATCCCGAGCTTTACGCCGAGCGGCTGGCGAGCAATAAGGAACTGTTGGGGCAGATCCGCCAGGTTGCCGCGGCGGGGGTGCCCATCTACGCCGAATGCGGCGGGTTCATGCTCCTCGCCGAGAGCATCGACGGTGCTTCCATGGCCGGGGTCTTCCCGGCTGCGGCCCGGATGCTCAAGCGGCGCAAGGCCCTCGGCTATCGGGAGGTGACCCAGAGCGCCGCCACCCCTCTCGGCCCCGCCGGGGCGGTGATGCGCGGCCACGAGTTCCATTACTCGCAGATGGAGGTGCCCCCAGCCATCGAGCGCTGCTATCGCCTGGCGCGCAGCGGCGGCGAGGAGCTGGAGGCGGAGGGGTACCGGGTGGGCAACGTGCTCGGTTCCTACATCCACCTGCATTTCGGCAGCAACCCGCTGGTTGCCCGAAATTTCGTCGATTTCTGCCGCAGGGTGAAGGGCAGTTGACCCACCCTGAGGCGCGGCAGACAGCGCCCCGCCCATTCACAAACGTTTCGCAGGAAAGGGAGGGCGATTCTCCCGCGGATCCGGCGCTGTGAGGGGAGATCTTTTTTGATGGCGTCGCAAAAACTCACCAACTGCTGCGGTGCTGCGATCGCTCTCGCTGCTTCGACGTATGTAAGTACGCCTCATTGCTCGACAACCGCGCGCCTTGCATTTGGCGCTTTTTCTTAGCCATCCATCAATTTGCTTTCTTGCGAAAGCATCTTTTTTCGCCCAGAGGAGTTTTGAGAAGATGACGACGGCCGTTCTTTTGATGGGGCACGGATCGCGGATCCCCGATGCCAACCGGGCCCTTCATGTCATCGCCGAGATGGTCCGGACGCAGCTCGGCTATGAGATCGTGGAAGTCTCCTTCCGCGAGCAGCATGCCCCCGATATCCAGGCGGGGATCGACCGGTGCGTCGCCCGGGGGGCCGGACGCATCCTGCTCTATCCCTATTTTCTCTTCGCCGGAGCCCATGTACTCGAGGATCTGCCCGCCGAGATGGAGGAGGCCCGCCGCCGTCATCCCGGCCTGGAAATGACCTTGGGGCAACCGCTCGGGGTCCATCCCAAGCTGGGTGAGATCGTGTGCGAGCGGATCGGCGAAGCTCTGGCCGAAGCGGGCTGGGATGGCCGGGAAAAGGCCGCTTCGAAATGAGAGATATGCTATAATGAAGCCTTCGAACGGACCTAGGGACCCGCAGCAGATCGAGGCGGAAAGCTTTGCCATTATCGACCGGGAGGTGGGCCGGCACGATTTCGACGGAAGGCAGTGGCCGGTGGTCAGGCGGATCATCCACACCACCGCCGATTTCGAGTTCGCCCGCAGCACCTGCTTTTCCGTCGGAGCGATCGAAGCGGGGATCGATGCTCTACGGCGGGGAGAAGCGGTGTTCTGCGATACCAGCATGGCGATGTCGGGGGTGAACAAGCTTCGCCTGGCATCCTTCGGCAGCGAAATTCGTTGCCATATCGCCGATGAGGATGTGGCCCTGGACGCCCGCCAGGAGGGCGTGACCCGGGCCACTCTGGCCCTGCGCAAGGGGGTGGCCGCAGGGTGCGGCCTCTATCTGATCGGCAACGCTCCCACCGCCCTTTCCGAGCTGTTGCAACTGGCGGAGCAGGGACAGGCGGCTCCGTCGCTGGTGATCGGGGTGCCGGTGGGCTTCGTCGGGGCAGAGGAGTCGAAAGAAGAGCTTTTCGCCTCCCCCCTGCCTTTTATCACCTGTCGCGGCCGCAAGGGAGGATCCGCCATTGCCGCCGCCGTTCTCAACGCGCTGATGATTCAGGCCGAGGAGTCTTGACATGAAGCGAATCTCCTCCCGGTGGCCTTTCGCCGCCGCCCTTTTTCTGGCAATCCTGGCCGCGCCGAGCGCCGCCCTCGCCATGCATATCTCCGAAGGCATTCTGCCCGCGGGGTGGTGCATCCTCTGGTTTGCCCTCGCCCTTCCCATCGTCGCCTGGGGAGTCGTCCGGATTAACCGGCGCAAAAAAGAGGACCCGGCCTACATCCCCCTGGTCGGCATCTTCGGCGCCGCGGTGTTCGTCTTCAGCTGCTTCCCCATCCCCGTTCCGATCGCCGGCACCTGCTCCCACCCGGCCGGAACCGGCCTGAGCGCCATCTTCCTCGGCCCCTTCGCCAGCGTCGTGGTCGCTTTCGTCTCTCTGCTGCTCCAGGCCCTCTTTCTCGCCCACGGTGGCCTGACCACCCTGGGTGCCAATACCTTCTCCATGGGGATCCTCGGCTCCTTCAGCGGGTTCGCGGCCTTCTGGCTCGCCCGGCGGCTGGGTTTCCGGCTCTTCTGGTGCGGCGCTCTCGCCGGGAGTCGCCGCCGACTTGATGACCTACCTGGCCACCTCCACGGAGCTCGCCCTGGCGCTGCACGGCGACCATACCGTCCTTTCGGTGCTGGGGCAGATCTATCTCGCCTTCATGCCGACCCAGATCCCCCTCTCCATTCTGGAAGGGGCGGTGACCGGAGGAATTCTGGTCTATGTGCGCAACCACCGTCCCGACATCCTGCGCAAGCTCGCTCTGGTACAGGGGGGGACGAAATGAGACGCCGGCTGCTCCTGCTCTTCACCATTCTGCTGCTGCTCCCCGTCCCGGTCCGGGCGCAGGCGAAGACGTCCGAGTGGCAGGGAGTGGACAAGACGGTGGTGGAGAAATACGCCAAGGAACTCGGCCGCACCCCGCACAAGCCCTTCATCGACCTTCAGGGAGACATGCTCCTTTTTGCCTTCACCCTCTCCGGATGCGTCGGCGGCTTCGTCATGGGCTACTTCTGGCACAAGGTGTTCGTCGCCGGCAAAAGGAAAAGAGGACAAAGAGGACTGATGGGGGGCGCCCACCATTTTATCGATGCGCAGGGAGAGACGCGGCGGCTGATCCCGGCTCTTGACGGTCGGGTCAAGCTCGGGCTGCTGGCAGCGGCCCTGGCGGTCAACCTGACCTCCGTCGGCGTGGAAGTGCCTCTTTTCCTGCTGGGGGGCGCTTTTGGGCTGGTTCTGGCGGCCGGCCTGCCGGCGGCGGGTTTCGGCAAGCGCATGGTGGTGCCCGCGACCCTCGCCGCTGGTGGCGTTTCTGACCCAGTTGATCTGGGTGCGGCAGGGGGCTGTCGTCACCACCGTCGGGCTCCATTTCTTCACCCTGGTCATCCATCAGGGAGGGCTCCAGCGGGGACTCGAACTGGCGGCCCGCATCCTGGGCGGCATGGGAGTGTTGCTCTTCTTCTCCCTGACCACTCCGTTGCCCGAGCTGATGCGGGCGGCGCGGTTTTTTCGCTGTCCGCCGGTGCTGGTGGAACTGGCCCTGATCATGTACCGCTACATTTTCCTGTTGCTCGAAGAGGCCGGCCGTATCCGCACCGCCCAGAAATCGCGCCTCGGCTTCACCGGGTTTCGAACCGGCGTGCGCTCCTCCGCCATTCTCGGGGGGATGCTGGTGCTGCGCACCTACGACCGGGCCGAGCGCAGTTTCGCCGCCATGCGCTGCCGCGGGTATCGGGGGGTCCTCACCACGGTGCCGCCCGGGCCGCTGGAGGGGAAGGACTGGATGGCGCTGGGGGTGGGAGCGGTTGTTCTGGCGGGGTTGTTTTTGATCCGATGGGTTTAAATGAGTGAATTGACATGCTGAAAATCGAAAACCTCCATTTTACGTACGAAGACGGGACCCCGGCGCTGAACGGGATCGATCTGGAGATCGCCCAGGGAGAGTTTCTCGCCATCCTGGGGTCCAACGGCAGCGGCAAGACGACCCTGATCAAGCATCTCAACGGGCTGCTGCATCCCTCGCTGGGGCGGGTGCTGCTCGAAGGCCGGCCGATCGAAGGGGTCGAGGATAAGGAGGTCTTCAGCCGCATCGGCATCGTCTTTCAGGATCCCAACGACCAGCTGTTCGCCTCCACGGTGGAGGAAGATGTCGCCTTCGGACCGACCAACATGGGGCTGGCTCCGGAGGAGGTCAAGGAGCGGGTACACCGAGCCCTGCACCAGGTAGGGATGGAGGACTTCGGCCGCAAGGGGATTCACGCCCTCTCCCACGGCCAGAAAAAACGGGTTTGCGTGGCGGGCATCCTGGCCATGGAGCCCCGGGTGATCATTCTCGATGAGCCGACCGCCGGCCTTGACCCGATGGGGGTGCACTCCCTGATGCACCTGCTCGAAGATTTGAACAAAAAGGAGGGGATCACTATGATCATGGCGACCCATGTCGTCGACCTGGTTCCCCTTTTCATGAGCAAGATCGCCATCCTCAGCAAGGGGAAGGTTTTGCGATACGGCTCCCCCGACGAGGTGTTCGGCGACCCGGAAGCGATCGAACGGGCCAAGCTCAACCTGCCCCTGGTGGCGGAACTGATGCACCTGCTCAAGACCCGCGACAACGTCAAGCTCCACCACATGCCCCTCACGGTCGGCGAGGCGCGGCGGGAGATCCTGCGGTTGCTTTCGGTCCAGGACATGGTGTCAAGAGTCTGAGCGGATGGGACCGATGAAAACCACGAAAACCCTTCGAACCGGTTTCACCACCGGCACCTGCGCGGCCGCCGCGGCCCTCGGGGCGGCCCGGATGCTCCGGGAGCAGAAGCGGGTGGCCGCCGTCGAGCTTTGGCTTCCGGCGGGCTTCCGCGCGACCTTTCCTCTCCACGGACAGGCGTTCGACCAACACAGTGCCCGTTGTTTCGTGATCAAGGACGCCGGGGACGATCCCGATGTTACCAACGGCGTGGAGGTGCAGGCCGAGGTCGCCCTCGTAGGGGCAGACCCCCGCGTCTGCCCTTCGGCCGACGAAGGACCGGGCCAATCGGGACGGATCAAGGGATTCGGCCCCCCGGAGGTCGTAATCGAAGGCGGTCTCGGCATTGGCCGGGTGATCAAAAAGGGACTTGCTGTGCCTGTCGGGGAGTGGGCCATCAACCCCGTTCCCCGGAGGATGATCGCCGAGGCGGTCCTCGGGGTTTTCCCCCCTCACGCCTCACCTCTGACGCCTCACGTGGTTATCTCCATTCCCGACGGCGTCGAGCGGACGAAAAGGACCCTCAATGCCCGGCTCGGCATCGTGGGGGGGCTCTCGATCCTGGGCACGACCGGGGTGGTGACGCCGATCTCCCATCGGGCCTGGACCGACACCCTCGAGGTCGCCCTCGACGTTGCCCGGGCAGCCGGTCTCGATACGGTGGTTTTTTCCACCGGGCGAACCAGCGAGGCGGCGGCGCAGAGGGCGCTGCCCCTTTCTGAGGAGGCGTTTGTCATGATGGGGGACCATGTCGGTTACGCCCTGGAGGCCTGCCATCGGCGCGGGATGAAAAACGTCATCCTCGCGGTCCAGTTTGCCAAGCTGATCAAGATCGCCTGCGGCCACGACAATACCCATGCTGCCGCCTCGCACCTCGATCTGGGGCGACTGGCCGCCTGGGCGCGCGCCTGCGACCTTGACGATGACGCGATAAAAACGATAGAGTGTGCCGGCACTGCCCGGGAAATCTTCAAAGAGGCCACCCATTGCGCGGCCATCGCGGCGATAGCGGCCGAACGGGCGCTGACGGTCGCGCGCCGGCGGATCCCGGAGGCGGCGGTGGCGGTTCTTCTGGTTGGATACGATGGCGCACCGCCGCTCCGGTTCGGCGAATGGCCAGGCTGAGGAGGGAAGGAAAAACCATGAAAAGAATTCATGTGATCGGCGTCGGGGTGGAGGGTCAGGAAGGCTTCAGCCCCCGCGTTCGGGAGCTCATTGGACAGGCGGAACTGTTGCTGGGAGGCGCCCGCCAGCTGGCGCTTTTTCCCGAGTTTCCCGGCGAAAAGGTCGAGATTGACAGCCGATTGGCCGATCTGGTCGATCGCCTGAAAAAAACCGAGCGCCGGGCGGTGGTCCTTGCTTCCGGAGATCCCCTTTTCTTCGGGATCGGTCGCACCCTGCTGCGCAACCTGCCGGAAGAGGAGCTGGAATTCGTTCCCAACGTCAGCTCGGTCCAGTACGCGTTTGCCAAGATCAAGGAGCCGTGGGACGATGCTGTCTTCGTCTCGGCCCATGGTCGGGGCCTCAAGGGGTCGGTGGACCGGATCGTGGCCAACGACAAGGCAGCCGTGCTCACCGATGAGGTCAACACCCCCGCAGCCATCGCCGCCGAACTCATCGATCGCGGCCGGGAAGGCTACGCCGCCCGGCTGTGCGAGAACCTCGGCACCGCCGAAGAGCGTATCGTCGCCACCGACGTCAAGGGCCTGCTCGAGATCGATGCGGCGCCGCTCAACGTGCTGATCCTGATCAAGGAGTACGAAGCGGGCGGGGAAGAATATGTGCCGACCCTCGGTATTCCCGACGAGGAGTTCGTCACCGTCAAGAAACTGATCACCAAAGAGGAGATCCGGGTGGTGACCCTCGCCAAGCTCAAGCTGCGTCACGATATGATCCTCTGGGATCTCGGCGCCGGCTCGGGCTCGGTGAGCATCGAGGCCGACCATCTGCTTCCCAACGGGCGGATCTTCGCCGTCGAGCGCAACCCGCAGTGCCGGGATTTCATCAAGACCAACCTGAAAAAATTCAACGCCCGCCACGTCACTTTGGTCGAAGGGGAAGCGCCCGGCTGCCTGGAGACCCTTCCCGACCCCGACCGGGTCTTCATCGGCGGCTCTGGAGGAAACCTCTGGGAGATCCTTCAGGCAGTCGATGCCCGCCTGCCTGCCGAAGGCAGGGTGGTCCTCAATGCCGTCACCCTCGATACCCTCACTGCCGCCAACGAGTTTTTCGACAATGCCGGCTACCAGGTGGAGGTGACGGCCGTCAATATCTCCCGCACCCGGCCGCTGACCGATTACAAGATGTTCGAGGCGTACAACCCGGTGTACATCGTCACGGCGGTGAAAGAGTAATCTTACCCCTATGTCTTCTTGTCTCTATGCCGTCGGCGTCGGCCCAGGCGATCCGGAACTTCTGACCCTGAAGGGGGCCCGGTTGATTCGCGAGGCGGATGTGGTGATCACCCCGGTCGGCGATCGCTCGGACGCCTCCATTGCCCGCTCCATCGTCGAGGCCCTCGTCGATCCGAGCCGTCAGCAGTGGGTCACCCAGGTTTTTCCGATGCGCCACACCGCGGCCGATCTCCAGGGCGCGTGGGCGCGCTCGGCCGAAGAGGTGGCGGCCCTCGTGCGCGAGGGCAAGACAGTGGTCTTTATCACCCTGGGCGATCCGGTTCTCTACAGTACCTTTCTCTATCTCGACCGCGAATTGAAGGCGCGCTTTCCCGATATTCCGGTGGAGATCGTTCCCGGCGTCTCCTCCGTCCACGCCGCGGGGGCGGCGGCCGGCATTCCGCTCGCGATGGGCGATGAGCGGCTGGCGGTGCTGCCTGCCACCTATGAAGAGGAAGAGCTGGGCCGGACCCTCCAGGCCTTCGATACCGTGATTTTGCTGAAAGTCCATCGGGTTTTCGCTCGGGTCCGGGATCTCTTGCACTCCATGGGTCTCAAGGACCGGGCGGTTTACATCAAGCGGGTGGGGCTGCCGGAAGCGGCCGTTTTTCACGATCTCGACGCCGTCGGGACAGAGGATCTCGATTACCTCTCCCTGGTGATCGTGAAGAAATGAGGTGGACGCCGTGATGCATGAGAAGAAGGTGCTCTTCGTCGGCGCCGGGCCGGGCGATCCCGAACTGATCACGGTCAAGGGCTTGAAGGCCCTTCGGCTCGCCGAGGTGGTGGTTTACGCCGGATCGCTGGTCAACCCGGCGCTTCTCGAAGAATGCCGCCCCGGTGCGGAGATTCACGACAGCGCCTCTCTGCCCCTAGAAGAGATCATCGAGATCCTGGCCGAAGCGGTAGCCGCCGGCAAGCGGGTGGTGCGCCTGCATACCGGCGATCCGTCGGTTTACGGCGCCATCCAGGAACAGATCGCGGCGCTCGCCGAGCGGGGCATCGCCAGCGAGGTGATCCCCGGCGTCACCGCCGCCTTTGCCGCCGCGGCCGGACTGAAGCAGGAACTGACCCTTCCCGGGCTCTCCCAGACGGTCGTCCTCACCCGGCTGGAGGGGCGCACTCCCGTTCCCGAACGGGAGCAGCTGCACCGCATCGCCGCCCTCGGCTGTACGGTGTGCCTCTACCTCTCGGTGGGCATGATCGACAGGGTGGTGAAAGAGTTGCTCGACGGCGGAGCGTATACCCGTCGGACGCCGGTAGCGGTGGTCAGCCGGGCCGGGTGGGAGGACGAAATGGTGGTGGAGGGAACCCTGCAAGACATCTCCGCCAAGGTGACCGCTTCGGGGATCACCCGCCAGGCGCTGATCCTGGTGGGAGAGGTTCTGTCGGCCCGTTGCGGGGGAATGCCGGAAAAGTCCAAATTGTACGACAAGAATTTTACCCACGGTTTTCGGAAAAAAGGGTGAAAAAAGACATTCCTGGGAGCGAGGAACGGGCTCGCGCTGCGAAATGAGGGAAAAAAGTCCATAAATCGTTTGAAATCCTGCGGCAGGGGAGTACAATCTCAAAAGAAATAAGTAGTTAAGATCACTTGCCATGGAGAATACCAGGAAAAACAGGGAGGATTTTGTCTCTCTCCTCTGTTCGCCATGGTTCCGGCCCATGCGAGACTGCCATGAAATTCGCCATCGTTGCCATCACCGAAAATGGGGCCGGACTGGCCCGTCGCCTCGGCCGGGCGTTCCCCGCCGCTACCGTCTACCTGCCGGCCCGTTTCAGGGCCGATGATGGTTGTCACCCCTTTAGCGAGCCGGTGACTGAACTGCTGCCGCGCCTCTTCGCCCGACAGGAGGGATTGGTCTGTATCATGGCGGCCGGGATCGCCGTCCGGGCGTTGGCTCCCTATCTGAAAGGCAAGGAGGTCGATCCCGCCGTCGTGGTCATGGATGAGGCCGGGCAATTTGCCGTCAGCCTTCTCTCCGGCCACCTGGGCGGCGCCAACGACCTGGCGCGGAGGGCCGCGGCAGCGGTCGGGGCGCAGGCCGTCATCACCACCGCCACCGACGTGTGCGGTCTTCCCGCCTGGGACGACGTGGCCCGTCGCGAGGGTCTGGGGATCGAACCGGTGAAAAATATCCGGCGCCTCAACAGCCTGCTTCTGCGCGGAGAGAAAATCGCTCTGGCCGATCGGCAGGGACTGGTGGCGCCGCATTTTACCGGAGTTCCCGGAGTGGAAGGGGTTTCCACCTTCGCCCAGGCGATCCGTTCTCACCGGGCGGGAAAGGTTTTCGTCACCAATCGCCACTTTCCTCAGCTCGAAGAGCAGGAGGACTTTCTGGTGCTGCGGCCCAGAAACCTGGTGGTGGGGATCGGCTGCAACCGGCATACTTCCGCCGAGGAAATCGAAGAAGCCGTGACCGGGGCGCTGCAGCATGCCTTTCTCAGTCTGAAAAGCGTGGCGGCCCTGGCCACGATCCTCGACAAGGCGGATGAAACGGGTCTTACCCTCTTTGCCGGGAAGTACCGGCTGCCTGTCGAATTCCACACGGCCGAGGCTCTGAATGCCGTCCCAGTGCCGACGGACCCTTCCCCCCATGTCCTGGCGGCGGTGGGGGCCAAAGGCGTTTGCGAACCGGCCGCGCTGCTGTCGGCCGGCGGCGGGGCGAACCTGCTGGTCAAAAAGAAAATAACGGGGAACGTCACCGTTGCCGTGGCGGAGAAAGGTCCTGATGCATGACCAGTGAGCTGTGACCGGGCAGGTTCCTTCTCCTGCCGGGTGTTCCCGATTTTTCCGACCTCTTCCAATGACCCACTACGGATATCCTACAGATTGCTATGCCAGGAAAACTTTTTGTTGTCGGGCTCGGACCCGGCGCTTCCGACCATCTGAGCCCGGCCGCCCGCGCCGCCTTGGAGGCGGCCGACGCGATTGTCGGTTATCGGACCTATCTGGAGCTGATTCCGGAACTCACCGCCGGCAAGCAGGTCGTCTCCTCGGGGATGATGAGGGAGGTGGAGCGTTGCCGACGGGCGCTGGAGCTGGCGGCGGCCGGAAGCACGGTGGCCCTGGTTTCCTCCGGCGATGCCGGAGTCTATGGCATGGCGGGGCTGGCTCTGGAACTCGCCGGAGGCGTCTCCCGCCGCGGCTCCGACCAGGGCGAGGACCCGGCTTTTTCCCCGTCGGACATCGATATCGAGGTGGTGCCCGGCATCTCCGCAGTGCAGGCGGCAGCGGCACGGCTCGGCGCCCCTCTGATGCACGATTTTGCCGTCATCTCCCTTTCCGACCTGCTCACGCCCTGGCCCCTCATCCGGCGGCGGCTGGCCGCGGCGGCCACCGCCGATTTCGTGGTGGCGCTCTACAACCCCAGAAGCAAGGGCCGCGCTACCCAGATCGTCGAAGCCCGCGAGATCCTTCTGCGCCACCGCTCTGCGCAAACGCCCGTGGGGATCGTGCGCAACGCCTGCCGGCCGGGCGAAGAGGTTCGCGTCGCGAACCTGGAGACTTTTCTGGGAACAGAGATCGACATGCTCTCCACGGTCATCATCGGCAACTCGACGACCTTCGTCGATGCGGCGGGGAGGATGGTTACGCCGCGGGGATATTCAGTGAGCAGTGGGGAGAGAGAGGCAAGGAGTGAAAAAACCTTTCCCCTTATCCCTCACTCCTCACCTCTCACCGGTGAAAAGGGCAGGGCGCGCGCTCTTTTCGTCGGCGGCACCGGCAGCGATGTCGGCAAGAGCGTCATCGCCGCCGGGCTCTGCCGCATCCTTCGGCGAAGGGGCCTGTCGGTGGCCCCGTTCAAGGCGCAGAATATGGCCCTCAATTCCGCCGTCACGCCCGAGGGGGGAGAGATCGGCCGGGCCCAGGCCCTGCAGGCGGCGGCCTGCGGGCTGGCGCCTCACACCGACATGAATCCGGTGCTGCTCAAGCCCAATTCGGAAACCGGCAGTCAGGTCATCCTGCAGGGGCGGCCGGTGGGGAACATGACGGTGGCCGATTACCATCGGTTCAAGGCGACGGCGTTTGCGAAGGTCGAAGAATCTTTCGCGCGTCTCGCCGCTGCCCATCAGGTCGTCGTTATGGAGGGGGCGGGCAGCATCGCCGAGATCAACCTGAAAGCCCACGACATCACCAACCTGAGGGTCGCATCCCTTGCCGATGCTCCCGCCGTGCTGGTCGCCGATATCGACCGGGGCGGCGTCTTCGCCGCCATCGTCGGCACCTTCGAGCTGCTGGAGCCAGCCGAGCGGGCCCGGATCGCCGGGGTGATCATCAACCGCTTCCGCGGCGATCCGGCGCTGCTGCGCCCCGGGATCGAAGCGGTGGAGGCCCGCACCGGCGTGCCGGTTCTTGGCGTGGTGCCGTGGATCGAACTGCGACTTCCCGAAGAGGACTCGGTGGCCCTGGAACGAAAAAAATCGGCTGCGCAAGGAAAGGGGATCCGGGTCGGCGTGGTGCGCCTGCCCCGGATCTCCAATTACAGCGATTTCGACCCCCTTGAGCGCGAGGAGGGGGTCGAGCTGATCTATTTCGACGATCCCGCCGCGGTCGCGGATCTCGATCTGCTGATCCTGCCCGGCACCAAGAGCACCTTGCCCGATCTGCGCTGGCTGCGGGAGCGGGGGCTCGCTCGGGCCGTGCGGGAGTTCTTTGCCGGCGGCGGCAGGGTGCTTGGCATCTGCGGCGGCTATCAGATGCTGGGACGGATGATCCGGGACCCTGCCGGAGTCGAGTCCGGCATCGAGGCGTCCGAAGGCCTGGGGCTTCTGGATGTGGAAACGACGCTGCGCTCCGACAAGCAGACCCATCAGGTGGAGGCGCTGATGCTGCCGGCCGCCCGCGCGGCCGGGTTCACCGAGGGGAGCCGGGTTGCCGGTTATGAAATTCATATGGGCGAGACCGAGTGCGGCCCGCAAGCCGCGCCGCTGCTGCGGCTGGTGCTTCGTTCTGGCCGGTCGGCCTCCCTTGAAGACGGGGCGATTTCCCGGGACGGGCGGGTTTTCGGGACCTATCTGCACGGGATTTTCGACAATCCGTCTGTTCGCTTCTCCCTGTTGCAGGGGCTGTGCGCTCAACACGGCTTGCCGGACCGCGCCGCCACTCCGGACATTTCCGTGGAAGAGGAGCTCGATCGGCTGGGAGACCATCTGGAGGCCCATCTCGACCTCGAGACGCTGTTCGACCGGATGGGGCTGGGAGAAAGGGGGGAGGGATGAACCCGTGGCTGATCCTGGCGGCCTTCGCCCTCGATCTGGTGCTTGGCGACCCCCACCTGCTGCCCCATCCCGTGATTTGGATCGGGCGGCTGATCGATCGCCTGGAACTGCTGCTGGCGGCGATTTTCGTCCGGCAGCGCCTGGCCGGGATTTTTCTCACACTGCTGACCGTGGGTCTCTCCGGCGCCTTCACCTGGGGAGTACTCGTCCTCGCTGCCAGGATTCACCCTCTGTTCGGCACCCTGGCGACGATCTGGGTGGCCTATACCACGCTGGCCCTGCACGATCTGCACAAGGAGAGCCGCGAGGTAGTGGCACTGCTCGCCGCGGGCGACTTAAACGAGGCGCGCCGCGCCCTGGCCCTGATCGTCGGTCGGCAGACGTCGGATCTGGGCGAAGAGGAAATCCTCAAGGCCTGCATCGAGACGGTGGCGGAGAATACCTCCGACGGCGTCGTCGCGCCCCTCTTTTATCTCTTTCTCGGTGGGCCGGTAGCGGCGGTCATGTTCAAGGCGGCCAGCACCCTCGACTCGATGGTGGGCTATCGGAATGACCGCTACCGGGAGCTGGGCTGGTTCTCCGCCCGGCTCGACGACGTACTCAACCTGATTCCCGCCCGCCTGACCGGTTTGCTCATGGTCCTGGCCGCCGTGCCCCTGGGGCTCAATCCCTGGGGGGCGTTGAAGGTTCTGCTGCGGGACGCCCGTAAGCCCCAAAGCCCCAATGCCGGTTTCCCGGAAGCCGCCGCCGCCGGAGCCCTGGGCGTGGAGCTCGGCGGGGCGGCCGTCTATTTCGGCGAGCGGGTGGAAAAGCCGACCCTCGGCGACCCCGACCGGCCGGTCACCGTCGCCGGCTACCGGGCCATGGTGCGCCTGATGTATCTGAGCTCCCTGCTGATGCTCGGCCTGGGATTCCTGATCGTCTGGGCGGTTCGGTGAAGGCGATGAATCGCAAATAACACCCAACGCGGAAGCGAAGAGGTTTTTTTCTGCTCTTCGGTTTTCCCCTCGGCGTCTTGGCGCCTCGAGAGAGCGAAGCGAACGGGCGTTAAAGATAGCTCTGCTTTTCAGCGATTGAACCAGGTTTTAGCGTGCCTGGGCCAAACCTGCCATTGACCTTTCCCGCCGCTTTACGGTAGGATAGATATATTCAACGGGCCATAACCGGCCCGCTTTTTTTTCGTCCGAACCACATCTATACTTTTCGAGGAAGGTTGGAGTGAGCAAACAGCAGCGACAAGAAGTGGAAAAACGGCGCACTTTCGGCATTATCAGCCATCCCGACGCCGGCAAGACGACCCTGACCGAAAAACTCCTGCTGTTCGGTGGGGCGATTCAGATGGCCGGGGCGGTCAAGGCGCGCAAGGCCGCCCGCCACGCCACCAGTGACTGGATGGCGATCGAACAGGAGCGCGGTATCTCCGTCACCACCTCGGTGATGAAGTTCGGGCACCGCGATTTCGAAATCAATCTGCTCGACACCCCGGGCCACCAGGATTTTTCCGAGGATACCTACCGGGTTCTCACCGCCGTTGACAGCGCCCTGATGGTCATCGACAGCGCCAAGGGGGTGGAAACGCAGACCGAGAAGCTGATGGAGGTCTGCCGGATGCGCAACACCCCGGTGATCACCTTCATCAACAAACTCGACCGGGAGGGGCTGGCGCCCCTCGATCTGCTCGGGGATATCGAGGAGAAGCTGCAGATCGAATGCGCCCCCATGTCCTGGCCGATCGGCATGGGAAAGCGCTTCAAGGGGGTTTACAACCTCTACCGCAAGGAGCTGAATCTCTTCACTCCCGGGGAGGCCAAACGCCATGCCGGCGGGGTTGTCATCCGGGATTTGGCCGATCCGAAACTCGAGGAGCTGCTCGGCAGCCAGGTGGAGGAGCTGCGCGAGGATATCGAGCTGCTCGAGGGGGCGGCCAACCCCTTTGACCTGAAGGAGTACCTCAAGGGGAACCAGACGCCGGTCTTTTTCGGCAGCGCCATCAACAACTTCGGCATCGGCGAGCTGCTCGATGCCCTGGTCGATCTCGCTCCGGCTCCCGGTCCCCGGGCGACCGTCAGCCGCGAGGTTTCCCCTCTCGAAGAGGGGTTCTCCGGATTCGTGTTCAAAATCCAGGCGAACATGGATCCCGCTCACCGCGACCGGATCGCCTTTCTGCGGGTCTGTTCCGGCAAATTCGACCGGGGGATGAAGGTGCGCCACCACCGCCTCGGCAAGGACGTTATTTTATCGAATGCCACCATTTTCATGGCGCAGGACCGGGCCAACGTCGAAGAGGCCTGGCCCGGCGACATCATCGGCCTGCACAACCACGGGACCATCAAGATCGGCGACACCTTCTCCGACAAGGAACCCCTCAAGTTCACCGGTATTCCGAATTTCGCTCCCGAGCATTTTCGCCGCGTGCGGCTGAAAAATCCCCTCAAGGCCAAGCAGCTCGACAAGGGCCTCACCCAGCTCTCCGAAGAGGGAGCGGTGCAGTTTTTCCGACCGGTGCTCGGCAACGATTACATCCTCGGTGCCGTCGGGGTGCTGCAGTTCGACGTGACCATGGCCCGGCTCAAGAACGAGTACGGCGTGGATGCGGATTATGAGGGGGTCAACTACGCCACCGCCCGGTGGATCGCCTGCGCCGACCGGAAGAAGTTGGAGGAGTTCGAGAAGCGGAACCAGGGGAACCTCTCTCACGACGCGGAGGGGAATCTGGCCTTCCTGGCGCCGAGCGAGTGGCGCCTGGGGTACGTCATTGAACAGTGGCCCGACGTGGAATTTCTCAAGACCCGGGAGCACAATTAAATTCGAATGAACGAGCGGGGTTACTCTTCTTTTCCCCGCTCGGTTTTTCCCTTCACCGGCAGAGTAAAGTAGAAGGTGCTTCCCGCGCCTTTCGTGCTCTCCACCCAGACCTCTCCCCCGTGGGCCCGGACCACCTCCCTCACCAGGGCCAGCCCGAGGCCGACGCCTCCCGGCGGCATCGGCCCCCGGTGGTTCACCCGGTAGAAGCGGTTGAAGACCTTCTCCAGGGAGTCGGCCGGAATTCCCATGCCCTCGTCCTTTACCCAGACGGTGATCTTTTCCTTATCACTGCGGGCTCCCAGCCAAATGGTCCCCCCGTCGGGGGAATACTTGATGGCGTTGGAGAGCAGGTTCTTCATGACCCGGTGCAGGCGGTTGAAATCGCCGGGGATTTCAGGCAGATCCGTCTGGCAGTCAATCGCGATACGGTGTTTTTTCGAGGCGACGGCAAAGAGGTGGGCCGCCTCATGGAGCAGCAGCGGCACCGGGAGCGGCTGCATGTGGTAGGTCTCCATGTCGGATTGCAGCCGCTGGAGGTCGAGAAAATTGTTGATCAGCTCCCCCAGGCGGACGGTTTCCCGGTAAACCGTCTCGAGGTAGTCCTGCCGCTGTTCCGGCGTGACGGGGTTTTCGAGCATGAATTCGACGAAGCCGAGCATCGCCGTCAGGGGGGTGCGCATCTCGTGGCTCACCGCCGAGAGCATCTCGTCTTTCATCCGCTCTACCCTCTTCTGTTCGGTGACATCCCGCATCGTCAGGACACCGCCCCACAGATCTCCATTTTCGTTCAGCAGAGGATAGGCGGCGCTGTAGAAATGACGGTCTGATTCAGAATCGTGAAACTCGGCGCATTCGGCCTGCCGGGAGTGGACCATTCGGAAGAAGGGGCAGGTTTGCGGCGATTGTTCCAATCCGAAAAAATGTCGACACGCTTTTTCGGGAGCCAGTGACGGGTAGTGCCTGTCCAGGTACGTTTTTGCCGCCTGATTCATGCGAAGCACCCGCCCCAGTGGGTCGAGGATGGCAACGGCGTCGGTGATCGCCTGGAAGGTCTGAACCCATTCATGTTCGCTGCGCTGCAGCCCCTCCTCGGCCCGTTGCCGCTCGCTGATCTCCCGATTCAGCTTTTTGTTCAGCCGCTCCAATTCACCGGAGTAGGCCACCATTCGGCCGGTCATGGGGCGCAGCAGGAGCCCTAATCCCCAGGCGCCGAAAAGCGCCAGGGCGATCACGGCTACGGTGATCGGAAAAAACTGTCGGTAAACGGGAGCATCGACCTCGCTTTGCGCCATGGTGACCAGGACCATCCAGCCGGTGGGAGCGACCGAGTCGAAGGCCAGGACGCCAGAGTGGCCTTTGTTGCCGAAGTCGACAACGCCCCTTGGCAGCTCGCCGGCGCGTTTGAGGGCATTTTGAAGGGAAGGATTTGCGAGAATGGGATGGGAGCTTTCGTCCCCGCTTCGCGGAAAGAGTAGCCCCATCTTGTGGCCATCGGCCTCGCCTACCATGCATCTGCCGGTTTTCCCCAGGCTGGGGTGGTGCTGGATGATTTGCTGCAGGGGGCTGGTGGAAAAGAGGACAATATCGGTGCCGATCCGCCTTCCGTCTTTCGCGAGAATGGGGGCCCCGGCCACGATATAGAGAACATGGTCGAGTTCTCTGGGTTCAGAAAAGGAGACCCGAGTGCTGTGGGGAGGCGGGATCTGCCAGAGGGACTCGGGGATAAAAATGCCAGCCTGTCCCACCACCTTCCGGTCCGGAGCGATCCGAACGATCCCCTGGGCGTCCTTTGCCTGCTCAAGGGCGTCGCCCAGTTTTGGATCGCTAAAATCCGCCAGATCTTCACGGGAGAGGTGGCCTTTAAGATATTCTTCGAGCAGGTTGCGGATGGCGGACCGGCTGGTGAACTGCAGGGCCAGGTCGTTCAGGCGGCTGAGATACCCCTCGATCCGGAGTGATTTGCTGTGGGCGAGCGCAAGGAGATCCTTTCTCTCCGTCGCCTTGAGTTGCCTGAAGAGGGGAACGATGCTGACGACGGAAATGAGCAGAAGAGCGGCCAGGGTATAGGCGAAGGAGGAATAAGCGATTCTCTTCCTCCATCCTTCGAGGATGTTCGGGTCGCTGTTTTCCATATCTCCCCGGAGGTATGCATAAACACGATTTTTCGATATGGCTCAAGATGATGGAGTGTCTGGTTAAATGATATCATGAAAATTAAAAATGCATAACCTCAGCCAGAACCCCTCGCTTCGAGAGTGCTGTTGCAATCGGGATGAGAATCGATGATAATGCTTTCGCACAGTTGGCTGAAAGTCACCGGCAGCGGATTCTTGGGCCGGTTTCAAAAACGCGTTCCCCCGGAATTTCCGGAGGGGAACCAGACCAATGAGCGATTCGAGGTGACAGGGTGGAGACGCCACTTTTCCAAACGGCTAGAACCCCGACCAAGTCGGCCCTTGCCGGCCAGGTGCCGGAATCATCCCTTCTTCTGGTGAAAGGATGGATCCGCACGATTCGGCGCGGTAAGGAGGTCTGTTTCATCGCCCTTAACGACGGTTCCTGCCTGGCGTCGATCCAGGTGGTGCTGGAGCCTTCCCTGCCGAATTTCGAACAGATAGCCCGGGCCGGCACCGGTGCCTGCCTCGCGGTGACGGGAGAGCTGGTCCCTTCGCCCGCCAGCGGTCAGCGCTGGGAGCTCAAAGCCCGGGAGGTCGCCGTTCTCGGCGAGGCCGATCCCGAATATCCGCTGCAGAAAAAGCGGCATTCCTTCGAGTACCTGCGCAGCATCGCCCACCTGCGCCCCCGCACCAACGCCTTCGGCGCCGTCTTCAGGATGCGCAGCGCCCTGTCCTTCGCCGTCCACCAGTTTTTTCACCAGCACGGCTTTCTCTACGTACACACCCCCATCATTACCGCCAACGACTGCGAAGGGGCCGGCGAGATGTTCCGGGTGACCACCCTGCCGCCGCAGGATCCGCCCCGAAGCGAAGAAGGGGTGAATTGGGGGGAAGACTTTTTCGGCGAGAAGACGGGGTTGACCGTCAGCGGCCAGCTGCAGGGGGAGCTCTTTGCCACCGCTTTTTCCGACATCTATACCTTCGGCCCCACCTTCCGCGCCGAAAACTCCAACACCAGCCGCCACGCCAGCGAGTTCTGGATGATCGAACCGGAAATGGCCTTTGCCGATTTGCGGGACAACTGCCGGTTGGCCGAGGAGTTTCTGCGGTACCTGGTCGTCCACGTTCTGGAGAACTGCGCCGAGGATCTGGCCTTCTTCAACGAGCGGATCGAGCCGGGCCTGATCGATAAACTGGAAACCTTGGCGAAGGCGCAATTCAATACCATGACCTACACCGACGCCATCAAGGCGCTGGAGAAGGCGGGGCAGCAGTTCGAGTTCCCCGTTTCCTGGGGCCTCGATCTGCAGTCGGAGCACGAACGCTACCTGACCGAGGAGGTGATCGGCGGGCCGGTTTTCGTCACCGATTATCCGCTGGCGATCAAGGCCTTCTACATGCGCCTGAACGACGACGAGCGGACCGTGGCGGCCATGGATCTGCTGGTGCCGCGGGTCGGGGAAATCATCGGCGGCAGTCAGCGCGAAGAGCGTTACGACGTGCTGAAGCGGCGGATGGAAGAGGGTGGGATCGTGCCGGAGAGTCTGTGGTGGTACCTCGATATTCGCCGCTGGGGAAGCTGCCCCCATGCCGGTTTCGGTCTTGGCTTCGAACGCCTTCTCATGTACGTGACCGGCATGCAGAATATCCGCGACGTTATCCCCTTTCCGCGCACTCCGGGAAACGCCCGATTTTAAGTGTCAAGGGTCGGCGAGGGGCAATGAAAGGTCGCGAGAGTTACTCTCGCGGAGGATCCTCGGCAACGCGAAAAGAGGGCTGCTCCCCTGAGGCAGAGGTTTGGCTCTGGATGAGTACTTCGATCTGTTCTTTGAGAAAAGCCAGCTTGAAGGGTTTTTCGATATAGGTGTCGGCTCCCGCGGAGAAAGCTCTGGCCCGGTCGGATCGGAGCACTCCCGTCGAGAGAAAGAGGATCGGCAGGTTTTTGGTCTCGGGCTGGGACCGGAGTCGTCGGGCGGTTTCGTAACCGTCCATGGCTCCGGCGAGTTTGGCGTCCAGAAGGATCACGTCGGGTCTTTCCCGTCGTGCGATATCGAGAGCTTCCTCTCCGCTGTTCGTGTGGAAGAATGACCGGTTGTATTTTCGAAGAGCCAACGCCAGCAGTTTTCGCAGATCGGTATGATCTTCGACGATCAGGATCTTTTCCATATGTCCCCCCGAGCCGGTATCGTCAGAATCGACCTTCCTTCGAAAACCCTTGCCTATCGGCCGGCTCCCCAAAGGAAACGATGGATCGCCCAATGCTCAGATTAATATAAAATGTTAGATAGTTCAAATTTAAAATGAAAAAAATACCAAAAATTTGTATATTTGCGAAAAGTCTCAAAGCCAAGAGCCCTTGAACTCACCGGTGGCGGGAGGGATTTTCTCCCGGCCGGTCTTATCCTCATGACCCTGAAAACCATCCTCGAAGAGGTCGGTTCCTCGCGCAAAGAGCTGTTTCTCGCCAATGATCCCCTGGCGATTCCCCGGCGCTTTCCCCGGCGCGAGGATCGCGAGGCCGCTGCCTTTCTCTGTGCCGCGTTGGCCTACGGCCGGGCATCGATCATTTGCCAAAACCTGGAAAACCTTTTTGCCCGCATGCCCGAAGGGCCCGCCGCATTTATCGCCGGCTTCGATCCGAAGCGCGATGTGGAGAGGTTGTCCGGCTTCAAACATCGGTTCAACAGCGGCGAGGATATCGCCTGCCTCTGTTGGTTGCTGCGTCGCATGCAGGAGGAGGCCGGAAGCCTGGAGGGGTTTTTCCGGGCCGGGGACGATCCCGCCTCAACGGACATCGGCCCGGCGCTGGCCTCTTTTACCGAACGGGCCCTGGCGCTCGATGTCTCGCCTCTGTTCGGAGAAAAACGTTTGCCGCCGAATTCTACCGTCCGATATTTCTTCCCCAGTCCCGCCAAAGGGAGCGCCTGCAAGCGGCTGTGCATGTTGCTGCGCTGGCTGTGCCGTGGCGACGATGGGGTCGACCTGGGCTTGTGGGCCGGCGTTGCGACCGATCGCCTGGTCGTTCCCCTCGATACCCATATCGCGCGCATCTCCCGACTTCTCGGCTTGTCGAAACGCAAGACCCCCGACTGGAAAATGGCCCTGGAGGTTACCGAGAGCCTGCGGCAGCTCAATCCTCACGATCCGGTCAAGTACGATTTTGCCCTGTCCCACTTGGGGATCAGCGAGGGATGCAGCGGCAAAAGAGGGGCGCGGTGCGTCCCCTGTCCCGTCGCCGGCCTGTGCACGGTGGTCCCCTGAGGCCGCTGAAAAAGGGGAGTAGCTCTTAGCTTATGCGGCCTTTTTCCGGACACACCCCCTCCAGCCCTTACCCTCTGCAACCTTCCTTTCCTCAACCTTTCGTTTTAAAAAACATCAATCTTTAAACGCCAATTCTTCACCCTTTCGGCCATTGAAATCTTCTCGCCAGTATTTAGAGTAATAGAGTAGAAAGCCGGAACCATTTCCATTGCATGAATGGTCGATCCCCGAAAGGTTTTTCCCTTCCAGCGGTATCGAAACACAGGCGAGGAAACGCCTTCTGATCATCATCCCTCATTGGGGCCTGTCACGGGGGGATCGAAAGGCCGGCCGCCAAGGGAGGTACGTTCAATGGACTTTTCCCTGACGCAAAGTCAGATCGCGTTGAGAGAATCGATCGTCGCGTTTGCCCGTGAGGAAATCACCCCGACCATCGGGGACGGTGGGGGGAAAGAGGGATTCCCCTTCGAGTTGTGGGAGAAGTGCGGGCGTTTTCACCTCTGCGGCCTGCCCTTTCCGCAAAAATACGGGGGGCAGGGCGCCGATTTTTTAACGACGGTTCTCGGGATCAGCGCTCTCGGATATGCCTGCAGCGATGCCGGCCTGGTGCATGCCATCGTAACCCAGCTTCTGTGCGGACTGCAGATTCTTCTCTTCGGCAATGACGATCAAAAAATGCGGTATCTGCCCCCCATCTGTCGCGGTGAGCTCATTGCCGCCCAGGCGATTACCGAGCCGGATTCGGGTTCGAACGCCCTGGCGATGCGTACCCGCGGCGAGAGGAGGGGGGACGCCTACCTCCTCAACGGCACCAAGATGTTCATTTCCAACGGCCCGATTGCCGATCTGGTGATCGTTTTTGCGGTCACCAACCCCAAAGCAAAGTTCCTGAGCGGAATCTCTTCCATTATCGTCGAGAAGGGGACCGAAGGATTTCAGCAATGTAAGCCGATCGGGAAAATGGGGTTGACCTCCCTGCAGAACGGAGAGCTGGTTTTTGAGGATTGTGTCGTGCCCGCCGCCAACCTGCTGGGGCGAGAAGGGCAGGGGGGGATCATCTTCGGCGAATCGATGGAGTGGGAAAGAAGTCTGATGCCGGCCGCTCATCTTGGGACCATGGAGCGGATTTTGGAAGTTTGCCTCGAGTATGCACAGCGGCGGGTCGTTTCGGGGCAACCGATCGGCAAATATCAGTCCATCTCCAATAAGATTGTCGACTTCAAGGTCAGCCTGGAACTCGGGAAGCTGATGCTGTTTAAGGCCGCCACCCTGAAAGGTGCCGGCAAACGGGCTCCATTGGAATCTTCCATCGCCAAGCTGTTCATCAGTGAGAGCTTGAAGCGCGCCTGCCTGGAGGCCGTGCAGATCCATGGCGGTCACGGCTACCGAACCGGTCCGGGGATCGAACGGGATGTGCGGGACAGCCTCGCTGCGACCATCTATTCCGGGACTTCGGAGCTGCAAAGGAATCTGATCTCTCGCCTGCTGGGGCTGTGAAGAATCATGAAACCCTATCTCATGCAACACTATCTCGATGAGCATGCCCTGCGGAGTCCGGCCAAGGTCGCCTGTGTCGACGGAAACCAGAAAATGTCTTATCGACAGCTCTGGGAGGAATCGAATCGACTGGCCAGGTGCCTGAAGGACCTTAATGTGGGGCGGCAGGACACCGTGGCGTTTTGCCTGCGCCGGTCGGTGAATTGTCTGGTGGCGATAACGGGGATTCTTAAAGCCGAGGCCGTCTATGTCCCCGTCGACCACAAAGCTCCTCGCGAACGAGGGAAAAACATCGTCACCGACTGTCGGCCCAAGGCGATACTCTGTGACGAACGCACGCTGGAGCACGTGCGGAGCATCCTGGCCGGGGGGGCGTTTCGAGTGCCGATCCTGTGTCTGGGCGAATCTCAGGAGGGGACGGATCGAGACGATTTCGTCTGCTTCTATCGGGACCTGATCCGCGGGTATAATGAGGGCGCCCTGTCGTATCAGATCGGGGAAACGGACCTTGCCTATATTTTGTATACCTCAGGCTCCACCGGAAAACCGAAAGGGGTCATGATTTCGCATCTGAATATTCGTAAATATATCGAGTGGGCGGTTGATTATTTTCAGATAACGGATGAGGACAAAATCCTCAGTACCGCCCCCTTTCATTTCGACATGTCGACCTTTGACGTCTTTTGTTCGTTGCAGGCCGGGGGCACCTTGTGTATCGCAGGTGATGAATTGATGCTTTTTCCGGCAAAATTGATGCAATTTCTCGAAGGGCAGCAGGTGACTCTGTGGAAAGGCGTCTCCTCGCTGCTGATGTACATGGAAAGGGCCGGTGTTGTTAAGCAGGGACGGATGCCTAACTTGAAAAAGGTGCTTTTCGGGGGAGAAGTGCTGCCCACGAAATACCTGATCAGTTGGATGAAGACCTTTCCGGATAAATCGTTCTGCAATATCTACGGGCCGACGGAAGCCACCGGCGCATCTCTGTATTACGCGGTTAAAGAGGTCCCCTGCAGCGCGTGTGAACGGATCCCGATCGGCATCCCCTGTACGGACACGGAAGTGTATCTTCTCAATGAGGAGGGCGCTCCTGTTCGAACGGGGGAAATCGGGGAACTCTGTATCGCCGGAGCAGGTTTGGCCCGGGGCTATTTGAACGACCCGGAAAAGACCGCCTTGGCATTTTTTGATTATTCGGTGGCAGGGGGAGGGAGAGAGCGCATCTATCGAACCGGTGATCTGGCGTGCCTGCGACCCGATGGAAATTATGAATTTATCTCCCGAAAAGACAGCCAGGTCAAGTACATGGGGTATCGCATAGAGTTGGGTGATATCGAGAGTGTGCTGGGAGCAATGGATGGCATCGAAGACGCGGCAGTCGTTCTCAGCATGCCGGAAAACAATGAACTCAGCGAGCTTGTTGCTTTTTTTGAGAGTAAAAAAGATATTCAGTTAAGAGAAATCCTCGATTGTTTAAAAGCGCAATTGCCCTTTTATATGGTTCCGAAAAGGCTGATAAAAGTTGATTTTATTCCACGGTGCAGCAGAGGGAAGATCGCCAGAGAGAAACTGTATCCAGTTATGCAAGAATGGAAAACAGGATAGGCATGATTGATCGACGGAAAGTAAATAAATATATTCAAAATATTAAAGAAATTACTTCTTTAAATGTTCTTTACGATGTGCATGTACATCCTTTTGAGGTGATTTTTGGTGAGCTGGATCGGTTTTGCAGTAAAGATTTCGGGAATGCTTGCAGCAGCAAGAAATCGAACTACAACCCTCCTTGTACTGAAGCCCTGCAAATTTCAGAGGAAAATAAAAGCTCAAGTAAGCAATTGGACTTTTGCTTAAGGCTCAAATGTTCGCTTTTGTCCTTTCGGCGCCTTTATTACCATTCATGTATCAGAGTTTTTGAAGATCACATGCGGCTAAGCGGCGTCGATAAAGTTCTCATGCTGCCTGTCTTGGGACCCGAGGAATCGGACGAAGAAAAAATGGAGGTAATATGTGACGCGTTTGGGGGGAATGATAGATTTTACTTAGCGTATTGCATACCAAACAACGTTGCCAATGAAGCAATAGAGTCTAAGTTGAAAGAAGCTATTGAGAAATATAACGTATGTTTTATTAAAATACATCCTAATATAACTGACATAAATATAGGAACTATCACTGGTATTGAAAGAATCGAAACAATATTGAAAAGTTCAAAAGATAATAAAATAAAAATTTTGATACATGGAGGCAGGAGTCCAGTCGTCAAAAATGAAAAAACAATGGCTTATAGTACGTTAAATAATTTGGAAAAAATTGATTGGAACATTACATCTGAGCCGGTAATAATCGCTCATGGCGCAGCGTTTGGCCATAATGCCAACGAGATAAAAAATGATATTTTGCCAAAATTGATACGAATGTTGGATAAATATGAAAATCTCTATGTCGATTTGTCCGGTGTTAACTTTGCCGATCTTTGCTTGATGCTTAAATCCCTTGATCTAGAGAAGGTTGTTTTTGGCTCGGACGCTTTCTATGAGCCGCAATGGAAGGGACTTGTAAGGACGTTTGCTGCCCTGGAAAAGACGTCATTGAATGTCGAGGAGACATTCCTGAAGATCTGCAGCCTTACACCCTCGCAATTTTTCCCCCCAAAGACCGCGCTCTGAAGCGCCCTGCCGATGCTCCGATGGCTGACCGGCGCACCCCCCCGCCACATCGGCGGATGGCTGCCCTTTCCTGTTTCCGATCCATTCAATTCACTCTCAGGGCGTCACCCTTTTTTGCTCGACCAGCGCACCGATCGCTGCGACCGATTCGAAATTTTCCGGCAGCAATTCGTCGCTCGATATCTGGATGGCGAACTTCTCTTCGAGGAATGCCAAAAGGGACATGATCCCGAAGGAATCGATAATACCGGCCTCGATCAGCAGGTCCTGATCGTTTTTTGCCCCTTCTCCTCCGTCGGAAACCAGCTCGGAATTGATATAATGCCGGATGATTTCATTCGTTTCCATGTGCCGCTCCTTGACTCGATGTCAGATTTTCCCCGCCGGCCTCAGGTAGGTCTCTCGCTGGGATCGGCCGTCGAGAGGCGCTTGTATGCGGCATGGGAAAATAGTTGGTTTAACGTTCAAGCGGGGATGACCTCTCAAGAGTAGCAAAAAAAAATCCGACAAACGTTAAGATTTGTAAAAAAAATGATACGGGACGAAATTGTTGTTTTGCCATCCCATGGGAGTTTTGCGAAGGCAGCAAAAATGAAGTCTTGGAAATCTCCTTGTGTCTTCATGCCCGGGTCAGGGCGTTGGGGCAGGCCCGGTCTCCTCTCTCAGGTGTTTTTTTACTTCACGGAGAACCGCGTTTCTTTTCAGGGGCTTGCAGATGTAGCCATCGGCTCCTGAATACCGTGCCAGCTCCCGAAGTTCCGGCTCTTGTTTGGTCGACATCAGAACGATCGGGATGCCACGGCTCTCCTCATGCCGGCGAAGCAGGCGGACCTTGCGGTCGCCGGGCAGCATGGGCATCACCACGTCGATCAGAATCAGGTCCGGTAGTTGTGAACCATAAATATGGCGGTTGGCTTCGATTCCCGTTTCAGACGTTACCACGGAGAACCCTGCGCTTTCCAGAATGTCCCTGACGAAAGCCAGAGTCAGTTTACAATCATCGATAACCACGATACGTTTCGTCATTTTGGTTCCCCCCTCGCGAATGGTGGTGACTGTCAATTCATGAGTGTTGGATTGAGCAAAAAAGTAAATCGAGCAGAAAAGAATGATATTTGTTTAATGCTCGGCCGTCAAGGTCCTGTTGGCTTGGATGGGGGCACCAACATGGCTATCGGAGCCGACCTTAACCCTTTTTTCGGTCCTTTTGCCCAGCAAATAGGTTGGTGTAAGATTACCCTATTCGGGCCCGGATTTCCTTCTTGAAGATGAATTTTTTTTCAATTGACTCCGCAGGTGCGTGGTTGCTAGACTCGCGCAGATCGAAAGCATGCTGATAATAAGCATTGTGACCTCTCGGTCGTACATAGGTGCGCCATGGTGGAATTCAAGATCGAAAAAAGTGTGGGTTTTCTTCTGTCGAAGGTACATCAACGACTTTATGCCCATTTTCGGCAGGAACTGGCGGGCTTTGCCATTACCCCTCCCCAGTTCGCTCTTTTGGCGTTTCTCTGGGAAAAAGACGGTCTTTCCCAGACGGAGCTGGCGGAGCGGACCGAGGTCGACCGGACCACCATCGGTGGTCTCATCGACCGTTTGGAAAAAGTCGGTCTGGTGAAGCGGCTCGTCAATCCTCAGGACCGCAGGGCCCATCTCGTCCATCTGACTCCGCAGGGGAGAAGGTTGGAAAAGGAGCTGACCCCGATTGCCCGGCGGGTGCGAGAACGGTTCACCGCCGGATTGGGGCCCGGAGAGTACGAGAGGCTTTGCGAACTTCTTGAGAAACTGCGCGGTTAACCGGAGAACACGATGAGAATCTTTTGCATAACGTCCCTGCTGCTCCTTGTCGTCAGCAGCGGAGTCTGGGCGGCCCCCCTTTCCCTGCGCGATTGCCTCGGTCTGGCCCGTGCCCACAACCCCACGCTGAAAAGCGCCTCCCACGGGCCGGTGATCGCCCGGGAAGAGATCACCCAGGCCAAAAGCGGGTATCTGCCGAAGGTCGATTTTTCGGGCGGATATACGGCCATGAAGGATCCCCAGGCATTTAAGTTCGGCGGGAACACGGTGCCCTCCGGGGAGGCCGATTACGGTTTCTTTCACTTCAGCATCGACCAGACCCTTTACGATTTCGGTCGGACCTCTTCCCGGGTGCAACAGGCCAGGGCGTTGCAGCAGGCCTCCGAATTCGACTATCAGGGTCTGCAGCAGGATGTCTTTTTGCAGACGGTGGCCGCCTACTATCGCATTCTCGAGACGCAAAAACTTTTGCAATCGGCCAACGAAGAGGTGGTGCAGATGAAGGATCACCTGTCGGTAGCCAAAAACCTGTACGATCAGGGCGTGGTGACCCAGAACGACGTCCTTCAGGCCGAAGTGCAGCTGGCCAACAGCAGACAGCTCCTGCTGGCGCGTCGAAACTTGCTGGATAACGCCTGGCTGCGGCTCAACTACCTGACCGGGCGACCTGCGAACGCGCGCGGCTCCCTCCAGGAGGTTTCGGAAATCAAATCGCCGTCGACCGCCAAAGATCCGCAGCGGGCCGTTGCCGACCGCCCGGAACTGCGCAGAGCGCGGAAGCTGGTCGAGGCCGGCACCCAGGCGGTGACGGAGAGTAAGGCCGGGTTCCGGCCGGAACTTTTCGTTCGGGCCGGCGCCGACTATGAGGAAAATAAATATGTCGCCGAGCAGACCCTCTACTCGGCCACGGTGGGGGTGCGCTTTAATCTGTTCGACGGCTATGCGACCACCTCGCGGCTGCGCCAGGCGGTCGAGGAAAAAATTCGCAGTCAGGATCAGCTGCGCGACCTGACCGAGCAGGCCGGTCTGGAGTACCGGACGGCGCGGAACGATGCCCTGGTGGCCTCCCGCAGGATCGCGGTGGCGAAAACAGCGATCGCGCAGGCGAAGGTAAACCTGCAGATCAATAAAAACAGATACCTGGAGCAGGTGGGGACCGCCACCGACGTCATCGACGCCCAGACGCTTCTGACCAGGACGCGAACCGAGTACGACCAGGCGCTGTTCGATTATGAAGTGGCGCTGGCTCGGATTAAACGAGCCGCCGGTCAACTTTAGGCTCTCTTCCCTCTGGAAACGCCCGGTGTCCACCGGCGAGATTCCGATTTGAAAACAAGGCTGATGGAGATATAGCGATGAGTGAGCATGAAGAGGTGCAGGAACAACCCCGGCAATCGGATAAAAAAGGGGGGCATAAACGGCGGCGGGCCGGGCTCATCCTCGGTCTCGTTGTCGTTCTGGGGGTTCTCCTCGGCGGCTACATGTGGTTCAAGGGACAGGTGAATATTTCCACCGACGATGCCTTCATCCAGGGGCACATCCATGAGATTTCGTCTCGGGTTCCCGGTCACGTGAAAGCGATCCTGGTGGATGACAACCAGCTTATTCACAAAGGGGATCTGTTGGTGGAACTCGATCGCAGCGATTACCAGGCCCGGGTGAAGATCGCCAAGGCCCGCCTGGCGGTCGCTCAGAACGAGACCTCCGGCGATTATGCCGGCATACAGGCTGCCAAGGCAAGCTTGAGCCAGACTCGGGCCAGGCTCGAACAGGCCGATCTCGACCTGAAAAGGGGAAAAGCGCTTTATGCCAAAAAAACGATCCCCAAGGAGCAGTTGGACCGGCTGGTTACCGCCCACAAAGTGGCTGCGGGGCAGGTTCGTGAGGCTCGAGAAGCGTTGCGACGCGCCCGCGCGCTCATCGGACTCACCGGCAGCGGCGGCAAAGAGCCTCTGGTCGAACAGCGCCGGGCCGAGCTGCATCAGGCCGAGTTGAACCTTTCCTACACGCGGATCTACGCTCCTTCCGATGGGTACGTGACCCGGAAATCTGTTGAGCTCGGCAACAACCTTCAGGCCGGCCAGCCCCTCCTGGCGGTGGTTCAGCTTGCCGATACCTGGGTGGTGGCAAACTACAAGGAAAGCGAACTGACCCACATGAAGCCGGGGCAGCCTGTGGATTTCACCGTGGACGCGTATCCGGGTGAAACCTTTACCGGCAAGGTCGGATCGATCATGGCCGGGACCGGGGCGGCATTCTCCCTGCTGCCGCCTGAAAACGCCACCGGCAACTATGTGAAGGTGGTGCAGCGGGTGCCGGTTAAAATCCTCATTGACCATGACAGCGACCCGCAACACAAGCTGCGGGTCGGCATGAGCGTCGTGCCCACCGTGGAGACGGGGCGCAGCCTCTGGCAGGCTCTGAGCGAGGCCCTTCCCTTTTAAGAAACGGTTTTTCCCAGGCTGATCGAAAATGCCCGGAAGCGAGGCGTCTGGTATTTCGAGAACTCCGCCGTGCCCGGAAGGGGCCTTTGGAGTTGAGGGATGTGGACAGTGCCGGCGAAGGGCGTTTTTTGTCAGTCTTTTCCTTTTAAAGGATGGCCGGCGCGCGGATGACGGATAACGGCAAGTCGATAAATAAATGGCTGATCACTATTACGGTGATGCTGCCTACCATCATGGAAATCGTCGACACCTCGGTGGCCAACGTGGCGCTGCCCCATATGAAGGGGAGCCTCAACGCCGGAACGGACGAGATCACCTGGGTTTTGACCTCCTACCTGGTGAGCAATGCGGTGGTCCTGCCGATGACCGGGTGGCTCTCCCGGATGTTCGGACGAAAGCGCTTTCTGCTCACCTGCATCGTGGTTTTTACCGTCGCCTCCTTTCTCTGCGGGGCGGCGCCGAACCTGGGGTTTCTGGTTTTGTTCCGGATTCTGCAGGGGGCGGCCGGCGGGGCACTGGTGCCCAACAGCCAGGCGATCCTGATGGAGACGTTCCCCCCCGAAGAGCAGGGGATGGCCATGGCCATCTTCGGTATCGGTGCCATGTTCGGGCCGATCATCGGGCCGGCGCTGGGTGGTTGGGTCACCGACCAGCTGAGCTGGCGCTGGATTTTCTACATCAACATCCCCATCGGGATTCTGGCGGTCATCATGGCCTCCTTCTTCCTTTTCGACCCCCCCTATATGAAAAAGGTCAAGGGGCACACCATCGACTACTGGGGGCTGATCCTGCTGACGGTGGGATTGGGGACCCTGCAGGTGGTCCTCGACAAGGGCCAGCGCGACGACTGGTTCCAATCCTCCTTCATCACCACCTTTGCCCTGATTGCGGTAGTCTCCCTGGTGCTGCTGGTGATCGTGGAGAAGCGCCATGCCTATCCGATCATCAATCTGCGTCTATTTCGGATTGCGTCCTTTTCCGCCGGCAACTTTCTCATGTTCATTTTCGGCTTTTGTCTCTACAGCGCCATTATGCTGATCCCCCTTTTCCTGCAGACTCTCATGGGATACGATGCGACCCTGGCGGGGATGGTCCTTGCCCCCGGCGGGGTCGCGACGCTTTTCACCATGCCCTTTGTCGGCAAGGCCTTGCAGAAAATCGACGGGAGATGGATCGTGCTGGTTGGCCTCTCCCTCGGGTCCTTCGCCATGTTCATGATGCACGGGTTTACTCTGGAGGCGTCCTTCTGGGATTTCGTCTGGCCCCGGGTGGTGCTCGGCTTCGGTTTGGGAATGATTTTCGTGCCGCTGACGACACTGACGCTGGCCGCCATTCCCAAGGAGGAAATGGGCAACGCGACCGGCATGTTCAACCTGCTGCGCAACATGGGGGGCAGCGTCGGCATCGCCATCTCCGCCACCCTGCTGGCCCGGTTCAGCCAGCTGTACCAGAACGTCCTCGTCCAGCACGTTAATCCGTACAACCTTCAGGCCCAGCACCGCCTTTCTCTTCTCGGCCGGGCCGCCGCGGCGAAAGGATACGATTCGGTCAGCGCCCATAAAGCCTCTTTGGCCTGGACCTACGGCCAGGTCCAGCGCCAGGCCGGGATGCTCTCCTACAATCACATCTTCTGGGTTCTCAGCATCTGCTTTCTGCTCGTCATCCCCTTCCTGCTTTTCCTGCGCCGGGGCAAAGTTCCCGCCGGTCCGATGCCGCACTGACTGGAGTGTCCGATCCCGAAAAACCAACCCCCGGCGGAGCGTTCGCTCCCCGGGGGTTGGTTTTGGCCTACCCTGCAAACAGTGGCTTGAAGGGGCTACCTGCCTGCGGCACGAATCAGGATGGCGGCTCCGGTGGCGGGAACATAGCGGGCCCGTACGGCGTCACCCGCTTTTAGATTGTTGTACGTGGCCGGTTTTTGATCGCGCAGGATGCGCGTTTGAGAGTCGGCCCGAATCACCGCCCTGGGCGCTTCCTCAATGGCCTCCTGGGGAGGGATGATGGTGACGGCCCCGTTGGGGGCGGCAAAATAAATCATCCCTTCCACGCTGGCCGTTTCAGGTGCCGCCGCCCGGTTTTGCTGGCTGCTGCATCCCCAACCGGCCATTGCCAGCAGCAAGGCTGCCGCGAGGCAGCAGATGCCTCCTCCCGTCCCGATAAACCGTTTCATCTTTTTCCCCTCGATGACGCCACGCCAAGGTGTTTCGTCTCTCGGTATTTGCTGTTGGGTGTTTGTTTGGTTCGTCTAATTATTCTCCATTATTTTTATTGTAAATCAAGGTGCGCCTCGGAGAAAAAAGGTGTCGGCTGGACGGCGAAGGAGGCCTGCCCTGTTGAGGCATGGGCTTTTTTCGTTCTTGACAGTTTTCTCGATTCACTGTTAATGTCCACACTTGTCCAATCCGTGAGACGTTTTCCCAAGGGATGACCGATGAATTTATCCGTCAAAGATACGGCCCAGCTGCTCAGCGTTTCGGAAAAAACCATTTATCGCTGGATCAAGCAGGAAATCCTTCCCGTCTACCGGGTGCATGAGCAATACCGGTTCAATCGGGCGGAAATTCTCGAGTGGGCGACGGCCAGGCGCATCAACGTGGCGCCCGAGGCTTTTCAGGAGCCGGAAACGGATGCCCTGCCCCTGCCGACGTTGAGCGAGGCGCTTGCGGCCGGGGGGATCTTTTACCGGCTGGAGGGCAAAGACCGGGATCAGGCCCTGGCGAATGTGGTGTCGCATCTGCGCCTTCCAGAAGAGGTGGATCGCCATTATCTGCTGCAGGTGCTGGTCGCTCGGGAGCATTTAACCTCCACCGCCGTCGGCGGCGGCATCGCCATCCCCCATCCGCGCAATCCGGTTCTGCTCCACATCCCCCGGCCGACAGTCACCCTCGGTTTCCTGGAACGGCCCGTCGATTTCCAAGCACTTGATGGGGTGCCCGTCAGTATCCTCTTCACGCTCATCACCCCCACTTTGCGCTCTCATCTCCATCTGCTTTCCGTGCTCGGCTTCGTTTTGCAGGATTCATCCGTTCGGCGGGCCCTGACTGCGCAGGGAAGCCGGGAGGAGATTTCCTCTGCCCTGCGCGGGGTGGAGGCGCGTCTGATCAAGAGCCAGCCATGAGTCGGTTATCCTTTAAGGTCGCTTTTTCCTGCGGCAAAGGGGCATACCTGGGGAGGGGTGTATGGTGATGGTGATTTTTATTGTCGCCACGGTGCTGCTTCTCGCCTCGGGCCTGCCCGGCCTGCTCGTCGGCCGTAGCAGTGCGGCGGGCGAACGGTGCTCGCTGGGGATGGTGCTGACCGGATCGGCGGCGGGTGTCTGGGCAACCGTGGCGGCCCTGGCGGCCCCCGTTGTTCCTTCAATCGATATCCCCTGGGCGGTTCCCGGCGGGGCTTTCTCCCTTGCGGTGGATGGGGTTTCGGCCTGTTTTCTGTTGCCTCTCTTTCTGGTCACTGCCTTGGGGGCCCTGTACGGACTCGGTTACTGGCCTCAGCGCGAGCAGGTGGCAACCGGCAACGGGCTGCGTCTTTTCTACGGCATACTGGCGGGGGGGCTGGCGCTGGTCATGACCGCCCGCAACGGTATCCTCTTTCTTGCCGCCTGGGAGGCAATGGCCCTGGCCGGCTTTTTCCTCATCGTCACCGAGGACCATAAGGAAGAGGTGCGGCGGGCCGGATTTACCTATCTGGTCGCCACCCACGTCGGCACCCTGTCCCTTTTCGCCGTATTCGCCCTGTTGGAGGAGGCCACCGGATCCTTTGACTTTCCGGTCGCCGGGGCGTTGCACACAGGAGCGGGGACGGCCGCGGCCGTTTTTCTCCTCGCCCTGGTAGGCTTCGGCCTCAAAGCCGGAATCATGCCAATGCACGTCTGGCTGCCTGAAGGGCATGCCGCCGCCCCGAGTCACGTTTCGGCGATCATGTCGGGGGTCATGATTAAAGCCGGCATCTACGGTCTGGTGCGGATCACCGGCTTTTTCGCCGTCATCCCCCCCTGGTGGGGATGGGTGGTTCTGGCCGCAGGCATGGTCTCTGGAGTCATGGGCGTGGTCTTCGCCATCGCCCAGCACGACATCAAGCGTCTACTCGCCTATCACAGCGTGGAAAATATCGGCATCATCGCGCTCGGACTCGGACTCGCCCTGCTCGGTCGTTCCTACCACCAGCCGCTGCTGGAGGTTCTCGGGCTCTCCGGAGCGCTGCTTCATGTCATCAACCATGGTCTGTTCAAGCCTCTTCTCTTCTTCGGGGCCGGCTCCATCATCCATGCCACCGGCACCCGGCAGATCGATCGTTACGGCGGCCTGCTGCGGGCGCTCCCTCTGACCGGCCTTTTCTTTCTCGGCGGCGCAGCGGCGATCAGCGGACTGCCCCCGCTGAACGGTTTCGTCAGCGAGTGGTTCATCTACCTCGGCCTGCTCCACTCGGCCGCAATGCCCTCTCTGGCGCTGCGTATGGTCCTCTTTGCGGTGCCGGTCCTGGCGTTGATCGGGGCCTTGGCCCTCGCCTGTTTCGTCAAGGTCTTCGGCGTCGCTTTCTCCGGTTCTGCCCGATCCGAGGCATCGGCCATGGCCCACGAGGCTCCCGTCACCATGTTGGCACCGATGGGGATCCTGCTCGCCCTCTGCCTGCTGATCGGTCTGTTCCCCGCCCTGGTGGTCCCCCTGCTCTCGCGGGCCGTAGCCGCGTGGGACGGCAGGGTGGCCCTCTCCGCGGGGAGTTTCACCACGCTGGCTCCGGTAAGCGCCATCACGGGGGCTGCCATGCTGCTACTCGTCCTTCTGGCCGCAGTCGGCTTTTTCCTGGTGCGAAAAAGTCGCGGGAATGCCTCGACCGCTCCCACATGGGGCTGTGGCTATTCCTTTCCGACTCCTCGCATGCAGTACACCGCCTCCTCCTTCGCCGAGATGCTCGTCGGCCTCTTCGGCTGGGGGCTGCGTTCCGAGCGGCACGGAGGTGAAGTCGAGGGTCTTTTGCCGGGTGCGGCGGATTTTTCCAGCCACACCCCCGACACTGTTCTCGACGGCCTGGCGATGCCCCTTGCCGGAAGAGCCGCCCGTGTCTGCACCCGGTTGCGGGCACGGTTGCAGCACGGGATCATCGGCATTTACCTGCTGTACACCGCTCTGGCCCTTTTCGTCCTGCTGGGGACGGTTGTTTTCCTGCGAGGCTGAAATGATCGGCGAAACACTGGCGCACCTTTTTCTCCTCTTCGTTCTCTCCCCCTTGCTCGCCGGGGTGATCGGCAAGACGAAGGCCCTTTTCGCCGGCCGGGTCGGGGCTCCCGTGCTGCAGCCCTATTACGATCTCGGGAAACTCTTTCGCAAGGGGATGGTTTTCAGCGAGACCAGCACCTGGGTCTTTCGGGCGGGGCCGGTCGTGGGGATGGCCGTCCCGGTCGCGGCCTCTTTGCTGATTCCGTTCGGCGGCCTGGCAGCGCCGATTTCCTTCAGCGGCGATCTGATCCTCTTTGTCTACCTTTTCGGCCTGGCGCGTTTCTTTACCGCTGCTGCCGCCCTCGACACCGGCTCGAGCTTCGAGGGGATGGGCGCCGCCCGGGAGATGACGTTTTCCTGTCTGGCCGAACCGACCGTCCTCTTCTCCCTGGTTGTTCTGGTGCGTCTTTCCGGGAGACTTTCCCTGGAGACGATGCTTGGACCGGGTCTTCTTCGGGCCTGGCAGGCCGGGGCGGCGCCCCTCGCCCTGATCGTGGTTTCGCTGTTCGTTGTTCTGTTGGCGGAGAACAGCCGCATCCCGTTCGACGACCCCAACACCCATCTTGAACTCACCATGATTCATGAAGTTATGGTGCTTGACCACAGCGGCCCCGCATTCGGCATGGTCCTGTACGGCGCCGCCATGAAGCTCTTCGTTCTGGGCGCCCTGGTTGAGCGCCTCGCGCTGCCCTGGCAAAGCGGTAGCGTCCTTTTCGATGGACTGATCTTCATTGCCGGGATGCTGTTTCTGGCGGTATTGGTCGGGGTCGTCGAATCGGTCATGGCCCGGCTGCGCTTGGTGCGGGTGCCGCAAATCCTGATCGGCACCACGCTGGTTTCGGCCTTTGCGATGGTACTCGTCCTGCGCTGAAGCGCAAAGCGTAGAAAACCGGGAACCAGGAGCCGGGTTTCAGGTTTTAGGAAAAACCCGATACCTGATTCCCGAAACCTGATACCTGATTTCCGATGTCTGAGGGTTACCATGTACGGACTCAACAACCTGCTTCTGGTTCTGGTCATTCTGCTCAACTTCTTTACCCTCGGCAGCAGTCGTTTAGGGGCATGCGTTCGGGCCGTGGCTCTGCAGGGGGCGATTCTCGCGGTGTTGCCGGTGACCATTCATGGGCCCTCCATTCATGCCTTCGTGCTGGCCCTTGGCGCGCTGTTGCTCAAGGGGATTTTCATCCCCTGGCTTCTTTTCAGCGCCATGCGTGAGGTGCGCATCCGGCGGGAGGTTGAGCCTCGGATCGGGTATGTTCCCACCCTGGTCCTGGGGGCACTGACCACGGCGGCGGCCTTCATCTTCGCCGACTTTCTCCCCCTGGCTTCCGAGCATCGGGGCTCGCTCTTTATCCCCACGGCCCTGGCCACGCTGTTTACCGGTTTTCTCCTCCTGATCACCCGGCGCAAGGCGATCACCCAGGTGCTGGGCTACCTGATGCTTGAAAACGGCATCTTCATCTTCGGCATCCTCCTGTCGGCAGCAATGCCGCTGATGGTCGAGGCGGGGGTCCTGCTCGACCTGCTGGTGGCCATCTTCGTCATGGGGATCGTCATCCATCAGATCAACCGCGAGTTCTCCACCCTGAATACCGAACGCCTCTCCTCGTTGAGGGAATGACCATGATCCTTGCACTCATCCTTGTTCCTTTGATCCTGGCCCCGGTCGCTTTTCTGATTCCTTCTTATCAGGGGCGCTCCTGGGTGCTTCCCCTCGCCGGCGGCATCCATCTCGCGCTGGTGCTGGCCCTGATCGGCGCCGGCCCGGTGGCCGTCGGCGGCGAGTGGCTGGGCGCCGACCCCCTCGGGCAGTTGGTGCTGGCGGTGACCAGCATCCTCTTCTTCTGCTGTTCGCTCTACGCCGTCGGTTACCTGAAGTACCGCAAGGATCGGGGCAATCGGATTATGGTTCCCTGTCTGTTGGTTTTCCTCTCCGCCATGACCGTTGCCGCCGTGGCCCGGCACCTGGGCCTGATGTGGCTGGCCGTGGAGACGACCACCCTCTCCAGTGCCCCCCTGATTTACTACAACCGCAACCAGCTCTCCCTCGAGGCGACCTGGAAATATCTTATGATCTGCTCGGTGGGCATCGCTCTGGCCATGCTCGGCATCCTGTTCATTGCCTACGCCGGCCTGCATGGCGGCTCCCCGATCAACCTGCAGCTCGACGATCTCCTCGGGCGCGCGCCGACCTTCTCACGTCCCTGGCTGCACGCCGGGTTCGTCTTTCTGCTGGTCGGATTCGGCACCAAGATGGGCCTGGCGCCCCTGCACAGCTGGAAGCCGGACGCTTACGGGGAGGCCCCCGGCCTGGTCGGCGCCCTGCTCGCCGGGGGGCTGACCAGCGTCGCCTTTCTCGCCATTCTGCGCGGGGTCCAGATCATGGCGGCGGCCGGAGACCTGGCGATGGCGCAGAAGGCACTCCTCGCGATGGGACTGCTTTCCTTGGCATTGGCCGCAGTGTTCATGGTTCGCCAGCCCGACGTCAAGCGCATGCTCGCCTACTCGAGCATCGAAAACATGGGTATCCTCGCCCTGGGAGTGGGGATCGGCGGCCTGGCCGCCTTCGGCGCCATGTTCCACATGATGAACAACGCGCTGACCAAGGGGGGACTTTTCCTGTCGGCGGGGAACATCCAGCGGGCCTACTCAAGCAAGCATCTGGGGGAGGTGCGTGGCGCCCTCTCCCGGGTGCCGTTTTCGGCCGGGCTCTTTCTGGCCGGATTTCTGGCCATCACCGGTTCCCCCCCCTTCGGTCCCTTTCTGAGCGAATTCACCATCCTGCGCGGGATCTTCGGCACCGGGCACCCGGCCATCGGTGGCGTCTTTCTGTTCCTGTTGGCGGTTGCCTTCATCGGCATGGGCGGGACGGTGCTGGCCGTCATCCAGGGCGAAGAGCCCGAGGGAATAACCGATTCGGGGTACCGCGATTCGCTTCTGATGGCGGGTCCCCCGCTGCTGCTCCTCGTCCTGGTCCTGATATTGGGCGTCTACCTGCCCGGAGGGTTGCGTGCCTTCTTTCAGCACGCAGCGTCGCTGGTGGAGGTTACGCGATGAGCAAGGGAAATCTGTCGACGGCCGTGAAAAACGGCGCCGGATGTCTTTTGGCCGAGGTGCCGCTGCTCGGGTACGGGGAGTATGCCGAAGGGCTGCTGGCCGAGGTCTCAGCCGGGAATCGGGTGGCCGCCTGTTTCGGCCACGCCGGCGAAGAGGGGTTGGAGATCTTTGCCGTGGTCGCCCGCGACTGGCAGGGGGATTTGGCTCTGCTGCGGACGCGGGTCGAGGAACGTTTCGCATCCCTGACCCCGCGCTGCCCCCAGCTGCATCTGTTCGAGCGGGAGATCGCCGAGCAATTCGGGGTGGTGCCGGAGGGTCACCCCTGGTTCAAGCCGGTCCGCTTTCACCAGAGCTGGCGTGAGGGCAAGGATGCCTGGGGGCGAAAGTCCAACCGCCATCCCGTTCCCGGGGAGATGGACTTCTACCGGGTGGAAGGGGAGGAGGTCCACGAAGTGGCTGTCGGGCCCGTCCACGCCGGAGTGATCGAGCCGGGACATTTTCGCTTCCAGTGCCACGGCGAGCGGGTCATGCACCTGGAGGTTTCCCTCGGTTACCAGCATCGCGGGGTCGAGCGGTTGCTGGCAGCCGGCCCCCATGCGACCACTTCGCACCAGGTGGAGACGGCCGCCGGGGACACAACCATCGGACACATGATCGCCTATTGCCAGGCCGTCGAGGCCCTGGCGGGTGTCGCTCCGTCACCGCGGGCCGACCGCATTCGGTCCATCGCCCTGGAGCTGGAACGCCTCGCCAACCACGTGGGGGATCTCGGTGCGCTGGCCGGCGATGTCGGCTTTCTGCCTACCGCCTCCTTTTGCGGCCGGTTGCGAGGGGACTTCCTCAATATGAGCGCGGCCCTGTGCGGCAGCCGTTTCGGGCGCGGCCTGGTGCGCCCCGGCGGGTGCGGGTTCGACCTCGACCCGGCCCTGGCCGGTGATCTGCGGGGGCGCTTGGAGACGGCGGCTCGGGAGGTGCGGGGAGCCGTCAACCTGTTTTTCGATAGCCCTTCGGTGCTGAGCCGTTTGGAAGGGACGGGAAAGGTGACGGCCGAGGTGGCCGAGGAACTCGGTCTGGTGGGGGTGGCCGCCAAGGCCAGCGCCTTGGTGCGGGATTCTCGCCTCCATCATCCGCAGGGGGCCTACCGGGACTCCTTCGATTCGGTCATCATCGAGGATGCCGGGGATGTCTTCGCCCGGGCCAATGTGCGTCGTCGCGAAATCACAGCCTCCCTCGACATTGTCCGCGAACTGCTGAGCCGCCTTCCCGGGGGGGAGCTGCGGGTTCCCGTCGGGCCGCTGCGTCCTTCGGCCCTGGCTGTTTCCCTGGCGGAAGGGTGGCGCGGCGAAATCGTCCATGTGGCGATGACCGATGAAACGGGGCGCTTCTCCCGCTACAAGATCGTCGATCCCTCCTTCCACAACTGGAGCGGACTGGCGATGGCTCTGCGCAACGAGCAGATTTCCGACTTTCCGCTGTGCAACAAGAGCTTCAACCTGTCGTACTGCGGATTTGACCTTTAGTCAGGCAGTGACGAGTGATGAGTGAGGAGTACGCCAAATGTTGAAAATCGTTCGCGAGCGCTGGCGGCAGGGGCATCGCACCGGAAAATTCCCCCGTGAGGCACCGGTGCTGCCCGAACGTTTTCGGGGCTTGCCGCGCATTGAGGCGTCCCGCTGTCCCGAGGGCTGTCGGGAGTGCGTCGCGGCCTGTCCCTACGGGGCCGTGGCCGCGGGCGAGGAGGGACTCGCTCTCGACATGGGGCGCTGCCTCTTCTGCGCCGAATGCGCCGCGGCCTGTCCCCACGGGGCGCTCGCCTTTTCCACCGACTACCGGCTGGCCTCCCGGACCCGGGAAGGACTGAGGGTTGATACGGGGGGCTTTTCGCCGGCCGCAGCCCTGGAGGCCCGGATGAAGAAGCTCTTCGGCCGCTCCCTGAAGCTGCGCCAGGTCTCCGCCGGCGGGTGCAATGCCTGCGAGGCGGACGTCAATGTGCTCTCCACCCTGGTCTTCGACCTCGGACGTTTCGGCGTTCAGTTCGTCGCCTCGCCTCGCCACGCCGACGGTCTGCTGGTCACCGGGCCGGTGACAAAGAACATGAAAAGCGCCCTCCTCGCCACCTACGCCGCGGTCCCGGAGCCCAAGCTGGTGATCGCCTCGGGGGCCTGTGCCCTGGGCGGCGGGCCCTTCCGCGACGCCTCCGAGCAGCATAACGGCATCGGCGACCTGCTCCCCGTCGATCTCTACATCCCCGGCTGTCCTCCCCATCCCTACACGACCCTCGACGGGCTGCTGCGCCTGCTGGGGCGGCTGTAGTTCCTGCTCCCCCCGGCCGCCCCGAACGGCATCTGTGGTAAACTGGAGGCATTCAATTCTCAGGATCGCTCCTCCCTGTCGGGTCGCTGTTCCACCGGCAATCGGTAGAGCCCTGTCCCGACCAGGGCTTGCATCCTGTATTTTCACGAGCACCCCTTCGACGAGGAGTCCAAATGAAAATTCCGATTTATCAGGTCGACGCCTTCGCCGACGCCGTCTTTCGGGGAAACCCGGCTGCTGTCTGCCCGTTGGAGAGCTGGCTCGACGATTCGCTGCTGCAGGCCATCGCGGCCGAGAACAATCTCTCCGAGACCGCCTTTCTGGTCCCCCGGGATGAACACTACGAAATCCGCTGGTTTTCACCCAAGAACGAGGTCGACCTGTGCGGCCACGGGACGCTGGCCGCCGCCTTTGTCATTTTCCACTATCTCGACATTCACCTCTCCCAGGTCGACTTCCAGACCCCGGGCGACTGGCTCACCGTGAGTCGCGACGGGGCCCTTCTCACCATGGATTTTCCGGCCCGTCCGCCGGTCGCCTGCGAGGTCCCGGATGATCTGGTCAAGGGTCTCGGCGCGACGCCTCTAGAAGTGCTCAAGTCCCGTGACTACCTCGCGGTTTTTCCCTCCGAGGATATCGTCCGGGCGCTTACTCCCGATCTTTCCCTGCTGAGCCGGCTCGATGCTCCGGGCATCATCGTTACGGCGCCGGGGAAAAACGCCGACTGGGTGTCGCGCTTTTTCGGCCCGCGGGAGGGCATTCCCGAGGATCCGGTGACCGGATCGGCGCACTGCACGCTGGTCCCCTACTGGGCGCCGAAACTCCGAAAAAAGGAGTTTCGCGCTCTTCAGCTCTCCGAGCGGGGCGGCACCTTGTATTGCCGGGATCTTGGCGAGCGGGTGCGGATCGCCGGCGAGGCCGTGATGTATATGGAGGGGACGATCATCATTTAACGGCCGTGGCGGGTGAGGGATCAGGGCGTCAGGCCTCGGAAGCGCAGTCCGGTGTGATCGAGCAGATCGTAAAACCGGACCTTCAGAAAGTCGGTGGGGAGGAAGGCGAGAAGGGCATATCCCCAGACCAGAAGGGCAAGTTTCCACCCGATGGGTGACGTACCAGCCGTAGACTGCCACCAGGGTTGCCGGCAATTTGGTAATCGAGGCCGGGACGATTCTCCTTCCCAGATGGACCTGTCGAGAGATCTCCCGGGCGATCGATGCGTGGTCGCCGGTGACCATTTTTACCGCCACCCCCATCGTCTCGGCAGTCTCGATCGTTTGCACCGAATCCTCGCCGGGGGGATCGTAGAAGGGGACGAGTCACTGAAGGACGACGCACAGAATCACTGCGTTTTTTTCACGATTCTGTTCCCGGAACATCCGGGCGGCTTCGGAAGGCGTTGGAGCTGAAATCGGTACGGATCGAACTTCCCCGCTTACTTCGTAGGTCACTTCATAGGTATTCATTACGACTCCTGCAAAAATGATTTTTCCAAAGGATAGCGCCGGCTTCGGGGAAGGTCAACTGCCATTGAAGCTGGCCGTTCAGAGGGGGCCGAATGATTAAGTGGCAGGCGTGGTCTATTGTACTGCTCCCGCTGTTTGGTCGGGGGAAGAGGGGTTTGCCCCACCCAGGCATGAGACACGTGCTACAAAGTCTTGAATGAATTCGAGCGACCGTGGTATAAGGAAGCGCTTTTCAGTTTTGGGAGCAGAACTCCCGCGGCCGAGTACCCCCGTCGATGGATTGGGGTACTTTTTGTTTTTCGGGAAATGGGCTGCCAATGGGCGGCCGCGGCCGCTACGCATCGCTTTGGCGATTTTCCTGCACGGAGCCTGCGATCGCATGCATTGTCTTGGGGAATTGTCTACGGAGCCTGAATTTTATGGAAAAGAAATCCTCTGAGTCAGGACCGCAGGGTCGCTACCTGCTGGCCCTTTCCCTGACCGCCCTGGGAGTGGTTTATGGCGACATCGGAACCAGTCCCCTGTACGCGTTTCGCGAGTGCTTCTTCGGCGAGCACGCGATTCCCGTGACCGTCGAGAATATTTTCGGGGTGCTGTCGCTGATCTTCTGGTCGCTTATCCTCGTCATTTCCAGTTAAATACCTGATTTTCATTCTGATGGCGGACAACGAGGGAGAAGGAGGCATCCTCGCCCTGACGGCGCTTGTGACCCCGGTGCGGGCCTCCGCCAAAGGGGGGCGCTGGCTGCTCATCGTCCTCGGCCTGTTCGGCGCCGCCCTGCTGTACGGCGACGGCATGATCACCCCGGCCATCTCGGTTCTGAGCGCCGTCGAGGGTCTGCGGATCGTGACTCCCCTGTTCGATCCGTACGTGATTCCGCTTACCATCGTCATCATTATCGCTCTCTTCGTTCTGCAGAGCCGGGGGACCGCCAGCGTCGGGGCCCTTTTCGGACCGGTGACGCTGGTGTGGTTCCTGGTTCTGGCCCTGCTCGGCCTGCACCAGATCGTCCTCCATCCGGCGGTTCTCGCCGCGGCCAATCCCCTCTATGCCATCCGCTATTTCCTGCGCAACGGCTGGAGCGGCGTTCTGGTTCTCGGGGCGGTGTTCCTGGTGGTGACCGGCGGCGAGGCGCTCTATGCCGACATGGGACACTTCGGCTCCCGCCCGATCCGGATCGCCTGGTTCTCGATCGTGCTGCCGGCGCTGCTGCTCAACTACTTCGGCCAGGGCGCGCTGCTCGCTCGAGCAGCCCGGCGGCTGCGGCCAGCCCCTTCTACCATTTGGTGCCGAGCTGGGGCCTGCTGCCCGCTGGTGATCCTCGCCACCGCCGCCACGGTGATCGCTTCCCAGGCGATCATCTCCGGCGCCTTCTCGCTGACCATGCAGGCGGTGCAGCTGGGCTACAGCCCCCGGCTCGATATCCAGCACACCTCGGCCGAGGAGAAGGGGCAGATCTATCTGCCGGCGGTCAACAGCCGGCCTCATGGTGGCCTGCATCGGGCTGGTCCTCGGCTTTCGTTCGTCGAGCAACCTGGCGGCCGCCTACGGGGTGGCGGTGACGACGACCATGGTGATCACCACGATTCTTTTCTACCTGGTGGTCCGCAACCGCTGGCACTGGCGTCTCCCGTTTGCCCTGGGGCTTTGCGGGCTGTTCCTGGTCGTCGACCTCATGTTCTTCGGCGCCAATATGCTGAAGATTCCCCATGGCGGCTGGTTTCCCCTGCTCATTGCGGGGATCATTTTCACCCTGATGGCGACCTGGAAGAGGGGACGCTCGATTCTGGCCGGAAAGCTCGAAAAGAGCGCCCAGCCGGTCGAGGGGTTTCTGACGGCGATCCGTTCCGAGCCTCCCGCGCGGGTGCCGGGGACGGCCATTTTCATGACCGGCAACCCCTGGGGCACGCCCCCGGCGCTGCTGCACAACCTGAAGCACAACAAGGTGCTGCACCAGCGGGTGGTCATGCTGATGGTCGAAACCGAAGAGGTCCCCCATGTGCCGGCGGCACAGCGGGTTGCCGTGGAGGATCTGGGAGAAGGGATTTATCGGCTGGTGATTCGCTACGGATTCATGGAGGAGGCCAATATCTCCCGCGTGCTGCGCACTCTCGAAGTCGGCGGCGAGCCCTTCAAGCCGATGGAGACCAGCTTTTTCCTGGGCCGGGAGACCCTGATCATCGGCAAGCGCGGCGGGATGTCCCGCTGGCGCAAGCGGTTGTTCATCGGCATGTCCCGCAATGCTCGCAGCGCCACGTCGTTTTTCGATCTGCCGGCCAATGCGGTGGTCGAACTGGGAGCCCACATCGAACTGTAGGCAGATGGTCGAGAGCCGGGTCAGTCCCGGTTGATCTCTCGCGCCTCGGCGGGCAGGAGCGGCCTTGGTGTGCGGTGATCGGGAAGTCGCAGCAGAGTGACCCCCTCGGGGATCTGCAGTTGGTCGTAGAGCTGGTGGCTGCGGTGGACGTAGGTTTTGGAAAGATGCATGGGCAGGAAAAAGGCCGGTCGCAACTCGCGGATCAGGGCGTTGACGTCCGGCGCGGACAGGTGAAATGAGGCGCGGGCCTTGTCGGCGTCCTCGGCCAGAAAAGAACATTCGCAGATCAGAAGAGTCACCCCTTCCAGAAGGGACGCCGCCATCTTCCGGTTCTCCGCGGTAAACCCGATGTCGGTGAGATAGCCGATGCTTGCCGGCGATTGGTCGCGGCGGATGGCCCGGTACAGTCCTTCGACATCGGCGACCATCTCTTCAACGATCTCGTTGCCCGCTTTTCGCGGGACCGTCAGCGGCTCGCCGCTCAGCTCCCCGCGGTAAAAGCGCTTCTTCAGAGCGCGCAGCCACGGCCCCGTGACCCAGCCCAAACGTGCGATTTTCCCCTCATCCACCTCAAAGGCCGGCGCTTCGGTGATCCGATAGACCAGAACCGGGATTTTATGGTCGCCCTGCGCGGCCGCCACCGTCAAAAAATCGCTCTCGTAAATTCGCGGTCCGGTGCGGGGCTCCTCCCCCGCGGCGTGACAACGAAAGCCCTCCGGCCCGGAGAGAAGAAAGCTCCTGATCCGATCGGGGAAGATCTCCCGTACCCGAAAAGAGCACCAGGAGGGTTCGGCCAGGTTCCAGTCGTACCCGTGCAGCTTTCGGGTCAGTTTCCCGGCCAGGCCCGGCGGCCCGAAAAGATCGATGGTCCGGGGGGCGACGTGAACGTTGCGGATGAAGGTGTCGATACCCATGAAGTGATCCATGTGGGCATGGGTGATGAAGAGCGCATCGGTCGACTTGAGCACCCGCTTTGCCAGGTGGTGGATCTGGCCGCAATCGATCATCATGCTGCGGCCCAGTGGCCGGACGTTCAGCCAGAGAACAGGATCGTCCAGCAGTCCCGAAAAAAAAGTCGGTTCCAGGTAGCGGAAGGGGAGGCGAGAGCGCATGGTCATCCATCGTTGATCGGCATCAAGACGTTTTCCTCTCGGCTTAATGATATCGAAAAAAACGACATTCGCCCCAAAGCTCTTCTCTGATCGCCGCTTATCGGCTCTTCCGTCCGATTTGTCGACGGTCAGCCCCTTGACAAATTCCGTTTAAGCCATTAAATTGGCGACGAATTGATCCCATGGAGGTTGTTGCCATGCCCATGTACGAATACCAGTGTGAAAAATGCGGTCTTGTTTTTGAAGCGAGGCAGAAGTTCTCCGATCCGCCCCTGAGCGCCTGCGAGGACTGTGGCGGCCCGGTGAAAAAATTGATTTCCCAGACAGCCTTCGCCCTCAAAGGGGGAGGTTGGTATCAACAGGGATATTCTTCCTCCGGCGCCGGCAAGCCGGCCGTCTGTGAAGCGGGTAAAGCCGCGGGGAGCGGCTGTTCAGGCTGCCCCAAGGCGGCCAACGAGTAGAGAAGACACATGGCGAACGAAAAGGGAGCCCCGGCCGAGAGACCGGGGTTCTCTTTTTGGCCGATGCCGTTGGCGTTTTTGCCGCCTTTGCATTAAAATTACAGAGAAAACGTCTTCGTCCATCGCGAGTGGCCTATTATGAAATTTTTCATTCGGCTTCTTCTCTGCGTGCTTCTGGTCGGCGGCCTGCTGGCCTTGCTCGCGTGCTCCGATCTCGGCTACTATCAGCAAGCCGTGAGCGGCCAATTCGATCTGCTCTCCCGTCGTCAGCCTATACCGAAGTTGCTTGACGATCCGGCGACTCCGAAAACCCTCAAAAAAGAACTGCGTATCGCCCTGCAGATCCGCGAGTTTGCCAGCAAGGAGCTGGCTCTGCCGGAAAACGGCAGTTACCGCAGCTACGCCGATCTGCAACGATCGTGGGTGGTGTGGAACGTCGTGGCGACTCCCGAATTCTCTCTGAAACCGGTGAAGTGGTGTTTTCCCATTGCCGGATGCGTTACCTATCGAGGTTACTTCTCGCGCCTCGAAGGAAAGGCATTCGCCGAAAAGCTGCGGCACCGGGGCGACGACGTTTGTTTTTACGAGGTTTCGGCCTATTCGACACTGGGCTGGTTCGACGATCCCGTCCTGAATACCTTCTTCAAGCGCTCGCTTCCCGATCTGGCCGGATTGATCTTCCATGAACTGGCCCATCAGAAGCTCTATGTCAAAGGCGATTCTTTTTTCAACGAGGCTTTTGCCAAGACAGTGGAGATGGCGGGGGTCGTCCGTTGGCTCAAAGAAACGGGCCGGAGCCAAATGCTCTCCGATTATCTCCTCGAACAGCGGCGCCACAGCGAATTTGGCACCTTGGTCCTGAATACCCGGAAAAAACTGGCGACCCTCTATGCCTCTGGAGCCGCACCTGCGGCCATGCGGGCGGAAAAAGCGCGGATTTTTGACGGCATGCGCCAAGCGTATCGCCAGTTGAAGAGAGAGTGGGGCGGGTATGACGGGTATGACTGGTGGTTTGACCGCCACCTGAACAACGCCGATTTGGCATCTGTCAGCACCTATCGGCATTATGTGCCGGCATTCCGGGCCCTTCTTCGGAAACATCACGGCGATTTCCGGGCGTTTTATCGCGAAGCCGCCGAGATCGGGCACATGCCCTTCACGCAGCGAACCGCCCGACTGGAAAAGTTGCTGACCATCGCCCTCTCCACAGGGACAGACCGCCGCCAAGTGCTGAAAACGACGAAACGCTGAAACGCTTTCACCTGCCGTTCAGTCTCGGTGCCGGAAATCTCGCGGCCCGACGATACCGCTGCAATCAGGCAGTGCCCCGCCCCGGCGCAATCAGGCCGGGTGGGCGAAGGGCGAAAAGAAGGGCGAGGGGAGGTCCTCGGGGGGAAAGGGGGCCGGTCGCTTGAAGGTTTCGGTTCGATTGCGGCCGAGGTTCTTGGCGGCATACAGTGCCTGGTCGGCTTCTCCGACAATCCGGGAGGGATTGATCCAGGAGGTTTCCGCGGAACAGCTGATCCCGATGCTGACCGTTACCGGGGCGCCGGGGAACGATCGTTCATTGCAGGCCGCCGCCATTTTGCGGTGGATTCTGTCTGCGACATACCGGGCGTTGACGGCTTTGGTGCCGGGAAGGATCAGGGCGAATTCCTCTCCCCCGTAGCGGCAGGCGATGTCCGATTTCCGGATGCTCGCCTGGAGCACGCCGGCGACTTTCTGCAGAAGGGCATCTCCGGTTTGATGGCCGTAGGTATCGTTGATCGATTTGAAGTGATCGATGTCGATCATCATCAGGGAAAACGGCTTGCGCGCCCGGTGGCCGCGGGCCGTTTCCGATTCCAGGGTATGGTTGAAAAATCCGCGATTGCAAAGGCCGGTCAGGGGATCGGTGATCGCGAGCTGCTCCATGTCGTTTTTTGCCCGGCGCAACTGATCGATGCGTTCCTTGGTTTCCAGATGCCGTCGGATGCGAGCCGCCAACTCCAGGGCTGAAGTGGAATAGGGCAGGCAGTCGGCCGCGCCGGATTCGAGGGCGGCAATGCGGGCCGTTTCGTTCTTTTCATGGAGGAAAATCAGAACCGGAATATCGCGCCATTCGCTTCGGCTGTGCAGGTGCAGCCAGTCGAAATCGTGTCCTATTCCCCCGGCGTCGAAAAAGATCATATCGACCGGGTTGTTCGCGAGGAGTTGCCGCGCTTCCCGACTGTCCCTGGCGTGCAGGGACGGACCGAACATTCGGGTCGCTTCGATGGTTTCGGCCAGGGTCTGGCGGCAGGTCCGGGAGCGGCCGATCATCAGGCTTTGGGCAAGGGGGCGGGGCGCGGCCATAGGCGAAGTCCTTGAATAAAGATTAAATAATTTCAGCTCCTTGCGTGTTGCCGATCAAAAACAGCACAAACCATTCCAAAAGATCGAAAATGGGGAGAAGTTTTCCCGGGCGCCGGGCAACTGAGCTGTTTTAAGGGCTTTTTCGGGTTCGAAGGGATTTCAGACAAAGGGGCTGAATGGGATCTTCCCGTGGGAGGCTGTAGGGTCGTTATTTTGACAGCTGGTTCGTTTTTTGCCATTAAGCCGGCCCCTCCAGCTTTGATTTGTCGAAAAATTGACACTTCCAGCCACGGTCCGCCGCGGTACCGGGCGTGAAAGGCTGTTCGCGAGAGTTTGCCCTTTACAGCAAGGGTGGTGCATGTGAAAATTATCCTCTTATGTCTGCTCAATCCGGGATGAAAGGAGCGGGTTCTCTTCCTATGCAAGGTCATCGTCCCACCTATGCGGAAATAGATCTGGACGCGCTGCTGCACAACTTTTGCCTGGCCAGGCGTCAGGCAGGCGAGGGGCGCGTGCTGGCGGTCGTCAAGGCAGATGCCTACGGGCATGGCGCCGAGAGGGTGGCGGCCGTTCTGGAGGCGGCGGGGGCCGACCTGTTCGGTGTTGCTCTCGTCGAAGAAGGCGAGGCGTTGCGGGCGGCGGGTGTGACCCGCCCCGTGCTGGTGTTGGGCAAGACCTATCCCGGACAGGAAGAGGCCCTGCGGCGCCACCGACTGACCCCCGCTCTTTTCGATCTGGAGACGGCGCACCGCCTCGACCGCCAGGCGCGGGAGGTGGGCAGCGTCTGCTCCTACCATCTGAAAATCGATACCGGCATGGCGCGGGTGGGCTTTCGGCCCGAGGAGCTGCCCCGGGTGCTGGAGGAGCTCTCCTCCTTGGAGGGCCTCTCCATGGAGGGGGTCTTCTCCCACCTGGCTTTGGCCGATGAGCCGGAAAATCCCTTTACCGGCGAGCAGATAGAGAGGTTTCACAAGGTGCTGCCTCGAATCCGTCAGGCGGGTTTCACACCCACCTATACGCATATCAGCAACAGCGCCGCCCTCTTTACCCGGGACGTGCCGGAATGCAACCTGGTGCGACCGGGCATCGTTCTCTATGGCGGTCTTCCTTCTGACTATTTTGCGCAGCGGCTCGATCTCAAGCCGGTGATGAGCGTGCGGACCGCCGTAGCCCAGCTGAAAACGGTTCCTGCGGGAACCGGCGTCTCTTACGGGCATCGCTTCCGGGCTGATCGGGAAACGGTGCTGGCAACCATTCCGGTCGGCTATGCCGACGGTTACCGCCGGCATCTCTCCGGGCGGGGCGATGTTCTGATTCGCGGTCGACGGGCTCCGGTGGCGGGGACCGTCTGTATGGACTGGACCCTGATCGATGTGACCGACATCCCCGGTGTTCGCGTCGGGGATGTCGTCACCCTGCTTGGGACGGATGGCGGTGAAAGGGTCTCCGCTGAGGAGTGGGCCCAGAAGATCGGCACCATCCCCTACGAAGTGTTTTGCGGAATCGGCAAGAGGGTGCCGCGCATCTACCGCGGCGGTTCCCTGTAATCGGCTCGCCGGATCTGACTCTTCTGAGTAAACCATGATGGCGTCGCAAAAAAGTCCACCCTACGGCGTTACGGCGCTTTTACAGGACCTCGACCACCCTGATGGTGGCCTTCGTCCCTGAGAAACCACCAGGCCTTGTAGGACGAACTTTTTGCTTAGCCAACTCATGAGTTTTTGCGAAAGCATCAAGCATGACCTCAACGGATCTCAAGCTGGCGCTCGATCTGGGAACCACCACCGTGGCCGGGCGTCTTTTCGACGGCCGGGGCGCTTGTCTTGCCGAGGGGTTGGTCGTTAACCCGCAGGCGGCTCTCGGCGCCGATGTGATCCGGCGCCTGGAAGCCTCACTGGAGGGGAAGGGGAGGCGGCTTCAGGCCCTTCTGGTCGAGGGCATCGAAAGCCTGGTGAAGGAGCTCTTTTGCCAAGCGGGGCGCTCGCGTGAAGACCTGCGGGCGGCGGGGGCGGCCGGCAATCCCGCCATCTGCTACCTGCTGCGCAACCTTCCCGCCGAAGAAATCCTCTTTCCGCCCCATCGGCCCCGTCACCGGGAGGGGTGCGCCCTGGAAGCGGTCGACCTCGGCCTCGATCTGCCGGTTCCCCTCTATCTCTTTCCCCTGGTAAGCGGTTACGCTGGCGGGGATCTGGTCGCATTTCTCTTCTCCCAGTTGCCAGCCGAGCCGGGGACCTTTTATCTCGACATCGGAACCAATGCCGAGATGGCCCTCCATACATCCAAGGGGTGGCAGGTCACGTCGGTAGCGGCCGGACCGGCTTTCGAGGGAGGGGAAATCTCCTGCGGGATGACGGGGCGGAGCGGGGCGGTGATCTCGGTTCGGGTCCGCGGCGACTCCCTGGAGCTGGAGGTGCTCGGTGGCGGGCCGCCCCGGGGCCTCTGCGGCACCGGCCTCGTCGAGGCGGTGGCTGCCGCTCTTGAAGGGGGACTGATCGACGCCGGCGGCAGGATCGTCGATCCCGGCCAGGTGGCGACCAACCTGGCCCGATATATCGTAGCGACTCCCGCCGGCCCGAGCTTGCGCCTCTACCGGGATGCCGTCACGGACCTCCGACTGACCCAGCAGGATATCCGCCAGTTCCAGTTGGCAAAGGGGGCCATCCGGGCCGGGGCGGAATGTCTTCTGCAGCGGGCGGAAGCCCGCGTGGAGGGGCTCCATCGGGTGGTGGTCACCGGCGCCTTCGGTTTGTCGCTCGCCCCGGAAGCCCTGAAAAGGGTTGCCATGCTGCCCGCAAACATGGTAGATAAAGTACGCTTTGTTGCCGGGGGTGTCCTGGCAGGCGTTGCCCGCTGTTTGCACGACCCCGATGGCCCCGCCAAGGTACAGAGCTTGTGCGAGGTCCTGCGTCCCTACCCCCTGTCGGGGACCCCCGCTTTCCAGAAGGCTTTTCTCAATGCGCTGAATTTCTGAAAAACCGCCTCACGACGGTTTTTTTCTCGTTTCTGGAACCTTGTATAGATTGCTTACGAAAGGATTCTTCATGGCTGCCATAAAGCGCGCTCTTCTCAGCGTTTCGGACAAGACCGGGATCGTCGAATTTGCCAGGGAACTGAACCGCTTCGGTGTCGAAATCCTCTCGACCGGCGGCACGGCTGCGCTCTTGCGCAAAGAGGGGTTGCCGGTTCGCGACGTCGCCGATTTCACCGGATTCCCCGAAATGCTGGACGGTCGGGTCAAAACCCTTCATCCCAAGATTCACGGCGGACTGCTGGGGATGCGGGACAATCCCGAACATGTGGCGAAGATGGCCGAGCACGACATCCTGCCGATCGATCTGGTGGCGGTCAACCTCTACCCTTTCGAGGCGACGGTGGCCAAACCGGACTGTTCCCTCGAGGACGCTATCGAGAATATCGACATTGGCGGGCCCACCATGCTGCGCAGCGCCGCCAAGAACAACCGGGACGTCACGGTGGTCGTCGATTCTGCGGATTACCAAACCGTGCTCGACGAACTGAAAGCGAGCGGCGGCGCCGTTTCCCGGGAAACCAATTTTCGTCTGGCGGTCAAGGTCTACCAGCACACGGCCGCCTATGACGGCGCCATTGCCAATTGGCTCGGCCGCCGGACCGGCGAGGGTGTCGCCGAGTTCCCCGACACCATGAATCTGCAGTTCGAACTGGCGCAGACCATGCGGTACGGCGAAAATCCCCATCAGAAGGCCGCCTTCTACGTGGAGAGCCGGATCGAGGAGGCCTCGGTGGCCACCGCCCGCCAGCTCCAGGGCAAGGAGCTCTCCTACAACAATATTGCCGACACCGATGCGGCTCTGGAGTGCGTCAAGCAGTTCGGCGAAGGACCCGCCTGCGTCATCGTCAAGCACGCCAACCCCTGCGGAGTGGCGCTGGGCGGCACGCTTCTGGAAGCTTACGAGCGGGCCTTCAGCACCGATCCCGAGTCGGCCTTCGGCGGCATCGTCGCCTTCAACCGCGAGCTCGATGCCGAAACGGCCAAGGCCATCGTCGATCGGCAATTTGTCGAGGTGATCATCGCCCCCTCCCTCTCGGCGGGGGCGGCCGAGGCGGTGCGCGCCAAGAAGAACGTGCGCCTTCTCGAGTGCGGTCAATGGCCCGCCGAGCCGGCGGCGCGCTTCGATTTCAAACGGGTCAACGGCGGCCTGCTGGTCCAGGATGCCGATCTCGTCCTCACCGGGGAGCCCAAAACCGTGACCAAGCGGGCGCCGACGGAAAAGGAAATGGAAGACCTGCTCTTTACCTGGCGGGTGGCCAAGTTCGTGAAATCGAACGCCATCGTCTACGGCAGGGAGGGGATGACCATCGGGGTCGGGGCCGGCCAGATGAGCCGCGTCAATTCGGCCCGCATCGCCGTCATCAAGGCCGAGCATGCCGGCCTGGCGGTGCCCGGTTCGGTGATGGCGTCCGACGCCTTTTTCCCCTTCCGCGACGGGATCGATGCCGCCGCCGAGGCGGGCATCCGGGCCATCATCCAGCCAGGAGGCTCGATTCGCGACAAGGAAGTCATCGCCGCCGCCGACGAGCACGCTATTGCGATGGTCTTTACCGGGATGCGCCATTTCCGGCATTGAAATTGTAGGCCCTTTCCGACCGATTCGTCTGATCGGCCGATCGGTCCTATCGTCTTTTCAGGAGCGCACACGATGAAAATTCTGGTTATCGGTGGCGGCGGCCGGGAACATGCCCTGGTCTGGAAGATCGCCCAGTCTCCCCTGGTCGAACGAGTCTACTGCGCCCCCGGCAATCCCGGCATCGCCCGGCAGGCCGAATGCGTTCCGCTGGCTGTGGACAACATTGAGGGACTGCTGGCGTTTGCCCGGGAGAAACAGATCGGGCTGACCGTCGTGGGGCCGGAGTTGCCCCTCACTCTGGGGATCGTCGATCGCTTCCGCGAGGCGGGGTTGACCATCTTCGGCGCTGATCGCAAGGCGGCCCAGATCGAAGGGAGCAAGGCCTTCGCCAAGGATCTGATGGCCAAGTACGGCATTCCGACGGCGGCCTACGATACGTTCGTCGACCGAGAGCCGGCCGTCGCCTTCATTCGCCGCCACGGCGCTCCCATCGTCGTCAAGGCCGATGGCCTTGCGGCCGGCAAGGGCGTGATCGTGGCGCAAAGTGAAGAGGAGGCGATCGATGCCGTCGATCTGATCATGCGGGACAAGGCCTTCGGCGATGCCGGCGCCAAAGTCGTCATCGAAGAATTTCTGGAAGGAGAGGAGGCCTCTTTTCTCGCTTTCACCGACGGCAAAATCATCCTGCCGCTGGCCTCTTCCCAGGATCATAAACCGGTGTTCGACGGCGACGGCGGACCGAATACCGGGGGGATGGGCGCCTACTCCCCGGCGCCGGTCGTCACTCCGGCCATCCACGAACAGATTCTCGAATGTGTCTTCCGCCCCGCCATCGACGGCATGGCGGCGGAAGGGTGTCCCTATAGCGGCATCCTCTACGCGGGATTGATGATCCGGGATGGGGAAATCAAGGTCCTCGAATTCAATGCCCGTTTCGGCGACCCCGAAGCCCAGCCCTTGCTGGCGCGGCTCAGATCAGACCTGGTTCCCGTCCTTCTGGCCTGCGCCCGGGGCAATCTCGCCGGCGTCTCCCTCGAGTGGCGGGACGAAGCGGCGGTTTGCGTCGTCATGGCCTCGGGGGGGTATCCCGGTTCTTTCGAAAAAGGGATCGAAATCGAGGGGCTGGATCGGGCCGAGAAGATCCGCGACCTGATGGTCTTCCATGCCGGAACGGCGGCTCGGGAGGGTAAGGTCGTCAATGCCGGTGGCCGGGTCCTGGGGGTCACCGGCCGCGGCGCAACGGTTGCGGAAGCTATCGACAAAGCCTATGCCGGAGTTCGGGCCATTACCTGGAAAGGGGTGCACTACCGAACCGATATCGGCAAAAAGGCGCTTGGGAGATAAGGACGGGATGCAGGATTCACGGGATGCAGGAATCAGGTTTCAGGAACAGTCCGGCACCCGATACCTGACTTTTTTGGGAGCGGAATGCGATGAGTGAACAAAAACCCCTGGTCGGTATCCTGATGGGGAGCGACAGCGATTATGACGTCATGCTTGAAGCGGCGCGGGCCCTGAAGAAATTCGGGATATCTTTCGAGATGACGGTCTCGAGCGCTCACCGTTCGCCGGAGCGAACCGCCCGGTATGCTCGCGAGGCCCGGCAGCGCGGCCTCCGGGTTCTGATTATCGGGGCGGGCGCCGCCGCACACCTTGCCGGCGTGGTGGCGGCAGAAACCACTCTTCCCGTGATCGGGGTGCCCATCGACTCCTCGGCACTCAAGGGGCTTGATGCCCTGTTGGCGACGGTGCAGATGCCGGGAGGGATTCCGGTGGCGACCATGGCCATCGGCAAAGCGGGGGCGAAAAATGCCGGCATCTATGCCGTTCAGATTCTGGCCGCCGCCGATGCCGGACTTGCCGATCGGCTGGCGGAGTACAAAAAGGAGTTGGCGGCGGGCGTCGAGGCGCGCGCCGAGTCCTTGAGGGAGCGCCTTGCCAACGAATTATCGCTGAAAAGTTGAGCGATTGCCGACGTGGGCCGGCGCCGCTGTCGCCCCTTGGGGGCGATTTGCCCTTGACATGGGGAGGACCGCTGTATTAACTTCCCCGAGGTTGCGTTTTCTGTCGGAGAGCGAAAACCCCATTCTTTTATCTGGCCGACGGTTGTGGTGCCAACCTAAATCTTCCTAAAATGGTAAGGATTGTCCTCTTGTGATTAATGTCAACGGGGATGTGGGAAGATACGTTTTCACGCCGCCCGTCAGACACCATCCGACATTTTTCCTGCCGCGACGCCGGTCCTTCCAGTGACCTGCTTCTGATGGCCTGTGTTGTGAAATGCAATTTTTTGCTGAACGAGGGGAATCCCAACCCCAGGAGAAGCGACCTTGAGCGCCAAAAAACGTAGCCCCCTGACCGCCGTATGGGACTTTTTCTGTTCCCTCAAGCTGACCATCGTCACCCTGATCCTGCTGGCGTCGACCTCGGTGATCGGCACCGTCATCCAGCAGAATCTGAGCCCCCGGGAATACCTGCGGGTCTACAGCGAGACCACCTTTCGCATCCTCAGCGACCTCGACTTCTTCGACATGTACCACTCCTGGTGGTTCCTGTCGCTGCTGGCGCTGTTCGCCGCCAACCTCATCGCCTGCTCCATCAAGCGCTTCCCGCGGGTGTGGAAGACCGTCAAGAATCCGGTTCTGGCCCCTGAGGATACCCTGTACCGCACCTTCTCAAACTTCGAGGAGCTGCTCGTCAAGGACTCAGCGCGAGCAGGCCCGCCGAGAAGCTCGAAGGATTTCTCGCCCGCAGCTTCGCCGCGCCGGTGGTGACCGAGAAAGACGGCAAGATCCACCTTTTCGCCCAGAAGGGAGCGTACGCCCGTTTCAGCGTGTACGTCACCCACCTCTCGATCCTCATCATCTTCGCCGGCGCGATCCTCGGCTCGCTCTGGGGCTTCAAGGGCTACGTCAACATCCCCGAGGGCCAGCAGGTGAGCCAGGTCTGGCCGCGCAACGGCAACACCCCGATCGACCTCGGCTTCGCGGTGCGCTGCGACTCCTTCGCTGTCTCCTTCTACCCGGGGACCGCCCGCCCCAAGGAGTTCAAAAGCGTCCTCACCATACTGCGGAACGGCAAGCCGGTGCCCGGCCTCGACCACCATCCGATCATCGTCAACAAGCCGCTTACCTATAAGGGGATCACCTTCTATCAGTCCGGCTACGGACCCTCCGGCTCCCCCACCCTGGGGCTGCAGGTCAAAGCGCGGGCCACCGGAAAAACCCGGCAGGTCTCGATCGAGAAGGGCGAGCAGGTGCCCCTCTCCGGAGGCGCCCAGCTGCGGCTGGTCGACTTCACCTCCTCCTTTCAGAACTACGGCCCGGCCGCCAAGCTCGAAGTGCTGCCCCCCTCGGGCCAGCCGCGCTCTTTCGTTATCCTCAAGAACTTCCCCGACTTCGACGCCCAGCGCGGCGGCGACTACATCATACGTCTGACCGATTTTCAGCAGCATTACTTCACCGGCCTGCAGGTGGCCAAAGACCCCGGTGTCTGGGTGGTGTGGCTCGGCTGCCTGTTCCTGGTGCTGGGCAGCATCAGCGCCTTCTACCTCTCCCACCGCCGCATCTGGGTCACCATACAGCCGGTGGGGAAAAAGACCGGAATCAAGGTCGGCGGCTCGGCCCATCGCAACCAGCCGTCCTTCGCCCTGTTCTTCGACGAGTTCAAAAAGAACCTCAAATCCGAGATGACTTCCTAACGACCCTTTGGTTTGGTCATTGCCGGGAGAATACACACCATGAACAGTATGCATTTGAGTGCGCAGTTGTTTAACTTCGTGACGATCGCCTATTTTGGCGCCATGGTCGTCTTCTTCATCTACCTGGCGAGCCGCAGCAAGACGGTCGCCCTGATCGCCACCGTTCTCGTCTACCTCGGCTTTATCGCCCACACCGCCGCCATCGGGCTGCGCTGGTACGCCTCCTACCAGTTGCCCGGCACCGTCGGGCATGCGCCGCTTTCCAACCTCTACGAGTCGGTGGTCTTCTTCTCCTGGACCATTCCGCTGATCTACATCCTGATGGACTTCAAATACCGCCAGCGGGCGGTGGGGGCTTTTGTTATCCCCTTTGCGTTTCTCGGGATGACCTGGGCGCAGCTCAAGCTCGACAAGAACATCGAGCCGCTGGTGCCGGCGCTGCAGAGCAACTGGCTGACCTACCACGTGGTGACCTGCTTTCTGGGCTACGCCGCCTTCGCCGTCGCCTGCGGAGTGTCGATCATGTACCTGATCAAGGTCGGCAAGGAAGAGCAGAACTCGGGCAACTCCCCCGCGGGGGGCATCGTCGGGCTCTTTCCCGCCGCCAAGGTCCTCGACGACATCAACTACAAGGCGATCATGGTCGGCTTTCCGCTGCTGTCGCTGGGGATCATCACCGGCGCGGCCTGGGCCAACTACGCCTGGGGCACCTACTGGAGTTGGGACCCGAAGGAGACCTGGAGTCTGATCGTGTGGTTCATCTACGCCGCGTTTCTGCACGCCCGCTTCACCCGCGGGTGGGTGGGGAAAAGGGCCGCCTGGCTCTCCATCATCGGCTTCGCCGCCACCATCTTCTGCTACCTGGGGGTCAACCTGGTCCTCTCCGGGCTCCACTCCTATGGGGGCGGGTAGGGGATCTTCTACGCTTGAATGGCTCTTTTAAACAGGGGGGCGGTTTGCGGACCGTCCCCCGTTTTTATCGGCAGATTGTCGAAAATTCGGTGGAGATGGCAAGTGACCTCGGGGAAGGATAGGGAGGAGCTGACGCGGTCCGATGAGACGCTGGATGCCGTTCGGGCCGCAGGCCTGCAGCTCCTTCAGGGCCGAAACGGGTATCGTTTTTCACTCGATCCCGTACTGCTGTGCGCCTTTGCCCGGGTGAAGGCAGGAGAGCGGGTTGCCGATCTGGGGACCGGATCCGGGATCATTCCTTTACTGCTGGCCCGCAAAACCCCGGCGGAGAGGATCGTCGGTGTGGAAATTCAACCTTCGCTGGCTGATCGGGCGCGACGCAACGTGCGCTTGAATGGGCTCGAGGCCCGGGTGCAGATCGTCGAGGGGGACGTGCGGCATCTGGGAAATGGTCTGGCGCCCGAGACCTTTCAGGTGGTCCTTGCCAATCCGCCCTACCGACGGGTCGAGAGCGGCCGAAAAGCCCCGGATGCCGAGCGGGCGGCCGCCCGCCACGAGCTGGCTGGGGGCCTCGAGGATTTTTTGCGGGCGGGGGCTGCACTTCTGAGGGAGGGGGGGCGATTTTACACGATCTATCTGGCCGAACGGCTGACGGAGCTGCTGGCCGGTATGTCCCATCAGCGCCTGGAGCCGAAACGCCTGCGCTGTATTCATTCCCGATCCGGGGAAAAAGCGCGCATGGTTCTGGTCGAGGGGCGCAAGGGAGGGCGACCCGGCCTGGAGGTGGAGCCGCCCTTGTTCGTCTACGGAGAAAAGGGGTATTCGGCAGAGGTGCTGCGAATCTATGGGGAAGGTGTCGACTCCCCATGAAAGGGCTGGTTACGATTTCGGCTTTTTGGCGGACTGAAGCTGGCGACTGAAGAGGGAGCGCAGCCCCTGGCGCACCTCGGGATCGGTCACCGGCGCCAGGGCCGCTTCGATGGCGGAGTGCTCTTCCGGATCAAGGGGCACCTTCCGTCGGATGGAGCTCACCCCTGAACCGGGATTCGCCGCAGTTCCGGATTGCTCCAAGCGCCCCCGCCGCCAATAGATATCAGCAATCACCGACTCTCCAAGACGCTCATTGAGGCGGGAGAGGATTTTCGGTTTCATCAACTGAAGCTGCTGCATCCATACCGGTTGATCGACCCGCACCTCAAGGACGCCATTGCGGATCTTTGCCGGCCGGGCCCTGGCTGCAATCTGCGGGCCGACGACCTCGTCCCAGACCGCCCAGGCCCGGTACTCGCGCATCTTGGCTTCCATTCCCCAGCGGCCGAGCAATTCGCGAAGAAGCGCGCCGGCGGAGCTGGCCCGAGGCATGGGGGGCCGGGTCGGTTCCTTCATGGCTGGCGGCTGCGTTTCAGCTTCCCGCCCGCCAGTTGTCCGAACACGGCGCAGGCCAGGGTAAGGGGGATGACTTTCAGGCCGAAACCCTCGACCAGGCGCATGGCGATAATAAAGGGGATGGAGATGTGGATGTAGACGAACCAGCGCACGGAGAACTTGCGCGTTCCCTCGCGCAGATATCCCAGGGGAAGGTTGGCCAGCAGGGCGAACAGAAGCAGACTGGTAAGTTTAACGGTTTCCGTGGTGTCCAAAGCGGTCCTCGTTGTCTTTTCCCCACGCGGCAAGCCGGATACGGGTCGCCAACGGGCAAGGGGTCTGGTGGTTTTGGAAAGCGAGACGCATTCAGTGTACCCGCAAGCCCGCGGAGATGTCAATGAGGAGGTCTTGCACGACCGGTGCCGCTCGTGGCATGATGAAATGTCAACATGGTTGATAGGTAGGAGCTTTGATGGTCCGAGACGGCGATGTCGTGGCGATTTTCCACTCCATCCACAAGGTGATGAAGGCCGAACAGGTTCTCAAACGCGCCGGAAGCGATATTCTGCTGATCCCCGTTCCGAGGCAGCTTTCCTCCGATTGCGGTCTGGCCATTCGCTATTCCGGTCAGTCCAGGGGCGAGGTGGAAGCGCTGCTCGCCCGGGAGGATGTTTCGCCGATGGAGCTCTACCGCCGGGAGGGGGAAGGCTACCGGCGAATCGGGCTTTTGCTCGATTGATGTCCTGTGACGTTCCGATCCCAACGGGGCAAGGCAAAGAGGGTAGGGAGAGCTCATCCCGGAGAGGTCGATCGACGGGATTTCAGGGGCGAAACCCGGTTGCCGGAGCCCCGCGGTTCCCCGATTTTTCCTTGACAAAGGGTGGGGGGTTCACTATATTTCGTTTTTTGCGACGTTTTCTGAGCGTGCGCCGGGATATTCATGTTCGATAACCTGACGGAAAAGTTCGATTCGGTTTTTAAAAAACTTCGTGGCCGCGGCCGTCTGACGGAAGACAACATCCAGGAGGCCCTTCGCGAGGTGCGCCTGGTTCTTCTCGAAGCGGATGTCAATTTCCGCGTCGTGAAGGATTTTGTTGCCGCTGTTCGGGAGCGGGCCGTTGGCCAGGATGTTCTTCAGAGCCTGACGCCCGCCCAGCAGGTCATAAAGATCGTCCGGGACGAATTGGGACGGCTCATGGGAACCGAGGGGGAGAACCGGCTCGATCTGGCGGCCCGTCCCCCGGTGTCGGTCATGCTCTGCGGGTTGCAGGGCGCCGGGAAAACCACGACCTGCGGAAAACTGGCGCTGAAGCTGCGCAAAGAGAAGCGCAACCCCCTGCTGGTCCCCGCCGACGTCTACCGGCCGGCCGCGATCGAGCAGTTGAAAACCGTGGGACGCCAGATCGGCATTCCCGTCTTTGATTCTCAGCCCGGGGCCGATCCTGTGTCGATCTGCTCCGAGGCCCATCGGTTTGCCGAACTCAACGGCCATGATACGCTGATACTCGATACCGCCGGCCGTCTGCATATCGACGAGGCGCTGATGCAGGAACTGCAGCGCATCAAGGAGAATCTGGCTCCCCGCGAGATCCTTTTCGTCGCGGACGCCATGACCGGCCAGGACGCCGTCACGGTGGCCAAGAGCTTCGATGAGCAGCTTGATATCACCGGAGTGATCCTGACCAAACTCGACGGCGACGCCCGGGGCGGGGCGGCCCTCTCGATCCGCGCGGTCACCGGTAAGCCGATCAAGCTGGTCGGTCTGGGGGAGAAGCTCGATGCCCTCGAGGTTTTCCATCCTGATCGGATGGCACAGCGTATCCTGGGCATGGGCGATGTTCTGTCCCTCATCGAGAAGGCCGAAGCTGCCATCGATCGGGATCAGGCGGCCGATATGGAAAAGCGCCTTCGCAAGGAGGGCTTTACGCTGGAGAATTTCCGCGACCAGCTGCAGGCGATTAAAAAAATGGGCTCTCTGGAATCGATGCTGTCGTTGATTCCTGGCGCCGGCAAAGCCCTGAAACAGGCCAAGGGGACGCAGCTTCCGGACAAGGAGTTGAAAAAAATCGAGGCGATCATCGGTTCCATGACACTCCGGGAGCGCCGCGACCACCGAATTCTCAACGGTTCCCGCCGCCTGCGCATCGCCAAAGGCAGCGGGACAACGGTTCAGGATGTGAACCAGTTGTTGAAGCGGTTTCTCGAGGTCCAGAAGATGATGAAAAAGATGAAGCAGATGGGACCGAAAAAGCTCAAGGGTATGTTGGGCGGCGGCGGGTTCCCTTTTTAAATGATCGGCTACAAAGAGCCGCGTCAGGGGCAAAGACGCGACTGTAAAGGATCAACCACGGAAGCGACCGACAGAGGGCGGGATTCCCCTTCTGACGCCGCTACCGTCGTCATTTACCAAGTTATATAAACACGATAGGGTCCCGAATGAGGGTACCCCGTTCCGAAACATCCAGGAGGAACAGCACATGGCGGTAAAAATCAGACTGGCCCGCGGCGGCGCGAAGAAAAAACCTTTTTATCAGGTGGTGGTTGCCGACGAGCGGTACCCGCGCGACGGGCGCTTCATTGCCAACTTGGGGCAGTATGATCCCAAACAAAACCCTTCTCGGCTTGTCCTGAAGGAAGACCAGACCCTTGAGTGGCTTCGCAAGGGGGCCCAGCCTACCGACACCGTACGGCAACTGCTGCGGCGCGAGGGCCTCTGGGCCAAGTTCAAGCAGACTGAAGGGGGACAGGTCGAAACCGCTGGCTGAGAGAGAACCACGCAGGCCCCCGAAGGACGGACCCTATGAAAGAGCTCATCGAATTCATTGCCCGGTCCCTGGTGGAAAATCCCGAAGCTGTCTCCATTTCCGAGGAGCAGGGGGAGGATGGAACGATCCTTGTCAAGCTGGCTGCGGCCCAGGCGGACATGGGGCGGATCATCGGCAAGCAGGGGCGCACCGCCAAAGCCATGCGCACGTTACTCAATGCCAAGGCGACCCGGGAAAACAAACGGGCCACCCTCCAGATCATGGAGTGATGGGCGCCGGGAGGGACGGGCTGTTCGAGGTGGGAGTGGTCGCGGGGACCCACGGATTGCGTGGGGATCTCAGGGTACGACCCTTCACCACCGATTCCGCTTCCTTGCTCGCGGCCCGGCAGATCTTTTTTCGCCTGGTCGACGGAGAAGTTGTTTCACATGTGCCGGTGCGGGCGGTGATGCACAAGGGGAATGTCCTTTTGCGCCTGGAGGGACTCGAATCCATCGAGGCGGTTCAGCCGCTGCTCAGAAGTTCGGTTCTGATGGATTTTGCGGACCTTGAGGAGCTTTCCGAGGAGGAGTATTACTGGTTCGAACTCGAGGGACTGACGGTTGTCGACGGAACCCGGGGAGAACTCGGCACGCTGATAGATGTTTTTTCCACCGCGGCCCATGATGTCTACGTTGTGCGCGGCCCTTTCGGGGAGGTGCTCATTCCGGCGGTCGCAGAATTTATCCGGGAGATCGACCGCGAGGGGGGATGGATGAAAGTTGACCTTCCCGAAGGACTGGTTCCGAAACCCGATGAAGTTTGACGTTCTGACCCTGTTTCCAGCCCTGTTCGATTCGGTTTTTTCCGAAAGCATCCTCGGAAAAGCGGTAGAAAAGGGAACGATCCGTATCGCGATGCACAATCTGCGGGAATGGGCTGAGGGACGGCATCAGGTGACCGACGACGCCCCCTACGGTGGCGGAGACGGGATGGTCATGAAGCCGGAGCCGGTTGCCCGCGCCCTGGCGGATATAAAAAAAGGCTCGCCCGGCTCGCGGGTTGTTCTGGTGACCCCGCAAGGGGTCCCGTTCAGCCAACGGGAGGCGCAGGCGCTTTCCCGCGAGGACGGACTCGTGTTCATCTGCGGGCGCTACGAAGGGTTCGACGAGCGCATCCGTTCCATGGCCGATGCCGAGTATTCGCTGGGCGACTTCGTTATTACCGGCGGGGAACTGGCGTCGATGGTCATGATCGACGCGGTCGCACGGTTGGTGCCGGGTGTCCTGGGGAGCAGCGGCAGTGCCCTGGGAGATTCCTTCTCCGACGGGTTGCTTGAATATCCACAGTACACGCGTCCCGTGGAGTTTAACGGCCAGCAGGTGCCGCCGGTTCTGCTTTCGGGCAACCACGGCGAGATCGCCCGCTGGCGCCGTCGCGAACAACTGCGAAGGACTCTGCTGCGGCGCCCCGATCTGCTGGCGACGGCTTCGCTGAGCGAGGAAGACCGCAGGATGCTCGAGGAAATCCGGGCGGACCTGGCGGGGGAGAGGGCCTGAGTTTGCGGCCGGCAGCGCTGGCTCTGGTTCACCATCCCGTCTGTGACCGGCGGGGCGATGTGGTGACCACGGCGGTGACCAACCTCGACATTCACGATTTAGCCCGGATCGCCTGCACCTACGGGGTGGATCGGTTTTATGTGGTCACGCCGGTTGAGGCCCAGCAGGCTTTGGTGGGGCGCATTCTGCGTCATTGGCGCGAAGGCTTCGGCGCCGCCTACAATCCGGACCGCAAGCGGGCTCTGGATTTGGTCGAAACGGTGGGCACACTTGAAGAGGCTCTCGAAAGATGGGAGCTCGCCGTCGGCGAGGCGCCGATGCCGATCCTGACGGGAGCGGGACGAAAGGGACTCACCTTCCCCGAGTGTCGTCGCCTGAGGGAGGAGCATCCGCTGCTGCTTGTTTTCGGTACGGGATCGGGGCTGGCGGCGGAGCTGTTCGAGCGGGGCTGGAGGGTTCTCGACGCCGTACAGGGGGGCGGCGATTACAATCACCTTTCCGTGCGGGCGGCGGCTGCGGTTATTCTCGATCGCCTGTTCGGCACGGTTTGCTAAAGAAGAATATTTTCAGCGGTTCCACGACAGACGGTTGGAGCCGATTAGGCAATTAAAAAATTAGATCGGCATAGAGGAGGAACAAATGAACGTCATCGACCGTTTGGAACTGGAACAGATCAAGAAAAACATCCCGCCCTTTAAGGCTGGGGACACCCTGCGGGTGCACGTCAAGATCGTCGAGGGTGACAAGCAGCGGATCCAGGTCTACCAGGGGGTCTGCATCAAGCGGATCAACAACGGGATCGGCTCCAGCTTCACGGTGCGCAAGATTTCCGGGGGCATCGGGGTGGAGCGGGTTTTCCCCCTGCATTCACCCACGGTGGAGAAGATCGAGGTCGTTATGGTCGGCCAGGTGCGCCGGGCCAAGCTCTACTACCTGCGCAAACTGCAGGGCAAAGCGGCGCGCATCCGCGAAAAGCGCTTCGCCTGATCCAACCAGACAACGAAAAGCCCCGACCGAAGTCGGGGCTTTTCCGTTTGCATGGCAGGTTGCGGATCGCAGGGTAAGAGGTGGCTAGTGTCCCATCTCGGCCGTGGCCACCACGGCGGGGGTGACCCACGCAGCGCTTACCACAATCGCGATAACGCAGTAGAGACCGACGGCGCCCCATCCCCCCAGACGCAGGACCTTTCGCAGCTCTTTCCAGTCGATCAGAAAGCCCAGGTAACCGATCAGGGCCAGCACGATAAAAATGACCGTCATGGATTCTCTCCTCCTTTTGTTATGATTTGGTAACGTCCGTGGCGGTATTTTAGACCAAGGCGACGGCAAAATCCAGCTGGAATTTTTAAATGGAGCTCGAGAGATGACCCTCGATCTTTTTCCCGAATCGAAAACTTCTCCCCTCATTTTCGAAGATCAGGCCCGCAGAAGAGGGTTCGCGACGATTGCCGGAATCGATGAGGTCGGTCGCGGTCCTCTGGCCGGGCCGGTGGTTGCCGCCGCCGTGATTCTGCCTCCGAATTGCCTCATTGACGGACTCACCGACTCCAAGCGGCTTTCGGCGCCGGCACGGGTGAGGCTATTCGCAGAAATCCGTCGGCAGGCCTGGGCGATTGGCCTGGGTATGGCTTCGCCGGAGGAGATCGACCGGATCAATATTCTGCAGGGGACTCTTCAGGCCATGTCGCAGGCTGTCGGGCGCTTGAAGCTCGCCCCCGATTATCTGCTGGTGGACGGCATCACCGCGGTGCCCTTGGCTCTGCCACAGAAGACCCTGAAAAAAGGAGACCTCCGCTCCCATTCCATTGCGGCGGCTTCGGTTATTGCCAAGGTCGTGCGGGACCGGATGATGACCGGATACGACCGGCACTTTCCGGGGTACGGGTTCTCTTCCCACAAGGGCTACGGCAGTGCCGCCCATATGGAGGCCATCGCCCGGCTCGGTCCCTCGGTGCTGCACCGGCGCACGTTCCGCGGTGTCAGGGAGCATTGCGGATCATGACGCAGGAACGCCTGTCGCTGGGGAAATGGGGGGAGGACGAGGCCGCCGCGTATCTGCGCCGCCGGGGAATGAAAATTCTGGAGCGCAATCTGCGCACGCCGGTGGGGGAGATCGACCTGATCGTCCGGCAGGGCAAAACCCTGGTTTTCGTCGAAGTCAAAACCCGGAGCAGCGCCGCTTTCGGTTCCCCTCTGGAGGCGGTCGGCCCCACCAAGCAGCGCCAGATTCTGCGCGCCGCCCAGTGGTACCTGGGAGACGGCAAGGGGCGGGGGCTCCAGCCCCGTTTCGATGTGGTGGCCGTGCGTCCCGGTCTGGACGGGGCGGCGCAGGTCGAGCACATCCCCAATGCCTTCGGGCTGTGATGAGGCGCATGATGGTCTATTTGCTCACGGGGGGACGTACCGTCCGCAAAGAAAAAAGTGGAACGAACTACCGTTAGTTACTTCGGGTTATCACAGTTGATGCTTCTGCAAAAACGCCTGAGACGGCCCGATTGACGCCAGAACCTGACAGTCCGATTTTTCAGAAAGAGAAAGGTCGACTTATGAAAACCGAGCAGCACACGCTCTCCTCCTTTGGCTATCTGAGAGTCGGCGTGATTTCGCCCGAATTGCAGGTGGCGGATATCGCGTTCAACTGCGGACGCATTCGGGACGCCATCCGCGATGCCCGCGCGTACGACTGCCGATTCCTGGTCTTCCCTGAGCTGTGCGTGAGCGCTTACTCCTGCGGCGATCTCTTCTTCCAGTCGCTGCTGATCGATCGGACCCGGCAGGCACTCCTGGAGCTGGCCGACTTCACCGGGCAGCAGCAGGTGACGGCGGTCGTTGGCGCGCCGGTGACCCAGGGGGGGCGCCTGTTCAACTGCGCGGTCTTTCTCTCCCACGGCAGAATTCTCGGCGTCATTCCCAAAACCTACCTTCCCAACTATCAGGAGTTCTACGAGGAGCGCTGGTTTTCCTCGGCCACGGATCGCACCGCCGATACCCTTCAGTGGGGGAAGGAAACCATCCCCTTCGGGACGGACCTGCTCTTTCGCGCTGCGGATCATCCCGATTGGCTGGTCGGGGTGGAGATCTGCGAGGATCTGTGGGCGGTGACCCCGCCGAGCGAGGCCCTGGCTGTTGCGGGGGCGACCCTGCTGCTGAACCTCTCGGCCAGCCCCGAGTTTCTGGGCAAGGAGGAGTACCGTCGGACTCTGGTCGCGAGTCAGTCGGCTCGTTGTCTGGCCGCTTACGCCTTTGCCTCGGCGGGGCCCGGCGAGTCGAGCACCGACCTGGTCTATTCGGGGCACTCCCTGATCACGGAAAACGGAACCACTCTGGCCGAAACCGACCGCTTCCACTTTTCCACGCAACTGGCCGTCGCCGATGTCGACCTGGAAAAGATGATCAACGAGCGCCTGAAAAACACCACCTTTGCCGCCGCCCGCAGCGAGAGGGCCTATCGCGTCATTCCCTTTCCCCTGGCGGAGGTCCCGGCGGCCGAACTCCATCGTCCGGTCCCCGCCGCGCCCTTCGTTCCCGCCGCAGATCAGGAGCGGGCGCGCCGCTGCCGGGAGATCTTCGCCCTGCAGACCGCCGGCCTGGCCAAACGCCTGCGGCACACGGGTCAGAGCAAGGTGGTGCTGGGAATTTCCGGCGGTCTCGATTCGACGCTGGCCCTGCTGGTCGCCGTTAAGGCCTTCGACAAGTTGGGGCTTGACCGCCGGGGGATCACCGCAGTGACCATGCCCGGTTTCGGCACCACGGCCCGCACTCGAACCAACGCCGAAAAGCTGGCCGGGTTTTTGGGGGTATCGCTGCAGGTCATCTCCATCGACGCAGCGGTCCGTCAGCATTTCAAGGACATCGACCACCCGGAGGATCGCCACGATATCACCTTCGAGAACGCCCAGGCGAGGGAACGGACCCAGATCCTGATGGATGTGGCCAACCAGCTCGGCGCTCTGCAGATCGGCACCGGGGACCTCTCGGAGCTCGCCCTCGGCTGGTGCACCTACAACGCCGACCACATGTCAATGTACGGCGTGAATGCCGGGGTCCCGAAGACCCTGGTGCGTTATCTGGTGGAGTGGGCGGCGGAGGAGGAATTTCGCGGTGAGACCAGCGATATTCTGAAAGACATCGGCGCGACTCCCGTCTCCCCGGAACTGCTCCCCCCGGGTGAAGGAGGAGAGATCAACCAGATCACCGAGGATCAGATCGGCCCCTACCTGCTGCACGACTTTTTCCTCTACCACGTCGTGCGGCTTCAGTTCGCCCCGCGGAAGATCTACTTCCTCGCCTGCCGGGCTTTTGGCGAGAGCCATGCCGAAGCCGAAATCCTCAAGTGGCTGAAGATCTTCTACCGCCGCTTTTTCGCCCAGCAGTTCAAGCGCTCCTGCCTGCCCGACGGTCCGAAGGTGGGCAGCGTCGTGCTCTCGCCCAGGGGCGACTGGCGCATGCCGAGCGACGCCGCCGCCGCCCTGTGGCTGACCGAGGTCGAAGAGCTGGAAAAGGAAAGACACCAGGTTTCAGGTCCCGGGAATCAGGAAGACCCGAAATCCTGAACCTGACACCTGACACCTGACACCTGATACCTGATACCTGATACCTGATTCTTATGCCCGGAACTCTCTATCTCATCGCCACGCCGATCGGCAACCTGGAAGATCTCACCTTTCGCGCCCTGCGGATCCTCAAGGAGGTCGACCTGGTGGCCGCCGAGGACACGCGCCACAGCCGCAAGCTCTTCAGCCACTACGGCATCACCACCCCTCTTACCTCCTATTTTCAGCACAACGAGGTGGGTAAGGGAGAGCAGCTGCTCGAGGCTCTGCGCCAGGGCAAGTCGGTGGCCCTGATCTCCGATGCGGGCACCCCTGCCATTTCCGATCCTGGATTCTTGCTGGTGCGCCGCTGCCGGGAGGAGGGGCTCGCGGTCGCCGCGGTGCCCGGACCCTCGGCGGTGATCGCGGCCCTTTCGATTGCGGGTCTGGATACGGAACGGTTTTGTTTCGAAGGGTTTCTCCCCGCCAAGACCGGTGCTCGGCTGCAGGCCCTGGCGCGATTGCGGCAAGAGCCGCGCACCGCGGTCTTCTATGAGGCGCCCCACCGGCTGCTTGCCGCCCTGCGGGACCTGCGTGCGGAATTGGGGGAGGACCGGCAGATCGCGGTCGCCCGGGAGCTGACCAAGCTTCACGAAGAGCTCTTTCGCGGCACGGTGGCCGAGGCCCTGGCCCACTTCGGTGCAGGGCGGGTGCGCGGCGAAATCGTTCTGCTGGTGGCGCCGGCGCCCGAAGAGAAACCGCGGGGGAGCGTTCGGGAGGTGCTTCGGGAGCGGCTGCAGGAAGGGGAGCTAGCTCCCAGGCAAATCGTCAAGCAGGTGGCCCGGGAGTTCGGTCTGCCCGGAAGCGCTGTCTACCAGGAGTATCTGAAGATCAGGGAGAAGGGTGAGGGACAAGGGGCAGCGTCTTCAGTGGATGACGTCGAAGGATGAGAACTCGCCCCGGTAGTTCTCCCAGTCGATGAGAAGGCCGTCGACCCGCGCGGCGCTTGGACCCTGGCGGCACCACGCGAGAACCTTGCGGACGTCCTCTTCCTGTCCTTCGAAGACCGCCTCCACGTCGCCGTCGGGAAGGTTTCGCACCCAGCCGGTCACCTGGCATTCCCGGGCCGTAAGCCGGGTGTAGTAGCGGAAATTGACCCCTTGTACCATCCCCCTGATGCGTGCCGTCGCTCTGACCCGTTTCATCGCTGCTCTACCTTCTCGATCCGTTCCAGAAATTCTTCTTCACTCAAGACAGGTATCCCCAGTTCTTCGGCCCGGGCCCGTTTGCTGCCGGCCTCCGCTCCCGCCACCACGAAATCGGTCTTCTTGCTCACCGAACCGCTGGCCCGTCCCCCGAGCCGCTCCACCCGCTCCTGGGCCTCCTTGCGGGAGAATCGGGAGAGCGTGCCGGTGAAAACGAAGGTCTGGCCCGACAGGGGGCCCCCGGCGCGGCGCTGCTCGGTCTGGGGAACGACGCCGGCGGCGGGCAGGCGCTCGAGGATTTCCCGGTTGCGAGGCGCTGCAAAAAAGTTTACCACGCTGTCGGCCACCTGAGGGCCGATTTCATGGATGGCCAGAAGCTCCTCCCGCGAGGCCCGCTCCAGATTCTCCAGGGAGCCGAACTGCTGGGAGAGCACCTTGGCGATGTGCTGACCCACATGGCGGATGCCGAGGGCAAAGAGGAAACGGGCCAGGGGGCGCCGTTTGCTGCGGTCGATGGCGGCAAGCAGGTTGTCGGCCAGTTTCTCCCCCATGCGCTCGAAGCGGAAAAAATCTTCCCGCGTCAAAGTATACAGGTCGGCCACGCTTTTCACCAGGCCGAGGCGCAGCAGCTGGTCGATGGTGCGGTCGCCGAGCCCGTCGATGTCCATGCCGCCGCGGGAGGCGAAGTGCTTCAGCGATTCCTTGAGCTGGGCGGGGCAGGACAGCCCCTGGCAGCGCGGGACGACCTCCCCTTCGAATTTGACCACCGGCGAGCCGCATTCGGGGCAAGTCGCGGGGATCGAGACGGGGCGCTCGTCGCCGCGGCGCCTCTCCGTCAGTACCTTGACCACGTCGGGGATGACGTCTCCGGCCCGCTCCACCACCACCTGGTCGCCGATGCGGGCATCGAGGCGCGTCGATTTCGTCCCAGTTGTGCAGGCTGGCGCGGGAAACCGTGACCCCGCTCACCTCCACCGGGCGCAGGCGGGCCACGGGGGTGAGCGCTCCGGTGCGTCCTACCTGGGTGCGGATGTCCTCGATCACCGTGACCGCCTGGCGGGGCGGAAACTTGTAGGCGATCGCCCAGCGGGGGGTGCGGGTTTTCTCGCCGAGATCCCGCTGCAGAGCCAGGTCGTTGACCTTGACCACCACCCCGTCGATCTCGTAGGGCAGGGAATCGCGGCGCTCCGCCTGCTCCCGGAAGTAGGCCAGAACCCCCTCGATGCCCCGCACTACCCGCGTTTTCTCCAGATTTACCCGCAGCCGCCAGCGGGAGAGAGCCTCGAGCAGCTGGTGGTGGGTCTGGAAGGGGGGGGCGTCGATCCGGCCGACGCCGTAGCAGAAGATCTTCAGAGGCCGCCGGGCGGTTACCGACGAGTCGAGCTGGCGCAGGCTTCCGGCGCTGGCATTGCGGGGATTGGCAAAACTCGGGTGCCCCTCCTCTTCGCGCTCGCGGTTGAAGGCCTGGAAGTCGGCGAGGTCCATGTAGACCTCCCCCCGCACTTCGAGAAGAGGGGGCGAGTCGTTCGACAGTGCGAGGGGGATAGAGGGGATGGTCTTGAGATTCTCTGTGATCTTCTCGCCGGTGGTGCCGTCTCCCCGTGTGGAGCCGACCTCCAGGATCCCCTTGCGGTAAACCAGCTCGACCGCTACCCCGTCCATCTTCAGCTCGCAGGCGTAATCGATCTCCTCGCCGGTGGCCAGAAAACGCTTGACCCGGGCATCGAATTCGCGCATTTCCTCTTCGCTGAGGGCGTTTTCCAGCGATAGCATGGGCAGGGTGTGGCGCACCGGCTCGAACTTCTCCAGCGGCGGCGCCCCGATGCGCTGGGAGGGGGAGTCGCTGGTTACCAGTTCCGGAAAGGCCTTTTCGATTGCGAGCAGTTCGCGAAACAGCCGGTCGTACTCGGCGTCGGGAATTTCCGGATTATCGAGGACATAATACAGGTAGTTGTGGTGGTGCAGCTGTTCGCACAGTGCTTGATGACGCCCTTTCGCCTGCTCCCGCTCCATCGGAAATCCTTCTCTTGATATGTTCATGCCGACCTTGACTCTATGAAGATCCGGTGTCTGTGCGCCTTATAACACAGGGGACTGTCAGGCACAATAAGGAAGGAGCGAGCTTCGGTCTCAGTCGTCTCTATAAGGGTCCGCTCAAACTTCAATTGTAATCTGGCAGGCCATCGGGTAAACTCCACGCAGCACGCTCAGTCTCCGGGGAATTCCATGGGATGTCTCAATGTCTGAAGATCAACTTCTGCACCTTCTCGTTCTAGTCGTTCTGATTGTTCTTTCCGCCTTTTTTTCGGGTTCCGAAACCGCGCTGATGGCGCTGGACAAGCTGCGCCTGAAGTATCTTGTACAGAAAAAACGGCCCGGAGCCGACCATCTGGAAAAAATCCTGGAGCATCCCGACCGGCTGCTGGGGGCCATATTGGTCGGCAACAACCTGGCGAACATCGCCGCTTCGGTTTTCGCCACCACCTTTTTCGTCCAGCTCTACGGGGACCAGGGCGAACTGCTCACCATTCTGGTCCTCACCCCGGTGTTGCTCATCCTCTCCGAAATCAGCCCCAAGACCTACGCTGCTCAGTATCCGGAAAAGGTTTCTTTTCTGGTGCTGCGCCCGATCCTTGCCGTCATGTGGTTGCTCAGTCCCGTCGTCTGGCTGGTGACGCGGGCGTCCCGCCTGCTCACCCATTTCATCAGGGGCGAGGAGAAGCGCCCGATCATTTCCGAGGAGGAGATCCGCTCCATCATTTCCGTGGGCGAGGAGACGGGGGTTGTCGCCAGGGAGCAGCGGCTCATGCTCCACGGTATTTTCGAGCTGACCCAGACCCGGGTGCGGGATGTGATGATTCCCCGCACCGAGGTGGTCGGATTGGAAGTTTCCGCTGGTTTCGGGGAGGTCCTGGGGCTTGTGCAACAGGCCCACCACAGCCGGTTTCCGGTTTATGACGAAAATCTCGACAACGTGGTCGGGATCATCCATTCCAAGGATATTTTGAATTTCGTCGGCAGTCCCGAGGTCTTTTCCCTGCGGGAAATCGCCCGCCCCCCTTATTTCGTTCCCGAATCGAAACGCATCGGCACGCTGCTGCAGTCCTTCCGCCGCAAACGCATCCATCTGGCTGTCGTGGTGGACGAATACGGTGGCGTCGAAGGGATCGTGACCCTGGAGGATATCGTCGAGGAGATCGTCGGCGAAATTCGGGACGAGTACGACGTGGAAGAGGTCCTGGTGCGGGAGCTCGCCCCCGGCCGCTATCTGGTGGACGGCAGCGCCTCTCTGCGGACCATCAACCGCCGCTTCGGGCTCCAGCTCTCTGAGGAGCACGCCAATACCCTGGCGGGTTTTCTGCTGCGCACCATGGGAACCATCCCCGAAGAAGGAGACAGCTGCCAGTCGGACGGCACCCTTTTTACCGTGCGCAAGGTGGTCGACCGCCGCGTGGAGGAGATCGAGATGGAGCTGGCGGAGAAGAAGGAGGAGGAGTAGCGAGGCCGGTAGACGAGGCTCCTTCCCGGGCGATTCCCGGCTCGATGGATCGGGTACACCGATAAGGGGGGGAAGGGGGCCGGCTGTCAAGAGCCGTGCCCCGTCAATTCGACCCCACCAGTCGCATGGCGTTTCGGCGCAGCACCCCCTCCAGCACTTCTTCCGGCAGGGACAGGTTTTCCAGGGCATGGACGCATTTCTGCGGCGGGTATTCCAATATCGGGAAATCGCTGCCATAGAGGATGCGGTCGGGAAAGTCGGCAATCACTTGAGCCAGCCGATCCGGCGTCAGGGGGGTCGCCGGATTCGCCACCGCCCAGGCCGTATCCAGATAAAGGTTGGGAAATTCAGCGAGGAGCTCCAGGGTCGTGTCCAGTTCGAACAGTCCGAGGTGAGGAATGACGGTCTTCATTTGCGGAAAGCGTCGAAGTGCGGACTTCAATCGCGCAACCCCTAAAAACGGATAGTCGGCCTTGGCATAGGGGGCGGTGCCGGTGTGGACGATCAACACCTTCCCACGCCGGTCCAGGGCCTCGTAAACCGGATTCAGTCGGTCATCGTCCGCCGGGAAGCCCTGCACAGCGAGCTGCAGTTTGATTCCGGCAAACTCCCACTCATCCAAAACAGTGGTCAAAAGTTCCGGCAAATTCGCGTCGTCGGGGTGCAGGCACCCGAAGGGGATGAACATCGGGTTGACAGCGCAAAACTCCTTCACCCAAAGGTTCAGTGAGAGGGACATGTTCGGCTTGTGGGCGTAGGTAAGCAGAAATGCCCTTTCGACCCCCATCTCCTTCAGAAATTCGATGATTTGCGGATATCCCATTTGAGCGTAGGCAATCTTCCATCCCGCATTTTGGAACCAGTTCCAGATGGCGTCGAACAATCTTTCGGGGAAAATATGGACATGGGAATCCCAAAGGGGGATTTTCATGGGGCATCTCCAGACTTGGATGAGGGGCACTTCGCGGGCCTGATATGCCAACAGGCTAATATTGCGATGACGGGAGTGTCAACAAAAATGGCCCTTAAGACCGGGGCCCCTTTTCAATAGGGGGATGCCGGAAAGATTGGAATTTTTTCCCGGAGCCGACTGGCCTCGACTCCCCGGCAATGAAGCCAATTCGGCTCGTCTTTTGCATTTTAACTGGGTACCATCCCCTTTTCGAGGAATCTGGAGCGCGTGTGACGGAAGGTTTTCCCACTTGAAAAAACCTTTTTTTGCCGGTCTTTCCATGCCAAACGAGGGGGGAACGTCCCACCAACGGAGGTTCTCGGAGCCGCTCGGTGGCAGGGCGCCGCAGAAAATCGGGAGGTTTTGACCGTCGGATAGGGGAGTAGCCGAGCCAGATTTTTGTCATACCAAGATCCCGCGCCGGGGCAATCCATCCCAGCCATGCTGGATTTTCCCCGAGAAAGGCCTGTTTCCATGAACACCGTCAACCCGAGCACCGACGAGGCCGCCTCCACCGTTACCGTCTCCTACAAAGGGTATAAGGACGGATCGGTCGACTTTCTCGGCAACCAGATCGAGATTATGACCGGATACGGCCAGCAGGAGTTCAATTCCAAGGCCATAAAATGGACGGATATCATCCTGAAGGAAGATCTGGCCTCGAACATGGAGACGTTTAAGACCGCTCTCAAGGGCGACAAAACCTACATGCGGGAATACCGGGTGAAGGCCAAAGGGAATGGTTGCATTCGCTGGATACAGGAGTGGAGCCATATCGTCTGTGATGAGCAGGGTCTGATAGAATATGTCACCGGAATCCTCATTGACATTACCGAAGTCAAAAAAGCCGAAGCCGTGAGGCTCAGATGCGAACAGAAAACCGGACAGTACCTCACCTTCGCCTTGGCGGGGCAGGAGTACGGCATCAGCATCCCCAAGGTCAAGGAAATCATCGAGCTGATGCCGACGACTCCCCTTCCGGACCTTCATCCCCATGTCACCGGGATCATCAATCTCAGGGGGAAGTTGCTCCCGGTCGTCGATCTGAAGGCAAGGTTGGGGCTGCGGGCAGACGAACTCACCGATCGGTCCTGCATCATCGTAGTTGAAATCCAGGGCCGAGCCGGAAGCGTTCTGATCGGAATCATGGTGGATGCCGTTTCGGAAGTCATGTTCATCCGAGGTGAAGAGATCGAGGACACGCCGGATTTCCTGGATGGATTCGGTGTCGAGAACCTTCTGGGGGTGGCAAAATTGGGAGACGGCCTGAAACCGATCCTCGATATCGACCAGGTGCTGGAAGAAATCAATTTCAACGAGGAGGAGGTTTCGCCGAAGGATATCGAATCGGTTCCCTGAACCCGCCTCCCCTTTCTCCGGCGCCCCCTCTCTGGTACTCCGATTCGTGCTTTTGAATCACCGGGGCGTCTTACCTGTCGATTCCGCCGGATTTCCTGCCCTTCGATTTTCGTCTCCTTTTGCGCAAATACAGTTTTTCCGCCGACCTCCTCCAAGTGTTAAATATTTTTGATGTTTAGCTCCACCCCTCCCGAATCGAGCCCCTCGGAAATGTTCTAAGTCCTTAAAAAAGTGGAAATTCTCCTTGACAAGGGATAGGTGCGCCTTTATAGTTTCCCAAAAAGTGGGGAAAAGTGTAATTTAGGGCCAAAAAGAGGGGTGCCGTGACTTTTCAGGGTGAATACAACAATACCATCGATGCCAAAGGTAGAGCCAGCATCCCCGCTCGATTCAGGGAGATTCTGAGCGCCGCTTTCGGCGGAGAGGGCCTGAAAGTCACCCGCCGCAACGGCGCCCTTCTGGCGTATCCCCTTTCGGAGTGGAAAAAGATCGAAGACAACGTGGCCGAAATGCCGGCCGGTCCCAGGAGAGAGGATATCTACCGGGTTCTGATCGGGCCCGCCCAGGAATGTCCCTTCGATAAACAGGGACGGGTCCAGATCCCCCAGGCCTTGCGCACCTATGCCGGGCTCGACAAGGAACGGGACGTGGTTATCGTGGGTCTGGTCAACAAAATCGAAATCTGGAGCCAATCCAAGCATGCCATGGAAATGCTTCAGTCCGAAGAGCGACTCAAGGCCGAACCGCAGAGTCTGGCAGAATTGGGCTTTTGATCCTTGGACGAATCGGGTCTGGTACATCATCCGGTCATGCCGACCGAGGTCCTGGCGGCCCTCCAGCCGCGGCCCGGTGGCCTGTATCTGGACGGCACGGTCGGCGGCGGCGGACATGCCCGCCTCATTCTGGAAGCCAGCGCCCCGGACGGTCGGCTGATCGGTCTGGACCGGGACCCCGAAGCCTTGAGGCGCGCTACGGAGGTTCTTACAACCTTCGGCGACCGGGTGATCCTGCGGCACCGAAACTTTTCCGAGGCGGCGCAGGTACTGACGGAGCTCGGCCTCGACGGGGTGGACGGCATGCTGCTCGATTTGGGAGTTTCCTCCTTTCAGCTCGATACGGCCGAGCGAGGATTTTCCTTCCGCGAGGAGGCTCCTCTCGACATGCGGATGGATCCGACCGCCGGGCCCACCGCCGCAGAGGTGGTGAACGAGCTGGAGGCGAAGGAGTTGATCCGGATTTTTCGTGAGTATGGCGAAGAGCGCTGGGCCGGCCGCATCGCTCGCCGCATCGTCAGGGTTCGCCAGGAGGACCCTTTGCGCACTACCCGCCAACTGGCCGAGCTGGTGCGGCAGGTTGTGCCGGGGGGGACGGTCCCCTCGCGGATTCATCCGGCGACCCGGGTATTTCAGGCCCTGCGGATCTTTGTCAACGGTGAGTTGGAGCATGTCGCCGAAGGGGTGAGCCGGGGACTTGATCTGCTCAAGCCCGGGGGCCGCCTGGTGGTGATCAGTTTTCACTCTCTGGAAGACCGCATTGTCAAGCGGATCTTTCAACAGGAGGCCAAGGGGTGTATCTGTCCGCCGAGATTGCCGGTATGCTCTTGTGGCCGGGTTCCCCTGATCGATCTTCTGCCCCGCAAAGGGGTGCGTCCCGGCGCTGCGGAAGTCGCCGCCAACCCCAGGGCGCGTAGCGCGGTTCTGAGAACGGCGCGGCGTCGGCCCGGCTTGATTTAATTTCCCGTGAGGAAGTGATTGTCTTGGAGGGCATCATGTCCGATTTCGTCTCGCGAGCCATCCCGAAAGTCAACGCTTTTTCCCTTGAACGTCCTCGTCTTTTCCCCGTCCTGATTTATACGGTCCTGTTGTTGGTCGTTTCGCTGTTTTTCGTCTGGTCCCGTCTGCAGGTGACCAATCTGGAATATGATATCTCCAGCTTGGAGGGGCGCCTGCGGGCTACGCGGCAGGAAACCCGCCAACTTCAGGTGGAGGCGGCGAGTTTGCGCAGCCCGGAGCGGATCGAAAAGATCGCTCGAAGCGAGCTGGGGCTGCGCCTGCCCACTCCCGATCAGATCATCACCGTCAAGTAATGGACGGGTTGGATAGGGGGGTGCGCATCCGCATCCGACTGGTCAGTTTTATATTTATCCTGGGATTCGGTTTGATTATCGCCCGGGCCTTCAATCTGCAGGTGGTGAACCAAGAAGCCTGGCAGAAGCGCGCCGAACACCAGCACCAGAAAGTGATTCCCCTCGCACCCCAACGTGGAACGATCTTTGACCGCAACGGCGACGAAATGGCGGTAAGTATCCTGGAAAATTCCATCTACGTCGAACCCCGGAAGGTGACCGCACCTCGCCGGGAAGCGGAGGCTTTGTCGGCGGCGCTGTCCCTGCCGGTCTCAAAGCTGGAAGCCAAACTGAACTCGAACCGCAGCTTTCTCTGGCTCAAGCGCAAGGCACCGCCGGCAGAAAGCGGCCGGGTGCGGGCATTGGACCTTCCGGGAATTGATTTCATCAAAGAATATAAGCGTTTTTATCCCAACTCGGGAATCGGGGCCCAGGTGATCGGCTTTACCGGCCTCGACCCAAAGGGTCTGGAAGGGATCGAACTGAAATACGATTCGCTCATCCAGGGACAGCAAGGGTACCTGGAGACCGAACGGGACGCTCTGGGCCGGGGCATCGGTGCGGGAGATAAAACCGTCGAAGGGGACAGCCGGGGATGTGATCTGTATCTGACCCTGGACAAGAATTTGCAGTACATCGCCGAGAAGGAGCTGGTCGCCGGGGTGCGCAATGCCCAGGCCAAGGCCGGCACCGTGGTGATTATGGATCCCCGCACAGGAGCCGTTCTGGCGATGGCCAACCAGCCCAGCTACAATCCCAACGCCTTCACCCGTTACCGCCCCGGTCAGTGGCGGAATCGGGCCGTGTGCGACATCTACGAACCCGGCTCGACCATCAAGACGTTTCTCCTGGCGGCAGCCCTGGACGCGGGGGTCATCCATCGTGGGGAGACGTTTTACTGTGAGCACGGCGCCTATGAAGTCGGGGGCAAAATCATCCATGACGATCACTCCTACGGGCGTTTGACCATCGGGAAGATCCTGAAATACAGTTCCAATATCGGTGCCGCCAAGATCGGCGCCAAGCTGGGGCGGGAGCGTTACTACCACTACCTGCGGGCATTCGGTTTCGGCGAGCCGACCGGCATCGATCTGCCGGGGGAGGTCGGAGGGCTGCTGCGAAAGCCCTCCGGCTGGTTCGAGGTGGATCTGGCGACGATTTCCTTCGGCCAGGGGATCTCCGTCACGCCGTTGCAATTGGCGACCGCGGCGGCGGCGATCGCCAACGGGGGCAAACTCATGGCCCCCTTCGTGGTCAAGCGCATCGTCAATCCTTACGGAGAGGTGGTCGAAAACCGCACCCCCGAAGTGGTCCGCCAGGTGGTCTCGGCAAAGGTCGCCCGCGAGGTCCGCAACATCATGATCACGGCGACTCAGAAGGGCGGCACGGGAACCCTGGCGCAGGTTCCGGGTTTTCTGGTCGCCGGAAAGACGGGGACGGCTCAGGAGGTGGACCCCGTGACCGGTGGCTATTCCGCCGACCGGCGGGTGGGCTCTTTTGTCGGACTCGTCCCCGCAGAAGATCCCCGGCTGGTGATTCTGGTCGTCATCGATGAGCCGCAAGATAAAATCTACGGCGGGCTGGTGGCGGCTCCGATCTTTGCCAAGATCGCCTCCCAGTCGCTGCAATACCTGAAGATCACTCCGACCCAACCGCAGCCCCAGAACCCGCTGCCCGCCACGGTCAGGGCGGAAAGCCGGGCAGCGACCGCGCCCGAAAGGCTTTTGCCGCACCACCTGGCGGCAGCGCGAATGCGCATGCCCGACTGCGTCGGGATGAGTTATCGGCAGGTTCTCCAGGTCATGGCGAAAACCGGTCTCAATATCAAACTGAAGGGCTCCGGGCGGGTGCTTCAGCAATCCCCCGCGCCCGGTGCGCCCGTGCGCTACGGCAGTGAGATCTGGGTCAGACTGGTGCCGCCCGGGTGAGAAAAATACCCTTTGACTTTTGCGGGAGGGGATAGGAAAATAGCTGATTCTATGAAGATTTCTCAGCTGGTTAAAAAACTTGCTCTTCGCTTCGGCGAAAATCTCCAAGAGGCCGAAATCACGGGTCTGTTTTATGACTCGCGGCAGGTGCGGCCCGGAGGGGCCTTCTTCGCCTTGCGGGGACAGCAGGCCGATGGTCACCGTTTCATCGACGAGGCGGTGGCCCGAGGCGCCTGTGCCGTTATCATGGAAGAAGATCGGCGCCTGCCCGACGGGGTGGTCCACCTGGTGGTCGAGGACGCCCGCCGGGCCATGGCCCTGGCGGCGGCCGCTTTTTACGGCGACCCGACCGCAGGGATACCCGTGGTCGGGGTGACCGGCACCAACGGCAAAACTACCGTCACCTACCTGGTCGAATCGATTCTCCGGGCCGCGGGGCGAAATCCGGCGGTATTCGGGACGATAAGCTACCGATACGGAAATCGCAGCTACCCCGCCCCCAATACGACCCCCGAGTCGGTCGACCTGTTGCGTACCATCGCCGAATTTCGCGCGGCGGGTGCCGATGCCCTGATCATGGAAGTCTCCTCCCACGCCCTGGAACAGCAGCGGGTGGCCGGCGTTCATTTCGAAGTGGCGGCGTTTACCAATCTCACTGCCGAGCATCTCGACTATCATGGGGATATGGAAAGCTATTTCGCCAGCAAGCGCCGGCTTTTCATCGGCGGCGAAAACAGTGATGCTGCCCGGGCCGTGATCAATATCGACGACCCTTACGGAGAACGACTGGCGAAAGAGCTGCCCGAGGCGCTCACCTGCGGCATCAGGGCCCGAATTCGCCCCGCCGGGACCCGTCTTTCGGTAGACGGCATCGAAGGCGAGGTCGCTACCCCCGAGGGAGCGGTTCCCCTTCGCTCTGCCCTGGTGGGAGAGTTCAATCTGCAGAATCTGCTCTGCGCCGTTGGCGTCGGGATCTCCCTGAACATCGCGCCGGCGACTATCGCCGAGGGGCTCGCAGTTGCGCGCCAGGTTCCCGGACGACTCGAGCGGATCGATAACGACCGCGGCGCGCTGATTCTCGTCGATTACGCCCATACCGGAGACGCCTTGGAGAAGGCTCTGCAGGCCCTGCGCGATCTTTCTCCGTCCCGCCTGATCGCTGTCTTCGGCTGCGGCGGCGACCGCGATCCGAGCAAACGGCCGGTGATGGGGGAAATCGCCGCCCGGCTGGCCGACGTGGCGATCATCACCTCCGATAATCCGCGCGGCGAGGACCCCTTGCGGATCATCGAGGCGATCCGCCAGGGGGCGACGCAGGTGCATCCGGCGGAGTGGCCGCCGGCGAAGGCGGCCGGTTCGCGGGAGAAGGGGTTTGTCACCATCGTCGATCGGCGCGAGGCGATTCGTTTCGCCGTTTCTCTCCTGCGCCCGGGCGAGGTTCTGCTGGTGGCGGGCAAAGGGCATGAGGACTACCAGATTGTGGGCCGGGAACGGCTCCATTTCGATGATCGGCAAGAGCTGCGGCGGGCCCTGGCCGCCACGGAGGCGCCTTGATGAATTGGGATATACCGCACATAGCCAGGATCGCCGGAGGAAAGGTCGTTCCGGTCGCTGCCCGGGGCACGGTCACCGGCGTCTCCACCGACAGCCGCACGGTCCGGCCGGGGACCTGTTCATTCCCGTTGCGGGGGCCCCGACTTCGACGGGCACGACTTTCTCGCCCAGGCGGTTCAGCGCGGAGCTTCGGCCTGCCTGAGCGAAGAGGTGATTGCCGGCTTTCCCGTTCCGGTCATCCGTGTCGCCGATACCCTGGCCGCCCTGGGGGAGCTGGCCGCTGCCATGCGCCGCGATTTTTCGGGGCCGGTGGTGGCGGTGACCGGCTCCACCGGCAAGACCACCACCAAGGAGATGCTGGCCGCCATTCTCTCCAAGACCGATCCCGGTCTGAAGACGGAGGGGAATTTCAACAACCTGATCGGCCTGCCGTTGACGCTTCTGCGCCTGGTCGCGGAACACCGCTGGGCGGTTCTCGAGATGGGAATGAGCGCCCGGGGGGAAATTGCCCGCCTGGCCGAGATCGCCTCTCCGCAGGTCGGCATCGTCACCAACATCGGCGAGGCGCATCTGGAAACGCTTCACGGCCTCGACGGGGTCGCCCGGGCCAAGGGCGAACTGTTCGCCGCCCTGCCCGGCGACGGCACCGCGATCATCAATGCCGACGACCCCCGGGTGGCCGGCCTCCCCGTGGCCAACGGCGCGCGGCGCCTGCTTTTCGGCTATGATGCCGCCGCCGAGGTGCGGGCGGAAGAGGTGAGGATCGAAAACGATCGTCTCTTCTTCCGGCTGGTTCTGCCGCAGGGCAGCTGGCCCGTCTCCCTCTTTCTGGCGGGCCGCCACAACGTGCACAATGCGTTGGCCGCGGCGGCAGCCGCCTCGGCCCTGGGGATCGAAGGGGATCTGATCGCCCAGGGACTCGAGGCCTTTCGGCCCCTGCGGGGGCGCATGGAGAGGGTGGAGCTCCCCGAAGGCGTTCTGCTGCTCGAAGACAGCTACAATGCCAATCCCCTTTCCGTTACCGCGGCCCTGGCCACCCTTGACGAGTCCGCCCCCGCGGGAAGGCGGGTCGCCGTCCTCGGAGATATGCTGGAGCTGGGGGACACGTCGGCCGGATTGCACCGGCAGATCGGGCTGACCGCCTCGCGGCGTGCCGACTATCTGGTGCTGTTGGGAGAGATGGCCGAGGAGGTGGCCTCCGGAGCCCTTCACGGCGGCATGGCGGCCCAGCGGGTGCGCGTCGTCGCCGCCCACGAGGAAGCGACGAGCGTATTGCACCAGCTGCTGCAGCCCGGAGACCGGGTCCTGGTCAAGGGCTCGCGGGGGATGCGGATGGAAAAGGTTGCCGACGCTTTGCGTTCGGCCGGTCCCTGCCGGGCGGCGGGCAATTCATAGGAGCGCAGGATGCTGTATCACCTGCTTTACCCGCTGCATACCCAGTTTTCGGTTTTTTACGTTTTTCGGTACATCACGTTCCGGACCATCTACGCGACGATTACCGCCCTGGTGATCTCCTTTATTCTCGGGCCCTGGCTGATCAACAAGCTCTCCACCCTGCAGATCGGTCAGAGCATCCGCAAGGTCGGGCCCGAGTCCCACTTTAAAAAGGAGGGGACGCCGACCATGGGCGGGACCCTGATCCTGCTGGCCATCGTCCTGCCGACCCTGCTGTGGGCGGATCTGGCCAACATCTACGTCTGGGTCACTCTGTTCGTTACCGTCGGGTTCGGCGTGGTCGGGTTCATGGACGACTACCGCAAAGTCAAGCAGAAGAACAGCGACGGCCTTTCCGCCCGGAGAAGATGTTCTGGCTGATGCTGATCGCCCTGGTGGCCGGCTCGTGCCTGTTTCTCGACCCGTCCTTCCAGACCACTCTGTCGGTCCCTTTTTTCAAGGGGGTGCGACCGGATCTGGGGATTTTTTACATCCCCTTCGCCATCCTGGTCATCGTCGGCTCCAGCAACGCGGTCAATCTGACCGACGGCCTGGACGGGCTGGCGATCGGCCCGATGATCATCGCCTCGGGGACCTACCTGTTGTTCGCCTACCTGGCAGGCAACGTGCGGCTGGCCGATTACCTGCAGATCAGCAGCGTTCAGGGCGCCGGAGAGCTGGCGGTGCTGTGCGGCGCCATGGTGGGAGCGGGGCTCGGGTTTCTCTGGTTCAACAGCTATCCGGCCCAGGTTTTCATGGGCGACGTGGGAAGCCTCTCGCTCGGCGGGGCGCTGGGAACGATCGCGGTGATCACCAAGCAGGAGATCGTCCTGGTCATCGTCGGCGGGATCTTCGTCGTGGAGGCGCTTTCGGTGATCTTCCAGGTGACCTCCTTTCGTCTCTACGGCAAGCGGATTTTCCGGATGGCGCCGATCCATCATCACTTCGAGCTGAAAGGATGGCCGGAGCCGAAGATCATCGTGCGGTTCTGGATCATCAGCATCATCCTGGCCCTGGTGGCCCTTTCGACCCTGAAGCTGAGGTAGTATGACGCGGGATTTCTCTGACAAAGCGCGTGGTTGTGGTCGGCGCCGGTCGAACCGGATTGGCTCTGGTCGACTATTTCTGTCGCCGGGGAGCCGTCGTCGCGCTTTCCGACCGGCGTCCGCCGGAGGCCCTGCCGCAGACGCGGTCACTGGCCGCGCAAGGGGTCGCTCTCGACCTGGGCGGGCATTGCCGGGAGCTTTTCGCGGGGGCCGATCTGGTGGCGATCAGTCCCGGCGTTCCCCTGACGACTCCCGCCATCGCCGCGGCCGTGGAGCGGCAGGTCCCGGTGATCGGCGAGGTCGAAGTGGCCTTCGGGGAGCTGACGGCACCGCTGGTGGCAATTACCGGGACCAACGGCAAATCGACCACCACCACCCTCATGGGAGAGGTGTTCCAGGCCTGGGGAAAGCGAACCTTCGTCGGCGGCAACCTGGGAACGCCCCTGATCGAGGCGGTGCAGTCCGCCTCCTGGGACTGGGCCGTGGCGGAGCTCTCCTCCTTTCAGCTCGAAGCGGTTCGCGCCTTTCGTCCCCGTTACGCGCTGCTGCTCAACCTCACCGAGGATCATCTCGACCGGTATCCCGACATGGCTGCCTATGTCGAGGCCAAGGTGCAGATCTTCAAAAATATGACCCCTTCGGATGTGGCCGTTTTGAACGCCGAGGATGCCGGCGTTCTGCGGGCCGCCCGGGATATCCGGGCGCGGCGGATGCTGTTCTCTTCGCGCCGCCTGCTGCAGGAGGGGATGGGGGTAGAAGGAGACGAGATCGTCTGGCGCTTCGGCGGCCGCGAGCGGCGCTTTCCGGCCGGCGAACTGCGTCTCAAGGGCGAGCACAATCTGGAGAATGTCATGGCGGCCCTGATCCCGCCGCTCATGGAAGGCTGCCCCGCCGAGCGGGCCTGGGAGGTCGCCTGCGCCTTCAGTGGCCTGGATCATCGGATGAATCTGGTGCGGGTGCTGGACGGGGTGAACTGGTACAACGATTCGAAAGGAACCAACGTCGGCAGCGTGGTCAAGAGCGTGGCCGGACTTCAGGCGCCGGTGACCCTGATCGCCGGCGGCAAGGACAAAGGTGGCGACTACGCGCCGCTGGCCGGGCCGGTGCGGGCGAAGGTGGCCCACCTGATCCTGATCGGCCAGGCTGCCGAGCGTATGCAGAAGGTGCTCGGGGAGATGACCCACACCGTGCGGGCCGGGTCCCTCCGCGAGGCGGTGCGACTCGCGCGGGAGCTGACGCCGGCGGGTGGATCTGTCCTGTTGTCGCCCGGGTGCTCCAGCTTCGATATGTTTAAAAATTTCGAGGAGCGCGGCGAGCTTTTCACCCGCGAGGTGATGGCCCTGTCGGAAAGGAAGGCGGTCTGAGCGTGGAAGGGCGGAAGAATTTCGATACCACGATCCTGCTGCTGGCGGTGGTGCTCACCTGCTTCGGCCTGGTCATGGTCTATTCCTCCTCCTCGATCATGGCGGCCAGGCGCTACGGCGACGGCTTCCATTTCCTGAAACGGCAAGGTCTGTTCGCCCTCGTCGGTTTTTCGTTTATGGCCGTCACCATGCATATCGATTACCATCACCTGCGCCGGTTTGCGAATCCCTTTCTCTTCGCGTGCCTGGGCCTGCTGATCGTCGTTCTCATCCCCGGGCTGGGTTCCCACGCCGGCGGCGCTTCGCGCTGGTTGCGGATGCCGGGATTCTCCGTTCAACCATCGGAAGTGGCCAAGCTCGGGCTGATCATCTACATGGCCCACTCGCTGGCCAAAAAGAAGGAAAAGATCAAGAGTTTCAAGCTGGGGTTCATCCCGTACATGGTGGTTCTGGCCGTTCTGCTCTTCCTGCTGCTGCTGCAGCCAGACCTGGGCAGCGCGCTGACTCTCGGCGGAGTGGCCATGATCATGCTGCTGGCGGCGGGAACCCGCCTGAGCTACCTCGTTTCGGTGGTGATTCTGGCGGTGCCCTTTCTCTATTTCGCGGTGATGAACGTCGCGTACCGGCGCAAGCGGATCCTGGCATTTCTCGACCCCTGGAAAGATCCGACCAATACGGGGTTCCAGATAATCCAGAGCTGGATCGCCTTCGGCACTGGCGGCCTGTTCGGCAAGGGGCTGGGCGAGGGGCAGCAGAAGCTCTTCTTTCTGCCCGAGGCTCATACCGATTTCATCTTTTCCGTCGTCGGCGAGGAGCTTGGCTTTATCGGAGTGTTCATCATCAGCGCCATGTTCCTGGTCCTGTTCATGCGGGGGATCCGCACAGCGCTGGGGGCGCCCGACGATTTCGGCCGGCACCTGGCCTTCGGCATCACGTTGCTTCTGGGGATTGAATCCTTCGTCAATATCGCCGTGGTCCTGGGAATGCTTCCCACCAAAGGTCTGGCGCTGCCCTTTATCTCTTACGGGGGCACCAGCCTGCTGACCACTCTGGGGGCAACCGGCATTCTGCTGAATATTTCCTCGCAGGCTTCGGGAGAGGCGCGATGAAACTGCTTCTGGCCGGTGGTGGCACCGGCGGACATCTCTTTCCCGCGGTGGCGCTGGCCCAGCGGCTCCTGGAAGCTGAGCCCGACGCCCGGGTCCGGTTTGTCGGGACCGCGCGAGGGATCGAGTCCCGCGTTCTGCCGGAGCTGGGGTTGCCGCTCTCCACCATCGAGATCGCCGGATTCGTCGGCCGGGGGCTCGCCGCCAAGCTGGCCCTGTTGCCGATGCTCCTGAAAAGCCTGCGCCAATCCGCGCGGATTCTGAGCGAATTCCGGCCTGACGTGGTGGTGGGAGTGGGGGGCTACGCCTCGGGCCCCGTGCTGCTGGCGGCCCTGCTCAAGGGGGTTCCCACCGTGATACACGAGCAGAATGTCTGGCCGGGGCTCACCAATCGCCTGCTCGCGAGGTGGGTGAAGCGGATCTGCTTGTCCTACGGCGATTCCGACCGCTTCTTCCCCCGCGGAAGGACGGTCCTGACGGGCAATCCGCTGCGCTCCGGGATGGAAAACTGTCCCCCGGTCTCTTCCGGCAAACCGACCCTGCTCGTTTTCGGCGGCAGCCGCGGCGCCCGGGCAATCAACGAAGCGGTGGTCGCGGCCCTGCCTCTGCTCGAGGAGTTTCGCGGAGACCTCGCGATTTTGCACCAGACCGGCAGCGAGGACCTGGAACAGACCCGCGACGCCTATCGCCGGGCTGGATGGGAGGCGGCGGCGGTGGTGCCGTTCATCACCGACATGTCCGCGGCCTACTCCCGGGCGCACCTCGTCGTGTGCCGAGCCGGGGCCACCACCATGGCCGAATTGACCGCCTGCGGAAGGCCGGCGATCATGATTCCGTTTCCCCACGCGGCCGGCGATCACCAAAGTGCCAACGCCCGTTCCCTGGCCCGCAGGGGAGCGGCCCTGATGTTGCCCCAGGGCGAGCTGACGGCTGAAACCCTGGCCCAGCTGGTGACGGGGTTGCTGAAGGATCGGCCGCGGCTGCTGTCGATGGCTGCGGCCGCCAAATCGCTGGGCAATCCCGGAGCTGCCGACCGGATTCTGGAGCAGTGCCGATCGGCGGCCGGCATCGCGTCAGTGCTCCAACCTCGGAAAGAGTCCTCCGCCGGAGCGCGGCAGCCGCCGGCAAATGAAGAACAGGTGATTTAACTATGTACGGAAAAATTCAGAAAATTCATTTCATCGGCATCGGCGGCATCGGCATGAGCGGTATCGCCGAGGTCCTTCTCAACCTGGGCTATCAAGTCTCCGGCTCCGACCTGCGCGAATCGGAGATCACCCGGCGCCTTGCCTCCCTGGGGGGCAAAATCGCCTTGGGGCACCAGGCGGAAAACGTCTGCGAGGCCGACGTGGTGGTGACCTCCACCGCCATCCGGGCGGAGAATCCCGAAGTGCGCGAAGCGCACCGTCGCCTCATTCCCGTGATTCCCCGGGCCGAGATGCTGGCAGAGCTGATGCGTATGAAATACGGTATTGCCGTGGCCGGGACTCACGGCAAGACGACCACCACCAGCATGGTGGCGACGGTGCTGTCCCATGGCGGTATCGATCCCACCGTCGTCATCGGCGGCCGTCTCGATTCGCTGGGATCCAACGCCAAGCTGGGCCAGGGCAAGTTCCTGGTGGCCGAAGCGGACGAATCCGACGGCAGTTTTCTCAAGCTTTCGCCGACCATCGCGGTGGTGACCAATATCGATGCCGACCATCTCGATTACTACCGCGACCTGGCTCAGATCAAGGAGACCTTCGTCGATTTCATCAACAAAGTTCCCTTCTTCGGGGTGGCCGTACTGTGTCTGGACGATCCCAACGTTCAGGCTCTCATCCCCCAGGTGAAGAAACGCTTCGTGACCTACGGATTCGCGACCCAGGCCGATTTTTACGCGACGGAGGTGGAACATCACGCCGCTCGGACCTCCTTTGCCGTCCACCGGCGCGGTGAGCGGCTGGGAACCCTCTCTTTCCGCATGCCCGGACGGCACAACGTGCTCAACGCGCTGGCGGCGGTCACGGTGGCGATGGAGCTCGATATCCCCTTTGCCACCGTTGCCGAGGGGTTCCGTGATTTCGGCGGGGTGCAACGCCGCTTCCAGACCAAGTTCGACGCCCAGGGGATCATGGTGGTGGACGATTACGGGCACCATCCGGCCGAGATCCGGGCGACGCTGGCGGCCGCCCGGGCGGGATGGGACCGCCGGGTGGTGGCGGTCTTTCAGCCCCATCGTTACAGCCGCACCCAGGCCCTGTTCGATGAGTTCGTCACCGCCTTCTACCAAGCCGATCATCTGGTGGTGATGGATATCTACCCCGCCGGCGAAGATCCCCTGCCGGGGGTCGAGGCGCAGGCCCTCGCCGAGGGGATTGCCGGTCACGGCCACAAGGACGCCCGCTATCTCGCCGATGCCGATGCGGTGGTGGCCCATCTCGCAGGCGAAGTGAAAGCGGGGGATATCGTGATTACTTTGGGGGCGGGAAATGTCTGGCAGGTGGGCGAGCGCCTCATTGCCCGACTGCAGGAACGGCAATAGGTGCCCGGCCGGTTCTTTGACATGGCGAAATCGCTCCTGCGCGGGCAGGTGCGGGTGGATGAGCCCCTGGCCGGGCACACCACCTGGCAGGTGGGCGGGCCGGCCGACCTGTTCCTCGCTCCGGCCGATCGCACCGATCTGCACAGTGCTCTGAGGCTGCTGGATGAGGCGAAAATCCCCTGGGTTCCCCTGGGCGCCGGCAGCAATCTGCTGGTTCGGGACGGAGGGGTTCGCGGGGCCGTCATCCATCTGGGGAATCTGCAGGAACTCTCCTTCGACGGGGATGGCAGCGTCCATGTCGGGGCCGGACTGCCGCTCATGGCTCTGATTCGGGCCGCGGCTCGGCAAGGTCTCGCCGGCCTCGAGAGCCTGGCCGGAATTCCGGGGACGGTCGGTGGCGCCGTGGCGATGAATGCCGGAGCCGGCGGGCAGGACCTCTCTCAGGTCGTCCGCACGGTAACTCTGGCAGGTTCCGGCGGCGAAGAGACACGGGAGGCCGCCGCCCTCGCATTCGGCTACCGCCGATCGGCTCTGCCCGATTCCCTGGTGATAACGGCGGCGACGTTGAATTTTAAACCCGGCCAGCCGGAGGCTCTCGATGAGGAAATCCGGCGTCGGCTGGCGCACCGTCGATCAGCCCAGGCCGTCGGAGGCCCAAATGCCGGCTCGGTCTTCAAAAATCCGCCCGGCAGACAGGCCTGGCAGCTGATCGACGAAGCGGGAATGCGCGGTGCGGCGGTGGGAGGTGCCAGGGTGTCGGCGAAACATGCCAACTTCATCGTCAACGACGGCAGTGCCACGGCGGCGGATATTCTGGAACTGATGGTGCGTATTCAAAGGGCGGTCCGTGAGCGAAGCGGCGTCGCACTGGAGCCCGAAGTGAGGCTCGTAGGGGAAGATTAAGGAAAGAATCGGGGGCCAGTCGGCTGGTGGTAGGAAGGCGCCTCTCCGAAATGGAAGATTCGTCCTGAAGCCTGATTCCTGAAACCTGAATCCGGAGATATTTATGACACGCTCCGAACTGAAAAAAAAGAAAATCGGCGTCCTTCTCGGCGGCCTTTCGGCCGAACGGGAAGTTTCCCTGCGGACGGGCGAGGCGGTGCTGAAGGCCCTGAAGGGGGCCGGGTATGCCGCCACGGGAATCGACGCCGGCCGCGATCTGGCGCAGCGCCTGGTTCAGGAAGGGGTCGAGGTGGCCTTTGTCGCCCTGCACGGCCGCTACGGTGAGGACGGCACGGTGCAGGGGCTGCTTGAGATCCTCGGCCTTCCCTATACCGGCAGCGGAGTTCTCGCTTCGAGCTTGGCCCTGGATAAGGCAATGACCAAGAAGGTGCTTCTCTACCATGAACTCCCCACGCCGGCCTTCGAGGTTTTCCGGCGGGAAGAGGCGCGCGGAGACGTTCTGGCCCGCTGCCGCCGCTTTCCCCTGGTGGTGAAGCCGGTTCGGGAGGGCTCCACCATCGGGGTCGGCATCGTACGCACAGCCGCGGAGTTGCCGGGGGCCCTTGAGGAGGCGTTTCGCCACGACCGCGAGGTGCTGGTGGAAGACTATATCGAGGGGATCGAAGTCACGGTCGGTGTTCTGGATGGCGAAGCGCTGCCCGTTATTCAGATCGTCCCCAAGGAAGGGTTTTACGATTTTCGCGCGAAATATACCGCCGGACAGACCGAATACATTCTGCCGGCTCCCCTGGAAGGCGCGCTGTATGAGCGACTCCGGCAGGTGGCGGTGGAGGCCTGCCGGGCTCTCGGCTGTGCCGGCGCCGCCCGGGTCGATTTCATGGTGCGCGAGCGGGAGTTTTTCTGCCTCGAGGTGAACACCATCCCGGGAATGACGGAAACCAGCCTGTTGCCGAAGGCGGCGCAGCACGCGGGTATTTCCTTCAGCGAACTCACCCAGCGGATCCTGGAAGGGGCCGGCCTGGGGAAATAGCATTAATTCAAAAGGCAGCAGGCATTTTAACGCAATGGCGCAGAGAATAACCAAGCAATTTTAGATTTTATGAATTCTCAGCGTTTCCTCGCCTCGAGTGAGCTAAGCGAACGGGCGTTGAGAAGATTATGGAATGAGCCCGATTTCATCGGGGAGAAGAGGGCGGCATGCGGGATCTCAAATCCCAAAAACCGACGAAAGTCAAGGGGAACCGGCGCAAGCGGGACAAGCAGCCGCGCGACTGGCGAAAGCTGTTTCACCGCGCCCTGCGCATTGCCGTGTTCGCCGGCAGCCTCGCTCTTGTCATCAGCGGCGGCGCCCTGCTCGGTCGATTGGTGATCGCGTCGGGGTATTTCCGTGTCGATACGGTTCGGGTGCTCAATCAGCACCGGGTTTCCAAAAAGGAGATCCTCGCCCTCTCCGACATCCGCCCGGGAATGAATATTTTCAACATCGACCTGGATATGGTCGGCCGCAAGATCGAGGAGAACCCCTGGATTGCCACCGCCCAGGTCGATCGGGAGTTTCCCCGCGAGGTGTCGATCCGGGTGACCGAACGGGTGCCGAAGGCCATTGTCAATCTGGGGTATCTGTATTATGTGGACGGCTCGGGAAAGATCTTCAAGTTACTGAAAAAAGGCGACGATCTGAATTTTCCCGTCGTCACCGGCATCGATCGCCAGTTTTTATTGCAGAATCCGGAAAAAGGGTACCGTCTGCTGGCGGCAGCGATGGATCTTCTTGGGAAAATCGGCGACAAATCCCGCTTCAATCTGAACGACGTTGCCGAACTTCATGTCGACCACAAGGGTGAATTTACCCTCTATACCACCACGGGTGCCGTCCCGATCCGTGTCGGCTGGGGCGATTTCGCCGAAAAGATCGCCCGTCTCGAACGGATTTTCCCCCAATTGGAACCGAGCCTCTCGGCATTGCAGTATATCGATTTGAATGTCATGGACCGAATCGTTGTGAAGGTCGATTCCGGGTCCGTTCACGGCCGTGGATAGTGCGACGCGACCCAGCAAGGGAAGGGAGAACGATGAGCAATAAGCGAGAAAACCTGATTGTCGGCTTGGACATCGGCACCACGAAAATCTGCGCCATCGTCGGAAACCTCACCGATGAGGGGCTGGATATCGTCGGAATCGGCACCAGTCCCTCCCGGGGCCTGCGCAAGGGAGTGGTCATCAATATCGAAAGCACCGTCGGGGCGATCCGCAAGGCGATCCAGGAAGCGGAGCTGATGGCCGGCTGTGAGATCAAATCGGTCTTTGCCGGGATTGCCGGCGGCCACATCAAGGGGTTCAACTCCCAGGGGGTGATCGCCATCAAGAACCGCGAGGTCAACAACGAGGACATCCGACGGGTCATCGACGCCGCCAAGGCGATCGCCATCCCCATGGACCGCGAGGTGATCCACATCCTGCCCCAGGAGTTCATCATCGACGACCAGGACGGCATCAAGGAGCCCCTCGGCATGAGCGGGGTGCGCCTGGAGGCCAAGGTCCACATCGTCACCGGCGCGGTGGCCAGCGCCCAGAACATCATCAAGAGCTGCAACCGCGCCGGGGTCGACGTCGCCGACATCGTCCTCGAGCAGCTCGCCTCCTCCGAGGCGGTTCTCGCCGCCGACGAGAAGGAGCTGGGCGTGGCGCTGATCGATATCGGCGGCGGCACCACCGACATCGCCATCTTCGTCGACGGCGCCATCAAGCACACCGCGGTCCTCTCCCTGGGCGGCAACCACCTGACCAACGACATCGCCGTCGGGCTGCGCACGCCGATGGCCGAGGCGGAGAAGATCAAGCAGCAGTACGGCTGCTGCCTGACCTCCATGGTCGGCAAGGACGAGACGATCGAGGTCCCCTCGGTGGGCGGACGCGAGCCGCGGGTGCTCTCCCGCCAGCTGCTGGCGGAGATCCTCGAGCCGCGGGTCGAGGAGATCTTCACCCTGGTCAACCGCGAGATCGTCAAGAGCGGGTTCGAGGACCTGATCGCCTCCGGAGTGGTTATCACCGGCGGCACCTCCATCCTGCCCGGCATGCCGGAGCTGGCGGAGCAGATCTTCAACCTGCCGGTGCGCCGCGGCGTTCCGCAGGATATCGGCGGGCTGACCGACGTCGTCAACTCCCCCATCTATCGCGACCGGCGTCGGCCTGGTCAAATACGGCAGCCGCAACCTGCAGACGCAAAACTTCACCATCGGCCAGGAGAACATCTTCGACAAGGTGGTGCGCAGGATGAAGGAGTGGTTCGGCGAGTTCTTTTGAGCGGCCTGGCAGATCGTTTTTAAACTTTTGGTGAATGGTTTTTGATACGGAGAAACATCAACGAGCGGGTTGGGATTGCGGAGGTCTTCAACCACACATTCGAAGGGAGGGAGTCATGTTCGAATTCGATGAAAGTATTGATCAAATGGCCAAAATCAAGGTCATCGGCGTCGGCGGCGGAGGCGGCAACGCTGTCAACACCATGATCGCGGCTCATGTGGAAGGGGTGGATTTCGTCGTCGCCAATACCGATGCCCAGGCTCTGCGAAACAGCGAGGCGGCGATGAAGGTTCAGCTCGGCAGCAAGCTGACCAAGGGCCTCGGCGCCGGCGCCAATCCGGAAATCGGCCGCGAAGCCGCCCTGGAGGATCGCGCCCGACTGGCGGAGATCCTGGAAGGGGCCGATATGGTCTTTATCGCCTCCGGCCTGGGAGGCGGCACCGGCACTGGGGCGGCGCCGGTGATCGCCGAGGTCGCCAAGGAGCTCGGTGCGCTGACAGTGGGCGTGGTGACCAAGCCCTTCTCCCGCGAGGGGAAACAGCGGCTGAAAAAGGCCGACAGCGGGGTGGACCGCCTCAAGGAGGTGGTCGACTCGCTGATCGTCATTCCCAATGACCGACTGCTCGGACTGGCCGGCAAAAACATGAGCATCCTCGATGCCTTCAAACCTTCCGACGATGTGCTGCGGCAGGCGGTGCAGGGGATCTCCGATCTCATCACCACCAGTGGTCTGATCAACGTCGACTTTGCCGACGTCAAGGCCATCATGAGCGAACGGGGCATGGCCATGATGGGGATCGGCATTGCCGAGGGCGAGCGGCGGGCGGCCGAGGCGGCGCAGAAGGCGATCAGCAGCCCCCTGCTGGAGGATATCGACATCTCCGGCGCCAAAGGGGTGCTGGTCAACATTTCGGGGTCTTCGAGCATGACCATGGAGGAGTTCGACGAGGCCTCCCGCTGCATCCATGAGAAGGTCCACGAGGAGGCCAATATCATCATCGGCCTGGTCATCAATGAGGAATTGGGAGATACCATCAAGATTACGGCCATTGCCACCGGCTTCGGTGCGTCCTTCGAGAAGAACAAGCGGCATGCCGAGGAACTGAAAAATCATGCCACCATGGCCATGGGCAAGGTGGATCGGGATCTGCCGACCTTTATTCGCGAACGGCAGAAGGAACTGCATCGTACCTCGCGCACCCCGGCGAACGAAGAGCAGGAGTACGATATCCCCACCTTCCTGCGCAAGCGGGTGGACTAAGATCCGAGGCGGTTCGCCGCCTCGGCGCAGCCCAACTTTCGGGGCGTCTTCACGGCGGCGCCGCCTCTGCGTGGAGCAGGATCAGAGGCCCCTTTGCGGCTCTTCGACAGAAGTCGACCGTCGAGCTGTCCCGGAAGCCGGCAGGCATTCTGATGGCATTCTCCCGCGCCGGTTCTCCGCCCGGCGAGTGCGGGGGGAGTGTCTGTTATTTTCACATTTTCATAAGATTGCGACGACTCCCTCGTCAAGGGACCGCCCGGTGCGGTCCCTTTTTTTCAATCCTTCTCCGATTCGAGGTCCCTTGTCGGCGGTTAAAAACATGGTGTAAGCTGATAGAAATGAACACCAAACGGAATTTTCCATGTCGCGAAAACTGATCCAAAAAGCCCGGCAGCGCCTGGCGGCCGAGAGCGGCTGCCGCTCCAATCCCTGGGGGGGGCGGATGTCGGTCGCCCTGGTCTACCCCAATACCTACCGCCAGGCCATGAGCAACCTGGGCTTTCTCACCGTCTACCATCAGATCAATCAGCGGCCGGATACCCTGTGCGAGCGCTTCTTCCTGCCCGACTCCGAAGAGCTCGCCGAGCACCGCAAGACCGGCTATCCCCTGTTCTCGCTGGAGTCGGGACGGTTCCTGAGTGAGTTCGACGTCGTTGCTTTCTCCGTCTGCTTCGAAAACGACTACCTCAACCTGCCGACCCTGTTCGAGCTGGGGCGGCTACCGCTCCTTGCCGAAGAGAGGGGGGAGGAATCGCCGCTGCTGCTCTGTGGCGGGGTGTGTGCTTTTTTGAATCCCGAACCGCTGGCCGAGATCATGGACGTATTTGCCGTCGGCGAGGCGGAGGTCATCCTGCCCCCCTTCTTAGCGGCTTTGGCGACGGCGGGTGGGGAGAGCCGCAGCGCGCTTCTGCGGCAGCTTGTGGCGTTGCCGGGGCTCTACGTCCCCTCCTTGTACCGGGTCGACTACGAAGAGGACGGAACCGTTCACGCCTATCGGCCGCTCGGCGACGCACCGCCGCGGGTGGCCCGTCAATGGGTGGCAGATCTCGACGCCACCGCAAGTCGCTCCTTCGTGCTGACCGAAGAGACCGAGTTTTCCGACATGGCTCTCACCGAGATCTCGCGGGGATGTTCGCGGGGATGCCGGTTCTGCGCGGCCGGGTTTCTGTATCTGCCCCCTCGGGAAAGATCCCTCGACAACCTCCTCGATCAGGTGGAAGAAGGGCTCTGCCACCGGAACAAGGTGGGCTTGGTGAGCGCGGCGGTGTCGGATTATTCCCGCATCGATGAGCTGAACCAGGCGATCCTTTCCCGTGACGCAAAGATCTCGGTGGCGAGCCTGCGCATCGACTCGCTGAACGCTGCGGCAGTGGCGGCCCTGAAGGAGTCAGGGCACCGCACCGTGGCATTGGCCCCCGAAGCGGGAAGCCAGCGACTGCGCCAACTGATCAACAAGGGGCTGGACGAGAAGCAGATCCTGGCCGCAGCGCGCCTGCTGGCCGATGGTGGCATCCTCAATCTGAAGCTCTATTTTCTGCTCGGGCTGCCGACCGAAACCGATGAGGACATCGACGAGCTGCTCGATTTGACCCGCCGCCTGCGCGAGGTCTGGGTGGAGGGGCAGAAAAAACTCGGCCGACTGGGAACCCTCACGCTGTCGATCAATCCCTTCATCCCCAAGCCCTTCACCCCCTTGCAGTGGGCGGCGATGGATTCTGAGAAAAACCTGTCCCGCAAGTTTCGGCTGATCCGGTCGGCCATCGCCCGAATGGCCAACACCGAGGTGATCTTCGAATCTGTACGGGCCTCGACCCTGCAGGCCTTTCTGTCGCGGGGCGACCGGCGTATCGGCCGGGCCCTGCCTCTGCTGGCGGCGGGGAAAAATCTGGCTGCCGCCTGCCGCCACTTGGATATCGATCCCGCTTTTTACGTGACCCGGACGCGGCAGCAGGGCGAGCGCTTCCCCTGGGAAATTCTGGACAGCGGTGTGAGCCGGGACTATCTCTGGCACGAATACCAACGCGGCCAGGCCGGCACCTTTACCCCCCGCTGCCGCTCCGGCTGCCGCCGGTGCGGGGTGTGCGGTTGACCCATCTTTTTTGCGATGCGCCTTTGCGCAAAAGGCGGACGCGTTGACATCTCCTCGTCGCGGCCTATAATTGATGACCGATTCAATAACTTTTTCGAGGAGGTATATTTTTATGAGTCAGACGAAAGAGAAAACAGGCGTCATTACCTTCAAAGGCAATCCGATGACCCTTCTGGGAGAAGATGTCGCTGCCGGCAGCTCTGCGCCTGATTTTCACGTGGTGAATACCGACCTCAAAGCGGTTTCCCTGGGGGATTCGGCCGGCAAGGTGCGCTTGATTACGGTGGTTCCGTCGCTCGATACCGGGGTATGCGACAAGATGACCCGCACCTTTAACGAAAAAGCGGCGGCGCTGCCACAGGACGTGGAGATTTACACCATCAGCATGGATCTGCCCTTTGCGCAGAAGCGCTGGTGCGGCAACGCCGGAATCGAGCGGGTGAAGACCCTCTCCGATTACCAGGAGCGCTCCTTCGGTCTCAACTTCGGGGTGCTCATCAAGGAGCTCAAGCTGTTGGCCCGCGCTGTTTTCGTCATCGACCGGCAAGGGAAAGTGACCTATCGGGAGATCGTCCCCGAGGTGACGGACGAACCGGACTACGAGGCGGCTCTTGCGGCGGTGAAGAAACTGTTCTGAGGGAAGGTTTCCCAAGGGAAAAAGCGGCCTCCCGGTTATTGGGGAGGCCGCTTTTTCTTTAAGTGTTGGATTTCGTTAGGATTTCTTTTTCAACCCTCCTTTCCTGGACATGGGCTCTCAGCCTGAGCCATTGTGTTACGGATTCGCAAGAGCTGAACAAACTGCTTGGGTGAAGATCATTTCCCTCGAACTTTCCAGTTAGTTCTGGCTGGCACCAAATGTCTTGAGTGGAGTCCAGGGTATTTGACAGACCGGCCAATTTATGATGCACTCGCAAAAACCTATATACAGATAACTGGCTAGAAATATTCAATTTTCCATCAGTTTCTTCTTATTCAAAGACCGGGTTCATGGTATATTTCCTCAATATTTTAAATCTCTTATGAGAATTTGGCATGATCCACGTCAAGGACCACAAACAGGTCCGCAAGTTCCTGGTCAACCTCAAGCGGCATCATGGCGAGCTCTACCGGGAACTCGGCGATCTTGCCGAGCGCTACGAGGAGAAAAACGACGGGCAATTTGCCGGCAAGCCGAGCGAATCGGCCCGCACGCTCCAGCAGGTCGGTAACGACTGTTTTTCACTGGTGGAGCGATTCAGTGCCCGGGACGCAGTCGTTTCCATGGCCAGCTATCAGCTTCTGGTGCGGCTCTTCGGCGAGCAGTGCGTGCTTGAGAAAACCGACGATGGAGCCCCGCAGGTGCTCGTCAAGCCGAACAAGGAGGTGCCCTCCGACTCCCTGCAGAATCCCTCCGACCCCGATGCCACCTACTGCGGGCACAAGGGCAAGGGGTACCAGGTGCAGGTGATGGAGACGTACTCGCCGGACAAGAGCCAGCCGAACCTGATCACCCATGTCGAGCTCGAGACGGCCTGTGAGAGCGACGCCAATGCCCTGCTTCCGGCCGTCGAGGACGCAGCCAAACGGGAGCTGGCTCCTGCAGAGCTTCTGGCCGATTCTCTCTACGGCAGCGACGAGAACGTCGAGAAGGCCAAAGAGCTGGGCGTCGAGCTCGTCTCGCCGGCCATGGGCAGTGCACCGGAGGGGATCAGTCTGGCCGAATTCACCTTTACCGATGTCGACGAAATGATCGCCTGTCCGCAGGGGCACAAACCACAGCGAACCAAAACCGGCAAGAAGGGCGCTAAGATCGTCCACTTCTACGAGGCCGCCTGCGATAACTGCCCTGTGCAGTCCGAGTGCCCGGTAAAGCGGGTCAAGAAAAGCGCCACCCTCAGCTACGACGCCAAGTCGTTGCGGCTGGCCAGACGGCGGGCCAAGGAGAAGAAGAAAACCTTCCGCGAGGCCTACCGCTTTCGTGCCGGGGTCGAAGGAACCATGTCCGATCTTGACCGAGTCACCGGAATCAAGCACCTGCGGGTGCGAGGGAGGCGACAAGTCCGCTTGGCGGCGGTTCTGAAAGCGACGAGATTGAACATCCTGCGCGCAGCGGCGTTCAAAAATCGCCTCAGAGGGCCGAAACCGAAAAATGGGGGGTCATGCCACCCTCCAAAAGGGCTCGTTGGGGTTGTCAACGAGCAATTCTTGCGCCTGTGGAACTTCTTACGGCCATTTGTCGAGGCGTTCCCGCCCGGCGACTATCGAGTCGGCGGGTTCACGACTCAAATGGAATGATTCTTTTTTGCGAAAGCATCAAAGAAAGTCACCAAAAAAAGGACGTTTTCACCTGCGGTGGGCATTGTTGTCGCCTATGATTTAGGCGCTTGCCACCTCGGTGGGAATGACCATCACTGTGCTTCGTGGCCAGGAATCAGCTGTCCGCCTTTTCCCCAAAGCGGTACTATCTTGAACCGGGGCATCCTTTTGCGAACGGTTTACCGGAGCGAAGGGCGTATACGGACACTGCTGATTAATCGGTCAATTCAAACTGAAAATTCCCCGCCCCTTCTGTCCCGTTCTTTGTGGAAACTAACAGCGAGGATCCACCGTCCTTGAGAATAAGGACCTCGACCGGCCGCCAGTGTCTGGGTAGTTTTTCCACGATGTGGAGAAAATCCTCACGCCGGCAATCCCCGCCAAGTTCCCGGATTTTCGCATTCTGTGGCAAATCTCCCCGATTGTTGTCCGTCGGCCGCTCGAACAGGTTCTGCTTCCGTATCGCCTTCAAACTCCAAGTCCCTTTAATCGCAACATATTTTTTTTCAACCAATGTTTTATGATTCGGCACCGCCATTGCAGAAGATACGGTTGTCCCGTGATCTGTTGACGGGACGATTGTCGACCCGCTACTGGAAATTGGCGGAATTTCCGCTATGTATTAATAGTTACCTCCGAGCCTGGCTGCCTACGGGAAGATGTTCTACGGCGAAAGGCCAATGGGTGGGGTTGGAAACGACCCTGCCTCCCTGGTGGAAAGGAGAGGTTTGGCCCTTTTTTAAAAGGCAAAGGAGTGCGTAGATGGACAAAATCGTCAGAATCGACATGGGCGCCAAGGGTGGCCCCAAAATTACCACGGAACCCGCCGGCGATTATGCCGGCCTGGGCGGTCGGGCAACGACCTCGCTGATCGTCAGCAAGGAGGTCCACCCCCTCTGCCATCCCCTCGGCGCGGAGAACAAGCTGGTGATCGCCCCGGGGATGCTCAGCGGCAGCACCGGCGCCATGTCCGGGCGCCTCTCGGTCGGCTGCAAGAGCCCGCTGACCGGCACCATCAAGGAATCCAACGCCGGCGGCCAGGCCGCCCAGGTGCTGGCCCGGATCGGCTACGCCGCGATCATCCTGGAAGGGAAGCCCGAAGGGGACGACCTCTACAAGATCATCGTCAACAAGGACGGGGTGAAGGTCGAGGTCGACAACAGCCTGAAGCTGCTCGACAACTATCCCCTGATCGAAAAACTGCGCGGCCAGTACGGCGACAAGGTCGCCTACATGTCGATCGGCTCGGCCGGCGAGCGGCTGCTGCTGGGCGCCTCCATCGCCTGCACCGACCCGGAGCTGCGCCCCACCCGCCACTGCGGCCGCGGCGGCGTCGGCGCGGTGATGGGCTCGAAAAAGATCAAGGCGATCATCCTCGACGACGCCGGCTGCAAGCACCGCGCGCCCAAGGATCCGGACGCCTACCGCGACGCCAACCGCAAGTTCGTCGAGGGGCTGCGCAAGCACCCGGTCACCGGCGAGGGGCTGCCGGCCTACGGCACCAACGTCCTGACCAACGTCCTCAACGAGGCCGGCGGCTACCCGACCTACAACTTCAAGACCGGCCGTCTTCGCCGGCGGCGCCAAGCTCAGCGGCGAGGCCCAGGCCGAACTGGAGATCAAGCGCGGCGGGACCGCCACCCACGGCTGCCACCGCGGCTGCGTCATCCAGTGCTCGGGGATCTACAACGACAAGGACGGCCACTACCTCACCAAGCAGCCCGAGTACGAGACCGTCTGGTCCCACGGCGGCAACTGCGGCATCGACGACCTCGACACCGTCGCCCGCCTCGACTTCATGGACGACAACTTCGGCCTCGACACCATCGAGATGGGGGCCACCATCGGCGTCGCCATGGATGCCGGACTGATCGAGTTCGGCGACAGCGAAGGGGCCATCCGGCTGATGGAAGAAGTCGGCAAGGGGACCCCGCTGGGCCGCGTTCTCGGCTGCGGCGCCGGCATCACCGGCAAGGTCTTCGGCGTCGAGAAGGTGCCGGTGGTCAAGAACCAGGCGATTCCCGGCCTACGACCCGCGCCCGATCCAGGGGATCGGCGTCACCTACGCCACCACCACCATGGGGGCCGACCACACCGCCGGCTACGCCATCGCCACCAACATCCTCAAGGTCGGCGGCGACGTCGATCCGCTGAAGACCGAAGGGCAGGTGGAGCTCTCGCGCAACCTGCAGATCGCCACCGCGGCCATCGACTCCACCGGCATGTGCCTGTTCATCGCCTTCGCGATCATGGACCAGCCCGAGACCTTCCAGGCGCTGCTCGACATGCTCAACGCCTTCTACGGCACCGAGCTGACCGGCGACGGCGTGGTCGAACTCGGCAAGACGGTCCTTTCGGCCGAGCGCGATTTCAACAAGCGCGCCGGCTTCACCAAGGAGGACGACCGGCTGCCGCGTTTCTTCTACACCGACCCGATCGCTCCGCACAATCAGGTCTTCTCGATGAAGGACGAGGAGCTCGATTCGGTCTTCAACTGGTAATCGGAACCGACTGGTACGGCAAGGGGCGGCCCGGCGGGCCGCCCCTTGTCGTCTGACCGGAGACCGGGACGGTCGGCAATGGAATGCGAGGGCGCATGGCGATCGACCACTTATTCGAGGTGCAGCTGGCACCGGAATTGCTGAGTTTCTTTTTCCCGCTGTTGCAGCAGGGGGTCGAGGTCGAGGTCGAAACCGGCTGCAGTCTCAAGCAGCTGCTCATCGAGCAGTTCGGCATCTCGGCGGACTACATTGCCAGTCGCATCACCACCCTCTTTCTCAACAGCCGGGCGGTGGACGATGCCGCCACCGCCCTGGTCCACGACGGCGCGGTGCTGGCCCTCTCCGGGGCGATGCCGGGCCTGGTCGGGGCGACCATGCGCAGCGGTGGTTTCTATGCGGCGATGCGCGGAGCGATGACCTATCAAAACGAGGCCGAGGCTGCCCGCCCACCTGCAGGGGCGGATCCGGCTCAAGCTCTTCAACCTGCTCCTCGAGGAACTGGGGCCGCGGGTTCTGGGGCGGGGCGTGGTGCTGAGCGCAGCGCACCTGCGGGAGTTTCTCGCCGAGCTCCCCGCCGAGTTCCGCTTCCGCGGCTGCTGGCTCGATGGCCGGCCGCTGGCGCTCGACCGCCAGCGCCGTCTACCGGAGCTGCCGGGGGATGAGGAACTGCTGAAACTCAAGGTCCAATTCGGAGACTTTTGACCATGCAGATTACCGTCAAGCTGTTTGCCACCTTCCGTACCGGCCGCTTCGACATCGAAGCCCGGGACTATCCCGAGGGAACCACCGTCGCGGCGATCGTCGACGACCTCGGGCTCCCCCGGGAACAGCTCGGCATCCTGATGATCAACGGCCGGCATGTCGATCTGACGCGGGTGCTCGCGGCGGGGGAGACCCTGGCGATCTTCCCGCTGGTCGGGGGGGCTGAGATGGACACCCTTCAGGACTACCTCAAGGCGAACGCCGCCGGCGACCTGCTCGCCTGGCAACACCAGGCGGAGGCCGCGGAGCGATTCGGCCTGAGCCTGGCCGCCGTGGAGGAGGCGATCTTCGCGGCCGGCCTGCTGCCGGCCCGCTACCAGCGCAACCGGCAGATGATTTCCACCGCCCAGCAGCAGCAACTCTTCCGCAGCCGGGTGGCGGTGGTCGGCGCCGGCGGCCTCGGCGGTTACATTCTGGAACAGCTGGCGCGTCTCGGAGTGGGACAGATTGTCACCATTGACGACGACGTCTTCGAGGAAAACAACCTCAACCGTCAGCTCCTCTCCTCCCCCGCCGACCTCGGCCGGGTCAAGGTGGAGGTGGCGGCCGAGCGGATCGCCGTCGATCAATCCGGCGGTGACCGTGACCCCGGTGCAGGCCCTTTGCGGCCGGGACAACGGCGCGGAGCTGCTGGCCGGCGCCGACTGCGTGGTCGATGCCGTCGACAACGTCACCGCCCGCCTGGAGCTCGCCGAGGTCTGCGCGAGCTGGAGATGCCGCTGGTGCACGGAGCGATCGCCGGCTGGTACGGCCATGTCGCCACCATTTTCCCGGGGGAACGCTCCTTGCAGACGATCTACCGCCACTGGCAGGGGGGCAAGGGGGTCGAGCAGCAGCTCGGCAATCCCTCCTTCACCCCGGCGTGGCGGCCAGTTTCGAGGCCGCCGAGGTCTGCAAGGTGCTGCTCGGCCAGGGGCGGCTGCTGCGCAATCGCCAGCTCACCATCAACCTGCTCGACATGGAGGTCGTCGAGATTCCCCTGTAGCTTCCGCCGCTCCGAGCGCCACGCCGGACGTTACGGAGCACACAGGACAATTTGCATACTTTCTCCGAGCCGTCGGACCTAAGGGGTTATCCCCAGGGTCAGCGGCCAACGGGCACCGCTGGAAACGGCGGCGCCTCCCTTTTGGAAAGGAGAACTCCCACTGCGCCTGCGCTGCCTCGGAACCGGGTCCCTTTCCATCGTGAAAGGGACCCTTTTTTATGCCGCCGGCCGCCTGACGCGGCAGGAGGACCGACATGATTCAGATCGTCAGCGAACCCATCGATCCGCAGCAGAGCTACCGACTGCTGCAGCAGCGCAGCGCCGGTTCGGTGCTGCTGCACTATGCCGTGGTCAAGGCCGACGGCGGCACCGGCCGCACCAGCTGCGCCGTCGAATACCGCGCCGAGCCCGACGCCGAGGCCGAACTGGAGCCAGATCGCCGCGGCCCTGAAGGCGCGCTGGCCGCTCGAAGACGTGCTGCTGCAGCGGCGCAGCGGCCGGCTGGAGGTCGGCGAGATCATCTCCCTGGTGGCGGTCTGCGCCGCGGCGAGCGCCGACAGCTTCGCCGCCTGCCAGATGGGGCTGGAGATGCTGAAGAAAATGAGCACGATCGGCAAACGGGAAGTCTTTGTATGATGCCTATTCGTTCCGGATCGACCGGAACAGATTCGATCACCCTGGTGGAACAGAACCCCTACCTGTTCGAGACCAGTGTCTATCAGAATCTCGCCTTCGGTTTGCGCCTGCGCGACGTGCGCAGCGAACTGCAGGACCGGCGCATCCGCCAGGCTCTGGAGATGGTCGGCCTGGGCGGTTTCGAAGGCGCCGCGCCCGCGCCCTTTCCGGCGGCGAAAGCCGGCGCGCCGCACTGGCCCGCGCCCTGGTGCTGCGGCCGCAACTGCTGCTGCTCGACGAGCCGACCGCCGGGCTCGACCGGGAGATCCTGCCGGTCTTCGAAGCCTGCCTGGCCGCCCTGCCCGGGCAGGGGACGACCGTGGTCATCGCCGGCCACGACCAGGACCAGCCCCGGCACCTGGCCAGTGAAATCCTGACCCTCGATCGGGGCCGCCTGCTGGGGAGTTCCCGTTCCCAGGACGCCCGGACGGCCCTGTAGCCATGGAGAATTGCTGATGCCCATTTCCTTTTTCCGACGCCCGCCGCATGATCCTGGACCAGATCCAGCCCCTGGGGGTGGAGCAGGTCCAGCTGCTGGCCGCGGCCGGCCGGATCCTGGCCGAAGAGGTGGCGGCGTCCTGCGATCTGCCCCACTACGACGTTTCGGCCATGGATGGATTCGCGGTCCATGCCGCCGACGTCCGCCCCGATGTTCCGTTGAAGGTCACCGGCTATATCCCGGCCGGCGGCCGGCCGACGCCGGCGGTGACCGCCGGCTGCGCGGTAAAGATCATGACCGGCGCGGCGCTGCCGGCCGGGCTGCGATGCCGTCGTTCCGGTGGAAGAGACCCGGGAAGCGGACGACAGGGTGGAAATGCTGGCCCCGGTCGCCGCGCGCCAGCATATCCGCTTTCGCGGCGAGGATATCGCGGCCGGGGCTGCGGCCCTCCCCGCCGGCACCCTGATCGGCCCCCCGGCAATCAGTCTGCTCGCTTCCCTCGGGCGGATCATGGTGCCGGTCTATCGGCGGGCCCGGGTCGCCATCGTCTCCACCGGCGACGAACTGGTCGAGCCGGGGGGGCTTCCCGAACCGGGGCAGGTGGTCAATGCCAATGCCTACTCCCTGGCCGCCGCGGTGGCCGAATGCGGCGCCGAGCCGGTCCTGCTCGGCATCGCCCGGGACGAAAAGGAGAGCCATCGCCGGCTCTTTGCCGCCGGCCTGGAGTGCGATGCCCTGATCACCTCGGCCGGGGTCTCGGCCGGCGACCGTGACCTGGTGCGCGAGGTGTTGGACGAGCTGGGGGTGGAACCGCGCTTCTGGAAGATTGCCATGAAGCCGGGCGGACCCACCGCCTTCGGCGTCCGCGGGCGGGTGCCGGTTTTCTCCCTGCCCGGCAACCCGGTGTCAACCCTGGTCACCTTCGAGGCGCTGGTGCGGCCGGCGCTGCTCAAGATGATGGGGCATCGCCGGGTGCTGCGGCCGCTGTATCGGGGCATCCTGCAGGAAGAGGTCCGCAAACCGGCCGGCAAGACCCTCTTTTTGCGCGTGCAGGTGACGGAGCAGGAGGGAACGTATCTGGTCCGTCCCTGCGGCGACCAGCGCACCGGCATCCTGAGCACCATGCTCCGCGCCGGCGGGCTGGCCCTGTTGCCGCAGGAGGCGACCTCGCCTTCCGGCCGGCAGCGCGGTCGATCTCCAGCTGCTGGGCGAGGCAGTGCTGATGCACGAAGCCAACGATTCTCAACCAGCGATAC
>CAWANI010000023.1:0-55331 GCA_963783365.1 uncultured delta proteobacterium | reverse complement strand
ACGTTGTTGACTAGAGTGACCAGCCCTGGTAAATTCCTCGAAACCACTACCGAAAGCCCGGAGTCCCATGATGCCAAGACAAGCAAGACTCGATGCTCCCGGCACCCTGCATCATATCATCATCAGGGGAATCGAAAAGCGCCGCATTGTGGATGATCGGATCGACAGGGAGGGGTTTGTCTCCCGCATGGGCAAGCTCTCCGCCGAAACCCAAACAGCCATCTATGCCTGGGCGCTTCTCGACAATCATGCCCATATCCTGCTCCGAAGCAGCTCCTACGGCCTTTCCCGATACATGCGCCGGCTGCTCACGGGTCATGCCGTCGTTTACAATCAGCGTCACAGCCGCCATGGGCATCTATTCCAGAATCGATACAAATCGATTGTCTGCGAAGAGGAGGCCTATTTTCTTGAACTGGTGCGTTACATCCATTTGAACCCATTGCGCGCAGGGCAAGTCAAATCCCTTGATGAACTTGCCGCCTGGCCCTGGTGCGGTCACAGCGCGCTGATAGGTGAAACAGGTCAGGAATGGCAGGATACCGTCGCTGTGCTCACCCGCTTCGGGAAGCGTCAATATGCGGCTAGGCAGGCCTACCAAGCATTTGTGGCCGATGGTGAGCCACAAGGGCGGCGGCCGGAGTTAGTCGGCGGCGGCCTGATGCGCTCGCAGGGCGGCTGGTCCCGAGTTGAATCGCTGCGGCGGGAAGGTCTGAAGGAGCAGTCCGATGACCGGATACTCGGCAGCGGCGAGTTTGTCGAGCGGATCGTCCAGGAAGCTGATGAGATCCAAAGACGTGGTTTTTCTCACCGTGAAAACAGGCAAAAAGCGGCTGAGTTCCTGCAGCAGGCATGCAGGGATGGCGGCATCAATTTGGCCGAACTGCAGGCAGGCGCTCGGCGGGGAAACATTCCAGTGATCCGATCGAAAATCGCCCATCATCTTGTCGCCGAATTCGGTATGACGCTGGCGGAATCCGCGAGACGGCTGGCGTTTCCACCTCTGCGATATCCAGGATTTTGAGCCGAGGGGAGAAAAGTAGGTCAACTTAGTCAACAACGTCCCCACGCCACCCCCCACGCCACCCGAGTGAGCCTGCGGTTACGGCAGTTTCCCCCTCCCCTCAATCCCCTCCCACCAGGGGAGGGGAGGCAAACCTCTGGCGGTGTCAAATCTTCAATGGTGATAATAGAAGGTCTTTTTGCCGTGGATTCACTGCACGGAAACATGCTTGCACGGTAACCGTGATAACGATAAATGTGATTGGCGGAGGGTCTTCTGAATGATCTCATCGTTTGGCGACAAAGTGACGGAAGCCCTGTATCACGGCGCTGACAACAAGGGTGTCCGGCAGTTGCCGCCGGCTGTGGTGAAAAAAGCCCTCAACAAGCTGGACATGCTCAATGGCGCGCACAACCTGCAGGACTTACGTTCCCCTCCGGGCAATCGGCTGGAGACATTGCAAGGCGATCTCGCGGGCTTCTCAGCATTCGGGTCAACGATCAATGGCGGATCGTTTTCCGCTGGCAAGACGGCAACGCTTATGAGGTTCGCCTCACCGATTACCACTAATGGGAATGGCCGCAAGGAGCAGCATTATGATTCCTTCTCACCGTATTCCGGTCCATCCCGGGAAAATCCTGAAAGAAGAATTCCTCGATGAACTCGGCATCAGTCAAGTCGCGTTCGCAGCGCATATCCAGGTCCCGGTGCAGCGGATCAACGAAATCGTGCGCGGCAAGCGGGGCATCACTTCGGAGACCGCCTGGCTGTTGGCTCAAGCCCTGGACACGACCCCGGAGTTTTGGCTCAACCTGCAAGCAACCTATGATCTGGCCCTGAGCCGTCCGGAGAAAACCATTCTGAAACTTCGCAAGGCAAGCTGATGAGCCCGGTGCGGTAGTTCCGCACGCCGGGATCTGTGCGAGGGATGCCGGGCAGCCGGCATTCCTACCGCGACTGAAAAATTTACATTTAGAAGCCTTGGGCAGGGCGTTTACTGCTCTCGACCGAGGGTTTTGATTTCCCTGTTTTATTTCCAGTAAGGGGACAGATATATTTTTATGTGCTTTACGGGGAGGCGGCGACCGGCGGTGGCAAATGGCTGCGGAAAAGATTTGGACAACACTATCGAAAGGTTAAATAACAGGGATGAGAAGGATATGCAGGATGAAACCAAGGCACATGATCTTATTCTGAGCAATCTGGATTCCCCTGTAATCAGGGATCTTCTCTTTTATGCGAAGTGCCCGGGGACGTGAAGTTTTAACTTTTGGAGCGTGCTGAATCTTGCCTTTGATGGCGGCCGCAGATAAACGATGATATTTTCGACGGTGTCGAATTTTTTGTCGAATTCCAGGAGGAGGGGAGAGTCTATGCATGGGGGCTTTTCAGGAAGTCGGCGACCCCTCTCTTGTGCTTGCATCGGGGTTCTTTCCCGTGTTACACACCAGGGGACCACTTCCTTCCCAAGCCGGAGATAATGAGATGAAACTCGATATTTCTCCCTTTGAAAAAGCGCTTTCCCAGTTGGAAAAAAGTTTGGGATTCCTCCATTCCGAGCCGGCACGCCAGGATGCCGACCTACGGGAGCAGTTCCGTGCAGCGACCATTCAGGCCTTCAAGCGCAGTTACGAACTCGGCATCAAGATGCTTCGCCGGCAATTGGAGCAGATCGCTGCCAATCCGGCGGAAATTCGGGAGATGGTTTTTATGGACATGATCCGCACTGGAGCCGAGGCCGGATTGGTGCGGCAGGTTCCTTCATATCGAGTTTTTCGGGAGATGAGGAACATGACCAGCCATACGTATGACGAAGCCAGGGCGGAGGAGGTTTTGTCGGTTATGGAGGATTTTGTTCGCGAGATGCATTTCCTTCGAGATGAATTGAAGCGCCGCAATGAGTGATCTGAAGATTGAACCGGAGGAGCTGGAAACCGTCCGGGGGATTCTTCGTGCTCACGTGCCGGGGTTGGAAGTGCGGGCCTTTGGATCGCGGGTTCACGGTGAAAATCTCAAACCGTACTCAGATCTCGACCTGGCGATTATCACCGAGATCCCCCTGGATGCCGAAAAACTGGCCGAGTTGAGAGAGGCTTTCTCCGAATCGGCTCTCCCGTTCAAGGTTGATTTTCTCGACTGGGCGGTCACCAATGAGCGGTTCAAGCGGCTGATCAGGCAGGATTACCGGATTGTGCAGAAAGGAAAGGGAGGCTGAGAGGATTTTGGCGGACCTAATAGGAAAGAGCCAAATGGGGTCAAAACTCAGTTAATGGGTGACTCCAAAAGGATTTATCCCGGTGAGTCTTTATCGGCCGGGAGGTGAAATTGAACCTTGATCCGGGTGCAAAATGGTACAATGAGGGCCTATGGAAAAATCGACGGCGCCTTTTGAGAATTCCAGGGAAATCGAAGAACTGTCGTCCATCCTCTCTTCAGATCCCGAACTGGAACTTGCGGTTCTGGTCGGCAGCCGAGCCGAGGGAACGGCCCGCCCCGAAAGCGACTGGGATCTTGCCATTCAATGGCAGGGTCCCACGCCGTACATGCACTGTATGGCGCTCACCGAACGGCTGCGGCATCGCCTGGCCGATCGGCTCGGTTGCTCGGATGACGCCATCGACCTGATCTATATCCCTGATGCTCGCCTGGCCATGCGCAGTGTGATCGTCGAGGAGGGGATTCCTCTCAAAGGGGCAGACACCCTGGCCTGGAAACATTTCCTGCAGCGCACCTGGCGAGAGCTGGAAGAGGCGTACTGGGAGAAGATCTATGCGACCTGAGCTGTATCAGCAGGAAACAGCGGTTATCGCAACGATTCAGGGTAGGGTGCTTGACGAGGTCCGGGGAAGACTCCAGGAGGGGCAGCACCTGTCGCGCCTGGAGGAAAACGGCGTGCTCCACGCTCTGCAGATCCTGATTGAAAATGCGATCGGCAAGGCAAAACAATTGCTCAAGGCCGCCGGTGAACCGGTGCCCATTTCCGCCTATGACAGTTTCGCCGTTCTGGCGAATCGGACCTCTAAGGTGCAGAATCATCTCGAATCGTGGAATGCCGTGATCGGTATCCGCAACCGCATTGTGCATGATTACATGAATATCGATATGCGTAAGATATATGACAGTGTCAGGGATGGGCGCTATCGGTTTGTGGTTGAGTTTTTGCTTGATGAATCGCTGTGAATTGGAGGACTGCATTCATGGTTGAGAAAGATATCCGCTGGATACAGCGATTGGCCAACTATGAATCGGCCCTGTCTCAGTTGCTCAGCGCCGTCGAGCTGGCTCAAACCCGACCGTTGACCGAATTGGAAAAGCAGGGGCTGATCCAGTCCTTCGAGTTCACCCACGAACTGGCCTGGAATGTGATGAGAGACTACTTTCTCTATCAGGGCAATACCTCCATCACCGGCTCGCGTGATGCGATTCGGGAATCGTTCAGCGGGGGGCTTGTCGAGGATGGTGAAGGCTGGATGGAAATGATCCGAAGCCGCAATCTCAGCTCCCATACCTACAACCAGAGCGTTGCCGAGGAGATTACCGAAAAGATTGTGAATCGTTACAGCAAACTATTCCAGGATTTCCTTGTGCGGATGAAGGAGCTTGCGCCGCAATGACCTTGGCGGGTTTGCCGGAGTCGGCTGTGCAGAAGCTGAAGGCAATTTTCAGTGATTATCCGACAATCCGTCGTGTCATCCTCTATGGTTCGCGCGCCAAAGGAACGAATCGCAAGGGCTCCGATATCGATCTGTGTCTCGAAGCCCCGGAGATGACCTTTTCAGAGCTGCTGGCAATCGAAAATCGCGTTGACGATTTGCTGCTGCCGTGGAAGGTGGATCTATCCTTGCTGCATCAAATTGAAAATCCGGATTTGCTTGCACATATTCAGCGGGTAGGGAAGATCTTCTATGAAAAAAAGGAAGATCTGCCCCCTCACTCCTCGCAACTGCCCTGATCGTGAATACCCTTTTTCTAAAAAAAATCGACCGAATCATCGGTTCGGGATTGACCCGCCTGTTGCCGCGTCCGGCTCCGATACCTTCCCCGCCAACAGACGTAAGGCGCCTTTTGTTGATCCGCCCCGGCGGCATCGGCGATGCGGTGCTGCTGGTGCCAGCCATCCGGGCCTTGCGTCGGGAATATCCAGAGGCGCTGCTCCACGTTCTGGCCGAGAGCCGCAATGCGGCCGTCTTTGGGCTGTGTCCGGATGTCGATGCCGTTTTTCGCTATGACAAGCCGAAGGAGTTGCTGGCCGCACTCGGCGGACGGTACGACGTGGTGATCGACAGCGAGCAGTGGCACATCCTCTCGGCGGTGATCGGCCGGCTGATCCGCTCTCCGGTGAAAATCGGCTTTGCGACCAACGCGCGCGAAAAACTCTTCAACGGCCCTGTTGCCTACGGGCAGGCAGCCTATGAGGCCGAAAGCTTTCTCGATCTGCTGAAACCCCTCGGCTTCACATCGTCTGAAGAGCTTCACATTCCTTTTCTCGAGAGTGATCAAGCGGCCCGAAGAAGGGCAGGGGAGTTGCTGGGGGATCTGCTGGCCAGGCCGTACGTCGTTCTCTTTCCCGGCGCCAGTATCCCCGAGCGCCGCTGGGGGGCGGAAAACTTCAAAGCCGTGGCCGATGCTTTGGGCGAAAAAGGTTTTCCGGCGGTGGTTGTCGGCGGGCGGGAAGATGTCGCCGAAGGGACAAAAATTGTCACCGGAGTGGGCGATCTGAACCTCGCTGGCCGCACCTCGCTGGCCGAGACCGCGGCGGTCATCGCGCAAGGCGCCGCTCTGGTGAGCGGCGATTCCGGCGTTCTTCATCTGGCGGTGGGGCTGGGCCGGCCGACGGTGTCCCTGTTCGGTCCGGGGATCGCCGAAAAGTGGGCGCCGCGGGGGGAGCGGCATATCGTGCTCAATCGGCATTTTCCCTGTTCCCCCTGTACCCGCTTCGGGTATACTCCCCCGTGCCCGATCAATGCCCGCTGCCTCTCGGAGATCTCGCCGGAGGAGGTGGTGCACGCTGGCGATACCCTCTTGCAAGGTTAGATGTTTCATGAATATCTGGATTTTTCTGGGGTTTTCCTTTTGCCTTGGCGCCGTCGTCGGCTCGTTTCTCAATGTCTGCATCTACCGGATTCCGGCAGGCGAATCGATCGTCTCCCCGCCCTCCCACTGCCCGAAGTGCCAGGCGCCCATCCGCTGGTACCAGAATATTCCCATTTTGAGCTACCTTTTTCTCAGGGGGCGCTGCGCCTCGTGCCGGACGCACATTCCCTTTCGCTACCCCCTGGTGGAGTTTCTGAACGGCGCCCTGTTTCTGCTGGTCTTCCTGCGCTTCGGTTTTTTGTGGGCGACACCCATTTATTGGGTTTTCTGCGCTGCGCTGGTGGTGATCACCTTCATCGATCTCGACCACCAGATCATTCCCGACGTCATCAGTCTGCCCGGCATCGTTCTCGGCTTTCTCGCCTCCTTCGCCATCCCCTGGATTCCCTGGACGAGCTCGCTGCTGGGCATTTTGCTTGGCGGCGGCAGCCTGTTTCTGGTCGCCGCCGGGTACGAACTGTTGACCAAGAAGGAAGGCATGGGGGGCGGCGATATCAAGCTGCTCGCCATGCTCGGCGCGTTTCTCGGCTGGCAGGCGGTGCTGCCGGTCATTTTCCTCAGCTCGCTGATCGGGTCGCTGGTCGGGATTCCCCTGATGCTGATCAAAAAGGCCGACGGCAAACTCGCCATCCCCTTCGGCCCCTTCCTCGCCCTGGGGGCCCTGCTCTTCCTTTTCTGGGGCCCGCTGTTGATTCACTGGTACCTTTCGCTGTTTCGGTAATGCAGGCTGATGGCTGATTCTGATGGCTGATGGCTGATGGCTGATGGCTGATGGCTGATGGCTGATGGCTGATGGCTGATGGCTGATGGCTGATGGCTGATGGCTGATGGCTGATGGCTGATGGCTGATGGCTGATGGCTGATGGCTGATGGCTGATGGCTGATGGCTGATGGCTGGTGGCTGGTGGCTGGTGGCTGGTGGCTGGTGGCTGGTGGCTGGTGGCTGGTGGCTGGTGGCTGGTGGCTGGTGGCTGGTGGCTGGTGGCTGGTGGCTGGTGGCTGGTGGCTGGTGGCTGGTGGCTGGTGGCTGGTGGCTGGTGGCTGGAAGGACGAATTCCGCGCTCCTCGTACCGCGTGCCGCGTCCCGCGTCCCTGATTTATCTCCTTTTCCACAAAAAATATTTCCCGAAGAAATCCAATATATGGTAGGCCGATAGGCAGGATTGCCCGCCATGTTGGGTTTTGTGAGATATTCTTCAGGGAAATCAGAGGCTTATGACAATCCGTGTGGAAGTAAGTTATTGACACTTGTTTTAATTGACCTATAATTATGTCTAATTTGTCTCAATTTTAATCATGTTGCACTTTTTTGGATACGGATGATGGCTGAGAACCGGGTGAAAGAAATTCGTGAATCGCTGTTGATGAGCAAGGCCGAGCTGGCACGCAAGGCCGGGGTCTCTCCGCTGACGGTGGACCGGATCGAAAAGGGGGCTCCCTGCCGGATGGCGACCATGCGCAAGGTCCTTCTGGCCTTGGGATTCGGGTTGCGTGACCGGGAGAAGGTTTTTCCCGATCTGGATTAGTGGAATGGTACGACCCTTGCTTCAGGAAAGTTTTCGAAAGCGACAGCGAACCTCTTCATTCCTCATTGGGGTTGGGATCTGCACATGCTGGTCAAGGCCAAAAAAGACATCATCGGAATAGATATCGGATCGAGCGCGGTGAAACTGGTTCAGCTGCGGGAGGCGAAAGGGATCTACCACCTGGTGAATCTCGGGGTCATGCCGCTGCCGCCCGAGGCCATCGTCGATAATACCATCATGGATTCAACGTCGGTGGTCGAGGCGATCCGTAATCTGGTGGAAAGCCACAAGATCAAGACAAAAAATGTCGCCGCTTCGGTCGCCGGCCATTCGGTCATCATCCGCAAAATTCAGCTGCCGATCATGACCGAAGAGGAGATGGAAAGCTCCATCCAGTGGGAGGCCGAGCAATACATCCCCTTTGAAATTTCCGAGGTGAACCTGGATTTCCAGATACTCGGAACCGACGACAAGGATCCGTCCCTGATGAATGTGATCCTGGTCGCGGGCAAAAAGGACTTCGTCAACGACTACGTGGCGATATTCAAGGAATGCGGCCTGAATCCGGTGATTATGGATATCGACTGTTTTGCCATGGAAAATGCCTTTGAGATCAACCACGACATCGGTCTCGACGAGATGGTGGGGCTGGTCAATATCGGCGCCAGCGCGGTGAACATCAATATCCTCCGGGGCGGGGTTTCCATCTTTACCCGCGATATCCAGGTCGGCGGGAACATGTTCAACGAAGAAATCCAGAAGCGGCTCGGCTTGAGCGAGGAAGAGGCCGAGAGGGTGAAGATCGGCGAAGAGCTGGAGGATGTCGATCCGCAGGCGGTCCAGGAGATCGTCGATGAAGCGGCGGAAAATCTGGCTCATGAAGTGCAGCGCTCTCTCGATTTCTTCTCGGCCACCGCAGCCGATGAAAAAGTGCAGAAAGTTTTTATCACCGGCGGCGTTTCCAGAAGCTCGGCCGTGAGAGAGACCCTGGAAAAACGATTGAATATGTCAGTGGGACTGCTTGAGCCTTTTCGGCAGGTGGTGGCTGACGAAAAGGAATTCGACCAGGAGTACCTGGAGGCCGTCGGCCCCATCTTTTCCGTTGCCGTCGGGCTTGCGACGAGAAGGGCGGGAGATAAATGATTCGGATCAATCTTTTACCCCTCAAAGCCGCCCAGAAGCAGGAGAGGCTCCGCGGTCAGCTGCTGGTCACGGCGCTGGCGGTGCTCGTCGCTCTGATCGGCTGCGGTTTCCTTTATATTTCCCAGACCACCCGGATCCATCAGGAAAAGGCAGCGATCTCGAAGATCCAGGACGAGATGATGCATCTGCGAAAAAAGATCGGGGCGGTGGGGCATTACAAAAAGATGCAGAAGGATCTGCAGGGTAAACTGGCTGTTCTCGACAAATTGAAAGTGGGGAAAAAGGGGCCGGTTCACCTTCTGGACGAACTTAGCAAGGCGCTGCCGGATAAAGTGTGGCTGACCTCCTTCAAGGAGTCGGGCGATTCGCTGGCGATGAGCGGGCGCGGCATCAACGAAAAAACGGTGGCCCAGTTCATGCGGCAACTCGAGGCATCGCCCTATTTCAGGGGCGTCGAGCTGCAGGTGATCGAGCAAACCTCGCAAGGAGCGCTGACGGTGGAAAAATTCAACATCACCTGCCGGGCAACGACCCCGCCGAAAAGCCCCCAAACCGAATAGGATGCTTTCGCAAGAAAGCCAATGATGGGATGGCTACGCAAAAAGCGCCAAATGCATGGCGCGCGATTGTCGAGTAATGAGGCGTACTTCTGTACGCCGAAGCAGCGAGATCAATTGCAGCAACGCAGCAGTTGGTGAGTTTTTGCGACGCCATCAAATAGAGGCTCTGAGACTATGGATGCTCGGCTCGAAAAAATTCTGAAACTCCCCGCCTATCAGCGGTTTCTGATTCTCTGCGGCCTGCTGGTGGTGATCGTCGGCCTCTTCGCCTATCTGCTCTACCTGCCCCAGCAGGAAAAGCTGACCGACCTGCAGAACCAGAAGAGCTCCCTTGAAATCAAGCTTCAGCAGGATCGGAATATCGCCCGAAATCTACCGAAATTCAAGGCGGAATATGAAAAGCTGAAAACGCAGCTGGATCTTGCCCTCACCCAGTTGCCGAACGAGAAAGAAATCCCCACTCTGCTGACCAGTATTTCGGCCCTCGCCAAGGAAAACGGCCTCGACGTCACCCGATTCAAGCCCGATGCCGAGCGGCCGAAAGGGTTTTATGCCGAGGTTCCGGTGGAGCTCAAACTGGTCGGTTCGTACCACCAGGTGGCGCTGTTCTGTCAGGCGGTCGGCAATCTGGCTCGGATCGTCAATATCAGCAACGTCACCCTGGCAAATCCGAAGAGCAGGGGAGACCAGACCCTGCTCTCGGTGACCTGTCTGGCGACCACCTTCCGTTTTCTCGAGAATTCCGGAGGGAAAACTGCGAAAAGGAAGTCACGATGATGCGGCGGACGCTACAGTTTGGATTGGTTTTCGCGCTGCTGGCCGGATTTCTTGCCGGTTGCGGGGAAAAAGCGCCCGCCCCGGCTCCCGTGTCCCACGCCCGGCACAAGGTGAGCCATCATGCCCCACCCAAGGGTGCGGCAGCTGCCTCTCCGTCGGCCCCGGCCGCGCCTGCGCCCCCGCCGTATGTGTATAATCCTGCGGGGCGACGTGATCCTTTTGAACCGCCCATGCTGGTGAAGCGGCCGGTTTCCCATCAGCCCCTGACCCCCCTGCAGAAATTCAATCTCGGCCAATTCCGGGTGATCGGAGTGATTCTCGGCAAAGGGGCGCCCCGGGCAATGGTGGTGGCTCCGGACGGCAAATCCTATATTTTGCGAAAAGGGACCAAAATCGGTCACAACAATGGCGAGGTTGTCGATATCACGCTAAAAGCCGTGGTCGTGCAGGAAAAGTTCTATGATTTTTCCGGAACGGTCCGGACAAAAATCGCGAAGATCGAACTTCCTGAGCGGGAAGGAGTGAAATAAAATGACGCTGCGTTTGTTTGGAATGATTGGGAGAAGATCTCTGTGGCAGGTTGGCCTCGGATTGCTGCTGGCATGTTTCACCGCCGCTCCGATGCCGGCTTTCGCCCAGGGGGGAAAGGGAAGCCCGGAAAATAACCGGCTTGTTTCCGTGGCTGCTGCCGGTCAGACAGGCTCCGCCACGGTGACGATCACGACCGGCTCCCCGGTGGGCTACCGTTACACGGCCTATGAGGCGTCGGATCCCGCCCGGATCATCTTCGATTTCCCCGGGATGGCGGTTGCCGGCGTGGCTGCCCAGATCCACCCCGATGTTCCTCTGTTGAAGGATATCCGGACATCTTCCCTGGACCTGCCGTCGGGCAAATTGGGACGGGTGGAAGTGCTGTTGGCCAGGCCGGCCGATTACAAAGTCTCCTTAAAGGGCAATGACTTTGTCGTTTCGTTTACTGAAAAAGCATCGGCGGCGAAAGGCAGTGCTCAGGCTTCGGCCCCGGCCGCAGCGGCGGCGACGCCGGAGACAGCGGCCGGTTCTGCCTCTCCTGCGAAAGAAGTCGCCTCCGTCGCTGTCGAACAGAACGGGGTGGCCATTAACGCCGATGGCCGAATCGATAAGTATCGCTACTTCACGCTGGGTGCCCCGCCACGGCTGGTGGTGGACGTCTACGGCGTCCGTCCCGGGTTCGAGCAACGGTCCTTCACGATTCCTGCGGGATTCAAGGACGTTCGCGTCGGCACCTACCATAACAAAACCCGCTTTGTCTTCGATGGCAAAGGCGAGGCTTTGCCGCCTTTCTCCGTGCAGCCTGCGGGCGACCGGCTCCTCGTCTCCTGGGGAAAAGAGGCGGTGGGACACCCGTCCGAGGCTGCGCCCCCTGCCGGGGGGCCGGTCACGGTCAAGGCAGTGGATTTCAAGGTCGTCCATGGGACGTCCCTCATTACGGTGTCCCTCTCCGGGAAGGGCCGGATTCTTCCCGTTACCCGGAAGGACGACACGGTGCGCTTCGGCGTGAAAAATGCCGTCATCCGCCGGGCCCTGCGTCGCACCATCGACGCTTCGGCCTTCCCCAGTGCGGTCCGGTTGGTCACCCCCTATACCGCCACGGCAGACGGCACCCAGGATGTGAAATTCGCCGTCAAGCTGAAAGGGCCTGTTCCCTACTCTCTGAGCCAGAAAGACCGGCAGGTGGTGTTGGCGGTTGACAACGGCCCCTTTGCCGAGAGCAAACCGGCCCAAGTTGAAACCAAACAGGTACCCGCTCCGGCTCCCGCCCAGGCGGCGCCCGCCGCAAAGAAAACAGCAAAGAAACCGCGGGCCGCCCTTGCCGTAACCAGCCATCCTGCGAGCCATGTGGTTTCCGAAGCCCGTGCAAAAGCGCCCCACTATAGCGGGCAGAAGATCTCTCTCAACTTCGACAATGCCGATATCCGCAAGATTCTGCAGCTCATCGGCGACGTCAGCGGGTTGAACATCATTGCCGGGCAGGACGTCAAGGGGACGATCACCTTGCATCTGGAGAATGTCCCCTGGGACCAGGCGTTGGAGCTGATCCTTGAAACCCAGGGGCTCGGTAAACTGCAGGAAGGCAACGTGGTGCGTATTCTGCCGATGGAGCAGATTCGCAAACGGCGGCAGGCCGAACTGACGGCCAAGAAGGAGGAACGGGATCTGGAGCCGCTGGAGACCCAGGTCATCGCCGTCAGTTACACCGACCTCTCAAACGTGGTCGGGCCGGTCAAGGATCTGCTGACCAGCCGGGGGAAAATTACCCAGGATCCGCGCAATAAACAGGTCATCGTCACCGATGTCCCGTCGGTCATCCAGCAGGTGAAGCGTCTCGTTAAGATTCTCGACACCCCGGAAAAGCAGGTCATGATCGAAGCGCGCATCGTCGAGGCGAGTTCGAGTTTCAGCCGAAACCTGGGCGTCAACTGGGGCTTTTCCTACCAGCCCACCGGTGGCGGACCCTGGGATCCCAGTTCGGCCAATATCGGCCTGGGCGGCGACTTTCTGATTGCCCCGCCCACTGCGGGTACCGTCGGGGGCGCGGGTTTGGGCAGCGGCATTACCTTCGGCAGGGTGGGGATCAACAGCACCATCCTCGATCTGCGGTTGTCCGCCCTGGAATCATCGGGAGAAGGGAAGATCATCTCCTCGCCCCGGGTCTCCACTGTCAACGGCGGGGAGGCGACCATCAGCCAGGGGACGAAAATCCCCTATCAGTCCTCCGGAACCAACGGGCTGCCCAAAACGGAATTCGTCGACGCGAACCTGTCGTTGAAGGTGAAACCGGTGATCAACCCGGATAACAGCATCATTCTCGATATCGACGCCACCAACAGCTCGTTGGGCGCGGATGTGCCGGTCGGAACCGGTTCGGCTCCGAGCGTCGATACCAAGGAGGCGAAAACGAAGCTGCTGGTGAAGGACGGGGAGACCACCGTGATCGGCGGAATTTACGTCGAAAACGACAGCAACAACGAGGTGGGCGTTCCTCTGCTGCAACACGTACCGATCCTCGGGCATCTGTTTAAGTCCACCTCGAACACCAAAACCCGCTCGGAACTGCTCGTTTTCATTACCCCGCGAATCGTGGGCGAATAATAAGGAAAAGCTGGATATTTTTTGAGATTATCATTAGAATCAAGGGACAGGCTGTGGCCTGTCCTTTTTTTCAGCATCACAGGTGGGAAGAACGCAATGCAACTGAGATACCTTACGGCTGGGGAATCCCATGGGCCCTCGCTGACGGCCATCGTCGAAGGATTGCCGTCCAATCTCGTGGTCGGTGAGGAGGATATCAATCACCACCTCGCCCGACGCCAGCAGGGCTATGGTCGGGGCGGACGCATGAAAATCGAGCAGGATCGGGTCGCGTTTCTCTCCGGGGTTCGCTGGGGGAAGACGCTGGGGGGGCCGATCACCCTTGCTATCCGGAACCGGGATTGGGAGAACTGGCAGAAGAAGATGTCTCCCCACGCCGAAGAGCGGATGGAAGGCATCGCCGTCACCCATCCCCGGCCGGGTCATGCCGACCTGAGCGGCGCGATCAAATACCGGCAGGACGATGCCCGGAATATTCTGGAGCGCTCCAGCGCCCGCGAAACCGCGGCCCGGGTGGCGGTGGGGGCCTTGTGTGCAAAATTCCTGCTCGATCTGGGGATAGAGGTTCTGGGCTACGTGACCGAAATCGGCGGGGTGCGTGCCGAAGATCCCGGAACCGATATCCGCGGCCGTTTTGACCGCAGTGAAATTTCTCCCTGCCGCACCTGCGACCCGACGGCCGAAAAAGCCATGATCGCCGCGATCGATCAGGCAAAAGAAGCGGGTGACTCCCTCGGCGGGGTGGTTGAAGTAATGGTTCTCGGCGCGCCGGTGGGGCTCGGCAGCCATGTCCAGTGGGATCGTCGTCTGGACGGACGGCTCGCCGGGGCGTTGATGAGCATTCAGGCTTTTAAGGGGGTCGAAATCGGCCTCGGATTCGAGGCGGCCCGGCGTCCGGGTTCTCAGGTTCATGACGAAATCCGCTTCGACAAAGGGGAATTCCGGCGGCGCACCAACCGCGCCGGCGGTCTGGAGGGCGGTATGACCAATGGCGAACCGATCGTGATCCGCGGGGCCATGAAGCCGATTCCGACCCTGTATCAGCCGTTGCAGACAGTCGATCTGAAGACCAAGGAGCCCTTTGCCGCGAGCGTCGAGCGCTCCGATGTCTGCGCCGTCCCCGCTGCGGCCGTGGTCGCTGAGGCGGTTGTGGCGATCGAGATGGCCGCTGCCGTGCTGGAGAAATTCGGCGGCGACGCCATGGAAGAGATTCGAGAGAATCTGACGGCTTACCGGAACCATGTGCAAGATTTCTGAAAATCTGAATATCGTTCTGATCGGCTTCATGGGCGCCGGCAAAAGCACGGTGGGCCGGGAGCTGGAGCGCCTGAGCGAGCTGCGGCTGATCGACCTGGATGCCGAGATCGTCCGGAAGCGGGGACGCTCGATTCCCGAGATCTTTGCCGAGGAGGGGGAGAGCGCCTTTCGGGAGTATGAAGAGGAGGCGCTCAAGGCGCTGGCGGGCTGCTCGGGGCTCGTCGTCGCTACGGGGGGCGGGGTGGTCGGCCGTTCGGCGAACTGGGACGCCATGCGCAAACTCGGTCCCGTCGTGTATCTGGCGGCTTCCTGGGAGACCCTGGAAAAACGGCTGGTCGACTCCCGGGATCGCCCCCTGGCCAACCCCGCTGCGGGGCTCGACCAAGCTCGGGGATTGTGGCAGAGCCGCCTTCCGCTGTATGCCCGGGCCGATTTTACCGTAGACACCGATGGCGAGGATGCGCCGGGCGTTGCCCGCCGGATCCTGCGTCTGTTGGCAGCCGGAGGCAAAACTTGCTAGAGAAACTCGTTGTCGGATTGGCAGAGAGAAGCTACCCTATCTGGATCGGTGCGGGAATTTTCGACCGGCTGCCGCAGGCCCTGGCCGAGGTGTCCTTCCCCCGTCGCGTGGCAGTCGTTTCCAACCCGACGGTGCTGGCCCTGTACGGTGAAAGGTTGACGGGGCTGCTCAGCAGGGAAGGGTATGCCGTCGCAACCATATCCGTCCCCGACGGGGAAGAGTTCAAGAACCTCGCCTCCCTGGAATCGATTTACGACGCTCTGATCGAGCAGGGCTTCGACCGCAGCTGTGGGCTGATCGCCTTGGGTGGCGGAGTCATCGGCGATATGACAGGGTTTGCCGCGGCCACCTTTTTGCGCGGCGTTCCCTTCGCTCAGGTTCCCACCACCCTGCTGGCTCAGGTCGACAGTTCCGTCGGAGGAAAAACCGCTGTCAACCATCGCCTTGGGAAAAATCTCATCGGGGCCTTTTACCAGCCCCGCCACGTGCATATCGATGTGGAGACGCTCGCCACCCTGCCTGCCCGGGAATTTTCCGCCGGCATGGCCGAAGTGATCAAATACGGCATCATTCGCGATCGCGACTTCTTCACCTGGTTGGACAGTCATCGGGAGGCTTTGTCCCGGCTCGATTCCGCCTCTCTGATCCATACGGTAATGAGGTCTTGCCAAATCAAGGCGAATGTTGTAGAAAATGACGAAAAAGAACAATCTTTACGGGCTATTCTCAATTACGGCCATACCTTCGGCCATGCCGTCGAGGCCCTGACCGGCTACGGGAAGTTCCGGCACGGCGAGGCCGTGGGCATTGGTATGGTGGTGGCCGCGATGGCGGCGCAGCGTCTCGGTTTCTGCTCTCCGGCAGATGTCGATGCCATCAGGGCGCTGATCTCCTCGTTCAACCTGCCGGTTACGCCCCCCTTCTTTCCCGTCGATGAGTATCTGCGGGCCATGGGGCGGGACAAGAAAGTCAGGGACGGGGTTCTTCGCCTCGTTCTCAATCAGGGGATCGGCGCGTGTTTTATTACCGAGGTGAGCGATCCTGCCCCCCTGTTCTCTGCGATCTTGACGCCCCGTTAACCCCAGATAGCGACCGGAGGTTTCCCTGCTAGGAAAAATCGCCAACTATATCGAAATTCTGGCCAAGGACCCACGTTCCACGGTCTTTGTGTCTCTTTGCGAATGCTACCGGCGGATGGGGCTGCTGGACGATGCGTTGGAGGTGGCGGAAAAGGGAGTCGCCACTCTGCCTCATTTCAGCCCCGGATTTGCGGCCCTCGGGTGGGTGCAGGCGCAGCGGGGCCAGTGGGATGAGGCCGGCGCCGCCTTTGAAAAAGCACTGGCTATCGACAATGAGAATCTCGCCGCTCTGAAAGGAATGGCCAAGGTTCAGCTGCGAAACGGACGCCGGGAAGACGCCTTGAAATTGCTGCAGCGCGCCGCTGCTTTGCGGCCGGCGGATACCGGCCTGCAGAAACTTCTGGCCCAGCTTGAGCCCTCCGCAGGCCCCCCCCCCCGCTTTCTCGCCCCCTGCCGCCCCTTTGAAGGCCCAACCCATCGCCACAGCCACCATCGCTGAAATTTATCTTCGACAGGGGTATCTGGAACGGGCCGCCAAGGTGTACCGCGACATTTTGCAGGCGGAACCGCATAACGCCGCGATCCGCCGGAAACTGGATGCGGTGAACCGCCAGATCGAACTGCGGGAGGCAGGCGGGCAGGGACACAAAGGAGAACCGGCCGCGTTCGCCCCACACGCGGCGGGCGAAGAGGCTTTCGCGGCCGGGATCGGGCAGGATTCGGCTCCCGCTGAAGAGAAGAAGGATGGGGAAAACCGGGTGGTTCTGGAATTGCAACGCTGGCTCGACGCGGTCCGTAAAAGGAGGGACGATGTTTAAGCAGATTCTTCAGGAAATCGTGGAAGGGGCCGGCGGAGGCATCGGGGCGGTTCTAATGGGATACGACGGCATCCCCATCGATCAGTATTTCAAACCCTTCGAGGGGGTGGATCTGCAACTGCTGGCCGTTGAGTATGCCAATGTTCTGAAGGAAATCAAAAAAACCGTCGACATTCTGAATACCGGCGCGATGGAGGAGGTCTCCATCAGAACGGATCGCTTCTACTTTACCATTCGGGCGCTGACAGACGATTATTTCGTCGCCCTGACTCTGGATAAAGAGGGCAATTTCGGCAAAGGGCGTTATCTGCTCTTGCGGGAAGCCCACCGTCTGAAAGAAGCGTTGGCGTAGTTTCGGCGGGAAACGTGAAAGGCCAAACGATGGAAATCCTCGTTCTGCACGGTCCCAACCTCAACCTGCTCGGAACCCGCGAACCGGATGTCTACGGGCGCGAAACCCTCGAGGAGATCAACGGCAGAATCGCTGCTCTGGCGAAAGACCTCGCTGTTTCGACGACCTTTTTCCAGTCCAACCACGAAGGCCTGCTGATCGACCGCATCCACCAGGCCCGGGAGTCGGGGGTGGCCGGCATCATCATTAACCCCGGAGGGCTGACGCACACCAGCGTTTCCCTGCGTGATGCCATCGCGGCGGTGGCCATTCCCACCGTGGAAGTGCACCTGTCCAATATCTTCGCGCGGGAGAGTTTCCGACACCATTCTTTCATCACCCCCGTCGCCGCCGCCCAGATCTGCGGGTTCGGGGCCGAAGGATACCTGCTGGCCCTGCGCGGGATTTTACCAATAATAAAAGAAAATTATTGTGGATAAAAAACCCTTATGATAAAAGATAGAATCCCCGCGGTCCGGGATCTTCTCGAAAAATGCGGGCTGGAAGCCTTTGTTTTTCTTCACCTGCCCAATATCCGCTATTTGTGCGGATTCTCAGGCACCGACGGCGTTCTGGTTGTGACCCGCAGCGCCGAGTGTTTCCTTACCGATTCCCGGTATACGACCCAGGCACGGAGTCAGGTGGAGGCCGACCAGATCCGGGAATATGCGGTGAAACTGGACGGCGTTGTCTCTTTCCTTAGGGAAACGGGAGCCACCCGCATCGGTTTTGAGGCGGAAACCCTCTCTTTTGCCACCGTGCAGAAGTTGCAGGAAAAAGGGCAGGGGGCCCTTGAGTGGGTGCCGGTGACCAAGGAGGTCCTCGGTCTGCGCGGGGTGAAGGGGGAGGCCGAAATTTCCGCCCTGCTCGAAGCCTCACGCATTGCCGCCGAAGCTTTTGAGGAGATCGTGCCCCTCATCCGTCCCGGAGCGGTCGAGCGGGAGATCGCCCTCGCCCTCGAATTTGCCATGAAACGGCGTGGCGGGGAAGAAAAGTCCTTCGATTTCATCGTAGCCTCCGGCGAGCGCGGCGCCTTACCCCACGGCATCGCCTCGGACAAAGCGCTGCAGGCCGGCGAGCTGGTGACCTTCGATTTCGGCACCCGCTTTGAGGGATACCACTCGGATGAAACGGTCACCGTGGCACTGGGCGGCGTTTCCGACAAGCTGCGGGAGATTTTCGATACCGTGCTCGAAGCGCATGATCGGGCCATGGAGGCGGTGCGCGCGGGAGCGGCGCTGAAAGAGATTGACGAGGTCGCCCGAGGCTATATCCGGGAGCGGGGATACGGCGATTTCTTCGGCCACGGTCTCGGCCACGGCGTGGGCCTTGAGGTCCATGAGTTTCCCACCGTCTCGCCGCGGGCGGAAGAAGTGGCCGTTGAGGGGATGGTCTTCACGATTGAACCGGGAATCTATGTGCCCGGGCTCGGCGGGGTGCGTATCGAGGACATGATTCAGGTAACCGCCGCCGGCTACCGCCGGCTGACCCGCATACCCAAAAAATTTCGCACCCTTCCGGAATAGATCGCTTCTTTCGGGCGGGGTGGCACGCTGCGTGTGATCGGCAATTCAAAAAAACAGAAACAGGGAGGAATTATCTCATGGATATTAAAGATCTGAAAACCCTTATAAAAATGGTGACCGATACGGACATCACCGAATTCGAGGTGGAGAGCGCCGACGAAAAAGTGGTGATCAAGCGGGGCAAGTCCCAGGAAATCGTGCACGTCTCCAGCACCCCGTCCTATGCGCCCCCGATGGCGCCGGCGATGGTGGCACCCGCCGCCGCGCCCGCTGCCGTCCCGGCCGCCGAAACGGCACCCGCCGCCGCTGTCAACGAAAAACACGAAACCATCAATTCTCCCATTGTCGGCACCTTCTACCGGGCTCCCTCGCCCGATTCCGATCCCTATGTCGAAGTCGGCTCCGTGGTGGAAAAAGGGCAGGTCTTCTGTATCGTCGAAGCGATGAAGCTGATGAACGAGATCGAAGCCGAGTTCAAATGCAAGGTGATCGAAATTCTCAAGGAAAATGCCCAGCCGGTCGAATTCGGCGATCCTCTCTTCCTGGTGGAACGGCTTTAAAGGCAGGTTAAAGGTTGAAGGGGAGAGGACGAAAGCCTTTACGCTTAAAACCTGAGACCTGAATTATAAAACCCTTTTGCCTTCCGCTTTTTTCGGAGAAAAAAACCTATGTTTCACAAAATTCTGATCGCGAATCGCGGCGAGATCGCCCTGCGAATCATCCGGGCCTGCAAGGAACTGGGGATTCAGACGGTGGCGGTGCATTCGAATGTCGATAGCGAAGCGTTGCATGTCAAACTGGCCGATGAGAGCATCTGTATCGGGCCCGCGGCCAGCGCCGACAGCTACTTGAATGTCAAGGCGATCATCAGTGCCGCCGAAGTGGCCGATGCCGACGCTATCCACCCCGGGTACGGTTTCCTCTCCGAGAATGCTGAATTCGCGGAAATCTGCGCCAATTGCGGCATCACCTTCATCGGCCCGACACCGGAAAACATGCGTCTGATGGGGGACAAAATCCGTGCCCGCCAGACGGTGACCGAAGCCGGCGTGCCGATTCTTCCAGGCACCAAGGAGGGCGTAAATTCGGTGGAGGATGCCAAAACGGTGGCCGCGGAGATCGGCTATCCGGTCATCATCAAGGCGACTGCCGGCGGCGGCGGCAGGGGGATGAAGGTGGTTCACTCTCCCGCTTCGCTTCCCAACGCGTTTGCCGCGGCCCGTACCGAGGCCCAGGCCGGTTTCGGTAATCCCGACGTCTATATCGAAAAATTCTGCGAACGCCCGCGCCACGTCGAGATCCAGATCATGGCCGATAAGCACGGTAACGTTATCCACCTCGGGGAGAGGGACTGTTCCATCCAGCGCCGCCACCAGAAGCTGATCGAAGAGGCGCCGTGCCCCGTGCTGAGCCCGGCACTGCGGAAAAAAATGGGCGAGTGTGCCGTCGCCGCCGCCAAGGCGGTCGACTATTCCAGTGTCGGAACGATGGAGTTCCTGCTCGATGCGGAACACAATTTCTATTTTATGGAAATGAACACCCGGGTTCAGGTGGAACATCCCGTGACCGAGATGGTGACCGGCATCGATATCATCAAGGAGCAGATCCGCTCCGCCGCCGGGCTCCCCCTGCGGTTCAAGCAATCCGACGTCAAGATCAGCGGCCACGCCATCGAATGCCGTATCAATGCCGAAGATCCCTTCAAATTCACTCCGTTTCCGGGTAAAATCGACGGTTACCATCCCCCGGGTGGACTTGGGGTGCGGGTAGACAGCGCGGTTTACGATCAGTACACCGTGCTGCCCCACTACGACTCGATGATCGCTAAACTGATCGTTCATGCCGAGACCCGGGAGGAAGCGATTTTGCGCATGGCTCGGGCCCTGGATGAGTATATTATCGGGGGCATCAAGACCTCCATCCCCCTCCATCAGCGGATCATGAACAATAAGGAATTCATCGAGGGGAATATCGATACCGGCTTTCTCGAGCGGATGGTTCTTTAGTCCCGGTCCTATGAACGGGACAAGGCCATAGGGCTGAACAGGGAATTGCAAATTTCTATTTGAGACCAGGGGCCGGGGCGATTGATTCCCGGCCCTTGCCGTTGCGGGGAAGGCCATGATGGAATCTAAGTGGCGGCTGATCTGCTCCGGGCCGTTGAAAGGCTCTTTAAACATGGCCCTCGACGAGGCGCTGCTCGAGGAGGTGGCGGCCGGCCGCTCGGAACCGGTACTGCGTATTTATCGCTGGTCTCCTGCGGCTGTCAGTCTTGGGTATGGTCAAAGAGGAAAGGGGGCCGTAAATCTGGAGGCGTGCCGCGCCCTGGGCCTCGATGTGGTGCGGCGGATGACCGGCGGGCGGGCGGTGTTGCACCATCGGGAAGTGACCTATTCGGTGATCGCGCCGGAATGCAGTTCTCTTTTTCCGGGGGGGATTCTGGAAAACTATAAAGTCATCGCGCAGGTTCTGCAGAAGACCCTCGCGTCTTTCGGGATTCCTGCGACGCTGGCGTCGGGACGCCGACGGGGAAGCGGGAACCTGGAAAGCGCCTGCTTTACCGCACCCGCCAGTTACGAACTGGTGTATCGGGGGTGTAAGGTGACCGGCAGCGCGCAGCGGCGCCAGGGGAGCGCCTTCCTGCAACATGGCTCGATTCCCGTCGATCTCGATTTGTCCCACCTCTATCAGGCCTTGAATACGAAGGTGGGGGCTTGCGTGGCAGAAGGCGCCCGCCGTCTGGGGGAGAAGGTCGGATGGATGAACCGCTGGCTGCCGCAACCGGTGACCGTTGAGGCGGTAGAAAGACGACTGCTCGACGTCTTCGCCGACCAATGGCGGCTCGGGCTGCGCGAAGTGGCTCCTTCCGACGCCGAGATGGCACGCGCTCTGGCCCTGCAGGCCGAAAAATACGAAAGCCCCCGATGGACTCTGGAGGGGAAAGTCTAGGCAATTCACGGGGGCTTCTCGATTTACCTTGCGTGGATACGTGCTATCCTTTAACCGGTTAGGCAGATGAGTGGCACCGGGGTTTTTTCTCCGGGCCGGTAAATGGGGAGGGCACCAGACACTGTTAGATGAAAGGAGGGGATGGCATGAAGTCCTTTGGTTTCATCATCGTAATTCTGGTTGGCGCCGTCGCCCTGATGGGCATGGGAAATCTGGGCGGGCAGCCGCAGGGAACCGCGCCCAAGACTGAGGAAAACATCCGTGCGCAGATCGTGGACCGATCCGGAGTCACGACTGAGGTCGCGCAGTTTTCCATGGAAGGCAAGGTCTACCTGGAAGGGGCGCGGGGGGACGGCCAGATGACCGTATTTTTCAAGAAGCTGCAGGGAATCGCCTTCGGCAAGGTCGAAGGGCAGATCGTGCCGGCCGAACTGAAATTTAAAAATGGCGAGAATCTCAAGCTGAAACTAAGAAAAAGCAGCGTCTTTTATGGTAGCACCCGGTACGGAACGTTTCAGATCCGAGCCGGCAATATTCAGAAAATCGAGTTTCTTCCCACCGCGACACAGGGGTGACTGCCGAACTGGTTCGCCTTGGGTTACACAACATCTGGTTTTGGTGGTACGAGGCCAGCCCTGCCATGCCGCACCCATGCTTTCGCTCCTCGTTTGAAAGGTTTTAGAGATGACCCTCACCGTCGGCCACATCGCCTATGCCAATTGCGTCCCGTTTTTTCATTATCTCAGCGACAGTGGTTTTTCCGGACGGATTTTATCCGGGGTCCCTGCGGAATTGAACCGTCTTCTTGCAGAAGGCGGAGTCGACATCAGTCCCTCCTCCTCCTTCGAGTACGGCAGGAATTGGCGCAACTACCTGCTGCTTCCTGGCCACTCCATCAGCACCTTCGGGCCGGTCAAAAGCGTGTTGTTCTTCTCGCCCCTGGCTCTCGAAGATCTCGATGGTACGGAGATCGCCCTCACCGGCGAGTCGGCCACCTCGGTCAATCTGATCAAGGTGCTGCTGCAGGAGTTTCTGGGATTCAACCGGATTACCTATCATGTTCCCCAGCGTCCGGTAGAAGAGATTCTCGCTGAGGGAGGAAGCGGTCTGCTGATCGGCGACCGGGCCTTGAAGGCATCCCAGAAGCGCGATGTGCCGTACCGGATTTACGATCTGGGAGAACTCTGGAATCGCTATACCGGACTGCCCTTTGTTTTTGCCCTGTGGATTTTGCGCAAAGAGGCCGCTGCGGCCAAACCGGCCGAATTTGCGGCCCTGCGAGATCAGTTGGCCGAATCGAGGCAACGGGCCTTTTCCTCCCTGGACACCCTGGCGGCTCAGACGCCTGAGCGAAGCTGGATGAGCGAAGAGGCGCTGATCGACTACTGGCAATGCATGTCCTATGATCTGACAGACCGGCATCGGCAGGGGCTGGAACTCTATTTCCGCCTGCTGGTGAAGCACGGCCTTCTGCCGGATATGCCTGAAATCAACTTTTTCGAGGATTGATGGCGGCTTTATTTTCTTCATACTACGGAGGGTTATCCCGACTTTTCGAAATTCTTTCGATAATCGTCGAGAATCCGGTCATGGTCGAAGCAGAGAGGATGGGGAAGGGCGTTCAGTGGGAAAACGGACGCTTTGAGGGCATCATCGCCGCCGACGAGAGTGCCACTGCCGGACGCGGTAAAGACGAAGGAGATGTTGTGCTGGCGCGGATCGCGGTCCGGGTCTGAATAAGCCCGGAACTGCTTGAGCTCCGCCAGCTCCAGTCCCGTTTCCTCCTTCGCCTCGCGCACGGCGGCTGCCTCCAGGCTCTCGCCGTAGTCCACGAATCCGCCTGGCAGCGCCCATCCCTGTGGAGAATTTTTCCTTTCGATAAGAACGATCCCGTCATTCAGACGGATGATGATATCTACCGTGGGAAAAGGATTGCGATAGGTTTTGACGGTTGCTCCGCACTGGGGGCAGGTAAGTTTTTGCAGCATGACCGGCTCCTTCCTCCGACGTCCCTCGAATCTCCCGGCAGGGCCCTTTTCCGTTGACACCGAGGGTTCATATCGATTAATAATACCCCTTACTTTGCCCGGGTGGCGGAACTGGCAGACGCAAGGGACTTAAAATCCCTCGACTTTGGTCGTACGGGTTCGATTCCCGTCCCGGGCACCATTCGATTCCAGTAGGTTGCGAGATTTTTCTCGCGAATTTCTCGTAAAAAAGGCGCGCCTCGCTCGGATATGGTTTCCAGGCGTGGCGCGCCTTTTGCCTGTTTCAGCCCAGAAAGCCGTCCCCGAAAAAAGCAAGGATTTTCTCCCGGTCCTCTCCCATCCCTTCGGCCCTGGCGAAGGGCAGGCTCTGTTGCACCAGGTCGGCGACCATCCGTTCGCTTCTGGCGCCGAATAACTGCTTTTTCAGCCAGTTGAGTTGTTCGGTGAGCAGCGGCACTTGTGCTTGCAGGGCCTCGTTATGACGGGCCTGCTGACCCCCCGAGAGCCTGCAGATCGGAGAGGTTGTCCGGAACATCTAACATGCCGAAAAGATAGCATAAATCGCTGTTTTCGGAAAGCAGAAAGAGCGCTTTTTACAAAGAATATCGCCGGTTTAAACGCTTCGGCACGATCCCTTCGAGAAGCATCACGAACTGCTGCCGACTCAGTTGCCCATGGCCTTGAAAACACTCCGAGAACGTTCCTTGCTCCAGGTGCTTATACCAGATGGCAAAACCGTCTCCTTCCCAATTCAAGGAATGGGCTGGCAGCCTGCGGTGCGCACCGCTCAAGCCGCCTTCAGCACCGAGAGCACCGGCCGCAGCAGGTCGCGGGCGAACCCACGCTCAATATACAGGGTTACGCCGTTGCATTCGACCGCCAGCGTGGAGGTCTGGAGGCATAAAATCTTCTTATGCCTCCTTAGGTATATATTGATTTTATATTAAATTGCATATATCCTGTAGGTATGGCTAGTTCGATATAAACGAGGAATGGCGCATTGGAGGACGACATCATGCAAAAAGCAACGTCGCCGAAGGTTTTGGGACAAATCCTGAAGTCGGCCAGAACTCGAAAGGGACTGAACCAGCATCAAGCAGGGGATCTCGTCGGGATTACCCAACCTATGGTCTCCCGAATCGAAAGGGGCGAATCCAATGCGCGAATCGGCACACTGTTCCGACTCTTCGCTGCTCTCGACATGGAAGTGATCGTCAGGCCTCGCACCGGGCAAACACCCCTGAGCGAAGGAGACAGGTGGTAATGGGACGAAAACGTCAGAGTGCAGAATTGTTCGCATACATGAACGGGGAAAAGGTCGGGCGGCTTTCCCGCGCTCCCGATGGGAAGCTGACCTTACGCTATGACGCCATTTGGCTGAAAAGCCCTTCAGGGCGCCCTCTGTCGCTTTCGATGCCTCTGGCCGAGCAAGCATACTCGGGTGAAACCGTCGAAAGCTATTTCGACAACCTTCTCCCCGACAGCCAACCGATTAGAAACCGCATCCAGAAACGGTTCGGCGCCGGATCGAACAGAGGATTCGACCTGTTGTGGCATGTGGGGCGAGACTGCGTCGGCGCGATTCAGCTTTTTCCCGAGGAGACCCAGGTAGATGTCCGCAGGATAGAATCGGAGCCGCTGAGTGATGCGGCAATCGCCGAAACTCTCAAGCATTACCGGACCATGCCCCTGGGGATGCGGGAGGACAAGGACTTTCGCATTTCGGTAGCCGGAGCGCAGGAGAAAACCGCTCTTTTGTGGCGAAACGGTCAGTGGCATCTGCCGCTTGGCGCTACTCCTACGAGCCACATCTTCAAGCTCCCCATCGGTAGAATCGAGCACAGTGGCATGGATCTCAGCGACAGCGTCGAAAACGAGTGGCTCTGTCATGCCATCCTGAAGGCCTACGGTTTGCCCGTCGCCAACATGAAGAGGGAATCCTTCGACGGAATGAAGGTGCTGGTCGTCGAGCGGTTCGACCGTCGCTGGTCGACGGATGGCTCCTGGTTGATCCGGCTACCGCAGGAAGACATGTGCCAGGCGCTGGCTGTTCCCCCGGTGCTGAAGTATGAATCGGAAGGCGGTCCCGGCATCGAGCAGATCATGGAGCTTTTGCTGGGATCGATCCATGCCCTGGATGATCGTCGCACCTTCATGACCCAGATTTTTCTGTCCTGGGTGTTGGGAGCGATCGATGGCCATGCCAAGAACTTCAGTATCTTCCTGAGACCCATGGGCGAGTATTGCCTGACTCCCGCGTACGATGTGATGTCGGCCTATCCGCTCATCGCCAAGCGGCAACTGGAGCAAAGGCGGATGAGCATGGCGATGTCTCTGCGGGGGAAGAATCGCCAATACCGCTGGGAGAGAATGTTCCGACGCCACTGGCTATTGACGGCGAAGGCGTGCAATTTCCCTGCGGAGGAAATGTCGGAGATCATCGACAGCATTCTGGGGAAAGTGGATTGCGTGGTCGAACAGGTACGCGCCGAACTGCCGGAGGGATTTCCCGAGGAGGTTGCCGGCCCCATATTCGAAGGCATGAAAAAGGCGAGAGAGCGCATGGACTGATCAACGGATGGGGGCAGCGGCCCGAGTGACCACTCATACCTAGTGTCCCGATTGGTTAATTCCATTCATTAATTCTGGTCCTTTTGCCCGCTGGCTACGTTCCGTCTCCTCGGCTTAGCGCAGGCTAGGCCTGTGTCGACGCGCCTTGCCAACGAACAAAAAACCTCAGAATTCTCTAAAAGGACTAACCAAACGGGACACTAGACAGCGAGGCTCATATCGAAAATTTTTTTCTGCATGCTTCATGATGATTTTATGCAGCGCTCTCTGCAAAGGAGGGCTTTTTCTTTTTGCTCTCCTGTAACCTACCACTGAACAGCGCTTCTGAAAAGACCCAGGCAATCTACTTAAGGCCGATCAAAAAAGAGCCCGGCAGGCGCTGCCGGGCTCATCAGCAAAAACATTATCTCCATCCGATGGAGAGAAATTATGGCTGTGCATTCATTTGCGGTGGGGCCGCCATGATCACCCCGGCGTTCGCTGCCTGCTCGTCGGACTTGTAAGCATCCTGCAGCCAGCCTTGCGCATCCAGAACCGGATCGGTCAGCCAGTTTTTGGCATAATCGGTAGCAGTGTGGCAATTGGCGCAACTGCTGCTGATACCGGTGTTGAGCTGGATGTTGTGGGGCGTGGCATACTTCCAGGTCGGCTGCGCCGTCATGTCCGGAATCAGGTTATCCACCGGGTCGGAGCTCGGATATTGAAAAACGTCCTTGTCCACCGGTACGTGCCTGAGAACCCCGTATTTCTTGTGCGCGGTGTCGCCGGAGCCCGTCCACTTCGGATTTTGACCGATGCGGAAACTCATGAGGGCGTCCGGAGCGGCGCTCGCATCGTCGGCACTTCTCGCTGCCAGGGTGGGGTCGCCTTGGTTGATGCGGTAGAAAGGCAGGCCGGTACCCGCTGTGTCCACGTCGGTGTGGCAGCCGAAGCAGTTTTTGTAGGGCTGGGCGTGGCAGCTCTGGCAGGCCAGAGTGGCCAGGTGCCCGGCGGTATGCAAAGGATTGGCGCCTTCGAGGTTTTGGTGGCACCCTTCGCAGGTGGGCGCTGTGGTGACCGCGTAGCGGTCGCCGCTACCGGCGGGTTGGGGGGCGCCCTGGCCATGCATCTCGGCCTCGCTGTGGCAGAAGGAACAACCCTTCTTGTAACCGTCGGCGTTGAGTTGTTGAGTCAGTGGGAAGTGGACGTCCGGCAGAGGAGCCGCATAGCCGAGGTTATTGCGGACGGTGAGCGGACCGTTGTTGCCGTAGAACTCATCCTTGACCCTGGAGCCATGACAGGCGGTGCAGTTGCGGTCCATATCCGGGGTCTTGCGGAAGTTGTGGCCGTCGAGCAGTCCGCCTCCGGCGGTCACCGGCACGGAGACGTGACAGAAGCCGCAGGCCGGTTTGGTGTCGGCATTGGCGGCATGGCACTTGGTGCATTGCTGATCAAAGCGCGCCCTGGCGATCGAGCCTTCGGTAAAGTCGAACCCGCGGTCGCTAAGGATCTTCACATAGCCGCCCAAATTGACGTGGAGACTGTTGGCGGCGGTCTGTGCAATATCGGAGTGACACCCCTGGCACTTGTCGGCACCCGGATTGGCCTGCCAGGTAGCATCGTGCGCTTCGGTGCGCGTGGAGGCGAGGTTGTTGCCGCCATGGCAGGAGGTGCAGTCGACTTGGCCATGGATGGAGGTGAGGAAGCTGTTGGGATACTGGGCGATGGAACCGTTGAAAACCCAAACTTTTTTCTGCGCCGGCACGGGCGCAACAGAGCCACCTCAGCCCTCGCCTTCGGAGGGTGGAGCCACCTCCGCGGCCAGGGGCGTTTTGATGGAATCTTCAAAGATGGCGGTCAAACTGGTATGACAACTCTGGCAGCCGGTTGATGGCGGGATGTACGCCGCCAGCGAATCGACGCCATCGGACAGGTCAGTATTCAGCGGGAAATCCCAGCTGCGATTGAGGTCGAAGTTGGCCAGCTGGCCCGACCCCGGTGCGGTCGTGCTCCAGCCGTTCATGCCGTAGAGCAGGTTCTTGGCCTTGTAGCCGAGAATCCCGAGGGCCATGGTGCTGAGCGCTCCGGTATGACCGGTATAGCAGTACACCAGGACATCCTTCGTGGGATCGAGGTCCGCGGCGTTTGTCAGGTCTGCCACGTTCTTGTAGGGGATGTTGATCGCCCCTGGAATATGGCCGCCGGCATAGACGTCGCCGGCCCGGACGCTGATGATCTGGGGATCGTTGGCGGCATCGCCGTCGTCAAGGTTGTCGGCAAGAGTTTTCGGATAGACTTCCAGGTCGAATTGGCTCGGTACCGAGTTCAGGTAGTTGCGGGCGCGGATCAGAATTCTCTCCACCACCGGATCGACATTGAAAGGTGAGAAGTCCGGATAGCTCTGCTGAGGCTGAGGGGAGACGGCACCGGCTTCGGTCGCCTTTTCCACCCTCACGTTCGCCGCCAGGGCATCGTCAAACCGGGTGCCGGCAGGAACCAGTTCCCGGTCGAAGTTCCAGGAAGTCATCCCTTGGAAGAGGGCGGTGCTTTTCGGATAATTGCCGGCGTTGGCCGGGTCGGCGACCCGGTAGATGTTGATCAGCAGACTGGCCATGTTCCCGTCGTTACCCCAATAGGAGGCCACCACGATCTCCTTGTCCATGGGAATTCGGGAGTCCTGGTCGAGAAGGGCCTGGGGAAGGGATTGCAGGGGGATATTGACGGCCCCCGGGATGTGCCCCTTGGCGAAGTCCACCTGTTCCCGGGTGTCGATGACAACCAGGTCCGAGGCCTTGTTTTCACTGTCGAGCCCGCTGAGCTGCTTCATCACGACATCGGGAGTGGTGGTGTTGTATCCCAGGGCCAGAACGGCACTTACCCTCTCCGCAATGGCGGTCAAATCAGCGCTCGGAGTGGCGCTGGTGCCATCGACGGTACCATAGTCACCCGAGGGATCAGCTGGGGTCGAGGGATCGGTTGGGGTCGAGGGATCGGTTGGGGTCGAGGGGTGAGAATCGCTGCTACCACCGCCACTGCATCCTGCAAACCAAATGACGACACAGAGTGCAGCGGCGAACATAATGAATTTCAGCCACTTTTGTCTCATACTACCCTCCTTGAAAAGGTTGGTTCTGCTCTCATCCCGTTTGCTCTCTTCGCGCTCACCTCCTTTCCTAGTAGGCTCTCTTTCTTCTTCAGAGCGTTTTCTGGTCGGCACAGGAAAGAGCAAAACATTTTTAGGCTAACACCAATTTAAAGAAAAACAATAAAAGAAATTTAATAATAAATAGTCCTTGCTTGGTATTAAATCCCTCTCGATCAATTGTCCAAGTGGCGCCGTTTCCATTGTTATCGAAATCATTTTTCCCTTTCGGAAAATAAATTTTACTGCTACAGTAAATCGGGAAGTGCCTGTTTTTGTAGAAACTTTATAATGATCACCGGCAAGGTTGGGGGGGTGTGTTCCGTACGCCGAACCGAGAGTTTTTTTCATCAGGCCGGTTCGCTAACGACGCGGAAAGGGGGATGCCGATGAAGGAGGGACTTTGATGCGGGGGCCGTTTGCAGGCAGGCACCGGGGGGAGCTCAAGCTGAAAAGGTTTGTGCTTGCGGCTGTTCTGGCCGTCTCGTTCGCCAGTTTTGTTATCGTTTTTCTGGTTTCATCGGCCGTCTATCGAAAAATTCTTATCGATCATGCCTCCGAAGATTCCGCGGTCCTCTCCCGTCAGGTCTACAGCTCGATGCTGCTGCTGATGGAGAAGGGCTGGTCGCGGCAGGAACTGCTCAAATTCCTCAAGATTTATCAGCTGGACAAAACGTCCTCTCCCCTCCGAATCGCTATCTTTCGCAGTCAAAAAGTTGCCGATTTCTATGGAACGCCGGAAGAAGCTTCCCGCGATGGGGGCATTCGGGCCACCTTTATCAGCGGCCACATGACCTCGAGGCGTGTCGGCTCGGTGCTGCGACAGGATTTTCCCCTTCGGGCCCGCTCCGAGTGCCTTACCTGCCATTCAAATGCCGGGATCGGCGACACCCTCGGCGTCATCCAGATCCGCCAGGATCTGGCTCCGCTTCTTGCCCATGCCGACCGACAACTTTTGATGCTTTTCGGCGCCCTCTCACCGGTCCCCTTTTTGATGGCCATTCTCATCGCCGGTTTTGTCAATCGGAAGCTGAAAGAGTCGATCGGCGGGCTTCATACGCAGGTGAAGGCGGTCAACAGCATTCACGACTTGGCCAATCTGCGTATGGATTCCTGCTCCCACAGCTTTGTCGAGATCTCCGAGGTTTTCAACGAATTCCGGGATCTGGTCGATCGCATCAAAGAGGTGGCGATCGACCGGGATATGCTCGAGTTCGAGATGGGGTTGCTGGAAAAGTTCATTATTACCTCTGATTTCATCAAGGAATGGAAAAACCATTCCTTACGGCTGCTCGAAGACATCAACCGCTTCATTCCCGTCGACTTTATTTACTCCTTCTTCAAGGCCGATGAAGAAAACTACGAAATCGACATCTTCTGGTCGGCCCGCCCACCGGAGGCTGGCAAGGCGGAGGTGGAGCAAAAGGTCTTGGAGCAGATCGCAAGGGAGCTCGGATACCCGGTGTCGGAGGGAGAAATGCCCATCTCCCACGACATTGCCAATCCGGAACGTACCCTGGAAGAAGAGACCTTCGCGAACTGCCGCCTGCAGAGCAAAGCCTTGCTGCTGGAAACCCCGAGTATTGCAGGCACTGTCGGCCTCGGCATCTCCGGGCAGGTGGAGAATACGGTTCGTGCCCTGGTGATCGACAGCATTCTCACTACTTTGCTCAACATTGTCGCCTCCACCAAGGCGATCGACAAGTACACCAAGGACCTGGAGTTTTATGCCACGCGGGATCCCCTGACCAACCTCTACAATCAGCGTATTTTTTGGGAATTGCTTCGCTACGAGACGGAGCGCGCCTCCCGCCACGACTACAAATTCGCCCTGCTCGTCCTTGATCTCGACAACTTCAAGCGCATCAACGATACCCACGGTCATGCCGTCGGCGATGTCTTTCTCGTCGAGATGGCCAACCGCATTCATCAGGTGCTGCGGCGTGGCGATGTCTTTGCCCGCTACGGCGGGGATGAGTTCGTGGTGATTCTACCGGAGGCGGACGAAGAGCAGGCCCATCTCGTCGCCGGTCGCATCAATGAGGCGGCTCAGAATCTGACGGTGGCGGCTGCGGTCGAGTCCGAGGTCCGGGCTACGGTGTCCGTAGGGTATGCGGTTTTTCCGCTCCACGCGACCAATGCCAAGGATCTGTTCCTTTTTGCCGACAATATGACTTACCGCGCCAAAGCGGAAGGGAAGAACACGGTGGTCGCGCCGACCAGCGAAGACATGATCCATGTCTTCCAGGAAAACAGCGAAAAGACCGACCTCATTCTCAAAGCAATCGAAGGAGAAAACATCGTCCCTTTTTTCCAGCCGATAATCAGATCCGACACTGGAGAAATTTTCGCTCACGAGGTTCTCTGCCGGATCGAAACCGAGCAGGGGATCATGGCCGCAGGAGAGTTCATCGAGATTGCCGAGCGTCTCGGTATCATCGCCCGTCTCGACAAGATTGTGATGGAAAAAGCATTTGCCCACGTGCAGCGGGTGCAGTACCGGGGCACGCTTTTTATCAATATGTCGACCAAGTGCCTGTTGCTTCCGGATTTTCTCCCCTCCATCCTCAGACTGGTTCAGAAATATGGGATCGAAAAAGACAAAATCGTCTTCGAACTGACCGAGCGCCAGACAATCAAGAATTTTTCCCTGCTGGAGAAGTTCTCCCGGGACTTGTTGCGACTCGGCTTCAAACTTGCCATCGACGACTTCGGTTCGGGCTATTCCACCTTTCATTATATGCGACGGCTCCCCCTCGACTTCGTGAAACTCGATGGCGAGTTCGTTCGCAAAATCGTTTCCGACGACCGGGACCGGGAATTCGTCAGAACCCTGACGACCCTGGCCCATCAACTCAAGATCCGCGTCATTGGCGAATACGTCGAATCCGAGCCGATACGGCAGGAGCTGCGCCAGTTGAAGGTCGATTTCTGCCAAGGCTACCACACCGGAAGGCCGGGGCCGGACTTTATGGCGCCTGTGGCCAATCAGAAGCGTGCGTAACAGGAGGTTTTCGGCGCGGACGATCGCTTCTCGTATCTACAGGGGGTGGCAGGAAGTCCGGGAGGGAATCGGGCGATTTTCGCTTGTTTGTTATTGGCGTGAAATGAGGACGCAGGCAAACGCTGCGAAGAGTTCCGGTGGGAGCGGGGGGGAGGCTTTTATTCCTCTTCCCCGAATACCTGAGCGCTGAAAATATAGATTTCGGCGTCGTCGGCCTGCCAGGCATCGGTCGGCAGGCCGGCTTTAAGACAGGTCTGTTTCAGGAACGTCTCCCGGTCCCAGCTGTGCTCGGTGGCCACCTGGGGCAGCAGAACGCCCCGGTGATAGCCCTTCTCCAGGTAAATTCCATGGATGCCCACCTCGATATCCTCGATCTCCTCGATCTTGCGCAACTGGGAGAGGACGGAAATCTCCAGGTTGAAATCGTTCAGATCGCCATCCTTCATGGGATAGAAGCGCGGGTCTTTGGTCGCCGAGGCAACCGCCATCTCGGCCACTTCCTTGAAGAGAGGGTGTTCCGACTGGAAGGTGCCGATGCACCCTCGGAGCTGGTCATGCTGCTTGATGGTGACGAAGCAGCCGTTGCGCATGTTGAGCGCTTTTTCTTCCCGGGGTTCGGTGGCGGCCTCTCCGGTCCGAATGTAGGTTTCGATAGCCTTGCGGGCAATGGCAAGCAGGATGGCTTTTTCCTTGGCGTTCAACTCTCTTTCCACGGAACCTCCGGAACAGACAATCGGGAACGAAGAATGGCGGCGATGGTGCCAGGAACTGGCACAATATAGTCGTCTACGACCGGTTTTTCAAGGAATTTGGAGAACGAGACCGTCTCCCGCTTTCCCGGCATTGCCTTCAGATCTGAACGTTGCTATTTTCCCGCTCTATTTTGGCAACCACGCAGTAAATTCCCCCCTCTTTCAGGCCGGGTCTGAAACAGCCGTTGCACGAAATGCAGGTCGCGCGGTGGTCGGGAGAGGTTTTCCACTGGTTGACCAGGTTCGGCTCCCGAATCAGGGGGCGGGAGAGGGCGAACAGGTCGGCTTTCCCCGCCGAGAGCAGTTGCTGAAGGACCGGCGTGGAGCGCAATCCTCCGACCAGAATTACCGGAATCCGCACAGCGCGTTTGACCGTGGCGGCGAAATCGGCGTTGTAGCCCTCTTTTCCCCTGGCGTCGATGCCCTGGCGCACCGGGTTCATTTCCCCCGAGGCGGCCGTGCCGGAGCTGACCTCGATCGCATCGATCCCGAATTCTTCGAGCCGGCAAGCCACCTGCACCGCCTCTTCGACCTCGAAGCCGTCCGGCAGGTTGTCCGAGCCTGTCAGTTTGATGGTAACGGGGTAGGAGGGGCCGACCTGCTCCCGGATGGACCTGAGGACCTCTTCCAGAAAGCGCATCCGATTCTCCAGAGAGCCGCCGTAGGCGTCCGTACGCCGGTTGGTCAGGGGGGAGAGGAACTGGTTGATCAGGTAGCCGTGGGCGCCGTGGACCTGAACCCCGTCGAAGCCTGCCCGCTTGGCGCGCCGGGCGCCCCGGGCGAAGCACTGGACCAGATCGGTAATCTCCTCCGGACTCAGCTCTCGGGGGATTTCGGGGTAATTGGGCGAAGAGAGTGCCGACGGTGCCACCGGGGTGCCGCCGATGGTTTTGCTGGAGGTTTGCCCGCCGGTATGGACCAGCTGGCAGAAGATTCGACCTCCCTCCCCGTGAACGGCCTGCGTTATCTCGGCGAGGGCCGGAACCAGCTCGTCCCGGTGAATGCCCATTTGCCCGGGAAGTTGTTTGCCGTCGGGGCGCACAAAGGTGTAGCCGGTGATGATCAGCCCCACGCCTCCCCGGACCAGAGCGCGATACAGGGCCGCCAGTTTCGGGGTGGGGGCACCGTCGTCCTCGCACATCCCTTCCCAGGTTGCACTTCGGACCAGTCGGTTGGGCAGTTTCAAGCTACCGATCGGAACGTTGTCGAAAAGCGATTTCTCCACGCTGGCTCCTTTCCGTATGGCCGAAGACGAATAGTATCGCTTCCCGGGGCCGGTGAGGGAACAATGACCTTCCGGGAACTGCCGGCGACGATGGGCTGATTTTCCCAAACCGCAACCGTTGGCGACGCCAAGATAGCATAATTGTGGTATTTCACCAAAGTAAGATGATCGCCGACATGGCCTCGACAGGGAACGTCATCGGCGAGGTCGGTCGATTTTTCCCTCCTATCTGGCGCGCTTCTCCTGCTTCTTGCGTTCGTTGGCGTTCAGAAATTTTTTCCGAAGGCGGATCGCCTGGGGGGTAACCTCCACCAATTCGTCCTCTTCGATATATTCCAGGGCCTGTTCCAGGCTGAGCAGGCGGGGCGGGGTCAGGCGGATCGCCTCGTCGCTGCCGGAAGCCCGCACGTTGGTGAGCTTTTTCCCCTTGCAGACATTAACCACCAGATCGTTCTCTTTGGCGTGCTGGCCGATGACCATCCCTTCGTAGACCTCGACGCCGGGGCCGATGAAGAGGATGCCCCGGTCCTGCATGCCGAAGAGGGAATAGCCCACCGACTCACCCGCTTCCAGAGCGATCAGGACACCATTTTTGCGGCCGGGGATGGGGCCTTTGTAGGGGGCGTAATCATGGAAGGTATGGGTCATGACGCCCGTGCCACGGGTATCGGTGAGAAACTCGGTGCGGAAACCGATCAGCCCGCGGGCCGGCACGACGAATTCCAGTCGGGTCACCCCGTCCATCGGCTGCATCGATACCATTTCGGCCTTGCGGGTACCGAGCTTCTCGATGACGGTTCCCTGGTATTCCTCCGGGACGTCGATCACCAGATACTCCATCGGTTCGCAGCGCTCTCCCTCGATTTCCCGGAAGATGACTTCGGGTTTGGAAACGGCGAGCTCGAATCCCTCGCGGCGCATATTTTCGATGAGAATCGAGAGGTGCAGCTCGCCACGTCCGGAAACCTTGAAGGTGTCCGTATTGTCCGTATCCTCGACCCGCAGCGACACGTTGGTGCGCAGCTCTTTTGTGAGCCGTTCGCGGATGTTGCGCGAGGTGACGAATTTCCCTTCGCGGCCGGCAAACGGAGAGGAGTTGACGATGAAGTTCATCGACAGGGTCGGTTCGTCGATGGAGACGTAAGGAAGGGCTTGCGGCTGGTCGGCCGCCGCGAAGGTCTCGCCGATGCCGACCTCGTCGAATCCGGCAATGGTAACGATATCGCCGGCCGAGGCCTCGTCTACCTCAACCTGCTTCAATCCCTCGTAACCGAGCAGTTTGGAGATCCGGCCCCGTTTTACGCTGCCATCGCGCTTGATCAGGGCCACCGTTTCTCCGGCGTCCACATGGCCGTTGAAGATTTTTCCCGTGGCGATCCGGCCAATGTAGTCGTTGTGGTCGATGTTGGTAACCAGGAGTTGGAAAGGGGCCTCGGGGTTGGCGATCGGCGGCGCGACCCGCTCCTTAATCATCTGGAAAAGGGGTTCGAGATCGGTTGTGTCATCACTCAGCTCCCGCCGGGCGTATCCGGCTTTGGCGCTGGTGAAGATCATGGGGAAATCGAGTTGTTCCTCGTTGGCGTTGAGCTCACAGAAGAGGTCGAAAACCATGTCCACCACCTGCTCGGGCCGGGCACCGGGTCGGTCGATTTTGTTGATGACGACGATCGGTCTGAGCCCGAGATCCAGGGATTTTTTCAGGACGAAGCGGGTTTGCGGCATCGGCCCGTCAAAGGCGTCCACAAGAAGCAGGACCGAGTCCACCATTTTGAGAACCCGCTCGACCTCGCCGCCGAAATCGGCATGGCCCGGGGTGTCGACGATGTTGATTTTGATGTCGCCGTGATGGATGGAGAGGTTCTTGGAGAGGATGGTGATGCCACGTTCTTTTTCGAGATCGTTGCTGTCCATGATCCGTTCGGTGATCACCTGATTTTCCCGAAAGACGCCGGACTGCTTGAGCATGGCGTCGACCAGGGTGGTCTTGCCATGATCGACGTGAGCGATGATGGCGATGTTGCGGATATTTTGAGGCATGTTTAAAAAGAGCTCCTTGGATATTTATTTGTGGTGGAAAAAGACTCATGCAAAATCCAACCATTATAGAAAAATACGAGAATTATCGCCAGGAAAAAATTACAGATGACCGGAAAATAAAATTAACCGGTGGAATCAACCGCATGGCGCGCACCCGGGGCCTTGGGTGCCGGGGAATTCAACTTGCGAAGGGCAGCAAATCCGTTCTAAGATTGCAGGGATGCAGATTTGTTTGACGAAGGAGAGTTTCCATGGCTAGGGCATCGGCCTTTTTTTCGGTTTTGGCCTGTATGCTGATTTTCGCGGGGTGTGCCGTCAATCCCGCTACCGGCAAGTCGGAACTCGCCCTGGTGCCGGTTTCGACCTCCCAGGAGATCGCTCTGGGGCAAAAGGAGTTCCCCCGCGCCGTTCAGGAAATGGGGGGCGAATATCCCGATCCGCAACTGCATGCCTATCTCAACGAGGTCGGCACGCGTGTCGCCCGGCAAAGCCAACGCCCCGCTCTCCCCTATGAATTCGAGGTGGTCAACGATTCCACTCCCAATGCTTTTGCCTTGCCGGGCGGCTTTATCGCCATTACCCGGGGACTGTTGGTCGATCTCGACAACGAGGCGGAACTGGCGGCGGTGCTGGGCCACGAAGTCGGGCACGTCGCGGCCCGCCACGCGGTGGCCGGCATGCAGCGCGGAACCCTTTTGAACGGCGCCCTGTCGGTTCTCTCCGCAGCGACGGGAGACACGAGCTACGGCTCCCTGGCCGAGCGGGCAGGAAAACTGACCGCCGATCTGATCGATAAATCGTACAGCCGGGATCAGGAACGGCAGGCGGACCGGTTGGGGATCGATTATATGGTGCGGGCGAAATACAACCCCGAAGGAGCGGTCCAGGTTCAGGAGCTTTTCTATCGCAAACTCGAGGGAGGGGCTCAACCCCAGTGGTTGAGCGGTCTTTTTCGGACCCACCCCTTTTCCAGGGAGCGGATGGAGGACAATCGCAGCTATATTCTGTCCCATTATCCGCAGGACCTGAACCGTCCGGACTTCGGGTTCGGGGTGGAGGCCTTTCAGACGGCCACCGCTGGGTTACGGAAAACTCGAGAAGGGTACGTTTTGTACGACAAGGCGCGGGGGCTGGAGAAAAAGGGCGAGGACGCCAAGGCCGTCGCCGTCTACCTGCAGGCTGCCGCTGCGGCTCCCGACGAAGCGCTTATCCGGGCCGGCCTCGGCACCGCCTATCTGAAGGCCGGCGATCTCAACTCGGCCCACCGCCAGCTGACTCTGGCCGTCCACGAGGATGGAAACTACTATTACTCGCGGCTTGGGCTCGGCTACGTCTACCTGCAAAAAGGGCAGACCGGACGGGCCCTCAAGGAGCTGGAAGCGAGCATGAAACTTTTGCCCACCCTCTCCGGAGAATACTTGCTGGCCGAGGGGTATGAAAAAGCGGCCAACGGCAGAAAGCTCTGACGCTATACCGGACGGTAGCCCGGAGCGATGCCGAGGGGACCCTGGGGCGGGCTGCCGCCCGCCGGGTCCGAGCCCTGGAGGGAAAGTGATGGACTGGACTTCTTTTCTGGACCCGGGAGAATCTCTTCGGTGGGAAGGCCGGCCGGCGCCGCGCTGTTTCACCTTCCGCCGCTGGCATCACTCGCTCTTCGGGGTTCTGCTTTTGATCCTGGCGGCCTACTGGCAGTTTGTCGGCTACCAGCTCAGCGTGACCTATCGGCTACCGGCCCTCGCCTGGGTCCCCGTGCCGTTTCTGGTCGCGGGGATCTATCTGTTCGCCGGGCATCTTTTCCTCGCGCGACGGGAATGGGAGCATGTCTTTTACGCCGTCACCGATCGCCGCCTTTTGGTTCAGCGCGGTCTTTTTCGTCGCCGCCTGGAGACCCTTGGCCTGAAAGAGATCACCTACTTCAAAGTGATCCCACTGGGGGAGAATCTCGGCACCGTGCGTATTCGGGGCGGCGAGGGGACGGCTCCTCTGGAGGTGCCGTGCCTCGAGTATCCTCGGCGGATGACCGATTTTTTCGAAGAAGCGATGGGGGGGCAAGGCAGTGACCAGTGACCAGTGACCAGCGGCCAGCGGCCAGCGGCCGAGCCGTTTCAATTTGACTTGGACCCGAGCCAATGAGTACCATGCCGGCTGAATTTTTTGAGAAAAGGACGGAAAAAACCCTGTGTATATGGAAAAGAGATTTTACCTGGAAACCTTCGGGTGCCAGATGAACGTGGTCGATTCCGAGCGCATCGTCGATCTGCTCGGCCAGATCGGCTATCGTCAGGTCGAGGACGCTCACGGGGCGGACGTGATCCTGCTCAACACCTGTTCGGTCCGGGACAAGGCCGAGCGTAAGGTCTACGGGCACCTGGGGCGTTTCAAACCCCTCAAGGACGAAAATCCCGCCTTGATCCTGGGGGTGGGGGGGTGCGTGGCGCAGCAGGAAGGCGAGCGCCTGCTGCAGAAAGTCCCCTATCTGGACCTCGTCTTCGGAACCCACAATGTGCATAAACTGCCCGAAATGGTGCAGCGGGTAGAGGAAAAGCGCGTGCGGTGCCAGGAAACCGAATTCCTCGATCGGGAGACCCGGTTGCAGCTTTTTCCCCGGCGAACCGACGGGGAGTCGGTCACCCGGTTCGTGACGGTCATGCAGGGGTGCGACAATTTTTGCTCCTACTGCATCGTGCCCCACGTGCGGGGGCGGGAGGTGAGCCGTCCCAGCGCCGAAATCCTGGAAGAAATCCGGGCTCTGGCGGCCAACGGCGTGCGGGAGATCACCCTGATCGGCCAGAACGTCAACTCCTACGGGAGAAAAGAAGCTGGGGAAATCTCCTTTGCCAGTCTGCTCGAGCGGGTCGAAGAGATCGATGAGATCGAACGCATCCGGTTCACCACCTCCCATCCTCGGGACCTTTCCGAGGAGCTCATCGACTGCTTCGGGTCCCTGAAAAAACTCTGCCGGCACATCCATCTGCCGGTCCAAAGCGGCTCCGACCGGGTTCTGGAGAAGATGAACCGCGGCTATACCCGCAGCGAGTACCTGGGTAAAGTGCGCCGCCTCAAGGAGGTCTGCCCCGACATCCGGTTGACTTCCGACGTTATCGTCGGTTTCCCGGGCGAAGGCGAAGCCGATTTCGAAGAGACCTTGAGCCTGATGGCCGAGGTGCGCTATGCCGATGTGTTCTCCTTTCTCTACTCTCAGCGCCCCGGTACTGCAGCGGCGGACCTCGAAGATCCCACTTCCGCTGCCGAAAAGCAGGGACGCTTCGATCGGCTTCTGGCTCTGCAGGAAGAGATCAGCCGGGCGACCTGGGAACAGGATGTCGGCCACGTTCTTCCCGTGCTGGTGGAAGGGGAGAGCCGGCAGGGGGACGGTCAGGTGTTCGGCCGCACCACCTGGAATCGCATCGTCAATTTCTGTGGTGACCGGAATCTGATCGGACGCCTTGTTCCGGTTCGGATCGCCGCTGCCTATCGCAATTCCCAGCTGGGGGCAATCGTCGGCGGATGAAAAGCGCCGCATTGACAAAAATGCGAACTCACGGCTGAGATCCCGAAATAGCAGAATTTTCCCCACCGTCCTGAATGGAAATTCGCGGTGAGCGAATGAATAGGTTGGAGACCTTATGGCCAAGGGCCGAATTCTCGCCATCGACGACGAAGAGTTTTTCCGTCGGATGTATCTCGATCTGCTGGGGGCCGAGGGCTACTTCGTGCGCGTTGCGAGCAGCGGTGCCGAGGGGCTCGCATGCCTGCGCGACGAGGAATTCGATCTGGTCATCACCGATATGGAGATGGCGGGAATGAACGGGGTGGAAACCACCGAGGCGATCAAACGCCTCCATCCCGAGCAGGAAGTGGTGGTGGTCACCGCCAAGCGGGAGGTGACCTTTGCCGTCGAGGCCATGAAGCGCGGGGTGTCCGAATATATCCTCAAGCCGATCATTCCGGACGAGTTTCTGCATCTGGTCGGCCGGATACTTTTTCGCCAGAGCATGCGCGTGGAGCATCAGAAGCTTGTTGAAGAAAATATCGAATACCACGCCATTCTCGCCTCCTACCGCAAATGTCTTGCCTTTCTCGGGCAACACGATCTGGACCGGCTGGGAGATCTGATTCTCGACACGCTGATGGATCTGTTGCGGGCCGAGGGCGCTCTTTTGTGGCTCGCACGATTCGGGGGGCCTTCCTATCGGCTGCGCTGCCTGCGGGGGTTGAGCAAGATCCCGCCCGGCCAGGAGTCTTTCGAAGCCGGAGAGCGGGAACAACGCCTGTTTCTGTCGGGGAAACCGGCCTTTGCCGCAAAGGGCGACATTCTTCAGCTTCCCCTTCTAAGCGGCTCCGCTCCCCTGGCCCTGATCCAGGTCGAAATGCCGAGCGGCCGGGATGCCTTTACTCGGACAGATCTGGAGGTGGCCGCCATGGCGTCCGAGTTCGCCGCTGGTGCCCTGGACAACGCCCTGCGCCTTCGCAGTCTGGAGCAGGACAGCTTGCGCGTTCCTCTTACCGAGGCCTACAACATGGCGTATTTTCATGACCATGTTGATCGGGAGTTGTACAAGTCGCGTCGTTACGGGCGCCATCTGGCGATCGTGAAACTGCGGATTGAAAATTACCGCGACCTGAAGCCGCGCTTTCTCGACCGGGAAATGGAGGCCGGCCTGCAGCGGCTGGTTGCGGTCGTCAATACGGTTCTTCGAGATGCGGATATCCTGGCCATGGCCGCGCCGGACGAATTCTTCATTCTGCTGCCGGAGACCGATTACTGGGGGGCTCTGGTCGCGCAGAAGCGCATCCGCAAGGCAGTGGGCGGGCAGTTGCCCTTGTCCGGTACGAAAACGAGCGCCGGACTTCGAATCCATCTTCGGGCCGGCGCCTTCCCCAATGACGGAGCGAGCTTCGAAGCCCTTGCGGCTGCCGCCGACCGGCGGTTGGAGGGGCTGCCGAAAAGTTTGTTTTTGCGGCGCAATCTGGAGACGGTCTCTTTCTGGTCGGCGACCGAGGGGCTTCTGGCCGAGGCGGCGGAGGTTTTCGGCGAAGAGGGCGGGGCCGCCTCGGAGCCGGCGTCAGCCCTCCGGCACGGAACCCTTTCCGATCGCTTTATCCGCCTGCCCTTTGGACGTCTCGCTGAAACGATGCGGGCTTTTTGCCGTGAAGTCGTCGAATCGCACCGGGTCCGGGGGATCATTTACTGCGGCTGTGGTGATTTCGACAAGGCCCTGCAGGCCTTCGGATTTCCTGAGGAGGTGGAACAATCGGCGACCTCCCTGTTTCTTCTGGGAGGCAACCGTCGGGTTCACTGGAATTACCAGCACATCGTTCCCATCTTTCTCGAGGAGGAGAGGTTTCGGCACACCACCTTTCTCCTTTATCTCAACCAGGACTACGCCTATGCTCTTCTGGCCCGGAAACAGGGGAACGCGTTGATCGGATTTCACACCTCAGACTTCTTTTTTGTAGAAAACATGATCGATAAACTGCAGCAGCACTACCGCCTGCGGGATCCCTTTTAAACGATGACCTCATCCGCTGTCACAATTCTTTTGGCCGGCGCCCTGCCGGAGTTCCCGCCGATGAGCGCTCTGCTCGAACAGCAGGGGTTCGAAGTCAGCAGCTGCGCCGACGGCGCCAAGGCGTTGGAACTGGCCCTGGCTTTGCGTCCGCAGCTGGTAGTGATCGATACCGAGATCCCTTTTTTGCCGGCGCCCAAGCTGGCGCAGATTCTGCGGAACAATCCGCACACCGGCAAAACGACCTTTTTCTTTGTCGGCGAAGAAGGCACCGAAGTGGAGGGTTTCCAGCGGCTTCGTGACCGTTTTATCCCCTGCCCCTTCAATGTCGAACAATTACTGGCGGAAATTCAGGGGGCTTTCAGGAGAGACGAAGGGGTCGAGAAGGCCGATCGGCCGGAAAAAAGTCTTGAGGGGAGTCTCACGCAGATCCCCCTGGCCGACCTGCTGCAGGTCTTCGGCTTGAACCGCAAGGACGGGACCCTCTTCCTGACCCGGGAGGGGGAGCGCGGTTCCATTTCCCTGGCCGGCGGACGGGTTGTCGATGCCGAAATCGGGCCTGTTGCGGGGGAGAAGGCCTTCTTCCGTCTGTTGCAGTGGGAGGTGGGAAAGTTCCGCTTTTCACCGGGTACGAGGATGCAAGAGGCCAAAATCGTCTATCCCCTCGATCAGCTGATCATGGAAGCTGCCCGTCAAAAGGACGAACTGGCTGCTCAGGCCGAGCGTTTTGCCGCCTCCGAATCGCTGCTGGCGCTTAAAGTTCCCAAGGATCGCTTACCTCAGGGGATGCGCCCCGCGACACAGGAAGTCCTGGTGCTGCTCGAAAATTATCCCCGGGTCCGCGACCTGCTGGATCACTGCTCGCGGCCCGACCTGGAAATTCTGCAAATCCTCCAGCTTCTGATCGACAAAGGGCTGGTGGAAGAGCGGTCGGGGCAGGTCGCTGCCAGGCGGAAACGATCGCCCTTGCTTCTCTCTGAAGAGATTATCGCCGTTAAGGACGTTCTGGGAGAAGGAGATATCCTGCTGCAGGAGGCCTCGGCCAAACTGGTTCTGCTGGCCACGGGAGAAGGGGACATCCGGCGCTTTCTGGAGGCGCTGTACGGCATCGACGAATTCGCGCCGGAGAAAAGTCTCGCAGCGCAGGGACCGGGCCCGATGCTTGGCGACATCGGGCGCCTGATCGTCTCCGATACCTTTCACCTGCGCCTTTTTTCTCTGCCGGCCGCGTCCGAGGCTTCCCCCTTGTGGGGAGCGTTCTGCCGCCGGGTCTTCGGGGTGGTATCCTTGGGGACGAAGGAGACGCTGAAAGATGCACAAGATTTTTTTACCCACACGGTGAACATACCGCTGGCCGCGGTTTCTCTGGACGCTCCCGGTGAAGGGACCTTTTCCCTGCCGCGGGGCGACCGCGAGGGATTGAGAAAACTGCTGGCTTTTTTTGCCGAACGTTTGCCAGGCCGAAGGCCGGCCGGGGAGGACGCATGATCGATCTTCATACGCACACGCTGTTCAGCGACGGGGAGCTGGTCCCCGCCGAATTGACCCGCCGGGCCGCCGTAATCGGCTACCGGGCCATGGCGATCACCGACCATTGCGATCTCTCCAATATGGACTGGATCATTCCGCGGCTCGTTCGGGTCGCCGACGATCTCGGGGAGGCCTGGGGCCTCACCGTTTTGCCCGGCGTCGAGCTGACCCATCTGCCGCCCGCTACCATTGCCGCCGGGGCCAGCGAGGCGCGACGGCTTGGAGCGCGGGTGGTCGTTTGCCATGGCGAGACGATTGCCGAACCGGTTGCCGCCGGAACCAACCGGGCGGCCCTTGCAGCCGACATCGATATTCTCTCCCATCCCGGCCTGTTGACGGAAGAAGAGGCCAAGCTTGCGGCGAAGCGGGGGATCTGCCTCGAAATCACCACCCGCAAGGGCCACTCTCTCACCAACGGCCACGTCGCCCGACTGGCCTTGGCCCACGGGGCCGGACTGGTGGTCAATACCGACAGCCACGCTCCCGGGGATCTCGTCACGCTGGAGATGGCTCGAAAAATCGCCCTCGGGGCCGGTCTCTGCGAAGCGGACTTCGAGCAGGCCCGTCGTAATTCGGAGGCGTTGGTGGAAAAGGCGGGGGGGAAATCAGGCTCGAGGCCCTAGTGTCCTGTTTGGTTAGTCCTTTTAGAGAATTCTGAGGTCTTTTGTTCGCTGGCAAGGCGCGTCGACGCAGGCCTAGCCTGCGCTAAGCCGAGGAGACGGAACGCAGCCAGCGGGCAAAAGGACCAGAATTAATGAATGGAATTAACCAATCGGGACACTAGGCTCGAGGCCAAAGGAAAAGCCCCTCCGCCTCAAACGTCGCACCTTGCACCTTGCACCTTGCACCTGGTGCTGGAATCCCCGGAGATTTACCATGGAAGAGAGCGATTTTGCCTTTCTGAGAGAGCTGGTGGAAACCCCCAGTCCGTCGGGCTTTGAGCAGCCGGTACAGCGGGTGCTCAGGCGCACCCTGGAGGATGTGGCCGACGAACTGCACACCGACGTCATGGGCAACCTCATCGCCCGGATCGCAGGACCCACGGGGGCGCCCCGGGTCATGATCGCCGGCCATTGCGACGAAATCGGGTTCATGGTCAAATACATCGACGATAACGGGTTTCTGTTCTTCGACCCGATCGGCGGTGTCGATCCACACCTGGTTCCCGGACAGAGGGTCCTGGTGCATACCGCCGGCGGCTCGATCCTCGGAGTGGTGGGGAAAAAGCCCATTCATCTCATCGAGGCCAAAGACCGGGAGACGGTGGTCAAGTTTAAAAATCAGTTCATCGACCTCGGCTGCGCCGACCGGCAGGCGGCCGAAGCGCTGGTGACGATCGGCGACCCGATCACCTTCGACGTCGGCCTGGAACGGCTGCAGCAGGACCGGGTAACTTCCCGGGCTTTTGACGACAAGGTTGGCGCGTTTGTCGTGGCCGAGGTTCTGAAAGAGGTGCGGCGCCGGGGACCGGTGCCGGTGGATCTGTACGGCGTCTCCACCGTCCAGGAGGAGGTGGGACTGCGTGGCGGCGCCACCAGCACCTACGGGGTCGATCCTGACGTGGGAATCGTCGTCGAGGTCGGGTTTGCCACCGATTTCCCCGAGATGGATAAAAAGGAGATCGGCGAGTTCAAGGTCGGACGCGGGCCGATTCTGAGCCGGGGAGCTAATATCAACCCGGCTCTGTACGAACTTATGGTGCGCGTCGCTCGGGAGGAGGGAATTCCCCATCAGATAAAAGGGGAGCCCAGGGCGACCGGCACCGATGCCAACGTCATGCAGCTCAGTCGCTCCGGGGTAGCGACAGGGCTGGTGCGGGTGCCCCTGCGCTATATGCATACCCCCGTTGAAGTGCTCTCTCTCGGGGATCTGGAACACACCGTCAAGCTGCTGGCGACGCTACTCTATCGGATCGGCGACCGGGAAAATTTTATTCCCCGATAAATGACGAGTGACCAGGGACCAGAGGACCAGGAACCAGGGACCAGGGACCAGGGACCAGGGACCAGGGAAGGAATCGGAGATTTTTACTTGAACCGGGAATGGGAAGACAGGTGCCGGCGCTGCGGGCGCTGCTGTTACGAAAAGGTCGAATATGAGGGGGAGGTTTTTTATACCGAGACCCCCTGCGAGAAGCTGGATCTTGCAACGCGGCTGTGTACCGTTTACGAAAACCGCCACACGGCCCGACCCGGCTGCGGCCCGCTGACGCCGGAAAATCTGGCCCGGGGGATCCTGCCGGCCGACTGCCCCTACGTGGCCGGCGTCGAAGGATACCGTGCGCCGCGGCTGTGGGAAGAGAAAGACGAGCCATGACTCTGCTGACCATTGCCGGCACCTCGTTTATTCTTGGTCTTTCCGGGGCGATGATGCCCGGGCCGCTGCTCACCGTGACCATTTCCGAGGCGGCCCGACGTGGCCCTCTGGCCGGACCCCTGCTGGTCGCCGGCCATGCCGTTCTGGAAGGGGCGCTGGTGGCTCTGCTGTTTTTCGGCCTGGGGGAGGTCATTAAAATCCCCCTGGTATTTTCCGCGATCGCCCTGGTGGGCGGGGCCATGCTGCTATGGATGGCCTACGGCATGTTCAGAAGCTTGCCGACTCTGAGTCTCGATCTGAGCGGGGAGGAGCAGGCGGGAATGCATCCGATGACCGCGGGAGCCCTCGTCAGCCTCTCCAACCCTTATTTCATCCTCTGGTGGGCGACGGTGGGGTTCGGCTATATGGTCGTTGCCCACGAGGCCGGAGTCGCAGGGGTGGTGACCTTTTACCTCTTCCATATTCTTTCCGACCTGGTGTGGTATGCTTTTATCGCCGGCGCGGTGAGCTACGGCCGCCGCTTTCTCAGCGATCGGGCCTATCGGATGCTGGTCGGAGTCTGCGCGCTGTTCATCCTCTGCTTCGGGGTGTACTTCGGCTACCGAGGCGGGTGTATGCTGATGGGATAAGGGTTGCGGGCATCACGCTTGCGTGATCCTGGTTTCCTGTCCCGAAATTTGAATGTAAGACATCGGGAACAAAAACAAATCTATTTTAACGCCCGTTCGCTTCGCTCTCTCAAGACGCGAAGAATTGGCAAAGAAATCAGGGGAAGAAGTTTCTCTGCGTCTCCGCGCCTTCGCGTTAAAGATCCCTTCGATTTTCATCGTTTTCGGGTGGGCTGCAGGCCCATATATAACTGATCCCGAGTTTTTTTCGAGAATTTAACAGAACCAAGGGAGGGCCCATTTTTCATGAGTCGCATCAGTTTCGGAACGTCCGGCTGGCGGGGAATTTTCTGCGAGGATTTCACCTTTGAAAACGTCAAGGTGGTCACCCAGGCCATTGCCGATCATCTGCGCTCCCGGGGGCAGGAGTCCAAAGGTCTGATCGTCGGTTACGACAGCCGGTTCATGGGCGAGCGCTTTGCCCGCGAGACGGCGCGGGTGCTGGCGGGAGCCGGGATTAAATCGTATGTCTGCGATCGCGATACGCCGACCCCGGTGATCGCTTTTGAGATCCTGCGGCGCAAGACCGCCGGCGGCATCAACTTTACCGCCAGCCACAACCCTCCCGAGTACAATGGCCTCAAGTTCTCGCCGGACTGGGGCGGCCCGGCGCTGCCGGAGACGACGGGGGACATCGAAGAGCGGGCCAACGCCATGCTGGGGGAGCTCTGCTACAAGGAAATGACTCTCGACAACGCCTTTCGCGCCGGGCTGGTCGAAGAGATCGACCCGCGCCCCGGGTATTTCGAGGCAATCCGGAAAATCATCGATTTTTCCATCATCGCCCGCTCCGGCATGACTATCGGGGTCGACCCCCTGTACGGGACGGGGCGGGGCTACCTGGATACGCTGCTGATGGAAGCCGGGGTTAAGGTCATCACCCTCAACGACCACCGCGATCCCTATTTCGGCGGGCTCCCCCCGAACCGTCGCAGAGCCATATCGGGGATTTCATCGCTCTGGTCAAGGGCAATCCCGACATCGGGCTGGGGCTGGCCACCGACGGCGACGCCGACCGCTACGGCATCGTCGACGGCGACGGGTCTTTCATCGAACCGAACTACATCCTGGCCCTGTTGCTCGACTATCTGGTGCGGGTCAAGGGGCAGAAGGGGGCCGTTGCCCGGTCGGTCGCCACCTCTCATTTCGTCGATGCCGTGGCCGCCCATCATGGCCTTGAGGTGCTCGAAACCCCGGTCGGATTCAAGTTCATCGGCGAATACATCCGCGATGACCGGATTCTCATCGGGGGAGAAGAGAGCGCGGGACTGACGGTGCGCGGGCACGTTCCGGACAAAGACGGGATCCTTGCCTGCCTGCTGGTGGCCGAAATGGTCGCCGCCGAGGGCAAGCCCCTGACCAAGCTGCTCGATGAGCTCTATCAACGGGTCGGCGAGTTCCATACCCGCCGCGAAAACCTGCGGCTGACTCCGGAGCTCGAAGAGGCCCTGCCGGGGAAACTGGCTGCGCCGCCGAAGGAGCTGGCCGGCAAGAAGGTGGCCAAAGTGATCACCATCGACGGAGCGAAATTCCTGTTCGACGACGGCACCTGGGTGCTGTTTCGCAAGTCCGGCACCGAACCGGTGGTGCGGGTCTACGCCGAGGGGCGCAGCGACAGGGAGCTGGAGACATTGATTCAGGCGGCGGACGCCTTCATTCGCGGCTGAGAGGATACGTGTAAAGGCATGTCCAGTACCATGGGAACCCTGTTTCGCGTCACCACCTTCGGCGAGTCGCACGGTCAGGGCGTCGGCGCTGTGGTCGACGGCTGCCCCGCCAGGCTGCGGCTTGAGGAGGCGGATATCCAGCCGCAACTCGACCGCCGTCGACCGGGGCAGAGCACATTGACCACGCCGCGCCAGGAAACCGATCGGGTCAGCATCCTCTCAGGCGTCGAAGGAGGCCTCACCCTCGGCACCCCCATCGGCCTGCTGGTCGCCAATCGCGATCAGCGCCCCGGCGACTATGCGGCGATGAGCGAGGTGCCGCGCCCCTCCCACGCCGACTTCACCTACCAGATGAAATACGGCATCCGGGCCGCCAGCGGCGGCGGGCGCTCCAGCGCCCGGGAAACCATCGGCCGGGTAGCGGCGGGGGCCATTGCCGAAAAATACCTGCGCGAGACTTTCGGTATTGACATCGTCGCCTGGGTGAGTGCCGTCGGCTCTTTGGAAGCCGCCTTCCCGCAAATGGCGAGCGTGACGCGCGAAGAGGTTGACAAAACGGCGGTGCGCTGCCCCGACCCCGCGGCCGCCTCCCGCATGGAAGAGGCGATCCTTCAGGCCCGAGATGAAGAGGATTCGCTCGGCGGAATTATCACCTGCGTCTGCCGGAACCTCCCCGTGGGGCTGGGGGAGCCCGTGTTCGACAAGCTCGAAGCGTGCCTGGCCCACGGGATGCTGTCCCTGCCGGCGACCCGCGGTTTCGATATCGGCTCCGGATTCGCCGGCACCCGCATGCGGGGCTCAGAGCACAACGACCCCTTCATCTGGAAAAACGACCGGCTCGGCACCCGAACCAATTTCAGCGGCGGCGTCCAGGGCGGCATCAGCAACGGCGAGCCGGTGTACTTTCGCGTCGCTTTCAAGCCCCCGGCCACCATCGGGCGTTCCCAGCGAACCGCCGACCTGAGCGGCAGGGAAGTGGAGCTTGCGGCGGAGGGCCGGCACGACCCCTGTGTTCTGCCCCGCGCCGTGCCGATCGTCGAGTCCATGGCCGCTTTGATTCTGGCGGATTTGGCGTTGATTCAGAAGATGCGCAGTTAAGATCCTGCAGATCCCTCCGGTGGCGTCTTGAAGAAGACGCCGGGTCGGAAACGGTTCTGAGGGCAGAGCATCAGGATAAAAAAGGAGCATCCCGAGAGGCGTTGCTCCTTTTTTCTATCTCTGGAGGTGGAAAAGGCGGCCTGGCGAACAGTGACCACCGTTAATCCTTGGCGATTTTTCCCTGGTCGGGTATTCTCTAATTAGGGGGTGGCGGAACGTCTTTTTCAGGAGAATGGGAATGGATAAAATTTACGATGTGTTGATCGTGGGTGCGGGCCCGGCGGGAATAGCGACGGCCTTCCTCTGTCAGAAGAGGGGGTTGAGTTACCTGGTCATCGAGTCGGGGAAAGAGGTCTTCCACGGCGTCGCCACCACCTATCCCGAAGGGAAGAAGGTCTATCCCTCCAAGCCGAAGGACAGCGGGGAGCCTTTTCTGGTCGAAGAGCTGCGGCCGCCCGACAAACCGGTGACGGTGGAGAAGTACATCCAGTACGTGGAGCACTTCGTCGAGCATGAGAAACTGGTCGTGCAGACCGATACCCAGTTCGAGGACATCCAGGATTCTCGAGATCACATGGTGGTGAAGACCTCCTGTGGGCCGCTCAAGGCGCGCAAGGTGGTCCTCGCTTTCGGCAGCAGCATCCCCAAGGAACTGACGGTGTACGGCGACGCCAAGATGGTGGCGAAGACCCTGGAGGACCCCAAGAAATATGTCGGCCTGCGGACTCTGGTCATCGGCGGCGGCAACAGCGCCGCCGATATCATCACCACGATCCTCAAGGCCAAGCGCCAGGCCAACGACCCGCACCCGGTTTTCTGGGCACATGTGGCTGAAACCTTCGACGTCAACAAGGAAACCGCCCAGCGCCTGGGGGAAGAGGTGCTGCTGGGCGGGCATATCCGGCTGCTGCCGGGAGCCATCCCCCGCATCGGCGAGGTGGACGAGGAAGGGGTCGACCGGCTGATCATCCGCACCAGCGAGGTGCGGCAACCGGACGGCATCGAGATCTACAACTCTCTGAGCTTTCCGATGAAGAACGTGATCGCCTGTATCGGCTCCCAGGGCCCTTTACCTATCTACGATAAGATCGGTGTGCAGACCATTGTCTGCACCGAAGGGGTCTGCCGGGTGGCGAAAGAAGGGGATCGCCTGGTTTTGTTGAGCGAGGAGTTCGAATCGACCCGGAAGGGAGTTTACCTCGTCGGCGGAGCGATCTCTCCCTCTTACATGCGCAGCGGGGGTGGTTCGATCCAGGAACAGCATCATCCGAATCTGATTTATACCGCCATCAACGACGCCTACCATGTGGTAGAGAGTATCCGGAAGAGGTTGAAGGGGAAGGCATAGGATCAACCTCCCTTCGGTTCCCGTCTGGAATCACCGGACGGGAACCGAAGGGGGAAGGTGTTTCGGTGGGCACGCCACCGCCGGTTTCAGCCTCAGGTAAAGCCGCTGCCGCCGCAGGACGGTGGGGCTGAGGAGGCTGATGGCCCTGCAGAGCCCGGAACGGGGGCTGAAACGGCCCGCTGGGCCGTGCCGCCGCAGCGAGGGCAGATTTCTTCTGCCGCAGCGAGGCGCTGGATTTTTTCAAAGGTTGTTCCGCATTCTTGACATCGGTATTCAAAGATGGGCATCGGTTCCTCCCTCGATTTGGTGTCATCTATGTGAAAATATATATACTATGTTGGAATGATTCAAGGGGGAAAGTGAAGACAGAAAAAGGGCGCAGCGAAAACTGCGCCCTTTTTCCATAAAGTTCAAGCAAGTAGCCTTAATTATCCGAGAATCTGCTGGAGGTCTTCCTCGGCGGTTCCGATGGGGCCGATGTTGAAATTCTCGACCAGGAAGTTGAGGACGTTGGGGGTGATGAAAGCCGGCAGGCTCGGACCGATCTTGATGTTTTTGATTCCCAGGTGGAGCAGGGTGAGCAGAATCGCCACCGCCTTCTGCTCGTACCAGGAGAGAATCAGGGACAACGGCAGGTCGTTCACGCCGCAATCGAAGGCGTTCGCCAGGGCCAGGGCGATCTGGATGGCGCTGTAGGCGTCGTTGCACTGACCGACATCGAGCAGGCGCGGGATGCCGCCGATATCCCCGAACTCGAGTTTGTTGAAACGGTACTTGCCGCAGGCGAGGGTCAGGATGACCGTATCCTTGGGCGCCTGCTCGGCGAATTCGGTGTAGTAGTTGCGCCCCGATTTGGCGCCGTCGCAGCCGCCGATGAGGAAAAAATGCTTGATGGCGCCGGCCTTCACTCCCTCGACGACCTTGTCGGCGACCCCGAGGACGGCGTTGTGGCCGAATCCGGTGAGGATCTCCTGGCCGGGCTTCTCATCGAATCCGGGCTGAGACTGCGCCTTGTCGATGACGGCGGAGAAATCCCAACCATCGATGTGGGTGACGTCCGGCCACTGGACCAGCCCCCACGTGAAGAGGCGGTCCTTGTAGGACTCGGCCGGACGCTGAATGCAGTTGGTATTAAAAATGATGGCGCCCGGGAAGTTGGCGAACTCCCTGGCCTGGTCCTGCCAGGCGCCGCCGAAATTGCCGGCCAGGTGGCTGTATTTTTTCAGCCCCGGATAGCCGTGGGCGGGAAGCATCTCGCCGTGGGTGTACACGTTGATTCCCGTGCCTTCTGTCTGTTTGAGCAGCTCTTCGAGCATCCGCAGGTCGTGCCCCGAGACAAGAATCGCTTTGCCCGCTTTGGTTCCCAGATCGACCGGGGTCGGCACGGGATGACCGTAGTGGTCGGTATGCGCTTTGTTGAGCAGTTCCATGGTGACCAGATTGATGCGGCCGCACTCCATGGCAAGTCCGACGAAATCCATCAGACCCAGAGTCGGGTTGAGCGTGGCGGCCAGGGCCCGGTGGGTAAAGGCATAGATCTCGTCACTCTCGGCGTCTAGGGTGAGGGCATGATCGGCGTAGGCCGCGTAGCCTTTGATGCCGTAAATCAGAATCTCCTGGACCGATTTGACATCCGGGTCGACGATTTCACTCTTGACGCCGTGGGCCTCCCCCTGTTGGACCAGTCCGGCGGTATCAGCCGCGGGTTGCCACTGGGCGGCGGCAGGAACCTCCCCGGACACCGGCCCAGCGAGTGCCTGGGCTTTGGTTTTAACCGCTGCGGCCCGGCGAAGAATCGTGGCGATCGCCTCGGCATCGAAGTCGACATTGGTGACGGTGGAGAACAGCCCCTCGATCATGAACCGATCGATTTCAGCGTCCTTGCGCCCTTGAGCACGGGCTTTGTCGGCCCAATAGGCGATCCCCTTCAGGGCGTAGACCAGCAGGTCCTGTAACGCGGCGACCTCCGGCTGTTTGCCGCAAACTCCGATTTTGGTGCACCCGGTTCCCTGGGCAGCCTGTTCGCACTGATAACAAAACATGGACACACTCCTTCCTCTGGTTGTTGGTGAGAATTAAACTCCATTCCATGGATCTACGTGCTTCGCAAAAAAATCCTGGACGAAAGTATTCGATTTTTCTCGCTCAGCGGGTATAATTAGGCAATATCCTGAATGCGGGCCCTACAATAATTCCGCCACCAACAAACCACCTTGACCAAAGTCAAAAAGGCGCCAAAAACGAAAAAAGTTTATTCGGGACACTCTATACGGTATTCGAGCGTACTTGCATGCCAGGGAAGAGGCTGCCGCAGACACTGAATCCATTCATTTCCGGAGCGAGAGTGTGAAAAAATTTTTCAAGATTTTCGGCATCATCGCTGCTGTTTTAGTTGTATTGATCGTTGTTCTGGCGATTCTTGCCAAGGTTCTGGTGACTCCGGAGCGGATCAAGCAAACGGTTCTGCCGAAGGCAGAGGAGGCACTTCACCGCCAGGTGAGCCTGGGGGATGTGGATATCAGTCTCTTCTCGGGGATTACCCTCACAGATCTGGTGGTCAAGGAAAAGCAAGGGCCTGCCGCATTTATTGCCGCGAACAAGGTTGTTCTCCGGTACCAGTTCTGGCCCCTGTTGCTGGGAAAGGTCGTAATTGACGAAATCCGGCTGGAAGGCCCCAAAATCCGCGTAGAGCGCTTTAATAACGGGCTTTTCAATTTCAGCGATCTGGCCACCTCGGGAGAGAAGTCTTCGAAACCCTCACCGGTCGCGACGAGCAGCCATCCTGTCGACCTGCTGGTTTCCGACGTTTCGGTTTCCCATGGGCAGATTCTTTTTCTGGATCATTCAATCAGTCAGCGGGCCCCTTTTCGCTATACCCTGTCGGATTTGACAGCTCAGGCCACGGATATTTCCCTCGATCGATCCTTCCCGTTCCAGGTCACAACCCACATAAACGGATCGATATTGAAACTGAAGGGAGAGCTCAATGCCAAGACCAGAAAGGGGAAACTCGCGGTCACTGTCAACGATCTCGATGCCATGGCCTTCGCCCCCTATTTTCAAAAAAAGGTGCCGGGACAACTGAGGGGGCTCAAGATCGACCTCGACGTCGAAGTGGACGGCGGTCCGGACTCTCTCGCCTCGCAGGGGAAAATCGGGCTGAAGGATGTCAACCTGATCCTGAACGCTTTTAAGGGCGCGCCAATTCGGGACGCTGCTCTCTCGCTCGATTATGACATCACGGCGAATCGTGCCACCTCTCAATTGGATATCAAGAAGGCCGAAGCGAAGTTCAACGGTATTCCGCTCACCCTGACCGGCACGGTTACCCAGTATATGACCGATCCCCAGGTGGATCTCTCCCTGGCATGCTCCAAATGGGATCTGCGCTCGGTGGTGAAAGCCGTCCCGCCAGGTTTGGTCAAAGGCGTGGCGAATATGGACCCGGCGGGCATCGTCGACGCCAACCTCCACCTGGCCGGGTCCCTCAAGACTCCCGGAAAATTGCTGCAAAAGGGTGACGTGACTCTGACGGGCGTTTCGGCCAATGCCGGCGGTCTCCGACCGGCGGTGACCGGAGAGCTGGATCTGCAGGCCGATTCCCTGAAATCGAAAGATCTGACTTTGAAACTGGGCGACAATACGGCGGACATCGATCTGCAGGTCAGCCACTTCATGTCCCGCCCCGTCGTTGTATCGAGTCGCCTGAGCGCCGATTCCTTTGCCTTGGATCCGCTCCTGAAAGGCACTGCCGCCGGGGCCGCTTCCCAAAAGAAAGGTTCCGCCAAAGAACCCGCAAAGGAGTTGGGGCCATTGGACCTTCCCGTTCAGATGACCGGGGCGGTTCTGGTGAAAAAAATCCTTTACAAAGGGTTGCCCATAAAGGATTTCGATCTGACCTATCACCTGGAAAAAAATATCCTCACGGTTGACCGAATGACGGGCAAGGTGGCCGGCGGAACATTCTCGAAGACGGCCCGGGTGGATCTTGCCAAAAAAGGCTTTGTTTACAGCGGGCACTCGGAGGTGAAAGGCGTTCAGGCCGATCCCGTCGTCAGCGGGTTTTTCCCCAAGGCCGCCGGAACGGTCTTCGGCACCCTCAACCTGGACCTTGATTATTCCGGACAGGGCACCCAATTCGACGTCCTGCGGAAAAATCTTTCCGGTAAAGGGAATTTCCTTCTGACCAACGTGAAGCTGACCGGGGCCGGTCTGGTCCGGGGACTGGCCGACTTTCTCAACTTGCAGCAACTGCGGACCCTCCATTTCGACCGCGCCCAGGGAGATTTTCGCATCGTAAAAGGGAAGGTGCACGTCTCCTCCGCCTTCAACGGTGCGGAGGTGCGCCTGCATCCGACCGGTACCGTGGGGCTCGATGGCTCCCTCGACTTGGCATTGAACACCGCTTTAGCTCCCGCTCTGGCGAAGAAATGGGCACCTCAGGGGGGGCTCTCGCAGATCCTCACCGAAAAGGACGGGTGGAGCCAAATACCGCTCAAGGTTGCGGGAACCGTGACCTCTCCGCGTTTGGCCCTCGACACGACGCAAGTGAAGAAGAAGCTGCAGAAGCGTGCAGGGGAAGAAATCCAGAAAAAAATAGAGGAAAAATTGTTTAAACAGCAGCCGACCCAAAAAGGAGCCTCGCAGGGGAAACAGCAGCCGGCCAAAAAGATGCTTGAAAATGCCGTCAAAGGCCTTTTCGGGAAGTAATCAGTCAAAGT
>CAWANI010000022.1:0-79377 GCA_963783365.1 uncultured delta proteobacterium | reverse complement strand
GCATCGGCAATAATGCCGCCGAGGATACCGTGGAGCCGTTGAATCGAAGCAGTTACGTCAAGCCGCGAGGTTCTGCCCGCGATTTTGTCACATAGCCACAGGATGTCCTGCTGCTCTTCTTCGGTGATGATGTTGTCTTCGAGGGCGTGCTCTATTACGGGGACGATTTCGTTGAAGGGGTGTCGGTGGGCGGCCTGCCGGTGCTCGTCAAGCCAGTATCTGAGAAATGAAAGTTCGCCGTCAGTTAATTCCTGGTCGATGGCGATACCCTGAAACATGCCTGAAATGGTTTCGATGGACTTGTTGATTCGTGTTTTGCTTGCCAGATAAAAATATGGTCTGTGATCTGGATGCATAATTCCTCCCCTCCTTAAGCCACCCACCAACCAAGCCGCCTCATTTCAATGCGCCGTTCGGCACCATTTAGTCTGAGCCCCCATTCCCTTTTCCCCGCGATCGCTCGGCAGACGACGTTAAAATGAGCCTGGCCCCGCGCCGTCCTTCATCGGTGGCGGTGATCCAGGCCTCGGCAATGTCTTGCGGAATCAATCTTTGTAAATTCCCAGGAGGCTTTTCTCCCTCAGAAAGGGCTTTTACCACCGCCAGCAAATAAGTTTTAGACCGGGGGACAATTGCTCATAAGCGTCAAGCCATTCTTGCTGACCTGAGCGAACTGCCTGATGAATGGTGGTCACCTGGAACTGAGGCCCCTCCATTTTTACCTTGCCAGGCGGAGGCCCATCGCCTGCTGCCACCCACCACTCTGGAACGTCGAAGCCCTCAGCTATTTTTTTGAATGTTTTTCTGGTGGGGGCTGAGTGTTTTGCCCGAAACGATATCGTTTAGCCGTGGCTGCGGAATGGCGCATTTTTTCGCCGCCGCTGTAACGGATAAGTTATTGATATCAATTAAGTATTTCACTCGACTAGCAAGCGTATCGAATTTATTCACGGCAATTCGTATTTTTTCGTTTGACAATTAAACGAAGTCGTATTACTTTTAAAGGCAACAACACACAACACGCAACGACACACAAATAGCAGTTTTAAGGAAAAAAACAATGTCTTTTAACTTTCCCGATATCAACAAGGAGGCAACCCTTGATCGCATATATGAAAAAACGAAGGTCACCGAGTTTTGCAAAAAGACGAGATCAGCCGCCATACCTTATATCAGGTGCTCCAGGGCCGGTTGGGAAAACGTCGTGATGCCCGAGAATGCCGGCGGATTGTAGAACTCCTTCGTGCAACAAAAAAGGGGACAGAATTATTTTCTAATGAAAATAAAAGACCTCTTAGATTCACTTGGCCGGGACCTGTCCACGCTGAGCATCGCTGTTCGAAAATTGGAGGATAGGATAGCCGGGGAGGGGAGGGGAGGGGGCTGAGGTCTGCCGGAAAGTACTTCACGACTCGGAGTCCACGGGGGGCTCCGGTAAAGGCCGGTAAAGGAATCAAGGCTGATTTTTAGCGGGGGAGTGGCCGCTTAAATCCTGGTCCGGGTGCTTACCAATCTGAAAATCTCATCCGCTGCCTGGTGGTATCGCTTGACATCCTGAAGGGCGGGTTTGCCGGAGGGGAGAAAACCGGTGGAGCCCGGATACCGCGAGTCGAGGTAGATCGTGCTCAATTCGATAAGAACGGCTTCGTAGCTTGTAAACTCTGCTATTTCAGCCGCTAACGCCGAGAGGCGCACCAAGTCGTGAACCCTGGGAACGGATTTGCCGGCTTTCTCAATGAGTGCCTTGAAACATTTTTCAATACACTGCTGTGCATGAAAGGCAGCGATATTGGTTAATCCATCGTCATCGAGGAGCTTTTCGACGGTCGCCAGATCTTCTCCTGCCTTGGCAAGCCATTCCTGCACAATCCCTGTCATTGCAGCGTGACCCCTTTGTCAAGGATTTCCTTGCTGAAGGAGCTGCCGGAATCTTGAACGGCCTGCCACTCACTTTTGTTGTAGACCAGTACGTCCATCGCAATATCGCGGTTGATGTCGGCCAGAAGCCTCCGAACAGCAACGGTGTCGGCCATCCGTTCCCTGAAGCTCACGTTAGATCCCTCTTTATCCAGAACCACGATAAGATCGATGTCGCTGCCGGCTCTTGCCGTCCCGCTGGCATAAGATCCGAACAGGATGATCCTGGCGGGGTTCAAAACCTTGAGGCGATTTTTGATGTCTTCGAATATCGGGTGTTGCTGTGCCGTCATCTTTCCCGTCCTGAAGAGTAAGGGCTGTAGCAGAAGAGCCGGAAAAAGACATGAAATTTGTAATATGATCCATTAATTGCGGCGGTCTGTCAACGGGTATTAATCCGGGAACATAATACCTATTACTTGTTGACTCACCCACCTCAGCACTTTATGGTGCCATCATGGCTCGTTTTGCCCGACTCGTCGTACCAGGCTACCCCCACCACGTCACTCAGCGAGGCGTACGCTCCGTGGACATCTTCGCCGATGACGATGACCGTCTGGCCTATCTCGATTTCATGAAGGAAGAGTCGCACCGTTTTGGCGTTACCTTCCTCGCCTGGTGCCTGATGACCAATCACCTTCATCTTATCGCCATTCCCAGGGCGGAGGACGCTCTGGCTAGAGCCATTGGCGAAGCGCATCGCCGGTATACGCGGCGGAAAAATTTCTCCGAAGGCGTTCGCGGCTATCTATTTCAGGGGCGCTTCGGGTCCTGTGTCCTCGATCAGTGCCATCTGCTGGCAGCAGGCCGTTACGTGGAGCGCAATCCAGTCAAGGCGGGACTGGCGAAATATGCAACCGACTATCCCTGGTCCAGCGCCCGCTACAACTGCGGCCTTGCCGAATGCGATCCCCTGATTCGAGAGCGGACCCTGCCGGCAATGGTCGATAACTGGTTCTCTTTTCTACTCGAGGAAGAAAAAGATGCTGAATCGACAGTGCTTCAAGCGGTGCGAACAGGCAGACCGGCTGGGGATGAGGCGTTCGTTGAAAAAATTGAATCGGCTACAGGACGCACTCTGAAGCCCCGAAAGCCGGGCCGGCGGCGTAAGAATAAATGAGTATTATGTCCCCGGAATAAAGGAGAGATGCATTCGAATGGAAGGCTACACCTTTTCAGTGGAGATGGAAGTCCGCGACTACGAGTGCGACATCCAGGGCATCGTTAACAACGGTGTCTACCAAAACTACTTGGAGCACTCCCGTCACCTCTTTCTCAAAAAGATCGGCATCGACTTCGCTGATCTGGCGAAAAAGGGGGTCAACCTCGTGGTGGTGCGTGCGGAACTGGACTACAAGTTTCCCCTCGCTTCCGGCGACGCCTTTGTTGTCGGCCTGAACCTGATGCGCGAGTCGCAGCTAAAATTCGCCTTCTACCAGGACATCTATCGCGCCAGCGACAACAAACTGATCATGAACGCCAAGATCATCGGGACAGCCCTAAACGAACGCGGCCGGCCGCAGATCCCTGAAGAACTGAGCCGTTATTCCAGTTTGCGGGATCGAACCAGCCCAAGTTGCTGACAATAAAGTAGAAAGTATCGAATTTTTCTTTGAAAAATCACCCTATGGCTCGATTTTTGAGGCTAAAAATCGGCCTGTAAGCTCTGGCACCAGGGGGGATACCGGACCCGGGAGAAGGAAAGGGGACAGCCTACTTTTGGATAAGTAGACGAGGAAAAGAGCCTGCCCCTTTTTACAAATCCTGCGAGGTCCCCCTGACACATTCCTCCCCCTCATTCCCAGGCTTATTCACATATCCCGAAACCGGCCGCAGCTCCAGAATCCCATCCCCCGCAGGCCGAAGAAGCGGAAGCAGATCCTTCGGGCTCTGCCGATCGGGATCGAGCCAGAGCCCAAAATCACCCCGCTCCAAAATCACAGGCATTCGATTGTGGAGCTGCCCGAGCAGCGCATTCGCCCCGGTGGTGATGATCGTGCACGACTCCACCACCTCGCCGGGCTTTTCCGGATTCTCCCACCGCTCCCACAATCCCGCCAGCGCCATGGGCGCGCCTTCCTTTCGGCAGATGTAAAAGGGCTGCTTGGTCTTGCCTGCCTTCTTCCACTCGTAAAACCCCCTGGCTGGTATGATGCACCGCCTGGTGCGAAACGCCGCCCGGAACGACGGCTTCGAGGCCAGGCTCTCGGCCCGGGCGTTGATCATCTTGTAGCCGATCTTCACGTCCTTCGCCCAATGCGGCACCAGCCCCCAGCGCAGAAAGGAGAGGGTGCGCCTGCCTTCCTGCTGCCGGATCACCGCGACCTCTTGCGAGGGGGCGATGTTGTACCGGGCCTCCAGGGGAATTTCATCGGCCAGGTCGAAATATTCCGTCATCTCCGAGGGGGAGAGGTCATTTGAAAATCGTCCGCACATAGTGAAATTTTAGCAGAAAAGGGGAGGGGGGAGCCGCCTCAAAGTGGCAATTTTTGACTGCCTGGCGCTCTGATGGCATACTTGAGGCCTGCTGTTCCTATGTCGCTATCTCTGTGGAGGTGCCGGTTATGGAATGCCGCAGTGTCTGTGCTGCGTGCTGTATCGCGCCATCGATCTCCTCGCCAATTCCCGGGCAGTTGGGCGGGAAACCGGCAGGCGAGCGCTGTATCCAACTGGACGGCGCCAACCGCTGCCGGATCTTCGGGCGGCCGGAGCGGCCTGCGGTGTGCGTTCGGCTGCAACCGAGTCCCGGTATGTGCGGTCGGAATGCCGCCGAGGCGATGAGGATTCTCCATCACCTGGAACTCGCCACGCGGCCTTCCGGATGATAGGCGGCCTCTTCGAGGAAGGGTGCAATTTCTGTATTTCCCGTAACGGTTTGTGTTAACATGTCAAAAGCTGTATATATGGCGGACCTGATACCTGATACCTGATACCTGATACCTGATACCTGATACCTGATACCTGATACCTGATACCTGATACCTGATACCTGATACCTGAACCCTTTCTCATCGCATTCCCGGCTTCGGAGACCCTATGCAACCCAGAGACCTCGCCAAGAAGATCAAATCCAAAACGCCTCCCGTCATTCTCGATGTGCGCAGCGGTTTCGAGTTCCGCAGCGGACATATCCCCGGCGCCGCCCATTCTCCGTCCTGGAAGATTCTGCTGCGTCTGGCTCCCCTGCCCAAGGATAAGAATGTTCCTCTCGTCGTGACCTGCGAACACGGCCCGCGCGCCCAGATGGCCAGATCGTTGCTCAACCTGCGGGGCTATCGAAACATTTCTCTGCTCGAAGGGCATATGGCCGGCTGGCGTCGGGCGGCGCTGCCGGTTGAGTCCTGATGCGGCCCCGGCACGGTCGGTTTTCAAAGTCGGTAAATTGATGGAATCCTGACGAGGGCTGAACACAGAGCTAACCTTGGGGCTGCATACTCTCCCAAATATCAAAAAAGGAGACGATCGTATGCCCTATGCCCTCGACCGATTGAATTCCGCCACCGAATCAGAAGAGACCTGCCCCTTCCTCGAAAAGGCATGCGTTTGTCGCGCCGCTTTCTCCGGCCTGGCCGTCAGCCCGGACCGCGCACGTCAGTACTGCACCGTCGAAGACCACGACCTCTGCCCGCTTTTTCTCTCCAAAGTGCTCCGCAGCAGCCAGCCTCGCTATTGCGGCTCCCTTCGCAACGATTTCGCCCATAAATGATGGCGCCGCAAAAAGTCCGTCCTACGGCGTTACAGACATCCTTCCATTTGCAACCCGGCCCCTTAGGCAAGGTTGCCAGGCCAGGTTTCGCCCACCGATATCGACTTTCCTGACTTTTCGCTTGACAATATCCGCCTATGCGGATACGTTACGCACATGAAAGCGATTGCCCAATATTTCAAGGCCCTTTCCGATGAGACCCGTCTGCGTATCCTTTCCCTGTTGACCACGGGGGAGCTTTGCGTCTGCGATCTGATGGCTGTTCTGGATCTTCCCCAGTCAACGGTTTCCCGCCATCTGGCCTACTTGCGCAACACCGGCCTGGTCGAGGACCGACGACAGGGGATCTGGATGTACTATCGACTGGCCAAACCGTCTTCGGAGCTGCCCGATTTCGCCGAATGGCTCCCGGAGCGGCTAGCGGAATCGGCCCGGGCCCGGCAGGATCGTGCACTGTTGCAAAACTATTTGACGCATAAGGACCCTTCAACCTGCGAGTGATTTTTTTTGCCCTAATAAAGCCGCCTATGCGGATTCGCAGATGGGGCTACGCGCATTTGCGCCTATAGGAAGATGTGAATCATGAAAAAACGTGTCCTTTTTATCTGCACAGGCAACTCCTGTCGCAGCCAGATGGCTGAAGGCCTGATCAACCACGACTTCGCCGGACGGATCGCCGCCTTTTCCGCCGGTACCGAACCGCACGGCGTGAACCCCAGGGCGGTGCAGGTGATGGCGGAACTCGGTATCAACATCTCCGGTCACAGCTCCGATCTCCTCAATCGGTACGAGGGGCAGCCCTTCGATTACGTCATCACCCTCTGTGGCAATGCCAACGAGAGGTGTCCCCTTTTTTTCGGCGGCGTCAAGCGCCTCCACTTCGGCTTCGACGATCCGCCCCGGGCGACCGGCAGCGAGGAAGAGGTACTGGCCGTCTACCGCCGGGTGCGCGACGAGATACGCCGGACCCTGCAACAGTTTTTCGAAAAGGAATTGTCCGCGTAGGGGCACCCCTTGTGGTTGCCCGATTTATCTCCTGTCGGGAATAGAAAGTCCCTGCCGAGGATAATAAGTCGGCGGACACAAGACCCGTTTCTGCAAAGGAATCCAACCATGTCTTCCGGTCTCACCAAAAAGCTCTCCTTCTTCGATCGCTACCTGACTCTCTGGATTTTTCTCGCCATGGCCCTTGGGGTCGGCGCCGGCTGGCTCTATCCAGGAATCAAGGATGTGGTGAACGCCTTCTCCGTCGGCACGACCAACGTACCGATCGCCATCGGCCTGATTCTGATGATGTATCCGCCGCTGGCCAAAGTACGGTACGAGGAGCTTGGCGAGGTTTTCGCCAACAAGCGGATTCTCGGCCTCTCGCTGCTGCAGAACTGGGTGATCGGCCCGGTTCTGATGTTTGCCCTGGCCATCATTTTTCTCCACAACACTCCGCAATACATGGTCGGTCTGATCATGATCGGCCTGGCGCGCTGTATCGCCATGGTCATCGTCTGGAACGAGCTGGCCGAAGGGAACACCGACTACTGCGCCGGGCTGGTCGCCTTCAACTCGGTTTTTCAAGTTCTCTTCTATTCCGTTTACGCCTGGTTCTTCGTGACGGTTCTGCCGCCCCTGTTCGGTCTGAAAGGGGCTGTTGTCCATGTCTCCATCGGGCAGATTGCCGAGAGTGTCGGCATCTACCTCGGCATTCCGTTCGTTGCCGGGATGTTCACGCGTTTCACCCTGATCCGGGCGAAGGGCCGCACCTGGTACGAGCAGGTCTTCATCCCGAAGATCAGCCCGTTGACCCTCATTGCCCTTCTTTTCACGATCGTGGTAATGTTCAGTCTCAAGGGGGACCTGATCGTTACCATCCCCCTCGACGTGGTGCGGATCGCAATTCCGCTGGTGATCTACTTCGTGGTCATGTTTCTGGTAAGCTTTTACATGGGAGTGAAGGCGGGAGCCGACTACAGCCGGACGGCTACCATCGCCTTCACCGCGGCCGGCAACAACTTCGAACTGGCCATCGCCGTGGCCGTAGCGGTTTTCGGGATCAACTCGGGTGTGGCGTTTACCGCGGTGATTGGCCCTCTGGTCGAGGTCCCGGCGCTGATCGGGCTGGTCAACGTCGCCTTTCGACTGCAGCGCCGGTACTATCCCCACCGTGATTCCCTCGAGTCGACCCGTAGCAACTGAGCTTCTCGGAGCCGGGAATGGAGAAAGGACGGGTCCTTTTTAACTGCAATTACAACAGTGCCCGCAGCCAAATGGCGCCGCCCGATTCTTCCCCTGGGGATTGAACTCATCCGCGGAGCGGGCGTGGATTTTTCCGGGAAATAATCGCAAAGGAAGTAATTCTATTCAGTTAGAAAGAGAAAGAGGTATGCAGAAAACAAAACGTATCGCGCTGGTGGCGCATGATAATCGAAAAAGGGATCTAATCGAATGGGTCGAATGGAATTACGAGATATTGGTCCAGCATCAACTGGTCTCTACCGGCACGACCGGCAGTATGGTCGAAAAAGCCTTGAAAGAGAGACTGAACGGCCAAGACGCCGAAGATTTCAAAATCATCAAACTCAAATCGGGTCCTCTCGGAGGCGATCAGCAGCTGGGAGCAATGATCGCCGAAGGAAAGATCGATTTAATCATTTTTCTATGGGATCCCATGCAACCGCAGCCTCACGATGTGGATGTGAAGGCACTGCTGCGAATCTCTGTTCTGTACAATGTTCCCGCCGCCTGTAACCGCTCGACCGCCGATTTCATGATTTCCTCCCCCCTTCTCGGGGCAGAGTATGAGCCTGCCCTCAACGATTATTCCGAATATGTGGGCCGGAAGCTGACCTTTTAAATCTCACCTTTCTCTGCGCAAGGCAGCAAATCGGCTGCTCCCGTCCATCCGGCAACTGGCCCTGGTATAATGCGTAAATGCCGGACGGTTTCTCGGGCGCCGTTGGTTAAACCAAGCTCGGAGAAGGTGGGATGAATCAGACGCTGATACGACCGGGAAAAAACTGTTGGCGGCGCGAGAATTGCGGGCGCGCCGCCTTTCTTATCGACGGAGCCGCTTATTTTAGCGCTTTTGCGGCTGCGCTGGTCCGGGCTCGTCATGCGGTTTACATTGTCGGTTGGGATATCGACAGCCGTGTTCGCTTGGTGCGCGACGGAAAACTAGACGATCTCCCGCCGGAGCTGGGACCCTTTCTCGATGCGCTGACGAGGCGCGGCAAGGACCTGCATATCTATGTTCTCGACTGGGATTTCGCCATGCTCTATTCCCTCGATCGAGAACCGTTGCCCATCTTCAAGCTCGGCTGGCGTACCCACGGCCGCCTTCACTTCCGCATGGATGCCCACCATCCGGTGGGCGCCTCCCATCATCAGAAACTGGTAGTGGTCGACGATCAACTGGCTTTTTGCGGAGGGCTCGACCTGGCGCGCAATCGGTGGGATACGCCGGATCATGATCCCCAGGATATCCGCCGCCAGGATGGTGGCATTTCCTATCCTCCCTTTCACGATGTGCAAATGATGGTCGACGGCGATGCTGCCGGCGCTTTGGGAGATCTGGCGCGCCAGCGCTGGGCTCGGGCAACCGGAGAGACGCTCCAAAGCCCTCCGGTGAACCCGGACGACCTCTGGCCTGCCGCGGTTGTCCCCGACCTTAAACAGGTTTCGGTGGCGGTTCTTCGAACCTCTCCCGAATATCGGAGAAGCCCCGGTATCATGGAGGTGAAGAGGTTTTACCTCGACGCCATCGCTTCGGCACGGGATTCCATCTATATCGAAAACCAGTATTTGACGGCCTGGGAGATCGGCGAGGCCCTGGCTTCCCGACTGCGGGAAAAGCTCGGCCCGGAAGTGATCCTGGTGCTGCCCCGGGAATGCTCCGGATGGTTGGAAGAGACGACCATGGGGGCCATGCGGGCCCGACTGCTCAAAGATCTTCACAAGGCCGACCGATTTGGACGCTTGCGGGTTTACTACCCGGTCGTGGGAATGGAGAACGTTCAAACCATTATGGTCCATGCGAAAGTGCTGGTTGTGGATGACAGGCTGGTCAGGGTCGGCTCTTCCAATCTCAATAATCGCTCCATGGGACTCGACACCGAGTGCGACCTGGGCGTTGAGGTGGACGACCCGGCCAAACGCGAGCGGATCGCGGATTTTCGCAATCGTCTGCTTGCCGAACATCTGGGAGCAAAGCCGGCAGAAGTGGCCAAGGCCTTGGCTGATGGCGGTTCGCTGATATCGGTTATCGAAGGTCTGCGGGGCAAAGGGCGAAGTCTCGAGGTGCTTGAGGTGGCGGTGGAGCCCTGGTTGGGTGAGATGCTCCCCGATTCGCAGCTTCTCGACCCGGAGCGTCCGGTGACTCTCGATAAACTGGTGGACCTGCTGGCCCCCGAAGAGGGTAAAAGCGACAGGGGCTTGGTTTTCGGCCTGGTGCTTATGGCCGCGCTGGCCTTGGCAGCCCTCTGGCAGTGGACGCCCCTCTCCGGGCTGATCAATGTGGATGCCCTGGTCGCCTGGGGAACGGCCCTGCGCAGCAATCCGGGTGCGCCGCTTTTCGTGGTGGGGACTTTTGTCCTGGGAGGGCTGGTGCTTTTCCCCGTCACTTTACTGATCCTGGCATCGGCTCTCGCCTTCGGCCCGGTAACCGGTTTTGCCTATTCTCTGTGCGGCGCCTTGATCAGCTCTCTGTCGACCTTCGGCATCGGCCGCCTGCTGGGGCGGGATCGGGTCCGTCAGTTGGCCGGCGGACGATTAAACCGGATCAGCCGATGGCTGACGCAACGTGGCATAGTGACGGTAGCGGCTGTCCACCTCATGCCCGTGGCCCCCTTTTCGATGGTTAACCTGGTGGCCGGCGCCAGCCATATCCGCCTTCGCGACTTCGTTTTCGGCACCTTGTTCGGCATGCTGCCGGGGATTCTCGCGATCTCCCTGTTCGAGGAGGGGGTGGCCACCCTCATTGAAGATCCCCGGATCGAAAAATTTCTGGTTCTGGTGCTCCTTATTCTCGTCTTTTCCGGAGGGGTTTGGGGTCTGCGACGCTGGTTGCGCCGGTTGAAGGCGATCAGAGAGGCCGAGGACGATGGATGATTCGGCCGACTTACGTGTAATCTGCTATAACATCCATCAAGGACGGGGCATGGATGGTCGCGAGGATCTCTCCCGTATCGCTGGAGTTCTTCGCGACCTGCAACCCGACATCGCCGGATTGCAAGAGGTGGACAACCGTTACGCTGACCGCTTCAACCCGCCCCAATTGCAATTTTTGGCCGAAGAGACCGGACTGACCCCTCTCGCGGGACCGACGATGGTACGCGCCGACGGGGATTATGGCAACGCCCTGTTGACCAGGCTTCCGGTCAGAGAGGTGAGGAGCATCGATCTGAGCTATCCGGGCCGCGAGCCCCGAGGCGGTCTGGATGTCGATCTGCAGGTGTCGGGCGGACGGTTGCGGGTAATTGCCACTCACCTTGGATTGCGACCGGCCGAGCGCCGTTTTCAGGTCAAGCGTCTGATGGCCGCGGTTGAAACAGAACCTCCCGCTCCGCTGCTGCTGATGGGCGATCTCAACGAATGGTTTCTTTTCGGCCGCCCCCTTCGCTGGCTGCGCCGCCATTTCGGCCGGACCTCAGCGCCCGCAACTTTTCCCGCATTTTTCCCTCTCCTTGCGCTCGACCGGATTTTCGTCGATCCCCCCCAGGCCCTGGCAGGCCTGTGGCGAATCCACACTCGCGAAGCCCGCGCGGCCTCCGATCACTTGCCCCTGGCAGCCAGGATTCGCCTGGCTTGATTGCGTTGCCCTGCTGGAAACCGTTGGTGATGCTCAGACATCGCCCATGCAGGCAGCGCAGAAAGGTATAAGGGGCAGGGGGGAAGGCGTGGCGAGGAAGGTTATGAGCTTGCAAAGACCCGCTTGCCGAGATAGCCAAGACCCAGAACCAGAAAACTGGCGACTGCTGTAATGCTGACGAGCATCCAGGGCGTTTTACCGACCACCATGGTTCTGTAGATCGTGTAGGCGCCATAGATCAGGACGGCATTCATGGGGAGAAAGACAAGTTCAGAATAGAACAGATAAGACCGGAAAGAGATGCGGGTCAGGCCGAGAAGATAGTTGTTGACGGCGAAGGGGAAAAAGGGCATGAGGCGAACAAAAAGGATGGCGATCCGGTGATTTTTTTCCACCATGCCTTTAAGCTTTTGATAGCTCGACGTGTTGGAAAAGCGCTCTTCGACGGACCGACGTGCGACATACCGGGCCACCAGAAAACCGGTAATGGCTGCAAGAGAAGAGGCGGCCACCATGATGAAATATCCCTGGTGGGTACCGAAAAGGAAGGCCGCGGCGATGGTAAACGGGGTGCCCGGCATCAGCAAGGATATGGCCCCGACGTAAATGAAGACAAAAGCCACCGGGCCCCATGGCCCCATGGACCAAAGCCATTTTTGCAGGGCCTGTAGATAGTTATCGACATCGACCAGGCGGCCGGCAATAAACAGGGCGACAAGGACTGTTAGCGGCACAATGATTCGCATCCAGTTCTTTTTTTCGCCGAGCCACTTCCTGAATCTGTCCCTGTGCCGGTCACCCATCCGGATCGCCACGGTGGTCTATCATGTTTGGGGAAAGTGCCTCTTCAACCTGCGGAAGAACTTTTTGCCGCTCCCCCCTGGTGGGACGTTGAAAGAGGTCATTGGCTATCATAAAATGGTTTTCCTTCCGAAAGGGGAAGGTGAGAATCAATTTTTCCGGGCGAGACAATCCCTCCGGTTCGGAACCGGCGAAGAAACACCTTGAGGGTTTTTTGCTGGGATTCGCTGAAATCGACAAATTGCAGGCCCGCGCCCATCGGATAGTCTTTTCGGGAAGGAGTCCCCGGGAGATTGGACCAGGCAACCCGTGCCTTGCCCGAAAGAGTAATCTCCAAAGTCGGAAGGGTGATTTCGACGTGGATTTCCTGCCCAACGGAGGGAATGTGTTCCGTTTCGACAAAAACACCACTCGCGCTAAGATTAAAGGCCCAGGCTTGCGTCCAGGAGGTCTGGTTCTGCCCGAAGCGCACGGGAATACGGAGCTTGACCCGGGCCGAATCCGCTGTGTTCCCCGGCAGCAAACGGGACGCGGTTGCCAGAAACCGGTCGCGGTCAATCGGCTTGAAAAGAATCTCCTGGCATCCTGAGAGTCTGCAGGCGGAAAGTTCCTTCGCGTCTTTGCTGTTGGTGACGATCACAATGGGGATCCCCCGAAGGGCGGGATCGGCCTTGGCCCGTGCGCAGGCTTCGTCGCCTCGTCCCTGAGGCATGAACAGATCCATGAAGACCAGGTCGGGCTTTTCGCGGGCCATAATATCCAATGCTTCCCAGCCGCCATTGGCTGTAAGCAGGATGTAAGATTCCCGGCGAAAAAGGTCTTTTTGCATTTCAAGAAAGAGTTGAACGTCGTCGACGAGAAGAATTTTCGCATTGGCCATTGCAAGAGCCCCCTAATTCCACAAGAAATGGTATGGACATGAAAATCTGTGACTAAAAAACACTATAACATTTAAAATTAAAATTTAAATTAACTATTCCTCAAAAAATTGCACTAAAGAGTGTGAAAGTCCTCAGTGCAGGCGGTTTAAGAGCGGCAGCGCCACCAGAGCGATAAAGTCCTGGAGAAAATGGACCGCCATGGGGGCGACCAGGGAGCGCCGCCACAGATAGATCAGGGCCAGAACGATCCCCATGGCGAACACCGTCACCATCCGTGCGGTTCCTTCGTAACCGTGCCCCAGGGAGAATAGAGCGGCTGACAGAAGCACGGCGATCGTCGTATTACCCGTTACCGAATGCAGGCGGAGGATAAGGTAGCCCCGAAAGATCGTCTCTTCCGCCACGGCGACGATCAGTACCAGTAAAAACGCCAGGACGAATTCCCCTGCGCCCTGCGGAAGGACCGAGGGGGGCAGGGGGGTCGAAGGTGCCGAAAGGCCGGCTTTTGCCAGGTAGGTGGCGAGTAAACCCGCCCCTGCAAAAAAAGGGATGAAAAGAAGCAGACCGACCGCCAGTTCTTTTACCGGGAAAGGCCGCGCCCATCCTATGCGAACCCGAGGCTCACCGTTTCGCCAGAGAAAGTACAGGATCAGGCCGACCAGAGCCAGGTCGCGAAATATGGTGGCAAGTGCCAGGGACGGAAAGCTGAGGCATTCCCTGGTGGTGGTGAACAGTGAAATGATCAATGAAGGAACGATGAGGGAAAGAAACACGAGAATTTCAATCAACTGCCCCTTCCGAGTGGGGGCAGAATTTTCCCCTGGCGGGGGAAAAAAGTCCTTCAGTGGGATCATCGCATCCTCCTTCGCCTGTTCGGTTGTTGAGGATCGGCGTGACACTATGATATCATGACCGGATAAAAATACCGCTTTCCCGAGGTACCTGTCATGAATCACCCCCCAAAGAACCGGAAGATCTGTTGCCCCCGCTGCCGGCGACCAGCGGATTGGGAAAACAATCCAAACCGGCCGTTTTGTTCCGAAAAATGCCGCCTGATCGACCTGGGTTGCTGGGCCGACGGGGAATACCGGATCGCCGGTGACAACGTCCAGCCTGAGGATATGTCTCAGGTCATTGAATTCCCGGGAAATAAATTCGAGTAGTTTCGATATCCCCCTAAGGAGAGTGCATGTATCATTTAACCGTCCACACGCAATTCGCAGCCGCCCACAATCTGATCAATTACCAGGGTGAATGCGAAAATCTGCATGGCCATAACTGGAAGGTCGAGGTGACCGTGGCCGCTACCGAACTGGATCGCGCCGGTCTGGGAATCGATTTTAAGATTCTGAAGTCCGAGACGAATCGGATGCTCGACCTGCTTGATCACAAATATCTCAATGAAATTGACCCGTTCCGGGAACTCAGCCCTTCATCCGAGAATATCGCCCGCTTTTTGTTCGAAAAGCTCGGAGCGGTGTTTGCCGATCTAAACGTTACGGTAGAAAAGGTCACCGTCTGGGAATCCGACTATGCCTGCGCAAGCTACACCGCCGACTGAGGCGCAACTGATCGAGATCTTCTCCTCCATCCAGGGTGAGGGCATGCTGGTGGGGTGCCGGCAGATATTCGTGCGGATGGCCCTTTGCAATCTTGACTGCGGCTACTGCGACACGCCCTTCGCTCCGGTTCCGAGTTGCCGGGTGGAAGACGCTCCGGCATCGGGGAACTTTTACGGAATTACCAACCCCGTCGCCCTGGAGACCCTCACTAACATTCTTTTTTCCTGGAATGCCGAGACCCCGGGCGTCCATCACTCGATCAGTCTGACCGGCGGCGAACCCCTGGTTCAGGGGGAGGTGCTGCAGGAATGGCTTCCTTCTCTGTCCTCCATTCTTCCGATCTACCTGGAAACGAACGGGACCTTGCCGCAGGCCCTGGAGCCCCTTTTGCCCTGGCTCGCTTGGATCGCGATGGATATCAAGCTGCCGTCCCAGTCGGGAAGCGACCTCCCCCGGCAGGCCCATCGGGATTTTCTGCGACTGGCCCGTTCCCGATCGTGTCAGGTCAAGGTTGTGGTCGGAGAGGAAACCCCCGTGGAGGAGATCGAAGTCGCGGCGGCCCTGGTGCATGAGTCGGCGGCCGAAGTTCCCCTGGTGCTGCAACCGGTTACCGTAGCAGGGAGCCAAGGAATTTCGGCCCGGCAGTTGTTGGACCTGCAGTCCGCAGCCGCTCGCATCCATCCGACGGTCAGGGTGATTCCCCAGACCCACCGCTTTATCGGTCTTCCGTAATTAAAGAGAGATAGGCCTGCCACTCAGAGAGGAGGGTGCTGTGGTCCTTGAAGATTTGACCATGCTCGAATTTGAAGAGGGACTGGCAAAGACCCGCACCGTTTTGATCCCCTTCGGTTCCACCGAAGAGCACGGCGGGCATCTGCCGCTTTCCACCGATACCCTGCATGCCATCGAGGTCGGTCGCAAGCTGGCGCAACGGCGTGCGATCTTTATCGCACCACCGATTCATTACGGGGTATGTCGTTCCACCTCCGACCATCCGGGGACGATATCGATCACCACTGCGACCTTGAAACAGCTCGCCCTCGATATCGTGACGTCGCTGCACAGGCAGGGGCTGCGAAACTTCATCCTGCTCTCGGGACACGCCGGCGGCACCCATCTCTCGGCTCTCATCGACGCCGGCGAAGAGCTTCTCGGCCGTTTTGCCGACCTTCGGATCGCCGTGCTGACCGAATTCATGCTGGCTTCGCGCGAGGGAAGGGGGATCATCGAAACCGAGGACGACTCTCATGCCGGAGAGATCGAAACATCCCGGCTTCTCCATTCCCACCCGCATCTGGTGAAGGGAAAAGGAGAGAAGGAATACCCGGATTTTCCAAAGGGAATTCTGGTTCGAAACAAGCGTAAATTCTGGCAAAACGGCGTGTGGGGAGATCCGACCCTGGCATCGGCGGAGAAGGGCGCCCGTCTTGAAGAAGCGGTTCTTAAGGCCCTGGACCGGCTGGTGGGCCGACTGGAGACGATGGAGGAATAGTGGCGGCGAACGGAATCGCCATTTTAGGGGCTTGGAATTAACTGATATTGGTTAGTTCCGAGTCCCTTACGATTTCTCTTTTAAGGAGTCTTCTACGGCGGCGTTCAGTTGATCCAGAAGTTTCTCGACATCGACGTGGTGAACCCCCGCTCCGTGCTCGACGGCTTCGAGCACGGCGATCTGGCATTCCATGCAGTCGAGGCCGAACTTTCTGAAAACGGGAATGGTTTCGGGGTGCTTGCGAATAACGTCCTCAATGGTCATGTCCCGCGTAATCATATCCACCTCCCTTAGTGGCCAATCTCAGGCAAGCATGAACTTCTTTTCCAGCGCTTCTTTGACGACCTGAGGTACGAATGAATCGATCGGACCTCCCAGGGAGGCCACCTCCTTGACAATCGAGGAACTCAAGTAGCCATAGGGGACCGATGTCATCATGAACAGGGTTTCGACCCGCTCTTTCACGGTATGATTCATCTGGGCGATCTGGAATTCGTATTCGAAATCGGAAACGGCCCGCAACCCTCGCAGAATGACCCGGGAGCCTTGGGCGGCAACGAAGTCGACCAACAACCCCTTGAAGGTATCCACCCTGATACGGCTGTCGTCCCCGACTGCCTGGCGAATCATCTCCAGGCGCTCCTCTACGGAAAAGAGGGCCTTCTTTTCCGAATTGCGGGCAACGGCGATAATCAATTCGTCAAAGACGCCCAGGCCGCGCCGAATGATGTCCAAATGACCGTAGGTGATGGGGTCGAAGGAACCGGGGTAGACGGCAATGTGTTTTTTCATCTTACAGGATCTCGGAATTCGAGTGAGCGAAAAAATGGACGGCAGTTGATCCGTACCGGCGAAAATCAATGGAGACCAGTTGGCCGAGGGTTTCCGGGACCTCGTCTTTGATGGCCGTTTCGGCACAGAGAACGCCGTCGGGGGCCAACAGGTGCAATTCGGATATGAGCGTGACAACCTCGGGGACCAAGCCTTTGCCGTAGGGCGGGTCGAGAAAAACGAGGTCGAAAGGCTGTTCATGATGCAGGCGGGGGAGGGCGGCTTTGACCGCCGCGCGGATAAAGATTCCCTGTGCTTCCATGCCACACGATTTGAGGTTTGTCGGGACGATTCGGGCGGACTGATCCCCCGAATCGATCATCCATGCCCGACTGGCACCGCGACTGAGGGCTTCGAGCGACATGGCGCCGCTGCCGGCAAAGAGGTCGAGCACGGTTCTTCCCTCAAACGAACCGAGGCGGGCGCGAAGAATGCTGAATACGGCCTCTCTGACCCGATCGGGGGTCGGGCGGATGTCTCGCCCGGAGAAGGTGGCGAGACGTTTCCCTTTGGCCAAGCCGCTGATAATTCGCACAGTATCTATCCCAATTTCGGGGTCTGACCAGGTATCTTTCCCCATCAAAAATTAACGGAAAATTAGCACAGTGGCGCAAAGAGGTCAAGGAATTCGGCGCCTTGGTCCTTGACAGGAAAAATGTGCAGGGTTTAAATGACCCGACGGTTCAAATCGTCGTTCGATAGGGAAAAACAAACTGTTTTCGAGAGGGCTTAAATACATGGAACGTCCCGACCTCGCCCCCTATGCCGCCCGCAGCGAAAAAAGCCGGGGCCGACGTTACGAGGAGCTGTTCAAGGATTCGCGCCCCGCTTTCGAGAGAGACAGGGACCGGATCATCCACTGTGCCGCCTTCCGCCGGCTGGAGTACAAAACGCAGGTTTTCGTCAACCATGAGGGAGATTATTACCGAACGCGCCTGACCCACTCACTCGAGGTGGCCCAGATCGCCCGCGGCATCGCCCGGCGGCTGGGGCTGAACGAAGACCTGGTCGAAGCCCTCGCGCTTGCCCATGACCTGGGACACACCCCTTTCGGTCACACCGGCGAGGAGGTTCTCAACCGGCTGATGGCGGGGAATGGGGGATTTGAGCACAACCGCCAATCATTGCGGATCGTTGAAAAGCTCGAAGAGCGTTATCCCGGATTCCCGGGGCTCAACCTCTGCTGGGAAACCCGGGAGGGGATCATCAAACACTCCTCCGAATACGATCGCTCCGAAGGAGAGACTCTGGCGGGATACGCGCCGGGAAAGTTTCCCGTCCTCGAAGCGCAGCTCATCGATCTGGCCGATGAAATCGCTTACAACAATCACGATATCGATGATGGACTGAAGGCGGGCTATATCACTTTGCAGGAACTGGAAGAGGTCGTCTTGTGGCGGGACACCTCGGCCCGGGTACGCGAAAAATTCCCGGGAATCGAGGGAGAATGTCACATTTACCAGACCATCAGTCATCTGATCGGCGTGTTCATCGATGATCTGGTCGCGATCTCAGAGAGCGCCTTAAAAGACCAGGGCATTACCGATCTGGGGGCGGTCCGGAATCATCCCACCCGGCTGATCGCCTTCAGCCGGGAAATGAAGGCACAAAACGCCGAACTGAAGAGGTTTCTCTACCAAAGGCTGTACCGCCACTACAAGGTGGAACGAATGCGGGTCAAGGCCGAGCGGTTTTTGACGATTCTTTTTGAAAGCTACACCAGGAACCCGACGCTTCTCCCTGAGAATTATCGACAGAAATTCAAGGAGTTCGGCCTTGAAAGAACCGTTTGCGACTACATAGCCGGGATGACCGACCGTTTTGCGCTGGATGAATATAAGAGGCTCTACGAGCCTTACGAAAGAGTTTGAGAATACAATGGCACGCCATTAGGGAAGGGTGATTTTCCCCTGGTCGCTCGGCCGGAACAGCAGGATCGTTTTCCCCAGGATCTGGGCGATCGCAGCGCCGGTCTGTTCGGCGAGGACGGTAGCGACCTCTTTGCGGTCCATCTCGCAGCCTTCCTGAATCTTTATTTTAATCAGTTCGTGCGCCGTCAGCGCCTCTTCGATCGAGGCGATGACATTATCACCGAGTTCCCCTTTGCCGATCATGACCACGGGGTTTAGGTGGTGGCCCATGCCCCGCAGATAGCGGCTCTGTTTGCCGGTCAGTTCCATCATGGGTGAATCCTTTCCAAGATCCTGTTGCCGGGGACGCGCCCCGAAACCAAAAACGCAAGAGAGTGAAGGGCGGCATTATAACCGGAACGGGCCGCGATGCAATGCAAAAAGGGCTGCACCTTCGCAGCCCTTTTTGCAGTGTGTTGCCCGTGGTTTCGATTATTTGCTCTGTTGGACCATATAATCGACTGCATCCTTCACGTCCTGATCCGATAAACTCGTATCCCCCCCCCTTAGGCGGCATGACGCCCGCGCTTCCCTGGAAGCCCTTGATCGCATTGCTGTAGAGGGTGTCCATCCCCTTGGCGATGCGATCCTTCCACGCACTTTGGTCGCCCGTTTTCGGTGCGCCGGCGATACCGGCCGCATGGCAGGCCGCACAGACCTTGTTGTAAATTTTCTCTCCCTGGGCCGCATCGTTTTGCGTGCCCGCGGTGGACGTGGCGGTCTGAGCCGCGGGTTGCTGCTGGGATTGTTCCGGCGCCGCTGTCGTCTGCTCGGATTGAGCCGCCGGCTTCTTCTCCTCCTTTTTGGTACAGGCCGGAAGAGTAAAAAACAGGACAGCCAGGAAAGAAAGCCAGATAAACTTTTTCATTAATTCCTCCTTAGGGCGATTCAGACCGTTACGTTCGAATCGGTTCGCCTTTGCTCCCCTTTGGGAATCGGGCGATGTGTCGGATTATTTGCTGTGAGCCACCATATAGGCTACGGCATCTTCGACATCCTGATCCGAAAGACTGGTATCGCCACCCTTGGCGGGCATGGCATTGAAGCCGTGGATGGCGTGCTCCTCCAGCGTGTCCATGCCTTTGGCGATGCGGGGCTTCCAGGCCTCGCTGTCGCCGAATTTGGGCGCTCCCGCAATCCCCGGCCCGTGGCAGGTATGGCAGACTTCATTGTACACCTTTTTCCCCTTGGCCAGATCGGGCTTGCTATCGGCGGCCCAGGCCCCCGCCGATAACAGAAAAGCCGTGGTTAACGTCAGAACAGCTGTACACAGGATTCGTTGCATGGTTAAAACCTCCTCGAAAAATTGTTCAAAATTCGCCTCGAAATTTTACCACCAAAAATGATTTATTCTACAATGAAGTCCCTGACAAGCATTTTGGACAGCGATCATTAGGGATGGCGACGCCGATTTGCGGCGCGAGGCATCGTGTGAAAAATAAGAGAAAAAGGAAGCCGAAAGAGAGCGTTCGGGGAAAAGCCTGGGAGATGTTATCGACTTTTATCGAGAATATAGGCCGTTGCCGCGGCAATCTCCGCATCGGTCAGCGACTGGTCTCCCCCACGGGGAGGCAGAACGCCCCGAGTGCACATATAGCCTTCGATCGCATGGCGAACGAGCGTTGTCTCACCCTTGACACGCCGAAATGCCCAGGCCTTCCGGTCGCCGATCTTCGGAGCGCCCGCAATCCCTTCGTCGTGACATTTGGCGCAGACTTTTAAATAGACTTTTCGCCCCAATGCGTGATCGTAGGCCGGCGATGGGGATGCGCCTCGGCGGGTAGGGCCGGCATTCCCTCGGAGAGGGGGCACAAGGATCAGCAGTGAAAAACCGGCGAGCAGGAAAATCCTTTTCATTATCGTCCCGCTTTCAAGGTGAGTATGGTTAGAATACCCCAAAAGTTCAAGGATTGAAACAGGATTTCGGTGAGTCGCAAAGGAGAAATTGACAATAGTTGACTCATGGAATATTTTAAACGCTGCGTGAGACTCGCCCATTTCTGACGCCGTTTTTGCCATGAGATGCCGAAAGGAACGCCTGTGGATCTTCGATTGACGATCCTGTGCGAAAATACCGCTGGAAAACCCGCAGGGATCATCGGTGAACACGGGTTTGCCTGTTTTCTCGAAAGGAATGAGGACGCCTATCTTTTCGATACCGGGCAAGGTCTCGGAATTGCTCACAATGCCCAGACTCTTCAAACGGACCTGACCGCGATCAAGGCTGTTTTTCTCAGCCACGGGCACTTCGATCATACCGGCGGACTCCTTGAGGTGTTGCGCCGCACCGGCCCGGTCGATATTTATGCCCATCCGGATATTTTTTCCGAGCGCTACTGGGCCGGCAAATACGAAGAACGCCGTAACGGGATCCCCTATCAGCGATCCCATTTGGAGAAACTGGGGGCCAGATTCCGGTTTCGTGAAATTTTTGCTGAGGTTGCCCCCGGAATGTATCTCTCCGGCGAGGTTCCCCGGCGAACATCCTTTGAGGCAACGGATAGCCACCTTGTCGTGCCGTCCAGGGAGGGTAACGGATTTGTCCCCGACCCCTTCAGGGATGATTTGTCCGTGGCCATCGATACCGTTAAAGGCCTGGTGGTTGTTCTGGGGTGCGCGCATGCCGGTTTGGTAAACATTCTGCGGCATTTTCTTGAAAAAACCGGTAAGAACCGTATTTATGCAGTGGTGGGCGGAACCCACTTGGCACCGGCGGGCGAAGAACAATTTGATCGGACCGTGAAAGCCTTGCGGGAAATGGGGATAGAACGGATCGGGGTTTCCCACTGTACCGGCCTGCCCGCTGCGGCGAAGCTTTACGAACAGTTTGCGGGCCGCTTTTTTTTCGGGACGGCAGGGACGGTGCTCGACGTTTGAGCTGCCGCCTTCTGAGTAGATGTTGGGTTATTGGTTTCTTGTGAACCAAACTCAAGTTTTCCTTGAAAGATATTGATAGATAAGCTTTTATCTTTCTATTAGCAAGCCGGATTTTGTTATTCCACGGCAAGCGACATCCGCCGAGTCGAGACGCTCCGCAATGCAGTATAAAAAATATTTCAAACCAGGCCAACGCGTCATCCTGAAAACGCTTTCAGGGGCCTCTTCCTCCGAGGTCGGTGAAACCTTCACGACCTTTCTGGTCCGATGCGAGCAGGGGCTTTTTGAATTATCTCTCCCGATTCAACAACATCCCCAAAAACTTCTCTTGGATGCGGATACCTCCTTCGAAGTGCTTTCCGAAGCTTTCGGACTGGGACTTCGTTTCGTCGGTCAGTTCTTCGAATATGCCGATCACAACATCCTTCGACTTCGGGCCGACGGCAACCTGACCCTGTTCTATCGTCGGCATCACCTCCGGGCCGACACGCAGGTCGGCTTGCTTTATACTCGGAGTCGGGGAGGACTCAGGGAGATCCGGGCTCAATGGTCCAAAAGCATCAAGATCCTGGAAAGGCCGGATGAAGGTTCCCGGCTTCCTCCTTTTAATCGCTGTCGCGTCAATCTGAGTGCCGGCGGGATTCGTTTTCCGGTGAAGACGCCGGTCGAAGTGGCCGACCTGTTCCTGGTTTTCCTGAATATAAAGGATAACGAACCGCCTATCTGCATCCTCAGCGAAGTCGTCTGGGTGGACAACAGTGAAATGGACGGCGCCCGAACAGCCGGGATTCGATTCGTCGATATTCTGGACTCCGACCAGAAACGCATCGATCGTTTCGTCCAGAATATCAGTCAGTAAAGAAAATAATTTCTTGTAACTTTAAATAGCACCCCATTTAATGAAATTCCCGGGATGGAAAGCGAGCATGTCCGAGATTAAAATTCTGCTGGTTGATGACTCCGATTTTTTTCTGGAATTGGAAAAGGGGTTTCTCCAGTTTTCGCCGGCGACCATTCTTACGGCCGGAAATGGAATGGAAGCCCTTGAAGTTGTATCTCGCGAGCAGCCCGACCTGATTTTTATGGATCTGAGCATGCCCGAGATGGACGGCGCCGCCTGTTGTGCCGAACTGAAAGCCCATCCCCGATGGCGAACGATTCCCGTCATTATGGTCTTTGCTCCCCGTAGCGATGGGGATATCGAGCTGTGCCGGCAGGCCGGCTGTGACGAAATTGTCACCAAACCGGTGGATCGGAAAGTATTTCTGGAGATGGGCCGGCGGTTCCTCGAGAAGATCGACCGACGTGCCGCAAGGGCTTCCTGCCGGTTCATGGTGGTCTTTCGCGACCGGGACGAGAGCGACTACGCCATGAGTACCGATATCAGTACCGGGGGAATGTATCTCGACACAAAGAAAGTGATTTCAAAGGAAACCCGCCTCATGTTGAACTTTCTTCTCCCCGGTGAGAATTCGGAGGTTATCGAGATCGAAGCCCGCGTCGCCTGGGTCAACCAGGGCACGGGTCGCCCGAAGCCACGTCTGCCCGAAGGGTTCGGTGTGGAGTTTCTGAATACGCCGACAGAAACATCGCGGCTCCTCGAAAAATATATCGGGAAAATCCTGTAACAATTCGGTCAAAAGCTGGAAAGCCATGAAATATAGTTAGAAGTTGTGATCGCCGGCGGGTGTTTTTGCAGGGTAATGATCATTTTTCCGATCGATTTCTTTTCGAACACTTGAAATTGATTTAATTTATGTCATTTTTATCAGCATGAGAAATTCTATTCATGCACTTTTCCTTCATTTTTTCCGAGAAACATACATCGAGCTGCCGCCTGAACGCACCGTCCGGGGTGTTCGACTTCTTGTCGCCGCCCTGACTCTGATCCTGTGCTGGGGGTATATCGGGGAGGCCTTTGCCGATGAAGTTTTTCTCGATAACGGTGACCGTCTGACCGGTGAAGTTACTGTCCTGCAAGACGGAAAGGCAACCGTTAAAACCGATTACGCCGGCTCCGTCGAAATCCAAAAAGACCACATTCGGAAAATTGTCACCACAAATCCGGTTACAATTCGCCTGGACAGCGGCGAAACGTTTCACGGCCCTCTGTCGACTCCCCGGGAAGGTTGGATCTCTGTAGGGGCGGCTCCCGGAAGGGAACCGGTTGTTTTGTCCTGGAGGAAAGTCGCGTCGATCAATCCCCCCCCTCCCGCCTGGCATGGAGCCTTAACCATCGGCGGGAACCTGCAGTCCGGCAACACGGACAGCTCCAATGCCTCTGTTGAACTCAATGCATCGAGGAAAACCTCTCAGGACAGATTCCGCCTTGGATTTCTGTACAACTATGGCTCTGAAAACGGCTCTGTGACGACCCGCAACGCTTACGGACATTTTCAATATAATTATTTTCTGACGCCTGCGTTTTTCAGTTATCTGGGTGTAGAGCTGTACAACGACCACTTCAAGAACCTGAATCTGAGAACCGTCGCCGGCCCTGGCGTCGGCTACCAGATCTGGGATGAAACCCAAAAGGGGCTGGAGGTGGAAGGGGGGATCGCCTACTTCTCTGAAGATATCCGAGACGGCGAGGACCGGCACTGGATAACGGCCCGGCTGGCCGGCGACTTCCATTACCTTCTCTGGAACACGGTGGTATTTTCCGAAAATTTCACTATTTATCCAAGCCTTGAGAAAACCGGGCAGTACCAGCTGCGCAATGTCGCGGGGCTCACGACGCCCATGTGGAACAAATGGTCCCTGAATTTCAAGAACATCCTCGAACGTGACAGCGACCCTCAACCGGGTATCAAATCAAACGACTTCACCTGGATCCTCGGTTTGCAATATGCGTTTTAACCGATCACCTAAGAAGGCCTTTTCCCGGCGGGGATGAAGAGTCGTTATCCGGCCTGATCCCACCGCCGGGAGATACCTGGATATCCTTGCAAAAGCTTTGAATTACCCTTCTAAACATCTTTCCTTCCGCAACATTTCCACCTTGCCGGCAACTCTCCTGGTCTCCGTCCGTTGCTGACCCCGCGGGAAATTCTTTTGCCCTTTACAAAATCCCCCCTTTTCTTTAGGATTAGTGTTTGTGCCATCGACAGAAGCCACTTATCCCAAGGGACCTATGAACCAGGATTTTATTCGGAATTTTTCCATTATTGCCCATATCGATCACGGCAAATCCACTCTGGCCGACCGTCTGTTGGAAGAAACGGGAACTTTGACCGACCGGGAGAAGGCCGATCAGTTCCTTGACAAAATGGATCTGGAACGGGAGCGGGGAATTACCATCAAGGCCCAGGCGGTGCGCCTCAAATATCGGGCCGACAATGGCAAGGAGTATATCCTCAACCTGATCGACACCCCCGGCCATGTCGATTTTTCCTACGAAGTCAGCCGATCGCTGACAGCCTGTGAGGGAGCGCTGCTGGTTGTGGATGCCTCTCAGGGGGTTGAAGCCCAGACCCTTGCCAACGTTTACCTGGCCATCGACCTGAATCTCGAGGTTTTTCCGGTTCTCAACAAAGTCGACTTGCCGAGCGCCGAACCGGAACGGGTCAAGGAAGAGATCGAAGAAATCATCGGCCTTGATACGGCCGAGACCATCTCGGCAAGTGCCAAAGAGGGGATCGGCATTCACGAGATTCTGGAAACCATCGTCAAAAACGTCCCGCCGCCAAAAGGTGATATCGAGGGGCCGCTGCAAGCCCTTATCTTCGACTCCTGGTATGACTCTTACCAGGGAGTCATCGTTCTTGTCCGCATTTTCGAGGGCACCCTGAAAAAAGGGGACAAGATCCAACTGATGGCCAACAAGAAAAGTTATGAGGTGCAAAAGGTCGGGGTCTTCTCTCCCCACCCCCTTGAGGTGCCCGCCCTCGCCGCGGGCGAAGTCGGTTTCGTTATCGCCGGAATCAAAGGGGTGCAGGAAGCCAAGGTCGGCGACACCATCACCCATCTGCACCAGCCGGCAGCCAAACCACTTCCCGGCTTTCAGGTAGTGAAGCCGATGGTTTTCTCCGGCCTCTACCCGATTGATACAGGCGAATACGACGCCTTGCGCGATGCCCTCGAAAAACTGCGCCTCAATGACTCCTCCTTCTCCTTCGAACCGGAAAATTCTCTCGCCCTTGGATTCGGTTTCCGTTGCGGCTTTCTCGGCCTGCTCCATATGGAGATCATTCAGGAGCGCCTCGAACGGGAATTCGGCGTCGACCTGATCACGACGGCGCCAACCGTCGTCTATCACGTGACCACCGTTCAGGGGGAACAGATCCGGGTGGAGAGCGCCAACAAGCTTCCCGATATCCAAAACATCGAGCGCATCGATGAGCCTTTCATCCTGGCTTCGATTCACGTGCCGAATGCCTTTGTCGGCGCGGTGCTCGCCCTGTGTGAGGAGAAGCGGGGGATTCAGAGGGAAATCAAATACCTGACCGCCAATCGGGTCATGGTGGTGTACGAACTGCCCCTGAATGAAATCGTCCTCGATTTCTATGATCGGCTGAAATCGATTTCACGGGGCTACGCCTCTTTCGACTATGAGCCGCTCGACTACCGCCCCAGCCACCTCGTTCGCCTCAATGTCATGATCAACGGCGAGGTCGTCGACGCCCTGTCGCTGATCGTCCACCGGGACAAGGCCCCCTTTCGCGGCCGGGAGCTGGTGTCCAAAATGAAGGAATTTATTCCTCGCCAGCAATACGAAGTCGCCATCCAGGCGGCTATCGGCAGCAAGGTGATCGCCCGGGAAACCGTCAAGGCCCTGCGCAAGGACGTTACCGCAAAATGTTACGGCGGGGACATCACCCGCAAGCGCAAACTTCTGGAAAAGCAGAAGGAAGGCAAAAAGCGCATGAAGCAGGTGGGAAGCGTGGAGCTCCCGCAGGAGGCCTTCCTGGCCATACTTAAAGTGAAAGAGCAGAAATAATGAAGAAAGATTCGGGAAAAGCACTGGAAAAGGCTTCAGCGAAAAAACTTGCCGACAAAAAGCCTTGGTACCGTGAATACGCCGAGGCGTTGATCGTCGCCGCGATCCTGGCGCTGTTCATCCGCACTTTCGTGGTGCAGGCGTTCAAGATTCCTTCCGGTTCGATGAAAAACACGTTGTTGGTTGGCGACCATCTGCTCGTCAATAAGTTCATCTACGGCATCGAAATCCCCTTCACTCACAGCCGGATTCTGACCATCCGGCATCCCGAGCGGGGCGATGTCATCGTCTTTGAATTCCCGGGCGATATGAAAAAGCCCTATTTCGACCGGCGCGATTTTATCAAGCGGGTCATCGGCGTCCCCGGCGATACGGTGGCGGTCCGCGACAAGCAGGTTTATGTCAATGGAAAACCCTATGTGATTCCCCAGGCGATTCACAAGGACCCGGACCTCATCCCGGCGGGCTACGGGCCGAGGGATTTCATGGCATCGGTCAAGGTGCCGCCGGGAAAATATTTCGTCATGGGAGATAACCGGGATCGTTCGTACGACAGTCGGTTCTGGGGATTTGTCGATCAGTCGGAAATTCTGGGCAAGGCATTCATCAAATACTGGTCCTGGAACCCAGACACCCACAGGCCGCGATGGGGCCGGATCGGAATGCCGATTCATTGATCGGTTGGGGCGATATCGAAACGACATTTAAACCTACGCCCGAGAGTCAGCTTGGACAGATATTTGGTATTGACTCCCTCGGGATGGGACTGATATAGTTACGGCGCATTGTTGCACGTCCCTTTTAAGTTAATCCCGAGAGGTTAGCAAAGGTGGCAAAGGTTCTCGTTTATAGACAGTGGCCTGTCTGGATTAAAGGTACCTTTTCGCCTTGGGGCGGGAAGGTATTTTTTTTGGGCCGAAACACGCCGTTGAGGAGGCGCAATGATGGCTGACAGGGAAACGGTTATTTTGGATCAAGCCGGGGTCAATCGGGCGTTGACGCGCATTGCCCATGAGATCCTGGAAAAGAACAAGGGGACGGCCAATCTCGCCTTGATCGGCATTCGCAGCGGCGGTGACCACCTGGCCACCTGGTTGCGGCGCCGAATTGCCGAGATCGAGGGAGAGGAGATTCCTCTCGGAGCGGTGGATGTGACCATGTACCGGGACGACCTGGGGTCGCGTCCGGGGCTGCGGGTCGGCAAAACCGAGATCCCCTTTTCCCTCGACGATCGCAAGGTCGTCCTGGTCGATGACGTGATCTTTACCGGCCGAACCATTCGTGCGGCGATGGACGCCATCATCGATCTCGGCCGCCCCCGCAACATTCAGCTGGCCGTGCTGATCGACCGCGGGCATCGGGAGCTGCCGATTCGTCCCGACTACGTGGGGCGTAACGTTCCGACCTCTCGGGAGGAGCAGATCCAGGTGGAATTCGACGACCGGAAAATGCCCATCAAGGTCGGCCTAGCCAAACTCTAAATGATGCCGGGAGGTCCTGTCATGCTTTTCCCCCACAAGCACATTCTTGGTACCGAGCAGCTTTCCCGAGAGGATATTCAACTTGTCCTGGATACGGCGGAAAGCTTTAAAGAGGTCAACTCCCGCTCGATTAAAAAGGTTCCGACGCTGCGGGGCAAGACCATCATCAACCTGTTCTTCGAAGCCAGTACCCGGACACGCACCTCCTTCGAAATCGCCGGCAAGCGTCTCTCGGCCGACACCATCAATATCACCGCCTCGTCCTCCTCCGTGGTCAAGGGGGAAACCCTCGAAGACACCGCCAGGAACATCGAGGCGATGCATCCTGATATCATCGTTATGCGGCACGGCGCTTCGGGCGCCCCTCATTACCTGGCCCAGCGCCTGAACTGCTCGGTTATCAATGCCGGGGACGGCGCCCACGAACATCCCAGCCAGGCGCTTCTCGACCTTTTGACCATGCGTCAGCACAAGGGGCGGGATCGAGGGGCTGACTGTCGCCATCGTCGGCGACATCACCCATAGCCGGGTGGCGCGCTCTAACCTTTATGCCCTGACGAAAATGGGCGCGAGGGTCCGCCTGGCCGGCCCCGGAACCATGATGCCGCCCGGTATCGAACGACTCGGCGCCGAGGTACACACCAGCCTCGAGAGCGCCATCGCCGGTGCCGATGTGGTGATGATGCTGCGCATTCAGTTGGAGCGCCAGGGCAAGACGCTGATGCCGACCCTGCGCGAATACGCCCGATTCTACGGTCTGAATCCGGAAAATCTGAAAGGGGCCAAGGAGGATGCCATCGTCATGCATCCCGGTCCCCTGAACCGGGGAGTCGAAATTTCTTCCTTTGTTGCCGACGGCAAGCAGGGGGTCATTCTCGACCAGGTCGAAAACGGCGTTGCCGTACGTATGGCACTGCTCTATCTGGTTGGCGGCGGAGAGCATCCGCAGGGGTAGGGGAGTGTTGCGGGTTTCGCATTGATAACGGTAACGGGATTTTTATAACATATGGGGTGCGATATGAAGATACTGATCAAGGGTGGACGGGTACTCGATCCGGCTCACGGAATAGACGGTTTTCTGGATATACTGATTGATGACGGCAAAATCGGCCGGATCGGAAAAAACCTTCAGGCAGCCGATGCCGAAGTCATCGACGCAGCCGACAAAGTGGTGGTGCCTGGGCTGATCGACATCCATGTCCATCTTCGCGATCCCGGCTATGAATACAAGGAAGACATCATCTCCGGCACCCGGGCGGCCGCGGCTGGCGGATTCACCTCGGTCGCCTGCATGCCCAACACCGACCCGGTCAACGACAACAAGGCCGTAACCCTCTATATCCTCCGCAAGGCCCAGGATGAGGGCGCCGTCAATGTTTTCCCCGTCGGCAGCATTACCAAGGGTCTCAAGGGAGAGTCCCTTGCCGAGATGGGCGAGTTGAAAGAAGCCGGCTGCCTGGCTCTCTCAGACGACGGAAGACCGGTCGTCAGCGGGGAAATGATGCGCCGTGCCCTGGAGTACGCGCGCCCCTTCGGCCTGACCATTATTTCTCATGCCGAGGATCTTTCCCTGGTCGGCGATGGGGTGATGAACGAAGGGTTCACCGCCACCGAACTGGGTCTCAAGGGGATTCCCTGGGTGGCCGAAGACGCCGCTGTCGCCCGTGACGTGATGCTGGCCGAATTCACCGGCGGTCGCCTCCATGTGGCCCACGTCTCCACCCGTGGCTCGGTAGAGATCGTGCGAGCCGCCAAAAAACGGGGAGTCGCGGTCACCTGCGAGGCCACGCCGCACCATTTCACCCTCACCGAGGAAGCCGTGCGGGGCTACGATACCAACGCCAAGATGAATCCGCCCCTGCGCAGTGCCGAGGACGTCGATGCGATCCGCGAGGGTTTGGCCGACGGCACCATTGATGCCATCGCCACAGATCACGCGCCCCACCATCTCGACGAGAAGAATGTCGAATTCAACGCCGCCCTGAACGGAGTGGTCGGGCTGGAGACGGCGCTGCCACTGACTTTTCGGCTGGTGAACGACGGCGTCCTGGGGTTGAACGAGGCCATCGCCCGGCTCACCGTCGGCCCGGCTCGCGCTCTCGGCATCCCCCGCGGTACTCTGGAAGTCGGAGTCCCGGCCGATGTAACGATCATCGACCCCGAGGCCAAATGGACGTTGGAGGCCGCCGCGCTGCATTCGAAGAGCAAAAATACTCCCTTTAACGGCTGGAAGATGAAGGGAGCCGCCACCCACACCATCGTGGAGGGGCGCATCGTTTGGCAGAGGGGATGAAAAACCGTGATGCGGATCGCGGGACCCGGTAAAAGCAAAACCAGACCATCCCCGACATACCAGCTTGTCCGTTTTAGGATTTTAAAGGATTTCCCGCGGACCGCGTCACGCTTCCCGCGTTACGGACTTCCAAATAGGAGTTGTTGATATCATGAAAGCGATTCTGGCTCTGGCCGACGGCCGAGTCTTTTACGGCAAGGCCTTCGGGGCGCCCGGGGAAATCACCGGCGAGGTGGTGTTCAATACCAGCATGACCGGCTATCAGGAGATTCTGACCGACCCTTCCTATGCCGGAGAAATCGTCACCATGACCTATCCTCTGATCGGCAACTACGGGATCAATCTGGAGGATGTGGAATCGATCCGGCCCCATCTTGCGGCCTTCGTGGTCAAAGAGTGCAGCGATTTCCCCAGCAACTGGCGCTCGACGATGAGTCTGGACGCCTATTTGAAAGAAAACGGCATCGTCGGCATACAGGGTGTCGATACCCGGGCCCTGGTTCGGCATATCCGCGACAAGGGCGCGCAAACGGGAATCGTCTCCTCCATCGACCTCGATCCCGAACGCCTGGTGGAGAAGGCCCGCAGTGCTCCGTCCATCGTCGGGCGGGACCTGGTCAAGGAAGTGACCTGCCGGAACCCTATCATTGGACCGAGGGCCCCTGGGAACTGGAACGGGGGTACGTCTGCATGGAGCATCCTCCCCGCTTCAAGGTGGTTGCCTACGACTTCGGCATCAAACGCAATATCCTGCGCAACCTGGTCGCTTCAGGCTGTGACGTGACCGTGGTGCCGGCCGATACGCCGGCTGAAAAGGTCCTGGCGATGAATCCGGACGGGGTGTTTCTCAGTAACGGCCCCGGAGATCCGGAGCCGGTCCGCTACGCCCAGGAAAACATCCGCAAGATCCTTGGGAAAAAGCCGATCTTCGGCATCTGCCTGGGGCATCAGCTGCTTTCCATCGCCCTCGGCGGAACCACCTACAAGCTCAAGTTCGGTCATCGCGGCGGCAACCAGCCGGTGCGCCGGGGAGACGGGCACGAGGTGGAAATCACCGCCCAGAACCACGGTTTCGCTGTGGATGCCGGCTCCATCGACAGCGAGGCGGTCCTGACCCATATCAACCTCAACGACAACACCGTCGAAGGGCTCACCCACAAGAAGCTGCCGGCGTTTTCCGTCCAGTACCACCCCGAAGCCTCGCCGGGGCCGCACGATGCGCGCTATCTGTTCGAGCGCTTCATCGCCATGATGGAGAAGGAGAAAGCCGTGACGCGGGACGCGTGACGCGTCACGAGGAAATTCTACAAGCAAAAAAATCAACCCCAACCGGTCACGCGTCACGAGTCACGCGTCACGAGGTTCAAACCCATGCCCAAACGAACCGATCTGAAAAAGATCCTCATCATCGGCGCCGGTCCGATCATCATCGGCCAGGCCTGCGAATTCGATTACTCCGGCACCCAGGCCTGCAAGGCTCTCAAGGAAGAGGGATACAAGGTCATCCTGCTCAATTCCAATCCGGCGACCATCATGACCGATCCCGGCTTCGCCGACCGCACCTACATCGAACCGGTCACCCCGGAATCGCTGGCGCGCATCATCGAGAAGGAGCGCCCCGACGCCGTCCTGCCGACTCTCGGCGGGCAGACCGCCCTCAACACGGCGGTGGCGGTGGCCCGCAACGGCACCCTGGAAAAATTCGGGGTGGAGCTGATCGGCGCCAAGCTGCCCGCCATCGAAATGGCGGAGGACCGCACTCTGTTCAAGGAGGCGATGGAGCGGATCGGCGTCGAGGTGCCGCGCAGCGGGTTTGCGCACAATTACCAGGAGGCGATGGAGATCATCGACCATGTCGGCTTCCCGGCCATTATCCGTCCTTCCTATACGCTAGGGGGTACCGGCGGGGGCATCGCCTACAACCGCGAAGAGTACGACGACATGGTCATGGCCGGTATCGACGCGTCGCCGACCGACGAGGTTCTGGTGGAGGAATCGGTCATCGGCTGGAAAGAATTCGAGCTGGAGGTGATGCGGGACCTGGCCGACAACGTGGTCATTATCTGCTCCATCGAAAATTTCGATCCGATGGGGGTTCATACCGGCGATTCTATCACCGTGGCCCCGGCCCAGACCCTGACGGACAAGGAATATCAGCTCCTGCGCGACGCCTCCATCCGTATCATCCGCGAGATCGGCGTGGAGACGGGCGGTTCCAACATCCAGTTCGGAATCAATCCGCAGGACGGCCGCATGGTGGTGATCGAGATGAATCCCCGGGTCTCGCGCTCTTCGGCGCTGGCCTCCAAGGCGACCGGGTTTCCGATCGCCAAGATCGCGGCCAAGCTCTCCGTCGGCTACACTCTGGACGAGATTCCCAACGACATCACCCGGGAGACCTTCGCCTCCTTTGAGCCGACCATCGATTACGTGGTCACCAAGGTGCCGCGCTTCACCTTTGAGAAGTTCCCCCAGGCCGACGCCACCCTCACCACCCAGATGAAGTCGGTCGGGGAGGTGATGGCGATCGGCCGGACCTTTAAGGAGAGCCTGCAAAAGGCGCTGCGCTCCCTGGAGATCGACTCCTATGGCTTGGAAAGCCGGTTTTTCGAGTCGCCTGCCGACCACCGCCGGGCGCTTTCGCCCACGGAACTCGATACCCTGCGGGCCAAGTTGCGGATCCCCAACTGGGAGCGGCTCTGGTATCTGGCCGATGCCCTGCGGGCCAACTTCACCTTTGACGAGCTCTATGAACTGACGGCCATCGATCCCTGGTTCCTCTTCAATATCCGGCAGATCCTGGAGATGGAAGAGCGTCTCTACGACGCCCGGGATCTGGTTGCCAAGGACGGCCCCAGGTTTGAGGAGCTGCTCCTCGAAGCCAAGCAGTACGGATTTTCGGACAAACGTCTGGCCTTTCTCTGGGGGATTACCCAGGGGGACGTTCGCGAGTTGCGCCAGCGCTTCGGCATCCGCCCCGTCTACAAACGGGTGGATACCTGCGGCGCCGAATTCGAGGCCTACACACCGTATCTTTACTCGACCTACGAAACGGAATCGGAGGCCGCGCCGAGCGCCCGGCAGAAAATCATGATTCTCGGCGGCGGCCCGAACCGCATCGGGCAGGGGATCGAGTTCGACTACTGCTGCGTCCACGGGATCTTCGCCCTCGCCGAAGACGGCTATGAGACGATCATGGTCAACTGCAATCCCGAGACGGTCTCGACCGATTACGACACCTCGGACCGGCTCTATTTCGAACCGCTGACCCTGGAGGACGTCCTCGAAATCGTGGCCGTGGAAAAGCCCACCGGCGTGATCGTCCAATTCGGCGGCCAGACCCCCCTGAAGCTGGCGGTGGCCCTCGAGAAGGCGGGCGTTCCCATTATCGGTACCAGCCCCGATGCCATCGACCGGGCGGAGGACCGGGAGCGCTTTCAGGCCCTGCTGCATAAGCTGGCGCTCAAACAGCCGGAAAACGGCCTTGCCCGTTCTTTCGAAGAAGCCGAAAAGATCGCCGCCCGCATCGGCTATCCGGTGGTGGTGCGTCCCTCCTACGTTCTGGGTGGCCGGGCGATGGAGATAGTCTACGAGGTCGGGCAGCTGCGCAGCTACATGCGCCATGCCGTCGAGGCTTCGCCCGAGCACCCCATCCTGATCGACAAGTTTCTCGAAGAGGCCATAGAGGTCGACGTTGACGCGTTGGCCGATGGCACCGAAGTGGTCATCGGCGGCATCATGCAGCACATCGAGGAGGCGGGAATCCACTCGGGAGACTCGGCCTGCGCTCTGCCGCCCTTTTCCCTCTCATCAGAGGTCATCCAAGAAATCCGCCGCCAGACAGTGGCCCTGGCCCTCGAGCTGCAGGTGGTCGGCCTGATGAACATCCAGTATGCGGTCAAGGATGGCACCATTTTTCTGCTGGAGGTCAATCCCCGGGCCAGCCGCACCGTGCCCTTCGTTTCCAAGGCGACCGGCCGGTCGCTGGCCAAGATCGCCGCTCGCCTGATGGCTGGACGTTCCCTGAAGGATTTGGGGATTTCCGGGGATATCGTACCGAAACACATCTCCGTCAAGGAGTCGGTCTTCCCCTTCGTCAAATTCCCCGGCGTCGACACCCTGCTCGGTCCGGAGATGAAATCGACCGGCGAAGTCATGGGGATCGACTTCGATTTCGGCAAGGCCTTCGCCAAGGCGCAACTGGGCGCGGGCGTGCGCCTGCCCAAATCGGGAAAAGTCTTTCTCAGCGTCAAGGATGCCGATAAGAAATATATCGTCGATTCGGCCAGAATGCTGGTGGACGCCGGCTTCGAAATTCTCGCCACCCGGGGCACCGCAGCCTTTCTTGCTGAAAAGGGGGTTCCCGCCAAGCCGATCAACAAGGTCAAGGAAGGACGGCCCCACTGCGTCGACGCCATCAAGAGTCATGAGATCGATATCGTCTTCAACACCACCTTCGGTGCCCAGTCGGTGGCGGACTCCTACTCGATCCGTCGGTCGGCCCTGGTATACAATGTCGCCTATTTCACCACCATCGCCGGGATGAAAGCCGCCATCGACGGAATTCTGGCGATGCAGCGAGAAACGCTTGACGTCGTGCCGCTTCAAGAGTATTATCCTCAAAATTAACGCGACCTTTTTAACGGTCCTTTCGGGCCTTTAGCTTATTTAACTTTTTACTATCGGGCGGGGCAACCCGCCCGATGATTTTCCGACAGATGAGGTAAAAGATTCATGTCCGGTTCAATTCCCATGACCCGTGAGGGCTACCAGCGCCTTCAGGAGGAACTGAAAAAACGGATCCGCGTCGACCGCCCGCAGGTCGTCCAGGATATCGCCGAAGCGCGGAGTCACGGCGACCTTTCCGAGAATGCCGAATACGACGCAGCGAAGGAACGTCAGAGCTTCATCGAGGGGCGCATCAAAGAACTGAACGACAAGATCGCCCGGGCTCAGGTAATCAACCCAGCCGACCTGGACGTGGACAAGGTCGTTTTCGGTGCGAAGGTCACCCTTTTCGACGTCGATTCGGGCACCGAAGTCACCTACCAGATCGTCGGCGAAGACGAGGCCGACATCAAGGAAGGGAAACTCTCCGTCAACTCGCCGGTGGGAAAGGCCCTGATCGGGCACCGTCTTGACGACGAAGTGCGAATCAAGGTACCATCGGGTCTGCGTGTTTACGAAGTGATCGATATCAAATACGAATAAGGCTGTTTTAAGTATTTAATTTAAGAGGATAATTATGTCTCAGAAAATCACCAAAGATATGACCTTTCATCAGGTCCTTCAGCTGAGCCCCGAGGTGGCAAAAGTGCTGGGAAAATTCAATCTCGGCTGCATCGGTTGCATGGGCGCCATAAACGAAACCCTCGAACAGGGGGCCCTCGCTCATGGGCTCGACGTGAACGATATCCTGACCGACCTGAACGCGCTTTTTCCCTGACCCCGTCCGGGGCGGTTCTTGAACCGCCCCAACGCTAGCCATTCTGTCGAAGAAGGGCAGGGGAGATGTCCCTTACCCCCTCCTACCATCGTAGTCGCGAATTGCTCTCCACCTCCCTGAGCCAAATCCGGGGGGTCGGCCCCCGCGTCCTCCAGAAACTCGCCAAGATGGGCCTTTCCAATGTGGAAGATGCCCTCTATACCCTGCCGTTTCGTTACGAAGACCGCCGTGAAATTAGAAAAATAGCCCAGTTGCGCGAGGGCCGCTGCGAGGTGTTCTTCGGCGAGATCGTTGCGGCCGGAGAAGCCGTCACCGCGCGGGCCAGAAAAAAACTCTACGAAGTGCTGGTCACCGACGGCACCGGCCAGGTGGCCCTCAAATGGTTCCACTACCGCAAGGACTGGATGAAGCGCCGTTTCGCCCTCGGCCGGAAGGCCTTTTTCATTGGTGAGGTAAAGCGATTCGGGCCCCTGCGAGAGGTGCATCACCCCGATGCAGAATTTTTGGAGCAGGGGCGGTCCGCAAAGGATTTCATGGCGGCCGACCCTTTGGCCTTTGGCCGGATCCTGCCCGTCTATCCCCTGACCGAAGGCCTCAACCAGAAAACCGTTCGAAAAATCTGGAAGGAAGTGGTCGAGCGCTTCGCCCCAGCCGCGACCTCTCCCATCCCCGCCGAGGTTCTTGAAAAAAGGGGCCTGATTCCCCTGGCCGAAGCCTTTCGCCAGGTCCACTGGCCAGAGAACGGGATCTCGTTGGGCGATCTCGAGCAGGGGCGCGATGCCGGGCGGCGCTCGCTGGTGTTTGACGAATTCTTTTTTCTCGAATTGGGATTGGTTCTCAAACGCCGCGGGGTGGTACTGGAGCGGGGAATCCCTTTCGAAGTGCGCCATCGGTATACCAAACCGCTGGCGGCGATGTTGCCGTACCGGCTCACCGATGCCCAACGCCGGGTACTGGGGGAAATCAAGCGGGACATCATGTCTCCCCATCCGATGAACCGGCTGCTGCAGGGGGATGTGGGCAGCGGCAAGACCATCGTCGCCTTGATGGCGGCCCTCGTCGCCGTCGAAAATGCCACCCAGGTGGCGGTGGTGGCCCCCACGGAAATCCTTGCCGAGCAGCACTATCTGCAGTTCCATCGGTGGCTCGAACAGCTCGGCCTGCGCGCCGCCCTTCTCTCGGGCTCCGTCTCGACAAAAGCAAAGCGGGAACTTCTGGAACAGATTCGCTCCGGCGCTGTTCACCTGGTGGTGGGTACCCATGCCGTCCTTCAGGATGGCGTCGATTTTCAGCGCCTGGGTCTGGGGATCATCGACGAGCAGCACCGGTTCGGGGTTTTGCAGCGTGGGGTGCTTCGCAAAAAAGGGCAGAATCCCCATATCCTGGTGATGACGGCGACCCCGATCCCCCGTACTCTCTCACTGACCCTCTTCGGCGACCTGGATCTCTCGGTGATTGACGAGCTGCCGCCCGGGCGTACGCCGGTCGAAACCCGCGTTCTGCCCGAATCGGCCCGCGATCGGGCCTATTCCGGCATCGCCCGGGAAGTGTCCGCGGGCAGACAGGTCTATATCGTTTATCCCCTGGTGGAGGAATCGGAGAAAAGCGATCTGCTGGCCGCCAAAGAGGGCGCTGCACTGCTGGCCGAAATGGTTTTTCCCGACCTCAGGATCGCTCTTCTGCACGGACGAATGAAGCCGGAAGACAAAGAGGCGACCATGGCCGCGTTCAAGAACCGGGAGATCGATATTCTGGTGGCGACGACGGTGATCGAAGTGGGCATCGATGTGCCCAACGCCACGGTGATGATGGTGGAACATGCGGACCGCTTCGGCCTGGCCCAACTGCATCAGTTGCGAGGCCGGGTAGGGCGGGGTGCCGCCCGCAGCACCTGCCTTCTCATCCGCTCGCCACGCTGTAGCGACGAAGGGCGGAAAAGGCTGGAGGTCATGGCGGAAACAACCGATGGATTTCGCATCGCCGAGGCCGACCTCGAAATCCGGGGCCCCGGCGAATTTCTCGGAACCCGCCAGGCCGGTATCCCCGATTTTCGAGTGGCCAATCTGCTGCGAGACGGCCGCATTCTCGAGGAGGCGCGCGAAGAGGCTTTCCGGGTGGCTAACGACCCTGAATTTATGACCCATCCCCGGTATGCCGATATGCGCCGGACACTTCTCGACCGCTGGGGAAGCCGGCTCGAACTGGCCGGAATAGGGTAGCTCGTTTTTCGCGAAATTCCCTTAACTTTCTACGCCAAGCTGTTTAAAAACAAACATTCTTTCAAACCAGAGCCGACATCCAACCGTCTAAATATTTGTTAAGCAGACACTATCCCCCCTGACGCCGGGAAGAGGTGTTTGGTATACTGATTTTGAATGGCTCTAACCGCAATCCGTCAAAGTGAAAGGTATTGCCGCAAAAAGGTTTTCGGAAGGAGACAACGGGTCATGAGACGGTTCGTACTGGTATTGGCAGGTATCCTGCTGGGGATTTTGGCAGGCACGGTCGCGGTCTTCGGGCAAACCTCCGGTACACTTGCCGCACCGGAGCAACAAGCGATGTCGGATACGTTCCAAAACTCCATGGAATACAACCAAACCAATCAGGCCTCCGATTGGGTCAATCCCGACACCGGACGCTCCGGGGCCGTGGTGCCGATCAAGACCTTCACTAATGACCAGGGCCAACCCTGCCGGGAATTCACTTCGACCATCACCATCGGCGGCAAAGCCGAGCAGGGCTACGGTACCGCTTGCCGACAGCCGGACGGGACATGGCAGATCGTCGGCGATGACCAGCAGCAGGCCACGACGCAAACCCCGCCGCCGGTAAATAATTACATCTACAATCCCCCGGCGCAGTATTACTATTATCCGCCCAGTTTTTATTATCCTTACTCCATCTATCTGAGTTTCGGGTACGTCTATCGCGGCGGACATCGGTATCGAGGCTCCTTTTATCTCAACGGACGAAACTTTCGGCACCGGTACCCCATGCATATCAGAGAGCGGGTTTTCATCGGTCCCCACTTTCATCGAAATCACGGCTGGTATCGTCAGTATGAACACCGGGAGCGACGGGGTTTCCAAAGACATCGTTGGCCGAATCCGGATGGCCGGCGAGAGGATCGGCGTCGTCGCCGGCATTGATACAGGTGCATAGCCGCGCGTTGTTTTGACGACTGGAGAAGGGCATCAGGAATGGGTGAGAAATCGTCCTCGTTGGCCGAGGCCAACGAATGTTTTGTCTGTGGGAGGGAAAATCCCCATGGCATGCAGGCTCCCTTTGAAACGCACCGGGAAGGGCACACAGCCTCCTGCCGAATGGTGATTCCGAGCCGTTACCAGGGGTGGCGAGACGTCATTCATGGGGGAATCCTCGCGACGCTTCTCGATGAAGCGTGCGTTCATGCGTGCCGAACCATCGGTCCCTTTCCGGTGACCGCTGAAATTTCGGTAAAATTTAAAAAACCCGTGCCGCCGGGAGCCGAGATTTTCGTCCGAGGCGAAGTGATACAGCAGCGAAGGCGGGTTCTGCTGGCCCGTGGACGCCTGGAAATCGACGGGCAGGTTTACGCGGAGGCCGAAGCGAAGGTGCTTTTATTGGCAGAAACGGGTTAGCCCATTTTCATTTTCCCCGCAGTCGTTGGATTATCATGCATCAAACATTTCAAATCGTGGCCTGGAGCATCGCGCTCATCCTCGGTGGTCTCTGGGTCCTGATCGGGGGACTGTTTAGTGGTCTGGGGTGGGTTTTTCTTCGGCAGTGGGCCGCTTCAGTCCGTTGGCCGAAACTGCCGGCAAAGATCCTTACCGGTGAAGTCAGGGTTGTGTCCAGGCCCAAGGGACCGGAACAGTTTCAGCCGATCATCGCTTATGCATTTACCGACGAAGACCGGCAAGCGACACAGGCCACCAGGATATTCGTCGGCAAGTTTTATCCCTCCGAGGAACAGGCACGGCACAAGGTGGCAAAATACCCTGTGGGAATGGAGACCACCGCGCGCCGTAATCCAAAAGATCCAAGGGAGTCGGTGCTCGGACGCCAGGGCGGCTTAAGCGGTTTCCTCCTGATGGTGCTCGGCTTGACCCTGATGGCCGTACCATTGGCCGCAGCCTATGGTTTCGGGCTCCCGGTTTGGCCCCTGATTGCCGTTCTCATACTGGTGGCGGTGGTGGCGTTGGTGCTGGACGGCGCCAACCGGCGTTGGCTCCAGCAGGCGCGCCGCTCGGGAACGTATCCGCAGCCTGGTACGGGTCAGGATGCCGACGTTGAGAGACTGGTACGGCAGGGAGAAAAAATGCTCGCCATTTATTTCTACCGCGAACTGCACGGCGCAGATCTGAAAACCTCGCGAAACCAGATAGAGATCCTGGAAGCCCACCTCGAAAATAAAAAAAACAGCTGAATAACCCAGCCGGATTTTTCCCGCAGGATTTGCTGGTCTTTCATCTGCCCCTTGGTTTACATAATATATCTTATGCGACGTAAGGTGTGATTCGGATAAAAATATATCCAGCCGTACACATCGGGCCCCTTCCAAAGGACTACGCATGGCTATTACGTTTCGGATGCCGCTTCAGAATCTCATGATGGCGGTTCAAGGCCAGCCCGGCCGGGAGGCTCTTGGAATTTTCCCCGGCCAGTTCAAGAATCCAGGCGGTATAAAGATCGACGACCAGTGGTTGTCGAAAAGGATATTTTTTCTACCGTGCCCGCGAAAATCCCCCGAGTAGAAAACAACGGGCCCAGAACGGGCACAGATCGTGAATTTTTGCCCCAAAACGCAAAAAGGCCACCCGCTTCCGAGTGACCTAACTGCTTGTTTCCCTAGTTGTTGAATGGTCGGGGCGAGAGGATTTGAACCTCCGACCCCCTGCACCCCATGCAGGTGCGCTACCAGGCTGCGCTACGCCCCGTCAATCAACGAGTCGGGATTATGGGTTATTTGCCGGTGAATGTCAAGGAAAATTTGGCCGAAAACGGGAACCTTTGATTTTAAAAATATTAATCAAAACGAGACGTTACCTTGAGCCGGTTGGGGAGAGTTCCTTTTTCGACAGCCTCCACGATTCCAGGGCGTTTGCCCATCGGGCTCAGAGTTTCCGGCGATCGATGACCCGTTGGGCTTTGCCCTCATGGCGCGGGATCGAGGCGTGCTCGACCAGCTTGACCTTGGCTCCGACCCCGAGGACGGAAAGAAGGCTCTTCTCGACCATTTCGACGAATGCCCGCTGCTTTTTCATCTCGTCGAAAAAGATCGTTTCGTTGACTTCGACCTGAACCTCGAGGGTGTCCATGGCACCGACGCGATCGACCACCAGCTGGTAATGGGGTTCGCACCCCTCGATCTGGAACAGGACCTCCTCGATCTGGGTCGGAAAGACGTTGACCCCCTTGATGATCAGCATGTCGTCGGAGCGGCCCATGGTCTTTTTCATCCGCACGTGGGTCCGCCCGCAGGCACAGGGGGCATAATCGAGACGGGTGATGTCCCTGGTGCGATAGCGGACCATCGGAAACGCTTCCTTGGTGAGGCTGGTCAGGACCAGTTCTCCCGTCGTTCCCGGCGGCAGGACTTCTCCCGATTCGGGATCGATGATTTCGGGGATGAAATGGTCCTCGAAGATGTGCATGCCGCAGCGCTGCCGGCACTCGCCGGCCACCCCGGGTCCCATCACCTCGGAGAGGCCGTAATTGTCGGTCGCCACGATCCCGAGGCGGTTTTCGATTTCCCGCCGCATCTCTTCGCTCCAGGGCTCGGCACCGAAAAGCCCCACCCGCAGGTGACAGCCGTGTCGGATCGATCCCCATTTTTTCCATCCGGTCGGCCATGGTCAGGGCATAGGACGGGGTGCAGACCAGGGCGGTCGAGCGGTAGTCCTGCATGATCATGATCTGTTTGTCGGTGTTGCCGCTGGACATGGGAATGACCGAGGCGCCGATGCGCTCGGCGCCGTAATGCAGGCCGAAGGCGCCGGTGAAGAGCCCGTATCCGAAGGCGATATGGACGATGTCGTCTTCGGTGACCCCCGCGGCGGTCATGAATCGGGCCGCCAGTTCGGTCCAGGTCTGCAGATCGTGCCGGGTATAGCCGACCACCGTCGGCTTGCCGGTGGTCCCCGAGGAGGAATGGATCCGCACCACCTCACGCAGCGGGACGGCGAACATGCCGTAGGGATAATTGAGGCGCAGATCTTCCTTGGTGGTAAAGGGCAGGCGGCTCAGGTCGGCGAGAGTTCTGATATCTGCCGGGGTTGATCCCCATGGCGTCGAACTTGCTGCGGTAGCAGGCGACGTTGCGCAACACCCGATCGAGAGTGCGCATGCAGACGGGTCAGCTGCAGCGTCTCCAGCTCTTCGCCGGCCCATGCATTCGTGGACCGGATCCCAGATGCGCATCGGCCCCTCCTCCAACCTGCTGTCATTTCTCGCTATTGCCATTTAACCAACCGATCTTGAATAATTTGTCCGGTATTTTCGAGGAATTCCAAAACGGCACTTCCACGGAAATCACATGGAGTAGACCCGCTCCCCTTCGAGAACCCTGACGCCGTTGCCGGTAAGAACTTTGATGGCCTCTGCCGCGTCGTCAAAGCGGAAGATGATGACCGCATTCTCGCCGCAGCGCTCGACGAAGGCATACATGTATTCGACGTTGACGCCGCCCTGGTCGAGAATCTTGAGAATCCCTGAAGTCCGATGGGGCGGTCGGGCACCTCGACGGCAACCACCTCGGTCTTGTTGACGGTGAACCCTGCCTCCTTGAGCTGTTTCTGGGCCAGGTCGGTTTGTCCACGATGAGCCGCAGGATGCCGAAGTCGGAGGTGTCCGCCAGCGACAGGGCGCGGATGTTGACGCCGGCCTCGCCGAGGCTCCGGGTCACTTCGGCCAGACGGCCCGACTTGTTCTCAATGAAGATGGAAATCTGTTCGACTTTCATGTGACCCCCTGTGCTGATGGCTGCTCCGCAATCAGAATTGTCCGCGCCGATCGATGACCCGCTTGGCCTTGCCTTCGCTGCGGGCGATGCGTTTTGGGCTCGACCAGGCGCACCTTGCAGGTAATCCCCAAGCAGGTCCTTGATCTCCTTGCGGATGCGCCCGGAGAGGTCCTGCAGGACCTTGACTTCGTCGGAGAAGGTTTCTTCGTTGACCTCGACCTGAACCTCCAGGGTGTCGAGGTTCTCTTCCCGCTCGACGATCAGTTGGTAGTGGGGCTCGACCCCTTCGATATCATCAGCACGCTTTCGATCTGCGAGGGGAAGACGTTGACGCCGCGGATGATCAGCATGTCGTCGCTGCGGCCGCTCATCCGCTCCAGTCGCAGGTGGGTGCGGCCGCAGATGCAGGGCTCGGGGATCAGCCGGGTGATGTCCCGGGTCCGGTAGCGGATCATCGGAATCCCCTCCTTGGTGATGGTGGTGATCACCAGCTCGCCCCGCTCGCCCGGCGGCAGCACCTCGCCGGTCTCCGGATCGATGATCTCGGGGATGAAATGGTCCTCCCAGATGTGCAGCCCCTTCTGCGCCTCGACGCACTCGATGGCCACGCCGGGGCCGAGGATTTCGGAGAGGCCGTAGATGTCGATGGCCTTGATGTTGAGCTTCTCCTCGATCTCCGCGGCGGATCGACTCGCTCCACGGCTCGGCGCCGAAGATGCCGACCCGCAGTTGAGCTTGCGGATGTCGATCCCTTCCTCCGCCGCGGCTTCGGCCAGGTAGAGGCTGTAGGAGGGGGTGCAGGTCAGGACCGTGGAGCCGAAGTCCTGCATGATCATGATCTGCTTCTTGGTGTTCCCCCCGGACATGGGGATGACCGAGGCCCCGAGCTTTTCGGCCCCGTAATGGGCGCCCAGGCCGCCGGTGAACAGGCCGTAACCGTAGGCGTTGTGGATGACGTCGCCGCGGTGGGCGCCGGCGGCGACGAAGGAGCGGGCCATCAGCTCGGACCAGGTGTCGATGTCGCGGCGGGTGTAGCCGACCACCGTCGGCTTGCCGGTCGTCCCCGAAGAGGCGTGGATGCGCACGATCTGCTCGAGGGGGACGGCGAACAGCCCGTAGGGATAGTTGTCGCGCATGTCCTGCTTTGAGGGTGAAGGGCAACCGGCGCAGATCGTCGAGGCTCTTGATCTGGTCGGGGCGGACCCCGGCCTTGCGGAAGCTCTCGCGGTAGAACGGCACGGTGGCGTACACCCGCTCCACGGTCTGCCGCAGCCGTTTGAGCTGCAGGGATTCCAGCGCCTCCCGCGGCAGGGTTTCGAACTCGTCATTCCAGATCATCGTCTGCATCCTCACTAGATTAAGCCATATCCCGGGCTTCCGGTCGGCGAGTCTAGGTCAGCTACTGCACCGAGGGCGAAGGCCTTGAGGTTTTCTTCCAGAAAGCGCTTCGGGCACCATCTTTTCCAGGGCCTGCTGCCAGAGATTCACCGCCGATGCGAGCCGTCTGGAGACGCGCGCCGAGCAGCACGGTGTTGGCGGTGCGGGGATTGCCGGCCTCGTCGGCCAGATCCTGGCCGTCGACGAGCAGGGAGTCCGGAAACGGCTCGGCGATCTTCGCCGGCGGATATCTGCGGGATAGCTCCTGGCCCGAGCGCGACCGCCGGCGGCGGGATCTGCAGGTCGTTGGCGATGACCCTGCCCCCGTGCGCAGCAGCGGAAGGGCCCGGCAGGTTTCCATCAGTTCGAAGCCGAACAGGACGTCGCCCTCCCCTTCCGGGATGATCGGCGAGTAGACCTTTTTGCCGAAACGGACGTGGGAGACGACGCTGCCGCCGCGCTGGGACATGCCGTGGATTTCGCTCTTCTTGACGTCGAAGCCGGCGAGCATCAGGTCTTCGGCGAGGACTTCGGGGCCAGCAGGATCCCCTGGCCGCCGACGCCGACCAGCAGGATATTGGTGATGTTGTTCGCCATTGCGCCCTCCCGATGGCGTCGAATCGACAGAGTTGCCGGCAGACGTCGCAGCCGGTGCAGAGCAGCGGGTCGATCTGGGCGACCCCCTTTTCTCCCTCTCCCGGCTTCCAGATGATCGCCGGACAGCCGATGCGCAGGCAGGCCCGGCAGCCGGTGCAGCTCTCGGCGTCACCTACGAGAGCGGGCCGCGCTCGAAGACCCCGCCGCTTGACCAGCACGCAGGGACGGTTGGTGATCACCACCGACGGCTTCCGGCCGCGCCATCTCCTCGGCGATCACCGCCTTGGTCTCGGCCAGGTCGAAGGGATCGACGGTGCTCACATGCCTGACGCCAAGGGCCCGGCAGAGCTGGACGAAGTCGACCTGCGGCGCGCCCTCGTCCATGACAGGGTGAAGCCCGAAGCCGGGTTGTCCTGGCGGCCGGTCATGGCGGTGATGCGGTTGTCGAGAATGATCAGGGTCGCCGGCGCCTGGTTGTAGACCATGTCCATCAGGCCGTTGATGCCGGTGTGCAGGAAGGTCGAGTCGCCGATGACCGCCACCACCTTGCGCTTCTCCTCCTCGCGGCACCACCTTGACCACGCCGGTGGCGTTGCCGATGCTGGCCCCCATGCAGACGCAGGTGTCCATCGCCGAGAGCGGCGGCATGAAGCCGAGGGTGTAGCAGCCGATGTCGCCGGTGACGTAGGCCTTCAGCTGGTTGAGGGCGAAGAAGACCCCGCGGTGGGGGCAGCCGGGACACATATTGGGCGGCCGCGGCGGCAGCTCGGGCAGGCCGTTTCGGCTCCGGCGGCCGGCAGCTCGGTCAGCCCAGCGGCGCCAAGGCGGTGCGCAGAATCGCCCGGGGTCAGTTCCCCGCACAGGGAGAGGAGCTCCTTCCCCCGGCAGGCGATGCCCATGGCCCTGACCTGCTCCTCGATGAAGGGTCGAGTTCCTCGACGATGTAGCAGGGTCTCGACCGTCGCGGCGAAGTCGCGGATCAGCTGCCTTGGGCAGCGGGTGGACCAGGCCGAGCTTGAGCGTCGAGGCGTCGGGGATCACCTCGCGGGCATAGTTGTAGCAGACCCCGGAGGTGATGATGCCGACGCGTCCCTCGCGCACTTCCAGGCGGTTGCAGGGCTGCTTGCAGGCCCAGCCGCCAGCTTCACCAGCCGCTCCTCCACCAGCGGATGGCGCTTGCGGGCATTGCCGGGAAGCATCACCAGCTTGGCGGCGTTGCGCTCCAGGCAGGGCTCGGGCAGTTTCGCCGTCCGGCTCGCCGAGGGTCGACCAGCGATTTGCGTGGGAGATCCGCGTGGTGGTCCGCAGCATCACCGGCGTGTCGTACGGTTTCGGTGATCTCGAAGGCCAGGCGGGTGAAGTCAGCTTGCACTCCTGGGAGTCGGCCGGCTCCAGCATCGGCACCTTGGCGAACTTGGCGTAATTGCGGTTGTCCTGCTCGTTCTGCGAGGAATGCATCTCCGGGATCGTCGGCGGTCACCAGCACCAGCCCGCCGCGTACCCCGGTGTAGGAGAAGGTGAACAGGGGATCGGCGGCGACGTTGACGCCGACGTGCTTCATGGTCACCAGGGCCCGAGCGCCGCCGAAGCTGGCGCCGATGCCGACTTCCAGGGCGACCTTCTCGTTGGGCGCCCAGGAGGCGTCGACGTCTGGGGTATTGGACGACGTTTTCCAGGATTTCGGTGCTGGGCGTGCCGGGGTAGGCCGAAGCGACCCGGACCCCGGCTTCGAAGGCGCCGCGGGCGATGGCTTCGTTGCCTGACAGGATGGCTTGTTCCATGGGGTTCCTTCTGATGCCTGGATTTAACGCCAAGACCCGAAGATGCATCGCCTTCGTTTCTTCGCGTCGGGAGGTTCGTGGAGGTTGAAAAAGGGAAGGTTCGACTATAATTAATCGGTATCCGAATGTCAATTATTTGAAAAAAGTTCCGGCAGGGGGCGGCTACCCGCTTGTCGGGCAGCTTTCCAGCGACAGCAGGACGCCTTCCAGCAGGCCGAAATCGCTGACGGTGAGACGGCTGCGCTCGGTCAGTTTCAGGATTCCGAGCACGATGTCGAGTCCGGGGACGATCAGGTCTCCCCGCCCCGCTTCCATCCCCGGCAGCGCCTCCCGTTCGGCCACCGACAGGCCCCCGAGCCGCCGCCGCAACTCTTGGAGACTGCGGCGTGGAAGGACCAGGTTGTTGACCCGCCGCCAGTCGTATTCGGTCATCTCGAGATGAAGGGCGGCCAGGGTGGTAACGGTTCCGGCGGTGCCGACCAGAAGGCAAGCGGGTTCACGCAGTGCCGTCCCCAGGCCGGCGTCGTCGAGATCGTCTTGAAGCCTCCGCAGAGTCTCATCGATCAGGGGGTGCCGTTCCCGATCGGAAGAGCAGGTTTCGCTCAAGCGAACCACCCCTAAGGGGTAACTGCGATGGAACATCGTCCGCCCTTCGGACCAGAAGATGAATTCGGTGCTGCCGCCTCCGATATCGAAGATCAGGCTGCGCTCGGGGGGCGGCATCGAGGGCGGAAAGTACCCCGTCGGCGCTCAGGCGGGCTTCCTCTTCGCCATCGATGATTTCGAGCGGGATGTGCAGGGATGAACGCACCTGCTGCACAAAAGGCTGCGGCGTTGTCGGCAGATCGCAAGGCAGCGGTGCCGACGGCTCTGACCCGGCCGATCTTTTCTTCCCGAAGAATTTTGCCGCACTCTTTCAACGCGGCCATGGTTCTCGCCATGGCGTCGGCGCAGAGCCCCTCTTCGCGGGTGACCCCTCCCCCCAACCGGGTGATTCGGCGAAAGTAGCGCCGGGGGACCACCTGCCCTTCCCGGCACTCTCCCACCAGGAGACGCACGGTATTGCTTCCGACATCGACGGCCGCGTTCATCCTATCTTGCCTGAATGATGGCTTTTGCCACGTTGAAACTGTGGTCGCCGATTTTCTCGAAATTGTGCAGCATATCGATGAAAATCAGCCCCGGCAAGACAGCGCATTCGCCGGTGTTGAGTCGGGTGACGTGGTTATTGCGCAATGTCTCTTCAAGATCGTCGATGGCATCCTCCATGAAGGTCGCCTTCTGGCGGATGGAATTATCGCGCCGTTCCAGGGCGGAGGCGACAAAATTCAGAAAATCGCATGTCTTCTCGGACAGTTCCTTGATTTCAAGCTTGGCGATTTCGGAGAAAACGACCTTCTCTTTTTTCTTTCGCAGGACCAGATTCCAGATGTTTTCGCAATGGTCCCCTACCCGTTCGAGATCGTTGACCATATGCATCATCGCTGCGATGTCTTTGGACGTCTCCTGGGTGATCGATTTTTGGGAGAGAGCCACCAGAAAATCGGTGATTTCCCGTTGCAGCAGGTCGACCGTCTCTTCCTTCTGGGCCAGTGGAGCCAGGCGCTTTTCGTCGTGATCCTCGAGGAAACGGCATGTTTCGGTCAGCATTTCCAGGGCAATGCGGGCCATCCTTCTGGTTTCGGACCGAGCCTGCCCCAGGGCGATCGACGGCGTGTTGAGAACCCGGCTGTCGATAAAATTCAGATGGAACTCGGCGACCTCCTCCCTGCCCCGGACCATGAGGGTGGTCAATTTGGCCAGCAACCCAACCAAAGGCAGGAAAACAAGCACGTTGATGACGTTGAAGAGGGTATGGGCATTGGCGATGTGACGGGCGATAAAGGGTTTATCCCCGATGGCGACGCCGAAGGCGGCCGCCTGGGCCTGGGTTTGAACCACAAAATCCGGTGGGCCGATTCCCGCCATCCCCGTAACCTTGTCCACCAGGTGGACAAACTGGGGGAAGAGCAGAAGAATGTAAGCCACGCCGATCACATTGAAGAGGAAATGGGCCAGGGCCGCCCGTCGGGCCGCAAGGGTGGTGCCGATGGCGGCGATATTGGCGGTGATGGTGGTCCCGATATTCTCGCCCAGGATGAGGGCGACACTGGCGTCGAAGGAGAGCAGGCCGGTGCTGGCCAGAGCGAGAGTGATGCCGATGGTCGCGGTACTGCTCTGAACGATGACGGTCAACAGGGCGCCGATCAAAACCCCCAGCAGGTGGTTCTCGCCGATGATCAGGAAAAGGTGCCGGAATTCGGCGCTGCTTTTGATAGGCTCGAAAGCCCCCTTCATGAGGGTCAGCCCGAAGAAGAGGATGCCGAAACCGAGCAGAACTTCGCCGAAGTCCACCCATTTGCGGGTGCGGGAAAAGAGCTTAAGGCCGGCGCCGATGCCGATAGCCAGCAGGGCGAATCGGGTGATATTGAAGGCAATGATCTGAGCGGTGACCGTCGTGCCGATATTGGCGCCCAGCACCACGCCGATCGACTGCACCAGGGACATCAGCCCGGCATTGACGAAGCCGACCACCATTACGGTAGTAGCGCTGGAGGATTGAATGATGGCCGTCACGATCAGACCCACCAGGGCACCGACCAACCGGTTGTTGGTCAGCGAGGCGAGGATATGCCGCATCCGGTCGCCGGCGATCTTCTGCAACCCCTCGGAGAGGATCTTCATGCCGAACAAAAAGAGACCGAGACCTCCAACGAGGCCGAAGATCACCTTTTGACTGAAAATAATAGACATAACATCTCCCGGCACCCTCTTTCGATGCGTTCTCGATCCGGGGCAAAAGGGTTATCCGGCCCGTCCTTCCGATGGAGGCCTGCATATCACTTGTTAGGTAATCGCCAGGATTGGTTCAAACGGCGGAAAAACGGAGGAAATATACCCGATGCACCATTTTTTTTCAACGATAAAGGAGGGGTCACGCCCGATCTCTCGGGAGGTGAAGGGGGAATGCCGGGATCTGTTCAACGGGAAGGAGGCCGGCTCCCTGCCGCCCATTCCACGGGCCGCACACCCTTTCCCTGGGTGTTTCCGTCCCGCGCGAGAGGCCCCGTCAGCTTTTCAATGGGGCTGTCTCGAGGCCGTTCGGCGGAACCATACCTCAGGTTTGTCGGGTGGTCGTCCAGGCCAGCATTTCCCGAAACTGCTTATCGTTGTCTCTGAGTCGCCGGGCAAAAACCCGGACGATATTCCGCATCAGCGTCAGCCCCAGTTGGGGATTCCGGGCGCAAAGATTTTCGAATGCCGATCTTGCCAGGCTCAAAAGCAGGGCATCCTCCGCCGCCCGGGCATTGGTCATCCGCGGAGCGCCATCCAACAGCGCCATTTCTCCGAATACCTCTTCGACCCCCAGGATGACCAGGATTTTTTCATCCCCCTCCCCCATCATCTTGGAAATGCTGACGGTTCCCTGTTGAATCAGGTACAGAGACTCGCCCGCCATGTTTTCGACAAAGATGGCCGCACCCTCTTTCACGCGTTTTTCGATGAAGAGGCCGTTCAATATCGTCAAATCGGCTTCGGTCAGATTCTTGAGTAGTGAACTTCCCCGCACCGCATCCAATCTGGGCATGCCCCCTCTCCTTTAGAAACCAGGGCCTTCGGCGCGATAATACTCCTGCATGGTGTGGACGTAATTCGACGCCGATATTCGCAAATGGCGGATCTCTTCTTCCGACAGGGGGCGTTTCGGACGGGCCGGCGTCCCCATCGCCAGCGTGCCGGGGGGGATGACCGTGCCGGGGGAAACGACCGAGCCGGCGGCCACCATCGCCTCTTTACCGATCTGCGCTCCGTCCAGGATAACCGCGCCCATGCCGATCAGGCAGCGATCCCCGACCGTGCAGCCGTGCAGGGTCACATTATGGCCGACGGTGACATCGTCTCCCACCACCGTTGGGTGCATATCCATGGTGACGTGGACAACGCTGCCATCCTGAATATTGGTTCGTTTGCCGATGCGGATAAAATTCACGTCGCCCCGCACGACGACGTTGAACCAGATGCTGCTCTGCGAACCGATCTCAACATCGCCGACCACGACGGCGGTTTTCGCTAGGAATGCCGACGGGGCGACTTGCGGCCATTTTTCCCGATAGGGAATCAACATTACCCTTTATTTACCTTTTCGCGAAGTTCCTTGCCAACCTTGAAGAAGGGCAGCTTCTTGGGAGGAACCCGGATCACCTCTCCGGTTTTTGGGTTGCGGCCCATATAAGACTTGTAGTCTTTGACTACAAAGCTGCCGAATCCCCGTATTTCGATACGACCGGAACCGGCCAGCTCCTTCGTCATGGAATCGAAAATGATATTAACGATTTCTTCCGATTTCTTAAATGTCAGACCCTTTTCTTCGGCGAGGGCTTCAACCAATTCCGATTTGTTCATATCCCGCCTCCCGGCAATGGGTTCTCTTTCGAAAACGACCGTCAAAGAGATACGGCACTGTCATAACGGCCGTGCAGTGCTTCTCCTCTTGCCAGAAACTATACCGCCCGAAGGCGGCCTGTCAACCGGGGAAACCAGAATTCTCAATAGCTTAGCCCGTCTCCCTCTGCGCCAGAACGGCCAAGGCCTCTCCTCGCAACGAAGGATCGAGACGTGGATCGTCAAGGACTTTTTCCGCCAGCGTGAACGCCTCTTTTTTCCAACCCAGCGCCAAATAGGTTTGCGCGATCCGAATCGGCCACCGGGGAGCTCCCGGCTCCTGCCTCATGGCCCCCTTGAAGGCCTCAAGGGCCTGATTGAGCTGCTTCCCCCGGCGCAGCCAGAATTCCGCCAGCGCCGTGTTGGCGCCACCGGAACAGCCGCCGTCCGAGAGGCCGGTCAGAAGTTGTTCAGCTTCGGTGGTGCGGCCTTTGGTCTCGAGCAGCGATGCGGTTAAAAGCACGGTTTCCGGATCGGCGCCGCCGGCTTTCAGGGCCTCCAGCCCATGTCGCAGGGCCGTCTCGGCGTCATTCCGCCGGATATAAACGGCCGCCAGGTGGCCATGGCAAAACCATGGCGCGATTCCCTGGTCGAGATACCCCTGAAGCCGTCGCTCGGCGTCGTCTTCACGTCCCTCCGCCACTTCGAGGTTCACCAGCGTTTCAAGGGCGAGCAGGTGCTCGGGATTTTCCGCAAGGGCCTGCTCAAGGTCACGAAAGGCCGCTTCAACCTTACCGAGACGCGCCAGCAAAGCGCCCCGCTCAAAGAAAAAGAGATCGTTCCGGTCTTCGGGGGAAACCTGTTCGAATTGCGCCGCGGCCTCAGCCTCCTGTCCTTCATGGGCGAGCAGAAAAGCGTCTCGAAAGGTCTCTCCCATGGCCTCGTACCGCTCCACCCAATCCGGCGGGTACGAGGTGAGAACCAGTTCGTAGCGGGTCTGTGCGTCGAGATCCGAGGGCGGAAGAGGCTCTCCCGGCGCCACCGCACCCCCTCCGCATCCGGAAGCACAGACGTTCGTCAAGCAGTCGTTTGGCTCCGGAACCGCAGGCGGAGCCGGCGAAACCTGAGATTGGCCGACCTCGTCCCGGGCGCGGGCGATTCGCGCAACCAGATCGGGCTTCTGCGCATGACGGGCCGCAAGAGAAAGATGGTCCGCGGCCTGGGCCCTTTCGCCGGCCCGAAGAAACGCCTCTCCTTCCTCGAGATTGAGCTCCGCCAGCCCATCGCGGGCCGCGGTCAAGAGCGTATCGATTTCCGTTCGGGTTTCGGCGGGGATCGTGGCAGGGTCCAAATCCTCGCCGATGCTCAGGGCCTCAGCCCATCTTTTCTGCTGAACGGCCCGACGCACCTGAGCCACGGGATCTGCGTTGCCGAATAACTTCTTGAAAAAACTCATAAGAGGTCACCGATTGATTGGACGAAAAGAGAACTGCAGGGAGTCGAATGCATAGACTGAACAAAAATGTCCAGATGCAAGACACCTGAAACCCTTAGGGATGAATAAGGCGTACCTGGAAGGTACGTCGTCGACGAGGGATAACGGCAACACCGCAGACGGGCGTTTCTCGTCAGCCGTATCTATATGACCGTAAAGGGGGACAGGGTCCAGATGACCTTGGCATCGCCCTTCCCGATATTGTCCCAACGGTGGGGAAGATGGGATTTGAAAGAGAGACTGTCGCCGGCACGGAGGGTATGCTCCTCCCCGGCGATATCCACCTTGAGAGCTCCTTCGACAAGGTAAATCAACTCGTCCCCCGGATGGTACATCTTCTCGATCCCGCTGGTTCCTCCTTTCGGAACCGTGCAAAAAAAGGACATGAACTGGGGATCGCGCAACCCCGAGGTGAAAGACTCGGTGTGCATGTTGCTCTCGTCATCATAGACGGTTTTGTCACGATCGCCTGGCGATGTAAAGACAATTTCATGGGTGGTCGAGACTTCTTCCACGAAATAATTAATGCTTTTTTCGAACACGCCGGCCAGCTTCATCAGAATTTCCACCGACGGGATGGTCAGGCCGCGCTCGATCCGGGAGATCATGTTCGACGAGACCCGAGACTTCTCGGCCAACTCCTGAATGGTCATATCGGTTTTCAGACGAATGGCTTTAAGTTTTTTGCCGACAATTTTTTTTATTTTCATCTTTGCCTCCCGGAACGACAGATACTGCCGGTCGCGGTCATTCGAAAGCCCTGCAGATAGTGGACAACTATTGGGCCACATTAGGCGCCGGGGAAACCACCCACATCACCACCGTATCCCCCTCGTGCAGATTTTCCCACCGATGGGGCAAGGATGCCTTGAAGGTGAGTGAATCGCCATCCTCCAGCAGATAGCGGTCGCCTTCTATGACAAAGGCCATCCGGCCCTTGAGAACCAGAGCGAACTCTTCTCCGGTATGGACCATCCCCCCTTCCCCGCTGTTACACCCTTTTTCGAGGGTATCGTAAAAAACCGTGAAACTCGGATCGCGGATTCCCTGCGACAAGCTGGTGATCTGATGCTTGTCTTCAAAGAAAAAGATCGGCTCTCCCATCCCTTTTTTGGTATGGACGATCGTCGATCCTTTTTCCGCCTCCTCGACGAAGAAATTGATACTCATGCCGAAGGCTTCCGCCAGTTTCATGAGGATTTCAACGGAGGGAATGGTCAGGCCACGCTCGATCCGAGAGATCATGTTGGACGAAACCTGGGATTTCTGCGCCAGTTCCTGAATGGTCATGTCATTCTTAAGGCGGGTCGATTTCAGCTTTCTGCCAATTATTTTTTTTACCATCACCAGCCTGCCCCATGGATATTTATCACCAAAACTCACCTCCGGTCCCCTGCCGGCGATTCCGCTCCGACACAAACGAGGCGTAACCGGGCCGTTCCCAACAGCCTTGAATTATAAATAGAATATCGTTTTATCATTATTAAACACGGCTGTCAACCGGATATGAGAAATTGTTTCCAGAAATGGTAAATCCTTGTCAACTGTATTTGGTTTTACGGTTGACAATTAGCCCTGCAGCCCTATAATCGGAGGCTCAAAACCAAATTCAGACCGGGGAGTCAATGAGGATGAAAAATGCGACAATAAATTTAGCCGACCGGGTTCTGGAGGGGGGGACGCTCTCCCGCGAGGACGCGCTGGCCATTCTCGGGGCGCAGGGAGCCGATCTCAGTTTTTTTCTGGCGGGCGCCCATCGCATCAGGGAGGAAGCATTCGGGAACCGGATCGAGCTGTGCTCGATCGTCAATGCCAAGTCAGGCCGATGTTCCGAAGACTGCGCTTTTTGCGCCCAATCGGGCCGTCATCGCACCGGCGCGGCCTCCTATCCGCTAAAGTCGCGGGAGGAGATCCTGGTCGGGGCGCGCCAGGCAGAGAAGGAGAAATCCCACTGCTTCGGTATCGTCACCAGCGGCAGCCGGATCAAGCCCGGAGAGGAATTGGACACCATCCTCTCGGCTATCCGTGAGATTCGCGCCACCATGGAGGTGGAGCCATCGGCCTCCCTCGGAATTCTCGACGAGCAGACAGCGGAGGCCTTGGCTGAGGCCGGCTGCGTCACCTACCACCACAACCTGGAGACGTCCCGCTCTTTCTTTCCGAGCATCTGTACGACCCACGATTACGACGAGGATGTCGCAACGGTGCGCCTGGCCAAAAAGGCGGGCATGAAGGTCTGCTGCGGCGGCATCTTCGGCCTCGGCGAATCCCTCGAGCAGCGGGCGGAACTGGCCTTCACCATCCGGGAGCTGGGCATCGACTCGGTCCCGCTGAATTTTCTGAACCCCATCGCCGGAACGCCCCTGGAAAGGGCCCGTTATCTGACCCCGATGGATTGCCTGCGGATCATCGCCCTCTTTCGCTACCTGCTGCCGCGAACCGGCATCAGCGTCTGCGGCGGCCGGGAGTTCAACCTGCGGGACTTTCAATCGTGGATTTTCATGGCCGGAGCCAGCGGCACCATGGTCGGCAACTATCTCACAACCAGCGGACGGGACCGGGAGTCGGATTTACAAATGCTTCGAGACGCAGAGGTGGAAATCCATGGCTGCTGCTGAAGAGGCCCGGCCCAAGGGGGTCTTTATTACCGGAACCGACACGGGAGTGGGGAAAACGCTGGTGGCCGCCGCTCTCGCCCGCTTTCTTAACCAGCGGGGCATGAATATCGGGGTGATGAAGGTGGTGGAAACCGGGGTGGAGGACCCCGCCACGTTGGGGCCCGACGCTCGCCTGCTGCAATGGGCCGCCAACTGCCGGGCCGATGCCGACGTGATCTGTCCCTACCGGCTGCGAACCCCGGTGGCTCCCGATGTCGCGGCCAAAGAGGAAAAGGTCCGCCTCGACCTCTCGCGCATGGTGGACGCGGCCCGGCAACTGGGCGAAGAGAGCGATTTTCTGATCGTCGAAGGCGTCGGAGGGCTGATGGTCCCCCTGGCCGGAGGCTTTCTGGTGGCCGATCTGGCCCGGCAGATGGCCCTGCCCTTGTTGATCGTGGCCCGTCCCGACCTGGGAACCATTAACCACACCCTGCTCACCGTTTTCGCCGCCCGGACCATGAATCTGCCCACGGCAGGTTTTCTCATCAACGGCATGCCGAAAGTTCCCGGGGTCGCCGAGAAAACCGCCCCCCATTCCCTGTCCGCCCTGGCATCGGCGGACCTGCTGGGCGTCCTCGAACGGGTCGAGGGGGACGACCAGACCAAGGTCGACGCCCTGGTCGGGCAGATCGGCTGCCTGCCGACCCTTTCCTGGCTGGGGATGAACCTCGGCCTGCCCCATGAAATCTTCACCTGATACTTTAGCTTTACTTGGTAACCTATTATGACAAAAGAAGAAATCCTGAAGTTCGACCGAGAGCACGTCTGGCACCCCTGCACCCAGCAGAAAGACCATGAAACCCTGCCGCCCATTCCCATCGACCGGGGCGAGGGCGCCTGCCTGATCGACGTGGACGGCAACCGCTACATCGACGGTGTCTCTTCCTGGTGGGTCAATCTGTTCGGGCACAATCACCCCCGACTCAACCGGGCCTTGAGCGACCAGGCGGGGCGTATCGCCCATCATATTTTCGCCGGCTTCACCCACGAGCCGGCGGTGGAGCTCTCCCGACGGCTGTGCCGGTTGGCGCCCGGGGCCCTCAACAAGGTCTTCTTCGCCGACAACGGCTCATCCGCCGTGGAGGTGGCCCTGAAAATGAGCTTCCAATACTGGCAGCAGTCGGGGATTTCCCAGAAGACCCGATTCGTCTCGATTTCCGACGCCTACCACGGTGAGACGCTCGGGGCCCTCTCCGTCAGCGGCTGCGACCTCTACCGCCAGGTCTACCGCCCCATCCTCCTCGACGGATTCCAGGTTCAGGGCCCGGACTGTTTCCGCTGCCCCTACGGCCAGCATCGGGACTCCTGCTCCGCCGAGTGTTTCGCTGCGATGGAAGAGCTGGTGGCCCGTGAACACGAGCAGATCGCCGGCATCATCATCGAGCCCCTGATCCAGTGTGCCGCCGGCATGCGCTTTTATCCTCCCGCATACCTGAAGAAGCTGCGGGCGCTGTGCGATGCCTACGCCGTTCACTACATCGCCGATGAGATCGCCGTCGGTTTCGGCCGTACCGGTCGGCTGTTCGCCAACGAACATGCCGGGGTGTCCCCCGACATGCTGTGCCTCTCAAAAGGCATCACCGGGGGCTATCTGCCCCTCTCCGTGACCCTGACCACCGATGAGATCTACCAGGCGTTCTACGATGACTACGCGACCATGAAGGCCTTTCTCCACTCCCACTCCTATACGGGCAATCCCCTCGCCTGCGCGGTCGCGATCGAAGTTCTGAACATATTCGAAGATGAGCGGATTCTCGACACACTGAAGCCCCGGATGGCCCTTCTCGCCGAGCAGGCCGAGCGTTTCGAAGCGCTGCCCCACGTCGGGGAATTTCGCCAATGCGGGATGGTGGCGGCGGTTGAGATGGTGCGGGAGAAGGACGGCAGAATCGCCTACCCCTGGCAGGAGCGCCGGGGGCTCGAGGTATACAAGAAGGCCTTGGGAAGGGGCGCCCTGCTGCGGCCGCTGGGGAACGTGGTCTACTTCATGCCGCCGCTGAACATCCCCATGGAAGATCTGCAGAAACTGGTGGATATCGCCTTTACGGCCGTGACGGAAGTGACGGCCGACTGACTCCCTCTAACGTTTTCCAGAACACCTCATGCGGCGGCTACTCGGCCGCCGCACCTATTTCCAACTGCCGGAAGTCCATTTCCGAACCCGAAATCGGGTTCCCCGCCAATCGAAAACAACCCCATCGGGCGTAATCCTTTCAAGCGTCAAGCCATCGGTCACCGACTGCCCCTCGCGCAGGTTTTCCCCGTTGATGCGAACCAATCGCGAAGCGGGCGCAGCGGTATAATAGTGAAGCGACATGGACAGCTTGGGAAGTCCCTGGCGGACCGAGGAAGGAAGCTCGTCCACCTTCTTCACCGTCAGCAGCTGAGCGTTTCCGCCCTGGGCCGACTTGGGCGCCGACGGACGCGTCTCGGCGGCGGGCGCCGCGGCAGGCTCCGCAGGAGAAGGATGCGGCGTTGCGGTCTCGGGGGAAGGCGCCCGTTTCTTCGGTGCCGGAGAGCTTGCCGCTGGCGGGGTCGGGGCCTCCGCCGATTTTTGGAGAGGGGCCGTTCCCGGCGCCTCTTTTTGCGGGGGATCGAGGGCCGAAGCCGCGACCGACGGCGCCGGCTTCTTGAGCGCGACCGGGGCCAAGGACACGGCTCTTTTTATCGGCGATGGCGAAGGGTGAGCGGAAACGGCCGCCGTGGCAGGCCTTGCGGACGGCGCTGCTCCGTGCCAGGGGCCGAACTGCCAAGCCAGCAAGCCGGCGTTCACCAGTAAAACCACCAGCAGCAGGTACGGCCACAACCGCCGCCGTCGGGGAGGAGGCGGGTCGCTATGCCGCGTCTGCAGGTCGGGGACCTTTCCCCGCTGCCGTTCCTGGTCGGCTTTTTCCAGCGAGTCAAGAATAAAGGACATCGTCAGTTTCCTTCCCGTTTGGCCAGTAACACCGGCACCCCTTTGCCGAGGGCAGTATTGAGGCCAATCAGGGTTTGCGGCCCGACCACGCCATCGGGGGTCAGCCCCGCGGCGGCCTGGAATTCCCTGAGGTGGTCGAACAAGGGCCCTTCCAGAACCATTGTCGGCTTGGCCGCGGGCGCCTGTCCCCGCAGAGTAGCCAGCTGCTGGTCCAGCCAGGCAACCTCTGGTCCCCGGGAACCTCGCCTGAGGTAGCCACCGAAATTGGGAGGCAACCGCCAGAGAATGGAGAATTCCCCTTCCCAGTGGGTCTCCAGTTCACTGGTAGCGACCGTCCTGGTTTCTCCGCCCATGATAAAGCGGGCGGTTCCCTGTCCCAAAGAAGCCAGGAGCGCGTAAAAAACCTGCCCTCGCTCATCCGTCAGTGCCAGGACAGCCGGACGATTCAGCCGGCGGATACTTCCCACGCTGCCGCGCTGGTGCATGCAGGCCAGACCGTGGGAGGCGGCAAAATCGCATGCCAGGCCGTTCTTTCCCGCCCGATAAGAAAGCCCCCATTGCTTGAACAGGGCCCGATAGGCCATCTCTTTGCTCTGCAGAATCGGTTGGTCGCCCGGCCACTCCAGCGCCGCCAGATGTTTTTTGGCCGGTCCTTCCGCCGCTTTCGCCGTGTTTCCGGGGGGGACCTTGCCCCGGAGGATCGGGACACCGTTTCCTGCTATCGAAAACCACTGTTCATGCAGACCCGCTGCCCCCAGGGCGACGACGGCAATCAGCAGCGATGCCGTCGTGAGAAGTGCTGCATACGGCCGCTTCCTCTTATTTTTACGCGTTGGCCGATCCTTGCCGAAAATTTCCGCCGCCGCCTTGCGAAGCGTCCATCGGCTCACCTTGGGTCTTCCCTGAACGTAGGCTCCCAGCAGAGCCCGGTCGCACAACATGTTAATCAGTCGTGGAATCCCTCCGCTCAGCCGATAAATCAGATTCAGGGTGGCGGCCGGAAAGAGCTCTCGCTCGGCGCCGGCTACCCCCAGCCGATGGGTGACATAAGCCGCGATTTCTTTTTTCGAAAGGGGGCTGAGATGATAGCGCGCCGTGATCCGCTGGGCCAGTTGCCGCAATTCGGGCCGTTTCAGCAGACTCAGCAGTTCGGGCTGGCCGAGCAGGATGATCTGGAGCAACTTTTTCTGGTTCGTCTCGAGATTGGTCAGAAGCCGGATCTGCTCCAGCACGTCGGCATCGAGGTTTTGCGCCTCATCGATAATGAGAACCGTTTTTCGACCTTTGGCATGGGCCTCGAGCAGGGCGTGAACGATGCGGTCGAGAAAGACTTTGATGCTGGTGTTGCCGTCCGGATAAGCGATCCGCAGTTCATCGCAGACCGCCGCCAGCAATTCGGCGGCCGTCAATTTAGGGTTGAAAAGGAAGGCGACATCGGTATCTTCGGGAATCTGCTCGAGCAGACATCGACAGACCGTTGTCTTGCCCGTACCCACCTCGCCGGTCAGAAGGACGAAACCGCCGTCGCTTTTGATGCCGAAGAGGAGATGGGCCAGCGCTTCCCGGTACCGATCGCTCATGAAGAGATAGCGGGGATCGGGCGCGATCGAAAAGGGAGCTTCCTTGAGACCGAAATAGCTGTGGTAGTTCATTCGAAGTCACACACCCTGAAACCTGGGAGTTGGCGCACAGAAACCCGGATAGTAACAATTTTCGGCGCAGAGTACAAACATCCAAATCGCTGCCGGGCAATTAAAAAGGAGGCCGGGATGATTCCCCGCCTACCCGGTTTCCGCGATGTACGTCCGCCCCTTCCAGAGTCCGCCCCGCCTCCGCCAAAATCGTCGGGCCGAATCGAGCGTCATCAGCGCATAGAGGGCGGCCGCCAGCGGGAGGGTCAGGGCCACAAGGGGCCGGATGCGGTACCACCGGACCATCGGCAGATAGGTCCGGCTCATCAGCGCCCATCCGGCCGCCCCGAGGGCGGCGGTCAGCCCCGCCGGCAGCAGCAGGGCCTGGGGGGCCAGAACGAGCCCCAGCAGCCCCCCTGCCAGGGCGAGTGGCGGAACCAGAAAAACCACCGCCAGGCCGACAACCGTCCCCAATAACAGGGTGTAGGAGTACCGCAGCTGGACAAAGGCCGTGCGGGAGACCATTTGCCAGATCTCCCCAAGGTTGTCATAAGGGCGCAGGCTCGCGGTCTCTCGCGCCAATCCCAGCCAGATTTTCCCCCCATCCGGCCGGCCGCGTTGTTTGATCCGACGGGCCAGAGAACAGTCGTCGATCAGCTCCCCGGCGATCGCCTTCAGACTGCCGGAATCCTCCAATGCCCGCCGCCGCACAAGGAGACACCCGCCGGCAGCGGCCGCCGTGCCCTTCCCGGCCCCGTTGACCCAGGTGAAAGGATAGATCATGGCGAAAAAATAGACGAACGCAGGGATCAGCAACCGCTCCCAGAACGTATCGGTCCGCAGGCGGACCATCAACGATACCAGATCCAGCTCTTCATCGCGCGCTTTCTCGACGAGGTCTCGCAGCTTCTTCGGGGAGTAGGCGATATCGGCATCGGTAAAAAGGAAAAAGTCGGCACCTTTTTTTCGCGCAGCCCGCCCCCCCTGCTCCATCGCCCAGAGCTTTCCCGTCCAGCCCCTTTCCAGATTCTCGGCAGACACAACTGTTAATTTCGATGACTGCCGGCAGGATGAGGCAAGCTCACGGGCGAGCTCAGCGGTGCCGTCCTCGCTGTGGTCATCGACCAGAAAAATATGCAAGGAGCCGGGATACTCCTGAGCAAGCACTGTGGGCAGGGTCGCCGGAAGGATCTCCGCCTCGTTGCGAGCGGGAATGATCACCGCAACCGAAGGCCAGCTCGAGGGGGATCCCCCGGAAGAAGGGGGCAAACTTACGTCCGTGCGCCAGAAGCGACCGCGCGCAAGCCACAACCAGAGCCACGCGGCCAAAGCCGTCCCGCTGATCCCTATCACCGCAAAAACCATCCCGTCGATTTTCCTTTCCGGTCGAAGTGCTCACTTTCAGCCGTAAGAGGAATTATACCAGACAAGTTCGGCAAACGTTGGTGCCGCGGTCTCTGGCGGCCTCCCGGACATGAGAACCGTTTCCCTGCTACTCGTTCCGCAGAACTTCAAGGACTTCAACTTGGGCGGCCTGCCAGGCCGGGTAGGCCCCCGCCAACAGTCCGAGCAGGATTGAACCGGCCAGGGCGCCGAGGATCAGGAGCGGATCGTAAAACACCGGCATCTTGCCCACCTTGTAGACGATCAGCACCAGACCCGCCGCCACCACGACGCCGAGAGTTCCGCCGATCCCGGCCATAAGCGCCGCTTCGAGGATGAACTGGCGCATGACATCCCGGCGCCGGGCTCCGACGGCACGGCGGATGCCGATCTCGAGTCGACGGGTTCGCACCAGCAGGATCATGATTGAGAGAATGCCGAGGCCGCCGACGGCAAAAGAGACACTGGAGCTGATAATGCCCAGGGTCCGGACCAGGTCGAGAGCCTGCTGCTGAATCTGCATGGTATCCTGCGCGGTGAGGACGCTGAAGTCCTCATTTTCGCCGGAGCCGATCCGGTGGCGAGCCAGAAGGATCTGCTCCGCCGCCTGTTTGGCCCGGGCGGCGTCCCCCGGGCTGGCCAGCTGCAGATAGACGCCGCTGATCCAGCTCTGGTTGCTGAGCCGTCGCATATAGGTCGATAGGGGCACGAAGACCTGTTGGTCCTGGTCGGTGCCGCTGATATCCGCTCCTTTCTTCTCCATCACGCCGATGACTCGAACGAGGGTGTTGCCGAGGTAAACCTCCCGGTCGAGGGCAGCTTCGGGGCGGTCAAACAGACGTTCGGCGATGTTGACCCCCAGGACACAGACCTTGGCCCGGCGCTGCTCGTCGCTTTCAGAAAAAAAACGGCCGTAGCGGGGGTTGAAATTGCGCACGCGGGGATAGGTGGGCCAGGTGGCCACCAGCTGGCAGGGGACCTTGGTGCCCCCGGCGCGAATTGCCATCGTCTGAAGAATGAAGGGAGCTCCTGCCCTGACCGACGGCAGGCCGTTCATCAGCGCCCGCGCATCCTGAAGAGTAAACGTGGTGGCCGCATTGTGGACATGGGCCTCGCCAGAGCGCCGGAAGTGGACCTGCCCCGACTGGGCGATGAACAGGTTGGTTCCAAGTTTGGCGGTTTCCACCCGGGCCTTGAGAAGCATCCCTTTGGAGACGTGCTGCACTCCGGTCAGGGCAAGAGCCCCGAGAAACACCCCGACCATCGCCAGCAGGGTGCGCAGCCGGTGGGCCTTAAGGGAGGAGACGGCTATTTTCAGATCGAAGAACATGATCCTAGATATTTCCCTTCAGCACATCGATCGGCGGCATCGAGGCGGCCTGCCGCGCCGGCTTGAGGCCGAAAATCACGCCGATCGCCACGGCGGCGATCACCGACAGGGTGAACACCTTCCAGGAAAAGACGATCTGGAGCAGCCCCAAGCGGTTGAGCAGCTGTCCGAGCCCCATGCCCAGAGCCATGCCGACCAGGGCGCCGATCAGGGTCAGGCAGACCGCTTCGACCAGAATCTGAAAGAGAATAGCCCCGCTTTTGGCGCCCAGGGCTTTCTTCAGGCCGATCTCTGTCTGGCGTTCGTTGATGCTCAGATAAAACAGGTTGGCCAGAACGAAACCGCCGACGATGATCGCCACCACCGCCGTCACCCCGAGAAAAAGGAGCAGCCCCCCCTTGAACATGGAGAGGAACTTGAGGATTTCGTCCGAGGTCAGAATCGTGAAATCGTCCAGCTCTCCCGGTCGCAAATGGTGCAGATGACGGAGCATGCTCCGCAGGTTGGCGACGTTGAAAACCATGCTTTCCGGGGAGATGAACTTGACCCGCAAGGCCTGAAAGTACTTGCGATCGAGGTTGAAACGCTGGGTCAGGGTCGTGATCGGCAGGATGATGCGATCGTCCACCGATCCGCCCCCTCCCGATATCCCCCGGTAGGAAAGCAGCCCGACGATCTGCACCGGCAACTTATCTATCAGGATGGTGCGGCCGACGGGGGATGCGTCGCCGAACAGCTCCTTCGCCGGCCGCTCGCCGATCAGACCGACCTTGGCGCCCCGGGCCACGTCCTCCTCCGACAGATCCCGCCCTTCGGCTAGGGGCCAGTTCCACACCTCGGCATAGCCGGCGGTCGCCCCGATAACCCGCGACAGCTGGGCCTTCTGGTTGCCGTAGCGGATCGGGACGTCGGACTTGCCCCGCATCGGCACGACCAGGTAAGCTCCCGGCAGGGACTGACGCAGGCGCTCGGCATCGGCGTAGGTCAGGGTCCTGGTTCGTTGGCCGACCGCCCGGCTCTGGATATTGCCCCCGAAGACGAGAACCGCATCGGGACCGAAGAATTTAACGATTTCGAAGGCTCGGCGCTGAGCCCCCTCGACGGAGGCAACGATAACGGTCAGCGAGGCGATCCCCAGGGCCACCCCGGCGACGACGAAGAAGCTGCGCAGCTTGTAGGCCCAGACGGCTTCCAGGGCCATCCGGCTCAGGCGCCAGCTGAGGCGGCAGAAATCAACGATCCTGGACACGGCCGTCATGAAGATAGACCTCCCTCTGGGCGTAATCCGCCGTCTCCTTTTCATGGGTGACGAGAATCACGGTCCGCCCCTGGTCATGAATCCCGGCGATCAGCTTCATGATATCGCTGCTGGTCGCCGAATCGAGCTGTCCGGTGGGCTCGTCGGCGAGCAGGATGGTGGGATCGTTGATCAGCGAGCGGGCCAGGGCGACCCGCTGCTGCTGGCCGCCGGAGAGCTGGCTGGGCTTGAAATCCATGCGATCGCCAAGACCCACCTGGACGAGCAGCTCCTCGGCGCGGTGCCTGAGACGCCGGCCGGAGGTTCGGCTGTAGAGCCCGGGGAGCATGACGTTCTCCAGCGCCGTCGCGTAGGGGATCAGGTAGAAGGTCTGGAAGATGAAGCCGATGGTCCGGTTGCGCAATTCGCTCAAGCCGTCGTCGGAATGACCGGCAACGTCCTGCCCCTGCAGGACATAGCGGCCCGAGGTGGCCCGATCGAGCAGCCCCAGAATATGCATGAGGGTCGATTTCCCCGACCCGGATGGCCCCAGAAGAGCGACGAACTCCCCTTCCGCAATCTCCAGGGAAATCCCCTTGAGGACCTCCACCGTCAGGTCGGCTTGGCGATAGCTCTTGACGACGTTTTCCAGGCGGATGACCGCGTCACCTCCCGTCACGGCCCGGCCCTCCGCGCCGTATTCTGCGGCAGGCTCACCTGGGTGGCCACCCGATCCCCGGCTTTCAGCCCCTGAACGACCTCGCTGTCGGTGATACCGACCAGCCCCAGTTGCGGGACCACCTGCCGCACCGTTCCGTCTTTCTCCTGGACGAAGACCACCTGCCGACCATCGACCCACTTGAGAGCGGTATTGGGGATCTTCAGCACGTTGTCCTTCTCGGCCACGATGATCTGCACCTGTGTGGTCATCTCCGGCCGCAGAAAGGTCGCCTGTTCTTTGTCGACATCGACCAGGGCTCGGTAATAGACGATATTGTCGCGGATCTCCGGTTCGGGATAAATGGTGTCGATGGTTCCTTTGAACGTTTTGTCCGGATAGGCGTCGACCCGAAATTCCGCCTTTTGTCCCGTGATGCACTTGCCCGACATCCGTCTCATCGACGTAGACCCACATCTCGAGGCGAGTGGGATCGAGCACGGTGATCAGGTTCGCCACCTGCAGACCGGCGACGATGGTTTCCCCTTCCTGGGCCGTCACATCGCTGACGATGCCGGAGATGGGGCTTTCGATGCGGGTATAGGAAATTCGGATGCGGATCGCCTTGAGGGTGGCTTTCGCATTGCTGACGGCGAGCACGGCTTTTCGCTCCTGCTGACGGAATTCATGCCGCAACCGTTCCAGGGTCGCCTTGAGGGCTGTGACTTGATCGGCTTGGACCCGGGCCTTCTGGCTGGCGTTTTCCAGATCGTCCTGGGAGATGACTCCGGAGGCGAGCAGTTTTTGCTGCCGCTGGTAATTGTTCGACAGATAGTCCGCCAGGGCCTGCGCCTGGGCCAGCTGCGCCTCGGTTTCCCGAAGCTGCAGGGGATACACCTGGCGTACCCGCTCCAGCTCGGCTCTGGCGCTCGCAAGCTGGGCCTCGGATTCCTCCTCCTGTGAACGCAGCTCCCGACTGTCGATGACGGCCACGAGCTCGCCCTTTTTGACCTGATCGCCAACCTTGACCAGCATCCGCTCGATAGTTCCCGTCGCCCGGGCGCCGATTTTGACGATGGCCCCCACCTGGGACTTGATGATGCCCGTTTCCTCCAGCACCTTGCGCACCGTGCCCTGCCGGATCTCGGCAGAAGCCAGTATCTTGATTTCCTCCTTCTTATGGGTGGATGCCCACCAGAACAGACCACCCGCTACGGCCGCAGCCAGCAGGAGAAGAGAAACGATTTTCTTCATGGTTGCCTTTCTCGTGTTCAACAGCTGTTTACAGACACTTCAAGCTCAGATCCTTTCTCTATCCTGAGAACAGGTACACATGGGCCTGCGGCCCACTCGAAAACGATGGAAATCGAACCCATCTTTAACGCGGGGGGCGCGAAGACGCAGAGGAGCTTCTTTCACTGATTTCTTTTCGCCCTCCTTCGCGTCTTGAGAGAGCGAAGCGAACGGGCGTTAAAGATAGATTTGCTTTTGTTTCCAGGTTATGCCCCGCCGGTGGCCGGCGACGATGAGGTGCCCCGCAGACTCATGGCCAACAGGGTGATTGCCGTATCGAGATGTTTTTCCGGGGGAAGCGACGCCCCGAGCGTCTGCACCTGTCCCAGCCTTTGGAAAAGTCGTTCGTCAATGAGCGCAGCGGAGCAGCGACGGCGGAGCTCCGCCCACACAAAGGCAAAGTTCAGCCCCCGCGTCGGTTTCAGATCCGGGCCCAGGCCTTCGAAATTCAGCGAATTTTCCCGAAAGACAAGCGGTGGCTGGCTCGGAGAATACAGATGGAAGAAACATTCACGGTTTTCCGTGGTCGACTCGCGAACGCTCTTTTGGGTCTTGGTCAGCATCAATCCGCCGGAAACCAACGCCCGCCCCATGCTGAATTTTTTCTCCGTCACCGCTTCGGTTTCGGTGGCCCGGACGATATCCGAACCGCGCAGCAGCAGCTCGACATCCCGGTACAGCAGCTCTATCAGCCGTCCGTCCCGCGACTCTACCGTCAAGTGATGTTCGCCGAACAGGAACCGCCGAACCAGAAAACGCTCCCCGTCGCTTTCGGCATCCTCCGGTTTCATCACCAAAATGGCAAAACCGGCATTCCGCAGTCTTTCGGCACAAGCGGACGCTGCCTCCATTTGGGCGAACACCCCGACAACGGTCGGGCCGCCAGAGGGAACGCGAAGTCGCATCCGCGCGTCGTAAACGGTTCCCCCAAGGGCGGTGGCCAGTTTTTGGGCGGATTCCTGCTCATCGCCGGAAAAACGATGGATCGCAACGACAACCATTTGTTTCCCTCCTTCGCTCTCAGATGGCATCGCACCGGCAAAACCTTTTTCGACGGGCGTTTCATCTACCGATGCATTTTGCACCGAAAAAAGGTATAATGGCCAGCACCTTTCAATTTTCACCTTGGGAGACCCCCTGCGGATGTTCAGAAAATGCTTTAAACTTCCCCTTCTTCTCCTGATCTTCCTGACTGTGGCCGCGCTTCCCGCCCGCGGTGCGGAAAAGGTCCACCAGGAATTCAAGCTGGACCAGAAACCGGGAACGAAGGGAAATATCTTCAATTTGTTTTTCGGTTCTCCGCCGCCGATGCCCACCGATCGCGGGACCCTGATCATCGACGCCTTTCTCGACCGGAACGGCAACAAGAAAAGAGATGCCGGGGAACGGGTATTACAGAAGGAGATCTCCTGCCGGGTCGACGGCATCGACTATTCCGTTCCGGCCTTTATCCCGGGGCTCAAATACAACGGCAACTATCAGGTCGACTGTACGGGCAGCCGTTACCACCCTCTTCGGCAAACCCGGGACATCCTGATCGGCGAACGGGGGCAGATCATCGAAATCGATTTGGCATGCAAACGAACTTTGCAGCCAAAGTCGGAATCGCTGGCCAAGAAAAAATAACCGGCTTACGATCTCAGGCGGTGCGCCCTTCCTTAGCCCGTAGCCGGCCCTCCTCCGCCCGCGATCGCATAAATCAGCGCCAAAAGACCCACCTGAATCAGCCAGCCGATCAGACAGACGGCGATGGCGCGGAAGGTGCTTTGATAATCAAGCGCATGCTTTACCGCGACCACCATCGCCACCAGCATCCAGAACGCCGCGATTATGTTGACGAGGGCGGCCACTCCCGGGATAATACCCACCACTCGGATCAGCCCCGGGGAGGAAGCAAAGCCGATGGTCCTCAGTAATTCGCCGTAATCGGCCCGGGTTTCCGGTTCCGGCAACAGTTTGGTACCGATAATATAGGCCAGCCAGGCCCAGATGAACCAGCCGATGAGGGCGGCCAACGTTCCGACCAGCAGTCCGAGCAGGCCGACCCTCTCCAGACTGCCGAGACCGGCGGCAATGCTGGATAACAGAACCACCGCCAGAGCCTGCCCCATTGCGCTCTTGTCGGCCTCGACCTCTTCATACACCTGCCCGTCGAGCTTGGCCGCCTGCAGCATGCGTCCCCAGAAGCGTTTTCCGTCCATTTTTTCCTCCCTTGCAGACAGTTTTTCCATTCAAAACCCGGCAATGGGTCAACAATGGTCTCTTTTTCGTTTACAATCCCGAATGAAGCTTCTGCCGTATTTTACCAAAAATGAGGCCTTTTACCTTCTCTTTGCCCATTTAGCCACTCGTACATTGTATAATTGAACAATCGAAAAGGAGCAAAACGCATGGATATCACCGAAGATCTCCTTCGCTATGCGATGGAGGTGACGGCCAAAATCGAAGCCAGGGCCGTTATGGTCTATGCAGACGTTTTTTCAAACGTGAGGGAAATCAAATCCTACCTTCCGGAGGGGGCTTCTCCCCTGGTTGTGCCGGTGACCCGCGACCCACAGGTGTTTAACGCTCTCAGGGACGACGGAATGGAGGGCCTGCTGGTCCCGGATATCCACCTGCCCCGCCTGGGACAGATCAAGATCGCCATTCTTCTGGGGATCTCTCAGGGGCGGTTTCAAAAAGGGGACAGGGTGATCTGTCTGACCGGGATCTCCGAAAAAAAGACCCTCGACACCCTCCTCTATCTCGAGGTGGGGGAAGAGCTCGAACTCTTTGCCGGCGGGAAATCGGAAGAGATCGGCGGCCAGCTCAATCCGGGCGTTTTCGAAAAGGTTCTGGATATTGCCGTATCCCTCGGCTCGGAGGGCCGTGAGGGAAAGCCGGTGGGGACGATCTTCGTCATGGGAGACACGGAGAATGTGCTGGCCCACAGCACGCCCCTGGTCCTCAACCCTTTTAAGGGCCATCCCGAAGAGGAGCGCAATATCCTCGCCCCGGCTCTGACTGAGACCGTCAAGGAGTTCGCCACCATAGACGGGGCGTTCGTCATTCGCGGTGACGGACTGGTTGAGGCGGCGGGGGTCTATTTAAAACCAACGGTGCCTGGGGAAAAACTCCCCTGGGGACTGGGAACGCGGCACGCTTCGGCGGCAGGAATCACCGCGACCACCTCCGCCATGGCCCTATGCGTCAGCGCCTCCACCGGCAACGTGACGGTTTTCCGGGAAGGCAAGATATTCGTCGAGGTCGAACGCCTGCGGAGCATTGTCCCGCCGAGCCAGGCTAGCGGGCAAAAACCGGAAGACGATACAATTCAGGGCCATTGAAAAATTCCTTGCCATCTCCGCCCTCCTTCTTGACAATCATTTCAGCTGCGTTATTAGGATAGAGACAGTTTTTTTAGTATTGCCTAATCTTAGGGCTGTCTTCCGGAGAATTGATTTTCCCACTCTTTTCGGGCCTCGCGGCCCCGACAGAAAGGAGTCAGCGACATTATGGCCAAAAGAATCGTGATCTGGACGATCGCCCTGGTGATGGCGACGACGGTCGGCTGGGCGCAGGATTCCTTGCAGAAACGAGCCCAATCCCTGTTCAAACCAATCCCCGACAGCCCACCGGCCCTGCGGGACGGAAATGCCCCGACTCCGGAGCGGATCGAACTGGGTAAAATGCTCTTTTTCGATCCCCGGCTCAGCGCTTCCCAATTGATCAGCTGCAACACCTGCCACAACCTCGGTCTGAGCGGCGTCGACCTGCAGGAGACTTCAACCGGTCACCACTGGCAGAAGGGTCCGCGCAATGCCCCGACCGTTTTCAACGCCGTCTTCAACGTCGCCCAATTCTGGGACGGCCGCGCAAAGGACCTGGCCGCGCAGGCCAAAGGACCGGTGCAGGCCGCAGTCGAAATGGGCAATACCCCGGAGCATACCGTCGCTACATTGAAGAGCCTTCCCCGCTACGTAGAGCTGTTCCGTACCGCATTTCCAAAGAGCAAAGAGCCCTTGACATTCGACAACATGGCCCTCGCCATTGAGGATTTCGAAGCCACCCTCCTCACGCCGAACGGCCCCTTCGATCGTTTTCTCAAAGGGGATGAGCAGGCAATGAACGTCGATCAGAAACGGGGACTGAGACTCTTCATGGACAAGGGGTGCGCCAGCTGCCACAACGGGATCAACGTCGGCGGTCTCGGGTACTATCCCTTCGGCGTGGTCGAGGCCCCGCCCAGCGACGTTCGTCCGCCGGGCGACACCGGCCGTTACAAAGTGACCTCCACCGCGGCAGATAAATACGTCTTCCGAGCTCCCGAACTGCGCAACGTCGCTTTGACACCGCCCTATTTCCACTCGGGGAAAGTTTGGAAACTGGCCGACGCCGTCGCCATCATGGGTTCAGCACAGTTGGGCATCAAACTTTCCTCGCAGGAAGTCAGCCGGATCACCGACTTTCTGCATACGCTCGATGGCGAGCAGCCGCGCATCGAATATCCCCTGCTGCCCCCCAACAGTGAAAGTACCCCTCGGCCGATTCTCAAATAATTTATCCCGATAACGAACAAGGCCCCCGCCTCGGCGGGGGCCTTGTTCGTTATCGGGCGTCAACCTTCGTAACCTTTTCAGTCTCCTCGTATTGTGGTATCACCGGCATTCCTCCGAATACGCTCAGGACCCGCCACCGGCGCCGACCCTATATGGCGGGCGATCCCCTGCAGCATGCCGTTGAACACCAAGTTATGGAAGGGAGCGACGGCGTACCAGTAAAGAATTCCCCACAGGCCCCGCGGCAGGAAGCGGGCGGTTTGTCTCAGCTCGGTCCGACCCTCGCCCTTTTCGTGCAGGGTGAATTCGAGAACGGCCTTTCCCGGAAGCTTCATCTCGGCCGCCAGCAGCAACCGGCGTGCCGGGGCCACTTCCTCGACTCGCCAGAAGTCGAGGGCGTCCCCCGGATGAATCTCGCTGAGCTCGCGGCGCCCGCGGCTCAGACCGACCCCTCCGACCAGACGATCGAGCCAGCCACGCAGTCGCCAGAGCCAGTCGGCATAATACCAGCCGGTGCGGCCGCCGATGCGGGCGAGCGCCGGCCAAACCTCTTCGGGTGTAGCCGCCAGTACCATGCGCCGCGCGTCCTCGAAAACGGTACCTCCGGCCCAGTGGGGATCCCCCGGCGAGTTCCACTCGACGGGAGGAAGGGGCCCGGCGTCGGTCCAGGAGGTCGCCACCTTATCGGTTCGCAACCGCTCAAGGGCCAGGTGAATCGCCTGACGACTGTCAAGAAGGTCCTGAGGGATCAGCTCGCGGATGCGCCGCTCCCGGCAGATGACCGGGTTGGCGAGCCCCTCGGCCAACGGGCGCGCCAGAGAGGACGGCACCGGAGTGACCAGATGGATCCAGTAGGAGCTGAGCCGCGGGGTCAGGACCGGAATGGCCAGAATCCAGCGGCGCGACAATCCCGCCTCCTCCGCGTACGTTTCCATCAGACGTCGGTAGGTAGTGGCCTCGGTCTGTCCGATATCGAAGGTCCCGCCAATGGTTTGAGGGCATCGAAGGCAGCCAACCAGGTAGTTGAGCACGTTGCGGATAGCGATGGGCTGGCAGGGAGTGTCGATCCAGCGGGGGGTGACCATAATCGGCAGCCGTTCCACCAGATAGCGGAGGATTTCGAAAGAAGCGCTCCCCGATCCGATGATCATCGCCGCCCGCAAAACCGTCACCGGCACTGGCCCCTGGCGTAGAATACGGGCCACTTCCGCCCGGGAACTGAGGTGCTCGCTGAGGCTCGCGGGCGCATCGCCGAGCCCGCTCAGATAGATGAGACGCCCCACTCCGGCGGCCGCCGCGGCGCCGGAAACGATTATCGCCGCCCGACGATCTGCTTCGGCAAAGTCGGCGGTACCAGGGTTCATCGAATGAACCAGGTAATACGCAGCCGCACACCCCTGCATCGCCTCGCGCATCGAGGCAGCATCGAACGCATCGGCAGCCATCAGTTCGACGGCGGGGTGATCCGCCCAGGGACGCGTCTGCAATTTTAAGGGGTTGCGAGCCGTCGCCCGCACCCGGTACCCCTCCGCCAGAAGTTGCGGCACCAGCCGCCCACCAATGTACCCGGTGGCTCCGGTCACCAAAATTAATTCTCCAGACTTCTCCGGCATTCCTTCTCCTTCGCCGCTGGCAAAATCTGCTAATATCGAACCGTATGCTACCAGTGAAATCATTCGAGATCGCTGATCAAAATATCCCGCTCAACAGAAACCGCAGAACTATGATAGCAAGAAAAATGGTCGTCAACGACCGTATGCAGAAGGATTACGTCTATTATCTCACCGAACCGGCCGGAGAGCATTTTCATCCGGAATTCAGCCCGGAATTGATACCGAAACAAATGCTGGAATTGGGAGTTTTCGGAGGCAAATACATGACCGACTGCAAAGACGAATTTCCCGAAGACTGGTTCGGTCGGGCCAGCCTCAGTCTCGAGCGGCATGACCCCAAACTGAATTATTTCGGGGTCAAGGCCTCGCAACCGCTATCGGTCTGGCGGGAAAAATTGGGTCTACCATGAAGACCCAAGAGGGGAGGGTCAGTGGTACTGCAGAGATAAAGCGCTGGAAAACGATGAAGCGACATGCCGCCCGAAGCAGAGGCAGGCGCTGCTGAATTGGGCATACGATAGCAGAAATATATAGCCGATCATTTCGAAGGACGAATATATCAATGGTTCTGAGCCATTTTCGGTAGAAATACCTGAATTCGCCCTTCCTGCTTCATCCAGCCGGCAGTTTCCCCCTTTCATCCGGTTCCCAGCAGAAATCGCCCCGCACGAGGCACCAGCCCGAAACCTTGACCTGGGCTCACCTTTCGATAAGGTTTTTCTAGCTATATAAAGAGTGAGGAAAACCCGCCCCTAACGCGGCGAGGACTCCATGAAGAAGAATATTTTCGTCCTCGGTCCCGACGAGCTGAATTGGTCCAAGCTGAGAACCCTGCAGGACGCGGAAGCCTACCGCTTTCACGAACTGCTCGGCTACGAGGAATCCCACGGCGCCGCCGAGTACGACGTACAGACCATGCTGCGCAAGGCCGAGACGCAGCTGGACGCTTTTCCCGGCCCCATCGACGCGATCGTCAGCTTCTGGGACTTCCCTGTCAGTCTGATGGTGTCGCTCCTCGGCCGCCGGTACGGCACCGTCTGCGCCCCTTTGGAGAGCGTCTTTCGCTGCGAGCACAAATATTGGAGCCGGGTGGAGCAGCAGCGGATCGTTCCCGAGCTCATCCCCCGGTTCCGGCGCTTCGACCCCTTCGACGAGAAAGCGCTGGAAAAGATCGACCTGCCCTACCCCTTCTGGATCAAGCCGATCAAATCCTTCGCCGGCCACCTGGGCTTCCGCATCGACGACGCCGAGACCTTTTATCGCAGCACCGCTGTGATCCGCCGCCACGTCGGCCACTTCAAAGTCCCCTTCGACTATCTGCTGCAGTTTGCCGAGGTGCCGCCGGAGATCCGCGAGGGGGGCTTCTGCCTGGCCGAAGAGATCATCGGCGGCAAGCAGTGTACCCTGGAGGGATTCGTCTACGAGGGGGAAGTGGACAGCCACGGCATCGTCGATTCCTACCGCCATCCCAATCGCGTGAGTTTTACCCGCTTCGAATATCCTTCCAAATTGCTTCCCGATGTGCAGGCGCGAATTTTCGAGGCCTCGCGCAAGGTCATGACCCATATCGGCTTCGACAACTCGGCCTTCAACATCGAGTTCTTCTACGACCGCCCGCGGGACATGTTGTGGCTGCTGGAGATCAACCCCCGCATCGCCCAGTCGCACAGCGACCTGTTCAAGAAGGTGGACGGGGCCTCCAATCACCACATTATGGTGCAGGTCGGCCTGGGCCGCCGTCCCAAGTGGCCGCACCGCCAGGGCGCCTTCGGGGTTGCCGCCAAACTGTTCATCCGCGAATTCAGCGACGGCCTTGTGACCCGCATCCCGGAGGCGGAGCAGATTGCAGAGGTGAGGCGCCGCTTCCCGGGGACCATCGTCCAGCCCCTGGTGACGAAGGGCATGCGCCTGGCCGAGCTGCCTTTCCAGGACAGCTACAGCTTCAAACTCGCCATCCTCTACATGGGGGCGGCGAATTCCAAAAAACTGCTGCGAAATTTCCAGAAAGCGGTGCAGATTCTGGACTTTCGCGTGACTCATTGAGCCTGTATCCCTCCGGGAGGTCCGTGTGAAAATCGTCGAATCCTTTCCTCACAAGGTCCGGGAAATCGAGAACACCCGGATTCCCATGCCCGACGGCGTGCGCCTGGCCGCCCGCATCTGGATGCCCGAGGATGCCGAGACCCACCCGGTCCCGGCGATCCTGGAGTACATCCCCTACCGCAAGCGGGACCTGAAGCGCGAGCGGGACTCCAGCGTTCACGGCTACTTCGCCGGACACGGCTACGCCTGCCTGCGGGTCGACATCCGCGGCAGCGGCGATTCGGAAGGGGTGCTGACCGACGAATACCTGGAGCGGGAGCTGGCCGACGGCGAAGCGATCCTGAGCTGGGCCGCCGCGCAGCCCTGGTGCAACGGCCGGATCGGCATCATCGGCATCTCCTGGGGGGGCTTCAACGGCCTGCAGCTTGCCGCCCGCCGGCCGCCGCAGCTCAAGGCGGTGGTGACCCTCTGCTCCACCGACGATCGCTACGCCGACGACGTGCACTACATGGGCGGCTGCCTGCTGGGGGACAACCTCTCCTGGGCCTCGGTGATGTTCGCCTACAACTCCCTGCCCCCCGATCCCCTCATCGTTGGCGAGAAGTGGCGGCAGATGTGGTTCGAGCGCCTGGAGGGAAGCGGGCTGTGGCTCGAGAATTGGCTGCGCCACCAGCGCCGCGACCTCTACTGGAAGCACGGCTCGATCTGCGAGGACTTCTCGGCGGTGCAGGTTCCGGTACTGGCCGCCAGCGGCTGGGCCGACGGATACTCCAACGCGGTTTTCCGGCTTATGGAGAAGCTGCAGGTACCACGCAAGGGGCTGATCGGTCCCTGGAGCCATCGCTATCCCCACGAAGGCGTGCCGGGACCGGCCATCGGTTTTCTCCAGGAATGCCTGCGGTGGTGGGACCAGTGGCTGAAAGACGAAGAGACCGGGGTGATGGACGGACCGATGCTGCGGGTCTGGATGCTCGACAGCGTGCCGCCCACCACCCGCTACGTCACCCGCCCGGGGCACTGGGTGGGGGAGCCCTCCTGGCCGTCGCCGCATATCGAACAGCGGGTCTACACCCTCGGCTGGCGACACATCGCCCCGGGCTTCGGCGAACACCCGGAAGTCGCCGAAACCATCCGCTCGCCGCTGACCGTGGGACTGTTCGCCGGCAAGTGGTGCTCCTACAGCGCGACCCCCGACCTGCCCCACGATCAGCGTGAGGAGGACGGCGGCGCCCTGGTCTTCGAAAGCGAGACCCTCGCCGAACAGATGGAGATCATGGGCGCCCCGGTGGTCGAGTTGGAGCTGAGCGCCGACAAGCCGGCGGCCATGGTCGCCGTCCGCCTCTCCGACGTCGCCCCCGACGACAAGGCGACCCGGGTGACCTACGGGCTGCTCAACCTCACTCACCGCAACGGCCACGAGCGGCCCGAGCCTCTGGATCCCGTGCGTCGCTACCAGGTGCGGATCCAGCTCAACGACATCGCCCAGGTCTTCCCCCCGGGCCACCGCTTCCGCATCTCCATCTCCACCTCCTACTGGCCGCTGGCCTGGGCGCCCCCCTCGCCGGTGCGCCTGACTGTTTTCACCGGGCTGAGCCGCCTGGTCCTGCCGGTGCGCAACCCGCGGGAGGAGGATCTGCACCTGCCGCCATTTGCGGAGCCCGAGGCCGGCCCGCCCAGCCCGAAGATCCTGCTGCGGGAAGCGCACCAGAACTGGTATGTGACCCGGGACCTGGAAAACGACGTCTCCACCCTCAAGGTCGTCAAGGACGATGGCATCGTCCGCCTGGAGGAGATAGACATGGCGGTGGAGAGTGCCACCACCGAATGGTACACCTCGCGGGACGACGATTTCGATTCCCTCCGCGGTGAGGTTCATGCCGTTCGTGGCCTGCGGCGGGAAGGGTGGGCGGTGCGCAGCGAGACCCGGACCGTTCTCACCTCCACTGCCGACATGTTCCGCATTCACGCCGATCTGGACGCGTTTCTCGACGGCCGCCGGGTCTACTGCAAGACCTGGAACCGCCTGGTTCCCCGGGACCATCTTTGATCCTTCGGGGAGAAAAAGGTACACCGCCGCAAGTTGCCGGGAGAGTGCGAGATGCAGAAGAAAAACGTCTTCGTCATCGGCCTGGACGCCTTCAACCGGGAGAAGCTGGGAAAAATCCCCAGCGCCTCAGAGTGCCGTTTTCACAAACTCCTCGACTTCGAAGAAACCCAGGGCGCCCGCATCTTCAAAGTCAGGGAGGTCCTGGAGAAGGCCGATCGGCAATTGCGCCAGTTTCCCGGTTCCATCGATGCGATCGTCGGGTTCTGGGACTTTCCGGTCAGCCTGATCCAACCCATTCTCGCCGAGCGGTTCGGTTCGCGTTCGCCCACACTGGAAAGCGTGTTCAAGTGCGAACACAAATATTGGAGCCGCCTGGAGCAGCAAAAGGTCATCGGGGAGCACGTCCCCCCTTTCGTCCCCTTCGATCCCTTCGACGAGGATGCCCTGGCGGGCGTCGCCCTGGACTATCCTTTCTGGATCAAGCCGTTCAAGTCCTACGCCGGCTACCTCGGGTTCCGCATCGGCGGGGCGGGCGACTTTCACCGGGCCGTGAGAATTCTCCGCCGCAAGATCGGGCGCTTCTCCGAACCCTTCGATTACCTCCTCGGTTTCGCGAACCTGCCGGCGGAGGTGGCGGCCACAAAGAGTCATTTCTGCCTCGCCGAAGGGATCATTTCGGGCCACCAATGCACGGTGGAGGGGTACGTCTACCAGGGCGAGGTCCACATCTACGGGGTGGTGGATTCGTACCGCTTTCCCAACCGATCCACCTTCTTTCGCTACAGCTACCCTTCGCGCCTGCCCAGGCGGATTCAGGAGCGGATGGTCGCAGCCACGGGAAGAATTCTCGGCCACATCGGTTTCGACAACTCTCCGTTCAACATCGAATACTTTTACCACGCCCCGAAGGATCGGATTTCCCTGCTGGAGATCAATCCGCGGATGGTGGAGGAGCATGTCGAAATTTTCGAAAAGGTGGACGGGCTTCCCAGTCAGGAGATCCTGGTGAACCTCGCCCTCGGGCGACGGTCCGAGTCTTTTGGCACCGCCGCGGCCCCTTCAAATGCGCCGGCAAATTCTTTCTGCGCAGCTTCCGCGACGCCCGGGTCACCCGCGTGCCCGACGCCGGGGACCTGCGCCGCCTGCATGAGGAGATCCCCGACGCCGTCGTCGATTTTTTCATTAGGGAAGGCATGCGCCTTTCCGATCGGGAGCACCAGGACAGCTACAGCTACAAATACGGCTTCATCTTCCTGGGGGCGCGCAACCAGCGGGAGTTGCTCGCCAAGTATCGGCGTTGCCGCCAGCTTTTGCCTTTCGAGTTCGCCGAAACCTGAACGCGCCACGGAGGACGCCTTGAAACGGATCGATTCTTTTCCCCATCCCGTCAAACATCTGGAAAACGTCTGGATACCGATGCCCGACGGCATCCGCCTGGCGGCCCGGATCTGGATGCCCGAAAGACGCCGAGCGCGAACCGGTGCCGGCGATCCTCGAATACATTCCCTACCGCAAGCGGGACGTCACCCGAGACGAGGACGCCCTCAACCACCCCTATTTCGCCGGCCACGGCTACGCCGCGGTGCGGGTCGACCTGCGCGGCAGCGGCGATTCCGAAGGCGTCCTACAGGACGAATACCTGCCCCAGGAGCAGCAGGACGGCATCGCGGTGCTGCGCTGGCTCGCGGCTCAGCCCTGGTGCGACGGCCGGGTGGGGATGATCGGCATCTCCTGGGGCGGCTTCAACGGCCTGCAGATCGCCGCCCTCAACCCGCCTGAGCTCAAGGCGGTGATCAGTGTCTGCTCCACCGACGACCGCTACGCCGACGACGTCCACTACATGGGAGGGTGCCTGCTAGGCGACAACCTCTCCTGGGCCGCGACGATGTTCGGCTACAACGCCTGCCCGCCCGATCCCGAACTGGTCGGGGAGAGGTGGCGCGCGATGTGGCTGGAGCGTCTCCATGGCAGCGGTCTCTGGCTGGAGTCCTGGCTGCGCCACCAACTCCGCGACGCCTATTGGAAGCACGGTTCGATCTGCGAGGACTTTGCCGCCGTCAAGACGCCGATCCTGGCGGTCAGCGGGTGGGCCGACGGCTACTCCAACGCCGTCTTCCGGCTGCTGGAAAACCTGCAAGGCCCCTGCAAGGGGCTCATCGGCCCCTGGGGACACAAATACCCCCATCTGGGCAAGCCGGGCCCGCCCATCGGCTTCCTGCAGGAGGCCCTGCGCTGGTGGGATCACTGGCTGAAGGGCAAGGAGACGGGCGTCATGGAGGAGCCGGCGCTACGGGTGTGGATGCAGGAGAGCGTCCCGCCCACCACAACCCTCGCGACCCGCCCGGGTCACTGGGTGACCGAGGGGATGTGGCCCGCCCACCACATTATCGAACGCCGCTATCGCCTGGAGCCGGGGCGGATCAGACCGGAGGCGGAAGCCGTCAGCGAAACCCGCCTGACCATTCAGTCCCCCTTGAGTGTCGGGTTGTTCGCCGGGAAGTGGTGCTCCTTCAGTTCCACCCCCGACCTGCCCCACGACCAGCGGGAGGAGGACGGCGGCGCCCTGGTATTCGAAAGCGCTCCCTTGATGGAAGATCTGGAAATCCTCGGCTCGCCGGTGGCCGAATTGGAACTGGCCTCGAACAAGCCGGTGGCCATGGTCGCCGTACGTCTCTCGGACGTGGCCCCGGATGATGCCGCCACCCGGGTGACCTACGGCCTGCTCAACCTCACCCATCGCCACGGCCACGAAGATCCACACACCCTGGAACCGGGACGGCGCTACCGCATTTCAGTCCCCCTGAACGGCATCGCCCAGGCCTTTCCGGCCGGGAATCGCCTGCGCGTCTCGCTCTCCACCTCCTATTGGCCCCTTGCCTGGCCGCCACCGGAACCTGTGCGCCTGACCATCTTTGGCGGCGCCAGCAGCCTGATCCTGCCGGTCAGGAGACCACGACCGGAGGACGGGAACCTTAGGCCTTTCGCTGAGCCGGAGGCGGCGGCACCCCTGGCGACGACCCAGATCGAACCGCCACACTACGACTGGATCGTCCATCGCGACCTGGCTCGGGACCTTTCCACCTTGGAGGTAGTCAAGGACGAGGGGACCTACCGCATCGACGAAATCGACCTGGAGGTGCAGCGCAAGACGATCGAATGGTACACCTACCGGGGCAACGACTTCGGCTCCCCCCGGGGTGAAACCTATTGCGAGCGGGGGTTCCGGCGCGGCGACTGGGCTGTGCGAACGGTCACCCGCACGGTCCTGACGGCAGACTCCGAGGCCTTCCACCTGCGTGCCGATCTTGATGCCTACGAGGGCGAGAAACGTGTTTTCTGCAAGAGCTGGGACTGCCGCATTCCCCGCGACCACATGTAAAGGAGAAACCTATGTCGGACGTCAAGGAAAAGCTCGGAGGATAGGCGGTCCAGCACGGACCGTTCAGCGATAAGATATTTCTCATGAAGCTGGCCCGATG
>CAWANI010000021.1:0-67471 GCA_963783365.1 uncultured delta proteobacterium | reverse complement strand
ATGGTTCAGCAGACATCTTCCCCCGCAGGGCAGAGCCCTTGGCGGGGGAAGAAAGCCTGTGTTTTCCTGTTATTTTGCGTTTCTGCTGAGCTTCATGCTGCAGCATGAAGCTCAGCTTTCCCGATATACCCATACCCGGGCGGGGGGCAGGTTGGCCCAAACCAGGGCGGCGCAAGTGACGCGATGGCCCGGCGGGGCGGCGGCCGGGGCATGCACGCCATAGGAAAACTGGACCAGGGCCGCGCCCGGCGCCAGCCGGTCCGTCAGCGATTGGACGTAAGCCCGCCGGCGGGCCATGGGAAAATTCAAAAGCGGAATGCCGGATACGATCCCGGCAAAAAGCTCCGTGTGGCGCGGGCCCAAATCCGGTTCAGATCGAAGGCGTCACCCTCGATCACATGCACGCCGGGATAGCGGGTGGCGATCGCCGCCGCGAAATCGGCATCATATTCGACCACGGTGACCCGCTCCGGCGCCAGGCCGCGTTTCAACAGCGCGGCGGTGATGACCCCGGTGCCGGGCCCCAACTCCAGAACCGGGCCGGCCTGGCTGGGATCGATCTGCCGGGCGATGGCCCGGGCCAGGGCCCGGCTGGAGGGCGCCACCGCGCCGACATGCTTGGGCCGCGCGATCAGGGCACGCAGAAAGCGGAGATTGTCATTCAGGGGGTCGGTTCGGGCGGTCACGGGGCTCCGGACGATTGATGCCCCAGGAGCTTAAGCGGTCTCGCCGCTGTTCCAAAACTCTTTCAGCCGGGCGAGAAAGCCTTCCGCCTCGGGCTGGCAGCCGGATTTGCTTTCCCCTTCGAATTCCCGCAGCAATTCCTTCTGCCGGCGGGAGAGCTTGACCGGGGTTTCGACCGCGACCTCGACATAAAGATCGCCGCGCTGGGCACTGCGCAGGACCGGCATGCCCTTGCCCCGAAGCCGGAATTGCCGTCCCGACTGGGTGCCTTCGGAGATCGCCACCTTGGCGCGGCCGCCGTCCAGGGTCGGGACTTCGATGGCGCCGCCCAACGCCGCGGTGACGAAGGAGACCGGCGCCCGGCAGTGAAGATTGTACCCGTCCCGCTGGAAAATGGGGTGCTCGGCCACCGAGATGAAAATATAGAGGTCGCCATTGGGGCCGCCATTCATGCCGGCCGCGCCCTCGCCCGACAGCCGGATGCGGGTGCCTTCTTCCACGCCCGGCGGCACATCGACGGTCAGGGTGCGTTCCTTCTGCACCGTGCCGGCGCCGCGACAGGTCTTGCAGGGATGGCGGATGACCTTGCCGGTGCCCCGGCAATGGGTGCAGCTGCGCTCGATGGTGAAAAAGCCCTGGGTGGCGCGGACCTTGCCGTGACCCGAGCAGGTGGGGCAGGTCTCCGCACTGTGGCCCGGCTCCGCGCCGGAGCCGTTACAGACCTCGCAGGCGACCAGGGTCGGGACCTTGATCTCGGCGCTGCGGCCCCTGAGCGGCCTCTTCCAGCGAGATTTCCAAATTGTAACGCAGGTCCTGGCCGCGATTGCTGCGCCGGGCGCGGCGCCCGCCCATCAGGTCGCCGAAGAAGTCCTCGAACACTTCGGAGAAGGATCCGGCGAAATCGAATCCGGCCGCACCGGCCCCGGCCCGGCCCATCCCCGCCTCGAAGGCGGCATGGCCGAAACGGTCGTAAGCGGCGCGCTTCTGATCGTCCTTCAGGACGTCATAGGCCTCGTTGATTTCCTTGAAATGGTGCTCGGCGTCGGCGTTACCCGGATTCTTGTCCGGATGAAACTTCATCGCCAGCTTGCGGTAGGAGGATTTGATAGCCTCGACCGTTGCCTCTTTCGGGCATCCCAGGGTCTCGTAATAACAACGCTTGCTCATAGCCCCAGAATCTTACTCCAGCCCATGGAATGAAAGATTGGCCCCCGCGCGGCTGACACGCGGGGGCCTTTGATCTTCGACTTAAGCGGCGCCTTTCTTGTCGTCTTCGACTTCTTCGAAGTCGGCATCCACGACATTGTCTTCGGTCTTGGCGGCCTCGCCTTCCGGGGCGGCACCTTCGCCACCGGCCTCGGCCTGGCTCGCCTTGTACATGGCCTCGCCCAGCTTCATCGAAGCCTGGGCCAGCGTATTGGTCTTGGCCTTGATGTCTTCAACATCGTCGCCCTTGACCGCTTCCTTCAGCGCGGCGACCGCGGCTTCGATCGCCTGCTTCTCGCTGGCATCGACCTTGTCGCCATGCTCGGAAAGCGCCTTCTCGGTCGAATGCACCAGCGCGTCGCCCTGGTTGCGGGCCTCGACCAGCTCGCGACGCTTCTTGTCTTCGGCGGCATGGGCCTCGGCGTCCTTGACCATCTTCTCGATGTCGTCATCGGACAGACCGCCGGACGCCTGGATGCGGATCTGCTGCTCCTTGCCGGTGGCCTTATCCTTGGCCGATGACGCTGACGATGCCGTTGGCGTCGATGTCGAAGGTGACCTCGATCTGGGGCACGCCGCGCGGCGCCGGCGGAATGCCGGTCAGATCGAAGCGGCCCAGCGATCTTGTTGTCCGCCGCCATTTCGCGCTCGCCCTGCAGCACATGAATCGTCACCGCGGTCTGGTTGTCCTCGGCGGTGGAGAAGATCTGGCTCTTCCTGGTCGGGATGGTGGTGTTGCGCTCGATCAGCCGGGTCATGACGCCGCCCAGCGTCTCGATGCCCAGCGACAGCGGGGTCACGTCCAGCAGCAGAACGTCCTTGACGTCGCCCTTCAGCACGCCGCCCTGGATGGCGGCGCCGATGGCGACCACTTCGTCCGGATTGACGCCCTTGTGCGGCTCCTTGCCGAAATCTGCTTCACCGCTTCCTGCACCTTGGGCATGCGGGTCATGCCGCCCACCAGGATGACCTCGTCGATCTCGCCGGCGGTGACGCCGGCATCCTTCAGCGCCTGCTTGCACGGGCCTACCGTCTGTCTGGATCAGGTCGTCGACCAGGCTTTCCAGCTTGGCGCGGGTGAGCTTGATGGTCAGGTGCTTGGGACCGCTGGCATCGGCGGTGATGAAGGGCAGGTTGACTTCGGTCTGCATGGGCGCTCGACAGTTCGATCTTGGCCTTTTCGGCCGCTTCCTTCAGCCGCTGCAGCGCCAGCTTGTCGGTGCGCAGATCGATGCCGCTGTCCTTCTTGAACTCGTCGGCCAGGTAGTTGACCACGCGCAGTGTCGAAATCCTCGCCGCCCAGGAAGGTGTCGCCGTTGGTGGACTTCACCTCGAACACGCCGTCGCCGATTTCCAGGACCGAGATGTCGAAGGTGCCGCCGCCCAGGTCGATAGACCGCGATGGTGCCGGTCTGTCTTCTTGTCCAGGCCATAGGCCAGCGCCGCGGCGGTGGGCTCGTTGATGATGCGCAGGACTTCCAGGCCGGCGATCTTGCCGGCATCCTTGGTGGCCTGGCGCTGGCGTCGTTGAAATAGGCCGGAACGGTGATGACCGCCTGGGTGACCTTCTCGCCCAGATGGGCTTCGGCGGTCTCCTTCATCTTGGTGAGGATGAAGGCGGAGATTTCGGACGGAGAGAATTTCTTGTTGTCGCGGCCTTGCACCCAGGCGTCGCCATTGTCGGCCTTGACGATCTTGTAAGGCACCATGCCCATGTCCTTCTGGGTCATCGGGATCGTCGAATCGGCGCCCGATCAGGCGCTTGATGGCGAAGAAGGTGAATTCGGGATTGGTGACGGCCTGGCGCTTGGCGGGCTGGCCGATCAGCCGCTCGCCATCCGGGGCGAAGGCGACGATAGAAGGCGTGGTGCGGGCGCCTTCCGCATTCTCGATGACCTTGGGCGCGGTTCCTTCCATCACCGCGACACAAGAATTGGTGGTGCCCAGATCGATGCCAATTACTTTAGCCATTTCCTATTCCTCTCAAACGGGCATGGAGTCCTGACCCTGACGGCGTCCTCCGGTCCATCCCATTGAATTCTATGACAAAACTAGGCGCATGATGAAACCCATGCCCACCTCAAGGGCTATATAGGAAGGCCTGCGGATATTGCCAAGGCGCAAGCTTGCCGTGAGCCCAGTTTTTCAAGGATTAAGGGCCCAAAAGCCATGGTTAAGCAACGCCGCAAAGCCGGTCCAGCCCAGATAAGGCAGGAACAGAAGCCCGGCAATCCGGTCCCGCCGCCAAAACAGGACCGTGGTGGTCAGGATTAAGATCAAAAGCAGACAGATCTCGGCGAAGGCGAGGCCGATCTGGTGGGCGCCGAAGAAGATCGCGCTCCAGGCAAAGTTGAGCGCAAGTTGAACGGCGTAAATTAGTGTTTCAGGGCTCCTGGTTCCTGCTAAGGCGCCAAACCCGCCAGGCCGCCACCGCCATCAAGATGTAGAGCGTGGTCCAGACCGGCGCGAACAGCCAGTCGGGTGGTGTGATAGCGGGATGCGCCAGCCCGGCATACCAGGGATCAATGTTGGGCTGGGTAAAGATGCTGGCGGCGGCGCCCACCGCCAGGGTCACGATCAGGAAAATCAGCAGCGGCCGCCGCTGGGCGCGTTTGGGATCGTCGTCGCTCCGGTACAGAAAACTCATCGCGCTGCCGTGTGGTCGGCCAAGATGGAGGCTATCGCGCTCGCCACCTTCTTGGCGGTGGGAATGTGCAGGAATTCGTTGGGACCATGGGCGTTGGAATGCGGCCCCAACACGCCGGTCACCACGAACTGGGTCTTGGGAAATTTCTCGCCCAGCATGGCCATGAAGGGGATGGAACCGCCTTCGCCCATGAAGGCCACCGGCTTTCCGAATGCCGTGTTGCTGGCCTTGTCCAAGGCCTTGGTTAGCCAGGGGGCCAGCGCGGGTGCGTTCCAACCGGTGTCGCTCATCGCCCCCTCGAATGCGACCTCCGCGCCATAGGGCGGATTGTCTTCCAACGCCTTCTTGATCGCCAGCCGCGCCGGCTCGGCCTCGCAGGTGGGCGGCAGGCGTAGCGACAGCTTCAAGGTGGTGTAAGGCAGAAGCACATTGCCGCCATTCTCCGGCAGCGGGTAACCATCCATGGCGGTGATCGCCAGTTGCGGCCGCCAGGTGCGGTTGAGGATCAGTTCGGTCGGGCTTTCCGCCATCGGTTTCACGCCGGGTGAAAAAGGCAGCTTGGTGAAAACCTCGTCGCCCAATATGGCCGCCGCCGCTTTCGCCTGTTCCAGCCGGTCCGGCGGAACCTGCACGAACAGGGCATCCAGCTTCATCTGGCCGCTGGCTTCGTCCTCGATGCGCGACAGAAGCTGGCGCGCGATCCGGAAGGACGACGCCACCACGCCGCTGGCGTCGCCGGAATGCACGCCCTCGCTTAGAACCCGCACGGTGAGATCGCCGATCACCATGCCGCGCAAGGAGGTGGTGAGCCAAAGCTGGTCGTAATTGCCGCAACCGGAATCCAGGCACACCACCAGATCGGGCGAACCGATCCGGTCCGACAGATGATCAATATAGAAGGGCAGATCGGGGAGCCGGATTCCTCGCAGGCCTCGATCACGATCACCGCGCGGGCATGGGGCAGATTTTGTTCCTTCAGCGCCAGAAGCGCGCTGATGGCCGCGAACATGGCATAGCCGTCATCGGCGCCGCCCCGGCCGTAAAGTTTGTCATCCTTAAGCACCGGCGTCCAAGGGCCGGTGCCTTCGGCCCAACCCATCATCTCCGGCTGCTTGTCGAGATGGCCGTACATTAGGATGCTGGTTTCTTTATTGGTCGCTCCGGTTCCCGCCGACGCTCCTGCCTCACCCGGCACCTCGATGAAGATCAATGGGGTGCGGCCGGACAGCCGCACCACTTCCAATTTCGAGCCGGGAAGGTTTGTAAGCTTTTCCTGCGCCCAGGCGGTGAACATCGTCACCACCTTTTCCATATGGCCGTGCCTTTCCCATTCGGGATCGAAGGCCGGGCTTTTGTTGGGGATGCGGATATAGTCGGTCAGGGCGGGAATGATCTCGCCGTCCCAGATGCCTTCCATGAAGGCTTTGGTCTTCTCCCCATCAAACATGAATAGCTTCAATCATTGATGTCATAGGCGGCGACGATGGCCGCGTTCAAAATCTCGCTCATTTTGGCGCCAAGCTGGGTGATCTGCACGGATTTTTCCAGCCCCACCAGCAACGGCCCCATCACATTCACCCCGCCCAGTCTGCTGCAGCAATTTGGTGGAGATCTGGGCGGAATGCATCGCCGGCATGATCAGCACATTGGCGGTGTCGCTGATGCGGGCGAAGGGATAAAGCTCGAGCCTGGCCGGATCCAGCGCCACGTCGGCGCGCCATCTCGCCGTCATATTCGAAATCCACCCCGCGGGTATCCAGAATGTGAACGGCTTCGACGATGCGTTCGCTGCGTTCGGAACGGGGAAAGCCGAAGGTGGAGGAGGCGAGCATCGCCACCCGCGGGGTCATGCCCAGCTTTCTGGCCGTCGCCGCGGCGCGGATGGCGATGTCGGCCAGCTGTTCGGAATTCGGCAATTCGGTGACGGAGGTGTCCGCCACCAGCACGATCCGGCCGCGTGAGAAGATCACCTGATGCCGATGGGGCGGGCCCGTGCGAGGCATCGATCACCGTGCGCACATTGTCCAGGGCGGTGGCGGAATGTGCGGGTGACGCCGGTCACCATGGCGTCGACATCGCCGGCCGCCAGCATCGAGGCGGCATAGATGTTGCGGTCGTTGGTCACCATCCGCACGCACGTCGCGATAAAGCGCGCCGCGCCGCTGGATGCGCTTATAGAGCCGGTCGATATAGGGCGAGGCCTCCTGCGCCGACATGCGGCACGCGGATTTCCAGCGCGTCCTTGGCCAGCCCGATATGATCGAAGCCCCGGCGCACCACCTCGGCGCGGCCCACCAGAACCGCCTTGCCCAGCCCGGAATTCTGGAAGGCAAAGGCGGCGCGGATCACCGCTTCGTCCTCGCCTTCGGCGAACACCACTCGCTTGGGATTGGCGCGCACCGAGCGGTGATCCCCTGCAACAGGGTGGCGGAGGGATCCAGCCGCGCCGACAATTGGTTGGATAGTGCATCCAGGTCCTTGATCTCGCGCCGCGCCACGCCCGGTCCATCGCGGCTTTGGCCACCGCCCGGCGCACCCGCTGATCAGGCGCGGATCGAACGGCGCGGGAATGATGTATTCGGGCCCGAAATCGGCTGCGTGCCGCGATAGGCGGCGGCGACCTCGTCGGGCACGTCCTCGCGCGCCAGCTCGGCGAGCGCCTCGGCGGCGGCGATCTTCATCGTCCTCGTTGATCGTCGGCGCCCGCACGTCGAGCGCGCCGCGGAAGATGTAGGGAAAGCCCAGCACGTTGTTGACCTGGTTGGGATAGTCCGAGCGGCCGGTGGCGACGATCGCGTCGGGCCGCACCGCTTTCACTTCCTCGGGCGTGATCTCGGGATCGGGGTTGGCCATGGCGAAGATGATCGGCGCCTTCGGCCATGGACTTGACCATGTCCTGGGTCACCGCGCCCTTGACCGACAGGCCGATCAACACGTCGGCGCCCTCGAGCGCCTCGGCCAGCGTGCGCTTGTCGGTCATCGACCGCATGCGCCGACTTCCACTGGTCCAGCCTTCGTCGCGGCCCTTGTAGATCACGCCCTTGCTGTCGCACATCGATGCAGTTGTCGGGCGCACGCCCATCGCCTTGATCAGCTCGGTGCAGGCGATGGCGGCCGCGCCGGCGCCGTTGACCACGACCTTCATGTCCTCCATCTCGCGTCCGGTCAGATGGGCGGCATTGATCAGCCCGGCGGCGGCGATGATCGCGGTGCCGTGCTGGTCGTCATGGAAGACCGGGATGTTCATCAGTTCGCGCAGGCGCTGCTCGATGATGAAGCATTCGGGCGCCTTGATGTCTTCCAGATTGATGCCGCCGAAGCTCGGGCCCAGATAGCGCACGCAGTTGATGAAGGCGTCGACGTCTTCGGTGGCGACTTCGAGGTCGATCGCATCGACGTCGGCGAAGCGCTTGAACAGCACCGCCTTGCCTTCCATCACCGGCTTGGAGGCCAGCGCGCCGAGATTGCCGAGACCGAGAATCGCGGTGCCGTTGGAGATCACGGCCACCAGATTGCCCTCGGCGGTATAATCGATAGGCCGCGTCGGGATCGTCGGCGATGGCGCGCACCGGCACCGCGACGCCCGGCGAATAGGCGAGGCTGAGGTCGCGCTGGGTCGCCATCGGCTTGGTGGGGATGATCTCCAGCTTGCCCGGCCGGGTGTGGCGTGAAACAGCAAGGCTTCGTCGTCGGTGAAGGTGGGGCGTTCGATTGGTGGGCATGGGATCCGTTGGTGACGTGGCCAATCCACAGCTTATCGGCTGCAGCGCCTGTCAAGCGCTGCTCGCCGGCAGCGATAGCGGAAAGCCGGTCTGATAGGCTTTGTCGGCCGATGACGCGAGACAAGCGCTTCTCAGAAGGCGACTGGCGGGCAGCGGCGAGGCGTCACGCCGATGATGGCGCAATATCTGGCCATCAAGGCAGGCGCATGACGGCTGCCTGCTGTTCTACCGGATGGGCGATTTCTACGAGCTGTTCTTCGACGACGCCGCAGACGGCCGCCGAGGCGCTCGACATCGCGCTGACCAAGCGCGGCAAGCATCAGGGCGAGGACATCCCGATGTGCGGCGTGCCGGTGCATGCGGCCGACGCCTATCTCGCACGGCTGATCCGCAAGGGCTTCCGGGTCGCGGTCTGCGAGCAGATCGAGGACCCGGCCGAGGCGAAGAAGCGCGGCGGCAAGTCCGTGGTCCGCCGCGACGTGATCCGGCTCGTCACGCCGGGCACGCTGACCGAGGACGCGCTGCTCGATGCGCGCGCCGCCAACAATTTCCTGGCGCGCGCATCGCGCGCGCGCCGGCGGCGATCGCGCTCGCCTGGGTCGACATCTCGACCGGCGCCTTCCGGCCTGGCCGGTCGAGCCCGCCGAGATCGCTGCCGCGCTGGCGCGGCTCGACGCCGCGCGAATTGCTGGTCGCCGGATGGACTCCTGGCTCGAGACCGATCTGGTCGCGGCGCGCTTGGCGAGTGGCGCGCGCGGCGCTGACGCCGCTGCCGGCCAGCCGCATTCGACAGCGACGCAGGGCGAGGCGCGGCTGAAGGCGCTCTTCGGGCGTCGGCTCGCTCGACGGCTTGGCGCCTTCACCCGCGCCGAGCTGGCCGCCGCCGGCGCGATCGTCGACTATCTCGAGCTGACCCAGAAGGGCAAGCTGCCGCGCCTGGTGCCGCCCGCGCGCGGACGCGCACGCGCGACTGCATGGCGATCGACCGGCGACCGCGGCGCAATCTGGAATTCGCGCAGACCCTGTCCGGCGAGCGCAGGGCAGCCTGCTCGCCGCTGATCGACCGCACCGTCACCGGCGCCGGCGCGCGCGCTGCTGGCGGCGCGGTCTGGCGGCGCCGTTGACCGACGGCGGAGGCGATCGACGCCCGCCTCGATCTGGTGGCATTCTTCGCCGAGCGACAGCGAACTGCGCGCCGATTGCGCGAGGCGCTGCGCAGCGCGCCCGACATCGGCCGCGCGCCTGGCGCGGCTGTCGGTGGGCCGCGGCGGGCCGCGCGACCTCGCCAAGCTGCGCGACGGGCTGAAGGCCGCACGCGCCCTGCGCGACAGTCTTTCCAAGCTGTCGCTTCCTGGCGAAGCGGCTTCGGCGGCGGAGGCGATGACCCAGGCTCTCGCCGGCCTCGCCGCTGTCGGACCGCCTGGAACTGCTGCTGGTGGAGGAGCCGCCTTATCTCGATCCGCGATGGCGGCTTCATCAGCCATGTGCATCGCGCGCTGGACGAGTTGCGCGCGCCTGGCGCATGAATCCCGCCGGGTGATCGCCGGCGCTGGAAGCGCAATATCGTCGAGCGCGCCAATGTGCCGGTGCTCAAGATCAAGCATAACGGCGTGCTCGGCTATTTCATCGAGGTGCCCGCCAGCATGCCGACAAGCTGATGCTGATCGCGACGAAGCCGGCGATCTTCACCTCACCGCCAGACCATGGCCGGTGCGGTGCGCTTTTCCACCGACGAGTTGGCCGACGCTGGCCAGCCGCATCGCCGAGGCCGACGGCGCGCCTGGCGGTCGAACGCGGCCCATTTCGACGCGATGGCGGACTGGCGCTGGCGCACGGAAGAGGCGCTTGGCGCGCGTCGCCGATGCGCTGGCCGTGCTCGACGTGGCGCCGGCGCTGGCCGAGCTCGCGGCCGCCGGCGCTATGTGCCGGCCCAGCGGTCGATGACGAGCAGCGCTTTCGGATCGCGCGGCGGGCGCCATCCGGTGGTCGAGGCCGCCCTGGAGCGGCGCAGCCGCGGCGCGCTTCGTCGCCAACGACTGCGACCTTCGCCCGACGGCAAGGGCCGGCTGTGGCTGGTGACCGGCCCCAACATGGCGGGCAAGTCCACCTTCCTGCGCCAGAACGCGCTGATCGCGATTCTGGCCCAGATGGGCAGCTTCGTGCCCGCCGACACCGCCCAGATCGGCCTGGTCGACCGGCTCTTTTCAGCCGCGTCGGCGCGGCCGACGATCTGGCCCGCGGGCCGCTCGACCTTCATGGTCGAGATGGTCGAGACCGCCGCGATCCTGAATCAGGCGACGGCGCAGAGCCTGGTGATCCTGGACGAGATCGGCCGCGGCACCGCCACCTATGACGGGCTGGCGATCGCCTGGGCGGCGGTCGAGCATTTGCACGAGGCCAACCGCTGCCGCGGCCTGTTCGCGACCCATTATCACGAGACTGGTGGCGCTGGCCGAACGGCTCGACTCCTGTCGCTTCACCATGCGGGCGCGGGAATGGAAAGGCGACCTGGTGTTGCTGCACGAGGTGACGCCGGGCGCGGCCGACCGGTCCTACGGCATCCATGTCGCCAAGCTGGCGGGGCTGCCCGAGCGGGTCGTCATCGCGCGCCGAGGAAGTGCTTCGGGCGCTGGAGGAAGGCCGCGAAGGCCACCAGCCCTTGGCCCGGATCGACGATCTGCCTTTGTTCGGGGCTTCGGCGCCAAGCCCCAAGACCAGCGCGGTGGAGGAGGCCCTGAAGGACATCGAACCCGATGTGCTTTCGCCTAAGCAGGCGCTGGAAATCCTCTATGACCTGAAGTGGAAACTGCCGTAGCATCGGCTTATGAGCGCATCCGGCAATTCGCGTGTCCGAAAATTCCTGGTGGTGGTCGACAAGACCCCGGAGTGCAAGGTGGCGCTGCGCTATGCCGCGCGCCGGGCCCAGCACACCGAGGGCCGGGTCACTTTGCTGGCGGTGATGGCGCCGCCCGATTTCCAGCAATGGCGCGGGGTGGAAGAGATCATGGAAGACGAGGCCCATGCTGAGGCCGAGGCGATGGTGCATTCCGCCGCCAAGCGGGTAAACGAACTGGCGGGCATTCTGCCTGAGCTTGTCATCATGCAGGGCCGCACCAACGACTGCGTCGCCAAGTTCCTGGAAGGAGGACCAGGACGTCTCTATCCTGATTTTGGCCGCCGGCGCGGGCAAGGAAGGCCCCGGTCCCCTGGTCACGCGCCTTTTCCACTGGCCAGCACGCCATCCCCGTCACCATCGTGCCGGGGAACCTGCAGGAGGCGGCAATCGACGCCATTGCCTAAAGGACGGCGGGCGACGATAAGGATGCCATGATGGCCGGAAAGATCATTGTCGGGATCGCAGTCCTGTCCGTGGCGGTGGTGCTGGCGATGGGGCTTTACACCCTTTGGGTCGGCGGCGAGGCGGCGCGCACCTGGTCCAACAAGCTGATGCGCATCCGCGTCCTGGCGCAGTTCATCGCCATCCTGATCATCATCGCGGTGGCCTATTTCAGCGGGAATTTGCGCCTTTGAATCGCCGCCGTTGAACCGGCCGGGCTTGGCTTATATGTAAGCCCGGGCCGGGCGGATCTTCCGCGCAATAAAATTTCAAAGGGTTCCATGGGCAAAGACGCTTTACGACAAGATCTGGGACGACCATCTGGTCGACGAAGCCGAAGACGGCACCTGCCTGATCTACATCGACCGCCACCTCGTGCATGAAGTGACCACGCCACAGGCCTTCGAGGGCCTGCGCATGACCCACCGCAAGGTGCGCGCGCCGGGCAAGACCATCGCGGTCCCCGACCACAACGTGCCCACCACCCCGGGCCGCGAAGAGCATATCGATAACGAGGAAAGCCGCATCCAGGTCGAGGCGCTCGACAAGAACGCCCGCGATTTCGGCGTGGTCTACTACCCGGTGAACGATATCCGCCAGGGCATCGTCCACATCGTCGGCCCGGAACAGGGCTGGACGCTGCCGGGCATGACCGTGGTCTGCGGCGACAGCCACACCGCGACCCACGGCGCCTTCGGCGCGCTGGCGCACGGCATCGGCACTTCCGAGGTCGAGCACGTGCTGGCGACGCAAACGCTGATCCAGAAGAAGTCGAAGAACATGAAGGTCGAGATCACCGGCCACCTGCACCCCGGCGTCACCGCCAAGGACATCACGCTGTCGGTCATCGGCGCCACCGGCACCGCGGGCGGCACCGGCCACGTCATCGAATATTGCGGCTCCGCGATCCGCGACCTCTCCATGGAAGGCCGGATGACCGTCTGCAACATGGCGATCGAAGGCGGCGCCCGCGCCGGCCTGATCGCGCCGGACGAAAAGACCTTCGACTATCGTCAAGGGCCGCCCGCACGCCCCGAAAGGCGCGACATGGGAAGCCGCGCTGGCCTATTGGAAGACGCTGTTCTCCGACGAGGGCGCGCATTTCGACAAGGTGGTGACGATCAAGGGCGAAGACATCGCCCCGGTGGTGACCTGGGGCACCAGCCCCGGAAGACGTGCTGCCGATCACCGGCGTTGTGCCCGCCCCCGGAAGCTTCGCGGGCGGCAAGGTCGAGGCCGCGCAGCGTTCGCTCGACTACATGGGGCTGAAACCGGGAACGAAGCTCACCGACATCAAGATCGACACGGTCTTCATCGGCTCCTGCACCAACGGCCGGATCGAGGACCTGCGCGCCGCGGCGGCGATCCTCAAGGGCAAGCACATCGCCCCCGGCATGCGCGCGATGGTGGTGCCCGGCTCGGGCCTCGTGCGCGCCCAGGCCGAGGAAGAGGGTCTGGCGCAGATCTTCATCGACGCCGGGATTGAATGGCGCCTCGCCGGCTGCTCGATGTGCCTGGCGATGAACCCCGACCAGCTCGCCCCCGGCGAACGCTGCGCCTCGACCTCGAACCGCAATTTCGAGGGCCGCCAGGGCCGCGGCGGCCGCACGCATCTGGTCAGCCGGCGATGGCGGCGGCGGCGGCGGTGACCGGCCACCTGACCGACGTGCGGACCTTATAGTGAAGGGTAGAGAACGTGAAATATGTTCTCTCGCATTCACGTGCGGATGTAAAAAGGGTTCGGGATTTCTGCCGCGCTCGCCGGAAATTGCGGCTTGTTAAATTCCGTAGATCAAGAAATTTGGCCCTTCGGAAACCTTTAGTTACACCAGATAGATTTTGGCATGCCCAGTCTGCATGCGACTAACATCGCGCCAAAAGTCTGGGCCAACCAGCGCTGTCGTTCAGTTGGTGCGTGCCGACCCTTTCCCGTTGCGCATTCAGGTTGTACGAAAACAGGGGATGGCTGAACGCTTCATAGCTAACAAAGTTGAAGTCGATTAGTGGAATGCGAGATTATAAGGTGGTTGCGCGGCAGCTAGCGTCAAATTTCCAAATGCTTCAGGCAGGTGGATGGCGAACGTACCTAGATATTGCAAATAGTATTAGGCTTTCAAATGATCAACCCAATGAACGCGTTGCAGTAAAATCCATACAAGACGCTTTCAAGGGATTTGGAACTAAAGCAATCGCGAAACTTTCTTCAAGCCCTAGGCTTAACCAAATATGAAATCCCGCTGGATTTGCGATTCATGAAGTGGTTGCGAGACGAGCTGAGATTTCCGCTTCCCATTAGTGGGACTGTTCTCGCTGATACTACTTACTACGAATTTGTTCTGGATCACATTCAAGCACTTTGTGCAGATGCGGACGAATATCCGTGCATGTTGGACGCTGCCGTATTTTCTGATGTCGACGACGATAGTTGGCAACCGGAAATGATGGACTTTTAGTAAAAAGCTGATCGGGTCCACGTCTACTACCACGCGCACCGCGGCGGGGATTTTCAACCGCGCCAGCCAGGCGCGCGTATAGGCCTGCACGTCGACACCCTTGGCCGCCTGCACCAACAGCCGTTCCCGGGTCTGGCCGCGCAGCAGTGCATAAAAAGCCGGAGTTGGTCCCCAGACTTTTATGTCTTTCGCGGTCGGCGCCGCTTTTCCCAACACCCGCGCAATTTCGCGTACCTGCTCGCCGTCATAACCGGAGACCACGATGGCGGTGAGCCGGCCGAAAGGCGGTGCCGCCACTCGCTCGCGATAGATGCGTTCCTGTTCATAGAAGCCGTCGCGGTCGCCTTTCGCCAGCGCCTGCATCACCGCATCGCCGGGATTGCGGGTCTGGAGCGAGACCAGGCCCGGCTTTTCCGCCCGCCCGGCCCGGCCCGCCACCTGATGCAGCAATTGAAAGGTGCGCTCGCGGGCGCGCAGATCGCCGTCCGGCCCCGCCCAGATCGGCGTCGACCACCCCCACCAGAGTCAATTTCGGAAAGTGATGACCCTTGGCGATGATCTGGGTGCCGATCAGGACATCGATCTCATGCTTGGCGAAGGCGCGGATCGCCGCCTGGGTTTTGGCCGGCCCATGCAGCGTGTCGGAGGAGGCGATGGCATAGCGCGCATCGGGAAAGAAATGCGCGAACTCCTCCGCCACCCGCTCCACGCCCGGACCGCAGGCGATCAAGGTGCCTTCGGCCTCACAGGCGGGGCATTTGCTAGGGGCGGGAATTTCGTAACCGCATTGATGACAGGCCAGCCGCTTGCGGTAGCGATGCTCCACCAGCCAAGCGGAGCAATTGGGACAAGTGAGTTTATGGCCGCAGGCTTCGCATAAGGTCAACGGCGCATAGCCGCGCCGATTAAGAAACAGCAGTGCCTGTTCGCCCGCCGCCAAAGTCTGTTCCAGCGCGGTCTTGAGCGACGGCGACAACCATTTGGCGTTTTCGTCCGTATCCTTCTCGCGGCGCATGTCGATGATGCGCACATCCGGAAGCGCAGCCACGCCGTGACGACTTTCGAGCCTCAAATGACTGTAGCGATCGGTGGTGGCGTTGACGAAGCTTTCCAGCGACGGGGTGGCGCTGGCCAGAACCACCGGACAATTCGCGCTCCGCGCTCTTACCACCGCCATGTCGCGGGCGTGATAAATGCGCGCCGTCCTGCTGCTTGAAGGCCTGTTCATGCTCTTCATCGACGATGACAAGGCCCAGATCCGCGAAGGGCAGGAACAGCGAGGAGCGTGCCCCCACCACCACCTTGCGCCTCGCCGCGCATCACCGCGCGATAGACCCGCGGCGCTCCTTCTGCGACAGGTCGGAGTGCCATTCCGCCGGGCGCACCCCGAAGCGGGCCGCAAACCGCTCCAGAAACTGTACCGTCAGCGCGATCTCCGGCAGCAGGATCAGGATCTGCGTGCCTTGGCGCAGGGCCTCGGCCACCGCCTCGAAATAGACTTCGGTCTTGCCCGATCCCGTCACCCCGTCCAGCAGGTGGGTGGAAAAATCCCGCGCGGCGACGGCGGCGCGCAAGGCATCCGCCGCCCGCGCCTGTTCGGGATTAAGCGTCGGCGCCGCGAAGCTGGGATCGGGCACGCGGAAAGGAGCGAATTCCGGCAGCTCGGTGGGCTTCAGCGCACCGGCCTGGATCAGGCCGCGCACCACCGCGGGCGAGGCATTGGCGTCTTCGGCCATGCCCGGCACGCTGCGCGCCAGCCCGTCTTCCGCCACCGCCAGCACCCGCTTTCTGGCATCGGACAGTCTGGCCGGAAGCTGATCGCCTTTCACATAGGCTATGCGGCGGGCTTCCGGCTCGAAGGCGCCGCGCGAACGCAGCGCCATCGCCAAAATCGCGCCCGGCGGATTAAGCGTATAGGCCGAAACCCAATCGATGAAATCGCACAGCGCCGGCGGCAGGCGCGGGAGCCTTCCAGCGGCTCGGCAATCTTCAGCCGGTTGTCGCCGACCGCTCCTTCGGCCGGGCCCCACACCACACCCAGGCTTTCGCGATTGCCCAAGGGCGCGGCAACCAGAAGGCCGCGCACCGCGTTAACGCCGGAGGGCAGCTTGTAGTCATAGGGTCCCGTCAGCGGCAATGGCAAAAGCACGCCCGCGCGCTCCTGCGCCCTCAGCGGGGGTGTTTCCGGCTTGACGCGTGCCCGGTTCAAGAGATCGCCCTCATGGGGTAGCATTCGCGTCAGCTTACCGCCATTCGTCAACAGAAGGTCATTGGAACAACCATGAAAATTTTTATCGACACCGCCGATGTGGCGGAAATCCGCGAATTGGCGGCCACCGGCCTGGTGGATGGCATCACCACCAACCCCTCGCTTGCCGCCAAGACCGGCCGCGACTATCGGCGAATCGCTGAAAGAGATCTGCGCAATCGTGCCGGGCTCGGTCAGCGCCGAGGTGCTGGCCACCGATCTGGACGGCATGCTGAAGGAAGGCCGGGCGGTGGCCAAGATCGCCAAAAACATTACCATCAAAGTGCCGCTCACCTGGGACGGGCTGAAGGCCTGCCGTGCACTTGCCGATGACGGGCACATGGTCAATGTTACGCTCTGCTTCTCGCCGGTGCAGGCGATGCTGGCGGCCAAGGCGGGCGCCACCTTCATCTCGCCCTTCATCGGCCGGGTGGATGATGTGGGTGAAGACGGCATGGGCCTGGTGCGCGATATCCGCGCCATCTATGACAATTACGGGTTCAAGACCGAGATCCTGGCGGCTTCGATCCGCAGCGTCAGCCATGTGCGCGAGGCGGCGCTTTCCGGCGCCGATGTCGCCACCCTGCCGCCCGCCATTTTCCACAAGCTCACTTCGCATCCTTTGACCGACAAGGGGCTCGCCGCCTTCCTCGCCGATGCCAAGAAAGCGAATGTGACGATCAAGACCGGATAGGTTTCCAAACAGGATTTGGGCGATGGGGCGTTCGCCGGACGATTTGCAGAAGCTCTGGCTTTCTTCGCTCCGCCATGAGCGGCGCGCCAGTCCCAACACGCTCAGGGCCTATGGCGACGATGTTTCGCGCTTTCTGGCCTTTCAGCGCGGCCATCTGGGCGGGTCGGTCAGCGAAAAAGCGCTGGCGAAACTTCGGCCCGCCGATATTCGCGCCTTCATCGCCGCCCGGCGCAGCGAAGGGTTGGGCGCCGGCGGGGTGCAGCGGGCGCTGGCGGCGATCCGCAGTTTCTACAAATTCCTCGCCCGCGAAGGCATTCTGGAAAATGCGGCGCCGCGGGCGGTGCGCACGCCCCGGATCAAGCGCGGATTGCCCAGGCCCTTGAGCGAGACCGATGCGTTCCGCGCCATCGATGAGGCGGGCGAACATGACGTGGATTGGCTGGGCGCGCGCGACGCGGCCCTGCTGACCTTGCTCTATGGTGCGGGCCTGCGCGTATCGGAAGCCTTGTCGCTCAGGCGCGGCGACGTGCCCTTGGGCGAAACCCTTACGATCCTGGGCAAGGGCCGCAAGGAGCGGATGGTGCCGGTTCTGCCGCTGCTTCGAAGCGCCATCGACGATTACGCGGCCAAGATCCCTTTCACCGGGTCGCCCTCGGCGCCCTTGTTCTTGTCGCGCCGGGGCCGGCCGATGAGTGCGCGCGAGGCGCAAAGCCTGATGCAGCGGTTGCGCGGGCGGCTGGGCCTGTCGGAACGCGCCACCCCGCATGCGCTGCGCCATTCCTTCGCCACCCATCTGCTGCAGGGCGGCGGCGACCTCAGAAGCGTGCAGGAACTGCTGGGCCACGCCTCGCTTTCCACCACCCAGACCTATACCGCCGTCGATATGCGCCAGCTGATGGAGACCTACCAGGCCGCCCATCCCCGCGGGAAACAGGGCTGAAGTCAAGCAGGCCGCGGGGCCGGTTCAATGGCTTGATTTGGCTTGGGGATCGGGGCTCGGTCCCGGTACCGCGCGGGCGCCGTAAGCCGAGGTTGCAGTTAACCCCCGGGATGCGTAGTTTCCCGGCCTGCCGGGCTCCACGGGGCCGCCGGCGCCGCCTTAGCTCAGTCGGTAGAGCATCGCATTCGTAAGCCATTGATCTTGCTACTAACTATCTGAAATATCTAGCATTTCTATATAACTGCGGCAAATTTTGCTCTCACAAATCGTTCACAAAAGAAATTTGCGCTATGATCGCGCCTAAGGCGATCCATGAGCAAAAGCTACGAACTCAACAGCCAGACTTTCCACGATGGGCGCGTGGTCCTCTACCAGCGACCCCATCTGAAAAAGCCGTTGTGGCAAGCCCGCATCAAGATCCCTGGCAGCGCGGGCTATGTGATCAAAACCACAGGCACCACCGACCTGTTCGAGGCGCGGCGCTGGGCGGAAAATTTCTATGACGATATGCGGCTCAAGGCACGCGAAGGGCTTTCCATCAAAGGAAAAAGCTTCGCCAAGCTGCTGGTGGAGTTCGAGAAGGCTTACCAGAGCGAGGCAACATCGCCGCGAAGATACGATGACGTTCTGCGTTTCCTGAAAACCTACGCACTGCCCTATTTTGGCAAAACCAAAGTCGAGGACATCAACGGCGTCGCCGTCACCAAATTCTTTGACTGGCGCAAGGAGAATGGCAGGCGGACAAAGAGACCGACCAACACCACGATTCTCGCAGAAATGAACAATTTGAAGGTGTTTCTGGACTGGTGCTTTCGTCGCGGACATGCCTCAAGGCAAGTCCAGTTTGACCGCCCATCGCACCAAGGCAATCGCCGCCCGCATTTTGACGACCGTGATTGGGCGAAGCTGACGCGTTTTTTGCGTGAATGGGTGAAGCAAGCAAGAACAGAAGCAGGCGGCGGCAAATACCGTGAGCGCGTCATGCTCACCAATTACATTCTCATTCTCGCCAACACAGGCATTCGTGTTGGCGAAGCCCGCAATCTGCGCTGGAAAGATATCGATACCGACACAGGCGCAGCCCCCGAAAGCACTGAAAATATCATTCTGCAAGTGAGCGGCAAGACAGGAGCGAGAGAAGTTGTCGCCAGGACCAACCAGGTCAAGGCGTATTTTCAGAGGATCTGGAAACTCCGCTGCGACGAAAAGAGCGGTGAAAAGCCATCCCTCAACGAGCCTGTCTTTGCCCACCGCGACGGTCGCCCGATCGGGTCATTCAAGAAGGGGTTCCAGAAATCTGATCCGCACTGCGGGCGTTGAATATGATGGTCAAAAGCAGCGGCGGACGATCTATAGCCTCAGGCACACCTACGCCACGATGCGGCTAAGGGAAGGGGTGCATCACTTCACCCTGGCAAGAAACATGGGAACATCCGTCAAAATGCTGGAAGCCTTTTACGGTCATACCTCCAATCGGGCGATGGCGGATGAGTTGACGAAAACCCGAAAACGAACAATAAGAAAGCTGCCCTGGGAGTAGAGTGCCGCCTTAGCTCAGTTGGTAGAGCATGTCATTCGTAATGACAGGGTCATCCGTTCGAGTCGGATAGGCGGCACTCTGCTCCCAGGGAAACCACCATCAGCCACAAGTTATCCAACGGCTCCACGGCGGCTTTTGGCAGTGACATGGGGTGCTGTAGCAGCCCACATTTAGTAGCTGTTTTAGACGCCGCTGAGCCCGCTTAGACCGCTACTCCGCCCACCTGTAACCCCGCAAATTTATACATGTATAAAAACTAGTGCTACGCTCCCTGGGGTTGTTCAGGGGTGCCCGATGGCAAAAAGCCTGTTCGGCAACGGAAGCAGCAAATTTTGCCGCAGGCATCGGTAGTAAGACCAGGGCACGTCCGCAATGAAAGTATCAGAACGCCTAGCGATCATCGATAAGATTGGCAGAACCTTACAAGCACGCTATCGGTATGACGAAATAGACGAATACCTTTCAGAGTTTGATATCCCTCGACCAGAAGGCATAACCGTCAACAGCAAATGGGTCTACTCTAAGGCGGCGTTGCGCGGTGCCCCGTTAGAAAAGATCGCAAAAATTGCCGAAGACCTCGGCGTTGGACCAATTTCCAAAATCGCGGCTGAAGCGAGTCCGCCTGCATGTTGGAAAGAGGAATCAAAATTTCGCTTGTTTGTAAGCCACATTGCGCGCAACAAAAAAATAGCAATGCGATTGTCTACCGCTCAGCACGACGAACTTGCGCCGCACTTCAAAAAAAAGGGCATCAATGACATTAGGGATGCCTCAGGCTGCGTAGGCCCAGATGGAAATCTTCAAATTATTGATTTCGCGACGGAACGAATAGACTTGGAATGCTGATTGCACTGTCGGATCTTTCACGCCGGCATTGGAGCACGTAAGTGTCTCCTAAAAAGCCCCCTTGTGAGCAATCCTGCTCAGTGTCCAGGCCCGGATTGAGATAAGTCTTGACTGTCGGGCCGCGCAAAACATCGCACTTGCGAGGCTCAATTGGGGTTGGGCGTCGCTCCAACTCTGGGAAACATGTGGCACAACCAAAGTGCTAGAGAATCCAGAACCCGCAAATGGCTAAGACAATGGCTATTGCTGCAACTATCATCTTAGCTCATGTCGCGCTTGCTTTGGCGGCACCCGTGCTTGCGGCACCCGCGACTACCGCGGCGTCGGCTGAGACATTCGTTGGCGACAAAATCCAGCAGGGCCTTGCGATCCTCAATAATAAGCAAATCTCGGCGCAGCAGCGCCAAGCACAGTTTCAGACCTTCCTACTCGATATCACCGACATGCGGCGCATCGGAAATTTTACCTTAGGCCAATATCGCCGCACAGCCAGCCCGGCCGACCTTTCCGCTTTTGAAGGCGCCTTCCAAATTTATGCAGTCGCGATCTATCGATCCTACTTCTCCAGATATGCCGGGCAAACTCTCATGGTAACTGGCTCGATTGTAAACGCGCCGGGCGATTTCATCATTCACACCAACTTCATTGATCCCAGCAATCACGGCGGCCAACCGCCTTTAGAGGTCGACTTTAGGGTGCTCTCAGAGCAAGGCAAGCTCGTGGTAGTCGATATTTGGTTTTCTGGAATCTCGCTGGCGATTGCGGAACGAGACGAGTTTGTTTCCTTCCTCGGCAAGAATAACGGTAACATTCATGCTCTGATTTCGCATCTTGTCGTACTGGCGCGGCAGCTTCAGGACGGCTGATGCTCGGCTAAGGAAGGTAAGCGGGAGGTGTTAGTGGTCGCCATACCCCCGAAATTGCGACATTACCTTGCATGTCGAGGCCCCATCGGAGAGCGCCAGCGCCCGCTCGATTGGGCACATCGGCCGGTAGAAGCAATTGGAAATTCGGCAAAATATTCCAATCCCTGGCTGCTCATTAGCTAACCGAAGACAAGATCACGTCCTTCCTCCATTTTGGGCGGCCACCATCTAGTCCCAAATCTTGTACTGCCCAGTCGTCATAAGATAGGAGACGGATGTCGATAGGCAGGAGACGCGCGATTTCGACCACAAGGGGCAAGAATTCAGTCCATGACGGATAGCCTGAGCGCCAGTGGTCCTTGGGCGCTACAATCAGAATCCGAGGACGGCTCTGGCCAACGCGATAACCTTTGACTGCTTCAATCTGTGGGAGGATGTCGTTGGCATTAGCTTCGACGATGGCGCCATAAATCAGACCCTCGAGCAGGCCGATGCGCCGGTCTTCTGTATTCCCGTCGACCTCAAGTTCTACGGCGTTCAGGCGCAATATGCCTGACTCTGGTCCACAAAATTACGCAGTTGAACTGTTGATGGTTTGAAAGACCGGTCTCAGGTGGGCGTCATGAGCGATTGCGTGGCCGACGAACCAATCTTTGAGGTGAGAGACGACAAGTGGCTGCGATGACGCGACCGCGGAACGAATTTCGCCAATTATCGAATCGAATTCTAGGAAGTGAGCGCGCATGATCCGCAATATGCTTATCGATTGCCGCGTCAATCATCACTCTAATGAATACGTGCCGATCCACGCGAGACGGTATTGGGCTGCGATTGATCTGAATCAGTATTGCGTTTTCGCGCCTGAAATGCTGCCCGGCAAGGTCCATTATTCCATCCAATAATGGGCTCACCTCCTTCTCTGCCTGACTATTGGCGACAGCAACATAAGTGGCATTGATCAGGTCAACGAAGCGTCGATGCTCACCATCGAGTCCTTTGTGACCGACGACAAACTTCTCCGACCACTCAATATACGGTGGTTCCATCCCCGGTCCCTTTATTCACTGCTGCAGCCGCGATCCCAACTCGCGCTGAAGGCCCAGCTCACACTCCGACAATAACTATTGAGTGCCAGCCTCCGCTTGCATTTGACCAAGATCAAATTTGGTCAGCTGCGGCAACCAGACGCAATAAGTGACTATGTGCTGTTGATGGAGAACGGATGCAAAATCAATCTTGCCAACAGCGAGACTGGCCTCAGTGGAATCGTGCGCGCAGCAAACCCGGGGCTCAAAGGAGTAACCTGTTGCTACACCCACCCCTAGTTCGGTCCTGACTGCAACCCCCTTCGCACGCGGCTCCCCCGATAACTTCGATTGAGGTGCTCATTCAACCATTACACGCGAATGGGTTAAAATTCTGCAATTTGATCACAATCAAAAGGCACTTTGTAGGAATGTGGAATCCTTACGGCGTTGCCGAACTAGGACAAAATAGCTCCGGCATCCGCGCAGGGTAGCGAGAGCTCTGGGGAGGGCTTCAGTCAGGCGATTGGAGCCCTTTCTTTTGGCGCAACGCCAAGAGAAACACACCGATCTAAGGACAGCGGGAGGGGAGCTGACATAAAGGCGCGGCTCGATCGGTTTTGCTGTTCTCACATCACTTTTGGCGCTGGAGTCTAGGACCGGTTGCTATCGATCGGAGTAGGAGCGCACATGATGAGACTAGTCATCTTGTTTGTGGGCTTGGCCTACGCACTGTCCTGGAGTGCTTGGATTCCAATCGCGCTGACCGGCGGCAAGGTTGTTGTTGGCGAGGGCTGGCCAACTCACATGCTGGGGCTGCTGGGCCCCGCCTTTGCGGCCGCCATTACTTCCTGGCTGGCGGGGAGGGAAGCACGAGCCGCACTGTGGCAACGGTGCCGCTCCTTGCCGCAGGGCGCCATGGCCTGGACGGTCACCTTGTCACCGCTAGCCATACTTGGTGCGGCACTGGTCACAGATCGCCTCGTTGAGGGTCAATGGCCAAACCTGTCAGCGCTCGGGCGCCATTCGGGTGTACCTGAATTGGGCGTATTGCCAATGCTGGCACTAATTTTGATCGTAAACGGTTTCGGCGAGGAGATTGGCCGGCGTGGCTTCCTGCTGCCACGATTGCAATCCAAGTTTGGCCCCCTGCGGGGCACATTGGTAGTCTGGCCAATCTGGTTAATCTGGCATCTCCCCCTTTTCGGCTTCTTGGCCAATTTCCAAAGCATGGACTTAGCCACCGCAGTCTTCGTTTGGGGCCTGGGCTTATTGGCCGGAACGCTGGTTCTGGCGAACGTCATGCATATCGCCGGCGGCAGCGTCTTTGCCGCCGCCCTATGGCATACGCTATTCAATGTCGCTGCTGGCCCAGGCCTGTCGCCGATGGCCTCTGCTGTTGCGACGACAATTGTTATGATTTGGGCAGTCGGAATTGTCATCGCTGCCTGGCATGGAAGATCGGGACTCCTCATGGCTGCCGGTCAAGGTCACTCGGGCGGGGTACAGTCGTAAGAATTATCTTGCATGGCCAAGTACCAGTGGCAGCGCTAGATTGTGCAAGACATTGGCGCGCTCGGCAGGCCGTGCTCTAGCGAAAGCGGTGATGGCGTGTACGTGGAGATCTTGAGGGCGGTAAAGGGCTGGTTGCACGCCCCCCTGACAGGCAGGATTGTTCTGGCCCTCGCCGGCCTCGCGATCATCATGGTCGCGATGGTACTACTCCGCCGTACGGCAACCCGCTACGTGGGCGATACGTCTCTACGTTACCGGGCCCGCAAGGTTGTAACCTTTTTGGGCTATCTAGCCGCGATAGGTTTCGCCGCGCTGGTCTTCAACGACAAACTCGGTGCCTTTCCAGTCGCATTCGGTGTTGCCGGTGCTGGCGTTGCCTTTGCCCTCCAAGAGGTCATCGCCAGCGTGGCGGGTTGGATGGCAGTGTCCTTTGGCGGCTTCTATAAGGTCGGGGACCGCGTACAGCTCGGCGGAATTAAGGGCGATGTAATAGATATTTCCGTCCTGCGCACAACGATTATGCAAATCGGTGAGTGGGTCCGCGGCGACCAGTACAACGGCCGCATCGTGCGCGTGGCGAACAGCTTCGTTTTCAAAGAACCAGTCTTCAACTACTCCGCCGAATTTCCATTTCTTTGGGACGAGATCATGATTCCGATCAAATATGGCACCAACTACCATTTGGCTCGCGAAATAATCCAGCGCGTTGCAGAGGAGATCGTGGGTGACTACGTCCGCGCAGCCGAGCAAGCATGGATTCCCGTCACCCGACGCTACCTGATCGAGCCCGCGAGCGTTCACCCGAGGACAACAATCATTGCCAATCAAAACTGGGTCGAATTCACGTTGCGCTATGTCGTCGACTATAAGGCGCGCCGCATGACAAAGGACCGGCTCTTCACGCGCATTCTCGAAGAAATCGATAAGTCGCAGGGTCGTGTCGGCATTGCAGCCGCGACACTCAATATAGAAAAGCTCCCGCCGCTTGAGGTTGATTTCCTGCGTGGTTCAGAAGAGCGGCCGGAGTGAACGGCCAGCACTAGCGTTGTACAAAATGGACGCTCAGGATTTACCGTCAGGTCGTCCGATCAACTGAACGTCACCGGTGACTGTTTCTTCCGATCGACGTTCAATGTGAATATGTCAGGGCGAGCGTAATGACCGCTAGCATCGAATTTCCGCCGTGAGGACCGGGCCGTTTCAGTGTCGATCTCGGCAATCAACATGCCCTTTTTCCGATGCATCGGCCCGGCATGAACGCTACCGAATGGTTTGTAGACCACGGCATCGCCGGGATTCACCCATTCATCCTTGTTCGGGAACAGTTCGTCAAAATAGGGGATGTCGGTCGGAATGTCGGATACCTCAAGCGCGGTTGCGCAACCGATCACCCAACAACCGCCTTCTCTGGCAATATGCTGCATCGTGGCAAGCCAAGTCTCTCCGCTGTCCCAAGTTGGTGCCACATAGAGGTCGATATTCTGGGCATAGAGTGCGTAGCGCGCCAGCGGCATGTAGTTCTCCCAGCACAAAAGTGCTCCGACGCGGCCCACGGCGGTATCAACCACGTTCAGTCCGGAGCCATCGCCAAAGCCCCAGACCATACGCTCCGGATTGGTGGGCATCAGCTTACGGTGATTGTTAGCGATCTTTCCATCGGCATCGATGATGATGCAGCTGTTGAACAGGGTGCTGCCACTGACCGTGCCGTCGATCTCCTGGTAGCCTGCAACGATCACTACGCCATGCTCCTTCGCGGCTTCCTGCAAAGGGGCCATGCCGTCCCGGCTGAGGTCTATTGAATTGGCTTGGAGGCGCGCAAAGAGCGCATCGGTCTTGGCCATGCCCGCGCCGGGCGAGAGGCGCCATACAAAGGTCGGATATCCGGGAAACCACGCCTCGGGGAAGACGACCATCTGGCATCCCTGCCCGCCAGCCTCCGCGACGAGGTCGACGGCACGGGCCATGGACTTTTCCAGGTCCAGATAGACGGGTGGTTGTTGGATCACTGCAATTTTTGTCACAGTACCTTCCTTATAACTGAGTGAATTACTTTGCGTCGCTGCCATCACGAAGTCGCGGCACCGAGCACGAGTATCGGCGCCCCGATCGAAGATTGAGTTCAGATTGCTTTGGTCAGCAAAACCCAATTCTTTCCGTCATGGACCCAGTTCTCCTTTTCTATGGGTCGCTTCGCCACTTCCGAATAGCCTGACCGTTGGTATAGACGGTGTGCGCCACGATTGGCATCAGAGACAATGACACTCGCGACACGTTTTTTGACAGCGCGGCCAAGTTCATCTGCGAGCGTCAGAAGGCGCGCTCCAAGGCCACGGCTGCGCATCTCGGGCGTTACGGCGAGTACGTTCACATACCAACTGCCGGGCGCCAAGTTTTCCAGTTCTTGTAGAGGTCGGAATATTGCAGGTGTATCAGCAGGGATGGGGTCAATTTGATCGGGAATCTCGTAGCCGATTAACGCACCCGCCGCCTTGCCGTCTGCTTCAATTATGAACGCATTACGATAAGAGAAGCCACCTGTTTCTCTAGACGCGCGTGCGCGGCCAATCTCCCAAGGGGCCTCTTCGCCGCTAGCCATCTTCGTCCACAAATAGAGGGGCAAGCCTTCACCAGCATAATTTACGAGTTCCGCTAGCAGAGTGGCATCGTCTATGCGGGCGTGTCGAATTGGGGGCGCGAGCTCAATCGGAATACCTACGCGTTCGCCCATGTCGGTGGATCCGCTAACCTTTCCTCATCCGGATATAATATCGCAAATTGAGGGCGATCATAGCCTTGGTCCCCTGCAACCAATGGATCCGGCCTGCAGGCCTTGGCACCGCCGCTAAACGCTAAAAGTGGAGCACTGACCACATTTAGCTCGATACTCTAGCGGAGTAGCGAGACGAAACGGATATTGGTGCGGTCGGTTATTCTGGCGTGAGGCGTCGCATTCGCCAAAACTTTGAAAGTACTCTCCGCCGCGGAGCCGGCGATAGAGCAAATTTTTGCAGAAACGGCCCAGCACTGTCGTGCCGTAAGAATTCACTGAACTATTCGATAGCGACTTGTCTGCTGGACGGTGGCAGAGTGCCAGTTCAGTCCTTACTGTGCAAGCCTCGCCATTGGCGCATCGTTCAATTTCGTAAAATGGCTGCACATATACTACCCCGTATGTTGGGTCCCCGTCGGAGGTCGACGACGTCTGCTTGATTGGGCAGGTCGGCCGAGGGACGCTACCGGGAGTTTGGTAGAATTATTCCGGCTACCGTGGCCAAAAGAATTCCCTGAACTCGCGGGAATTTCTCCGCACTATCGACCATCAGCCCTTTCCCAACACCTATGGATTACGGGGCGAGGTTGCAATAGTCTCTCTATCAACCTGGTACAAAATATCCGTCAGGCCGCCCTTCTCGAATAGCTTAAACAGGATGAGAGCGAATTAAGATCGCCGTCTGTCGGAGAAAGGATCAATTATGGAGCAAGTAAGGCGCGAGAATTGGTTGCTTCCCTGGTATATTGGGATTGCCATTATCTTTGTCGCGGATATTTTCGTGGCGCGAGAGCTTTTTTCTTCGGCCTGTCAGGCGCCGGGGATTGTCGCTGCAGGCGTGGTGTTTGTTATTCCGGTCGTGTATCTGGTGTTAATGTACCTGACGTTGAAGAGTCAGGACTAACTGATACGGTGCGAAAGCCAGCCTGGGGGAGGTAAGGGCGCTATCTGTACAGCGCAATTGGAGAGTCCGGTAATTGGCAAGGCTCGCAGTGGTAATGTCCGCTTTGGGTCAGAAGCGGACAAGTCCGCTTTGCGCCAAGAGCAGCCACTCACATGTACCGGAGATTTAAGACGCCGCATTTCAGCGCGACTTCCCGGAGCGTAGAGTTGTGACGCCCCCCAAGACGCAAGTCGTTGCCGTTCCACTAAATTGGAATTGGCTAAGAGCGCTTTTTGCCTTGCCTGTCCAACAACCGGCCGAGCCTCGTGAAGCTGTTTCCCTTCGCTGTACGACCACGTCTCGTCTTTGCAACGAAACTTCACGCCGTTGGAGAGCTTCGCCTCGTCAATGGCAGCGTAAGCACAAAGATCACCGTGCTTACAAGAACGATGAGCGGACCCGCGGGAAGGCCAGTGAGTCGGAACAGTATGATGCCAATAGCCGCGGATGCCATCCCGATGGTGGTCGAACATAGCATGTACTGCCTGAGATTCCCCGCAATGTTACTCGCTGCGGACGGAGGAATCGCGACAAGGGCTGCGGTCAAAAGCCCTCCGACCATCTTCACTCCAAGCGCCACAATGACAGCGATCAGGAGGAGGTAGAGCAGATTGGTCCGTTTGGCATTAACGCCCTCGGCGGCAGCGAGCTCCTCGGAGATGTGGCTAAGTATCAACTTTGCGTAGCCTCGCTTCCGCAGGCGGCACCAGTCCTAAAGGCTCTTAAAGGCCGCTATCGTGTTCGATCCCCAAATCTTGCAGGCGCCGCGAGAGTTGCCGTTCGAGGCAATTTTGAGGCCCGCGGTTGCGGCACGGTCACATCTACGATCAAAGCCTTCGCTGGCCGCTCATGACCCAAAGCGACTCCTGACGAGCGGCAAACCTCCGTTAGCTGGGGAAAGCCGATTGGCCGGGGCCACTCATTGTGATTTGTGGCCAAATATGCTGCCCGGCAGCCACTCCGGCCGCTTGTCCGCATTCGCCACCCGAAGCGCAATTGCGGCAGTATAGGCGTCCAGCTTCACCGCATCCTCCTTGAAGATGCCAGGCTGTTTCAGATCGTCGGATGGCGAATGATAGCGATGGGCGCGCCAGTCATGCTCGATCTTGGCTTCCGGCGTGTTGTTGAGAAAGCCGAATTTCATGAACAGCGCCGGCACGCCATCGCGCACAAAGCTGTACTGGTCGGCCCGGATAAAGATATTCCGGTCGGGATGCGGGTCGGGCACCACCTTGATGCCTTGCTGGGCCGCGACCGCGCGGGCGTCCGCGCCAAGCGTGCTTTCGGTATCGCCCGGCAGATAGACCATTTTAAGCGGCCAGAGCGGCAACGGCATGTCGAAATTAAAATCGGCGACAATGTCGTTTTTCGGCACTGTGGGATCGGCGGCGAAATAACGCGACCCCAGCAGGCCCTTTTCTTCCGCCGTGAATATCGCAAACAGAATGGAACGGCGCGGCCTGGGGCCGTTTTTGATGCGGTGGGCGATATCGAGCACCGCGGCGACACCGGACGCATCGTCCATCGCCCCGTTATAGATCCGGTCCCCATTGATCGGTTCGCCGACGCCCAAATGATCCAGATGGGCGGATACCACCACATATTCCGACTTCAGTTTCGGGTCCCGGCCCTCCAGCTTGGCGATCAAATTGGGCGAGGTCAGCCTTTTGCGCATGGCCACGACCGTGGCCTGGAAGCGCGGCTTCAAGGCGAAGCGCGGCACCGGTTTGGAGGCGTCCGCCAAGGCACTCATCTCGGCGAAACTGTGCCCGCTACCCTTAAAGAAAGCTTCGGTCTGGGCGGGATCCACACTCGCGGTGAAAAAGCCGTCAGGCACAGTATGAAATTTCGGGTCCGCCAAATACATGCCGGCCTGGTGGGCGATCAGCCGTTGGCGCGACCACACGATTTCGATCTGGTGCGGTGTGGTCAGGCTGATGACCCCCAGCTGCTCCGCGCTTGGCCAATTCGGCCGCGCGGTTGGCGCGTGCGTTGGACTTGATGGGAGCGGAGATATTGCTGGGCCCGCCGCTGATCACCACCGCGATCTTGCCTTTCAAATCCAGGCCGGCGAAATCGTCATAACCCTGCTTGGGCAGGCCAAGCCCATAGCCGATAAACACCAGTGGCGCATCCACATTTGCGGGGCGCGCCTCGCCGCCAGGACGGATCAGCAGAGCGTCGCCGACTTTAAGTGGCGACCGGGTCCCATCGGCATTCACCAGCATGGCCTTGGATGCATCCTGGTCCACGATCTGCTGCTCGAACGCCACCTGTTGCAGAAAGCCATTGTTACCGGCGGGCTTGAGGCCTTCCGCCTTCATCCGCGCGATCACATAATTGGCGGCGCGCATATAACCGGCCGAGCCGGTCTGGCGGCCCTGATTCGCATCGCTGGCGATAAAGCTGATATCGGCCCACCATTGCTTTGCGGCGGGCGACAGTTTTTTCGCCGGCGCGGCAGACGTGGCACCTGCCAGCAGCAGCATCGGAATAATCGTGACGACAAGGCTTCGGCGGAGCATGAAATTTTCCCCTGGTCTGTTCTGAGGGGCAGGCTAGCACAAGCGGCGCGTCCCTGGGTTCAATTTAATCCCGGACATTGCAGAATGGATGGGCCCCGGGAAAGCGCCAGCATAGATGAACGGCTAACACGGTCTTGGAAAGGGGCTGTCCCTCCTTGTGTTGCGGTGCAAATGACACGACCCGGCATGTCGAGGCCCGCTCGGGTGCCGCCGGCGCCGGCTCAATTGGGCACATCGGCCGGCAGAAGCAATTGGAGATCTCGCCAATCATTCCGGCTATAAAATTCGCAGCACCATATCCATTTGCTCGGTGCTAGACCGCTTCTTTAGACGTCATTGCCTCTTCCCGGGCTCATCCTTTCTCCGGGTACATAACGGGCCAGTCAGGCCAACCTAACTTGCCCGGCTACGGAACAGCCAGCCCGCCGCCGACAAGGTGACAACCCCGATTACCGCCATCGGCCACATTTGCGGGACCAGCGAGCGCAAGGTTGCGCCTTCAAGAAAAACACTGCGCACGATTATCAGAAAGTAGCGCATGGGGTTGAGCAGCGTCAGGTCCTGCACCCATCCCGGCATATTCGCGATCGGGGTGGCGAAACCCGATAGAATAATGGAAGGCACCATGAACAAAAACGCGCCCAGAAGCGCTTGCTGCTGGGTTAGCGACAGGGCCGAGATCATCAGGCCAATTCCGCGGATGGGCGAAAGCGCTATGAGTGGGAGTCAAAATATCCCTCGGAAGCAAGGAAACAAATAGCTTTAGAAGGAATATACCTGTTTATAGTTTTCATATGCGCTTTGGTGCTGATATATCTGACTTGGCGCGGGTCGCTGATTCACTGGCTGGAAATCTCAGAAATTAGGGTGCCAAGCTTTAATAAATTTTCTTATTTTGCTGCTTCCGGACTTTTGGGAGGGGTGGTTTTTGGCATAAAGTATTACTATAGATTTGTTGCCAGAGGGTGGTGGCACCAAGATAGAAGACCCTGGAGATTGATTTCACCATTTTTAGGCTTGGCTACTTCTTTTATTGTGGGTGCAATGCTAGATTCGAGTCTTTTAAATACCTCCAATCCATCAGTTGGAACTGCATTCACAGCTATTGGTTTTCTGACTGGTTATTTTTCGGATAAGGCTATCGCAAAGATGGGAGAAGTAGCAGATGTCATTTTTGGCAAAAATGTTACTCAGTAAATAGATATGCCTGCTAAACCTTCTAAATATCCTCAAATAAAACCCATTAAAACCATTCGTTTTGTCGAATCCTCTAGATGGACCGAATTGGATCCGTCCAGAATAACCACAGATCTTGTGGGTGATAAGGCATTTGGTTTGGCTTGCATTCCTGAACCATGGACACTTCCCTTCATCGTCATTTCGCACGAACTGCATACGGAATACAAAAATAGCAAAGAGAATGAACGCAAGGCTTTACTCTCAGGTTGGGAAAATCATATTACCAATGCACTTGAATGCCTTGATGTCAGTGAAAACTCGAGGGTTATTGTTAGGTCCTCTGCACAGGAGGAGGGCCTTTCAGAGAGAGGGAAATATCATTCCGTTCAAGGGACCTTATCATCTCTCTCTAGCACTTTGGATGATTGCTTAAATGCAATAATTTCTGATTGTGACCTTGGAGCAGAGAAGGTAGCTCTAATTGTTCAAAAATATGCTGATCCTGTTTCCGCCAAGGGTCATTTGTCAAATGAAAGGCGCTGCTATGAGGACGGAAGGGACTGGTTGGGTGAGTTTGACGGGGGAGGGATTTTCACTATTAACTTTCGAAATTGGAGAAGTCCTTCGGTTGGCGGGGATGGTGATGTCTTTCCATTGAGATGTAACTTGTCCGCTCATTTGAAGGGAGCGCTCAAGGTCCCAGCAGAATGGGCGTATAATCAAAAGGTGAGAGTCCACTTTGAATGGGTCTGGGATGGCAAACAGCTATATATTGTACAAGTCGATCAAGATGTAAGGTCTCCAGGTGTAGATCCATATCAGCAATTGAATAAAGCAGGAAACGTCATTTCAGAATTTAATCCAAAAGTGCTTAGAAAAATCAATAAAGAACATGCATTAAAGTTTCACAAAATTAGAAATGTTTTTACTTATTTTAATCTTGGACTTCAAACTACGAATATTTATGTTTTAGAGAATAAAAATATTATAAATGATATTTTAAATTCAAAAATAGATCAGAATTTGTATGATGATATATCAGTTATGGTTAATAGATCGCTTGTAATAAGGCTAGATATTGATTCAAAAATTAAAAAAGAGCTACAGCTTTTGCCCAGGAGTGACGAAATAAGGAATGTTGATGTTGCAGTTGAATGGTTAATACAAAATGCAAAAAAAGTAAAAAAGGAAACTTCAGGCGCGAATATCGTATTCATTTTTCATAACTTCATTCCAGCTGTTGCTTCAGCTTTTGCATATGCGGCGCCTGGTGAAAGAAAGGTGCGAATAGAGGCTCTTTGGGGCCTACCTGAGGGTCTATATTATAATAGCCACGATAAGTATACTGTTGATACAATGAACCCTCGATTGACAGAAATCTCTCCTGAAGATGTCAGCAGCTTTGAAATACAACTAACGCGAAACTTCAAACGTTACTTTGTAGCACCCGATGAAAATGGACATTGGGCACCCATGTTGTTGGCGCAACCTTACGACTGGGAGGGTTCAATTAAAGATGATAATTGGGTGAAAAAAATAGCCTTTGAGTCAAGAAGGATTGCAAATGCAGAAGGTAAGTCCTTAAGTGTTATGTGGTTTGTTGGAGTTCCGCCGAAATTTTGTCCTGAGCCAATCTTGCCCTGGTTCATGAGGAATTTGACCCATCTATCGCGAGCCGTACTCCAACTCAACGCACAAAAACCCCTTTTGATAAAGCATTAGTTATAAGAACACGTCACGATATTGAAGCCTTAAAAATCGAAGCAAGGTCTCCTGCCACAAGGGTTAGGAGGATTAGGATTCAGCCAAAAGAAGAGGCATTATTGCGGAATAAAAATACCCTCAGAGAAATTGGTGAACTCGCACAAAAAGTCGGCGCAGTAATTTTGCTCGAAGGTGGTATTTTATCGCATGCTTATTATCAGCTGATTCAAACCGAAGCACAAGTCGAAATATCTAATCCCTTCACAGATTCAGCCGATACTAGAGAGTTTAATAAATTAGTAAGAGACAAAATTCCATCAAAAATAGAGCTTGGTGGAGAATTAGTTTCAAAGGAGCGATTGTCCGGTGAATATTTGTTGCGTGCCTTAAAGGAAAAACTTATAGAGGAGTCATTTGAAGTTCTTGATGCTGTAGATCAGGGGGATATTTTAGGTGAGCTAGCAGATGTCGCAGAGGTTGTTGATGGCATCCTTCATCATTTGGGTATTAGTAAGGACGAATTATTTAAAAAGCAAATTACAAAACGCGAAAAGTCTGGAGGATTTCATGATGGTGTCATTTTGCTGAAAACAGACAATCCTCCTCCAGCTGTAATCGGCGAGACTTTGGAGGGTTCTTTGTTTCCGAAGGAGGATCTTGTCCCCTCAAAAACGCCAATGGCTTCTCCTCATGATAGTTTAAATGTGTTAAATAAAAGCAAGAAAATATCTAAATGGAGTGATCAAAGGGAACATTCAGCGGCCAAGGAGGTGATACTTGATCTTGAAATACCTGTAATAAATGATCTATGGTCCGAAAATACTCGGGCTATACTCGTTAACTCAAACACCGGAGATATTATTAAAGTTAAAATATCTGGTGAAAGGATCGGGTCAAAAATTAAGATGGGTCTTTCTGTTTTTGTTCCACAAGATCAACTAGAAATGTTTTAGTCTTGAGACCTGCACTTTCAAGGCGCAGGACTACGAGAGCTGCGCCGCTCAGATCTATTCAAGGGATTCGAGGACGGTTGGATTCATCTGTAGAGACAGATAGTTGCAAACATATTTTCCTCCGCATATAGGTGCCATGCTCAGCCTACTGAGGGTCTGGTTCAAGGTCAGGCTTCCAATTGCCAAGATGAGCGCGTGCCGCATTAATGCAAGCGGGTCAGACCTTAAAGGCGTAATCTGGCGTTCCGCCGCCTCGCGCTGTCATCGTTCTTCCATCACACGTTCTCTCCGTCCGTAGGTTATACTCCCACTGTAGGGCATTTCCGGCGATCGGCAATTCATCCGGCGACAAACGACTTTCTCCCCTGACCCCGATGGCTGACCGGATGCAGACACTTCCCCGCGATTTTTACCTCCGCGGGATCGTGGGGACAGGTCCCGAATTCGCCCCTTAAAACAGAAAGTTAGAAGCCAATTTTCAAGAATAATTCTCCCAGGGCAAGGTTCGGGGGGACACCATACTTAATTGGAGAACTCTCGCAAAGGTTCGGGGGACACCATACTTAATTATTGGGGCGGATATTTTCTTTTGAAGAACTCTCGCGGTGCGTTGAGATAATCAGCCGGAAACAATGACCCCTCTTGAGACATACATAAAACAATTCGCCCATCTGCGCCGAGCCACAGGAAGAAAAGGCCTATGGCCCGAAGCCTCACGAAGCCTCGCCCCCCACAAACCCATGCTGCTCCTGGCGGTGCTGGACCTGGTGCATCGCGGCGTCATCACCACACCGTTCATCGCCGTCACCGCCGATCTGGTGGAACTGAACGAGCTGTTCAACCTCTACTGGCGGCGGGTCGTACCGCTGGGCCAGACCAGCAGCATCGCCTTCCCCTTCTCCCGCCTCGCCCGCGAACCGTTCTGGGAGCTGGTCCCCCAGCCGGGCAAGGCCATCACCGCCGCGGTGATCAACAACACCTCCTCCGTCAGCTACCTGCGCAAATACGCCCTCGGAGCGAAGCTGGACGATGGGCTGTTTCAGATCATGCAGAGCGGGGAGGGGCGGGAGGCACTTCGGGAAGCGCTGCTCCTCTCCTGCTTCTCGGAGGAAGCAGCGGCGCAGCTGCGGGAGCAGTCGATCATCAACCGTGAAGCCTTCGATTACAGCAGGGCACTGGAGGAACAGGCCCACCTACCGCTGGTGAAGGAGATCGTCGAGGCGGAGAGCTACCGCACCGATGTGCGCGACCAGGCCTTTCGCAAAGTGGTGACCAAAGCCTACGACCACCGCTGCGCCCTGTGCGGCATTCGCATCGTCACCCCCGACGGCCACACGGTGGTGGAGGCGGCCCACATCGTGCCTTGGAGCAAATCGAAAAACGACGACATCCGCAACGGCATGGCCCTCTGCCGCACCTGCCACTGGGGCTTCGACGAGGGGATGCTCGGCGTCTCCGACAACTACACGGTCATTACCTCTCGCGCCATCGGCAGCGATCCCAACTTTCCCGGTCTGCTTCTGACCCTTTCTGGCCGGGGGATTATCCCCCCAGCTGACCAAGGCCACTGGCCGGCACCGGAATACTTGGCCAAACATCGCCGTACGTGGCGGCTGTAAAATTCAATCTGGTGAGGGGGGGGCGGCTCAGGCTTGCAAGGTTGCCCTGAAAAGCATCCCTGAATTTGACCAAAGCAACATTTTGATATTGTGAAAAAAGTGACCATTTCTTAGCTATTTTCCAGGCCGACTCTGGCGTTCTCTCCCCCAAAGGACCCCCCATGGCTCTTCCCTCCACCATCTTCAAGGCCACCCTGCAGATCTCCGACATCGACCGCCAGTATTACGGCGAGCACCAGCTGACCCTGGCCCGCCATCCCTCGGAGACCGACGAGCGGATGATGGTGCGGCTGTTCGCCTTTGCCCTGCACGCCGACGAGAACCTGAACTTCACCAAGGGACTCTGCGCCGACGACGAGCCGGATCTCTGGCAGAAGAGCCTCACCGGCGAGATCGCGCTGTGGATCGACGTCGGCCTGCCCGACGAGCGCCGGGTGCGCAAGGCGTGCGGCCGGGCCGAAAAGGTCTGTCTCTACCTCTACGGCGGCCGCGCCGCCGATCTGTGGTGGCAGAAGTAACGCCGACAAGCTGCAGCGCTTTGCCAACCTCAGGGTGGTCGAGCTTGCCGAGGCAGAGAGCAAGGGACTGGCGGGCCTCGCGCAGCGCAGCATGCAGCTGCAGTGCACTATCCAGGACGGCGAGGTCTGGCTGAGCTGCGATGCCCAGACCTTGAGCCTCTCGCCTCTGGTCCGGAAAGCCTGAGATGAGCGCCTGCCCCTTCTGCCACCCCGATCCCTCTTGGATCGCCGCCTCCAACCCCCACGCCTGGGCCAAATACGACGCCTACCCCCTCACCCCCGGCCACACCCTCATCATCCCCAAACGCCACATCGTCTCCCTCTTCGAGGCGACCAAAGAAGAGCAGGGCGCCCTGCTCGAGCTGCTGGGCGAGATGCGCCAGCGGCTTCTGAAAGAGCGCCAACCCGACGGCTTCAACATCGGCATCAACGACGGCGCCGCCGCCGGCCAGACCGTCATGCACCTGCACATCCACCTCATCCCCCGCCACAAAGGCGACACGCCCGACCCGCGCGGCGGGGTGCGCTGGATTTTTCCGCACAAGGCGATGTACTGGGAGAAGCCATAACCCTGTTTCTCACGCGAAGACGCGAAGAACGCGAAGGGATTCAAAACCTCCGGGGGCTCGTGGGGTCGGACCAAACCAAGTTCTCGAAATAAAAAACAAAACGTCCAAAAAATTCCCCTTTTTCGAGCCTATAACGGCCATTTTGACCCCAATATCGCGAATATAGGGAGACTCACCCCCGGGGGGTCGCGATCCCCCCCGGCAGAAAAGGGCACCAAAAATCCACGATCCGCGAACTCAAATCCGCAATCCGGGGACACCATACTTAAATCAACCGCCTGGGGGGCAGTATCGAAAAGGGATATATGTAGCCGAGACACTTAACGTCGCAAGGAGGGGGTATGCAACGATTTGGTGGCGACTGGACGGAAGAAAAGCTCGAACGGGTAAGGAAGTATCTGGTGGCCTACGCCACCATTATGAATCGGTACCACTATAAGTTCGCCTATATCGACGCCTTTGCCGGGACCGGTTACCGTACCTTGAAAACGGAGGGCCAGGACACCGGGCTGATGTTTCCGGAATTGGCCGCGCAGGACACAGTCGACTTTCTCGATGGCCCGGCACGAATCGCCCTACAGGTCGAACCGTCCTTTAATCGCTACATCTTCATCGAAAAGGATGAGCGGCGCTTCGCCGAACTCGAACGACTGAAGGATGACTTTCCCGCTCTGGCGGATCGCATCCTCCTCGAACGGGCCGACGCCAACGCCTATATTCAGAACCTGTGCACCAAACGCAATTGGACCCAGCATCGCGCCGTCCTGTTTCTCGACCCCTTCGGCATGCAGGTTTCCTGGGACACCATCAAGGCGATTGCCGCGACAGAGGCGATCGACCTCTGGTATCTCTTCCCGCTGGGTATCGGCGTCAACCGATTGCTGAAAAGCGACGGCAACATCCCGGATGCCTGGCGGCGCAAACTGGATGAGATTTTTGGTGACACCGGCTGGTATGATGTGTTTTACAGAGTCAGCAAAGTTCAAGGGTTGCTTTACGAGCAGGAAATCGTAGAAAAGGCCGGGTTCGAGGAGATCGCCCGGTATTTTGTCGCGCGATTGAAGACGGTCTTTCCAGGCGTCGCCGAAAACCCACTGCCGCTCTGCAATGCCAAGAACAACCCGCTCTTTCTGCTCTGCTTCGCCTCCGGCAATGCCAAGGGGGCAAAGACGGCGATCAAGATTGCACAAGATATTTTGAAGAGGTGAGGTTATGGCCAGCAATTCTGCCATCGAATGGACTGGATCGACATGGAACCCGGTCACCGGTTGCGTCAAGATCAGCCCCGGCTGCAAGCACTGCTACGCCGAGCGTATGGCCAAACGCCTGCAGGCGATGGGGCAGGCCAACTACGTCCAGGGTTTTAAGTTGGCGTTGCACCCCCATGCCCTGGAAAAACCGCTGGAGTGGAAGAAGCCGCAAACGATCTTTGTCAATTCCATGAGTGATCTCTTCTGGGATCAAGTGCCGGAAGAGTTCATCTATCGGGTTTTCGATGTCATGGAACGCGCCCACTGGCACACCTTTCAGGTGCTGACCAAACGCTCGGAGCGCTTGCTGGAGCTAAGTCCGCGTCTGCCGTGGCCGGTCAATGTCTGGATGGGGGTCAGTGTCGAATCCCTTGATTACGTCCACCGCATCGACCATCTCCGGCAAAGTGGCGCTCGCCTCAAGTTTCTCTCCCTTGAACCTTTGCTGGGACCGCTTCCTGGTCTGAACCTTGCCGGTATCGACTGGGTTATCGTCGGTGGGGAGTCCGGACCCGGCGCCAGACCGATGGACCCGGCCTGGGTTCTTGACCTTCGCGACCAGTGCCTGCGTGCCAGAGTCCCCTTCTTTTTCAAGCAGTGGGGCGGGCCTCGCAAAAAGAAGGCCGGGCGGCTGCTGGAAGGAAAAGTCTGGGACCAGATGCCGGATATTTCAGCGAAGGGGGTGTTGAGGGGACCAAAGCAAGCCTTGGAATTTTAAAGTAAATATTTAAAAATATAGGCCCGAAACAGGCTTATAAACCGATTTTCAGCAGCAAAATTGCCGGTTTAAAGAGACCGCCCTCCCGCTCACTCTCCCGCCTGCTCCCATCTCTGCCTGAAGATGCCGAATTTTTCCCTCTCCCCCTCCTGTGCGGACCAACGTTCCACCTCCTGCCAGTCGATGGGTCTGGCTCTGGCCACCCACACTGCCTGCTGAAGGCACTGCTGGTCGTTCCAGTGATAGAAGGCCGAAAGGCGATCCTTGACGCAGTCCGTCGGAGAGAGCAACCTGAGCCTGCCGGTCGGAAAGGACAGTTCTTCGACAGTGCCCACCGGCTCGCCGCCGACGGCCAACGGCCCGGAGGGAAATTCAAGGAAAAATTCAGTGTCTGGATGGATGAAGTAACGGTTTCTTTCGAGAAAGCCGATCTCGGACAACGCCTGTTTGAGACGCTGCCGCGTGGTGTGCAGCCTGTCGATGAAGTCCAAGTCCATGGACTGGTAACGGTCGGAGGCATAGAGACAGACGCAGGCTCCGCCGCTGAGCACGACCTGGATGCCCCTCTGTTCCAGATGGGAGCAGACGAAGGCCGCAAGCTCCCCCATGCTCATGTCCCCGATCTTCTTCACAGTGGCTTCCCCCTTCGGCGTGGCCGCTGGCGTGACATGTGGAGGCGTTCGCGCTCCTCGGCGGGGTAAAATGTGAGAGCCTTTTCCAGCAGGGCTTTCAATTCGTCCAGCAGCGGATAACGGGGGTCGAAGGTGTAGAGACGGGTCCGGCCGGCAAGGCGGCTGACCAGAATGCCGCCCCGTTCAAGGGCATCCAGCTGCCGCTGGACGGGAGCCAGGCCGGTGGCGAAAAAGCGGGCAATGTCCCGGGGGTACCCTTCTTCCCTGGCCAGGAGGAAGAGAAGTACCCGCTCCTTGTTTACCGACCCCAGAAGGGATTCAAGCATGGCGACCTCAAAGGGCTGTCGTCTGACATATATAGTATGTCATTTGACCTCAAATTGAAGTCATATTAACCGGATTGGCAGATTTTGCAACAGAAAGTTACTTTCATATTTTTTTTCCTGAGTGAATCGCACGGCGCAATGAACGATCCACCGGTCCGGTTGCCCCTCTGTCAGGCCCTATCATCCCCAACCAGCCCTGTGGGGACGGGTCCCGGATTCGGTCTATAAAACAGAGGGTTAGAATCATATTTATTCCTGAATAACCCTCCAGGCGCCCTGAAATGACGAGCTCCATCACACCCTTCAAGCGCAGGCTTTCGCTGCGGCGGCCGGGAGACGGAGAGTCTAGTGCCCCGTGCGGCTAATCCTGTCTTCTAATTCTGGCCCTTTTCGGCGCTGCCTGCGTTGCGCCAACTTGACTTAACGCACGGCTAGGCCTGCGTCGGCGACGCCTTGGCAGCACCAAAAATGCCTCAGAATTATTTGACATGACTAACCACACGGGACACTGATATGGTCAGTTCCTGGATTCGAGGCGTGGCAGGATTGAGCGCAATACGGCCGTTTCGGAAAAGGTCGAGGAGGAAATCCGGAAACATGGGTGGAGGTCGGCGGGATGGCAGGGGAAGGGCCTCGTGTTTCCCAAAAAACAACGATGACGGATAGCGCTACGGGGGTTTTCCGGAGGATTTTGCTCTTCCGGATCTTCAAGCGTTTTCTTGACAGGAATTTCTTTCTGCCCGTTAACGACCTTTCGGGTCGTCCGCTCTACTTTCCCTCGTCGGCGTTTCCGTCACCGTTTGATTTAACTCTAGCCCGGCCGGCGGGGATGTCAAGCGACAAATTTCGACGATGATTCAAATAGTTACAACTACCTGAAAACACGGCGGAGGAGGACCTCGGAAAGAGAGGACGCCGCGCCCCCTTGCACAGCTACCCCGGCCACATCTCCGGGAAGAGGTATAGGGACAGGTCCCGAATTGGGTCCTTAAAACGGAAAGTTGAAAGCCTATTTTTTCAAGTTTAATTTTCCCGGTGCAATGAAATGTCGTAAAGATCCTGGGGACCAAGACAACCTGCTGATATCATTGTTGATGGCGTCGCAAAAAGTCCGCCCCACGGCGTTACGGCGTTTTTTCAGGACCTTGACCTACCTGATGTAGGCCTTCGCCCCTGAAAAACCACCAGGCCTTGTGGGACGAAATTTTTGCTTAGCCATCCACAGAGTTTTTGCGAGAGCATCATTGTTTAAGCAAAGAAATTTCGGGGTAAAAGTCGGCTTACAGGACGATTTTTGCCCTTTAAAATTCCCGGTAAGGGTATCGGCCAGCTCCACACCCCCGTAATCTCCAGTGAAAATATTGACCGCAACCAGGTGCTGGCATATATTGATATTAAGTTGATATCAAAATTTGAGTCGGGAGAACGGGGGCAGGGATGAAGCATATCCTGATCGACACCAATTTTTACGTGGCCTTCAAGCGGCAGCAGCAGCCTTCCGTAGAGCGGCTGCGCCAGGCGGAATACATCGGCGTGAGCACGGTCGTGCTCGGCGAACTGCTGGCGGGTTTTCATTGCGGGAGCCGCGAAAAGGAAAATCGCCGGGAACTCGACCAGTTCCTCGATTCGCCGCGCGTCGAGGTGCTCGGCATCGACGAGGAGACGGCTGAATTTTATGCCGGCGTTTTCCGGGTCTTGCGGGACAGGGGCCGGCCGATCCCCTCCAACGACCTGTGGATAGCGGCCGGCGCGCTGCGGCATGGGTTGGCACTTGCCACCCTGGACAGTCATTTCAGGGAAATCGACGGTCTGCTGCTGGCCGGCAATTGAGAGGAGAACCATCATGGCCACCATGACCTTGCGCGGCATCGACGAACAGACCGCCCAGGCCCTGAAGGAGCGGGCCAACCGGGATGGGATCAGCGTCAACGCGGTGACCCTGCGGCTGTTGCGGGAATCCCTGGGCCTGGAAAAACGGCGGCGCAGCGTGACCTACAGCGACCTCGATCACCTCGCCGGTACCTGGAGCCGGGAAGAAGAGGCCGAGTTCAAGCGCAACACGGCCGTCTTCGAACAGGTCGACGAGGAACTCTGGAAGTAACGCCTTTTGCCTGTAATGGAACAGGTATGGGGACAGGTCCCGAATTGCGAAGGCGGGGGGCAGGCTGGGGGTCGGGCCTGAAAGAATGAAACTTGGGCCCGTGATATCCCGTCGGCTCAGACGGTCGTCGCCCATCGGCGACCGATGCGGCCGGACATCAAGCTCCCTTTGTTTCATATGAAGTCCGACGGCTTCTGGCTCTTCGACAACGGCCTTTGGTCCCTGCGCGACGACTTCACCGTCATAGTAGCCGAGCTCCATTTTGCCGAGGCAGGTGATTCGGCCTTGTTACTCGCCAGCATGAAGGACAGGAAGGTCACCCTGCCTGCGGATCCGGGTCAGCGGCCGGAGCAGAAGCATCTGCGATGGCATCGCGAGCAAAAATTTCTCGGCTGCTGATATGCCCATCTTCGTCGTCCAGGAACACCACGCCTCCCACCTCCACTGGGACTTCCGCCTCGAAGTCGCCGGCGTCCTCAAGTCCTGGGCCGTCCCCAAAGGCCCTTCCATGAACCCCGCCGACAAGCATTCGTATGGCCGGAATGACAAAAAGCCAACCCCCTGAAGGCGGTTGGCTACTGCTCCAGCAATTTTCTGGCGAGGCTATGCAGTTCGGCGTTTGCCAGGGCAACGACTTTTTTCTTCACGGTGCGCGAATAGTATTCCTGCTCGGTTTTGGTCAGGGAATCGCCTTCGAGCTTCTTCTTGAACAACTCCTTCTGCTTGGGCGAGAACAGCTGGGACAAGGCGTATTCCAGCGAGAAATCGGCGTCCCGCTCCTTGCGGCGTCGATCCTTTTCGGTTTTCTGGTCAGAGTAGAGTTCAAACAGGCCTTTGACCCGCTCCGGATCAACGCCGGTCCTGCCTCCAATGGCTGGCTGGTTGCGGGCGAGAGCGTTTTTCCACTTTTTCACGAGATCCTTGTCGGCGGCGGAAAAGTCCTTTCTGAGCCTGCTTAGCCAGGAAAACGACAGGTTGTAGACGTCGTAGACGGCGGCTGAGAGGAGCAGAAGCCGGTGGTATTGCTCCTTGAGATTTGCCGTGGGGAGCTGCTCTACGACCAACTCAGACGCAAACTGGTGGCTTTCGCCGGCGTTGGCCAGCAGGACCGGGAACCCTTCCCAAAGCCGGGTGTCGTTGCTCTTGACCACCTCGGCCAGGGTCTCGTTCACTTCCAGCTCCTGGTCCGGTTCGAACATCGGGAATCCAAGTCTGGCCAGGCTTTTATAAAATTTATCGTCAGGCATCCTGCTTATTCTCCCTCAGCAGTTCCAGAAAGTGATCCATGTGGGGTCGCAGACGATTCTCGGCGACATCGTAACCGATCATTTCGTTGAAGTGAGCAACAAGTCTCTCCAGGTCCAGTTCGTCCCCGTGGGCAGCTGCCAGCATCAGGCAATCTTCAAAATCGACCCTGGTCCCTCGCATCAGTTTGCTGGCGATGAGGTCATAGTCGTTCAGGATGCCGATGTAATAGGTGCGAGAGTTCGGCAAAGGCCCGGTTCCGACCCTCTTCGAGGGGGGAGTGCAGCAATCCCGTTGTATGGATGTTGCCGCCTCGGAACAGGTCGAAATGGAAGAGTTCGCCCTTTCGTTGCCAGCCTGGGCCGGCTGTTTGTGTGTACCCCATTGCGGGCAGTTGCTTCGTCAGATAGTTGTATTCCCTGATGTCTGGTACCATGAAGTCGACATCTTTGGTCGAGGCCTTCACGCCCAGCAGGGTCATGGCGGTGCCGCCGCAGGCGATCAGGTGGACTTTCCGCCGGAGTACGCGGTTCCAGGCCCGAAGGTTATCCAGAAGCTCTTCTTTGTCCAGCCGGAATTTTTTTTGTACCATTAAATACAAGTCCTTGTACGAAAAAATACAAATATTTGTATCAATTTATACAATTGATGAATTCTGTTGTCAAGGAAGCTGATGGGGACATTCTGTAGTCCCGGAGTCAAGAGAATACTTTCCCCCTGAAAAGTCAATAGGTTAAATCTGTCGCCAATTCTTTGCGCACCTGTCCCGCTGGTTTTTTTTGCGGCTTCTGTCTCACGACTTGGCGAATCTTGAGGTTCATCGTTACCGGTATCCGGCATCCCCTGTCCGCTTCGGGAGCAGAGCCGCCTCAGCATTCCTTATCCAAGCTCCAAAATTCCAGTGAGAGGGCCGTGTTTGTCCCGCCCGAGGGCTTTTCCTCAACGTTGTTAATCGGGCTCGTCTCGCCGCAGGTTGCTTCAGGCTGTGCTACGGCCTGAAGTAGCCAGGATCAAAGGGGTCGTTGCGCTTCATCATGGTCCAGGCGACGACCAGCAGCTTGGCCGCCAGCTTGACCCGCATCTGAGTTCACGGTCCATGACTGATGTAGCCGAATGGCGGCAGCAGTAAGCATTTCCTTTTGTCAGAAAGTGAAGTGCATGGTATAAGTAAAATCAAATGGTTGGCGTTTTTCCCGGGAATGGAAGCGCATTCCCTTCGGGATAGGATGTGGCGATGTTTCTGACCGCAGTGGAAAAGGAATCCCTGAAAAGGCAGGTAGCCGACCTGCTCGCCTCCGAAGAGGAGGTGCGCCGGGTCGTCGTGTTCGGCTCGTTTCTCGAATCCGCCAATCCCAACGACCTGGATATCGCCGTATTTCAGGAAAGCCAGGAGGCCTACCTCCCCCTGGCTCTGAAATACCGGCGCAAACTGGCTTCCGTGGCGGACAAGATCCCCATCGACGTCATTCCCGTTCGTCCCCGGCCGATTTCCGGAACCTTTCTGGAGGAGATCGAGCGCGGCGAGGTCATCTATGAAAGATGAAACCCGCCTCTGGTTGGCCTATGCGGAGGAAAACCTCGCTCTCTCCCGTCTCTCACTGGAGCGCGAGTACCTCAACGCCTGCCTGCAGAATGCCCAGCAGGCCGTCGAAAAGGGGCTGAAGGCCCTTCTGGTGGAGAAAAAAGGCGAGTTTCCCAGGTCCCACAGCATTCGGGAACTTGCCAGGCTGGCCGAAGTCGCAGAAGGCTCCTTGGCGCTCTCTTCCGAGGATTGCGACCTTCTGGATTCCATCTATATTCCCTCGAAATACCCGGTTTTCGGCGTACTGCCGGAGCATTTCGCCGACCGGGAAGTCTGTCTCCGCTGTGTGCTCATTGCGGAGAAGGTCCTTGAGCAGGTTCGCACCCGCCTTCAGACGGCCCGGTCCTGAAATTCCGCTCTCTTCTCCGACCCGTTGACAGCCAAGCCTGTTAGTTGTACATTGCAACCATCATGACAGCTCCAACCGAATACACGCTGGCCAACTCCCTCGGTTTTTTGGCCAACCGCTTTTCCCGTGTCCTGATGCGGCGCATCGACGCCGCCTTCTCCCGGGCCGGGCTCGGCATCACTGCCCAGCAGTACTCGTTTCTCGTCCAGCTCTGGGCGCAAAACGGCCTGCCGCAAGGGGTGCTGGCCGAATTGACGCTGCGCGACAAGACGACCATGGCCCGGCTGGCGGCGAGCCTTGAGGGCGCCGGACTCGTCGCGCGGCTGCCGAGTCCGGGCGATTCCCGCGAGCGGCTGGTCTGCCTTACCGCCCAGGGCAAGGAGCTGATGGATAGGGCCACGGCGCTGGTCGGCGAGATCCTGGAGGCGGCCCGAGAGGGGATCGCCGCGGAGGAACTCGACGTCTGCCGCGAAGTGCTGCGGCGTGCCTGTCGCAACGCACTCAAGTAATTTTTTTGCCACCAAAGGTTGCATGCAGCAACTATATACCCTGGAGTCACCGCCTTTCCATGGACGTAACAACAACCTCCCCCGTCATCCGCCCCGAGGAGCAGTCCCGGCTGCACCTGGTCCGTCTGGTGCTGATCCTCGGCGCCCTGACCGCCTTCAGCTCCATGTCGATCGACATGTATCTGCCCGCCTTCCCGCAGATCTCCAATGACCTGGGGATCCCGCTCGGCACGGTGCAGCTCTCGATCTCCGCCTTTCTCTTCGGTTCGGCCGGCGGCCAGCTCTTCTACGGCCCCCTTGCCGACCGCTGGGGGCGGCGCCTGCCGCTGCTGGGCGGGTTGGCGCTCTACGTCGTCTCCACCATCGGCTGCGCCCTGGTGCACAGCGGCGAGGGTCTGATCTTCTGGCGGGTGGTGATGGCGGTCGGGGGCGGGGCGGGGATGGTGATCTCGCGGGCGGTGGTGCGCGACCTTTACGACACCGCCGAGGCGGCGCGGATGTTCTCACTGCTGATGCTGGTGATGGGCGTCTCGCCGATCCTCGCCCCGATGGCCGGCGGGCAGGTGCTGCTGCTTGCCGGCTGGCGGGGGATCTTCGGCTGCCTGGGCGTCTTCGGCCTCCTCTCGCTCCTCGCCGCCGTCCTCTACCTCCCTGAGACCCTGCCGGCAGAGCGGCGCATCCGCTGCAGCCTGACTCAGCTGACGGTCCGCTACGGCGAGCTTATCCGTCATCGCGGCTATCTGCGCTACTCGGTCGTTCTGGGATGCGTCGCAGGAGGGATGTTCGCCTATATCGCCGGCGCCCCCTTTCTCTTCATCGAGGTGAACGGGGTCTCCCCCCAGCATTTCGGCCTCTACTTCGGTGCCAACGCCCTGGGGCTGATCGGCGCCTCGCAGCTCAATCGCCGCCTGCTGCGCCGCTTCAGTGCACAGGCCATCCTGCGGGTGTCCGTGATCGCCAACACCCTGGTGGCCGGGTTTTTCCTGGGAGCGATGTTGACGGGAATTGGCGGCTTCCCCGCTCAGGCGCTGCTTCTTTTCGCCTCCATGAGCCTGGCCGGCCTGCTCTATCCCAACGTCACCGCCCTCGCCCTGGCCCCATTCGACACCATGGTGGGAAATGCATCGGCGCTGCTGGGAACAATCCAATATCTCCTCGGCGCCACGGGCGGAGCTGTGGTGGGACTGCTGCAGAACGCGACAGCGGTACCGATGGCAGTGGTGATGGCCGGTTGCGGCGTTCTCGGGTTTGTGGTGATGCTTGGGAGCGGGAAAGGGTAGCCGCGGGCGAGACACGCCCGACCCGCCGTACTGCGGTGTCTACCCGCCGGGCGGAAGAATCCTTGACGCTTTTGCCGAAAACAGTGTAAAGTTCAACTCTTCGGTTAAATGGTCCTCCGCGATGAACGACCGAATCAGCTGTTTCGGGCCGCAACCGGCATAAACCTTTTTTAGAAATTCATCATAAACAGCATAGAATCTACTCAGGGGAGATTTTTATGAAGTTTCGCTTTTTAGCCGTCCTGATGCTGCTTGCCGCCCTACCGACAGTTGCCAACGCCCTCTGGACCCACCCATCAGACCGAACAGCTGTCTTCCATACCCAATCGGCCGGCGATGTCGTCTTCGACCACGACGTGCACTTCGAGGCCCTGGGCAGCAAACATTGTAATCAATGCCATAACAAGATTTTCAACCTCGTTCCTTCAAAAAACCCCGTCTTCACCATGGCCGACATGGAGAAAGGCAAAGCCTGCGGTGCCTGCCACAATGGCGAGGTGGCCTTTTCGGTCAAATCCAACTGCGCGGCCTGCCACAAGAACCACGACATCGTCTTCAAGGGAGCCTCCTTCGGCAAAGTCGTCTTCAGTCATAAGAACCACACGGCGATGTTCGGGTGCAAGCAGTGCCATCCCAAGCGCTTCATCGCCGGCCCGGGAAACAAAAAATTCACCATGGCCGACATGGACAAGGGCGAGGGCTGCGGCGGGTGCCACAACGGCGACGTGGCCTTTTCGGTCAAGACCGACTGCGCGGCCTGCCACCAGAACAAGGACATCGTCTTCAAGGGTCCCTCCTTCGGCAAAGTCGTCTTCAGTCATAAGAACCACACGGCGATGTTCGGGTGCAAGCAGTGCCATCCCAAGCGCTTCATCGCCGGCCCGGGAAACAAAAAATTCACCATGGCCGACATGGACAAGGGCGAGGCCTGCGGTGGGTGTCACAACGGCGACGTGGCCTTTTCGGTCAAGACCGACTGCGCGGCCTGTCACCAGAACCACGACATTGTCTTCAAGGGGCCCTCGATGGGCACCGTCACCTTCAGCCACAAGAACCACACGGCGATGTTCGGATGCAAGGAGTGCCATCCCAAGCGTTTCATTGCCGGCCCGGGGAACAAAAAGTTCACCATGGCCGACATGGACAAGGGCGAGGGCTGCGGCGGGTGCCACAACGGCGACGTGGCCTTTTCGGTCAAGACCGACTGCGCCACCTGCCACCAGAACAAGGACATCGTCTTCAAGGGTCCCTCCTTCGGCAAAGTCGTCTTCAGCCACAAGAACCACACGGCGATGTTCGGGTGTAAGGCGTGCCATCCCAAGCGCTTCATCGCCGGTCCGGGGAACAAAAAGTTCACCATGGCCGACATGGACAAGGGCGAGGCCTGCGGCGGGTGTCACAACGGCGATGTCGCCTTTTCGGTCAAGACCGACTGCGCGGCCTGCCACCAGAACAAGGACATCGTCTTCAAAGAGCCCTCCTTCGGCAAAGTCGTCTTCAGTCACAAGAACCACACGGCGATGTTCGGGTGCAAGGCGTGCCATCCCAAGCGCTTTATCGCCGGCCCTGGGAATAAAAAGTTCACAATGGCCGACATGAACAAGGGCGAGGGCTGCGGTGGGTGCCACAACGGCAAGGTGGCCTTTTCGGTCAAATCCAACTGCGCCGCCTGCCACAAGAACCAAGCTATCAAATTCAAAGTCCCCTCGATGGGCACCGTCACTTTCAGCCACAAGAAACACACGGCGAGGTTCGGGTGCAAGGCGTGCCATCCCAAGCGCTTCATCGCCGGCCCGGGGAACAAAACCTTCACCATGGCCGACATGGACAAGGGCGAGGGCTGCGGAGGATGCCACAACGGCAAGGTGGCTTTTTCGGTCAAATCCAACTGCACCACCTGTCATCCGAATCGCAATATCGTCTTTAAAGGGCCTTCGTTCGGCTCCGTTACCTTCCATCACAAGATCCATACGAACAAATTCGGCTGCAGGGAATGCCATCCCAAGCGCTTCACCTTGCCCCCGGGCAAGAAGGCCTTCACTATGGCCGATATGAACAAGGGCGAGGCCTGCGGCGGGTGCCACAACGGCAAGATGGTTTTTTCGGTCAAAACCGATTGCGCCCACTGCCATAAGGACCACGACGTCTTCTTCAAAGGTCCGTCATTCGGCGTCGTCATCTTCCGGCACAAAAACCACACGGCGATGTTCGGATGCAAGGAGTGTCATCCCAAGCGCTTCATCGCCGGCCCCGGTAACAAGAAATTCACCATGGCCGACATGGACAAGGGCGAGGCCTGCGGCGGGTGCCACAACGGCAAGGTGGCTTTTTCGGTCAAGGCCGACTGTGCGACCTGTCATCTGAATCATGCCATCGTCTTCAAAAGCCACGCGATGGGGAACGTGACCTTCAGCCACAAAAAACATACGGCGATGTTCGGGTGCAAGGCTTGCCATCCAAAACTATTTATTCCCGGCCAGGGGAACAAAGAATTCACCATGGCTCAGATGTATCAGGGGAAAGGCTGCGGTAGCTGCCATAATGGAAAAACGGCTTTCAACGTGAAAGACCATTGCCACAATTGCCATAAGAAGTGATGCCGCAGGAGGGTCGAATCTTGAGGGCTGTCTGAGGGCTGCCCTCATAAAGGCTCTCCGATGGAGAGTTCCGGCTGTTGAGAAAATCCCCGTTCGTTGAAGGGGGAAAAGGCTTGGTAGCGGGGTCGGACCAAAGCAAGTCTTTGGGACGTCAGCGGGGACTCCACCGGGGTCGAGTTCGACATTTAAACAATCTCTTGTCGTCCGACCGAGACCGAGTGGGAATCGGGGTGCGGAAGTTGGCAAGGTAAATCGCTGAAAAACAGAAACACGCCGGTCGATTCGAGACATTGACCGCGGGAATAATGGTTTTCCTTCCGGTGCATTTTGAGGGTATGATTCAAGTACCTGAATAGGTATCGAAAGGGGTATTTGAATGAACACCATATCGGCACAGGAGCTCAAACGACGGGGGGTCGCCGCGCTGGACGATGTCATCGCCAAGGGAGATGTCCATGTGATCCGGAACAACCGGCCGCAGTATGTGGTGCTCTCGGAAGCCCGCTACCGGGAACTGGTGGCCGAGGCAAACGAGGCGTATCTGGCGCGGGTGAGGGAGTCGCTGGAGGACGTCAAGGAGGGGCGGGTAAAGCAGTTCGCGACAGCGGAGGATCTGCTGAAGGCGCTCGATGGTGACGAGCCGGCCTGATGTTCACCATCACCACGCCGGAGCAGTTTCTGCGGCAGGCGCGCAAGTTCTTCAAAAAACATCCGGATCTCAAGCCCCGTTTTGCCAAGCTGCTCGCCGATCTGCAACGCGACCCGTTCCAGCCCCAACTCAAACTTCATCCCTTGACCGGCAAACTCTCCGGCTGTTATGCCGTCAGTCCCACCTACAGCTATCGCATCACCCTGACCCTTTTCATTTCCGAGCAGGAGATCGTGCTGCTCGATATCGGCAGTCATGATGAGGTGTATCGGTGAGTACGCATCTTCAAAGCCACCCTGCAGATCTCCGACATCGATCGCCAGTATTACGGCGAGCACCACCAGGTTCTCAGCAGTCTGGGCGCCAACTGAAGATTCGGCCGCGACGCAGCTCCGCATATGTGAGAGACCCGATGAGATTCCGTGTGCCAGATGGGTCATGGGGGATCCTTGATTTCTGCTGGCCCAATGATGCACGCCGTTCGCCCCCTCTGGAGCCCCAAAAAACAACGATGACGGATAGCGCCACAGGGGTTTTTCCGGATGATTTTGCTCTTCCGGATTTTCGAGCGTTTTCCTGACAGAAATTTCTTTCTGCCCATTGACGACTTTTGGCTCGTCCGCTCTACTTTCCCTCGCCGGCGTTTCCGTCACCGTTTGATTTAACTCTAGCTGCGTCCGCCTGGATGTCAAGCGACAAATTCCGACGGAAAATCGAATGCTTGCAACTACCTGAAAACACAGATTTGCATCCCCCGGCAGACGGTCCGGTCCCGAAAATCTCCTGCCTGCTCTCCCTCCGCCAACGACCCGCTGCCGTCTGCCCGAAAAATTCCGGGACAAAAGGCCGCGCCTGAGGTAAAAAGGTAGCCGCGGCCTCGATCCCTTTCACCTTTAACCTGCAGCGCATTTGCGGCCATGCCCGAAACGATCATCGTCCAATACCACCTCACCAGGGACCTCTGGCACCGTTTTCTTGATGCCCACTACGGCTGCGACCGCTCGCTGAAGCTGCGCTGGGTGTGGGGAGCGGCCTGCATCGTCATCGCCTGCCTCGGCTTCGGCGGGGTCTATCCCTCCCGGGTGGTTGCCGGGCTGCTTCTTGCGACGGGCCTCTTCGGCGTCCTGTCGAAGGCTCTCCTCGTCGCCAAATCGATGCGCAAGGCCCGGCGGCACCCCTTTTTCGGTAAGGAACTGACGGTGGCGGTCTCGGCCGAGGAGCTCTCGGTGCGAAGCGGCGCCTCCGGCTACGCCCAGCCCTGGCGCAACTTCACCGGCTACCGCCTGCTCGGCCCCGGCTTTTTGCTCTACCACGACCGAAACGCCTTCTTCTTCATACCCTCCGAGGCTCTGACGGCGGGTTACGCGAGGCGCCTGGAGGAGATTCTCGGGGCGGCCGGAGTGCCCAGGTGGTGAGGCCGGGCGGCGTGTCCGGGCCTCAGTACTGCGGCGGGGCGTAGAAGTTGAGGGTGCGCAGGATCTCCTCCCCGGCGTTGTCGATCTGGTGGGTCTCGCCGGCCTCGATGAGGACCAGGTCTCCGGGGGCCAGCTCGAGCTCCGAGCCGGAGACGGTGGCCCGGCCTCGTCCCGAGAGGACGAAGAGCCACTGATCGCTGCCCCGGTGAGCGTTATCGGGCCCTCCCGTCGACCGCCCGGCGCCGAGGACCATGGTGGCGGCCTGCGAGCGGCCGGTCTTCGCCAGCACGTGAAATCCCTCCTTCGGGTCGATCGGCAGTTTCCTCATAGTCTCCTCCTCACGCCCCTCGAAGGCGCTCTATGACCGCATCGGCCATGGCGGCCGTTCCGACGGGGCTCTTGGGCGACAGGTCGTAGGTCACCCGCTTTCCCTCGGAGATGACCCCGGCAAGCGCCCTCTCCATCTTCCCGGCGGCCCGGACAGGATCAGTGTACCAGATCGCGCAAGCCTTGGCGGAAATTCGGCCCCAGGCGCCCATCCCCCCTTGTTTTACCGGAAGGGAGTGCTTTAATCCTTGTGGAGGACGCGATGCGATTCGTACTCTACAACATCCACTACGGCACAGGGCTGAATGCGCGCAGCTTCGCCCGCCTCTCGGCGAGGAACCTGGAGCGGATCTCCGCCTTCCTGAAAGAGCTGAAGCCCGACCTGGTCGGGCTGGTCGAGGTGGACCTGGGGTCCTATCGAACCGGTTGGAAGAACCAGGCGCAGCTGCTGGCGAAGTCGCTGGGGCACTACCACACCCACGCGGTCAAGTACGAGGAGACCTCCTTCTGGAGCAGCCTTCCGGTTCTGGGCAAGCAGGGCAACGCCTTCCTGGCCCGCGACCGCATCCGCAACGAGACCTTCCATTTCCTCGAGCGCGGCATGAAGCGCCTGGTGATGGAGCTTGAGTTGGAGCACGTGACGGTCTACCTGGTGCACCTGGCCCTGGGGTCGCGGGCGCGTCACCACCAGCTGGGAGCCCTGTACAACCTGGTGAAGGGGACGAAGAAGCCCTACGTGGTGGCGGGCGACTTCAACGCCCTGTGGGGCGAGCGCGAGATCGACCTTTTCCTGGCGGCCTCGGGGCTGCAGAACGCCAACAGGGAGCACCGTCCGACCTTCCCGAGCAGAAACCCCAGCCGCCACCTCGATTTCATCCTCTACAGCAAAGAGATCCTCATCCGCGACTTCCGCATCCCCCAGGTGCCCTTCTCCGACCACCTGCCGCTGGTGCTGGACTTCGACATCGCCGTCGAAAGAGATCGGCGCCGGCAGCCCCGGTGACGCCCTGGGAGAAAAAGAGGTATGATGATAGGGAAGGAGGTGAAAGATGCCCGACCGCCGCCATCTGGCCCTGATCCATATCGCCAAGAGCGAACTGAACCTCGACGACGCCACCTACAGGGGAGTCCTGTGGGACCGCTACGGCAAGGATTCGGCCGCCGAGCTCACCGACGGGGAGGCCGACGACCTGGTCGATGTCTTCCGGCAGAAGGGCTGGAGGCCCGCGTCCTTCCGCCAGGTGGGCCTCATCCACGTCCTCTGGCGTCGGGTCGAGGCCGCGGGCGGTCTCGACCACCCCGGCGAGAGGGCACTGGCTTCCTTCCTGGAGCACGCCACGGGCAAGGACGACCCCCGGCGGCTGACGGTACACGAGGCGAGTCGGGTGATCGAGATGCTCAAGCGCTGGAACGGGCGGCTCAGAGGGGAGGACCGCAGGCACTGAGGCTCTCCTCGCCATTTGACAACGGGGGGGGGCTGGTTTAATCTTTTTGCGTGGGCTCGCGCTTTGGATTGGAAGGATTTGAGACAAGGAGGCTGTCATGGGAGTACTGGAAACGATCCTCACCATCATCGCCATCATCATCGCCGTTCTCGTCGCCTCGGTGCCTTTCGAAATTATCTCCAAACTCTGCGAGATGTCCTATAGGGAGAAACACAGGTAACCCCGCCCCCTGACGCTCCCCGGCCTCTGTCCCCCTGTCCCCCGTCCCCATGGTATAATGTTTTCCCGAAGGGGGTTCGGATCGCACTTTTTCCGCAGAGAGGAGTCTGGCCATGAGGACCACAGAGTTCGAGGAAATCCGTAACGAAATGAAGCGCGGCAGGGACCTGTTCGTGAAACACATCGTCACCCACCAGGTGGGGAAGGTCGTCGGCCTCGGTGAGGAGGAGTTCGAGGTGGACGTGAACGGCGAGCACAAGACCTGGAACAAGACCAACTGTGTGAAGACGGTGCACTGAAGGGTTTAATCCTCTTGCCTGAAACGCCGGGGCGTTCTCTCCGGCGTTTTTTCCCCTGCGGGGAGCAACTCCTTCCCTCGAACCATACCAAAGGGGGAGAACCTCCTCCCCCGAAAGGCGGAATTTCCTCCCTGAACCTTCTCCGATCCTTCCCTTCCCCTTGACACCCTTGTATATCAAAATAAAGTTTATCCAACATTGCAGGGTTCCATTTCCCGCCGGATGCGGAAGGGCCTTTCCCCTCGACCCCGGAACCGGAAGTTCAGAATATCAATTGAAAAAGGAGGAGCTGTTATGGGACCGTTTCGACTCCGGCTGGCCTGTCTTGCGTTGTCCGCACTCTTTTTGACCCTTCTGCCCGGCTGCGGCGGGGGCGGTTCAAGCCCGAAGCCCGTTTCTTCCCTGTCGCCGCAGACCGGAGATGTCTCCAGGTTCCCCAACCCGGCGCTTCTGGCCTCGCAGCAGGACGTGGATGCCCCCGGCGTCATTCTGCTCGATGCGCGCCACTCCCTGCAGGGTTACGAGGCGGGCCACATCCCCGGGGCCATCTTCGCCCCCACCAGCATGTTTACGGAAAACGACCTGCTCATGCCTGTCGATGAGCTCGAGCAGATCCTCGGGGGCATGGGCCTCACCCGGACGAGCAAAATCATCGTCTACGACGACACGACGGCCTCCCTGGGGTCCGCCGGGCGTCTTTTCTGGATGTTCGAATATCTCGGATGCACCGATGTGCATCTTCTCAACGGTGGTTGGGACCGCTGGCATGCCCGGAACATGCCGGAGGAGACCGCGACGCCGGTCCCCCTTCCCCTGGCCACCTTTACGGCCCAGCTCAATGGGGGCATCTACATCACCAAAGAGGAGATCGCCGCCGGTCTGTCCGACCCGACCCTCGTGCTCGTCGACGTGCGCTCCGATGCGGAGTACGCGGGCACCGCGACCAACACCGCCCCCCGTCCGGGCCATATCCCCGGAGCCGTCGACCTGCCCTATGCCGCCCTCTTCAACGCGGACAAGACGGTGCTGAGCTTCTCCGCCCTCAAGCAGCTTCTCGAATCCCAGGGCATTACCAAGGACAAGGAGATCGCGGTCTACAGCACGGTGGGCAAGCGCAGCGCCTTCCTCTATTTCCTGACCCGGCTGATGGACTATCCGGATGTCCGAAACTATGACGGCTCCGCCCGTGAATGGGGGAACTTCGACCCCACTCTGTATCCCCTGAAGACCGGGCCTAATCCCTGAGGGAACGGGCCCGGCGCCCGGACGAATCTTCTTCCGGCCGAGCTGGCCGACCTTCGGGAGACCGCGGCCGGCCCGGCCTCCTCCGGCTCAGTGAAGGGCCGGCCCCCGGGGACGGGATCGCCCCTGCGTATCCATTGCAGATCCATTGACATTCTCCGGCATTCATGCTCCGCTAGGGGCCTTGAAAACCTTCCGGAGACCTCCGATGAAACGCGACTTCGCCTATTCCCTTTCCTGGAACCTGCTCCTGATCACCTCGGGCTCCCTGATCTACTCAGTGGCGCTGAAGGCGATCGCCCAACCCCACGGGTTTATCCCCGCCGGCCTCTTCGGGGTCTCGGTGCTCATCCATCAGCTCACCGGCACCCTCGGCACGGGGCTGTGGTACATGCTGCTCAACATCCCCATGTTCGTGCTGGGATGGCTCTTCATCAGCCGCCGTTTCCTCTACTACAGCCTCTACGCCATGCTGGTGACGGCCCTGTCCTACACCTTCTTCCAGGGCCACTTCCACATCCACAACCAGCTCTATGCGGCCCTCGCGGCGGGGGCTCTGAGCGGTGTCGGCGGCGGGGTCGTGCTGCGCTCCCTCGGCTCCAACGGCGGGCTCGACGTCGTGGGGGTCATCCTCTGGCAGCGCTTCAACATCGGCTTGGGCAAGTTCTACTTCGTTTTCAACCTCTGCCTCTTCGTCTTCAGCTTCCTGACCCTCGACACCGACCTGGTGATCGCCTCGCTGATCATGGTCTTCGTCTCCTCGGCGGCCATCGATTACTGCCTGGCCCTCTTCAGCCAGCGCAAGATGGCCCTGATCATCTCCCGCCGTCCCGAGGCGATGGCCGCTGATATCATGGAGAAGCTGCGCATCGGCGCCACCTTTCTCGAGGGGCAGGGCGCCTACAACAGGGACCAGAAGCGGGTCCTGCTGGCGGTGATCAACAACATCCAGCTCAAGCGCCTGGAGGAGATTGTCTTCACCTGCGACCCCGATGCCCTCTTCATCGTGGAGAACACCTTTACCGTCATCGGCTCGACCTTTTCGAGGCGGAAGATATACTAAGGCAGTTTTAAGTTTTAAGTTTCAAGGCTTTAAGTTAATTCAAAATCGGAAATTCAAAAATTTCATTACCCTGGCCCCGTCCCCGAAATCTGCTAAATGAGTACGGCATCATGACGACTTCCGAGACAACCCTTCCCCTTATCGGCGTCGACACCGGCGGCACCTTCACCGACCTGGTCCTGGTCGACGGCGAGCGGGTGGCCACCTGGAAGCTTCCCTCCACCCCGGACGACCCGTCCCGGGCGGTGCTGGAGGGGGTGCGCCGCCTGCTCGGCGAGGGGGCGGCCCTCGTCTTCCACGGCTCGACGGTGGCGACAAACGCCCTGCTGGAGGGCAAGGGTGCGCCCGTCGCCCTGGTCGTCACCGAGGGATTCCGCGACCTGCTGCGCATCGGCCGGCAGAACCGGCCCGAGCTCTACGCCCTGCACCCCCGACGGCGGCCGGCCCTGGTGCCCCCGGAGCGCACCGTGGAGGCGTCCGAGCGGGTCCTGGCCGACGGCTCGGTCGAAAAGCCCCTGGAGGCGCAGGAGATCTCCCGGGTCGTGGCGGGGGTCGAGGCGACGGGGTGCGGCTCGGTGGCCCTCTGCCTGCTTCACGCCTACGCCAACCCCGAGCATGAGTCGCTCCTTTCGGAGGCCCTCACGACGGCGGGGCTTCGCGTGTCGGCCTCCTCGCGCATCCTCCCCGAGTACCGCGAGTTCGAGCGGGCCTCGACCACCGCGGTCAACGCCGCCGTCTCCCCGGTGATGGAGCGCTACCTGGAGCGCCTGGGGCAGGGGCTGGGAGCCGCCCATCTGAAGATCATGCAGAGCAACGGCGGCTCGATCCTGGCCGAGACCGCCGGCAGTGAGGCGGTGCGCACCATCCTCTCCGGCCCGGCCGGGGGGCTGGTGGGAGCCTTCGCCACCGCGTTCCGCGCGGGGTTCGAAAATGTGCTCACCTTCGACATGGGGGGCACCAGCACGGACGTGAGCCTCTGCCGGGGGGAGATCCCCCTCACCTCCGAGACGGTCATCGCCGGCTGGCCGGTGAAGGTGCCGATGATCGACATCCACACCGTAGGCGCCGGCGGAGGCTCCATCGCCCGGCTCGACGCCGGAGGGGCGCTGCGGGTCGGGCCGCAGAGCGCCGGGGCCGACCCCGGCCCGGCCTGTTACGGCCGCGGCGGCGCCGAGGTCACCGTAACCGACGCCAATCTCTACCTCGGCCGGCTTCTGCCCGACCGCTTCCTAGGAGGGCGGATGCCCCTCGATACGGAGCGCAGCCGCCAGGCGGTGGAGGCCCTGGCGCAGGCGGCCGGCCTGACTCCGGAGCGCCTGGCAGAGGGTGTGGTGGAGGTGGCCGAGGCGACGATGTCCGGCGCCCTGCGGGTCGTCTCCGTCGCCCGGGGGCACGACCCCCGGGACTTCGCCCTTCTGCCCTTCGGCGGCGCCGGAGGACTGCACGCCTGCGCCCTGGCCGAGCAACTGGGGATCCCCCGCATCCTCGTTCCCGTCCACCCGGGGCTTCTCTCGGCGGTGGGGCTCGTCCTCTCCGATTCCATTCGCGACTACTCCCTCTCCGTCCTGCGTCCCGCCGACGTCGTCCCCGAGGAGCTCGACGGGCTCTTCGCTCCCCTGGAGGAGCAGGCCCGCGGGGAGATGGCCGCCGAGGGGGTCACCGGGGAGGCCCTGCGCCTGGAGCGCAGCCTCGACCTTCGCTACCGCGGCCAGTCCTTCGAGGTGACCGTCGCGGCGGGGGGCGACTTCCGCGCCGCCTTCCATGAGCGCCACGAGGCCCTCTACGGCTACCGCGACGAGACGCGCCCCCTGGAGCTCGTCAATCTGCGCCTGCGGGCTCTCGGCCGGGGCCCGCGCCCCGACCTCACCCTCGGCGCATGCCGGCAGGGGGAGGCTTCCCCTTCGGGAAGCGCCTCCGTCGTCCTCGACGGGGAGCCGCGTGAGTGCCCCGTCTACGAGCGGGAGGCTCTGCCCTGCGGCGCCGCCTTCGCCGGCCCGGCCCTGGTGGTGGAGGAGACCGCCACCCACCTCGTGCGGCCGGGGTGGGGGGTGGCGGTGGACGGGAGGGGGAACATGGTGCTGGAGAAGCAGGGGAGCAATTATGGATTTTGAGTTTTTAATTTTGAATTGAAAGGCGCAAACCGGAAGGCCATCTGCTCCTGAAGGAAGATGTTCAGGTTTTGAACCATTCAAAATTAAGCATTCAAAATTGATGCTTTCGCAAGAAAGCAAAATAGTGGATGGCTAAGCAAAAAGCGCCAAATACAAGGCGCGCAATTGTCGAGCAATGAGGCGTACTTAGGTACGTCGAACCAGCGAGAGCAATTGCAGCAACGCAGCAGTTGGTGAGTTTTTGCGACGCCATCAAAATTGCCTTTCAAAGGGTTTTGGTCTTGAAGCGAATAGACCCCATCCGTCTGGAAGTGATCAAGAACCGCCTCGTCTCCCTCACCGAGGAAATGGGGGCGGTGCTGATGCGCACCTCCTTCTCCCCCAACATCAAGGAGCGGCGGGACTTCTCCTGCGCCCTCTTCGACGGGGAGGGGCGGATGGTGGCCCAGGCCGCCCACATCCCGGTGCATCTCGGATCGATGCCCCTGTCGGTGGCGGCGGCCCTGGAGCGCTCGGACCTCTCGCCCGGCGACGCGGTCCTTCTCAACGACCCCTATCGCGGAGGGACCCACCTGCCCGACATCACCCTGGTGACGCCGGTCTTTCTCGGGGGGGAGAGCCCCGCCTTCTTCGTCGCCAACCGCGCCCACCATGCCGATGTCGGCGGCATGACCGCGGGCTCGCTCCCCCTCTCCACCGAGATCTTCCAGGAGGGGCTGCGCATCCCTCCGGTGAAGATCGTGCGCGGCGGGGAGCTCGACCGTGAGCTGCTGCGCCTGCTGCTGGCCAATGTGCGCACTCCGGCCGAGCGCGAGGGCGACCTCACCGCCCAGCTCGCCGCCAACCGTACCGGCGAAAGGCGGCTGCGGGAGGTGGTCGCCCACTACGGCCTGCCCGAGACCGAGCGCTACTGCCGGGCCCTTTTCGACTACGGGGAGAGGATGATGGCCGAGGTGATCGCCGCCATTCCCGACGGCCGCTACGCGTTCGCCGACGTGCTGGACGACGACGGGGCCGGAAGCGGGCCCGTGCCGGTGCGCTGCACGGTGGCGGTGGCCGGCGCTCGGGCCACGGTCGACTTCACCGGCTGCGCCCCCCAGGTGCGCGGCTGCGTCAACGCGGTGCGGGCCATCACCCTCTCGGCAGTACACTACGTCTTTCACCTGCTCGCTCCGGAGGATATTCCCAACAACGCCGGCTGCCTGCGCCCCATCGAGGTCCTCACACGCCCGGGGACGGTGGCCGACTGCACCTTTCCGGCGGCGGTCTCCGGGGGCAACGTCGAGACCTCTCAGCGGCTGGTCGACGTCCTCCTGGGCGCCCTGGCGAATGCGCTTCCCGGCCGCATCCCGGCGGCGAGTTGCGGCTCGATGAACAACCTCACCATCGGCGGCGTCGACCCGCGCACCGGAGGTCTCTTCGCCTACTACGAGACGGTCGCCGGCGGGGCCGGCGGCGGTCCGCAGGGGCAGGGGGCGAGCGGCATCCAGACCCACATGACTAACACCCTGAACACGCCCGTGGAGGCCTTGGAGCACGCCTATCCCCTGCGGGTTCGGCGCTACCTGCTGCGCGACGGCTCGGGCGGGGAGGGGAGGCACCGCGGCGGCGACGGGGTGGTGAAGGAGGTGGAGCTGCTCGGAGAGGCCCGTATCACCCTCCTGAGCGAGCGGCGGGTCTCGGCCCCCTTCGGCCTGCAGGGAGGTGCGCCGGGGCGCCCCGGGCGAAACGCCCTGCGCCGGGAGGGGAGGGAGGAGGAGCTTCCGGCCAAGTGTTCGGTGGACGCCCGGGCCGGAGACGTGCTGGTGGTGGAGACCCCCGGAGGGGGAGGGTGGGGGCAGAAGGGGTAGTCGAAAAAAAGAGGACGGCGCCTTCTGCCATCCTCTCTCTCTTTTTCCGGCCGGCGGGCGGCCAGGGGGCTTCAGGTTACTGGCCGTTGCTGCTGCCGTTGGCCGGCACCTGGAACTCGTACCCGCAGGCCGGGCATTTTACCCGCTGGGTTTCTTTTTTGGGGGTGGTGGCGCAGCCGGCAAGGGAGGTGACCAACATGGCTGCTGCCAGCAGGGATGCGATCTTGACCAGGGATTTTTTCATCATTCTCGCCTCTTTTTTGGGATGGGGGGATGATAAACCGTCTCAAAGCCTGAACTCCATTATAGAAAGCCTGGAAGGTTTTGCAACGTTTTCCGGGGGAAGGTGACCGCCATGGATTTGCGGGATTTCGTCAGCCAGCTGGAGCAAAGCGGCGAACTGCTCCGGGTGAAGGTCGGGATCGACCCGGAGGGGGAGATCGCCGAGGTCACCGACCGGGTGAGCAAGGGCGCCGGCGGCGGACGGGCCCTTTTTTTCGAAAGCGTCAAGGGCCATCCCTTCCCCGTCCTGACCAATCTTTTCGGCTCACCCCGGCGCACCGCCCTGGCCCTGGGGACCGACGACATCGAGGCGCTGGCCGGCCGCATCGGCCGGGAGCTGGCGGCCTGCGTAGGGGGAAGCGCCGCGGAGAGGCTCACCCGCCTTGTGGAGGCGCCCGAGTGGCGTCCGCGGGCGGTCTCCCATGCCCCCTGCCGCCAGGTTCTCCGGAGTGAAAACCCGGATCTTTCCATCCTCCCGGCCCTCCGCTCCTGGCCCGGCGATGGGGGACGGTTCCTGACCCTGCCTCTGGTCTTCACCGCCGACCCCACCACGGGGCGGTCCAACTGCGGCATGTACCGGGTGCAGATTCTCGACGGCGGCCGGGCCGCCGTCCATTTCGGACCGGTCTCCGACGGCGGTCGGCACCGGGCTGCCTGGCAGGCCCGAGGTGAACCGATGCCGGCGGCCATCGCCCTGGGCGGCGACCCCGCCCTGATCTACGCCGCCGGGGCGCCCCTGCCCCCCGGAGTCGAAGAGGCGGCCTTCGCCGGGTACCTGCGGCGAAAGCCTCTGGAGATGACCGGGGGGCTCACCTGCGACCTGGCGGTTCCGGCCGCCGCCGAGTTCGTCGTCGAGGGATGGTTCGAGCCGGGGGAAACCGCTCCGGAAGGCCCCTTCGGAAACCATACCGGCTATTATGTCCCCGCCGCCCCGGCCCCAGTCTTCCGGGCCGCGGCCCTCACCCACCGCGCCGCCCCCCTCTACCCCTGCACGGTGGTCGGCCCGCCGCCCATGGAGGACTGCTATCTGGCCAAGGCGACGGAGAGACTTTTCCTGCCCCTGCTGCGGGTCGACTTTCCCGAAATCCGCGACCTCAACATGCCCCTGGAGGGGATTTTCCACGGCTGCGCCCTCCTCTCCATTCGCAAGGACGCCCCGGGGCAGGCCCGCAGACTCATCGAGGCCCTCTGGCAGGGACGCCTCCTGAAGTCCTCCCGCATGCTGGTCGTCCTGGACGAGCACGTCGACGTTCAGGACCTCTCCCGGAGCTTCTGGCGCACTATCAACCACGTCGACCCCGGGAGGGACCTTCTCGTCGACGGGCGGCGGGTGGGGGTCGATGCCACGCGGAAGCTCAGGGGGGAGGGGGCAGAAGGGGCTCCGCCAAAGCCGGTTCGCCGGGATGAGGCGACCCGCAGGCTCGTGGACGGGCGCTGGCCCGAGTACGGCATCGAATAACCGAGAGGGAGGATGCGTTTGGAGTTCCGATACGGTCTGGAGGAGCGGCCCCCCGCGGGTGCGTTGATATTGTTCGGCCTGCAGTGGCTGGCGGTGGTCCTTCCGGGCATCGTCATCATCGGCCGGATCGTCGCCGCGGCTTCACCCGGCGGGCCCCGGGGCTGAGGTCCTCTACGTGCAGAAGCTGTGTTTCGTCACCGCCTGTACCCTGCTCTGCCAGGTCCTCTGGGGACACCGGCTTCCCCTCATTGCCGGGCCGGCCACCGTCCTGCTCATCGGGGTCATCGCCAGCCGGGAGGTTTCCCCCTCCGCCGTCCACAGCGCCATAGCCGCCGGGGGCCTTCTCCTCGCCCTGCTCAGCGTCACGGGGCTTTTCCGCCGCCTGCAGCCGCTGTTCACCGCCCGGGTGGTGGCCGCCGTCCTGCTGCTCATCGCCTTCACCCTGGCCCCCCAGGTCATGCACCTGGTCGCCGGCGGGGGGAACCCGGGGTCGGCCTCCGGGCGGCTCGTCTTCACCCTGACTTTTCTGGCCATCCTCTTCCTGGCTCACCGTCATCTTTCAGGCCTCTGGAGGTCGACCCTGATCGTCTGGTCCATGCTCCTGGGGAGCCTGGCTTGCTTCGCCCTCTTCGGCTCCGTGCCGGCCGCCCCCGGGGCAGAGCAGGCGGCCGGCCTGTTTGCCGGATTTTTCCGGGACCTGACCCTACGCTTTTCCCTCGACCCCGGGGTGCTGGTCTCCTTTCTCTTCTGTTTCCTGGCCCTCTCGGTCAACGACCTCGGCTCCATCCAGTCGATGGACGGCCTGCTCCGGCCCGGCGACATGCCCGCAAGGATCACCCGCGGTCTCGGCTGTCACCGGCCTGGCCAACGCCCTGGCCGGTTTTTTCGGCGTCATCGGCCCCGTCGACTTCTCCCTCAGCCCGGGGGTCGTCGCAGCCAGCGGCTGCGCCTCGCGTTTCTCCCTGCTCCCGACGGCGGCCTTTCTGGCCCTGCTGGCCTTCTCTCCCGCCGCCATCGACCAGATCGGCCTCATCCCCCCCGTCGTCATCGGCTGCGTACTGACCTACATTCTCTGCGCCCAGGTCGCCGCCGGCCTCACGGTCCTTTTCTCCGCCGAGGAAGGGTTCACCTTCGAGCACGGGCTGACCATCGCCCTGCCACTGCTGCTGGGGACGGTCATTGCCTTTCTGCCCGACGGCGTCCTGGAGCAGATCCCCCCCCTCGTCCGGCCCATCCTCGGCAACGGCTTCGTCGTCGGCGTGGCTGCGGCTCTGGTCCTCGAGCACGGGGTCTTCAGGGAATAGCCCGCTTCGTGCGCCCCTGTTTTACAGGGGGAGAACATTTAAGGCTGGTCTCGAGTGGGCGGGAAATGGACGGCGGCCGGAAATTTGTTTTTCTTCGACCACATTTTGAGGTATCATGAAGTCCTGGCTCAGCCCACCGGCAGCCGGACCGGCGCATCCCCCCTCCAGCGCCCTTCCGAACCCGTGGGCTGAGTTTTTTCGTTCCGGTCCAGGGCCGACGGCTCAGAGCTTTTCCGTATCGTCCTTCCGCAGCCCGGCCGGCTCCCGCAGCACCTCGAAGGGCCGCTCCCCGGCCTGCTCCGCGAGATCCCGCTCCCGCTCCTCCACAGGGTCGACGGGAAGAAGCTCCCACGATTTCTCCCTTTCGACGTAAACGACCCGGTACTCGCGCCCGCAGCCGTGACAGGAGACGCGGTCGTTGTTCCAGATGTCCTCCACTGCGATGTTTTCGTCGCACTTGGCGCAGGTGAAGAGTTTTTTCATCCTATCCTCCCTTCCGTGGTTCAGGGCTGGGGGCAGGTCGATAGCCCCTTCCCCGCCTTCTTCCATCTTATCGCGTCGTACGGAGGTGGAAAGGGAGCGGGCCCTTTAATTGTGATTTACCTTCAGTCCTATATGGATTATTATTCCACTTCGAGTAATTCCCTCTTGCGATATTCCCTGGTCTGAATGGATACGCCATGATCATTCTTTCTTTCAACTGCCGGGCCATCTCCGTCGGCTACCACCTTTACGACTGGGAGGGGAAGAAGGTCCTGGCCCGGGGAGCGGTGGACCGGGTGGTGGTCGGCGACTCTTCCATGACCCTGGAGGTCCCGGGCCGGGAGACCCTGCGGTTTCGGGCCGAATGCCCGACCCATCGCCGGGCCCTGGAGCTGATCCTCGAGACTCTTTCCGCCCCCGGATCGGGCGTCCCTGGCAATCTGACCTCCATCGCCGCCGTCGCCCACAGGGTGGCCCACGGCGGGGAGAGGTTCACCCGTTCGGTCCTCATCGACGAGAAGGTGGTCGCGGCCCTCAAGGACGTGGCGCCCCTGGCGCCGCTGCACAACGGACCGAACCTCGCCGGCATCGAGGCGGCCCTGGAGCTGCTCCCGGGCATCCCCCAGGCGGCCGTTTTCGATACCGCCTTTCACCAGACGATGCCCGCCCGGGCCTACCTCTACCCCCTGCCCTACGAGTGGTACCGCAAATACGGCGTCCGCCGCTACGGTTTCCACGGCGCCTCCCACCAGTTCATGGCCGCAAGGGGGGCGGCCCTCCTCGGAAAGAAGACCTCTGACTGCAGCCTGGTCACCCTGGAGCTCGGGAACGGGGTTTCGGTCTGTGCGGTCAAAAACGGGGTCTCCGCCGACACCAGCATGGGCTTCACCCCCCTCGAAGGTGCGCCGATGGGAACCCGCTGCGGCGACATCGATCCGGGAATTCCCGTCTTTCTCATGAACCAGGAGCACCTTTCTGTCCGGGAGATGAACGCCATCCTCAACCTCAAGAGCGGACTGCTCGGCGTCACCGGCCGCCTCTCGGAGCGGGACGCGGTCTGGCGCCAGGCCTCCGCGGGCGACGAGCGCTGCCGCCTGGCCCTGGAGATGGAGGCCTACCGGCTGCGTAAATTTGTCGGCGCCTATCTCGCCGCCCTGGGGGGGGCCGACGCGGTGGTCTTTTCCGGCGGGAGCGGCGAGGCCGAGTCCGCCCTGCGCGAGGGGGTCCTGTCGGGGCTGGAGTGCTTCGGACTGCGCCTCGACCCCGCTCGGAACCGGGTTTTCGCACCGGTGCGGGAGGAGGTGCGTATCACCCGGGACGATTCCCCCGTTCAGGCCTTCGTCGTTCCCACCGACGAGGACCTCATTTTCGCCGGAGAGGCCGCTGCCCTCCTCCTTGATCCGGCCGGCTCCGACCCGGCCGGCGACCGCCTGTCCCTCGCCCACGGCTTTCATTAACTAGGCTGAAAACCAGACCTTTTGCCGGAAGGGCCGACTTGACCGAGGTGAAAGGGGTGCTATAGTCCTTCCAGGATTAAGACTCTTTCGGGAAGGGAAGAAAATCATGGCCTGGAAGATATGCGCAGCATGGAAGCTTGCCTTTTCACTCTTTCTGGCCGGGCTGCTGGCCGGTTGCGGCGGGGGAGGCGGGGGAGGCTCGACGGGCACCCTCAGCGTGGCCATGACCGACGCGGTCACCTCGTCCTTCAGTTCGGTGGTTCTCTCCATCCGTGAGGTCCGGGCCGCGCCGGCCGGCAAGGAAAAGAGCGCCGACAGCGGCCTGCCGGTGATCGCGACCTTCGACCCGCCCCTTCAGGTGGACGTCCTGACCCTGGACTTCGCCCAGCAGCCACTCGGCGAGGCAGCCCTCCCCGCCGGCAAGTACCACCAGGTCCGGCTGATCCTGGCGGATAACACCGACCCGAACGACCCCGCCAACTACGTCGTCCTCCAGGGCGCCACCGAACACCTCCCCCTCAAAACCCCCAGCGGGCAGACGTCGGGCCTCAAGGTCAACGCCCCCGGGACCTTCGATGTCAAGGCGGGAGAGGTCAATACCATCCTGCTCGATTTCGACCCCGCAAGGGCCATCGTCCAGGCCGGCAACAGTGGCAACTGGATCTTCAAGCCGACAGGCATCCGCATCGTCCAGATGGCCGACAGCCTTACCGATTTCGGCTCCCTCTCGGGGACCGTGGAGCCGCAGGAGGCGCAGTCGACCGCCATCGTCTCGGCCGTCGACACCAGCGACAGTGTCACCGTCGCCTCCGGAGAGGTGAATCCGGACGACGGCTCCTTCCGGGTCTTCGTTCCGGCGGGAAAATACCAGGTCGGGGTCACGGCCGACGGGTTTCTCCCGTATTCCTCTGCCCCCGCCTCCTACAATGCCATCGTCGGCCAGGATACCCCCATCGGCACCATCACCCTGACTCCCAGCCCCTGAGAGTTGCACAGGGAGAAAAACGGACGAGGGCCTGCCCCAAGCGCAGGCCCTTTTTTTGCCCCCGGAGGGCGGGCTGGCCCTTGTATGTAACCTGCGGGGAGTGTAAACTGACCCGGCACCCGGGCCGGAGCCCGGACACCACAGAATTGCCCGAAGGTAGCCCATGGCCCAGACCGCTTTTTTCGACAAGACCCGCACCCTGCTGGAGATGATCAAGTTCTCCCACACCGTCTTCGCCTTCCCCTTCGCCCTGATGGGGGCGACCCTGGCCGCCTGAAGACCGGCGCGCCGCCGAGTTTCGGCCAGATCTTCTGGATCTGCGTGGCGATGGTCGGGCGCCCGCTCCGGGGCGATGGGCTCAACCGCATCATCGACGCCCGGATCGACGCCGAGAACCCCCGCACCGCCTCCCGTCACATCCCCGCCGGCAAGGTCTCGCGGGCCGAGGCCTGGCTCTTCGTTCTCGCCTCCTTTGCGGTGCTGCTGCTCGCGGCCTGGATGCTCAACCCCCTGTGCTTCTACCTGGCGCCCGTGGCCCTCTTCTTCCTGGCCCTCTACAGCTTCTGCAAGCGTTTCACTCCCCTGGCCCACCTCGTCCTCGGCCTCTGCCTCGGCGCGGCGCCCGTCGGGGCCTGGATCGCCCTGCGCGGCGACGTCGGCTGGCCGGTGGTGGCGCTTGGGCTGGCGGTGCTCTTCTGGGTGGCCGGCTTCGACATCTTCTACGCCCTGCAGGACCTCGACTTCGACCGGCGAGCAGGGGCTGCACTCGATCCCGCGTCGAGCTCGGCGTCGAACGCTCCCTCTTGCTGGTGCGGGTCTTCCACGGCGCGATGGTCTTTCTGCTGCTGCTGCTCCTGATCGGCACCGGCCTGGGGTGGATTTACCTGCTCGGGCGTGGTGGTGGTGGCGGCGCTGCTCGTCTACGAGCACCTGCTGGTCAAGCCGCGACGACCTGTCGCAGCTGGATGCCGCCTTCTTCAACATGAACGGCTACGTCAGCGTGACGATTTTCCTCTTTACCCTGGTCGACGCCCTGCGCTTAACGTGGGGCTGCGAAGGGAGGCGACGATGAAACAGATCGTCGTCGCCATTACCGGAGCCTCCGGCTCGATCTACGGCCTGCGCCTGGTCGAGGAGCTGCTCAAGGCCGACTGCCGGGTGACCCTGCTGCTGACCCGCTCGGGGCTGGAGGTGCTGCGCTACGAGACCGGCCTGGAGTGGGAGGGGACGACCTCGGCAGCGCAAGCAGCTGATGCGCGACTACTTCGGCGGCAGCCGCCAGCTCGAGCACTACGGCGAGAAGGACCTGTTCGCCCCGCCCGCCAGCGGCTCCTCGGCCCCCGACGCGGTGGTCGATCGCCCCCTGCTCGATGGGGACCGCCGGGCGCATCGCCGCCGGCAGCAGCGACAACCTCATCGAGCGGGTCGCCGACGTCGCCCTCAAGGAGCGCCGGGAGCTGATCCTGGTGCCGCGGGAGACCCCCCTCAACCCCATCCACCTGGAGAACCTGCTCACGCCTCTCCCGCGCCGGCGCCCACATCCTGCCGGCGATGCCCGCCTTCTACCACCGTCCCAAGACGGCCGAGGAGTGTCGACTTCGTCGTCGGCAAGATCCTCGACAGCCTGGGGGTCAGGCACAAGCTCTTCCAGCGCTGGGGGGAGGATAAAGGCTAAATCTAATTTTGAGTTGTGAATTTTGAATTGATAAGCTTTTGGGTTTTGGGTTTTAAGTTTTAAGTAACTGATTTGAATGCCTAAAACACCTAAAACCTAAAACCTAAATGT
>CAWANI010000020.1:0-91164 GCA_963783365.1 uncultured delta proteobacterium | reverse complement strand
GCCCCGGTCCAGTTCTCCCTCACTCAGCCCGCCCCCGTGATGCGTGACCAAAGCCCACTGCCATGATCTCGTTGGCCATCCGCTGAATTTTACGATCCTCATCTCTCGCCACGTGAACTCTCCACGGCACCCCTCGGGACATCCATCTCTGCGGGCCAAAGTACAACAGGATATTTCATCTTATAGGAGAACGTTTCCACCATCAAGTCCCCTTTTGCCGCTCGTTTGACAAGGGGGGCGAAGCGCATTAACCTTTAACAAGATCCATCATTTCCATAGGAGCCACCATGAGAGAACAACGACTGGAAACGATGCGGCAACGTTTGCTCGGGCTTCGGGAAGAACTGCTGCTGGAGATCAGGCAGAAAAACGCCAGGCAGCGGACCTGATGGATCAGGGGGTTCCGGACGTAGGCGATTCGGGCCTGACCGACAATCTGGGCGAATTCCTGCATCTGCTGAGCGACAGCAAGCGCGAAGAGATCCTGAAGATCGACGACGCCATCGAGCGTCTGAATGCCGGGACTTACGGTCTCTGCCAGGAGTGCGGCGAGGCGATCGCCATCGAGCGTCTCGAGGTCGCTCCGTACACCCGCTTCTGCGTGACGTGCAAGAAGGGTCGCGAAGAGGAGGAGAACAGAAAAAGGGGCCCCGGGGGAAAACCGACCCTGTAAGGAGCCCGTCCTCGCCCGGCTCTATTTTCGAAGCATTCTCTTCTGCAGCCATTTCCAGGGCAGGACCATGGAAACCTCCCGGCGGTAGCGGCGGTACTCCTCCCCGAATTCCGCCAGCAACTTGCGCTCCTCCAGCCGAGCCCCGATGATCAGGTAGATGGAGAGCACAGCGCTCGTCACCAGTCCGGGAGGATCGAGATCCCGAGCCCACAGAACGATCAGAGCCGCCAGGTACCAGGGATGGCGGACCACCCCGAGAACGCCCTCTTTCACCAGATGTCCATGGGAGGCCGGCGCCTGCCGCCCCCTCGCATGCGCCGCAACCTGACGAATGCCCAGAAACTCCGCCAGCGGATAAACCCTTGCCCCCGCCCAAAAAAGCCCGGCGGCGCCCAGCCACAAAACCCCTTGGAGCAGCCGCCAGACCCCCTGCCACCGGAGAAGGTTCCCGGAAGGGAGATGGCGGGCCCAGAGAACGAGCGGAATGACCGTCGCCAGGGCGAAAAGGTTGTAGCCGAGACGAAACCAGGCGACCCGCGCGCCCAGGCGCCGGCGGAACCAGGCGCTCATCCGGGGCGTCACCAGCAGGGAATGCAGGGCGCACCACAAAGACCACAGCCCCGCCAGCAAAAGCAGCTTAGCGGTCATCGAAGAGAGCCACCAGCCGCGATCCTAGCCGGGCGGCCAGCCCAGATCCCGTCCGCCGAGCAGATGGAAGTGGAGGTGCCAGACCGACTGGCCGGCGCCCTCGTTGCAGTTGTTGACGACGCGGAAGCCCTCCTCGGCGAACTCCAGGTCGTGGGCGATCTTGCCGGCCACCTGGAAAATGTGCCCGACCAGTTCGTTGTCGGCGGTGGTCAGATCGAGGGTGGTGCGGATGTGCTTGCGCGGCACCAGCAGGTAGTGATGCGGCGCCTGCGGATTGATATCCACCAGCGCCACCACCCGGTCGTCCTCGTAGACGCACTTGCCGGGGATCTCGCCGGCGAGGATTTTACAGAAGATGCAGTTGTCCGCCATCGTCGTTCCTTTCCTGGGTGCGTGGGGGATATCCCCGGGTTTCTCTCGTCAGAGGGATGCACGTGCCAGCGATCGCGGGCGGCCCGTTTCAGCAGACTGCTCGTCGTGGCTGAAAAGGATCACCTGGTGTTCCGCGCTGAGCCGTTCGAGCATCTTCAGCGCTTCGCCCATCCGCTCCGCGATCGAGGTTGACCAGGGGATCGTCGAGGATCAGCGGCAGGTGCCGGTCCGCGCGCCAGGCGCCGGGTCAGGGCCAGGCGCACCGCCAAGCAGACAGGCGTCGACGGTGCCGCGGCTGAAGCGTTCCAGGGGCTGCCAGCTGTTCCCCTTGCCGCGCAGGGCGAAGGTGAAATGGTCATCCAGGCGCACCTCCCCGTGAGCCCCCGCCGTTACCAGGGCGAGATTCCGGCCGACGTCCGCCGCGAACCGCTCCAGATAGGTACTGCGAAACTCGTCGACGGCGCCGGAAAGCCATTCGACCGCCAGTCCCAGCACATCCCGACGACGCACCAGGAGCTGCTCACGCTCCTTCAGCCGCTCCCCCTCCTCCTCGATCTGTTGGATCGGCGAGTTCTCCCTGCAGGGCCGCCTCCTGCCGGGTCAGATCCAGCAGTTCCTTTTCCCCGCTTTCAGCCGCTCGCCAAGCGCGCGGAGCTTCTCCTCCGCCTCCGGAAGATCCTCGGGGGAAAGCAGGCCCTTCCGGCGCAGGGAACGCTCCTGCTCCCGCCGTTCGTCCAGTACCGCCAGCTCCCGGGTCAGATCCTCTTTTTCCCTGCCCAGGTTCTCGGCGTTTTCCAGCACCCGCAGGGCGCTCTCGACTTCCAACAGCTGCGCGGCCAGCTGCTGGTGCGTCTCCAGATTTTTCTGCATCCGGGCGATCTCCACCGCCGAGGGGGACATGCCGAGCTTTTCGAAGCGGTCATCCAGCTCAGAGAGCCGCGCCTGGGCCTCGCCGCGCTGCGCTCCAGAACCTGCGCCTGCCCCTTGATGCGGCTGCGCTCCGCCCGGCTGCTGCCGGCCCGCCAGAGATAGAAGGCCCAGCCCGAGCGCTCGCCAGGGCGGCCCCAGCAGAGAAACGCGCCCGTCCAGCCGGGCCGCCACCAGGCGATCCCGCCACCGACGGCCAGCAACGCGCCGGTCAGGCATCCCGCCTGCCGCCAGGGGGTGCTGGCTGCTCCAGCAGCTCCTGGCGCAGGGTCGCCGCCTCCCCCTGCAAGGCCACCAATTCCTTGCGCATCTTCTCGGCTTCGGCCAGCAGCAGCGGCAGTTCCTCGGGAATCTCCCGGGGAAGTCCGGTCCCGGCGATTTGCCGCTCCAGCGCCTGACGGCGCTTTTCCAGCTCGGCGATTTTTTCCGTTTGCCGGCTCACCCGGGTGAAGTGACGCCGCAAGGACTCTTCCTTTTCCTCCAGATGCCACTGCTTGCGCACCCAGGCCAGGTACCGCTCCCCCTTATCGTATTCCACGCGCCCTGCTTCAAGCTCTTCCTGCAGCGTGCCGACCCTTTCGTGCAGGGCCGCCAGTTCCTGGCGCGCGTCCCGGGTCGCGAACCAGCGCTTCTCGAGCTCGGCGAGTTCCTTGCGGACCTCCTCCAGATCGCGGTCCCGGGTCTTGTCCTTGCCCCAGGGATTCTGCCGGGTGATGGCGAAAAAATCCCGGTTCAGCGAGTCGAGCACCTGATCGTAGTCGACCTCGACAAAACCGGAGAGCAGGGCCTTGATCTTGGCGCCCAGGCCCCCCTGGCCGGAGAGCTCCAGGCTTCCCTGGCCGAAAAAGAGGGAGGCGCGAAAAACATCGTCTTCGGCAACCCCGAACAGTCGGCTCAATTGCGCGAGATATTCGGCCCGCTCGGAGGAGCGCCCCTGGGGGGCGGCCTTCCCCTCGAAATGATAGAGGGTGTGGTAGAGATCGTCCCGCTCGATGAGGACGACCCGGTCGGTCAGGATATCCCTCTCCACCTGGACCGAGCGGTTGCGGTCCTCCAGCATCAGCGAGGCGGCACACTCTCCCTGGCGCCCCCAGGGCTTGAAGCGCTCCTTGTTGCGCACCCCGAACAGAACGGCCGGAATCGCCTCCATCAGGGTCGATTTGCCGGCCTCGTTGGGTCCCGTGACCAGGTTCATGCCCCGCCGGAATTCGAAGGTCCTCTCACCGAACTTGCCGAAATGTTTCAGTTCCAACTTGCGCAGGATCATGAGGCCTCCTCGCCGAAGTACCGGAACCGCACCAGAACCTCGCGAAAAGCCGCCTCCGCCAGCGCCCGTTCCGCGGGCGAGGCCTGCTCCATGGACGCCCGCGCCCGCCGGACAAAGAGCCCCCGCACCGTCTCCTCGGTTTCGATCCGCCGCGCGAAATCGCTGTCGAAAAGACGCGTCTGATCGTGGAATTCAAGGTGAAAGAACGTATCGGCGCACCAGGCGTGCAGCGCCGCAAGGTCAAGAGGGGCTTCGACGATCCCGGTCAGCGTCAACCTCAGCAGCAGATCTTCGGCGCCTTCGGCGCGGATCGCCTCGGCGGCCTGGCGCTGGTCTTCGCATCCGGAGAGGTCCAGAGTGCGCTCCTCCAGCACCCGGGTGTTGGTCGCCACCTTTTCCACCCGGGCGCACCCGGGCTCCAGGGTCACCAGGGCGCAGTAGCGCGGGCCGCTTTCCCGAAACCGTTTCCCCTCCGGAGATCCCGGATAGCAGGCCAGCACCCGCCCGTCGTCCTCGAGCAGTTCGAAATTGTGGTAGTGCCCGAGCGCCACGTAATCGAGCCCCCATTTCTTCAGCAGCGGCAGGGTGAAGGGCACGTCTTTTTTGCGATAATCCCATTCCGGGCTTCCCTGGCGGGAGCCGTGCAGCAGGCCGAGGTGAATCCCCTCGCCGTCGCGACGAACCAGGCTCCCCAGAGCTTCGTCGGAGAGAAAGTTCTGATAGGCAAAGCCATAGAGAAAGACCGGCTGCCCGGCAACCGTCAGGGGAACCGGCTCGTGGACAACGGGAGCATCGAGAAGAATCGCGCCGGGAAAGTCGCTTTTGCGATACACCGAATCGGAGGTCGCCACGCTGTCGTGCGTCCCGGGCAGCAGAACCGGCACGATCCCCCGATCGGCCAGCCGCTTCAAGCCGGCCTGGACACGACTCACCGCCGCGGCAGTCGGCCGCGGGCTGTCGAAAAGATCGCCGGCCACGACGAAGAGGTGCACCTCGTTCTTGATCGCCAGGGTCAAAAGACGGTCGAAGGTCTTGAAAAAATCTTCCCGCCGCGCCCCCTCTTTCTCCCCCAGGGAGGGAAAGGGCGCGTCGAGATGGATGTCGGCAGTATGGAGAATCTTGATCACGGGATATTTCAGGTTTCAGGTTTCAGGTTTCAGGTTTCAGGTTTCAGGTTTCAGGTTTCAGGTTTCAGGTTTCAGGTTTCAGGTTTCAGGTTTCAGGTTTCGGTTCAGGTTTCGGGTTTCGGGTTTCGGGTTTCGGGTTCAGGTCCTGTCTCCTGGCTCCTGGTACCCGGAACCTGCCTTTTCATTCCCCTTGCGCAGGTGTATGAGAAATTCCCGGTTCCCCTTGGCGCCCAGAATCGGGCTTTCGGTCAGCTCGCCCACGCTCAGGTTCAGACTTTCGGCCAGGCTCCTGACCTTCTCCAGCACGCGGGCGTGCTGGGCCGGGTCGCGCACCACCCCGCCCTTGCCCACCTGCCCCGGGCCCACCTCGAACTGAGGCTTGATCAGGGCGACGATATCGGCATGCTCCGCCAGCAGGCGAAGGGTGGCGGGCAGGACCTTTGCCAGGGAAATGAAGGAGGCGTCGATGACCGCCAGGTCGGGCCGCTCCGGCAACGCTTCCGCGGCCAGCTCCCGGATGTTGGTCCGCTCCAGATTCACCACCCGCGGGTCCTGACGCAGCGGCCAGGCCAGCTGTCCGTAGCCCACATCCACCGCAAACACCCGGGCGGCGCCCCGTTGCAGCAGGCAATCGGTGAATCCCCCGGTCGAAGCCCCGACGTCCAGGGCGACGCGCCCTTCGGTCTTCAGACCGAAAATCGACAGCGCCTTTTCCAGCTTGAGCCCACCGCGGGAGACGTAGGGGATATCCTCCCCTTTGAGGCGGATCGGCGTATCCGCGGCTACCTGCGTGCCGGCCTTGTCGACGGTGTGATCGTTCACCACCACCTTGCCGGCAAGGATCAAGGCGCGGGCCCTTTCCCGGGACTGGGCCAGACCGCGTTCCACAAGCATTTTATCGAGGCGTTCTTTTTTGATCATGGGGATGATGTGGCGAACTGCGCTAGGCCGCCCTACGGCGTTACAGCGCTTTTTCATGACCTCGACCTACCTTATGTAGGCCTTCGCCCCTGAAAAACCACCAGGCCTTGTAGGACGAAATTTTTGCTTAGCCATCCCAGGAGTTTTTGCGAAAGCATCAAACTTATGCCGCTAAAAGTCTGTGTAAAGTATCACAGTGGGAGGGGGTGGGCAACCGGAATTGGCGATCTGCCGGGGGAGAAAAAACGGAGAAAAAAGGCTGAACAATGTCTGCCTCATCCGTGCTGAAAGCTTACGGTTAAAAAATGGACGCAAGCCGTTCAAAGGATTTTCGCAGGCGGGTGGAAACGGCCAGAAGCATCCCCTTCAGAAGCTTGTTGCCAAGCACGGGGTGAGCTTCCATCAGTCTGTCGAAGTTCGCCCGGGAGAGAATCAACAGCGAGGTATCCTCCAGGGAAACGGCGGTGACAGCCCGTTCGCTGCCGTCCAGAAAGCAGAGCTCGCCGGCCACCGCCCCGTCGCTGTAGACCCCGAGGACGACTTCCTTGCCTTCGAATTCCGTCGCTTTTTTGATCTCGAGTCGACCCTCGACGATAAAGGCGAGGTAGTCGCAGGGATCCCCCTCATACCACACCACCTCTTCCGCATCCACCTGCCGGCAGTCGAAGTATTCGGCCAGGTCGGGAAAATCCTCATCGCTCAGAAAATTGAAATAGCGAAGCTCCCGCTTCATCCGGGCGCAAACGGCTTCGGAGGTCTTTCTCATTGCCCCTTCCCGCCCTTGTCGGCACCGCTGTTGAGCTCTTTGACCTTGGCGGTCATCTGCTTCAGGAGCCCGTCGACACCGCTTTTCTGAACGATCTCTGCGTAGCTGGTCCGGTAGTTCAGCACCAGACTGACCCCCTCGATCTTGACATCATAGACGAGCCACTGATCGTCCTCGTGCACCATGCTGTAACTGACGGGGATCTCCTTGTTCTGCTTGGTGACGATCGTGGTATCGACGACCGCACGATTCCCTTCGATGCGCTGATCGCCGTATTGCACCTTTTCGTTGGAGTAGGCTTCAATGCGGCCGAGATAGGAATTTTTCAGCACCTCGGTAAACAGCTCGATAAAGCGGTCGCGCTGCTGTTGATCGGCCCTTCGCCAGTTGATTCCCAAAACGCCCTGCGACATCGCCCGAAAATTGAAGCGCTCCTTGATCAGCGCGGCGACCTGCTCGCGGCTCTGCTCCGGCGAGAGGCTCTTGTCCTTGAGAACTTCCAGGACCTTGTCGACCGTGGTCTTCAGCTGCTCCTTGGGGCCCGCCGCGGCAAAGACCGGTGCCGCCACCACCAGAATGAAAACCAGACTAAGGAACATGGTTTTTTTAATCATCAGATGCAACCTCTCTTCAACCGGCTATTTGGCAATGGCTTCCTGCCGGTTCTGGATATACGCATTTTTGATAAAAAGATAGGGGTCCACCGATTCCTTCATAATCTGCTCATACGTATCTTTCGACAGGGAGATCCGGGTTTCCATATCACCCCCCTTAATCCCTAGATATTCCGTGCTATTGACCAGATAGTTCCAGGGATCGAGGTAGACGTCGCCAAAAAGTCCGGCGCCGTCGCGCAGATCCGAGGGGCCGAGAATCGGCAGGACGAGATAAAATCCGGGACCGAGTCCGTAGTGACCGAGGGTCTGCCCCAGATCCTCATCCTTCTTGCTCAGCCCACCGTACTTCTTGGCGGGATCGAACAGCCCACCGATGCCGAAGGTGCTGTTGACGAAAAAACGCGCCAGCTCATGCCCGGCATCGGCGAACTTGAGCTGCAGGATGGCATTGACAAACCGGATCGGCGTCGCCACGTTGGAAAAAAAGTTGGACACCGACACCCGCGCCGGTTCGGGCACCACCCGGTAGGCCCTGGCAATCGGTTTGAACAGATAGAAATAGAGCTTGTTGTTGACCCAGAAGACACCCCGATTGAAGGGTTCGATGGGGTCCGCCACGGCAATTTTTTTCTCCTGCTGCCCCAGGTTTTCATAGAGATTCGAGTAGTCCTCCCCCGCTGGAGCCGGTTGAGACGATCCGACACTTTTGCCAGCGGCGCCCGGTGGTGCGGCAACGCAGCGGCCGGGACAAGGCAGGCCAGCATCATGACCAGTAACAAAGTGATCGGTTTCATGGAGCGTTTTCCCTCGTTACATTGTACCAACAATTCAGTTACACATGGGGCTGCGACTCACGCGCAGACGCAGAGGAGACCCTTTCGCTGAATTCTTGGCATCTTGAAAGAGCGAAGCGAGCGGGCGTTAAAGTAGATTTTCGCTTATTTCTTCTCAAAAATGTACTTGCTGACCAGTTCCTCGAGGTTGATGGCGGACTCGGTCTGGGCGATCGTCCCGCTCGGCTTGATATTCTGCATGGAGCCGCCGGGAGAGATGCTGACATATTTGTCGCCGATAATCCCCGACGTTCGGATGGCGGCAATGCTGTCCTCGGGAATTTTCACCCCCTTGTCGATCGACATGCGAACCACCGCCTCGTAATATTTCTGGTTGAGCCGGATGCCGCTCACCTTCCCTACCTGGACGCCGGCGATATTGACCGTCGCCCCCTCCTTCAGGCCGGCGATGGAGCCGAATTTCGCCTCCACAGTGTAGCTGTTGCTGCCGAAAAGGTCGATTTTCCCGAGGTTGATCGAGAGATAGGCAAAGCAGAGAAAGCCCGCCACCAGAAAGATGCCGACGGCTATTTCGAGATTAAACCTTCTCATGGAGTTGCGGCTCCTCCTTTTCGCTGGAATAGATCGGCCCCATGGCCGTTTCGACGAAACCCCGGATGGCGGGGTCATCGGAGAGCTGAAATTCTTCGGGGGTCATGAACCCCTGGATGACGCCCCCCTCGATGAGGGCCACGTAATCGGCGAGTTTGAAAATTTTCGGTACATCGTGACTGACGATGACCGCCGTATATTTCAGCTGGGCCTGGGTCTTGTGGAAAAGCCGGTAGATTTCACTGCTCTTGCCGACATCGAGGCCGGTGGTCGGCTCGTCGAAAAAGACGATCTTCGGATTCAACACCAGCGCCCGCGCCAGCGCCACCCGTTTCTGCATTCCGCCGCTGAGCTGAGCCGGAAACTTCTCCTCCGTTCCTTCGAGATCCATCATGGCGAGCTTCTCCTCCACCTTGGAACGAATCTTCTCCTCGGAGAAATCGGTGCGTTCTCGCAGGGGCAGAGCGACGTTGTCGTACACATTCAGGGAGTCGAGCAAGGCGCCGTTCTGAAAGAGGACGCCGAAATTCATCCGGATCTTCTTCAACTCCTTGTGCCGGATCTTCGCCAGATCCCGGCCAAAAACCAGCACCTGCCCACGGTCGGCCTTGAGCAATCCGAGCATATGCTTCAAAATCACACTCTTGCCCTGACCGCTGCCGCCGACGATCAACGTGGTTTTCCCTTCCGCCACCGAAAGATTGACCCGGTCCAGAACCTTCTGCTTGCCGAAATATTTCTCGACATCGACCAGCTGAATGGCGATCCGTTCCGAGTCCGTTCCCGGCTGTCGATTTTCGACCTGGTCCATGAAGCGTATCCTCGTCACAACATGATGGCGCTCAGCAGATAATCCCACACCAGCACCGAGACCGAGGCCAGCACTACGGCGCTGGTGGTCGCCTTGCTGACGCCGAAGGCACCGAACCCCCCGGAGCGCTCCAGATGGAGGTAGTATCCCTTGGCCGTCGAGATCCAGATGATCAGCAGGCCGAAAACGAGGGATTTCACCAGCCCCATCTTGACGTCCTGCCAGACCACGCTGTCGTACATGCTCTGGAAATAGGCGCCCTTGCTGACCCCCAGCATGGCGACGCCGACGAGATAGCCGCCAAGGATGCCGACCACATCGAAGATGGCGGTCAGCAGGGGGACCGAAATCACGCCGGCGACGAACTTGGGCACCATCAGGTATTTATAGGGATCGATCGCCATGCACTCTAAGGCGTCGATCTGTTCGGTGTTGCGCATGATGCCGACTTCGGCGCACATGGCCGAGCCCGCCCGCCCGATCACCATGATCGCCGCCAGCACCGGCCCGAGCTCGCGGATCATGCTGAGGGCGACGGCAGAGCCGAGCAATCCCTCCGAGCCGAACTTGCGCAGCGTGTAATACCCCTGCAGCCCCAGAACCATGCCGGTGAAGGCGCCGGTGAAGAAGATGACGAAAATGGAGCGGCTGCCGATGAAGTTGATCTGCTCGACAATCGGAGAGATTTTATAGGGCGGCTTGACCACGCTGACCAGAGAGTTGAAAAGAAAAACCCCCATCCTTCCAAACATCTCCAGGTAATACAGGAACTCTTCGCCGATCTTTTCGAAAATCTTCAGCATAATCCGCCATTTCGGGAATAGGGCCACAAGGCAGGTTGACCTACCCTGATCATTCCATCGCAATTCGGCTTTTTAATGATAGCACGGATTTTGCCGTTGCCAATGGGGGCCGGCTCCCTTCAGGGGCTGGGCATCTGCTTGCCGACCGGCCTGCTCCGCGCCAGAGCAGCCGCCTTGTCGAGAGCCCGCAGCGCCTTCTCCGTCACCGCGGCAACCCCGCCGCCCCCCTTGACCGCCTCGACGACCAGACGGGAGCTCAAGCAGAGGCGAAGGGCGCTCACCGCGACACCTCCCCGGTTGCCGCAGGCCACCGGTTGCCCCAACTGGCAACGGAACAGGCCGAGATCGCCTCGTGCGCCACCGGATTCCGATGCGGGAAAGTCCGTCAGCGCCAGGGGCAGAAGATCGTAAATTTCGGCTGTCTCGGTACGGCTCAGGAGATTCCGCCCACCTGTGCCGTCCGGACGATGGAGCAGAAAAGGGAAAATGGTCTGGCGGTGGTCCCAGCTGCGCTCAGCGACCAGAGGACGCCGATCCAGCCTGGGCGTGGGCAGCTCTTCAAAAGTGGGATCGGTCTTCAAGCGCTCGAGAACTGCTCGGCCGATCTCTTCAAGAACATGACCGACCGCGCTTTCCGGAATCTGCCGAAAGGCCCGCAGCTCGGCGAGGGCCGCTTCCCAGCGCAGCAGCAGACCGAAATTGGCCGTTTCGGCGAGCACGCCGGCAGCCCGCCACCCGGGCGGCCAGTCTCCCCTGGCGGAATAGGACCGCAAAGGAGCCAGACGGGCACTCTCGCGCCACCGCCGCGCCAATGCCGCCGGGATCAGCAGCGCTCCGGAAAAGCTCGGCCCCGTCAAAAATTTGGAGCCCGTGACGGCCACCATGAAGCCTTTTTGCAGATATGCACGCAAGGTCGCCGGAGAGAGCCGGAACTGGCAGGCATCGACGAGTACGGCGACCCTCTCCGGATAGCGACGCTGCAGGGCCGAGGCCAGCTCGGGACTCGGCGCCAGGCAGCCGGTCTTGCTGAGATCGGCCGGGATGAGCAGAACCGGCCGCCCCCCCTCGGCGGCCTCGCTCACCAAGGCCGCGAATTCTCCATCGACGACCGCAGGCGAGCGCAAGCTCCCGTCGGCCTCCCGCAGCGCCACGGCGGCTCCCTCCAGGGTGTCTCGTGCGGAAATAAGCTCTCCCTCGCGAACCCTTCCTCCCAGCGCCGAGCGAGAACTGAAATGACGGCCCACCGTGGCTGCCGGCACGCCGCTGCCGGTTTCGCCCTCCTCGACCATCACGGCCAGGACTCGCTCCTCCCCCGCTTCGGCGACCAGCTGGGAGGCGAGCAGATGAATGTCCGTCCCCGAGGCGGCGAAAACGACGTCGACCTCGGCAGCGTGGCCGAGGCCGCAGAGGCTGAGGAGCTCTCCCCGTATCCGTTCGAGCTCGGCGGCATACACGTCCCCGCAGGAGGCGTTTTCGAGAGCGCCGAGCAGATGGCGGCGCAGCCGGTCCGCAGCGCCAAAACCCGCCTCGGAGACGACCGAAGCGGTCGCCGACCCGAAGGCCGCCAACTGCCCATCCGGAAAGGGGGTGCAGCCGTACTTGTTTACTCCGGCGCCGGAAGAAAGGGCGATGCGCACATCGCCCCCCGCGACCAGCAGCTGCTCCGTGGCAGGGAGCAGAGGAAGCGCCCCCGCCCTTTCCGTCCCTTTCAGGGAAGTCGCCATGCGTTTCAATTCACCGACCTGCATTTCTCTCGGTAATCCTCCGCGACGCTACCGCTTTGGCGAGCAGCTCGCGAAAAGCGTGGAAGACCTTGCGCATCTGCGGCTGTTTGTAGGGGAAGAGCTCAACCGGGTCCATGGCGTGCACGACCATCGAGCTGTCCACTTCGAAAATCAGCAGGTCCCCGGCGGCCGTCTCGGCACAGTCGATGGCCAGATAATCGAGGCCGAAGCGCTCGTTGATGGTCCGCAGGGCCGCGGCATGTCGGCGGGCAAAATCGTCGTCGAACTCCGCCATAAAGCGTTCCTCCTCGGCCCGCTTTTTGGCGCTTTCGCGCATCCCCGCATTCAGGTAGTGAATCATCCAGTTTTCTGAGATGGCCATGTGGACGGCAAAGGGGCGACCGTCGATCAGGGCAACCCGGTATTTGCGGAACAGCCCGTCGCCTCCCCGATAATCGACGAAGGGCGAAAGGTAAAAACTCTCCTCCGCGACCGTCGCCAGGTAGTCGGCCACCGCCGCAGCATCGTCGAGTCGGGCCAGCCCTTTGCCCGCATGGGAGCCGGTCGGCCGCACGATCAGCGGGAAATCGCCGCCGTCGAGCAGCTCGGCAGGGGACCTCTCCCCGCGGCCAAGCCGCTCCAGCGCCTCGCGGTCGATGCGGGCGGAAACGGGAATCGCCACGCCGGGTGCCGAGTGCAAAAGATCCCAGACGCCGTCTCGCGACAGGCGGACGATCCGCTCGGGGCGGTTGAGAACCGGCTTGGGCCATCCCTGCAGATCGGTGCCGATTCTCTCCAGCAGAGACTGGTTGGCGTCCGATTCGCCCGTGGCGACGAACAGCACATCGTGCGCGGGCACCCGCGCAGGGAAAGTCAGTTCGGCGGTGACATAGAGCATCTCAAGAGAGACGTCCGAGCCCTCCACCAGAAACTCCAGGGGCGTATTGGCGTTCAGGTCCCCCGGCCCCATGATCGCCAGCAGCCGCAGGCTCGCCGGTTTCCCGGCAGCCGGAAGGCAGTAAAGCTGGCGGATTTTGAGGGCCTCGGCCTGCAGATTGCGAGCGGTCTCGGGATCGCCGCTGAGCTGCACCACCGTCGAGAGGTCCATCAGGGCGTTGGCGTCGCCGGGGTCCTTCTGGGCCCGCTCGAGCAGGTGCATGCCGAGGGACTTGAGATCTTCGCCGGCCAGAGCCATGCGCATCAGGGTGGGAAGGCCGATGAGCGGCTCCTTATTTGGGGTGGTGGGGTCATTGGTCATGGAGAAATCCTACAATCAGTTATAAATGGGCCTGCGGCCCACCCGCAGACGATGAAAATCGAAGCCGCCTTTAACGCGGAGGCGCGGAGACGCAGAGAGAACCTCATTACTAATTTCTTTTTGTGTCTTATCCTCTGCGTCTCGGCGCCTTGAGTGAGCGAAGCGAACGGGCGTTAAGGCTGATTTTTTTCATTTCATTGTCCGATGCTCTCGCAAAAACTCAGGGGATGGCTAAGCAAAAATTTCGGCCTACAAGGCCTGGTGGTTTTTCAGGGGTGAAGGCATACATCAGGTATGTCGAGCTCCTGAAAAAGCGCCGTAACGCCGTAGGACGGACTTTTTGCGACGCCATCATTGTCCGGTCCGCGCTCTGCCCAAGCGTATGACCGCCTCGCGCAGGTCCACCAGGTCACTCTCGCCGGTGCGGTGATTGACGATGGCCGCCCGGATGGCGAGGCGCTCGCCGAGGGTGGTCGTCGAGGGGGCGGCGATCCCCGACTCGTGCAGGTCGGCCACGATTTCGGCGTTGACCCGATCGGCGTCCTCGCAGCGAAAGCGGAAGCAGACGATGTTCAAGAAGACCGGAGCCATCAGCTCCAGGCGTGGTTCGGCTTCGATCTGCTCTCCCAGCCGGCGGGCCAGCTCGCAGGTGCGGGCGATCATCCCGCCGAGCCGCTCGGTACCGTAGACCTGAAGGGTGAACCAGGTCTTGAGCGCCCGGAAGCCACGGGAGAGATCCGGGCCGAAATCGCAGGGCCAGGGGGAGCCCGCGGCGAGGCCGCGGGTTTCACGGCGCAGGTAGGCGGCAGGCGAGGCGAAGGTGCTCAGATGCAGGGAGCCGTCCCGCACCAGGATAAACCCGGCATCGTAGGGAACTTGGCCCCATTTGTGAAAATCGAAGGCCAGCGAATCCGCCAGCGCGATCCCGGCGAGCCGTGGCGCTATCCCGGGCGCCAGCATGCCGAGCGCGCCGTAGGCCCCGTCGACATGAAACCAGAGCCCCTCGCGCGTGGCCAACTCCGCCATGGCCGCGAGATCGTCGATGGCCCCGACATCGACCGTGCCGGCGGTGCCGACAATGAGAAAGGGCGTCAAGCCGGCGCGGCGATCGGCCTGAATCGCCTCTTCCAGGGCCGCCAGGTCGAGCTGGTAGCGGTCATTCATCGGGATGAGCCGCAGCGCCTCGCTTCCCAATCCGCTGAGATCCATGGCCTGCGCGATGCAGCCGTGGGCGCCGGCCGACGTATAGGCAGTCAGGCGCTTTTCCTGACCGGCGAGTCCCTTTCGTCGCACCTCGGGACCGAGGGCCGACCTTCGCGCCACGAGCAGGGCGATCAGATTGGCCATGGAGGTTCCGGTCACGAACAGGCCGCTGGCCTCAGGCGGAAAACCGAACAGTTTGGCGGCCCATCGCGCCAGCTGGCGCTCCACCTCGACCGGAATCTGGTCGCGTCCCCCCAGGTTGGCATTAAGGCCGGCGGCCAGCATCTCGGCCACCAGACCGACGGGCGTGCCGCCGCCGTGCACCCATCCCATGAAACCGGGGTGGGCATTGCCGACGGCATAAGGCAGAACCTTCTCCATAAATGTCTCATGAACCGCCGAGAGGTCGGTTGGCCCCTCGGGAAGCGGCCGGCGAAACAGATCGCGCACCTCTTCCGGAATCGGCTGCCAGACCGGACGCTCGCGGATATGTTCGAGGTAGTCGAAGATATCGTCGAGCATCCGGTGCCCCTGCTCCCGAAACGTCTGCCAGTTTTCCGGGTCGAGGCTGTCCTTTTCCGTCATAGTTGCCTGTCCTTGCCTGGATAATTCTCCTCACACCTCAAGGGGGGAGGTCTTTTCAGGGCATGAAGAGCCGGATAAAATGATCCATCAACTCCGTGGGCATATCGACCATGAGCTTCTGCTTCATCAGCTTGAGCGCTTCAAAAGTGGTGTGACGGGTGTGATAGGGGCGATCCGAGGTCAGCGCTTCGTACACATCCGCCAGCCGACAGATCCGGGCATAGGGATGAATCCGGTCGTTCACCAACCCCGCGGGATACCCCTGGCCGTCCTCGCGCTCGTGATGCTGCAAAACGATGATCCGGGCCTCATCGGTGAGAAAGCCCCCCTCCGCGAGGATGCGGTGCCCGTCCTCCGGATGAAGATTCACGATCTCCCGCTCCTCGGGGGACAAGGCCCCGGGCTTGTTCAGCACGTCCAGCGGAATCCGGCACTTGCCGAGATCATGGAGGAAAAAGCCGACGCCGAGCTTACCCATGTCGTGTGCCGCATCGTTCCCATAGAGAATCCGGGCCAGGGCGACACTGAAAATCCCGACGTTGGTCGAGTGCACGTAGGTGCGATGATCGTGGGCGGTCAATTGGATGAGGCCCCGCAGAGCCCAGTCGTCAGAAACGATGAGATCCACTGTCGGACCGATGAGCTCGTGAGCCTGATTGATAAAGGAGGCGCGGGGATCCTGAAAGACCTTTTTCAGAATTTCCTGGCAGGCCGAATAGACCAGAGCCGCCTTTTTCCTGGAATCGGTGTGGGGATCGCGGACCAGGGTGCCGAGAACGTCCCTGAGGTAGTCGAAATAGAGGCAGGCCTCTTCATCGCGAATATACAGATGAAGAACCCCGTTGGCGACCAGGCCTTCTTTGATTTCCCGTGAAAAAGAAACGCCTTTGCCGGCAAAAAAAACATACTCTTCCGGGCCCATGCGTCGGAAAAGGTCGCAGGGAGCATGCCACTCGGTCAGCAGATTTTCCAGAGGAACGGGATAAAACCGGCCGTCCGGGGCCGTTACCGGCCGCGAATCGTCCGGCCCTGGAAACCCGGGTTCCTTACGTCCCATACGCTTTTGTAACTCCTGCCGGGAAACCCCTTAGCCGGCGGAATCGGCGTTCGCGCCCGGCTCCCCTGCCGCGGAGGTTTTTTCCCGATATCGGCCGTTTATTCGATAGACGAACGCCAGCACTTCGGCGACGGCTTGATAGACCTCGGGGGGAATTTCGTTGCCGAGCGGAACCCGGGAGAGGATCTCCACCAGGTCCGCATCCTCGACGATCTGCACCCCCGCTTTGCGGGCGACCTCCATAATGCGGGAAGCCACTTCGCCCTTGCCGCCGGCGACCACCTGCGGTGCGTCGCGGCGTTGTCCATCATAAAGCAGGGCTACGGCTTTCTCAACCGGTTTTTCGTTCATCGCTACACTCGACGCTCTCGCAAAAACTCATGGGATGGCGATGCCATCACACCCGGGTATCCAGCATGGCATCCCCCTCCGGCAGAATTTTCCGCAAAAGGGTTTTGGCGGGGTCCTCGACGTCGGTGGCAAAAGTCACGCTCTTGAGGGGAAAGGCCGTCAGCGCCATCTTCAGCTCTTCCAGAAAGGGCGAGATAAAATCGATTTTTTCCTGCGAATCGCAGACGAAGCGGACGTACAATCCCTGGGATTCATGCAGGAAGTCGACCCGCAGATCTCCCAGAGACTTCAGCGAAAGGTGAAGGGAAAATCGCGCCGCGCCCCTCTCTTCCCCTTCGGCCCCGGATTGCCCCTCCTCGATCACCAGATAGCCCTGGTCCAGAAAGGGCAGCGGCAGCGGCAAAAGCAGGGCCCCCTGCTGGCCGAGGCGCACCTGGCAGAGCTGAAACGACTCGAGGTTCTTGAGCAGGCGCTCGGCCGCCTTGCCGGCGGCGCTGTCGCCGTGGGTTTTCAGATGATGAATTTCGAGAAGGGCCCCCTTCAGGGTGGCAGCAACATCCCCGTCGTCCTCCCCGCCGCCCAGCCGACTCTCAAGATTCAGGCCGAGTCGCCGCAGAAAGGCCTTGAGCATCAAGCCGTCGAACAGTGCGGCGGGCTGCTGCTGCAGCTCCAATAAGGCGGTCAAGGCGTTCTGTGCTCCGATGCTTAATTGGCCGAAAATCGCGTCCTCTTCGCTCAGCGCCTGCAGGGCCGGCTTGATGTTCCAGTGCTCGCCCAGCAGGTGCAGAAAGCCGCCCAGACGCTCGGCCAGAAGATCGTCCACCAGGCGCATCTCGAGGCGGGGGGAGGTCGCGACCACCTGCAGGGTGAGGTGCTGCCCGGTCTTGAGGGGGGTTTTCGTCTCAGCCCAGAGCTGCCGCTGGCCCAGATCGAGCAAAACCCGCTCCTGCCCCCCCTCGGCGACCGAGCCGTGCACGATCTGGTAGGGACGCAAGTGATGCTCCCGCCCTTCGCGCGAAACCTGCGCCACCGTCACGGGGGCCGGGGCGTTCATTGCACCCAGGGGATTTATAATATTCATAGTTCTTCTTGTCGGCAGTCAACAGGCAAATCTTTAGTCTGAAGGGCCCTCGAAAAATCATTTGTTTTCAGGAGGGGAAAAGGCGACTTTCTCCCTAAACTCCCCCATCCAAAATGCCGATAAAGGAAATAACGGCAAACAACAGCAAACCTCGTCCCAAAGGAAACATGCTATGCAATGCACTGCTCTGGTCGTCGGAAATTCTCTCACCGGGCGCAACGCCGTTGCCGATATTCTGCACACGTCGCAACTGTTCGAGCAGGTCGTTTTTGCCCAGAACCGAAAAGAGGCCGAGGCCCGGCTAAAGCGCCATGGCGCCCAGCTGATCTGCTGCGACCTGAGCACCGCCAATCGGCAGGAGATCTTCTCCCTTCTCGATTCACTGCAAACAAGTGACGAGTGGTTCGATCTGCCGATGGTCCTGTTCACGCCGGAGGAAAACTCCGAGCTGAAACTCCAGGGGCTGGAACGGGGCGCCAGCGATTGCCTCCCCTACAACACTCCCGCCAAAGAAGTGCGGGTCCGCTTCCGCATCTATCTGAAGACCAAGGAGCGCATCGATTACCTGCGCCGCTCCCAGGCCCGTCTTGCCCGGATGGCTCTGACGGACGGCCTGACGAACGTTTTCAATCGGGCCTATTTCGACTCGGTTCTCGAACAGGAAACGGCGCGCTGTCGGCGCACGGGCCGGCCCCTCTCCATTCTCCTTCTCGATCTTGACCATTTCAAGAGGATCAACGACACCTACGGCCATCCCAGCGGCGACCAGACCCTGAAAAAGGTGGCCCAGGTGATGGAGAAGGAGCTCCGCAAATCCGACACCGTCTGCCGTTACGGCGGAGAAGAATTCGCCATCGTCCTGCCTGAAACCCCGCCGAGCCACGCCTATGCCGTTGCGGAGCGGATCCGCAAAAAAATCGCCCGCCTCTCCCTCGGCTTCTCCGTCACCGCCAGTATCGGCCTTGGCTCCTCCATGGGCGCTACGGCCATCACCCCCGAGGCTCTCGTCCGCGAAGCCGACAAGGCCCTCTATGCGGCGAAAAACGCCGGCGCAACCGCACCGGCTTCCAGGAGCCGGCCAAGCACTTCCCCGCCAACCCCTTCGTCTTCGACGCCATGGTTGCCGCGGCAAACGCGTAAACTTTTCCAACCAACGAAAATATAGGGTATTCCCTCCCCCTTCAAGGGGGAGGTCAGGAGGGGGCTGGGATGGCTCGGTGAACCACGTCACCCATCCCCACCCCGGCCCTCCCCTTGAAGGGGAGGGAGAGTGATGTGCACCCGGAAATACCGTAGGGGCAGGTCTTGCGCCTGCCCTGTTTCGTGCCTGCCCTGCTTTTTGGGGGAATTCAGGGAGCGTCGATCTCGTCTTCGGGAATCTCGTGGGGGTGAAGTTTTTCCAGCGACGGGCTGAGAATGGCGGCCATTCCCTTCACCTTGGCGTGCATCTTTTTGAACTGCTCCGTCATGCAGAAGGTCATGATCTTGTCGAGATCCTTGCGGGGAATCTGCACCATTTCCATGGCGATCTCGTAGGTGCCGTTTTCCCTGGGGCTCGAGCGCACCACCCGCCCAAGGCAGCGCACCATCTCCAGAGTCGCCCCCGGCAAGGTAACCTCCAAGGCCAGCTGGCGATCCGCCGCCAGCGGTTCGGCGGCCTCGAAGCGCAGGCCGCAGCCGCTGATATTGACTTTTTTCCGGACGGGGGGACGATCGGGATGGACGCCCAGGTCGGCGGGCCAGTATTGAAGATAGACCCCCGCGTCGACCCGGAAGAGTCGGCGCGTTGAGTGCTGAAAGAAAATTTCGGTGATTTCCAGGCGCACCCGATGGTCATCGAGCTGCCGGTCGAGGCGGGCTTTGGCAGAGAGGATGATCTCCCCTTGCTCCCAGGAGACTTCCCAGATACCGTCGGGATCGAAATCCTCTTTCGGCAATGTTTCCGGGGGAAAGAAGACCTCCAGCAGCGAGGTGGAGAGCAGCTTGACAACCCCTTCCAGGGGGCGGGCCCGCTTTTCCCCAAGGGGCGGGTAGACCCGGATGATGGTGTGATCGGCCAGAACTCCTCTGGTTTTCTCCGACAGCATCGTCTACCCCCTGTTCGCGTTGGCCCCTCTAATCAAAATCGATAACGCGCACCCGATCCCGCAGCTGTTTTCGCTGCTCGGCAAAGCAGAAGGCGATAATCCGGTCCCGATCCTTGGACGAAATTTCAACGAACTTGATGCCGACCCCCTTCAGCTCCTTACGGACTTCGGTCAGCCGGACCACCTCGCCGACGGCGGGGACCACAATTTCCGCCTCCGGATCGAGGACGAGTTCGAGGTCGAGACTCTCTTTGAGTACCAGCTTTTCCCGCACCGGGAACCAGACCCCGCCCCCGCTGATATTCATGCGGGAGCTGATCGACTGCTCCTCGCCTTCTTTCTGCGCCCTTCGGTAGATCAGGGAGAGGTCGGCATCAACCCGGAAATTTTCCCGTTTCTGCCCCGGAGTGACGATTTCAGTCGTCTTCAACCGCAGGCGGCTTTCATCGACGATGCCGTCAAGAACCGCATTGATCAGATGATTGCGCCCCTCGGCGAAAAATGTGACCTGGTATTTCCCCTCCTTGTCCAGGTTGTCCACGGGAAGCTGCCCCGACAAAAAAACTGCCTCGAAAAAAGGGTGCGAGGTGGCAATAGCCACACAATCCCGCGGCACAGGCGAGCTGCCTTTGAGCGGAAGAAGAATGCGGACAACTCGATGATCCTCGATAAACTCGAGATTGGACATGAAAACCCGTACGTCAGACGCTTAAAGTATATGCATATATGCAAAACATGAAAGGGGTCAAGGGGTGGGAATCAACAGGCGTTGTTGATCCTCCCTCCCCGCGCATCCCCTCGGCTCCGATACCCGGTCAGGGCGTTCTGACTTTCCTTTAACTGGGAAAGCTCTGCCCTGATGACCGCCATCATAGCCGCAAGCTTGGGAAAAATCAAACGGTTCTGCCGCTCGATCTGCTCCATCAGTGCCCGGCGCTCCCGCTGCAGGGGGTGGGTGGCGGCTTCAGGGAATGCCGCCAATTCCTGATCGGCCCTCTCGATCTGCGCCTGGAACTCCTCCAGGCGGCGGGCGATGGCGAGGACCGTCGGCGGGTAGTTCATCTTCTGCGCTGCCGTCCCCTTCCAGAAATTCCAACATCGCCCGGTAGCGCTCGATCGATCTGGTTTAAGCGAGATCTCCATCTCGTTCATGGCCGCCCTACAAGGTCGCGGTGAGGGTAGCGGTGTTCTGTTCCGGCGGCGCGGCGTTTTCCGGCTGCGCCTCCTGCCGCACGATCTCGATCGCCTGCACCCAGGTCTCGCGCAGGTCACTCAAGAGGCCGGCCACCACTTCGAGCTTTTCCGGATCGCTCTTGAGGTTCGCCTGGATCAGCTCCTGGGTCATGTAGTGGTACAGCGCGTCGAGGTTCTCGGCGATCTCCCCGCCGATCTGGCGGTCGAGGGTGTTGGAGAATTCGGTTACGATGGCGAGGGTCTGGCTGATCTTTTCGCGCTGCCGAGTCTTTTCGCCGGCGGCCATCGCCTCTTTGGCTTGGCGCGCGAAGCGGATGGCGCCGTCGTAGAGCATGACCAAGAAGTTGTTCCGGGGAGGCGGTGGTCACCATGTTGTTCTGGTATTGGTTATAGTAGGCGTTCATGATCAGTTTTTACCTCCTCCCAGGCTGGGCATATTGGCTAATTGCTGGGTCAGGTAATTGCTCTGGGAATTCATGCTGCTAACCAGGGTTTCCAGAGAATTGAACTGTTTTTCAAGGTTTTGTTTTTTTTGCGCCAGACGCACATTCATTTGGTTGATGCTGTTGTCGATCTCCTTGATGCGATCATTGATGGTATTTTTGCGCCCCACGTAGAAGCCGTCCACCGAATTGGTGATGTTGTCAAGGTAGTCTTTGAACTGGGTGGCGATCCCCTTCACTCCGTTCTCGCCGGCGAGCAGTTTGGCAACATCCCCGGGGTTGGTCTCGATCGCCTTGGTCAGGGTCGCATCGTTAATCTGCAGGGTGCCGTCTTTCTGGGTCTCGATGCCGAGTTGCGACATCGTCTGCAGGCTCCCGCTGTCGCCCACGACGGAGGTCAGCATGTTCTGCAGGTGGCGCTTGATGGATTGACCCCCGAATCCCCGTCGAGGATACCGGCGGAACTGCCGTCGATGACCGACTGGCTGGTGACAAAGGAGACGACAGCCGTTATAGCCAGAAACGAAACCTTGGATCTTCTTCTTGATCGCCGCCTCGTCCGTCGCCACCGTCAGGGTGGTTTTCGTCCCCGGCTCTGCCTTGGTGAGGTCGAGGCTGACCCCGGGGATGGCCTCGCTGAGGGAGTTGCTGTTGCCGTAGATATCGATGCCGTCCACCCGGATATGGGACTGCTGGGCTGGCTGGGTCTGGGTAAAGGATGGGTTGGCAAACCCGTGCCGCCGGTCAGGGCTGTGCTGTTAATGCTCCCGCCGGTCAGGGTCAGCTTCTATCCGCCGTTGCCGTCGCTGTCGACGCTGGCGCCGACCCCGGTCGTCGCCTGCTGGTCGTTGATGGCAGTCGCAATATCCGTAAGAGAATTGTTTGTTCCGCCGAGGGTAATGACATCCCCCGTGGAAAGGGTAATCGTACCGCCGCCGAAGAGCTGGGCGTTCTGGTCGGCATACCCGCCAGCGGAGAGGGAGGCCGCAATATCGCCATTGAAATCCGGCTGGGAGGAGGTCAAGGACACGGCAGCAGATGGGTCGCTGCCGGTCAGCACCAGTCGATAGGGTGCGTTGGTGCCGTCGTTGATGATCGAGGCGGTCACCCCGGCATCGGCGCCGTTGATGGCATTCATGACCCCTTCAAGGGAATTGTTCGTCGAATCGATGGCGATGTCGACCGGCGAGGCACTGCCAACGGTAAGAGAGAGGTTCCCGGTGGCAAAGTTCGGGGCCGTCTTGTCGGCGTAGCCCTGGCTCACCTCTTTATCGACCTGGGCCAGATCGACGACCTCCACCTGGTAGCTGCCGGACAAGGCGTCGCTGGTCGGCGGTGGCGGTAGAAATACCCCTGCGCGCTCGGCGTCGCCGTTTTCGGCTGCAGGCCGCTGGCGGAATCGAGATCCTGGATATTCTGCAGAAAACTCGTCAGCTTGCTGTTGAAACTCCCCAGCGCCGACAGCCGACTTTGTTGGGTCGCTTCCTGTTGCTGCAGGTTGATCAGAGGCTGCTGTTCGGCCTTCATGAGCTGGCTGATCAGGCTGTTGGTATCCAGGCCCGTCGCCAGGCCGCCGAAGGATATGGTCGACATAACCTTCTCCTTTGCCGTTTCACAAGGGTTGACGCTGCACCCAGGGATTAGATTTCCGGGCGTACCTTCCCTATCACCCTCCCCTACAAGGGGAGGGCCGGGGTGGGGATGGGGTTGGGTTTGCCGCAAAATGGCCATCTCAAGCGGCCCATCCCCATCCTGACCTTCCCCTTGAAGGGGAAGGGAAAAATCTCTTAAAGGCCCCGGCTGGCGCCTGTCTCACCCCGTGGCGTTGACCAGATTCCCCTGCAGCTTCTCGAGGCTCTGCGACAGTTCGAGCACGTCCTCGGGCGGGATCTGGCGGATCAGGTCGCCGCTTTTCGAATCGACCACCCGGATGACCAGCTTGTCGGTTTTCTGGTCCTTCTCGAAGCGCACGCTGTAGGAGCCATCCTCGGTAAGGGCCTTGATCTTGTCGAGGATCTCCTCGGGGGGCACGCTTTTGGCCGAGCCCTGCTGGTCCGTCGACGTCGAAAGACCGTCCTGCGCCTTTTTGCGGCCGGCATCGACCGTATCGGCCGAGGTCTCCATTTTTGTCAAGCTCGCGCCGGCCAGAGATGTGGTATCGACTTTCATCTCCTCCTCCTCTCAGTTGGTAAAAAGGGGGCCGGGAAACCCGGCCCCCGCATTACACTGCACTCCCGCCTTAACGGAGGAGGGAAAGGGCCAGCTGCGGCGCCTGGTTGGCCTGGGCCAGGATCGAGACGCCCGCCTGCTGCAGGATGTTCTGCTTGGTCATGTTCGAGGTCTCCTGGGCGATGTCCGCATCGAGGATCCGGCTGCGGGCCGAGGAGAGGTTCTCGGAGACGTTCTGCAGATTGGAGATGGTCGACTCGAAGCGGTTCTGCACCGCGCCGAGAGCTGCCACGGATGTTGTCGACCGTGGAGAGCGCGATCGTCTATCGAGTGAAATCGCGTTCACCCTGTTGACACTGCAGATATCAAGCTAATGGACCATAAGCTTTTATAGGTCACGTCAGCCAGTAGCATTATGTCACCCATAGGTGGGAGCATCAACCGTTAACCAATGGTATTGTCTGCTACCAACTGTTAAGGGATGACTTGACCGTAGGTAGTAACAGCCGTTCCGCCTACACATCTGTAGCTTCCGATGACCGCACAACAGCCTACCGTAGTAGTAACTGTGGCACCGCATCAGCTTGTCATGTCGATGTTCCGACCGTCGGCGGCTGTTAGGGTATGAGTCGTACCTTCACTTGCCAAATGCAGCAGATGACTCCAGTTTGGTCACTTACGCCATTGATAGCGTTACCGTCGTGGCCGCACCGTCTTTAGCGCCAAAAGTAGCACCGACGCTCAATATTCACGCCATTGACATAAGATCGTATCACTAAGGGCCGTTAGCAGGCAGAAACAGTACCAGAAGTCAGCCGTAGTCCTTCTGGCAGTCGCTGTTACTCCCTGTCCGAGGACTGACAGCATTGATGGCGTTAGCCACGGAAAGAGCAGAAGCGTCAGCCTGACCCTCCTACAGTAGGAATCACCATCGTCAACGAGTTGCCCATACGTTGCTGGCCATTGACTTTCAGATAGCCATACAGTGGAATCACCGTCAAGCGCAGTATACGCTGTAGTACCAGAAGCCTGATTAATGGCCGAAGCTACGCCCCCGACCCCCAGATCGCCGGCAGTGGCGCCATCAATACTGAAGGAAATGGTCTGGCCTTTGTTTGCGCCTACTTGGAAGGTGACATTGCTCAACTGGACCCATCCAGCAATGTTTTGCCGTTGAACTGGGTCGTATTTGCAATGCGGTCAGCTGGTCCGTGAGCTGACTTACCTCGGCCTGCATGGAAGTACGGTCAGAGCTGGTATTGGTGCGTTCGCCGACTGCACGGACAGCTCGCGCATACGCTGCAGAATGTTGGTGCTCTCCTGCAGAGCTCCTTCCGCCGTCTGAGCCATCGAGATACCGTCGTTGGCATTGCGGGATGCCTGGTTGAGGCCGTTGATCTGGGACGTCATGCGGTCGGAGATGGCGAGACCGGCCGCGTCGTCCTTGGCGCTGTTGATGCGCAGACCCGAAGAGAGGCGCTCCATCGATTTGGCCAGTGAAGACTGGGATTTGTTCAGGTTGCGCTGGGCGTTCAGCGACATGATGTTAGTGTTGATAGTCAGTGCCATGGTGTGTTCCTCCTTGAAATGTGTGTGGTTAGCGGGCTTCCGTGCCCTTTGGGTGGTTGAACGGTTGTCTTGCGGTTGCAGCCGGGATTGGTATGTTTATCCTTGCGACCTCCTTTCCCGGAAATTTCCCGGTTAGGTTCTCTTATCGGCTCCCCCTTGGCCAGGCTTTAGGGTTAATTTGTCTTTTTTCAATCTCCCCCTTTATTTGCCGAACAAAAAGTGGGCCTATTTCGTATTCAAAAAGATCCGCTACGCGCAGATAATCCTTTCGGGCCAAGGCTCCAAAAGCCTCTCCCAATAGAGGGTTGAGTATTTTCAATCACAGCTGACGGGGCATTTTGTAGCCAGGGGCCAAGACCATCTATCAGGGCGGTCAATCTTTCATTTTGCCATCCCCTCCATCCCCAAGCGAAAGGCATTGCCGACAGCAACGATGTCGGCTTGAATCCTGGCTTGACCTGACATGTTAATGCTCCCCTCAGCCGGGAAAACAGTCCCTTGAATCAAGGCGCCCTTCCGGCTCGTATTAATAAATTTAACCCCCTGATGGTTGGCGATATAGCGTTTCCAGATCCCTCAGATACCCCCGCAGGCTGGCGGTGGTATCGACGCGCCGGCCATAGCCATCCAGAACCCAATGCGATCTGGTCTGTACGGTTGCCTCGTCCCAGCCGGCACCTCGGGCGTAGCGGCGACCATCGGGGCAGGCCAGATCGGCGCCGAGCAGAAACGACTTCGGCGGCGCCCATCTGCACCGCCAGATCGACCGCCGAGTGCAGGACGCTTCCGCCGCGAAAAGCTTTCCCTTCGGATATTCCGATGCGATTTGCCGATAGCTCGCATGATCGGCATAGGCCGCCAGCCGCGGACCGGGCCAGAGTTCGAGAACCTCCGCGGGCACCCGGGGAAAATATACGAGAGAGGTCCCGACAGAAGGCGAAAGATCAAATCCCTCAAAGCAGGAGAGGATCTTCAGATCGTCAGTCTATCGACGACGACCACGTCTGGATAAATTCCCGCCTGGGCCAGTGGCTTGAGCGCCGAGTTGACGGCAACAAGGGGGGAGCCGTGTCGATGGCTACGAAGCCACTCGATATTGTCGCTCAAGGAAGGGCCTGCCGCCGCCACAAAAATAGTGGTGCCGCGTTTCGCCTGAAAAAGAGAGGCGACATCCTCAGTCGACCGCGACGAAACGCGTATTCCTCTCAATTCGTTTTTCAATGGCAGGGTTTTCCAAGCTGTGCTTTTCATGCAAGAAAGGCGTAGCGAGTTCAAGAAAAACGAGATCACGAAGCCGTGCAGAATTCTCGTCGGCCAACTGCAGGCAGGAAGGAACGGCGGCAAAAGGGACGCGAATGTCGCTCTCGCTAACGAGGTCGAGTTCCACGCGGGGGTCGGCAAGCCAGTCTCGTTGATCGAAACATGCAAAGACCGCGTGAGCTACCGAGGGATTCAGCAGCGTTACGAAGAGGGAATTTAGCTGTTGACGACGCAAAAGAGCCCGAGGGAGATCGCCGACGCCCATACCATAGACCCAAACCGTTTCGCTCTCTTCGGGGATCAGGGAAGCCTGAAGCTGGGCCTCTTTTTCTTGATCATACCCACTGCTGAGATGGATGCCGTCGATCACCAGAGTCGACTGGGGCGTGTTTTGCGACCAGGCGACGTCAGTCGGGTCTTCGGCGCTGGAGATGGTTTCGAAATGTTTCGGCCAGCGCTCCTTCACTATGGCGAGGTTGCCTTCCAGAAAAGGTCGCTCGCGCCCTCGACCCGTATTGGTCAAGAGGGTATCGATTGGGACCGTTTGCGCCATAGGAGGTTACCGATTCTCCCCCACCTGCGGCAACGGCGTGCGCGCATCGAAGCTGGTGTTTTCCAAAATCACCTGCAACGCCCGGTTGCTCTTCGGCGCAAAAAGAATCGGCGCCGCCAGATTCAGGGTAATCTTCCGATCGGGCGGCACGGTCACCACCGTCAGCACGAAGACCTCGTCATCCTCCTGAATCCCCAACTTCTTCCGCTCGTTGCGATCGGGCAGCACGCGGTAATCGAAAGAAGTTGGTCGGATCGGTCAGCACAAAAGCGATGCCCGCATCGTCGACGCTCTGAATCCAGAAAAGCGGCCCCTCCTTCTCGTTGGGCATGACGATAAAATCGTGCAGATCCTCGAAACCGATCAGCCCCTCAGGAAAATGCAGCAGGTTCTCGGGGTCGTACTCGATCTCGCCGAAGCGGGTAACGATCTTTTTCTTCATCGGTTCTTTCGGTCCTTCAACGTCGCGCTTAAGGCACTGAGATCCGCTAGTTTCCATTGGGTGGCCTCCTTGTTCTCCTGGCAGATGCGGTCGTAGATCTCCTGCCGGTAAATCTTTTTATGAGGGGGAGCGTCGATCCCGACGCGGATGGCGCCCCCCTTGGCTTCGACAATGACGATCTTGATGTCGTCCCCGATGACGATTCCCTCACCGGGTTTTCTGGTCAGTACCAGCATGGTGTCGCCCTCCCTGGCTGTGGTGGCGCTTCCTTTCCTGGGAAGCGGTGAATCGTTAAAGCTTTAACGCAGAGGTCGCGGAGAAAAACCTCTTTTGTTTTAACGCCCGTTCGCTTTGCTCTCTCAAGACGCCGAGACGCGGAGAATAAGGCAAAGAAATCCGGAAATAGGGTCCTCTGCGGCTCCGCGTTAAAGCCGGTCTGCTTTTTCTTTGTGACCTCGCCCTACCCCTCCGCGATCTCCGCGTTGAGGCTTTTCTTTTATCTTTCCGCGTCCCGCAAACCGCGCCTCGCGTTCCTCACATATAGTCCAGAATCGAGAGCTGCGACACCTGAGCAGTCACTTTCAGCGCGGCCTGATAGGCGGTCTGCTGCTGGGTCAGGTCGGTCAGCACCTGAACCATGTCGGCGTCCTGATAGCGGAGAGGGTCGCCTGCAGATCGGTCTGGGTTCCCTGCATCTGGTCCATGCTGGTCTGCACCAGGGCGGCGTTGTTGCCGATTTTGCCTCTCGACATCCGAACCTGATCTGAAACCTGATCGATACTGTCGAGGGCAGATTGTACATTCGAAAGATTTCCGTCACTCATGTCCTTGGATAGCTGGGTAAGCATATCAAACATGTTCGACCCATCGGTGGTCCCTTTAAAAACCTGGTCATCCGGTGAGCCCAACCTGAATTCTTTCACCAGGGGATATTTCCACATTCTTTAGGGGTCGTGCCGCCCTGATAATCGCAAGTAACGGTCCCGTCAGCGGCCGTATTCGTTTCAAACGGAGGGGAACCTTCCTTATATCCGGAAAAAATATATTTCCCGTCGACCTTGGGTATTGGCCACGTCGAAGAGTTGATCCCTGGCAGCATCGACCTGCTGAGCGAGAGTTTTCTGGTCGGCATCGCTCAGGGAGCCGTTGACCGAATTGAGAGCCAATTCTTTGACATGGGTGAGAATGTTTTCGGCGTTGTCCATGTAACTGTCGAGGGTCTGCATCTGGTCCTGGGCGGTGCCCATGGTGGTCAGATAACGGCCGTTGGACCGGAGCTGGGCGCGGGTATCGAGAACGGGGCCGATAGCGGCCGGGTCGTCGGAAGGCTTGTTGAGCTTCTTTCCTGAAGCCGCGATATTCTGCAAGTCCTGCATCCGCGAACCCGCCGAGCTGATCTGGGCCGCGAGGCTGCGGTACATGGTGCCCATGGTGGCTCTCATAGGTTACTCCTCATTTATTACTTCGAGGCGAGAAGGGAGTCCATCATCTGGTCGACCGTCGTCAGAAACTTGGCCGAGGCCTGAAATCCCTTCTGGTACTGAATCAGGTTGATCATTTCCTGGTCGATGGAAACCCCGTCCTGGCCGTCGCGCAGGTTCTGCAGCTGGGTGACGGCATCCTGGGCGCCTGTCTGAGCGAGCTGGTTCTGGCTGGCCTCGATACCGACCTGGGAGGTCATCTTGCTGTAAGAACTGTCGAAGGTGTCTTCATTGCCGTTGGCCATTTTCGCCGTCCCCAGCGCGGCGATCGCCAGGGCGTTGGTGTTATCGCCCGAGGCATGCAGGAGTTTTACCAGCCGCGGCACCTGTGCGGGATCGGTCAGGCCACGCCGATCTGGCTGGCGGCACCGGTCGGGGATCGGTCTGGTCGAGCCCGGCAAAAAAATCGCCAGCAGGATTCGCTGGCGCGCCATCAAGCGGTATTCCCATTTTTATGCTGATCATTGACGGCATTGCCAAGATCGTAGGCGAATTGGTCCAGCTTCCCCTTCAGATCGGGAATCAGATTGTCCCGCATCGTCCAACATCCCCTTGAACTCGCCGCCGACCTTGTCGACGCCGAGATTCATTGGTTCGAATCTCCCCATATTGAGCTGAAGCTGCAGGTTGTTGGAATCGCTGCTGCTGACATCAGCAGAGAGGGAAAGGGCCGAATTCCCCGAAACGAGAGGCAGGCCGCTCGGCAGCTGGACATCGACCATGCCGTTGTTCTCTTCGACGGTCTGAACGCCGAGACTTTGGGAAAGACTCTGCAGCAGCTGATCGCGCTCGTCCCGGCCCGAATTGTCGGTCTGCCCGCCCGTCTCGACACCGGCGATGCGCTGGTTGAGGTCGGCGACCTGCTTGCAGCTGGCTGTTGATATCGGCAATCTTGGAGGAGAGGGTGGTGTTGATGTTTTTCTGAACCGTATCGAGGCTCTGCGATGCTCGACTGGAACGCCTTGGCCACCAGGTCGCCCTGCTGAAGCACCTGGCTGCGCTCCACCTCGCCGCTCGGGTTGGCGCTGAGCTGCTGCCAGGCGCCGAAAAATTTGTCGATCTGGGTGGCGAGATTGTTGTCGCTGACACCGAAAATGCGCTGCAGTTCGTTCAACGGCTCGGACTTGCCGTTTTCCTCCCCCAGTGTCGTATTCTTGTCGAGAAGCTGGTTGGCGATAAAGACGTCATGCTGGCGCTGAACGCTGCTGACCTTGACCCCGTCGCCGATGAAGAAGCCGTTGAAGTTCAGGGCCGGATAGGGCGTCAGAACGGCATTCTGCCGGGAATAGCCGGGCGTGTTGGCGTTGGCGATGTTGTTACCGGCGATCTCGACCACCTTCTGGTTGGTCGTCAGGCTGGTCTTCGCCGCATTAAGTGCGCTCAGCAGTCCGCCCATGCTACACCTTCCCCGAGAGGAGTCGCCCCCCCGCCTGGCTGCTTATCATCGAACCGGCGGCGCTGTAGGAGGTCGGTGCCGTTTTGGCGCCAAAAAACGCCATCGATTCACGCACCCAGTTTAGGGTCGACCAGAAGAGGTAAGCGTTGCGGCGGTTTTCATTGCGAACCGTTGCGGCCAGCTGACGGTCTGCCGGATCGAGCTCTGCGGCCGGCGTCAGCGCGGCCAGCAGCGCTTCCTTCTCTTTGGAAGCGGCCAGCAGCCCCTCCATGGAGAGGGCCTTGGCACATTCGCGCTCACGCAGGATCACCTCGTGCAGGCGGGTCAACTGTTCGCGCAGAGACGATGATGCGGCCATGGCTATTTCCCCTCGGCGATGAATTTCACCAGGCTGGCGGCCACCTTGGTCAGATCGGGACGATAGGAGCCATCGGCGATCTGCTCCTTGAGGCTCTGCAGCTTCTCCTGCCGGGCGACGTCGCCGGAGGAAGCGGCTTGCTGAGGCCGGTTCGCCTCCTGCAGCGCGGCAGAGAACTCCACCGTGTCCTTGGGACCGCCGCTCTTCGCCTTTTTAGCCGAATCAGCCTTCCGCGTACCCTTGAGGCCACCGATGGGGCCGACTCCCTGATCTCCGTTGATTTTAAAGCTCATGATCCGCACCTTTTTCAATTTGCCGTCGCAATGCTCGGCGCCGTGGAAGGAATAGGGATAAATCCTTTCTTGGCTTTCTTATCGGCGGGAGAATAAAAGTTCTTTAGGAAAAAATTTGGCGGGGAATTTCCCTCCCCTTTCAAGGGGGAGGTCAGGTGGGGGATGGGGGAGTGCCTTGCGAGACGGCTATGGCCCATCCCCTCCCCCGCCCTCCCCTTGAAGGGGAGGGAGATTTCCGGCATAGATGGGCAGGATGAGGAGTAGGTACTCTGCAGATTATTTGTCTGGCTTGTCCGAATCCCCTTTCTGCGGGATTCAGCTGTCTGAACATCGCATCGGCCAACCCGACGCCCTGCCGCGTGGCCATCTGCTGGGACACCTGGAAATCCATGAGATCCTGAAAGTAGCCGAGGCTCTGATCTTTGTCGAGCAGGCCGCTGTCGGGAACGGTGGCACGCATCGCCTTGAACATCTGCTGGATGAAGATCGCCTCGAACTGCTGGCAGGTCTTGCGCAGCGCTTCCGGGTCGTTCTTGGCGTCCCCCTTTTTTTCAGTCTTCGGCGTGTGCATCGTCTGCGACAGCATCAGACTGGGATCGATCGTGAAGTCCATCCGTGTTTCCCTTACAGAATCGTGAGTTTGGCGTGCAGGGCGCCGGCGGCCTTGATCGCCTGGAAGATGGCGATCAGATCGCGGGGGGTGGCGCCGATGGCGTTGAGGGCCTGGGCGATATCGCCGAGACTGACACCCATGTGCATCACGACCAGATTCCCCTTGTCCTCGGAGACCTTGATATTGGTCCTGGGCACGACGGCCGTCTGCCCCTGCGAGAGGGCGTTGGGCTGGGAGACCTGGGGCGATTCGCTGATCACCAGATTGAGGTTGCCGTGGGAGACGGCCACGGTGTCGATCCGCACATCCTGGCCCATGACGATGGTGCCGGTCTTTTCATTGACGACGATGCGGGCGACGGAATCGGGGGTAACGTCGAGATCCTCAACCTTGGCGATAAAATTGACCAGCTGCCGCTGGGAATCGGTGGGGACGTGGATCCGCAGGCTGCCGCCGTCGATCGGCTGGGCGAGATGCTGCCCGAAGCTCTTATTGATGGCCGAGGCCATCCGCGAGACGGTGGTGAAGTCCGCCTGATCGAGCTGATAGACCAGATCCTTTCGCGGATCGAGCGCAAAGGCCACCTGTTTCTCCACCAATGCCCCGCCGGGGACCCGTCCGACGGTGGGGTGGTTCTGCTGCACTTTCGCGCCGGCGCCGCTTGCAGCCATGCCCCCGACCAGCAGCGGCCCCTGGGCTACCGCGTATACCTGACCGTCGGGCGCCTTGAGCGGGGTCATGAGCAGCGTCCCCCCGGAGAGGCTCTTGGCATCGCCGATGGAGGAGACCGTGACGTCGATGGCGTCACCCGCCTTGGCAAAGGGGGGCAGAGCGGCGGTCACCATGACGGCGGCGACGTTGTCCACTTTGACCACCGAGCGATCGACACTGACGCCCAGCCGCTTGAGCATGTTGACCAGGGACTGCACGGTGAACTTAGTGTCCTTGCTGTCCCCGCTGCCGTTCAGTCCGACGACCAGACCGTAACCGACCAGCTGGTTGTTGCGCACCCCTTTGAGCTGAGCGATATCCTTGATGCGCGCGCCAAAGGCACTGCCGGCGCCGAGCGTCAGGAACAGCAGCAGGATCGGAAGGATTTTATGTGTCGCGTTTTTCATGATCGTCATCGTCGTTCCTGGTTTCCTGCCTGATGTTCGCGCAACCCTTGGGCAGGCACGAGACCTGCCCCTACATTCCTCACGCGTCACGCGTCACGGCCTTAAAACGGCCAGATGTTGTCCAGAAGCCGCACCAACCACCCTGGGCTCTGTTTGTCGCTGATCACCCCTTTGCCGGAATAGTCGATTTTGGCGTCCAGAACGTCCTTGGAGTCGACCACGTTATCCGGGGAGATGTCGGTCGGCCGCACGATGCCGGTGAGGCGGATGATCTGTTTTTCGTTGTTGACGGTGACCGCCTTCCCCCCGGCGATCTGAAAGTTGCCGTTGGGGAGGACCTTGACGATCTGGGTGGTCAGGGTGGCGACCAGATCCTCTTTGCGCGTGGTCGAGCCGGAGCCCTTGAAGTCGTTCTTGAAATTGGCGTTGACCAGGTTCGAGGTATCGATGGCCCGGTTGAGGGTGCCGAGGTTGCGCTCTAAGCCGAAAAAGTTGGGGATACCGGCGGAAACGCTGCTGTCGCGGCCGGTGGTGGTGCTCGCCTGCTTGCTGGCGCTCGCCTGTTCGTAGATGGCGACGGTAACGATATCGCCGACGGTCTGGGCCTTGACGTCGTAAAAGAGACTGCCCTTGCGGTTCGTCCAGAGCGAGCCGGAGGTCGACGGAACTTCCGGCTTGATGACGGGATGCTGGTCCGCCTCGGCGTGCATCTGCTCATCGAGGCGCGCCTTCTGCGGAGCACACCCCGCAAAAAGAACCGAAAAAATTAGCACTGCAACCATCCCGAATTTCATCTCAGAACTCCACCTTCACCCGTCCCGGGGCACTGACCTGACAGAGAATTTCCTTGCGCGAGGCGCTGTTCAAAACCTTGATCATCGCCCCTTGCGCCCCGTCCTGCCGGGCAACCCCCTGGGCGGTGATGCACAGGGCTCCTTTGCGGGCAGTGATTGTGACCATCTGCCCCCGATGAACCACCGCGGGAGCAACCACGTCCCGGCTGTGGAGGGGGCGCCCCAGCCGCACCGAGCGCTGAAGTTTCTTCCCGATCACGTTTTTCAGACTGAAGCAGGGATCGTGCAGACTGCTCAGATCGCGTTTGACCAGATTGACATCCTGAGGGCCAAGGATCCTTCCCCGGCGCAGGTCACCGGCTGCGACCACCACCGGGGCGATCGCTTCGAGCTCTGCCCCCACGGCGATGTTTTTTTCCACCCGGCCGTCGACCCGGAAGATCAGGGTGAACCGGCGGCTGTGCAGAATGTCGGGGTCGGAGGGCACGACTTCGACCTGCAGTTGCCCCTTGGGCAGCACGAAGGGCAGCGGCAGAGAGAGATTTTTAAAGCGGATTTTAGCCTGGGGCAGCAGGTTCTGTTTCTCGTGGATGAACTGTTCGAGGGCGTGACGGATGGCGGCGGGATCGATGGTGATACCGACCCGTTCGACGGCAACCCGGTCGGCGCCGCCCCAGCTGCAACCCTGCATCTGGGCATGGTTCTGGAAGAAATAGCTTTGGATGGTCTCAGCCGAAAGCACGGTCTTCTCTCCCGGCTCGGGCGCGCGCATCAGGGTCTCGGCGGCCAGCTGCCGCGTCTCGGAGGAGTCGGGCCGGATGGTGGCGACATCCCCAAGGGAGATCATCTCGCCCTGCACCTTTGCCCTGGGCTTGAGGTCGATCTGCAGACCGAACGCCGTGGTGGCGAAGATGCTCAGCAGAAGCAGAGTGAGCGATGTGCGTTTAACCCAGGCCATAGACTGCCGTTCCTTATCCCATCAGATTGTCGGTCAGCTGGAGCATCTGGTCGGCGCTCTTGATCGCCTTGGAGTTGACCTCGTAGGCCCGCTGTCCGGCAATCATGTTGACCATCTCCTCCATGATGCTCACGTTCGAGCCCTCGAGAAAGCCCTGCCCCAGCGTTCCGATCCCCGTCTGACCGGGCGTGCCGGTGGTCGGCGCCCCCGAGGAGGTGGTTTCGAGGAAAAGGTTCTTGCCGAGGCTGCTCAGGCCGGCCGGATTGCTGAACATGGCCAGCTGGACATTGCCGATCGTCTGGCCGGAGGTCTGGCCGTCGAGATAGGCGGTGACGGTGCCGTCCTCGCCGATATCGACTTGCGTGGCGTTGGAAGGGATCACGACTTCCGGCTCGAGGGGATAGCCGTCGGAAGTCACCATCCGCCCGGAACTGTCCTTTTTGAACGCGCCGGCCCGCGTGTAGGCGGTAGAGCCGTCGGGCGTCTGGACCTGGAAGAAGCCCTCCCCCTGGATGGCCAGGTCGAGACTGTTGCCGGTCTTCTGCAGGTCGCCTTCGGTGAAGATCTTCTGCACCGCCGCCGTCTTGGTGCCGAGACCGACCTGGATGCCGGCGGGCACTTCGTTGCCGCCGGCGCCGGTGCTGCCGGCGGTACGGATGGTCTGGTAGAGAAGCTCCTGAAAATCGGGTCGACTCTTCTTGAAACCGGTGGTATTGACGTTGGCCAGGTTGTTGGCGATCACGTCCATGTTCAATTGCTGGGCGTCCATCCCCGTCGACGCGGTCCACAGTGCTCTGATCATCCTGAATGCTCCTTAAGGTTGCAAAAGCTTACAGTTTTCGCTCTCAACTCGTCGCCCCGAGCTGGTTGGCCTGGGAAAGCAGGGTGCCGTAGGCCTTGATCACCTTCTGGTAGGCCTGAAAGGCCCGCAGGCCGTCCATCATCAGGGCCATCTCCTGCAGCGGCTTGACGTTCGACCCTTCCAGATGTTTCGGGATGATCCGCGGCGTCTTGACGAGGGAGACCTGGGCGTTCGCATCGAGACTGAAGAGCCCTCCCCCCTCTTTCTGCAATGCGCTGAGATCCGCCACCTGAAAGAGAGGAATTTTCCCCACCTGATTTCCAGCGACCACGATGTCCCCGCTCCCCTTGATTTCCATCCCCTTGGTGGAGGGAATGACGATGGGGCGGTTCTGGTCGTTCATCACCTGCCAGCCCGAGGGGGTAATAAGGGTGCCGTCGGCAGCACGCTTGAAGTCCCCCAGCCGGGTGTAGTGGTAGTCGCCGTTGGGATCCTTCAGCTTGAAAAGCCCTGCCCCTTCGATCGCCAGATCGAGAGGCTTGCCGGTGTACTCCGATTCACCCTGACTCAAGTCGACATAATCCTTGCGGATTTTGACCAGATTGACGCCGCGCCCGAGCTGGTTCTGGGTCGCCCCGTTATAGACCGTCTCGAAAGTGAGATGGTCTTTTTTGTAGCCTTTGGTGCTGGCGTTGGTCAGGTTGTTGGTCTCGGTTTCGAGGGCCTGCATCTTGACCACGCCCGCCGAAAGCGCACTGTAAATTCCTGAACTCATCTGATATCCTCGCGATTCTTTTTCAGCATGGGATTCATTTCGACGGAATCAACGAAAATCTTTAGCGATTAATTCCAGCGCTTCCTGCTTGAAACGGTCCGTATCGGGGAGATCCCGGCTCTTCTTCCGTGCCGCCCCGGCCAGGGTCACCAGCTGCGCTACCTCTTCCGGAGCGAGGTTGAGGATGCTCGCGATTTCTGCGGTCCCCAGGCCGTGTTCGGTCAAAGAAATGACATGGCGGTATTTTTCCGGAGCCTCCCGTAGCGGGCGACGCTCCTGCAGACGACTCAAAATCTGTGCCTTCGACAGTTCGGGGCTGAAGTTGCTCGCCGGCTTTTCGCTTTTTACGGAATGGACTTGGGAAGCGGCGCTCCCTTCCTCCGCCATCTTTTCCTGCCAGACACGCAGCTGCCGCGACAGGCGCAGCGCACGCCAGGCGAACAGGGCGGAACAAATGAGCCCAAGCAGGGCCAGCGTTCCCATGGCAATGATGATCAGGGCAGTGTCCGTCATCTCAGCGCGTCCTCAATATCCCGCCCGTTTACCCCGTGCCAGCCCGGCCCGAAGTTTCGCCAAGGCCTGGCTGTGCAGCTGGGATACCCGGCCTTCGGAGAGCTCCAGAACTTCAGCGATCTCCTTCTGGCTCAACTCTTCGTAATAGTACAGGGCCACCACCAGGCGCTCCTTTTCCGAAAGTTTTTCCAGCCGTTCGGCCATAACCCGCGTCAGCTCATGGTCTTCGAGAATTTCCAGAGGATTCTTCCCGTTCGGATCCCGGAGGTTCTCGATCAGGGTTCGGCCCTCTTCGGAGCCGTCGAGCGTCTCCTGCAGGCTGATGCATCCCAGGTGGCTGACCTCGCCGAGAAGACGGCGATACTCCTCCAGGCCCAGCTCCATGGCGTCGGCGATCTCCTCTTCTTCCGGAGGGCGACCGAGCTTCTTTTCCAGCCGATCGATGGTGCCTGCCAGAAGAGACTGTTTTTCCCGCAGCGTCCGGGAAAACCAGTCCATGCGCCGGGCCTCATCCAGGATGGCGCCGCGAATCCGGCGTTCGGCGAAGGTTTTGAACAGAACCCCCTTGCCGGTATCGAAACGGTTGGCCGCGTCGACCAGCCCCATCATCGCCGCACTGGTGATATCGTCCCGCGTCATGTAGGAGGGCACCTGACAGATCATCCGATCCACCAGAAACCGCACCAGGGGAAGATGGGCCCGGATCAGCTGTTCCTTATTGTCCGGAGGGAGTATGCCGTAGCCCAGAGGGCCGTTCATGGCTCCTCCTCGCCGCCAGAGGAAAGAAACTGCTTCCAGAAAAACTGCAGGGTCCCCTTGGGCTCCATTCGCAGCGGCGCCCGGGAGAGGCTCTGGGCCAGCGCCCCAAAGGCGGTGCTGACTTTTCCTCCGGGATAGAGTTCGACCATCGCCTTTTGTCGACGAACCGACTCGTACATCCGTTTGTCGAACAAAATCCCGCCCAGATAGTCGATCGAGATGTCCAGATAGCGGTTGGAAACCATCGTCAGCTTCTGGTAGACATCGAGGCCCTCGTCGGCATCCTTCACCTGGTTGACGATGAGATAAAACCGTTTCTGGTGGTGCTGCACCGAGAGCAGCTTCATAAGCGCATAGGCGTCGGTAATGGCGGTCGGGTCGGGCGTGGTGACGACGAGGATGTCCTGGGCCGCCACATTGAAGTAGGTCACATTCTCGGAAATCCCGGCCTCGGTATCGATCAGAACGACTTCGAAACCGTCGTGCAGCGTATCCAGCGCTTCGATGAAGCGCATCTTCTGCTGGGCGTCCAGATGGGTAAAGCGCTGGATGCCGGAACCGGCCGGCAGGATCTTGATCCCCGCCGGACCTTCGACGAGGATGTCATTGAGGCTCTGTTCGTCGTTGAAGAAATGGTTCAGGTTGTGGTGCGGCGTCAGACCGAAGACCACGTCGATATTGGCCAATCCCAGGTCGGCGTCGATAATGAGGACCCTTTTCCCCTGCTTCGCCAACGACAGGGCGAGATTGGAAACGATGGCGGTTTTCCCGACGCCCCCCTTGCCGCTGGTGATGGAAAAAACCCTGGTAGGTCCGCTCCCCCCGCTGTTCCCGGTGGATTCGTCCAGCCGATTGCGCATCGTTCGCAGGGTATCGGCCTGGTCAATAGGCTCTCGCAATGTGTTCATAGAGTGCTTCCCTCACGGCTGCCCATCACAAAACCGGCCACGGTGGTGGGATCGGCAACCAGCAGATCCTCCGGTACCCGCTGCCCGTTGGTCAAATAGGAAATGGGAAGGTTCGAATGCACGGGGATATTGAGCAACGCTCCGCACGTTTCGCATTCGTCCAGTTTGGTAAAAACGAGACTTTCGATCTCGAGCCGGCCGAACCGCCGCACGATCTCCCGCAGATCTCCCTCCCGGGTGGGGGCGGCCAGCACCAGATGGGCGCTCACCCCGCTGTCCGCACCGAAAAACGCCGCCAGCTCTTCCAGCCGACCTTCGTCACGGGGACTGCGGCCGGCGGTGTCGATCAGAATCAGGTCCTTGTCCCGATGCTTGTCGAACGCCCCTTGAAGCTGTTCAGGGGTGAAGACCACCTCAACCGGCAGATTCATGATCTCGGCATAGACCTTGAGCTGTTCCACTGCGGCAATGCGGTAGGTGTCTATCGTCACCAGCGCCACCGAGCCGCCGCCCTTAAGGACAACCTCTGCCGCCAGTTTGGCAATGGTCGTGGTCTTACCGACCCCCGTCGGTCCAACCAAGGCAATCCGTTGCTGCCGATCTCCGAGGGGGGAGAGCGCGCCGGTGACCGGCACCAGGTCGCTGATCGTACTCTGCAAAAGGGGGTCCATCTCCTCGGGACGCTGCCACTGGTCGGCGGGAAACCTGTCAGCGGCAAAGCGCAGAATCGTTTCGGCCGCTTCGGCATCCATCCCGGTGCGCATCAGCGCAGTCAGCAGCGGAGCCGAACCTCCCTCCTTTGCCGGGAACGGGCCGGAGGCCCGCTTGGGCCCCTCGGCCCCGGCACCTTCCTGGCGAGACACCCGACGGATCAGCCCCTTGAGTTCGTCAATTTCTCCCTTTAAGGCGGTGAAATCCTCCCGGGCCAGACGTTGCCGGATCTCACGCACCTCTTCTTCCAGCGGATCGACCACCTTGCGCTTTTTCCACACATCCTGATAGGTGATCTCTTCTTCGGCGTCACGCACAGGCTCCGCTTTCATGGCGGGCTTGCGGGGCGCCGCCGGCGCCGGGACTTCTGAGGCCAACGCCGGGGACTCCACCGCGGCGGTCACCTCGAGGATCGGCTTGCCGAAGACGCCCAGTCCGCCCTTGCGAAGGGTCCGGGTGGAGAGAATCAAGGCATCGGGCCCGAGGGTTTCCTTGACCATTTTCAGAGCGACCGACATCTCTTCGGCCTCAAAAACTTTAACCAGCATCGATTTGCACCGTCCCTAAGGATCTGACTTTCAGTTTGGAATCGATTTCATTGTGCGAAAGCACCGCCAGGCTTGGAAGATACCGCTCGGTCAAGCGTTTGACATGGGGTCGGATTGTTGGCGGACACAACAGAACGGGCGTTGTTCCTCCGTCAAATTTTTGAAGAGCTTCGCTCAGGCTGCCGAGCATCGCCTGAGCGGTACCGGGATCGAGCGCCAGATAGCTGCCTTCGCTGGTCCGGTGGACCGAATCCAGGATCTTCTCTTCCAGCCCCCGCTCGAAGGTGATCAGCGGCAGCACCTCGCCGTCCTGGGCGAAGCCGAGGCTGATGGAGCGGGCCAGCGCCTGGCGGACATACTCGGTCAGCAGGTCGGGATCCTGGGTGGTGGCCGCCCAGTCGGCGAGCGTCTCCAGGATGGTCCGGATATCCCGGATCGAAACGTTTTCTCTGAGTAGGTTCTGCAGTACCCGCATCGCGGCTCCGAGGCTCAAGAGGTTGGGAATCAGCTCCTCGACCAGTTTCGGATAGGTCTTGGAGACGTTATCCAGCAAATTCTGTACCTCTTGACGCCCGATCAGCTCATATCCGTGACGTTTGATAATTTCGCTGATATGGGTGGCGACCACCGTGGTGCAGTCGACCACCGTGTAGCCGGCGATCATCGCCCGCTCTTTCTTGTCTTCGGTGATCCAGATGGCCGGCAGGCCAAAGGCGGGTTCGGTAGTGGCCACCCCCTGCAGGGTCTCGGTGGCGGTTCCCGGATTCATCGCCAGGTGGTGACCGGGCAGAATCTCCCCGCCGGCCAATCGCACCCCTTTGAGGAGGATGACGTACTCGTTGGGCTTGAGCTGCAGGTTGTCCTTGATATGAATGGGCGGCACGATAAAGCCCATATCGAGAGCGAACTGTTTGCGAATCGAGCGGATGCGCGGCAGAAGTTCGCCGTCCTGGGTGGAGTCGACCAGGGAAATCAGGCCGTAACCCACCTCAAGTTCGAGCAGGTCGATGCCGAGCATCTCCTCGTAATTTTCCTCCTGCGGCGCGGCGGGCTGGGCCTCCCGCTCCTCCGCCTCGACTTCCTTGAGCTTTTGCCCCTTCTGCACCTGAAAGGCGACGAGGCCGGTGATGGCGGCGAGCAGCATGAAAGGCAGATGGGGCAGCCCGGGAACAAGAGCGAAGCCGAAGAGAATACAGGACACCACCCAGAGCGCCCGGGGATGGACGGTGAACTGTCCTTTCAGCTCGGTACCGAAATCCTCGGTTCCGGCTGTCCGGGTCACCAGGACACCGGCGGCGGTGGAGATGATCAGGGCCGGTATCTGACTGACCAGCCCATCCCCGACGGTGAGGATGGTATAGGTCTGGGCGGCATGCAGCATCGGCATCCCTTTTTGCAGCACGCCGATGACAAAACCGGCCCCGATATTGATCAGGACGATGATGATGGCGGCGATGGCATCGCCGCGGACGAACTTGCTGGCGCCGTCCATCGCCCCGTAAAAGTCGGCTTCCCGGGCCACCTCCACGCGTCGCAGCTTCGCCTCCTGTTCGGTGACCAGGCCGGCATTGAGGTCGGCATCGATCGCCATCTGTTTGCCGGGCATGGCATCGAGGGTGAAGCGGGCCGCCACCTCGGCCACCCGGCCGGCGCCCTTGGTAATGACCATGAAGTTGATGACGACCAGAATCAGGAAGACGACGATGCCGACCACATAATTTCCGCCGATAACGAACTGGCCGAAGGACTTGATGACCGAGCCGGCGGCGCCGGGCCCGTCGCTGCCGTGCAGCAGGATGAGCCGGGTGGAGGCCACCTCCAGGGAGAGCCGGAACAGGGTGGTCGACAGGAGCAGGGCCGGGAAGACCGAAAACTCGAGGGGCCGGATGATATAGAGGGAGGTGACCAGGATCAGCAGCGCCACCGTAATGCTCAGGGAGAGAAAGATATCGAGCAACAGGGGCGGCAGGGGAATGATCATGACCATCAGGATGGCCACCAGCCCGAAGGAGACGAGCACATCGCTGCGCAGGAGGGTTTTCGCCCATTTTTGTTCGGTCAATGCGGCAATCATCGGCTATTTCCTTTAAGCCCGTAGACGTAGGCGAGAATCTCGGCCACGGCCTTGAACATTTCTTCGGGGATCTCGGCCTCCAGATCGACCTGGTAGAGGGCTCGGGCCACCGGCACGTTTTCCACCAGCGGCACCCCGTTTTCGCGGGCGATTTCGCGGATGCGCATCGCCACATTGTCGGCCCCCTTGGCCACGACCCGGGGGGCATCCATCTTGCCCCGCGTGTAGGACAGCGCCACGGAAAGATGGGTCGGGTTGGTCACCACCACGTCGGCCTTGGGAACCTCGGCCATCATCCGCTTGCGGGCCATCTGCATCTGCAGGGACCGAATCTTTCCCTTGAGCTGCGGATCGCCCTCGCTCTCCTTGTGCTCTTCCTTCTGCTCCTGCTTGGTCATCTTCATCTTCTCTTCCATTTCCCAGCGCACAAACAGGTAATCGAGGACTCCCAGCACGATCAGAACACCGGAGGTTTTGAGCAGAACCTCGAAGGACACCCGCCCCAGATAATTGATCGTCTCGACAACCGGCATATCCATCAGGTGCAGCGCGCCTTCGAACTCCTTCTTCACCACGAGATAGGCCACCCACCCGATCAACAACACTTTCGCCAGGGATTTGACCAGCTCGACCAGGGATTTCTTGGAGAAAAACCGGGCCATCCCCGGAAGTGGGTTGAGTTTTGAAAAATCGGGTTCAAGGGGCTTGGTGGTAAAGAGCCAGCCGATCTGCAGGAAACTTGAGAGGAAGCCAACCACCAGGACCAGAAGCAAAACGGGAGCCAACAAGAGTGCGACTTTCCAAAGGACCAGGGCGGTCAGGTTCCAGAGGGAGTGCTTGGTGATCTCGAAGGTCCCCGACATCCGCCAGATGCCGGCCAGAAAATGGGATAAATGGGTCCAGAAAATCGGCCCGTAAAAAAGCCAGAGCACCAGGAAGCCCGTCATCAGCGCGGCGGTCTGAACCTCCTTGCTCTGGGCCACCTGCCCCTTCTCGCGGAACTCCCGCCGGCGCTTCTCTGTTGCCTGTTCTGTGCGTTCGTCCTTGTCCTCTTCGGCCATATTCCCCTCACAACAACCTGCAGCAGGTGGATGAATTGTTCGCCCATGGCGTGGAACTCCCGCCCCAGCAGCACCACCATCACATCCAGGGTCACCCCGATGATCAGAAACGCCAGACCGATGTTCAGGGGATAGGAGAGGAGAAAGACGTTCAATTGGGGAAACACCCGGGCCATCAGTCCAAGAGCCAGGCTGGAGATCAGCAGCACCGCGAGAATCGGGGCCGAGAATTTGACGCTCAGGACGAACATATGACCCGCCAGGTTCATGAGGAAGGGCACCGCCCCGCCGGAAAAATCAAGCTTCCCCGGCGGCAGAACCTTGTAGGAATAGACGATGGCCCGCAAAAAGAGATAGTGAATATTCAGCGCCAGGAAGATCAGGATCGCGATGATGTTCTGAAACTCCCCCAGCAGGGAAATCTGATGCTGATTCTGTGGGTCGAAGACATTGGCCGCGGCAAAGCCCATCTGAAACCCCACCACTGTTCCGGCGAATTCCACGGCGGTAAAGATGAGACGCGCCACAAACCCCACCATCAGCCCCAGGATGGCCTCCTTGGAGACCAGGAGTGCCAGTTCCCAGAGGCCGAGAATCTTCTCGGGAAGGTAAGCCGTCACCACCGGGAAAATCAACAGAGCGAAGGTCAGCGACAGGCCGACCCGCACTTTATTGGGCACCTGCCCTCCGGAAAAAACCGGCAGCACGCCCATGAGGGTCGCGACCCGTGCGGCACAGATCAAAAAACCCTGGACCTGGATGAGCGAAAAAACCGGCAGTTCCAAAATCGAACCTCAACCTCTCAGCGTGGCGATCTGGTCGAATATGCCGTGGGTAAAGGCCAGGAGAATCTTGATCATCCAGGGGCCGAAGATCAGCAACGTCGCCAGAACAACGACGATCTTCGGAATGAAGGTCAGGGTCTGTTCATTGATCTGGGTCGCTGCCTGAAAAATACTGATCACCAGGCCGACAATCATCCCCGACAACAGCATCGGAGCCGAAAGCAGAAGCACCGCCTCCACCGTCTTGCGAGCCAGATCGATAACAACTTCAGGAGTCATGTAAAATCCTTGAAAGCAGGTTTCAGGTTAAGGGTTTGCAGGATATCCTGTTGCCTGGAACCTGACCCCTGCTACCTGGGTTTTAGTGAAAACTCTGGACCAGCGAGCCGACTACCAGATCCCACCCGTTGACCAGAACGAAGAGCAGCAGCTTGAAGGGCAGAGAGATAATGACCGGCGGCAGCATCATCATGCCCATCGACATCAGCACCGACGCGACCACCATATCGATCACCAGAAAGGGAAGATAGATCATAAAGCCGATCTGAAACGCCCGCGTCAGCTCCGACAGCATGAAGGCGGGGATGAGGGCCATGGTCGGACACATCGGCCTGGTTTTTGGGCTGGGGACGGCCGGTAATGTTCATCAGCAGCGCCACGTCCTTTTCCCGGGCCTGGCTGAGCATGAACTGGCGCATCGGCTGAACCGCCCGCTCCAGCGCCTGTTGCTGGCCGATCTGCTTTTTCAGGTACGGCTGCAGGGCGTTATTGTTGATCTTGGTCAGCACCGGCGTCATGATGAAGAAGGTCAAAAAGAGCGCCAGGCCGATAATGACCTGATTGGGCGGCATCTGCTGGGTCCCCATGGCCTGCCGGACGAAGGACAGAACGATAACGATACGGATAAAGGCGGTGGTCATCAGCAGGATGGCCGGGGCCATGGAGAGGATGGTCAGAACGAAGAGAACCTGCAGCGCCGTGGAAACCTGTTGAGGGTTGTTGGCCTGACCGAGCCCGAGGGTGATGGTGGGAAGGCCCTGCGCACTGGCAGCCACCGGGACGAGCAGCGTGCCCAGAAAGACAAGAAGGAAAAACTTTTTCATTGTTTCTGCTCAAGATTCGATTGCAGGGTGTCTTCAAATTTTTCGCCGGTGTGGCGGCCGAGTCGCGAGAGGAGTTCGATCTTTTCCTGGCCGACCCCCAACAGGAACTCCTCACCGCGGACCGCCACCAGGCACAGGGATTTTTTGGGGCCCAGGTAGCGCGTTTCAAGCACCTTGATCGCGCCGGTCTTGGCGGTCGGGAAAATTCCCGGTTTTTTCCGTGCCCAGGCGTACAAAAGCAGAACGATCCCCAGGACCACCACGAGGGCGCCCATCATTTTCAGACCGGCTGCCAGCAGCCCGCTCCCTGCGCTGTCGCTGGCCCACACCGTGGCCGGCCATAGCAAAATTGCCAGAACCAGAAGACTTCTCATTCGGGCCTATCCCAGTTTTTCTATGCGTTCTGAGGGACTGACCACATCGATCAGGCGCAGCCCGAACTTTTCATTGACCATAACCGCCTCGCCTTTGGCGATCAGCCGCGAATTGACATAGAGATCGAGAGGTTCTCCAGCCAACTTGTCCAGTTCAATGACATAGCCATCACGCATCTGCAGCAGATCCTTAACCATGATCTTGGAGCGGCCCACCTCGACAGAAATATTCAGGGGGATATCGAGGAGAAAATCGATATTTTTCGATTCTACCGGTTTCTCTCCTTCGGGAGCCCCATCGGCTTCTTTGGCGACCTGCGCCGGGTCCTTATTTTCCGTCTTTTCCATGCTCGACTCCATTGGCAATTCGTTTGGTTATCCGTACAGCTTTGTTCCCGTTGCGCAGACCCGCCTGGCCTGCCAGCTTCGGAACGTTTTCCACCAGGACAGAGATTGGCGAGCCCGGAGCTACCCCCAGGTCAATGATATCCCCGACCTGAAAATTGAGAATATCCCGGATCGTAAGACAGACGGTGCCGAGCTGAGCGGTCACCCCCACTCGCATCTTTTGGACCTCACCGCGCAGCTGCGTACTCCAGGCACCGCCTCGGCCGGAGGAAAGGAACATTCCTTCTTCCCGCAGTTTGTCGCGCAGCGGCTCAAGCGAGGCCAGCGGTATGACCACCCCCATGCTCCCTTTGATGTTATTGACCGTCACCTCGAACTCCGCCACCATGACAGCAGCCTCAGGCGGCACGATGGTGACGAGGCGAGGGTTGGTGACCACCTTTACCAGGGCCGCCTGCAGTGTTTCCAGGGGCCTGAACGCTTTTTCCAGATCGGCGCAGGCATCGGCAAGCGCCCCTTTCAGCACGTTGATCTCGATCGCCGTCATGACCCGGTTAGGGACCATCAACTTGCCGTCGCTCGCCCCGCCGAGGAGGATTTCCACCAGGGCGAAGGAGATTTTTTCATTTAAGGTGATCAAACCGCCGTATCGTAATGGATCGAGGCGGATGATGCCGATGGAACCGTGTCCCGAAACCTGTTGCAGGTACTGTTCGAAATCCATGGTGTTGATGGCGGTACGCTTCACCGACACCGACCGCTGAAGCCGATTGGTCAGGGAAAAGCCCAGATTCCGAGCGAAAGCATCCAGGAGAATATCGAAATTGGCCACCCGCCAGCGGCCCTGCCCCTGGATGCGAATCAGGTCAAGTCGGGTGGCCTGCGGTTTTTCTTTGCTCTGCGCAGGCTCCTGCTCAAGTTCGATTTCGCCATGGCGTACCGCCGAGAGGAGCTCGGCAATTTCATCTTTGGAAAGAATGCGCTCCACGGTGTTCCCTTTTTGGCGCTTTCGCAAGAAAGCAAAATATTACTGGATGACAAAATCGGTGAAATAGATGTTCTTGATTTTTCCTTGTTTGAGGATCTTGTTCAGCCGGGCCATCAATTCGACGCGCAGCTGCAATTTGCCCTGCAGATCGCTCAGATCTTTATAGGTCTTATTACCGATCAACAACAGAATGGCGTCCTTGATTTCGGGCATCCGCACCTTGATCTCCGCCACCGTCGCCTTGGAACCGGTTTCGAGCGTCATGGCCGCCTTCAGATAGTGAGTGCCCTGATCGTCGAGAATATTGACGATAAAAGGATCGATGTTGACCATCGGTCCGACCAGGCTCTGCGGCTTCTGCCCCTCGGCTTCCGATTTGCCCTGGCTCTTCTGCGCTGCGGCCGCCTTGGTTGCGTGTTTGGCGGCGGATTTGCTCCCCATCAGGTATCCGGCCGCCGCGCCGCCGGCCACCAGGATGAGGGTTACCGCGCCAATGATCATCATCATTTTTTTGCCCCCCGACTTACCGGGTTCCCCGTCGGAGGCGCCTTTCTTTTCCGCCATAACCTCTTTCTCCCTGCTCCCGAAAAACGTTGGCAACAATCCAACAGTCAAAATTACCGAAATGCAAATTCACTTCCCACTACATTGGCAAGGAATATGCCACTTCCGCCCGGTGTCTTTTCATTCCCGCGGATGTCTATTTTTTAGGATATGGCCTTCCTTCAACGGTTACTGTTGCTTCACTCTTTTTTTTCGACATGTGCCGCATCTTCTCGCGCTTTACCGCTCACTGCCGCACACTTACCCTTTTCACAAAAGGCGGGTCCTCTTCGACAGAGGAAGGGAGGCCGGCCCTTTTATCCGCTGAAAAACGATCTCCGGAGGGGGCATCTGTACCTGTCAAGAAATTGCCCAAAAAAGACAAAAGGGGCTGCCCCCTGGCCGGAGCAGTCCCTTTTTGTGTCGATATTTTGACTAGAGATTACCGTTTCAGATTTATCAGCGTATCGAGCATCTGGTCCGTGGTGGTAATCGTTTTCGAGTTCGCCTGGTACCCCCTCTGGGTGGTAATCATATTGACGAATTCTTTTGCCAAGTCGACGTTGGACTGTTCCAGGGAGTTAGTGAAGATATTCCCCACCCCTGAACCGACGGTGCCGATGACCGGCGGGCCGGAAGCCTCGCTCTGCCCGAACAAATTGTTCCCTTCCTTGGTCAATCCCTGGTCGTTTGTGAATTTGGCCATGGCGATTCGAGCCAGTTTTTGGGGAGCACCGTTGGAATAGTTGCCAAGAACGTTGCCATTATTGTCGATGGAGAGCTTCACCAGCGTGCCGGTGGCGAATCCGTCCTGCTGCTGGGAAACCACTACGGAGCCACTGGAGTATTGGGTAGTATTAAGATTGAGAGTGATCTTCTGCTGGGTATCAGCGCCGTTGTTCCAATTTAAAGTGCCGGGAGGGATCACGGCTGGGACGTCGGACACTTTCGGATTAGTGGGATCTGTGATCAGGTTGCCATTACTGTCAAAGTTCAGCCTACCGGTGGCGACAGGAGTTGGGTCGCCAGCAGTACCGCCGTTTAGGTCGCCACCATCAACGGTTGTGTTGTAAGTCCAGGTATTATCCCCTGTCTTCGTAAAGTAAGTTGTCAGTAAATGGGTATTCCCCAGTGAGTCGTAAGCTTGAATAGAAGAAGCATAATTAGATGTATTACTGGCATTAGTTGTGGCGCTTTCAGTAGGATCGGCGCCTAGATCAAAGCCTCCCGGAATAGACGGAGACAGCGCATTGAGATTGGTCGACAGAGTCACTTTGCCCGTTGCCTTGGCAGGGCTGAAGGTCTGGGTATTAACCTTGATGTCAGTGACATCGCCGACGGTATTCCCATTGTCGTCAAGGTAATAGCCCTGCACCCTGGCCCCTTCCGGATTAACCAACTGGCCAGTGGAATCGAAGCGAAAACTGCCGGCGCGGGTGTAGTTGGTCGTGCCGGTATCGGGATCATTCACCATGAAAAAACCGGGGCCCTCGATCGCAAGATCACTGTTGGTGTCGGTGTTCTCAAAGGTCCCCTGGCTAAAGTCGTTGTCGACGACCGAGAGGCCGGCGCCGCGACCAATCTGGGACTCGCCGCCGGACCCGGAGACTTGGGTGGAGAGCAGATCGGAGAAAAGCGTGCGGCTCGACTTGAAGCCGATGGTGTTGCTGTTGGAAATATTGTTGCCGATAACGGTCATGGCGGTTCCGTTGGAAGAAAGTCCGCTGACCCCGCTGTAGAGAGCCCCTAAAATTCCCATTGTATCCTCCTTGTGTCGGCTGCCTCTTTCGGTCGGCAACCGGCGAACCTCCTCCGAGAGGACCGGTTCGTTTGGGTTTCATCCGGCATCCCCGGATGATATTCAGTTAAGCAATGTTGCTTTCAGAAAACTTTTGGGATGGCTAAGCCATCATGCAATGACTGCGCTGTCGATATTGGTAAAAACGTTTCCTTTAAGATTGTCCTTATCGACCACTGTGACCACGGTGTTGTTTTTGACACTGACGACCAGGGCGTTGTCTCCCAGCAGAACCAGGGAATCCCTGGCCCCCTTGGCCCCGGCTTTTTCCACTGCCCCCTGCAGGCGGCCCATCTCTGCCGCATCGAAGGTAATGCCGCGCTGGTCCATTCGGTCGGCGGCGTGCTTGGAAAATTTGAGTGCCCCGGGCTGCAGTTGGGCATCGAGAATTCGACCGAAGGGGACGGACGGCGACGGGCTCTTCCCCGTGGGCGTGCTTTTCGCAGGGCCTCCGGTGGGGGCAATCGGCCTGGGAAGAATCACCATTCTGTCGTCCATGCTACGAATTCCTGACGCTTTTCACATCCGTGGTTTTGACGGTCCCTACGCTGGTCTCGAGGGTGCTGCCGCTCGAATCGAAGTCGACTCCGTTGACCACCCCTTTTATCAGAGCCGTGGCGTCCACCGAGGTATCCTTTCCCTGGGTCGCCCCGACCATCAGGCTGTAGTCCCCCGGAGGAACGACATTGCCGTTGCTGTCCTTGCCATCCCAGGTAAGGAAATGCTGTCCCGCAGTCAGATCTTTTCCGGGAATCGTGGCAACGGTTCTTCCCATGCCATCCTGAACAAGGAGTTGCACCTGATCCGCCGAACTGTCGAGTTGATACCCGAGGTCGACGCTTTGCGAATCGAAATGAAATGTGTTCCCGGAAGCGACGACTTCCTTGCCGATCATGGAAAGGGGCGACATTTGTTGGGAAGAGGCCATGTTCGACAGACTGCCGTTGATGTTGGTCAACTGTTCCAGCGAGCTGAACTGGGCCAATTCGGCGGTAAACTGGGTCGGATCCGATGGATTGAGAGGATCCTGGTTCTGCATCTGGGAGACCAGCAGTTTCAAGAAATCGTCCTTGCCGAGACTGGGGGTCGCGCCCGTTGCTGAGCTCAGTGCGCTCGCGGCGGCGGTCGCTGTGTTTCCGTTAATCGCGGTTGTCATATCCCGATATCACCTCCTTGTAACTAGATTCTCAGACTGAGTCCACCGGTGCCCCTGGCAGAGGCGGAAGCGACCTCTTCCGAGACCTGAGAGTTGCCGGAAAACCCGGCTGCCGGGGTCCAATGGCGCGGTTGGAACGCGCTGGGGTTTTGTTGTTGTTGTTGCTGCTGTTGTTGAAAAAACATGTTGCTGCCCGCCTGCCGGGAATCGACGCTCACCTGCAGATGGTCGAGCTGCAGCCCCTGCTGTTGCAGGGCGCTGCGCAGGGCGGGGAGATGGCGTTCGAGGACATCCTGAACTTGCTGGTTCTGGGCGATCAGGTGCGCTTTTACCTTTGTCTGATCTACTGTCAGATCGAGTTTTATCTGGCCGAGTTCCTTGGGGTGCAATTTAATGCTGATACTGCTCGGCCCATGATTCTTACCGATGGAGATTTGCCCGACCACCTGGTTCAGGATATGGTTTTCCGAAACCGCCTGCCCGGAAGGCAGTTGCACATTGCCGCTGCTATTTGGAGATTGGCCGGCACTGGGTGTGGCCTGTGGTTGATTCTGAAGATGAATCAGTCGGCTAAAATCCCCCGTCGCCGGTGCCGATGCGCCAGACTTGTCCGCGGTAGCGGCAAGTTTCACATCCTGGATGTCTTTCTTTATCCCATTGCCTGCGGCTCGAACCTGTTGAAGGAACCGGCCGTCGGCCTGCACGCGACCGATGGTCGGCACCGAAACAGCGGCCTTGGGCGCTTCTCCCTGGGCGTTTGCGCCGCGCCCCGGGAGGGACGCCACGTCTGTTTCCCCGTGCCCGTTGGGAACTCGGACTGCATGAAGAGCCTTCCCGCCTGCCAGGCTGTGAGGCTCGGCCAAATCCTTTTGCACCTGTCCGGAAGCCGCCATTTGGGCCGAGGCCTGAATCGCGGACGAGTCCCCCTTCCCGAAAAGGGATTTGGCAACAGGGGCCTCAACTCCCTTGCCACCTTTGGCAGAGAGCGCCTCTCCTGAATTTTCGGCGGACGGCTTAACCTGGCCATCTTTTTCATTCAGCGTGGGTCGGCCGTGACGAACCGCCGATGCCATTTCGAAAGCCTTGTCCATGCCGATGGAGGTAACCTGGGCCTTATCGTTGCCTGCCGGGGCATTCTCCGTCGCGCCGGCGAGTGCAGTTTTCAGATTTTCGCCGGCAACCACCTTTTCCTGATTCTGATTGCTAATTTTAAATTTCGGATTATCAGACGATGTCGCCGTTTTCTGCACATCGCCCTCGGATCTGGATTGCGGGCGACTTCCGACAACCGGCATTTTCGGATGTTCGGTGCTTCCGGATTTTCCGTTTTCGGCAGTTTTCGCCGGATGCCCCAGAGTCTTCAAGACATCTTCAAGGGAAGGGGTCTTCGAAGGAGGCTCTTTGGTAAGCACTGAAGCACCCGTCGAGCCGGGCTCTTCTTTCCCGCTCGGGAGCTGTCCCAAACCGCCCTTCTTGGTTTGCCCGGCACCACTCGCATTCAAAAGCGCCGCAGAAATCTTGTGACCATCACCTTTAACCGTTTGCTTCGCAGCCGTCGCCGCCATTGCTGCCGCCACAGTCTGCCCGGGAACCAGTCCTGCCGCGGAGGCGGTTTCCAAGTCCTTCTTATGACTTTTATCCGAGGCATCCTTTTGTTGGGACAGCACGTCCGCGAAGTTCTTATCGCCCTTTTTACCCGCCGTGGCTTTTACAACTGCGGGAGCCGCTTCCGGCGCTGGTGGCGCTATCGGTATTGATTGTACTGTCGGCAAAATTTCACCTCCTTTCTCTTCAAAATCAGCCCGCCGTCACAACCCGTTTCGGCTGGGGATGGGGTCGGAAAAATATTTGCTCAGCCGGGCTGCGTCCCTGTCGTTCATGTTGTTCAGGATTTTCCCGGCATTTCGACTCCTCATCCCCGAGAGGATGCCGACAGCGAGATCTTCCTTGAGATTGGCCAGAAGCGAGGCAGCCTTGGCCGGGTCCATCTTTTCGTACATGGCGCTCAGTTCGGCCACCCGTTGCTTTTTTTGCGTATTTTTCCGATCCAGCAGATCCTTCAGTTCGGCCCGGAGCTTTTTCATCTCCGCGAGTTTCTTATCGACCACGGATTCGAGAGTCTTTAGTTCCAATTCCTGTTTTTGCAGGCCCTGCTCTTTTTTCCGGATCTCGGCCTGTTCTTTCTGAATGGAGACGCGCAGGCGACGCTCCTCCACCGAGCCGGTTGCGGCATTTTCGGAGGAGAGGCCCGGCTGACACCAGGCCGGCCGTGGAGGGGTGAGAACCAGCAGGGCCAAAGCCACGATGACCAAAAGGCTCAACGATTTCATAGGTCCTCTTTTCGGAATTGAAGGGAGATCTCGTCCAATATCGCCCGATCCTGTCGTCGCACTTCTTCCTTTTCTTCCGACTCTTTCTTCTCTTTCAGCTTCTCGAGCAGCATTCGATCCTGGCCGGCCTGACGGAGGTCCTGCCGATGGGAGGCCACCTCTTCCTCCAGCGAAATCAGCTTGGTGTTCATTTCTTTCAGCTCCTTCTCCCGGCCGCGGATATGCCCTTCATAGAGGATGAGGTCCTGAACCGAGATCCCCACCCGCCGCTTGCTTTCAAACTCATGCCAGAGGGACTCCAATTGCTCCTTGCAGAGCGTGATCTCCGCCTTTAGGGCCCTTTCCCGCGCGAGCGATTCCGTCAGCCGCTGTCGGGCCTGATCCTCGAGGATTTCCCGATAGCGCAGAACGGACTGGAGTTTGAATTTCCCAGCCATGGCAGCCTATTTTCCTGTCCTGAAAAAATGTGGACTTAAGATATTGGCAACAAAGCAAATCTATTTTATCGCCCGTTCGCTTCGCTCTCTCAAGACGCCAAGCCGCCGAGGGCAAGCCGCAACGAAAGCGTTAAAATCCTCTGCGCCTCCACACCTTTGCGTTGGAGCATGCTCAGGCGCCCAGGGCCTTTAACTGCTCCAGCGTTTTCGACATGTCGAACGCTTCGTTGATCCCCTGGCGCAAAAAGCGGTTGACGGCGTCGATCTTGGCAATGGCGTGATCGATCCGGGGATTGCTGCCCTTGGAATAGGCCCCGATATTGATAAGATCCTCGGCTTCCCGGAAGGTCGCGAGAATCTCCCGGACCTTTCCGGCATGCTGGATCTGCTCGTCGCTGGTGATATCGCGCATCACCCGACTGGTCGAAGCGAGGATATCGATGCAGGGGTAGTGGTTTCGGGCGGCGAGTGCCCGGGAGAGAACGATGTGTCCGTCGAGAATGGAGCGGACCGCATCGGCAATCGGTTCGTTCATGTCGTCCCCGTCGACGAGGACGGTGTAGAGGCCGGTGATGCTGCCGGAATCGGTGAAACTGCCGGCCCGCTCCAGCAATTTGGGCAGGGTGGCGAAAACCGAAGGGGTATAGCCCTTGGTCGTCGGCGGTTCGCCGACCGCGAGCCCGACCTCGCGCATCGCCATGGCAAAGCGGGTCACCGAATCCATCATCAGCAGAACATTTTTCCCCTGGCCGCAGAAATATTCCGCCAGAGTCGTGGCAACGAAAGCCCCGCGCATCCGCAAGAGCGGAGAGAGATCGGACGTTGCCACCACCACCACCGAACGGGACAGCCCTTCGGGCCCCAGGTCGCGCTCGATAAATTCCCTGACCTCGCGCCCGCGCTCGCCGATAAGGGCGATCACGTTGATGTCGGCCCGGGTGTTTTTGGCCATCATCCCCAGCAGGACACTTTTGCCGACCCCCGAGCCCGCCATGATCCCCATGCGCTGTCCCATGCCGCAGGTGAGCAAACCGTTGATCGATCGAATTCCCAGATCAAGGGGCTGGTTGATCTTGCGCCGCAGCATCGGCCCCGCCGGCAGGGCGTGCAGCGGCATCCGCCGATCCAGCGCAGGGTTCGGTCCGCCGTCGATCGGCGTCCCCATGGCATCGATCACCCGGCCGAGAAGCCCCTCGCCGACGGGAAGGGTCGGCCGATCGCTGCGCAGGCGAATCAGGCTTCCCGGCCCCAGCCCGCGGAGCTCGCCAAGCGGCATCAGCAACGCCTTGGAATCGCGAAAGCCGACGACCTCGGCGGGAATCGGCGGCCCGCCGTCGAGAGGGACCAGGTCGCAGAGCGCTCCGACCGAAGAGGCCGGGCAGAATCCTTCGACTACGAGGCCGACGATCTGGGTGACCTTGCCGGTCACTTTGAGGGTATTCAAGCCGTTCAGGCGGTCCAGCAGATAGTCCATCAGAGTCCCTCGACAGCACTTTCAAGGGTCTGGCGAATGACCTCCAGCTGGCTCTCGATGGTAGCCTCGACTTCTCCCAGCTCGGACTCGAGCTTGCAACCGCCCCGCGCGATTGCCGCATCGGCTTCGAAGGTCAGGTTTTTCAGGCCGCTGATCCGGGCGAGGAACAAGGGCTTTTTTTCAGTCACGAGGGCCAGATCCTCGGGGTTGATCTTGATGTGATAGGTATCGGAGCGCACTGCCGCATGGAGGGCTTTTTCGATGGTACTCAGGATCACCTCGCTGTTGACGGTCAGTTCGGTCTGAATCACCTGTTTGGCAATGGCAAGAACCAGACAGAGCATATCCTGGCTGCCGTTGCTCAGCAGCGATTCGCGCAGCCGGCTGATTTCCTCGAGGCCCTGGGCCAGCGCCTCGATCGTTTTACCGAACCGCTGGTCGAATTCCTTCCCCCCCTCCTGCCGGCCGCGGGAGAAGGCCTCCTCGATTTTCTGTTCGACCAGACCGGAATCGGCCTCCTCCCGTTGCGGCGGGGAAGAGGAGTGAGGGGATTCCTCAAAAATCTCTTCCGGCATTTCCGCCAGCACTTCTCCGTTCTCTCCGAACTCGACCAGCCGAATCGGCTTGAGATCTCGGGAATCCCTGCCCCGCAGGACCTTAGACGAGGACATCCTGACCTCCCCGTCCCGGAATCACGATCCGTCCCTCTTCTTCCAGCTTGAGGGCGATTTTGACGATGGTCTGCTGCATGGTTTCCACCTCGGACAACCGCACCGGTCCCATGGCCTCCATATCTTCGCGGATCATCTCCGCGGCGCGACTCGACACATTGGCGAAGATCTTTTCCTTGACCGCATCGGAGGCCGTTTTGAGCGCCAGGGTCAGCTGATCGTTGTTGACCTCGCGGAGCAGGGTCTGCAGCGCCCGGCCGTCCAGGGCGCCCAGATCGTCGAAGGTGAACATCTTCTTCCGGATCTCCTCGGCCATCTCCCCGTCGGTTTCCTCGATCCGCTCCAGGATCGTGCGATCGGCCCCTTTGTCCATCCGGCCGAGAATTTCAACCACCTTGTCGACACCGCCGACCTGGGCCTGCTCCTTACTGACCACCACGCCGATCTCATGCTGCAGGGCATCTTCGATCTGTGCGATGACATCGGGAGAAACCTTGTCGATCCGGGCGATGCGGTACATGATCTCCGGCCGCAGCTTCTCGGGAAGCCCGCTGAGAATGCGGGCGGTATGATCGGGCTTCTGGGTGGAGAGAATCAGCGCCACCGTCTGGGGATGCTCGCTTTCGAGCAGTCCCGCCACCATGCGCGGCTGCATCATGGCGATCGTTTCCAGGGGACGGGATTCGATGGAGGAGGATACCTGCTCCATGAGTGCTTCGGCACGCCGGGGATCGCCGCCGCCGGAGAGGGCTTTCCTGACGAACTCGTTACCCTTGACGAAAAGGCCGGCATTCTCCTTCTGGACTTTCTGGTACTCGTCCATGATGTCCTTGGCCACCTTCGCCGGCACATGTTCGATAGCCATCATGCAGCGGCTGATCATCCGGACTTCGGTATCGCTCAGTTCCTTGAAAATTTTGGCCGTGGCCTCCTCCCCCAGACACAACAACAGAACGGCGGCCTTTTCTACGCCTGATAATTTTCCCATTTGCATCTGAACGTCGCTTCCTTTCAGCTGTGATGCTTTCGCAAAAACTCATGGGATGGCTAAGCAAAAATTTCGTCCTACAAGGCCTGGCGGTCTTTCAGGGGCGAAGGCCACCATCAGGGTGGTCGAGCTCCTGAAAAAAAGCCGTAACGCCGTAGGGCGGACTTTCTGCGACGCCATCAGCTGTCTTTAAGCCAGGATTTAATCACCTGGGAGGGGGATGTCTGGGCCTGAAGGATCTCTTTGCGCATCTTGGTCATCGGATCTTCCGGGGCGTTGAGCAGAGGGGTCTCGCCGGAAAGTTCCGATTCGAGCTGCTCGACGGTCTTGTAGTGCTCGATCATACGCTCTTCTCCGCGAAGGGTCTTCACCATGGGGCGGACCAGCAGGAAATAGAGCAACAGGGCGCCGAAACAGAGCAGACCGTATTTGATCAGAGGCAAATAGGGGTAAACCTTATTGGCTGGTGACGGCTTGACCACCGGTTCCTGAAAATAGGCGCTCTCGAAGGGACGCGAGACCACCACGATCTGGTCTCCCCGACTGTTTTCCAGTCCCAGAGCACTCTGCACCATTTTCTGGATATTCTGAAGTTCCTTGTCGCTGCGCGGCACGTAAATCGGCTTTCCCCCCTGCCCCGTTGAGGAGACCCGCTCGGCGACCAGCACCGACACCGAGAGTTTCTTCACCGTGCCGACCGGCTCGACCAGTTTTTTGACCACCTTACTCACTTCGTAGTTGGTCGTGTCCTCCGAATGGGTTTTGGGGATGAAGCCGGCGCCGCCGTTAGCCCCAGAGGGACCGTTCAAATTGGACTGGGAGCCGGGAATCCCGCCGGCCGTCGGCGTTCCCCCTTTCTCCTCGGTGACCCGCTCGCTGCGGATGGCGGTGGCCTTGGGATCGTAGCTTTCCTGGGTCTGCTCCCGCTGAGAAAAATCGAGCTGTGCCGTGACCTTGACCAGGGAGTTGCCCACGCCGAGGGCCCGGTCCAATAGCGATTGAGCGCGGTGCTCGAGACGTTTTTCCACCATCTGCTGATAGTCGAGCATGCCCGCCGTCATCGGCCCGCCGACCTCGTCGTCCGAGCGTTGGTTCAACACCCGGCCGGAAGAATCGACGATCGAAACCTGCTCGGGATTCAACCCTGCCACGCTGCCCGCTACCAGATGGACGATTCCTTGAATCTGGCTTCCGCTCAGAGCCTGGCCGCCGGTCAGCTTGAGCAGAACCGAGGCGGTCGCCTGTTCCTGATCATCCTTGAAAAGCCGTTTTTGGGGCAACGCCAGTTGAACACGGGCCGCCTCTACCGGATCGAGAGAGGCGATGGTCCGATCGAGTTCTCCCTGCAGCGCCCTCAGGTAATTGACCTTCTGGGCAAAATCGGTCATGCCGAAACTCTGCTTATCGAAGATCTCGAAGCCGACCCCCCCGCCGCGGGGCAACCCGGCACCGGAGAGCGCGATCCGCGTCTGGTAGACCTGCTCCGCCGGCACGTAAATCGCCTTCCCCTCGTCACCGAGCCGATAGGGAACCTTCTGCTCCTTCAGCTTGGCGATCACCGCCGCCGCGTCGCTGCTGGCAAGGTTACCGAAAAGCAGGCTGTAATCCGCCTCGCGCGACTGCACGATCAAGACGGCAAAAAAGACCACGCACAACAGAGCGACCCCCGCCAGGCTGAGCTTGCGGGACGTCGGCCACTCCTTGATCACATCGATAACATTTTTCTTCGCTTCTTCAGCCATATCGGCGGAAACCTCCTGAAATACGGATCATCAGTGGCCAGGGCTGGGGGAATGGCCCTCGTCAAAAATCCGTCACACCTGCATACGCATGACTTCCTGGTACGCATCGACGATCTTATTGCGCATCTGCACCAGGAGCCGCATGGAAATATCGGCCTCATCCAGGCGGATCATCACATCGTGAATATTCTTGGCTTGTCCGGTCTGCAATTCTTTGGCCGCCTGATCCGAATCGAGCTGAGCCTTGTTCACTTCACCAACGGCATCTTTCAGAAAATCCACGAAACCGCTCGCACCGTCCTTGGCGGAAGAGGTGGGTGCCGCTGGCGGCTTCAGGAGTTGGGATATTCCACTGATCTCTTTCATGATTTACCTCATTTCGAAAGCTGCAGAGCCGTCAGCGCCATCTGTTTGGCCGATTTGGCGGCCGTCACGTTGGCCTCGTAGGCACGGGTGGCGGTCATCAAGTCGACCATTTCTTCCATCAGATTGATGTTCGGCATCGCCACGTACCCCTTGGCGTTGGCATCGGGGTTGGAGGGATCGTAGACCATCTTCGGCGGTGCCGGATCGGTCCGGATGGCGGACACCTCCACCCCTTGCACACCCGAGTCCTCCATGGACTGGTCCAGATTCCCCTGAAACCCGACATTCGAGGCGCGAAAAATCACGTTCCGTTTCCTATAGGGACCGCCCTCGGGAGTCCGGGTGGTTTCGATATTGGCCAGGTTGGAGCTGACCACGTTGATGCGGGTCTTTTGCGCCGCCAGCGCCGAGGCGCTGATTTTGAGCGAATCAAACAGGTCCATCCGTTACCTCCCTTATTATTGGCCGCCCTGGATAATGTATTTCAGCAGCCCCATTTTACTGTTGAGGCTCTGGGTAGCTGCCTGATACAGAATCTGATTTTCCGAGAGGGCCATCATCTCCTGATCGATCTGGACATTGTTCCGATCGCCGATGCCGCTCTGGTTCGGGGTCTGAACCACCCTCCCTCCGCCATCGTCTCCCCCCTGCCCCTGGCCATCAATGGGGAAAAAGGCCGGATTATTCCTCTTCTCCCCCGCGATTTGCGGTGGATCCAGGGCCTGCTGCAGATCTTTTTCGAAATCCAGGTGAACGGCTGCATAGCCTGGAGTATCGGCATTGGCGATATTTGAAGAAATGACTTTTTGATTCAACCAGCGCATATCCAGGGCCTTTCTCAGGAACCTGGTGGTGCTGTCGAATAACCCGATGTCCGCCATGGTGTCTCTCCCTTTCCCGAAATTACAACATTTTCTCTTCTTGGAGTGTCTCTTTGGCAAGTTTTCGCCAGAGGGAACTCTTTCCTTTTTCGACCAGATCGTTCAAATCCTTAAATGCTGCGGCTCTTTTTCCCGTACGCAGATAGATCTGCGCCAGGCGGTAGCGGGCCTGATCGGCGAACCCGGAAACCCCGGTCAAATGCTCATACAGAGGAAGGGCCCGGTCGTCGCGACCCATCTTGTAGAAGGCTTCAGCCTGCAGAAGCTGGATCTCCGGCCCCACGGAGGAGGCATTTTCCCCGCCCTGGGAAAGGGCGGCCACCTGGTCGTCTTGTCCCAGCGCGGCAAAGGTTCGAACGGCCAGAGACTCCAGTTCCGGGGGAAGGGGCCGGCCTGCGGCCTGCAATCTTTCGGCCGCTTCCTTCAATTTGCCCTGCCGGCGAAGGGAGCGAACCTCCAGAGCCAGGATGGCACTTCGGCTTTTTCCCTCCGGATGGGCGGCCAGATACCGATCGCCGCATTTTACAACCCGGGTGTCGTCCCCCGCTTCGAAATAAAGCTGTGTCAAGAGGAGATAGGCCTCTTCGCTATGGACTTTTTCCCTGGGCACATCCAGCATGGAACGGTAAATCTTCTCCGCTCGGTCAAACAGTCCCAATCGGCCGTACGCCTTCGCCAGCTCCTTCAGAAAAGGCCACTTCATGTTGCGGTAGGGGATGAGCCGACGATTCTGCTCCGCCAGAACGGCGGCCTGCAGATCTTCACCCCGGGCGATCAGGTTTCCGATAGCCGACGGCAGGACCTCCGCCAACAGCGCTGCAGCGTCCGGGCGCAGGGAGCCGGCCCGGAAATCGCGCAGAAATACCTCCAGAAGCCCGGCGCTCTTAACCTTCTCACCGGCCAGGGACCACGCCAGGGCCTGCTTAAAAGCGGCCTCCTCGCGCACCCCTTCGATCGGCGCCGCGGCGGCGATCTTGCCGTAGCTTGCGGCGGCATCGGGATAATCGGCTCCCTTTTTCTTCAGCACCTTCAGATCGAGCATTTTCATCCAGGCCCGATAGCCTGCCTCTTCCTTGGGAAATGCTTTTCGGATTTCCGCCAGATCCCCTCCGGCTGTTTCCGCCCTTCCCGCCTGGTAGGAGGCACAGACCCCGGCCAGGCGAACCATCGCCTGTTGCGGCGATGAGGGGAGCCTCTTCTCAAGAAGGTGGAAAAAACCGGCCGCCCGTCGGTAGTCGCCGATTTTCGAAAAGGTCCTGCCGGCCTGCCAGAGAGACAAGGGGCGGTCGCTAAGAACCTGCGGAAACCTCTTCATCCGCCGATAGGCAGCGACGGCCCGGCGGGGCGAAACTCTGGCCGCCAGCGCATCGGCCCGACGCAAGGCGACGAAGGGACGCAGTGACCTGGGACAGTCCGACTTTTCAGGAAGCGCTGCCAGGGCATCCTTGAATTGCCGATGTCCAGGTCGGTTTCCGCCTGAAGGAACTGCAGATAAGGCCTAAACGGGCTGTGCGGAGCGACGGCTCCTTACGCACCTGCTCCAGAAGGGCGCGCGCCTGGTACGGTTTGCCCCGAGACGCCAGAAGGTAACTTTTCAGATATCCGGCCCAGGTCGCCACCGGTTCCCCCGGCGAAGAGGCCAGCCCCCGATCGAGACCGGAAAGAGCGCGCTCCGGGCTCCCCGCCCGCAACTGCGCCTCACTGCGAAGCACCGCCAATGCCAGGGACGGTTTCCCCTTTCCTTTGGCCGCGGCAGCCCCCTCCCCATGGGACGCCAGAACTTGGGACCACTTCCCGGCCCGGGCCAGGGCAAAGAGTTTTTTTGCGCCAGACGCGTCTTTTCCCAGGCTCCGAGCGTGCAGCAGAGGCGGCAGCGTGTAATGAAGCGGCACCCGCAGCGTCATCGGCGTCTGATAATCTCGAAAAAAACGCAGCCAGTCGCCCGCATAGTCTGAGTGCGGAGGCACGGTGGCGAGCATCTTCCCCTTTTCGGGTTTCGGCATGCCGCCGATTCGCAGGGCCACGGCGGGGCGGGAGGCGTTCGGTTGCCAGAGCAGGTCCAGAACGATCCGGGAGGGATGATGCAGAGCGGCCGTCAACACCCTGCCCGGCGGCCGTCGCAGCAGAAATGAAACGATGAGATCCTCTCCTTTTCTGGCAAACAGGACCTTGACGATCTGCCGATCCTGGGGCAACGACTGCAACGAAGGCGCCACGCTCGTCCCCGAAAGAACCAGATCGACCCGCCGGCCCGACGCTTTCGCCTCGTAAACCGGCAACGACGACACCTTCAGCACCAGCCGGGTGGAGTCGATGCTCTTCTCACCGATGATCCCCGTCAGACGTGAAGAGGCCGCCCCCAGGACGCCTTGGGGGGCAAGCACCAACAGACCGGTCAGGAACAAAAGCAGGGAACGCATAAAAACCTCGAAAGCCGCCAGGATGAAAGGGCCTGCAGTCAGCTTTTGCTATTTACATGCCAATATGCAGGTACCTGAAATATCGAGGTTTTTATAAAATTGGCTATGCAATTGGAGCCTTTAGTCATATTTCTGACATGCCCGGAGAGAGATATCCCCTTCCTGGTGTTCAGGGATTTGACAGTCGGCGACCCTGATTCCCTGTTTCGTCTTTTCCCAGACATTCCTCGGCAGGGAGCAGGTACTTATCACTCCCTTCGCCGAATCCGACGTTCCCCATCGATGTGCCCGTCAGTGAAACGTCTCACGAGAGGCGAATAAATGGCAGACTTCACGGCCGATGGACAACGACGGCAAAAGGAATTCCAGAAAACGTCCCTCCCATTTCTTTCAAACATGCCTGCCTGGAAGAACGGAAAAAGCTCAGGGAATGACGTACTTCCCGGCAAAGGGTAAAGCCGCCGGCGAAGGCCGGGCGACTCCGAAACGATTTTTGATTGACCCTTATTGAGCCCTTACAACGAATATGGTGCGGATTTTGTAATACCCTCAGGGATAATCCCTCTCCGTGCGGGAATTCCGTCAGACCAGAAGAAAGATCTCTTCAAATTGGGACTTAGAACTCACAGGCCGAGGAGAATTCATGAGTGCCGACATATCCTCAGATCAAGTTGAAATTATTAGAGAATTTGTCCAGGAAAGTCGAGACATGCTCGACAACCTGGAACCTGCCATCATCGAGTTGGGACAGAGCTGTCAATATGTCGACTGTTGGTCAACGCTGAGTTGTACCGATGAATCGTGCTCCCGGCACGGCGTTCGGGTGGAAAAACCGTGCTGGCTGGATAAGGGATTCATCGGCGAGGGTGTCCAGACCTGCATCTTCACCCACTCCGAACAGGACTGCAAGGCGTGCGCGGTGTTCCGGTCGATCAACGGCGATCCCGAAACGATGAACGCCATCTTCCGCCTCTTCCATTCGATGAAGGGCAGCGCCGGCTTTCTCGACCTGAGCCATATCTCCCATGTGGCCCATGCAGCGGAAAATCTCCTCGACCGGATTCGCTCCGGCAAGATCTGCCTGGAGCCGGACCATGTGGAACTGCTCTGCCGCTCCTGCGACTTTTCCAGGGCGGCCCTGGATCATGTCGACGACCATTTCGACGACGAGGAGATGGCCGAAGACGCCCAGACGATTACTGCCCAGCTCGAGGAGGCGATTGACAAGGCCCTGGCCCGCGCCGCGGGCGCGCCCGTGGAGGGTCCGGACTCTGCGACGCCCGCTCCTTCCCCGGGAAGCGAACTCGACCTGCTGCTCTCGCCGGAGATGATCGAAAAGTTTATCCTCGAGGCCGACGAGTTGCTGCAAAGCACCGAACAGGGTCTTCTCGGCTGGGAGGAGAATCCTGAAGATCAGGAGATCGTGGCCGAACTGTTCCGCAACATCCACAGTTTCAAGGGCAACTGCGGTTTTTTCGGATACGCCGATCTCGAGCGACTGAGCCACCAGATGGAAACGGTCCTCGACGCAGTCAAGTCGGGTCGTGACCTGAGAGCCGATAATTCCGCCGAAATCCTGCTCGGCACGGTCGACATTCTCAAAGACGGCATTTCCCAGCTATCCCGTGGAGAAACCTGCACGATCGAAGATCTGGAGCACCATATCGAGACCCTCAAAGCCCTGGTCAGTCCCCGGCTAGGCGATTTGTTGATGGAAAAAGGGGGCATCGATCCCCAGGCCATCGAATCGGCGGTCCAGAGCCAGCGGCGCCCCCTTGGCGAGATCCTGGTCGAATCGGGCAAGGCCACCCGCGAGCAGGTCGAAGAGGCCCTCAAAGAACAGCAGATGCGCGCTTCCCGGGAGCAGGCAGCAGCCAAGGGGAACAAAGAGAAGACCGCGCCGGTCAAGCGCCAGGACATCCGGGTCGACCTCGAGAAGCTCGACGACCTGATCAATCTTATCGGCGAAATGGTCATCGCCGAAAACATGCTCATCCACAACCCCGATCTACAGGGGCTGGAGCTGGAGAGTTTCACCAAGGCCAGCCAGCAGATGAGCAAAATCGTTCGGGAATTGCAGGAAATGGCGATGATCATCCGCATGGTACCCGTTTCCGGCCTGTTCCGCCGCATGATCCGCCTGGTGCATGACATTTCGGGCAAATCGGGGAAAAAGGTCGACCTGCAACTTTTAGGGGAAGAAACAGAAGTCGACAAGACGGTCTTCGAAAACCTTTCGGACCCGCTGGTGCACCTGTTGCGAAACTCGCTGGATCACGGCCTCGAACCGCCGGAAGAGCGCCTCAAAGCGGGGAAACCGGAAAAAGGAACGGTGAAGCTCTCCGCCAGACACGAGGAGGGCGAGGTATGGATTACCGTAGAAGACGACGGCCGCGGTCTGAACCGGGATAAAATCCTGGCGAAAGCGATCGAAAACGGCCTGATCGAGGGAGACGGCTTGGATCTGAGCGACCGGGCGGTTTACAACCTCATCTTTCAGCCGGGCTTTTCCACCGCCGACAAGATTACCGACATTTCGGGCCGCGGGGTCGGTATGGACGTGGTCAAACAGAATCTGCAAAAAATCAAGGGCAAGGTCGACGTGCAGAGCAAGCCCGGTCAGGGCTCCCGGATGATGCTGCGCATCCCGCTGACCCTCGGCATCATCGAAGGGATGCTGGTGCGGGTCGGGAAGGCCAAAAGCATTGTTCCGCTACTCTCCATCCGGGAAATTTTTCGCCCCTCCCCCGAAGCAATCACCCGGACCGCCGACGGCCTGGAGCTGGCCCGGGTGCGGGAAAGCTTTTTCCCGGTCAAGCGCCTGCACGACTATTTTCGTGAAACCCCCGACAACCCGGAGGTCACCGACGGGATCCTCATCGTTCTTGAATACCAGGAGAACCACATCTGCCTGATGGTCGACGAAATTCTCGGCCAGCAGCAGACGGTCATCAAAGGGCTCTCAAGTTATGTCGGCAACGTGCAGGGCACATCGGGATGCACCATCCTCGGAGATGGTGAGATCGCCCTCATCCTCGATGTCGGGAGTCTTTTTGAAATGACCGAGTTTTCCTGAGGAAACAGATTGAAAGCGAACGGGATTGACCGGCAAAGGACGGCAGGGTGCCTCCTTCTCCCGGCCACCACCCTGTCAACGTTTCTGTAAGAGCCATGAAGCCGGGCGCCCGACCTCCCCACGGACGCCGCGAAAAGGAGTCAATCATGGGAATTCAGACAAAAGTCGCCGGTGTTCTAGTCCTTATCCTGGTGGCCATTTTCACCGCCACCACCTGGATCTCCACGCATCAGACCACCGGTCTGCTCGCGGCGGAGGGCCGCGCGGCCGATGCCCGCCTGAAAAAGGATGTCATCGAAACCGCCAGCACCCTATTCTCAACCTGCGAGGAAGGGGGGTGGGGGTTCATGGAGAATGGAAACGTCGACCAGTTCCAGAAGCTGATAAAAAAGTTCGGCACATTCAAGGGTGTTGAGGAGATCGGCCTGGCCAACGGCCAGGGGAAAATCGTCTATACCAGCCACGCGGAGAGTAAGGGGCAGCCCTTCGATACGAAAGCCTTCCAAAATGCCGCCGGCCAGAAAGGCATTCTTCGCGCCGAGAACGCCGACAGCCTGCTCTTTACCCATGCCCGCCATTTCGGAAGCGCGTGCCTGGGCTGCCATATGGACAAAAAAGAAGGGGAACTGGCCGGGGTCCTGTACCTGCGCTACAGCCTGAACGGTTTACGGCAGATGCAGAAAGCAGACGTCGCCGCGGTCGCCAAGGCCAAGCACCAGAGTTGGCTCACCGGGCTGCTGACGGCCTTGGGGGGGCTTGCCCTGGCGGCCTTGGCCATCTATCTGCTTCTTGGCTCGATGGTTCGCCGTCCCCTGGAAAATGTCGTCGGAATGCTGGAGGAGATCGGCAAGGGACGCCTGGGCCGCCGGCTGAATTTACAAAACGACGATGAAATCGGCCGCATGGGCACGACTCTGGACCAGCTGGCCGACACACTCCAGAACGATATGGTCGCCTCCCTGAAGAAGCTGGCCAACGGAGACATTACCTTCGACGTCACCCCCTACGATGGGGACGACGAAGTGCGCGGGGCGCTGAAACGCCTCGGCGAAGACCTGAACGACGTTCTGGGCCGGGTTCAGTCCGCCGGCGAGCAGATCGCCGCCGGGTCGACGCAGGTCGCCGACTCGAGCCAGTCCCTCTCTCAGGGGGCGACCGAGCAAGCCAGCTCCCTGGAGGAAATCTCCAGCTCGATGACCCAGATGGGCTCCCAGACCAAGCACAACGCCGAAAACGCCTCCCTGGCCAATCAGCTCTCCTCCGAGGCCCGGGACGCCGCCCAGAACGGGAATCAACAGATGGGCGAGATGGTCCGCGCGATGGAGGAGATTCGCGAATCGGGACAGAACATCTCCAAGATCATCAAGGTTATCGACGAGATCGCCTTCCAGACCAACCTGCTGGCGCTGAACGCCGCCGTCGAAGCGGCCCGTGCCGGCCAGCACGGCAAGGGCTTCGCGGTGGTGGCCGAAGAGGTGCGGAATCTGGCCGCGCGCAGCGCCAAGGCCGCTCGGGAAACGGCGGAGCTGATCGAAGGCTCGGTCAGCAAAACCCGAACCGGGGCCGACATCGCAACCCGCACGGCCAGTGCTCTCGACGAAATCGTCCAGAGCGTTTCCAAAGTCAACGACCTCGTGGCGGAGATCGCCGCCGCATCCAACGAACAGGCCCAGGGAATCGGCCAGGTCAGCGTCGGGCTGGAACAGATCGACCAGGTCACCCAGCAGACCACCGCCAGCGCCGAAGAGAGCGCGGCAGCCGCGCAGGAGCTTTCCAGCCAGGCCAATGAATTGCGCCAGCTGCTTAAACGGTTTCATCTGAAAAACGCACGGGTTTCCTCGCTGCCGGCGCCGCCTCGCTCCATGCCGGCCCAATCCAGGAAACCGGAACCGCCGCCCCAGCCGAAAAAGGAGATCTCCTGGGGCTGGGAGAGTGACAATGCCGCAACGGCTGAACCGGCCTCCGGCGGCCCCGATCCGTCTGCCATTATTGCCCTGGACGATTCGGAATTCGGCCGGTATTGATCGAGCGTACCAAACCAGCCGTATGGCCATTTGAAGCCATGGAATTGTGCGGAGCAAAGAAGTGACGTGGATGGTGATTTCAGGGATCTTTTAATGCATTTCTTCTTTTAGGGAAAAGCTATGTTCGACAATGTAACTATCGGGAAACGCCTGTTCCTCTCTTTCGCCGTTATGCTGGCCGTCATGGCCATCATCAGTTTTCTCGGTTTTCACTCCATTGAGACCTTTGGGAAGGATCTGCACACTTCACTGACTGTCACCAAAGAATTCTCCGCCGCCACCGACACGGCGCGAAGCGCCCAGGTGGCCTTCAAGAGGCAGGTGCAGAACTGGAAAGACATGCTGCTGCGGGGGCACAACGCCGCCGACATGGCGACTTACCGGCAGAAATTCGACAGCGAAGAAAAATTAGTCACCACCGACCTCCGCAAATTGAAGACCGAGCTGCAGAGGCTGCATGTGACGACTGCGACGGTCGACCAACTCCTACAGACCCATGCGAACCTCGGGGATAAATACCGCACCGCCATCGCCGAATTCGACGCCACGGACGCCACGAGCGCCCGCCAGGTCGATGCCACGGTGCGCGGCATCGACCGGGCGCCGACGGCCCAGATGGACGCGCTGGTGACGAAGATCCGCAACCTGCAGCTCCAAAAACTGGCGCAAACCGATGCCGCCTTCGGCAGCGAAGCAGGACACCTGGAGAAACTGATTTTCCTCAGCCTGTTCGCCGGAATTCTGCTGGCGGGCTTTCTGGCCTTCCGCATTACCCGCGGCATCACCCGCCCTCTCAGGCAGGCGGTGGAGCTGGCCGACCGACTCGCCATCGGCGACTTGCCCGCGGAAATTGCCGTCAAAGGACGGGATGAGACGAGCCGGCTTCTGACATCCATGAACAAGATGCTCGACTCAATGCGCACGATCGCCGCCATGGCCCGGGAAATCGCCCAGGGGAACCTGACCGTGGAAATTCGCCAGCGCTCGGACCGGGACGAACTGATCCAGGCCCTCGGCGCCATGGTGGGTGGGCTGCAGGGAATGGTGGGCGAACTCCAGGGGACGGCCGGGAAGGTGACCGGAGGAGCCAGCCAGGTCGCCGACTCGAGCCAGGCACTCTCCCAGGGGGCGACCGAGCAGGCCAGCTCCCTGGAAGAGATCTCGAGCTCGATGGCGCAGATGGGCTCGCAGACCCGGCAGAACGCCGAAAACGCCACCCAGGCCAATCAGCTTTCGGGTCAGACCCGAACTGCCGCCGAAAACGGCAATCGCCAGATGATCGAGATGGTCGATGCCATGGGAGATATCAGCGAGTCGGGCCGAAACATCTCCAAGATCATCAAGGTCATCGACGAAATCGCTTTCCAGACCAATCTGCTGGCCCTGAACGCCGCCGTCGAGGCAGCCCGCGCCGGCCAGCACGGCAAGGGGTTTGCGGTGGTGGCCGAAGAGGTGCGCAACCTGGCCGCCCGCAGCGCCAAGGCCGCCCGGGAAACCGCGGAGCTGATCGAGGGATCGGTGGCCAAAACGGAGAAAGGGAGCGAAATCGCCGACCGAACCGCGGAAGCCCTGGAGGAGATCGTCCAGAGCGTCTCCAAGGTGACCGACCTGGTGGCGGAAATCGCGGCGGCGTCCAACGAACAGGCCCAGGGGATCGCCCAGGTCAACCAGGGATTGGGGCAGATCGACCAGGTCACGCAGCAGAACACCGCCAGCGCCGAAGAGAGCGCCGCCGCCGCCGAGGAGCTCGCCAGCCAGGCATCCGCCATGAGCCGCATCCTGGCCCGCTTCAAGATCCACTCCGGCGCCGGCCCGAAAGCCCCCGGCGCGCAGAAGCAGATCGCCCTCGAAGACAGCGCCGGCCAGTCGGCCACCTTGATCAAATGGGACGATTCGTTGAGCGTTCAGGTGGAACTGATCGACCAGCAGCACCGCAAACTGGTCGATCTGATCAACGAGCTGTTCACTGCGCTGAAATCGGGGAAAGGGAGCGAGGTTACCGGCCAGATCCTCGAAGCTCTCGTCGACTATACCCAGTACCACTTCCGCGAAGAAGAGAAACTGATGGCGCTCCACAGGTACCCCGAGCTGGATCACCATCGGGAACTCCACGCGGAGCTCATCGACCAGGTTTCCGATTTCAAGAGGAAGCTGACCGAGGGCAAAGCCTCGATTTCGAGCGACCTGTTCAACTTCCTGAAATCCTGGCTCATTAATCACATCAAGAAACAGGACAAGGCGTACGGCCCCCATCTGAACGAGAGAGGGGTCTATTGACCCCATTCCCTCTTCTTGAACCGGGCCCGGCAAAGCGTTTTTCGGCTAATACGGCGGTTATGAGAACGACAACCCGCCAAGAAAAAGGAGCACACTCATGAGCGACAAAACGGCGAGATCGGCCTACAACGACGAGATTTACGACGAGGATGAAGATACCCAAAAAGGGAAATACCTCACCTTCCGACTTGCAAAAGAGGATTACGGCATCGAAATCCGCAACGTCACGGAGATCATCGGCATCCAGAAAATCACCGAGATCCCCGAGTTGCCGGATTATATCAAGGGAGTCATCAATCTGCGGGGGAAAGTCATTCCGGTCATGGATGTCCGCCTCCGCTTCAGCCTTCCTGCCCGCGACTACGATGAACGCACCTGTATCGTCGTCGTAGACATCGACGACAAATCGGTGGGACTGGTGGTCGACCAGGTCAATGAAGTCGCCGACATTCCCGACGAGAACATCGAGCCCCCTCCCCGGACAAGGCGCGAAAGCGGCCGATTTATCCAGGGCCTCGGCAAGATGGAGAAGGAGGTAAAGATCCTCCTGGACGTCAATCGGCTGCTCTACGATGAAGAGCTGGAGCAGATCGCCAGCGCCGTCGATCAATAATCAGACATTGCCCAGCACGTTTGCCGCACGAGTAGCATGGAGCGTCTCCCGCCGCCTTTTGGGATGTCGGGCTTCGTTGCGGGAGCGCGGGGAGATGTTCGTCTTCAACTGGTGAAACCATGACATTCAACTTCAGCGACGACCGGAACCAACCCGAAACCGCAGGTTCCGGCAACGGCACTGTTCTGATGCCTATCAGCGATCAGGAATTCAATCTGATGCGCGAGCTGATCTATCGCAAGTTCGGCATCAATTTGACCGACCAGAAACGCTCCTTGCTGGTGGGCCGGCTGCAGAAGCTTCTCAGGCAATGGAATTTCAGCTCTTTTCGCGATTACTACGAACATCTTCTCAACGACAAGAGCGAGCGGGCCCTGGGGGAGCTGGTGGATCGCATTTCCACCAACCACACCTACTTCAATCGAGAAAAAGACCACTTCGACTATTTTCTGAAAACCGCCCTGCCCGCAGTCGTCACACGGTTGCGCAAGGAAAATCGTCAGGATCTGCGCGTCTGGTGCGCCGGATGCTCCAGCGGGGAAGAAAGCTACATGCTGGTGATGCTGATGATGGAATATCTGGGCAGGGACTACCCCAAGTGGAATGCCGGGGTACTGGCCACCGACATCTCGGACCGGGTGCTGAGCATCGCCCGAAACGGCACCTACCCCGCCGAAAGGGTCAACCAGTTGCCCGAGCATTTTCGCACCCGGTACTTCCGTCAACTCGGCAGCGGCCAATGGACGGTCAAGGAGGAACTGAAAAGGGAAGTCACGTATCGCCGCTTCAACCTGATGAACAAGGAGTTCCCCTTTAAAAAACCCTTCCAAATCATTTTCTGCCGCAATGTGATGATCTATTTCGACCAGCCGACCCGCGAAACCCTGATCGGGAAATTTCATCAGTTCACCGAACCGGGCGGGTACCTGTTCATCGGCCATTCGGAAACCATCGGCCGCAGCCAGAATCTCTACCGATATCTGATGCCGGCCACCTACCGGAAGGATGAGAATCAATGACCCGCAAAATTCGCGTCCTGGTTATCGACGATTCCGCCCTGGTGCGTCAGCTCCTCGCCAAGGGCCTGGCCCTCGATCCCGGCATCGAGGTGGTGGGAACGGCCGCCGACCCCTACCTGGCGCGCGACAAGATCGTCCAGACCAGCCCCGATGTTCTGACGCTGGATGTGGAGATGCCCCGCATGGATGGCGTTGAGTTTCTTCGTCGTCTCATGCCGCAGTATCCCTTGCCGGTGGTCATGGTCAGCTCCCTCACCCAGCGCGGCAAACAGATCACCATCGACGCCCTGGAGGCCGGCGCGGTTGACTTTGTCGCCAAACCGACGGCGAACGTCGCTCAGGGTCTCAACGACATGCTGTCGGAGCTGCGGGCAAAAATTAAAATTGCATCGACCGCCAACGTCTCCCACTGGAAAAACCAGCGGGCGAGCCTTCCGAAGCCCAAGGCCGTGGTCTCCTCCGGCTCCCTGGCGGAATCGACCGACAAGGTCATCGCCATCGGCGCGTCCACCGGCGGCACCGAGGCGATCAAGAAGGTCGTCACCCTCTTCCCCTCGACCGCCCCGGGCGTGGTCATCGTTCAACATATGCCCGCGGGTTTTACCAAGATGTTCGCGGACCGGCTCAATCAGTTGTGTGCCATGGAGGTCAAGGAAGCCGCCTCCGGGGACCGGATCATGCCTGGCCGGATTCTCATCGCCCCGGGCGGACTGCAGATGAAGGTCATTCGTTCAGGAGGAATCTATCAGGTCTCGTGCCAGCCTGGACCGAACGTCAGCGGCCACTGTCCCTCGGTGGATGTCATGATGAACTCGGTCGCCCAACAGGTCGGCGCCAACGCCGTCGGGGTAATGTTGACCGGCATGGGTGGCGACGGCTCCGACGGCATGCTGGCCATGCACCGGGCCGGAGCCAAAAATCTGGCGCAGGATGAAGCCACCTCCGTCGTTTTCGGCATGCCGAAAGTCGCCTATGAGAAGGGGGGCGCGGAACGCCTGGTGCCGATCGACGAAATCGCTTCCGAAGTGATCAAATTGCTTTCGAAGAGGCGTGCATGAGCCAGATCATCCTCGGAATCGGCGATCTCGGCGCTACCAACACACCGGGCACGGAGGTCAAAACCTTTGCCCTGGGCTCCTGCGTGGCGGTCATTCTGCTCGACCCGAAAACCCATACCGTCGGCATGGTTCATGTCGCCCTGCCCGATTCCAAGGTCAATCCGGATAAGAGCCGAACGCTCCCGGGCTATTTTGCCGATTCGGGAATTCCCGCGCTCCTGCGGGAGATGACGAAACAGGGATGTCACCCCAAAGGCCGGGGAATGGTGGTCAAACTAGTCGGCGGGGCGGCGGTCATGGGTAAAAACGATATCTTCAATATCGGCAAACGGAACGTCCTGGCGATCAAAAAAATCCTCTGGGGGCACGGCATGGGGGCTCTGGCGGAGGATGTCGGCAGCAATCACAGTCGAACCGTGTCCGTGGCGGTAAATACCGGCGAAGTGCTCGTTTCCTGTCCCGGCCGGGGCCAGTGGAAAGTCTGAAAGGGGAGTTATGGCAAACACGATAGACCAGGAAGCCATCCGCAAAGCCGTGGAGAACACTCCGCTGCTTTCGCCCAACGCCTCTCTGCTGCTGCGTCTGACGGCCGAACCGGATCATGATCTGGCCGACGTCGTCAACGTGGTCCGGTTCGATTCCGCCCTGACGGCCAGGGTTCTCAGGGTGGTCAACTCGGCTGCCTTCAGCCTGATGAATACGGTTCATTCCATCGATCGGGCCATCTCCTACCTGGGGGAGAAGATGGTCGTCGGAATCGCCATCGCCGACAGTGCCGGCAAACTTTTCGAAAAATCTCTGGCCGGTTACGAAAGTGCCCGGGGGACCTTGTGGAGTCACGATCTCTGCTGCGCCTTCGCCTCCCGCGAGGTAGCCCGTTTCGCGCGGCAAGAGTTCAGCGTCGACCTCGCCTTTACCGGTGGGCTGCTTCACGATATCGGCAAAGCGATCCTTTCGGACTTCCTTCAGGGAACTTCGCAAAAAGTTCTGGAAGGGATCGACCGCGGTGAACTTGAAGACTACCTGAAGGGGGAGGCCGAAATCCTGGGTCTCGATCATGCCCTTATCGGCTATGAGATCGCCAAAACCTGGGAGCTTCCCGAATCCCTGCAAAAGACCATCCTGTACCACCATCGTCCCGGCGAGGCCGAGGAGGCGCTGCGTCCCCTCGTTTATGCCGTCCATCTGGGGGATCTCATTGCCATGATGTCGGGACACGGCACCGGCAGCGACAGCATGCAATACCCCTTGGACCAGGGATATACCGACTACTTCGACGTTTCTTCGGACACGCTGGCGCAGATCATGCTCACCACCCAGGAAGAATTTAAAAAGGCCGAGGCAACTCTGGCCTTTGAAAAGGAGGTTCAGGATTGAAACGGATCGTCATTGCCGATGACTCGGGAACCGCCCGGATGGTGATCCGGCGCTGTCTGGAAATCATCGGGCTGGCAGAGGCCACCTTCGTCGAAACCCCCAACGGCAAGGAAGCTCTCGCCGAGCTGAAAAAGGAACCGACCGATCTGCTTGTCACCGACCTGAACATGCCGGTCATGGACGGGGAGACCCTCCTGAAATGGGTCAAGGCCAATCCTAAATTGAATGAAATCCCCGTTCTGGTCATCACCAGCGCGGGCAACCCGGCCAAAGAGGAAGAGCTCATCGGCCTCGGCGCCATCGGCGTCGTCAAAAAACCGGTATCGCCGCCCGCTTTGCTGGAAAAGGTCGAACCGCTGCTGCCCTAATCCAACGTGTCAAAGGAAAAAAGAATGGAAAAATTCAGTGCGTCGATGATCAAAGCGACCACCGAGACCCTGGAATACATGGCGTTTCTGGAGGTCCTGCCGGCATCGGGGAATATCAGTCCCCCGCTCGAGGGAGAAGCATTGTCCTCTACCCTGCTGATTCATGACCCGATGCAGGGAGAACTTCGGCTCCTCATGTCCAAGGCGCTACTCGGGGAAATCTGCGAAACGATCTACGCCATGCCACAGGAGGAATTGGCGGATTCCGTTCCGGCCGACCTGCTGGCCGAGATTCTCAATACCATCGCCGGGCGGCTGCTCGACGAACTGATCCCCGATGAAACCTTCCGCCTGGGGCTGCCCGAAGTCAAAGAAGGGTGGGAAATTTCCGACGACTCCGCGACGCGGATATGGTATTTTACCGCCGAATCTCACCCCTTCGCCATCATCGCCGAAGGGGAGACCCTGTTGCAGGCGTTTGCCTGATTCGCTGGACCCAAAGTTTGACAATCCCGTTGATAATGTCGGAAGTTTCTACCGGCCATTGAATCGCGCATCTTTCAGCCAGTCATCGCACCATTCTAATCGCAATTGAAAGAGGAGAAAACACCGTGGGAAAAAAAGTTCTGATCGTGGATGATTCCAGCACCATGCGTAAAATCGTGACCCGCTCCCTGCGCCAGGCGGGATTGGATTTCGAGGCCATTCTTGAGGCCGGCGACGGCCAGGAGGCTCTCCAGATACTGGAAGGGGAAACCGTGGACCTGATCCTGAGCGACATCAACATGCCCAACATGGACGGACTGACCTTTCTTAAGGAAAAAGCCGCCAATGCGTCCATCAAGGATATCCCGGTCGTCATGATTTCCACCGAAACGGGATCAGACATCATCGGCGAAGCGAAATCACTCGGTGCGGTGGGCGCCATCAAAAAGCCCTTCACCCCCGATCAGGTCAATGAAACCATCGGTTCTCTTATTTGACGAGGGAGTGCTTCCGTGAGCCTTACAAAACAGATTATCGACGCCACCACCGACATCTTCACCACCATGGTCATGATGGAAGTCACCCCGGGGGAGCCGATAACCGGGGGGTCAACCCCTTTCATGCCAGCATCAGTGGCATGGTCGGCATGGCCGGAAGCCACAAGGGCATGCTCGCCATCCACATCCCCGAACCGGTGGCGATGGCGATCACCAGCAATTTCCTCGGCCTTGAAGTCGATGCAATCAATGAGGACGTGCAAGATGCCATCGGCGAACTCGCCAACATGCTCGGCGGAAACGTCAAGTCCTTCCTGACCGAAACCGGCTCGGACATCAAGCTCTCCCTGCCCTCCACTATTTTCGGCCAGGAATACACGTTTCAATGCCAGGACGAAGTCGAGACAATCGTCGTGCCCTTTACCTCTTCCGATGGAAAGTTTCTGGTCGAACTGCGGCTGCAGAGCGAAGCCTGAGAGGGGCCGTTTGCCGGAGAATCGTGACGGATCGATCAGATCCTTCGCCCCGGAGAAAGAACCACATCCGGCCCGGCGGGCCGGAACAGTCGGAAAGGACCCCGGTCTTGAACCTCGGAGAAACGCTTATCGCCTCCACCAAGGAGGTGTTCGACACCATGGTGATGATGGAAACGACCCCGGAAGCTCTCCCCGAGGGTCAAGCCGGGTCCATTTCGGCCAGCGTGACCGGGACCCTCGGCCTGGCGGGGGATCTGCGCGGGATATTAAACCTTCACTTTCCCGACGAAGTCGCCAGAGACATCACCGCCAGTCTGCTGGGCATGGAGGTCGAAGAACTCGACGATGATGTCAAGGACGCCATCGGGGAAATCACCAACATGGTCGCCGGCGGAATCAAGGCGGCTCTGGCCCGGGAAGGCATGGACCTCGAGCTGTCGATTCCAACGACGGTGGCGGGAAAATCCTATCAAGTAAACTGTTTTTCCGGAGCCAATCGTGTTATCATCCCCATCGCCGTTCCGAAAGGAACATTCTGGGCTGAGCTCAAATTCATGCTCAACTCTTAAAACCATTATCTGAAAAAAATGTTTCAAGGCCGATCGAAGCGACTCCGTTGAAAGGCGCCTGCAACAACACGAGGCGTTGCGAGAGGGGGTGGGATTTCACGGATTTTGCAAACGAAAACGGCGGGACGCGGCAATCCGCCGGTAGGGTCAACAGGTGAAAAATCGGAAACTCATCGACAACATCCTGGAAACGGCCAGGGCAAAGATCGAGGATGAACTCGGCGGTTTTCTCGGCAAGGCGCTGAAACTGGCCGCGTCCTCGAACCGTCTGGTTTCCAAAGGGGACTTTTTCTCCGAAGCGACCAGTAAGCTGGTTCTCTCCAAGATCGCCGTCGACGGCGATGAGAAAGGGGAGATCTACCTTCTCTCCTCGTTAAAGGCCGCCATCATCTTAGGCGGCACCCTGATCATGCTGCCCGCCTCCGAACTGGAAGGCCGGGTCAAGAACGAGGACTTTACCGAGGAAGAGGACGACGCCTTCGGCGAAATCAGCAATATCATCGCCGGCGTCTACACCACGGTCTTCGACGAGCTCTATCCCAAAAACCTGCGCTTTAAAAAAACAGAACTCCAAGTCGTCTTCCCCGCCAAAGTGCAGGAGGATTCCCCCCTTCCCATGCCCCCCGGGGAATTCTTCCAGTCCAGCTGTTCCATGACCCTGGACGGCCAGTCCCTGGGCAACCTCCATATCCTCTTCCCCGCCGAACTGATCGGGATGAATTCACCTAAACCAGTCCCGCAACCTCCCCCGGAGGAAAAAGAACCGGCAGAAAAAGAGGCGCCTCCGGAAGTTTCGGAACAACCTTCGCCCCCTGCCGAACAGGAGCTGGTTCTGGTTATTTCGGAAAATCCGGAAGATGGCCGGCCCTTCCAACAGGGACTGGAAGAGGCCGGCTTCGCGACCCGGCTCGTCGGTCCCGAAGACAATTTAAAAGAGACATGCGCCAAGGGGCAGATCAACGGGGCCTTCCTGGTCATGACGGAAGTGGGCGATCAGGGATTCGCCACCGCGATACAGCTCAAATCGTCCGGGGGCGAAAAGGTCCCCTTGATCGCCGCCGCCCCCGAATGGACCAAAAGAACGGTGCTGCAGGCAGTAAAATACGGCATCTGCGATATTCTGGTCACTCCCGCCGCAAAGAACGAAATCGCCGAAAAGATCAAGCTTCATCTTAAGCCGCGCCAGTAGCCGCGGCTCTCTTCCTGAGGCAATACAAGAGACGCCGAAGAATTTTCGCTGGTGGGAAAAGGCAGGTTTTTCGGTAGGACCGGGAACAGCTGTGTTTTGCGGGGGATACAGGGAGGGGAAAAGGCTGCCCCCCCCCCCAAGCTCAACCTCCTGCGAAAGAGAGGATCAATGGAGAGCGCCGAGATTCTCCTCGAGGTTCTTCTTCTTGATTTTTTCGATCAAAGTGGTCCGCTTCAGATTGAGGAGTTTGGCCGCTTCCTTTTTGTTCCCCCCGGTCTGCTGCAGAGCTTTGAGAATAAGCCGGTCTTCGAAATCACTGACCAGTGAATTGAAATCCACCCCATCGGCGCTCCATACTTCAGGAATGTCCGGCGTGTCTGGCACGACATCGGCCGCAGGCGGTACCACCACAGCCGTCTCTTCGCATTCCTCGGCGGGCAGACCCGGGGAGTGCGCGGCGTATTTGTCGGGAAGATCGGCCAGGGAAACCGATTTCCCGCCGCAAAGAATCACCATTCGCTGAACCAGGTTTTCCAGCTCTCTCACGTTGCCCGGCCAGGGATAGGCGCTCAACGCCGTCTGGGCCTCGGGCCCGAACCCTTGCAGAGGATTGTTTTTGCTGCGATTAAATACCTGGATGAATTTCTCGATCAACATCGGGATGTCTTCCGTTCGCTGCCGAAGCGGGGGGATTTCGATGGGCACCACGCTAAGGCGATAATAAAGATCCTCCCGAAACCGGCCCTCTTCCACCCCCTTTTCCAGATCCCGATGGGTCGCCGCCACCACCCGCGCATCCACGGGCACCGGCTTCACCCCGCCGACCGGTTCAAATTCCTTCTCCTGCAACACCCGCAGAAGTTTGGCCTGCAAGGAGGGTTTCATATCGCCGATTTCATCGAGGAACAGGGTTCCGCCATCGGCGTACTGAATGCGTCCCATTTTTGACTGGTTCGCCCCGGTAAAGGCTCCCTTGACATACCCGAACAGCTCGCTCTCCAGCAGCTCCTCGGGAATGGCGGCACAGTTAACGGGAACGAAGTTTTTTCCTCGCCGCGGACTGCAGGCGTGAAGCGCCCGGGCTACCAGTTCCTTTCCGGTTCCGCTCTCGCCGTGAATCAGAACGGTACTGTTGCCGTCCGCGGCGACCCGATTGACGATTTCGAACAGCTTCTGCATCGGTACGGAATTCCCGATCATGCCGTTAAACCCGTCCGACTTGCGGATTTTCAAGCCGCGGAACTCCTTATGAGCGGCCAGATCGTAGTAGTGCAGTCCTCGGGCAACGGTGATGAGCGCTTCTTGAAAATCATACGGGATATTGATGTAGAAAAAAACCCCCTGCTGCAAGATCTCCAGGATCGCCTGGCGGTCGTCATGGGGGACAGCGGCAATGGTCACCACCCGGGAATTCATTTTATGGACCCGCTGTAAAAGGGCCAGCCCCTCTTTCTGCGGCAGGAAAAGATCGGTGATCAACAGGCCGATCTCTTCCTTTTCCAGATAGTCGAGGGCTTCTTCGGGCCGATCGGCTTCAAAGACGATGCAACCGATTTCCTTGCGAATGACCGCAGCAAATCGTTCCCGATCATACTGATTGGAATCCACCAGAAGGACACTGCGCATAAACCTGCTTCTCCCTGTCTTCGCCGAAGCGAAATCCCCCATCTAAGCTGCCGTGACCGTCGTGTGCCTAACGGTGATCGGCCGGGCTATCCTTAAGAAACTCATTCCCTCACCCCAAACGTGTCATATTTTTGACCAATGCGCAACCTTTTGTCAAGAATATTGACTCAAAAACTCTCATTTTTTAATCCGTTCAGGCCCAATGATTTCGAGATCTTAATTCTTCCCCTGAAACGCTCTCGGGAGTCCGTCTGGAAGACGCCTGTTTGCTCTGCAGGATTTTTAATCCGGGAACCACAATATGATGACGTCGGGCCGCCCATGGAAAGGAGCTGACAGTTTCACAGGATAGGGATTTTGCTCGGACATATGAGACAGGGAAGGAGCTGCCGACGATGCGGAGGCTACCGCCCTTTCTCCTCCCTGAGGTGGCGGTACCGACGAATGAGGGTGTTGGTCGAGCTGTCGTGTCCCAGCTCCGGTTCGGTCCCCTCCCCCAGTTCGGGGACGATGCGCTTGGCCAGCACCTTCCCCAGTTCGACCCCCCACTGGTCGAAAGAGTCGACCTGCCAGATCACCCCCTGGGTAAAGACGCTGTGTTCGTAGAGCGCCACCAGCATGCCGAGCGTCTCGGGCGTCAGCCGCTCAGCGAGCAGGGTATTGGTCGGGCAATTGCCCGCGAAGGTCCGATGGGGGGCCAGCAACTCGGGGGTCCCCTCGGCGAGGACTTCTTCCCGGGTCTTGCCGAAAGCCAGGGCCTCCGTCTGGGCAAAGAGGTTTGCCATCAGCAGGTCGTGGTGGCGACCCAGAGGATTCAGGGCCTGGCAAAAGCCGATGAAATCGCAGGGGATGAGTTTCGTCCCCTGGTGAATCAACTGGTAGAAGGAGTGCTGTCCGTTGGTACCGGGCTCTCCCCAGAGGATCGGGCCGGTCTGATAATCGACACGACGGCCGTCGAGAGTAACGGACTTGCCGTTCGATTCCATCGTCAACTGTTGAAGATAAGCGGGAAACCGCTTGAGGTATTGTTCGTAGGGGAGCACGGCCACCGTCTGGGCCCCGAAGAAATTGTTGTACCAGATGGCCAGCAGCCCCATCAGCACCGGCAGGTTCTGCTCGAAGGGTGCCGTGCGAAAGTGTTCGTCCATGGCCCGGAATCCACCGAGCATGGCGCGAAAATGGTCGGGGCCGACGGCCAGCATGGTCGACAGCCCAATGGCCGAATCCATCGAGTAACGCCCCCCGACCCAGTCCCAGAAGCCGAACATGTTCGCCGTATCGATGCCGAATTTCTCCACTTCCTCGGCGTTGGTCGAAACCGCCACAAAATGCCGGGCGACGGCCTTCTCTTCTCCCAGAGCGCGCAGAGACCACTCCCGCGCCGTATGGGCATTGGCCATCGTCTCCGCGGTAGTGAAGGTTTTCGAGGCGACGATGAAGAGGGTCTCGGCGGGGTCGAGATCGCGCACCGCCTCGGCAAAATCGGTCGCGTCGACGTTCGATACGAAACGGAAGGTCAGCTCCCGGTCACTGTAATGTTTCAGCGCCTCGTAGGCCATCACCGGGCCGAGATCCGACCCGCCGATGCCGATATTGACCACGCTGCGGATACGCCTGCCGGTATGCCCGGTCCATTCGCCCCGCCGAATCCGATGGGCAAAGGCCTCCATGCGATCGAGCACCTTATGCACCTCGGGGACAACGTTTTCGTCGTCGACCAGAATCGTCTGCTCTTTGGACGCCCGCAGTGCCACGTGCAGCGCAGCCCGGTCTTCGGTCGGGTTGATCTTCTCGCCGCGAAACATTGCCTCGATGCGCTCGCGCAGACCGCACTCCTCGGCCAGTTCCAGCAGCAACTTAAGGGTTTCCCCCGTGATTCGATTCTTTGAATAATCGAGATAAAGCCCCACAGCTTCGGCACTGAAATGCGCGCCGCGATCCGGATCGTCGGCAAAAAGCTGCCGCAGGTGGACCTCCTTGATGTCCTGATAATGGGTCTCGAGCGCCCGCCAGGCAGAGTTGCGGATTAGTTTCGAATCGGATCGGAGGGGGGTCATGGATTCTCCTGTTTTCTAAATACCTGAATACGGCAACTGCAGCGAAGTTCGCCCCTTCCAAAGGAGAGAGGCGCTGGGTTCAAGCTTAGCAAAAGCCTTGCAACCGACAAGGGGAAGCCATCTGAATTCCTTGCAGGATCGTTCCTGGTTGGCAGATGTGTTTGGTAGAAGCGTTATGAGAGCGGAGTTTTCGCGTGCCCCCTCGTCGTCAGAAGGAGAGCGATGTCTCGGCGGCCCCTTTCCTCAGGCTTCGGCACCGGAATCCGCTTGCTGGAGCCCAGTCATCCCCTGAAGCATCTCCTCGATCATCGCCCGACACTTGCTGAAATCGATCGGTTTGGAGAGATAGCCGTCCATGCCGGCGGCGAGACAGCGCTCCTGGTCTTCCTTGAGGGCATGGGCGGTCATGGCGACGATCGGGGTGTAGCCCCCGCTTTGGCGTTCTTTCTCCCGAATGGCGCGGGTCGCTTCGAAGCCGTCGAGGATCGGCATCTGCACATCCATGAAAACAAGATGGTAGTCGCCCTCCTCCCACATCCGCACCGCCTGTCGGCCGTCTTCGGCGATATCGAAATCGTAGCCGAATTTCCGGAGCATGATTTCCAGAATTTTACGAATGAGCCGATCGTCCTCCGCCACCAGGAGCCGCGGTCTGGCCTCGCCGGGGGATGGTTCGCGACCACCGGCCCCCAAGGAGCGGCAGGTGGCCGCCGAAGAGAGGTCCATCCCCTTCCCCGAGTCAACTATTCCAAGAGGAACGCTGAAAGAAAAAGTGCTCCCCTCGCCTTCCCGGCTCGCAAGGCTGATCGTTCCCCCCATCCGCTCGACGATTTCCTTGCTGATGGCGAGCCCGAGACCGGTCCCGCCATGCCGCCGGGTGTTTGAGTCATCGACCTGGGTAAAGGCCTGAAAGAGAAGTAGCTGTTTCTCCTCAGGGATACCGATACCGGTATCGGAAACCGTAAAGACAATTTCCCTGCGCGATTCGGAGACCTTATCGCCAGCCGCAACCCGCACCTCCACCGAGCCGTGCTCGGTGAACTTGACGGCGTTTCCCACGAGGTTGGTGAGAACCTGCCGCAGCCGCACCTGGTCCCCCACCATGCGCTCCGGCAGCTCGTCCGCCAGGCGGTATGTAAGAGCGATCCCCTTGCGCTTCGCCTCGGGATAAAGAATGTCGACCGAACCGGCCACACACTCCCGCAGTGAAAAGGGTTTTTCTTCCAAAGTTAGTTTTCCCGCCTCGATCTTGGTCAGATCGAGGATGTCGTTGAGAATCCTCAGCAGCGAGCGGGCCGACTGATGCGCCATGTCGATGAACTCCCGTTGGCCGGGATCAAGGGACCGACCGAGGACCAGTTCGAGCATGCCGAGGACCCCGGTCATCGGCGTGCGCAGCTCATGGCTCATGTTCGCCAGAAATCTGCTTTTAGCCTGGGTCGCCGCCTCGGCGGCCTCTTTCGCCAGGAGCAGCGCCTCTTCGGCCTGTTTGCGCGCGGTGATATCGCGGATGACGCTGAATAAAATGCGTTGCCCCTCGACTGTCGCCCCTCGCGAACTGACCTCCACCGGAAAAGAACCGCCCTCCCGATGCCTGTGAACCGTTTCGAACAAAATTCCCTCTTCGTCCGCGGCGGCCATCTGAGCGGCGGTCAGCTCCCGCGCACCAGCATCGCGCAGATCCCGGACGGTCAGGGAGAGCATCTCGTCGCGGGCATAGCCATAGGCTTGCAACGCCGCGGCATTCGCTTCCAGAATCCGTCCGTCTTCACAGCGGATAAAGAGAATAATGTCCCTGGTATTTTCGGCCAGAAGCTCATAGCGATGAAGGGTTTCCTCTGCCTGCTTCCGTTCCGTAATATCCCGATTTACGCCGACAAAACGAACGGCTCGCCGATTTTCATCTTCCCCGCTAAAATGCACCCTGCCTTGGGAAGTCACCCAGTTGACCGAACCGTCGGACTGGACGACGCGATATTCTGTCTTGTAGCCTCCCCCCTCGACGCCGGCCAACGCCTGCTGTATTGCCTCCTCGACCGCCGCTCGATCCTGAGGGTGCATGCAGGCGACCGCCGCATCGAGGGTGGCGGGCGCCTCTGCCGTCAGGCCGAAAATCTCCCGGAAGCGTTCGTCCCAGAAGGCCTCTCCCGTGTCAAGCCGATAATCCCAGGAGCCCAGTTCCGCAGCCTCAAGAGCGAGCAGACGCTGTTCGGCCGCTTCCCGGATTGTCTCCTGCGCACCTTTGCGCTCGGTGATGTCGATGAAGATGACAACGAGCCCGTCGATCCTCCCTTCCACGCTCCGATAGGGAAAGACCCGTTTGAGAAAGATGCGCCCCCCCTCCAGTTCTCTCACCTCCCGCTCGGCAAAGGACTGGCCGGCCAGCACCTTCTCGGCGTCCTGGGTCAGGCTGGGCCAGTCGATCGCTCCCGCCAGGTGACGAAAAGGGCGGCCCAGATCGGCCGGGATCAGGTTGAAAATCGCCGCTGCAGCGGGGGTGAAGCGCTGGATCGTGAGTTGCCTGTCAAGAAAAACAGTCGCGATTTTAGAGCTGTGAAGGAGGTTTTCCATGTCGGCGTTGGCACGGTTGAGCTCTTCCACCTTGCCCTGCAGCTCGGCATTGACCGTCACCAACTCCTCATTGAGGGCCTGCAGCTCCTCCTTGGAGGTTTCAAGTTCCTCATTGGTAGACTGCAGCTCCTCATTGGCCGACTGATACTCTTCGTTGATCGATAAGAGTTCTTCATTGGTCGACATGAACCCTTCGTTCGAGGATTCAAGTTGTTCAGTCGTCATCTGAAGCTGTTCATGAGTGATCCGCAGCTGCTCTTCCAGATGGTGGATCAGCCGATCCTTCGACGTCTCGTCGCCGGCGAAAGCCGCCTCCCCCCCGGCCGGAGAAGCCGAAACCTCTGCCGGGGACGCGACGGGCTCGAAGACGACCACCGCCAGCCGGCCGACCGATTTCCCGACGTTGACCGGCTCGACCAGCACGTTGACCGCCTTTTCCCCGCCGTCCTCTGCCAGCGTCACTCCCCGGAATTCAACCGTTTTATCTTCGCCAAACGCTCGGTAGATCCCCGCCCGCAGGGCCGGCCGCAACCCCTCCCGGGCCATCTTCAGGACATCCCTGGTCGGCTCTCCGGCCGGCACTTCGAGAAAACGCTTCATCCGGGCGGATACGTGAATGACCTCGTATTTTTCGTTGACCACCACGCAGGGAGGAAGATAACGCTCCTTGAGAAGTTTCTCCGCCATCTCGCCGGGGCTCGGCTCTGTACCACCACCGGGCCGGGGGAAGGCCCCCGTGCCGGACATCCTGCGAACCGGCGCGGCAAAGGTGAAAAAGGCGTCGCTCCGACGGCCGCCTTCCCGACGGGCATAAATCTTCCATCGCTTATCGAGAGACGAGAACAGATCGGAAAAGCGCCCCACCGTTTCCGCCCCGCCGAGAAAGAGGATCCCTCCGGGCTTGAGCACCTGATGAAAGAGGCCGATGAGACGTTTCTGCAGGTCAGGATTGAGATAGATGAGAAAATTGCGGCAGACGAGAAGGTCGAGACGCGAGAAAGGGGGGTCCTTGATCAGGCTGTGATGGGCGAAAACCACCATCTCCCGCAGCTCCTTCACCACCTGGTAGCCGCTGTCCGTGCGGGTGAAATACTTTGCCAGCCGATCCTCGCCGATCTCCGTCTCAATATCGGGGGGATACTGCCCAGAACGGGCCTGGGCGATCGAAATTTCGTCGATATCGGTGGCAAAGAACCGCACCGGAACATCCTGTCCCTGCGCCTCTTGAAATTCGCGGATCAGGATGGCCATCGAGTAGACCTCTTCACCGGTGGCGCAGCAGGCGTGCCAGATCCGCACCGGGTCGTCCGGTTCCCGATTGTTCAGAAGGCGCGGAAGGACATCGCGGCGAAGGGATTCGAAGGCCTCAGGGTCGCGAAAAAAACTCGTCACGCCGATGAGGATCTCCTGGCAGAGGGCGCGGGCCTCCCGCTCGTTCTCCTGAAGCAGCGCGATGTACTTTCCGATCCCGCTCACCTCGTTGACCGTCATGCGCCGCTCGAGGCGACGCATCACGGTATTCCTCTTATAAGAGCTGAAATCGTGGCCCGTGTGATCTTTCACAAGGGTGAAAACGATCTGCAGATCTTCATCAAAGGAGCGCGGCAGGCAGGTCTGGGGAGGCAGGCGGCAACTCTGGCGGGCCAGCGACGCGATTTTTCCCGGCATCTCTGCCACCGGCTGAACCAGATCCGCCGCCCCGCCGGCGATGGCGCTTTGCGGCATAGCGGGGTTGCCGGCCTCCTTCGGACTCTGCACCAGGACGCTCCCGCCGGCTTCTTTGATCTTCTTGACCCCGGTCGTCCCATCTGACCCGCTACCGGAGAGAATCACCGCCATGGCGCGCACCGCCGCATCCGCGGCAAGAGCAGCCAGGAATCGGTCGATCGGATGGGGGGATTCCCGTTTTCGGACCTTTTCGAGATGAAGCCGTCCGTCGCTCACCGTCAGCTCGCTGCCGGGCGGCATGACATGGACCCGGTTCGGTTGCAGCAACATCCCCTCAGTGGCCGTCACCACCTCCATCGGCGTAAAGCGCCGAAGGATTTCGGCGAGAACGGTGGGGCCGTCCGGGGGGAGATGCATGATCACCACAAAAGAGAGATCGCAGTCGGCGGGCATGGCAGCGAAAAGCTGTTCCAGGGCCCTCTGCCCGCCCTCTGAAGCACCGACGCCGACGATGAAACAGCGCCCCATGGGAAAAGGTCCTCTCCCTTCTTCGGTCAATAAACAGGAACCCTTCGGGGATTTGGTGTTCGCCAACCCAACGGCCTTATCCTGCGGAGATACCTTCTTTTTTCGGGTCATGATTTTCTCAACATTTCTGCTTTCGCAATAAAAAAAGCCGCCTCGTCCCAGTGGGCGAAAAACGGCATGTCAAGTACTCCCTCATCTACCAACATCTTTAATCCCCCAGGCAGCGACAAGTGCCTAAATTTAACTTTACGGGCCAAGAAAGTCAAATACTTGCTCAGCCATCCGCCTTCCTCACCTGATCTTTTCAGGAGAATTCGGCGAATCGGTCGGGTTCGGAGAAAAGGGATACCGGGATGAAGGGTTGAATCCCGGCCAATTCCCGGTAGGCTTTTCTCAGAACTGGAAGCGCACACGTCCCGCTCTTCCGAGCAACGTCTCATTATTCTTGCCCCGAAGGGGATCCATCGGCGATGAAAAGTCAAAAATTCTGGATAATGACCCTTACCGTGGTCGCGGCCATTGTGCTCGGAGTCTATCTCTGGCAGACATACCTGGGACCGAAGGAGCCGCCACCACTGGTGGTTGAGAAAAAGCCTGTTCCCGAAAAACCGCAAGTCCCCACGGTTCTCCATCCCCTGCCGCCCGCGCCAAAAGCGCAGCCGCCCGTGCAGCAGGAAAAGCCCCTGCCCGCCCTGAACAACAGCGACAGCGCCGTTCAGGAAAACCTCGGCCGGCTCTTTCCCCGGATCAAGCTGGCCGAGGTTTTCATCCTCAATCACTTCATCCAGCGCTTCGTCGTCATGGTCGATAACCTGCCTCGGCACCAACTCCCCGCAAACCGCCTGCCGACCCAACCGGCGCCCGGCCATTTTCAGGTCGCGAACAAGAATGGAGAACAGGTGATCAATCCGGAGAACTATCGCCGCTATGCCCCGTATGTGCAATTGGCCGAGAATGTGGATACGGAAAAGCTCGTCGCCTTTTACACCCACTTCTATCCCCTGTTCCAGAAAGCGTACGAAAAGCTGGGATACCCCCACGGCTATTTCAATGACCGGCTGGTCGAAGTGATCGACCAGCTGCTGGATACGCCGAAAGTCTCCGAACCGATCAGGGTGGTGCAGCCCGGGATCCGCTATCAGTACGCCGATCCCAAGCTGGAATCCCTCGGCGCCGGCCAAAAGATACTGATTCGCATGGGGCCCGAAAACTCCGCCAAGGTCAAAGCCAAGCTTGAGCAGATCCGCCAGGCCCTGACCACCCGGCCTCCGCAGAGCTGAGGACGTCTACTGCTTGGCACAAAATATCCAGACCTCTGGATCTCAAAAACCTTACGGGGCTTCCCCCTGCGCCGTCGCCGGATTTGCTTTAAATCACCCTCCAGTGTAAATTGCCATCATCCACTCCGAGGACTAAGGGGGCCATGTTAAGGCCGGGATCCCGGTGGGGATGTCTGCGTCCTTTTGCGGGAATCGCAATCACCCTGACCCGGATTTTCGGATTTTCCCCCGAGCGGAGAAGCCACCATGCTCATCATCGGCGTCGACACCGGCGGCACCTTCACCGACTTCATCTGGCAGAAGGGCGAGAGCTGGGGCGAATACAAGCTCCTCTCCACCCCGGCCAACCCCGCCGAGGCGGTCCTCGCAGGCCTGCGGCACATTGCCGGGGAGCGCCCCTTCGACCTGGTTCACGGCTCGACGGTGGCGACCAACGCCATCCTCGAGAAAAAGGGCGCCCGCACCGCTCTGATCACCAACCGCCGCTTCGAGGACGTGATCGAGATCGCCCGGCAGAACCGCACCGAGCTCTATAACCTCGCCTACCGGAAAAATCCGCCCCTTGTGCCCTCGGAGCTGCGCTTCGGCGTGCCGGGGCGGATCGACAGCGCCGGGGAGGTCGTCGAGGTGCTGGAGGAGGCCGAAATCGCCGCCTTGCGCGAGCCGCTTCAGAACGCCGGCGTGGAGTCGATCGCCGTCTCCCTGCTCTTCTCCTTTGCCAACCCCGAACACGAGAGGGCGGTGCGCCGGGTTCTCGGCGATCTCGGCATCCCCCTTTCCCTCTCCCATGAAACCCTGGCCGAGTTTCGCGAATACGAGCGCACCTCGACCACGGTGATCAACGCCTACGTCTCGCCGAAGATGGGCCGCTACCTCACTTTTCTAAAGGAGCAGATCGGGGAGAGGCGTTTTCGCATCATGCAGTCGAACGGCGGCAGCATCTCGGCCGAGACGGCCATGCGCGAGTCGGCGCGCACCATCCTCTCCGGCCCGGCCGGCGGGGCGGTGGGGGCCTACCGGGTAGGTCGCCGGGCCGGCTTTTCGCGGCTGATCGGCTTTGACATGGGGGGGACCTCCACCGATGTCACCCTCATCGACGACCGCCTGCCCATGACCCTGGAGGCGACCATTGCCGACTATCCGGTCAAGGTGCCGATGATCGACATCCACACCGTCGGCGCCGGCGGCGGTTCCATCGCCGCCATCGACGCGGGGGGCGCCCTCACGGTCGGACCGGAGAGCGCCGGCGCCGACCCGGGGCCGATCTGCTACGGCAAGGGAACCAAGATCACCGTGACCGACGCCAACCTCTTTCTCGGCCGGCTGGTCCCCGAACATTTCCTGGGCGGCGGCATGCGCCTGCAGACCGAGGCGCTGCGGGCTCCCATCGAAAAGCTGGCGAAAGAGCTCGGCCTCACACCCGTCAAGGTGGCCGAGGGAGTGCTGACGGTGGCCAACGCCACCATGGAGCGGGCGATCCGGGTCATCTCGGTAGAGCGCGGCTTCGACCCGCGCGAGTTCATCCTCTTCTCCTTCGGCGGCGCCGGAGGGATGCACGCCGCCTACCTCGCCCGCCAGCTGCAGATTCCCAGGGTGCTGGTGCCGCGCAATCCGGGGATCCTCTCGGCCTTCGGCATGCTGGTGTCGGACGTCGTCAAGGATTACTCCCAGACCGTCATGCTCGGCGAGAAAGAGCCCGGGGAGGCGACTCTCGACGATCTCTTCGCCCCCCTGGAGGCACGCGGCCGGGAGGATCTGGCCGGCGAAGGGTTTCCGCCGGATCAGGTGCTTCTGGAGCGCACCCTCGATATGCGCTACCAGGGCCAGTCCTACGAGATCCTGGTGCCCTGGGGGACCGATTTCACCGAGCGCTTCCACGCCCTGCACGAGAAGACCTACGGGTACTGCGACCGGGCCAAGCCCGTCGAGATCGTCAATCTGCGACTGCGGGTCGTCGGCCGGCAGGAGCGTCCCGAGTTCCCTTCGCGGGGGCGGGCCGAAGAGACGGTCGACCCAGCTGCCCGGCTCGGCGAGCGCCAGGTGATCTTTGACGAGAGAGCGGTCCCCACCCCGATCCTCGATCGAGAGCGGCTGCTGCCCGGCAACCGCTTCGCCGGTTCCGCCATCGTCGTCGAGTACTCCTCGACCATCGTCGTTCCCCCCTTCGCCTCCGCAGAGGTAGATGGATGGGGCAATCTGATTCTCACCCTCCGGGAGGCCTGAGCCGTGGACGTCGATCCGATTCTGCTGCAGGTGTTCAAGAACCGCTTCGCCTCCATCGCCGAGGAGATGGGGGTCACCCTCCAGCGCACCGCCTTCTCCCCCAACATCAAGGAGCGGCGGGATTTCTCCTGCGCCCTTTTCGACGGCCGGGGGCAGATGATCGCCCAGGCGGCCCACATCCCGGTGCACCTCGGCTCCATGCCGTTGTCGGTGCAGGCGGCGATCCACGCCTGCCCCATGGCGGAGGGAGAGATGGTGATGCTCAACGACCCCTTCAAAGGGGGCACCCACCTGCCCGACATCACCCTGGTCGCCCCGGTCTTCAGCGGCGGCGCCGCGCCCGCCCTCTACGTCGCGAGCCGCGCCCACCATGCCGACGTCGGCGGCATGACCTCGGGCTCCATGCCCCTTTCCACCTCCATCTTCCAGGAGGGGCTGATCATCCCGCCGCTGAAGATCGTCGAGGGGGGCGAGATCGACCGCAAGGTGATGGATTTTCTCCTCAACAACGTGCGCACGCCGGCGGAGCGCGAGGGCGACTTCGCCGCCCAGATCATGGCCAACCGCACCGGAATCGCGCGCACCCGTGAGCTGATCGCCAAGTACGGCCTGGAAACGGTGGCCTGCTACGCCAGGGGGCTCATGGACTACGCCGAGCGGATGATGCGAAAAGCGATCGCGGCGATTCCAGACGGCGACACCGCCTTCGAGGACGTGCTGGACGGCGACGGCATCGCCCCCGGGCCCCTGCCTCTGCGGGTCCGCCTGCGGATCGCCGGGGAGCTGGCGACCCTCGATTTTACCGACTGCGCCCCCCAGGCCGCCGGCAGCGTCAACGCCGTCGCCGCCATCACCCTCTCGGCGGTCCTCTACGTCTTTCGCTGCCTGGTGGCCGAGAACATCCCGACCAACGCCGGCTGCGCCCGCCCGCTGAAGCTGATCACCCGACCCGGCACCCTGGTCGACGCGGTCTTTCCCGCCGCCGTCGCCGGCGGTAACGTCGAGACCTCCCAGCGCATCGTCGACGTGGTCCTGGGGGCCCTCGCTCCCGCCCTCCCCGAGCGAGTGCCGGCAGCGAGTCAAGGTACCATGAACAACCTCACCATCGGCGGCATCGACTACCGCAGCGGCCGCCCCTTCGCCTACTACGAGACGCTGGCCGGCGGCTGCGGCGCCACCGCCAAAGGTCCCGGCGAGTCGGCCGTCCACTCGCACATGACCAACACCCTGAACACCCCGGTGGAGGCGCTGGAATACGCCTATCCCTTCCGGGTGCGCGAGTATTCGATTCGCCGGGGCTCGGGAGGAGGCGGCAGGTTTCGCGGCGGCGACGGCCTGATCCGGGAGATCGAACTCCTCGCCGACGCCGAGGTCACGGTGCTCTCCGAACGCCGCGAGACGCCCCCCTACGGGCTATTCGGAGGCGAACCGGGGACGGTGGGGAGAAACGTCGTCATCGAGACGGGACAGGAAAGGGCAATGCCGGGGAAGTTCTCCCGGCGGTTCGAGAAAGGTGCGCGGATTCGGATCGAGACCCCCGGCGGTGGGGGGTATGGCGAGGAAAGACCGTGACGGGGAACGCTGCTTTCCCTGACCGCCTGACAGCTGTTTTTTGGCGGCCTGCCACTCACCTTCATTGCCCTGACGGTTCCGGCTCGTCCAATCGTGTGGTCAAGCGCCCTGATTTTTTCCCTGACCTGCTCGGACGCCAGGCTGGCGAAGCGCGGCCGAAGCCGGACTGGTCGCCGCCAATAATCTGATGGCTGCCACGGTCGCTATCGAAATAAACGACCACCCCCGGAAAAGCCTTCCGCCCTCCGCCGAGGTGGTCGAGCCCGCAAAAAAATCTCAAAAATTTTTACGTTTCCGGACTGTCAACATTAAATACGGGGGCGCCCTTCCCTACTCTGACTCCGAACAAAAGCTGTTTTTCCCTGCTTGGATTGGATTCCCGATGCACGGTTTCCTTCGGGACATACAGCACCTCACCCGGTTTTGCGATGCAGTTTTCTTTTCCGTCTTTTCCGAATTCCATTTTTATTTCACCGGAGATAACGTAGATGAAGGTTTCGAAATCTCCGTGATGGTGCCATCCAGAAACGAATCCAGATTCCGTGCTGACCATTCCCACCCAGGCATCGGGAGTTGTGACCAGCTCTTTCCTCAGCATCCCTTCGGTTTGAGCGGTCTTGACGCTCCCTTCGGCTTGGCGGTAGACGAGAATTTTTTTCTTCATACACTCACCTCCCCTCATTTTTATTTTCTTAAATATATGCTCCGCGTGTCAAATAACTCCCATTTCCTCAGAACAAAACCTTGAATCGCCTGTTGTAATTGCATTTTTCATTAGAAAGCCTCGGCGGGTAAGCACAAATCCGCCTCGATTTCATGCCGATTGCCAGGATATTTATTTGCTTTGGATGACTCTTTTTTGACAACCTTTCAGTCGTCGTTATATTGGAATTTAAGCGTCTCAGACGATTTAAAAGCTTCATACGGCCCGGGTACGACCAAATCCTGGGGCGTGGGACGGGAAAGCAGATGCAAAGGATGGCCCTCCATGACCTGTTGGCGACGCGTTCTGATCGGCCTCCTCACCCTCTCTGTTGGCGTGGGCGGGTGGGTTTCCCCCTCGCCGGCCACCACCGGACGTCACCTTCTCGATGGCCGCGTCTTCGTGGTCGAAACGGGCCTCAGCGGCGAGGGACCCTCGGGGAGGGATGTCTATCTGTTCAGGGAAGGTAAGTTTTTGTTTACCTCCCACACCGCCCAACACGGTTTTCGCCCGGGCCCTTACACTGAACTTCGTGAGGGCAACGTCATTCACTTCACGGTCGATGGGCAAAGCCCGACCCGCGGGTCGATCCATTGGGAAGGCACCGTCCGGGGGGAACACCTCAACGCCTCTTTTTCATGGCGTGACGCACCGAAACGGTATTCCTGGCACAACAGACCGGTAAATACTGGGCCCGATCGGCTGGAGGGGGGTCGAAAGAGACATCAGGCCCTGTAAGAAACCTCCCATCTTCTCGACGGCCGGGTTTACATCGTCAAAACCGGTGAGGAAGGGAAAATCCCGACCACGGCGACTACCTTATCTTTTGGGGGAAGGGAGGTTCGTTTCCAGCGCCTGCGTGGAACTGAACTTCAGGCCCTCGGCCTACTCGGCGGTCGAGAAGGACGGCACCATCCGATTCCATGTCGAGATCCAGAGCCCCAACCGCGGGCGTATGGCCTGGCGTGGCACGGTGCGCCGCAATAACGCCGAGGGCACGGCCGAATGGCACTATAAACGTCTTTTCTGGGAAGTCGTCCGACACTAC
>CAWANI010000019.1:0-8913 GCA_963783365.1 uncultured delta proteobacterium | reverse complement strand
TTCCAGCACTTAGAGGGCCGGTCCGCGTAAAATGCCCCCTTCGGGAAAAAAACCCTTTAAATTTAGCTGGATGGCATAAGTACTGCATTTTTGTGTTCGACCGTTTACGGCGGAGAAGCGGGTTTTTCGACTAATTTTCAGGAATTTCGCTCTATTAACCATAACCAGGAGGCATCGGATGAAGGGAAAAACGCTTTTTTCAGGCAGAATTTTGACACTGCTGGCGATCATGGCGCTGTCGGTGCTGACAGCGTCCGGCCAAGCGCTGGCCATGGACACATTTTTCGTCGGCCCCAGGGCGATGGGGATGGCCGGGGCCAATGTCGCCTCGGTCAACAACACCACCGCCCAATATTACAATCCGGCCGCTTTCGGCTTCTTTGACCGGCGCAACGACCAGGGGAAAACGACCGCCGACGACAACAACGACGTGGGCCGCAAGGTCTGGGGGCTGGATCTCAACGCTGCGGGCGGCTATCGCCTGCACAACCAGTTCGGCTCCTACCTCGACGACCTGTCGAAAATCGATATCAACCAGCTCTCCGCCGGCGGCATCAGTTCGCAATCGGATCTGGAAAACCTGATCACCCTGTTTAAAGATCTCAGCGGCCTCGACCAGCCCGGCAATGCCATTACCGCCGACCTGAACGCCGGCCTGGGGGTCCGGTTCGGTCATTTCGCCCTCGGGGCTCGCGCCTTCGCCCAGGCGACAGGTCGGGTCGTCGATCTGGATGAAACCCACCTCGGCCTGACCCTGCCCGGCGGCACGGACCTCAACAATCAGATCGGCAGCGTTTCGGTTACCGGTTTCAGCGGCCAATCCGCCACGCTCTTCACCCCCGAGCAGCAACAAATCCTGCTGAATGCCGGACTCTCCCAGAGTTCAGTCGACAAACTCGATTTCCTCGCCCGCCAAGAAGGTATCAATCAGGACCAGACCCAGGCAGTGACCAACCTGCTCGACTCCCTCACCCAACAAACCCTCGGCACCAGCGCCGCCAATGCTCTGGCCCAGAATACCACCACCGTCCTGCTCAACGGCTTCGCCCTCGGCGAGGTTCCCCTCTCCTACGGCTACGCCATCAACGACCACTGGTCGGTCGGCGGCAACCTCAAACTGCTGATCGGACGGGTCTATGGGACCCAGATCCTCGTATTCGACACCGATTCCGGCGACGTCCTTTCCAAGGCCGACCAGAACTACAAGGAAACCACCAATTTCGGCATCGACCTCGGGGTCATGGGCCGCTATCGCTACGTCAACTTCGGTCTGGTGGCCCGCAACATCAACGCCCCGTCCTTCGACGGACCGACGGTCAGCACGGTTCTCAATGACGGCAGCGTCCAGACGGTCAGATTCCCCGACGTCAAGGTCGACCCCCAGGTTTCGGCGGGCGTCGCCTTCATTCCGCTTCAGACCCTGACCCTGGAGGCGGATTGCGATCTGACCAGCAACAACACCACCTTCACCCATTATGCCCCCGACAAAAACTACCGCACCCAGAACCTCGCCTTCGGTCTGGAATGGACACCTTTTCATGTCCTCGCCCTGCGGGCGGGAACGTACAAAAACCTGAGAGCGAGTGATATCGGCTGGGTCTATACGGCCGGACTCGGCGTCAACCTCTGGGGCACCCGATTGGACCTGGCGGGCGCCTTCGCCGGCAAGAAGGACCAGTATAACGGCAACGACATCCCCAGGGAGACCCGCCTCTCCGCTCAGCTCAGCGTCGACTTTTAAGGAATAACCTGATAAAAAGAAGGCCCCCTGGGTTTCAGGGGGCCTTTTCTTCCGTACCGTTCCCGGGTGAGAATCGATATGTATTTCGAAAAGGACGTCAAGGCAGGAAAAATCCTGATCATCGATGATGACCGGCACTTCCTGGAGTTCTTGAAAACCTATGTCGATGACCGCTATCCCGGTTTGCAGGTCGAAACCTGCCTGGACCCGATGCAGGGGCTTGCCGCCGTGCATCCGGATCTCGACCTGTTGCTGATCGACCTGGAGATGCCGGGGCTGGACGGCACCAAGATCCTTGCCTATGCCATCTCCAGGGGACTTTGCAAATCACGGATCATCATCCTCTCGGGGCATGATGCCGACTACCTGCACAAACGCATCCCCATGGGCAGCTGTCTGGCGGTACTCAACAAATACGAACCGGAACAGCAGACGGTTCTCGACATGATCTTCGACTCGCTGCAGCGAAAATGCGACTGCTGAGTCTTGGCCTTTCGCAGCTGGGAGCTAGCCGCCCTTGATATAGTTTTCGAGCTGACCGATCATGAACTCCTTGGCGGCGATGATCGCCTTGACCGCATCGCCGATGGAGACGATGCCGACCAATTGGTCGTCATCGAGCACCGGCAAGTGGCGACAGTGCTTGTCGGTCATCAGTGCCAGGCACTCCTCCACTTCCTGGTCGGGGCGGACGTAAACCACTTTGGTGCTCATGATGTCCCGCACCGGCGTCTCCTTTGAGGAGACCCCCTTGAGAGCAACCTTGCGGGCGTAGTCCCGCTCCGACAAAATGCCCACCACGTTCCGATCGCTCATCACCACCAGGGCGCCGATCCCTTTTTCGGCCATCATCTGCAGGGCCTCGAATACCGTCTGATCGGGACGGATCGTCCAGACCACTCCGCCTTTTTCCTCGAGTAACTGACGCACTCTCTTCACGAATATCTCCTTTCCGGGGTCCGGGTTATCCCCATCCCTGTCAATGCGATTTTCGCGACCGGAGAAAAGCGACCAGGCTCTTGACCTGACCCGAGCCCAGGATGCCCCCGTAGGCCGGCATGTTGTAACCGCCGTTCATAATGCGGATAATCATCTGGTTCTCCGTCAGACGGTTGCCGACGGCGCTCAGATCGGGGCCGCGTTTGCCGCCGTGTCCGGAAATCCTGTGACAAAAGAGACAGCCGCGCTTGGAAAAGAGCTGCCCCCCTGATAGACCGGTCCGCTGGTGGTCCCGATGATCTGATCCGTGAGCGGCTTGGCATCGAAGCGGGGGGACCAGTTGGCATGAATCCCCGCATACCAGAGAACCGAGATGCCGGCTACGATCAGCAGGACGCTGCCGACAGCCCAGGGGCGCCTGCCAGGATGGCGGTGTCCGCGATTCGCCCACAAGGGCAACACCAGCAAAAACAACACCGCGAGGAGCGGCCCGAAGACAATGACGTAACTTTCCGCCTTGTGAGGAAGAAGGGCTAGGACTGCATAGTACCACAACAGATACCAGTCGGGGCGTGGCAGCGCCTTGATGATGGCAGGGTTCGGCGGCTTGTCGAGGGGCGGCGGCCCGAAAAAAATCGCGGCCACGAAAATCCCGGCAATGACGACGAAGGCGAAAACCGCGTCCCGCCAGGCGGCATCCGGCCAGAAGGGAACCCCCTCCCGATCGAGCATGGCGTGGTACTTATCCCGATAGGTCGCCGGGTCGACTGGCCGGTCGGCGCGGGGAGGTTCCGAGATGCCGTTGCGGATCACCATGGTGAGATGAAAGCCGACGATCAGCAGAAGAAGAGCCGGGAAGACGAAGACATGAAGCGTGAAAAAGCGGCTGAGGGTGAAGCTGCCCGGATGGTAGCCGCCGATGAAGAAGTGCCCCAGGGCGGTACCGAAGAAGGGCACGCGGCCCGCCTGCTGCGCACCGACGACGGCGGTCCAGACGGCATTCTGGTCCCAGCGCAGCATTTGGCCGGTGAACCCCAGCGCCACCGTCAAAAACAGGAGGAAGACGCCGCTGATCCAGTTCATCTCTCGCGGAAATTTGAAGGCGCCGGTGAGAAACACGCGGATCAGGTGGATGCCGACCAGCAGGATCATCGCCGAGGCACCGAAATAATGGATCCCCCGCAGCAACCGGCCAAAAGCGGCCTGGTTGTTGATGAACTGGAGGCTGTCGTAGACCCCGCCCGTCGAGGGCACGTAGATAGTCGCCAGCGCCATGCCCGTCACCACCTGGAGCAGAAAGGCTATCAGGGTGGCGCTACCGAAGATGTAGGACCACCCCGTGTTCGGCGGAACCGGATGGACCGCCAGCGGCTTGACGAGCGCGACGATGCCGGTCCGATCATCGAGCCACTGCCCTATGCGGCGCAATCTCCTCATGCCTCTCCTCGTTGGCGGATATCCTGCCGGTTCAGACAGTGGTGATCGGTATCGGCCGGGTCTGGATCTGCAGCTGACCGTTGCGTACGCGGGTTTTGTAGCGATGCAGGGGGCGGGGGGGCGGGCCCCCGGCCACCTTGCCGTCGCTGTAATAAATCCCGCCGTGGCAGGGGCACAAGAACAGCTTGGCCTCGGCCTCCCAGCGCACCGGGCAACCGAGATGGGTGCAGTTGACGACGAAGGCGATGAAATCGCCCTGGCTTTCGCGCCGCACCCAGGTCGCCGTTTCCCCGGTGACGCCCGCCCATGCCGTGGCCGAGGGCTCCCGAAAGCGGACCAACACGGTCTCGCCGGATTGGAACTGATCCACCGCGCCGATCCCCACCCATTTCCGTGTCGGTTGGCGCAACATGGGGCTGAGAACGAAACCGACCACCGGCACGCCGACCAGCATCGTGCCCAGCGCCCCCAGGCCCAGACTCAACCTGCTGAGAAAGCTCCGGCGCGAGACCTGCCCCTCGCCGGAGTCTCGGCTCGATTCGGGAGTACGGATCGGTCATCTTCGCAACTCCCCGACCCAGCCCCAGAGAGCCAGAATCATCAGCGGAACGCCGATGAACAAAAAGAAATAGGAAGTCACCAGACTCAGCCCGGCGATGGTACAGCCGAAGGCCAGGGTGATCGGCCAATAGGTGGGCGGCGGAATGGTGTGAGGTACGGGCTCGGACCACTCCTCCGTCGGCTCGGGGAGCGCCCCTCTGCTCTCCAGATTGTTTTCGGTCGATTCGGTGCCGGCTCGGTTCATGGCGTTTTCCCTTTTCGTTCCGGGCTCCAGGACGGGGTATGACTTTCCCCTGCACTCGCCCCTGCCCCGCCCCGCGGGGAGTCATGGGAGGGGTTCTCAGTCATTTGCAAAAGATACCAGCGCCGCAGGATGCCCAGGATGGCGGCCAGAAAAACCAAGCCGCCGCCGACCCACATGATCAGCCCTCCCAGTTGCTGATCGGCCGCCGCCGACAGCCCCCAGCCGTGCCGGATAAGGGAGAGGGCACCCAGCTCATCTTCGGGGTGCAGATAGTGCGGATAGAGCCCGACGGGTACGAAGGTCAGGATGATCCCGAGGATAGTATTGGCGACCATGGCGCTGAACACGTAGATGATCGCGGGACCCGGCCGCAGACGATGGTCGTCGAGCGGGGCGACCACCGGCCACCAGAAGATGACCCCGGTGACGAGAAAGCTCAGGTGCTCGGCGATGTGGATCTGCTCGCTCGCCAGAGTGGCGTTATAGAGAACCGGCAGATGCCAGATCCACAGGGTGCCGATCCCCAGCAGCCAGGCCACCGGTGGCCGGGAGAGTATTCTCTCGAGCCGGGCGATCCAGGGATGCTCCAGGAGTTGCTCCGCCAGGGTGCGCGGGATGCCGAGCAGCAACAACGGCGCGGCCACCAGCACCAGCAGCAGGTGCTGGATCATGTGGGCACTGAACAGATAATCGTCCCCCAGGGCGTCGATTGGCGAGACCAGGGCGAGAAAAATCACCAGTACCCCCGCGCCAAACCACGCCGTGAGAGAGGGCGAAAGGGGGCGAACAAACAGCGGGTACAGGAGCAGTAGCAGAACGCACCCGGCGATCACCGAGGGATACCAGCTCCAGGAGGTTTGTAAGAGTTGCAGCGTGGTCACAGAAATGCCCATAAATAAACGACGGTGAAAATGACGACCCAGACGGCGTCGACGAAGTGCCAGTAGAGCGAAACGCTTTCCATGGCGTCCCAGCGCGGCTCATCGGAGCGACCCAAAAGGGTCATCCCCAGCAGAATTCCCAGCATGATCAGGCCAACGGTCACGTGCAGCCCGTGAAACCCGGTCAGGGTGAAAAAGCTGGTGCCGAAGAGGTCCCGGCTGATAGTCACGTTGCGGTGAATCATATCGTCCCACTCCCGCGCCTCGCCGAAAAGAAAGGCCATCCCGAGAATGATCGTCGCCACCAGCCAGCCCGCCGTACGTCGGCGGCTCGCTTCCCGATTGCAGCCGGCCCGCCAGATGGTGTAGCTGCTCGAGAAGAGACAGACGGAGTAAAAGCCGGTTTTATAGGGATTCAGCACGTCGGCGGCGCCCGGCCCCGTCTGCGGGCCGATGTGAAAATAGACATAGGCCGCCACCAGCATAGAGAAAAAGATCGCTTCGGAGGCGATGAACAGGATCATCGCCATCTTGTTCCTATTCATCATGGCGCGTTCCTTCGAAAGACGGATCTGGCAGGTCGGGATGCTGATAATCCCACAGCGGGCGCCGATGGCGGATCGGTGGCACCTTCTCGAAGTTGTGCGGCGGCGGCGGTGAAGTGGTGGCCCACTCCAGGCTCCATCCCTCCCAGGGATTATCCCCCGCCACCTCGCCCCGGTACAGGCTGATCGCTACATTGTAGAAAAAAATGAGCAGCGAGAAGATCAGGACGGCGGCCGAAATACTGGAGAAGAGGTTCAGGGCGCCGAGATGGGGCAGATCCGGATAGGTGAAGACCCGCCGGGGCATGCCATAGAGCCCCATCAGGTGCATCGGAAAGAAGGTCCCGTTGAAACCGAGCACCATCAGCCAGAAGTGAACTTTCCCGATTTTCTCCGACAACAGTCGCCCGGTCATCTTCGGATACCAGTAGTAGATACCGGCCATGATGCCGAAGAGGGAGCCGCCGAGCAGGGTGTAATGAAAGTGAGCGACGACGAAATAGCTGTCCGTCAGCTGCCAGTCGATCGGCACCGCGGCAAAGGCGATGCCGCTCAGTCCGCCGATGGTGAACTGGATAATGAAGGCGGTAGCGAAGAGCATGGCGGTAGCGAAGCGGATCGAACCGCCCCACATGGTGGCGATCCAGTTCCAGATCTTGATCCCCGTCGGCACGGCGATCAGAAAGCTCGCGCCGGCGAAGACGTAGTACATGGGAAAGCCGATGCCCCGTGGCGAACATATGGTGCGCCCAGACGGCGAAGCTGAGAAAGCCGATCGCCACTGTCGAAGCGGCCAGAAAGCCGTAACCGTAAATCGTCTTGCGGGAGAAGACGGGGATGACCTCGGAGATGATGCCGAAGACCGGCAGAATCATGATGTAGACTTCGGGATGGCCGAAAAACCAGAAATAGTGCTGCCAGAGCAGGGCCGATCCGCCGTGGGATGTCTGGAAAAAGAACGCGTTGAGGTTGCGGTCGACGAGCAGCATCACCAGGGCGGCGTTGAGCGCCGGGATCGCGAACAGGATCAAAAAGCCGTTGATCATCGTCATCCAGACGAAGAGCGGTGTGCGCCAGATGCTCATCCCCGGCGCCCGCATGGTGAAGGTTGTGACGATGATATTGATGCCCGAAGCGATGGAGCCGGTGCCGGTCAGCAGCAGGGCGATGGCCCAGTAATCCTGCCCGGGACTGAAGGAATAGGCCTTCTCGCTCAGCGGAGCGTACCCGAACCAGCCGGCCACCGGCGCCCCGCCCCCGATGAAACTGAAATAGAGCAGCAGCCCGCCGAAGAAAAAGATCCAGAAACCGAAGGCATTGAGTCGCGGAAAGGCCACGTCGCGGGCACCGATCATCAGCGGGATGAGGTACATGGAGAGGCCGATCATGATCGGCATGACCACGAGAAATATCATGGTGGTCCCGTGCATGGTGAAAATCTGATTGTATTGCTCGGGAGAAAGGAAGTGATTTTCAGGGCGCGCCAGTTGAATGCGCATGGCGCCGCTTCGCTCAGCCCGAACAGGAAAAAGAACAGGGAGGCGAGAAGATAGAGAATGCCGATCTGCTTGTGATCGACCGAGCTGACCCAGCTCAGGAGCCCTTTGTACTCCTCGACCTCGCGGATCGATGTCGGAGACGCGGCGGAGGGATGCTCGCTCATTTCAACTCCTCGAGATAGGCGGTCAGGGCTTTGATTTCATTGGGTTGCAGATTGAGGTTCGGCATATGACACCCGGGTTTGAACTTCTGGGGGTCGGCCAGCCAGCGCGCCAGATTTTTCGGCGTATTGTCAAATACCCCGGCAGCCAGCGTCTGCCGGCTCGCCAGATGGGTCAGGTCGGGTCCGACGGTCCCTTTCGCCGGCGTTCCGGCGATGGTATGACAATTCAGGCACGGCAGGCCCTCGAACAGGCCCCTGCCGGCGATGGCCTCGCCGGAGGTGAGCGGGGCGGGAGGCTGCTGCTGATGGTGAAGCCAATCGGCAAAATTCTTGGGGGTCTGGGCGATCACCCGAATCCGCATCCAGGCGTGTTCCGCACCGCAGTATTCGGCGCAGGTCCCCAGGTAGGTGCCCGGCGCATCGGCGGAAATCCAGGCATAATTGGGATGGTTCGGAATGGCGTCGACCTTCTGGCCGAGCTGGGGCACCCAGAAATCGTGGACGACGTCGCCCGAGGTCAGCCGGTAGTACAGATTTTTATTGACCGGGATATGCAGTTCGTTGGCAGTCACGACCCCAGCGCCAGGATAGCGAAATTCCCACCACCACTGATGGGCCTCGATCTCGAGGTCGGGCTTGCGGTCAATGGGATGGGGATCGACCTGACGCATGGTCCGCACCGTCAGCACGAACATCGCGGTGACGATGAGAAAGGGGACCACGGTCCAGAGCGTTTCCAGGCGATGATTGCCGAAATCCTGCCGGGGCAGCGCATCTCCCGGCCGCCTTCGAAAGCGGATGGCGGCCGTGACCACCAGACCGGTCACGATCAGGAATATGACCGCTGCGATCACCATTACAATCTGAAAGAGATCGTATATGCTCTGCGCCTGTTGCGATGC
>CAWANI010000018.1:0-37384 GCA_963783365.1 uncultured delta proteobacterium | reverse complement strand
GCCCCGAACTCGCTGGTCATCACGTACAGAGAGAGGTCGCAGGTCCCGACGATGGCGGCATCTCCCTGGCCGATGCCGCTCGTTTCGATGATGATCAGGTCGTAGGCAGCGGCTTTGAGAACGGCAAGAGCGTCTTCGATGGCCGCCGACAACTCGTTGTGGGATCGACGGGTGGCGAGGGAGCGCATGAAAACGCGGGGGGAGTCGATGGCATTCATGCGGATGCGGTCGCCGAGCAGCGCCCCTCCCGTGCGTTTCCGGGTCGGATCGACCGAAAGGACTGCCAGGTGTTTCTCCGGAAAATCCCGCAGAAACCGCCGCACCAGCTCATCGGTGAGGGAGCTCTTGCCGGCGCCCCCGGTCCCTGTGATGCCGACGACCGGCACCTTCACCGTTTGATCGGCCAGAGTCGCCCGAAGCATTTTCGACGCCGGCGACTCTTTGGTGAGGGAGAGTTCCGCCAGACTGATCAGGCGGGCGACCGCGCCGGGGGTCTTCTCGCGCAAGGCGACCAGGTCCTTTTCAAGGTGTTGCGGGGTCGGAAAGTCGCACTCTTTCAGGATGGTATTGATCATCCCCTGCAGTCCCATCTTCCTCCCGTCCTCGGGGGAAAAAATCCGCTGGATGCCGTAGGCGTGCAATTCTTCGATTTCCGTGGGAATAATGACCCCGCCGCCGCCGCCGAAAATTTTTATGTGGCCCGCCCCCCTCTCCCGGAGGAGGTCCTGAATGTATTTGAAAAATTCCAGGTGTCCCCCCTGGTAGGAGCTGACCGCGATTCCCTGCACATCTTCGTGGATGGCCGCGGTCACAATCTCATCCGCCGAGCGGTTGTGCCCCAGATGCACCACCTCTGCTCCGGAATCCTGAAGCATGCGTCGCATGATGTTGATCGATACGTCGTGGCCATCGTAGAGGCTGGTGGCGGTGACCAATCGGATGGGGTTGTGGAGTTGGAAGGCGTCGGTTTCCATGGTATTTCCTCCTGATTCGGTAAGCCTGGAGTAACGATTCAGTAAAGGCGTAAACGATTTCACACTGCCCCCTCCCGGGGCCGCATGAACCCATCCTTGATGGCGGCGCAAAACTCACCAACTAATAGACAGATTCGAAACATTGTTTTAGCAATGTTTGTGCCAAGGGATATCTTGAAATTACTTCATATATGATTATGTTTAATTTCTGGCTAGTTATGAGGTTTTAAAGGGCGCTGAACAAAAAGAAAAAATGTTTTACTTGATTTGTGTGTCTATCTCTGTTAACAGTTGATCGTGTTTGGCCTGCTGAAACCTTATGGGGCGGCGAACTTCAGAGAGATGTCAGCTTCCGTTTACACTCGCTCGTCAGGTTGACAGTTTCGAGGTTTGAGCAGGGGAGAGGCTGAAAGACAAGGCTCTGGCCGGGGCTCGGGCCGGCGAGTTTTGAACCTTACGGGGGGACCCGGATCATGCAATTCGTACAAATGGTCAGCCGAACCGCATTCGACCTGGAGTCGCTTCTTCAGAATCAGGACTGGTGGATTGTGGCTCTCGATCGGGAGCAGCGCGTGATTGCTTCCAACAACGTCTGTCGCGCCATCCTCGGCGTTGAGGGGGAAGATCTTTCGGGGAAGCGGCTGGAGGATTTCGTCAAATTGGGGCACGTCAATTCCCTGATGACGAAAGGGGTCTGTTTCCGCTCGCAGCCCGTTCCGGTGGAAGCGGGTAAGCTGATCTGTCATTATGTTCCCAAAGTCGAGAACGGGCAATTGGCGGGCGGCATTCTGGCTGTCGACAAAGAGGTTCTCGCCCAGGACGATCTCTCCTATATCGAACTTCACGATATGGTTCGGACCCTGGGGACGATCATGGATCTGGCCTACGAGGGAACCATTATCGTCGATGAAGAAGGGTTTGTCGTTCTGGTCAATCAGGCCTTTGCCGATCTGCTCGGCATCCGCGCTCAGGATATGATCGGCAAGCACATTCTCAAAGCCTACCCCAATTCCAAGCTCTCGCGTCTCCCCATCGTGATGCAGACCGGAAAACCTGAGGTCGGCTGGCCTCATCTGCTCAATGGCCGGGAAGTAGTGGTCTGTCGCTACCCCCTGGTCAGAAACGGTCGTTCGATCGGGGCCCTGGGCAAGGTGCTGATTCAGGACCCGCAGGAAATCGTCCGGTTGGCCGGTCAGGCCCGCTCCCGCACCCGCGGTTCTTCCGCGTCTCCCCAGATAGCCGAGGCGGGAGGGTTTCGCTACGACATCAATAGTATTATCGGGCACAGCAAGGTCATGAAGGGGCTCAAGGAGACCCTGCTGCGTGTTGCGGAGCGAAATTCCAATATTTTGCTTATGGGCGAGAGCGGAACCGGCAAGGAGCTTTTCGCCCACGCCATCCACGCTGCCAGCAAGCGGCGTAACGGTCCTTTTGTCAAAATGAACTGCGCCGCCATCCCCGAGCATCTGCTGGAGTCGGAACTTTTCGGTTATCTGGACGGGGCCTTTACCGGGGCCAAAAGGGGTGGGCAGATCGGCAAATTCGAGCTGGCCCATAACGGGACGATTTTTCTGGACGAAATCAGCGACATGTCCCTGCCGATGCAGGCCAAATTGTTGCGGATTCTCCAGGAAAAAGAGTTTACGCCACTCGGTGGCAATGCCTCCAAGCGGGTCGATGTACGGATTATCGCCGCCACCAATGTCAAGCTCGAAGAGCTTGTGAAGGAGGGCAGGTTCCGCGAGGATCTCTACTACCGGCTCAATGTCATGGCTCTCGCCATCCCTCCTTTGCGCGATCGAACGGAGGACATCTATTTTCTCGTCAATCATTTCATCGATCACTTCAACGACGAATTCGGAGTGGAGGTGCAGGGTCTTGATTCGAAAGCCTGGGAAGCGATCAGAGGATACGGTTTTCCGGGGAATATCCGGGAACTGCGCAACCTTATTGAAAGCGCTTTCAATGTGGTCGACGGGTCTTTGATTTTAAATAAACATCTGCCCTTTCACCTTCGTCAACTTCCTCCCAAAAGACTTCTTTCCGGAAGCGGGGAGGGGGGGACGAATATCTCGATTGCGTCGGTCGCCAGTCTTTACAGGAAATCATGGCGGGATTGGAGCGGCAAATTCTCGAGAGGGCGCTCGATAAAAGCCGGGGAAACAAGCTCAGGGCCGCTGCCCTATTGGGCATCTCCCGTCCCGGCTTTTATAAAAAACTGCAGAAATACCGGATGCTCTGAGGTCGGCATGAGCCCGGTCATCGACAATTGAACGGGTGCGGCATCGGTCTGAATTTTCACTCCTTCCCATTTATTGAAGTTGACGTTGTTGAGGATGTGTAAACTTTCGTTTACGTGTATAGAAATTTAACAACGTTTTAAAATCCATCATAATATTCCTTCTTTGCAGTCTTGATCACTTCAGGTTTTTCCATTTCCATCTTTGTGTGTTAATATTTGTGACACTTGATTCTTTCTGAACTGCCTTAAATTTAATAAAAAATAAGTGCGATGGACCGGTTGAAATGCCTGTTCTGTCCTGCAAAACGATTATTTATTGGAATTAAAACTCAGTTTGGCATTGGCCTTGCTATGTAGGGGGTGATAGTTCAATCAAGGAATTTATTCCCCTGGAGGTAACCAATGAAAATACTGGTCTGCATCAAGCAGGTGCCGGACATGGAGTCCCGATTCAAGGTCGACGCCTCGGGCACCTGGTACGACGCCGGCGATCTCGCCTGGCGGATGAACGAATACGACGAGTACGCCGTCGAGCAGGCGGTGCGGCTCAAGGAACAGCTCGGCGATGCCGAACTCACCGTCCTCTCCATCGGACCCGACCGGGTCAAGGAAGTCATCAAGAAGGCCCTCGCCATGGGCGCCGACCGCGGGGTGCACATCAAGGACGACGCCAGTTTCGAAAAAGACCCCTACGAGATCGCCTCGATCCTCGCCGAGCACGCCCGGCCCGAGGAATTACGACCTGATCTTCACCGGCATGCAGTCCCAGGACCGCGGCAGCGCCCAGGTCGGGGTGCTGCTCGCCGAGATGCTCGCCATCCCGGCGGTCACCACCATCGTCGACTTCGCCTGGGAAGAGGGGACCATCCGCGCCAAGCGCGAACTCGAAGGAGGGATCAAGGCCCTCGTCAAGGTGCGGCCGCCGGCCCTGTTCACCTGTCAGCTCGGGCTCAACACGCCGCGCTACCCGACGCTGCCCAACATCATGAAGGCCAAGAAAAAAGAGCTCGCCGCCTGCGACGTCGGCGACCTGCTCAAGGTTGAACCGCTGGCGCGGACCCAAAAGGTCGCCTTCCCCGAGAAAAAAGGCAGCGGCCTTATCCTCGAAGGAGAAATCGGCGAGCTCGCCGACAAGCTGCTCGGCATCCTCAAGGAAAAGACGCCCGTTTTCAAGTAGGGGCAATAAATAAAGGCAAGATCTTTTCACCACCCGTTCGCTTCGCTCACTAGAGAACACAGAGAACTGCAGGAGAAAACCAAACCCCGTTTTTGAAAACGGACAAAAGATTTTCTCAAGGTTTCCTCGGTGCCCTCAGTGGTGAAAAAAAGTTTTTGAATCCCTTCAAATATCCAGGAGGCCCCCACCATGAAAGCACTCCTCGTCGGAGAAACCCGCGAGGGCAAACTGCTCGAGAGCACCTACGAGCTGTTCGCCTTCGCCCGCCAAATCGGCGCCGACGCCGCCCTCTTTCTCGTCGGCAGCGAAGCCGCCCTGCCGGCCTTCGACGGCACCCTCTATCTCGCCGACGCCGCGGCTTACGGCGAATTCAACCCCGGCGGGCACAAGGCGCTCTTGCTTCAGGCGATCGCAAAAGAACAACCCGATCTCGTCGTTCTCGCCCACTCCGCCTACGGGTGGGACCTCGCCCCCCGCATCGCCCTCGCCCTCAAGGCCGCCCAGGTCTCCGAAGTGGTCGACATCGCCGACGGCGCCTACCTCACCCCCCTGTGCAACGGCAAGCTGCGCCGGGCGGTCGCGCCCACCACCGGCACGCCGGTGATCACCCTGCAGGCCGGGGCCTTCGCCCCCGCCGAGGCGCCGGGCGGCAGCCCGCGGATCGAAAGACTCGAAGCAGAGGCCTCCGGCGCCCTCGAGTTCTGCGGCTACGAGGCCGCCGAGAAGGGCGCGGTCGATCTGACCAAGGCCGAGATCATCGTCAGCGCCGGTCGCGGCATCGGCAAGAAGGAGAACGTCCAGGTCATTGCCCGACTGGCCGAAGCCGTCGGCGGCGAACTCGGAGCGAGCCGCCCCGTGGTCGACGCCGGATGGGTCGACCACAGCCGGCAGGTGGGGACCACCGGGCAGACGGTGGCGCCCAAGCTGTACCTGGCCTGCGGCATCTCCGGAGCGATCCAGCACCTGGCGGGGATGAAGAAATCCGCCTTCGTGGTCGCCATCAACAAGGACAGGGAGGCGCCCATCGGCGAGGTGGCCGACGTGCTGGTGGTGGCCGACGTGCTGCAGCTGGCGCCGCTGCTGACGGAGAAGGTTGCGGCCGCCTGATCTCCCGTTTCCGTGCCGATGCCGGCAGGTGCCCGTCGTCACCGGCGTCGCAGCTCAGAAGGATGCACTATCGATGGATGTGTAAGAGCGGATTTTCGACCAACCGGACTTCCCGGACCTGTGAAGAATCCGATTCAGGCCCCAATTAAAAAAGGAGACAGCCATGGCGATGCACAATCCGTACGACAACATCCCGGTGAATCTGAATGGGTCCAACATGGAAAACTACGAGGAGACGGTACGCAACTACCGGTTTTCCATCCCCGAATATTTCAACTTCGGCTTCGACGTCATCGATCGCTGGGCTCAAGACCGGACCAAGCTGGCCCTGGTCTGGGCCGACCGCAGCGGAGATGAAATCCGGAAGTACTCCTTTTACGATCTCCAGGTCCTGTCCAATCGTTTCGCCAATTCCCTGCGGAACCTCGGCTTCAAGAAAGGGGACCGGCTATTTGTCATGGTGCCCCGGGTCATCGAGTGGTATGCGGTTCTGCTTGGCAGCTTCAAAATAGGGGTGGTTCCCCTGCCGGGCCCCAACATTCTGGTCCCCAAAGACATCGAATACCGGATTAACCAAGCCGAAGCGGTAGGGGCCGTCGCCTGGTGCGAAAACGCCGACAAGATCGAGGAAGCACGCGCCCACTGTCCGAGTCTCAAGCATCTGATCAGTATCGGGGAGCAGAGGGAAGGGTGGCTCTCCTATCGGGAGTTGATGCAGCAGGCCTCAGCCCAACTGGAGCGGGAGGAGGTCGAGCCGACCCGTTCGGACGATTTCCTGCTGATCTACTTTACCTCCGGAACGACCAAGTTTCCGAAAATGGTGCCCCACACCCAGGCCTCCTACGGAATTGGCCACATCATCACCGCCAAGTTCTGGCAGGACCTGAAGCCGACCGACCTGCACTGGACCCTTTCGGACACCGGTTGGGCCAAGGCCGCCTGGGGCAAGTTGTTCGGTCAGTGGCAGATCGGCTGCGCGATCATGGTCCACGACGCGGCGGCGAAATTCGACGCCAAGACTCACCTGCAACTGATAGAGCGGTGCGGGGTCACCACCTTCTGCGCCCCGCCCACCGTCTATCGGATGATGATCCTGGAAGATCTCTCCCAATACAACCTCTCGGGTCTGCGCCACTCCCTGGCCGCGGGCGAGCCGCTCAATCCGGAGATCATCAAAGCCTGGAAGGAAGCCACCGGCACCATTATTTACGACGGTTTCGGCCAGACCGAATCGGTCAATATGATCGCCAATTATCCCTGCATGGAGATCCGCCCCGGTTCCATGGGCAAACCGACCCCGGGTTTTCAGATCGAGCTGTTGGACGACGACGGGAACATCGTCCCCCAGGGCGAAGAGGGCAACATCGCCGTCCGGGTCAAACCGGACCCCCCTGTCGGCCTGCTGAGGGCCTACTGGCGTAACGAAGAGGCGAACGCCGAATCCTTCCGCGGCGACTGGTACTTCACCGGGGACAAGGCGTTCAAGGACCCGGAGGGCTACTTCTGGTTCGTCGGGCGGTCCGACGACGTCATCAATTCGGCCGGTTACCGGATCGGCCCCTTCGAGGTGGAGAGCGCCCTGCTGAGCCATCCGGCGGTGGCCGAAAGCGCCGTGGCCGCTTCCCCCGACAAACTGCGGGGCACCGTGGTCAAGGCTTTCGTGATTCTGGCCCCCGGCTTCCAACCTTCTCCTGAGCTGGCCAAAGAGCTGCAGGAACATGTCAAACAGGAGACGGCCCCTTACAAGTACCCCCGGGAGATCGAGTTCGTCATCGAATTGCCGAAAACGATCTCCGGCAAGATCCGTCGGGTCGAACTGCGTCAGATGGAGGAAGAGCGGAAAATGGCGTTGAAAAACAACGATTCGCCGGAGGCGGAAGGGTCTCAGGCATAGTCGGGCGATCTTCGTTCCCATCTCAGCTTCCGGGTGGGAACGAAGCCTTTTCTTTAAACTTTTCGACGGGAAAGAATGCAATGGCGATCAAGAAAATCATGGTAATCGGGGCGGGACAGATGGGCGGCGGGATCGCCCAGGTCGCCGCCCAATCGGGACTGGAGGTGGTTCTCAATGACCTCAGAGGGGAAGACATCGACCGCGGTCTCGGGCTGATGAAAAAATTTCTCGGCCGCAACGTCGAGAAGGGGAAAATCACCGCCGCCGACATGACGGCGGCCCTGGACCGCATCACCCCTTCCACTTCACTAGAGGATGCCGTCGGCGTGGATTTCGTCGTCGAGGCGGCCACCGAGAATATGGAGGTTAAAAGCGGGATTTTTCGGATCCTCGATCGGGTTGCGGCTCCGTCGGTGATCCTGGCGACCAATACCTCCTCGCTGCCGATCACCGAAATTGCGGCAGTGACCAAGCGTCCGGGACAGGTCATCGGCATGCATTTCATGAATCCGGTGCCGGTCATGACCCTTGTCGAGGTGATCCGGGGCATTGCCACCAGTGATGAAACCTTTCAGCGGGTTGAGGAGCTGTCCCGTTTTATGGGAAAGACTCCGGTGGAGGTCAATGATTATCCCGGCTTTATTTCCAATCGTATCCTGATGCCGATGATCAATGAGGCGATCTATTGCGTTTTCGAAGGGGTCGCCTCGCCGGAGGCCATCGATCAGGTGATGAAGCTGGGGATGAACCATCCTATGGGACCTCTCACCCTCGCTGATTTCATCGGGCTCGATACCTGCCTGGCGATCATGGAGGTTCTGTACGAGGGGTTTGCCGACAGTAAATACCGGCCCTGTCCGCTGCTGCGCAAGATGGTCAAGGCGGGCTGGCTCGGTCACAAGAGCGGAAAAGGGTTTTACGATTATTCAAAATGAAAACCGGAGGGAAGGAGAATGAGTGCAATGGATTTTTCCCATCTGCTGGTCGAAAACAACAACGGCATCGTTACCGTAACCGTCAACCGCCCCCGAGCCCTCAACGCATTGGACGCGGACGTCCTGAAAGAGCTGCTCTGTTGCTTTCAAGGGCTTGAGGAGGATCCTGAGGCCAGAGTCGTTATTCTTACCGGAGCCGGTGAGAAGGCGTTCGTAGCCGGTGCGGACATCGCTGCCATGCAGCCGCTGGATGCTGCCGCCGCGCGACATTTCGCCAGGTTGGGCCACAGTCTGATGCGCGCGATCGAAAGGCTTCCCCAGCCGGTCATCGCCGCGGTGAACGGTTTCGCTCTGGGCGGCGGGTGCGAACTGGCGCTGGCCTGCGACCTGCGCCTGGCCAGCGATAATGCCCGTTTTGGCCAGCCCGAGGTCAATCTCGGGGTGATTCCTGGTTTCGGCGGGACCCAGCGACTGGCCAGAATCGTGGGGAAGGGGCGCGCCATGGAGTTGGTCCTGTCGGGCGACATGATCGACGCTCAGGAAGCCTGGCGCATCGGTCTGGTCAACCGGGTGACCACCAAGGAAAATCTGTTGCCGGAAACGACGAGCCTGGCCCGGAAGATCCAGCAGAAGGGGCCCTTTGCGGTGCGTCTCGCCAAGGAGGCGGTCGCCGGTGGGCTCGAGATGGATCTCGACCGCGCCTGCGCCTGGGAGGCCGATCTGTTCGGTTTCTGCTTTTCCACCGAAGACCAGAAAGAAGGAATGCAGGCCTTTCTGGAAAAACGTCCGGCCCAATTTAAGGGCCGTTGATCCGAGGCCTCGACGATGTTTCTCGATCTCAATGAAGAGCAGAGACTGATCCAGGATACCGCGCGGCAGTTTGCGGCTGCGGAGCTGGCCCCGGCGGCCCCCCTTCTCGATCAGGGGGGCGACCGCCAGATCTTCTTCGATCACCTGAAGACTCTGGCCGAATTGGGGTTCATGGGGCTCAACGTGCGCGAAGAATATGGCGGCGCAGAGGCCGGGGTCGTCGCCTTCAGCGTCGCCCTGACGGAGATCGCCCGGGCCTGCGCCTCGACGGCGGTCACCCTCTCGGTCAACAACATGGTCTGCGAAGTCATCCAGGCGGTCGGATCGGAGGAGCAGCGGCGGAAATACATCCCCCGTATCTGCTCCGGGGAGTATTGCCGCCGGCGCCTTCGCCCTCACCGAGGCCGGGGCCGGCTCCGACCCGGCGGCGATGACGACCATCGCCGCTGCGCGACGGCGACGACCTGGATCCTCAACGGCGCCAAGATCTTCATCACCAGCGCCCCCTACGCCGGCGTCTTCGTGGTCTGGGCGGTCACCGACCGCGAGGCGCCCAAAGGGAAGGGCATCAGCTGCTTTCTGGTCGAGGCCGGAACGCCGGGCCTGGTCATCGGCCGGGCCGAGGAGAAGATGGGGCAGCACGCCTCGGCGACCCACGAAGTTTCCTTTCGAGGATTGCCGCATTCCCGGCTACGCCCTGATGGGGAAGCTCAACGACGGCTTCCGGGTAGCCGTGGGGGAGCTGGCCGGCGGCCGCATCGGCATCGGTTCCCTGGCTCTCGGGGTCGGGCTGGCGGCGATGGACTGCGCCGCCCGCTACGCCCTGGAGCGCAAGCAGTTCGGCCGGCCCATCGCCGACTTCCAGGCGATCCAGTGGAAAATCGCCGACGCCTACTACCGAGCTGGAGGCCGCCCGGCTGCTGCTGATGAACGCTGCCTTCAAGAAGGAACAGGGGCGCTCTTTCGGCAAGGAAGCGTCCATGGCCAAGCTGTTTGCCACCGAGAGCGGCAAACCGGGCCTGCTACGAGGCGGTGCAGATTTTCGGCGGCTACGGCTACACCCGTGAGTTCCCGGTCGAGCGTTACGCCCGGGACGCCCGCATCACCACCATCTACGAGGGGACCAGCGAAATCCAGCGACTGATCATCGCACGGGAAATTTTGCGGGGGTTTTCGTGAGTTTCTCCCTGCCCCTCGGAAACCCCTCCCGAGGGGAAGGGAATCTCATCTCGTGTTCAGTCCGCGGTCAGGACTGGACTTGAGCGGCCTGAATCGTTACGACATTCATCCCAGAATTTCGAGACCAAGCACTTAACCAACTGCAGGCAGAAAAGGAGAATCTCCATGCACTTCGAACTGACCGACGAACACAAGCTGATGCGCGACATGGTGCGCGAATTTGCCGAGGCCGAACTTGCTCCGGGGACCAGGGAGCGGGACGAGACGGAGCATTTCGATCGCGCTCTCATGTTCGATCGTCTCGGGGAGCTGGGACTGACCGGGATCGTCTTTCCCGAGGAATACGGTGGGGCCGCAGCCGACTACATCAGTTACGCCATCGCCGTCGAGGAACTCTCGCGGGTCTGTGCGTCGACGGGGGTGACCCTTTCTGCCCATCTCTCTCTCGGGGCCAATCCGATCTTCCTTTTCGGTACCGAGGAACAGAAGCAGCAATTTCTTACCCCGCTGGCCGACGGGAGCAAGCTCGGCGCCTTCGGGTTGACCGAGCCCTCCGCCGGCTCCGATGCCGGCGGCACCCGAACCACCGCCGTCCTCGAGGGAGACGAGTGGGCCCTCAACGGCAATAAAATTTTCACGACCAACGGCGGCGATGCGGAAACCTATATCGTTTTCGCCCGCACCGACAAGAATGCCGAGAAACACCACGGCATCAGCGCCTTTATCGTCGAAAAAGGCACTCCCGGCTTCGATTTCGGCAAAAAGGAGCAGAAGATGGGGATTCGCGCCTCCTCGACCATGGAGCTGGTCTTTGCCAACTGCCGGATTCCCAAAAGCAACCTTCTCGGCAAGGAAGGGGAGGGATTCAAAATCGCCATGAAAACCCTCGACGGCGGCCGCATCGGCATCGCCTCCCAGGCTCTCGGCATCGCCCAGGGGGCCTTTGATGCGGCCGTTGCCTATGCCAAGGAGAGAAAACAGTTCGATCAGCCCATTGCCACATTTCAGGGCGTTCAATTCATGCTGGCGGATATGGCTACCCAGATCGAGGCGGCACGGCTGCTGGTCTACCAGGCTGCCTACCGGGCCAGCGCCGGCCTGTCCTACTCAAAACAGGCGGCTATGGCCAAACTGCACGCTGCGGAGACGGCGATGCGGGTAACCACCCAGGCGGTTCAGGTGCATGGCGGCTACGGTTATACCCGCGAATTCCCTGTCGAGCGGATGATGCGCGACGCAAAGATTACCGAAATTTATGAAGGAACCAGCGAAATACAACGGGTCGTTATCGGCATGACCATCACCCGCAATTAAACGTTTCAAAAGGATTTTACATTTGGGGACGTACTCTCTTTCCGGTATCACCGTGGTCAATTTGGCCGTCAATCTGCCCGGTCCTGCCGCTGCCCGTAAATTGTGCGGTCTCGGCGCGCGGGTGGTGAAGGTCGAGCCGCCCGGCGGTGACCCGATGGCCCGGTATCATCCCGCGTGGAAAATGGATCTTGCCGTTGGCCAGGAGGTGGTTGCTCTTGATCTGAAGACTCGCGAAGGGCGATCCTCTCTTGACCGTCTGCTTGAAGATGCCGATCTTCTGATCAGCGCCACTCGCCCGGCGGCTCTGGCGCGGTTGGGACTCGGGTGGCCCGAATTACACTCTCGCTTCCCCCGACTCTGCCAGGTGGCGATCACCGGCTACCCCGGCCCCCGGGAGAACGAGCCCGGGCATGACCTGACCTACCAGGCGGCTCTGGGCTTGCTGACTCCGCCCCATCTGCCGCGGACCTTGCTGGCCGATATGGCGGGCGCAGAACAAACGGTCAGTGCGGCCTTGATGCTGTTGTTGAATCGCGAACGGCAGCAAATGGCCGGCTATGCCGAGGTGTCCCTTGCCATGGCGGCGCAGGACATGGCCGAGCCGTTGCGTTACGGGGCAACGTCCCCTGGTGCGCTGCTCGGCGGCGGTCTTTGCGAGTACAATATCTTCCGGGCCCGGGAGGGATGGGTTGCCGTGGCCGCCCTCGAGCCGCATTTCAAAAAACGGCTGGAGGATGAACTCGGCGCGGGGAGCATCGATCATTATCGTACCGTCTTTCTATCGAAAACCGCCGGGCAATGGGAAAATTGGGCCCGGGACCGGGATATCCCGATTGTTGCAGTCAAAGGCGATTAACTGACGAGAAGGGAAAAGCAGATGGAGAACAAACAGGGGGAACCGATGGGTATGCAGGCTGGGGGTGTATCGCTCGATGAGGGCGTTCGGCTGTTGTACGATTTGAGTAAAGAGGAGCTGGTGCGGATCATCGTTGACGACGCCAAAAACTGGCTCGCTCACGACGGTCTCTGGTTTCAGGCGGTCGAACAGGCCTTCGATATGGAAACCGCCATCAGCGCCGACCAGGAGGCCTGGCGCCAATTCACCGTTATCGAGGCGCAGAGAATCATGAACCGTCTGGGGATCGAATCGGGAGGCGGTATTTCCGCCCTCGCGGAATGCCTCAAGCACCGTTTGTATGCCCGCTTGAATCTGCAGGAGATCCTGCTGGTCGGCGAAAACCGGGCGGTGCTGCGAATGGTCGATTGCCGGGTGCAATCGGCCAGAAAGCGCAAGGGCTTGAACGATTTCCCCTGCAAGTCCGTGGGCCTCATCGAATATGCGGAGTTCGCCCGCGCCATCGACCCCCGGATTCAAACCCGATGCATCGCCTGCCCCCCCGACGCCCATCCGGAGACGTATTGGTGCGCCTGGGAGTTCACCTTGGAGCAGGTAGCAGCCAAGTAGTTATTTCCCATAATTCTTGCCGAGATACGCAATTATATTCTCGGACTCATCCATGACCACATCGTTTTTATCATCGAACAAAAGGATGGCGTCGCAAAAAGTCCACCCTATGGCGTTACGGTGGTTTTCAGGACCTCGACCTACCTGATGTACGCCTCCGTCACATACCGCCGCATCATGGCATGGGTGTTGAAATAATAGGCGTTTTTGCCGATGGCGTTTTTCATGACCTTGATCCATCCCGTGCGATCCGCGTAATACAGCGGCAGGATCACGTTTTCCAGCTTGTCGTATAGATCGAACACATCCTCTTCGGAGTGGTTTTCCTGGACGGGGGAATCGGTTGGTTCGGGGCCGATGGCCCAGCCGGTAACCCCTTCGATGTGCCCTTCGATCCACCATCCGTCCAGAATGCTGAAATTGGGGACGCCATTGAGGGCCGCTTTCATGCCGCTGGTGCCGGAGGCTTCGAGGGGACGCAGGGGATTGTTCAGCCAGAGATCGACGCCGGGAATGAGCCGGGCGGCCACGTCCATGTTGTAGTTTTCCAGGTAAACGGCCTTGATCTGCCCCTTGAGGGCCTTGATCTGCTGGACGATCCGCTGGATGAGCTCCTTGCCCGGGTTATCCTGGGGATGCGCTTTGCCGCCGAAGACCAGCTGGAGGCTTGCCCTTGCCGATTTTCAACAGCCGCTTCAGGTCGCTGAAAATCAGGTCGCCGCGCTTGTAGGCCGCCGCCCTGCGGGCAAAGCCGATGGTCAGGACATCGGGGTCGAGACGCTTCTCCCGTGGATTCGTCGATGTACTGGAAAAGATAGGCCTTGGCGCCGCAATGGGCGTCCCAGATCTCCTCATCGGGAATGTTGTCGACCCGCACCAGCAGTTCCGGCTCGTTGGCCCAACCGGGCAGGTATTTGTTGAACAGGCTGACGAAATAGGGGGATGCCCAGGTAAAGGGATGGATGCCGTTGGTGATGGCGTGGATTTCGAAATCCGGGAAAGAGGGCCTTGGAGACCTCGCCGTGCTTCTTGGCCACCCCGTTGACGTAGCGGCTCAGGTTCATGGCCAGCATGGTCATGTTGAGCATCTCCTTGCCAGCCAGTTCCTTGAGCAGAAAGAGGGGGACGACCTCGCCCAGAATGCGCTCGACCATCTCCCAGGGGAAGCGGTCATGGCCGGCCTCCACCGGGGTATGGGTGGTGAAGACGCACTGCTCCATGACCCGGTGGGTGTCCCAGGAGGCCCGCTCGTCCCAGGTGTCCTCCACCGGGCGCCGCGAGCGGTTGAGCAGCTCCAGGGTCAGCAGGCTGGCGTGCCCCTCGTTCATGTGGTATTTGCGCACGGTGAACCCGAGGGCGTCGAGGATGCGGGCGCCGCCGAGCCCGAGGACGATCTCCTGCTTCAGGCGGTACTCCTGGCCGCCTCCGTACAATTCGTCGGTAAGGGATCGGTCCTCATCCGACGTTGCCGGGAATATCGGTATCCAGAAAGAGGACGGGGACTTCTCCGCCGGTGGGGCTTTTTACCCGATAGAGCCAGGCCTGGATTTTGACATCCCGACCTTCGATGGTAACGAGGGTTTTGGTCGGCAGCAGTTCCATGAAGTCTTCGGTCTTCCAGAGAACGGGATGCTCCTGCTGCCAGCCCTCGGTATTCAGTTCCTGGCGAAAGTAGCCTTTGCGGCTGGCCAGGGTGACCGCAACCAGGGGAAGTTTCAGGTCCGCCGCGCTTTTGATGGTATCTCCGGCCAGAATCCCCAGCCCTCCGCTGTAGGTCGGGATATCGTTCGAAAGACCGATTTCCATGGAAAAATAAGCGATCTTTGGTTCTCCGATAAACTGCTTCCAGTCATTCATCGTCCTCACCTCACACGATCCGCATTCTTACTCATCCTGATAGCTGCACCTGAAAAGCATAACAAAAATGGGACGGATGAACACACCCCGATCATTTTCCACCGTTAGTGTCCCGTTTTGTTAGTCCTTTTAGAGAATTCTGAGGTCTTTTGTTCGCTGGCAAGGCGCGTCGACACAGGCCTAGCCTGCGCTAAGCCGAGGAGACGGAACGTAGCCAGCGGGCAAAAGGACCAGAATTAATGAATGGAATTAACCAATCGGGACACGAGGCAATTGCGAAAGCCACTTAGCGTCGCAACTCGTCGTGCAGGCCGAGTAGAAGATAATCGGTTTCGGCCGCCGTCACATCGGACGCTTCGATGCGGCCGGGAATCTCCGGCAGCACGACCCGCAAACTGACGCTGCTTTTTTCTCTGACTTTTGCCGGAATGCCATATTTCCAGGCGTGGCCAACGCCGGTCAGAACCACGATCGTCGTGCCCGGATGCGTAGCGAGGTAGTCCTCCAGGGATTGGGCCATCACCCCGTCCCAGACCATCTGCGCTTCGCAGAAATGGGTGAAGGACGCTTTTTCATGAAAGTGCCCCTTCAGCGCCCGCCTGATGAACTTTCGATATGCGGGGCTGGCGTTACAGGTCAGCCCTGCCGGCAGTCCTTTCCTCTGTCGGGACGAGAGGGATGAAAACCCTTTGTGGGCGACCTGGGCGGGAATCTCCCTGGAGACGTTGAGGCCGATCATCGGGATGCGGTTTTCCCGGGCATAGTCGAAAATGGCGCTGTATTGCGGCCACATGCCCCAGTTTTCATAGAATACCTTCAAAAAAGCCGTTTCCCCGATCTCCCCAGCAACCCATCGGTTGAGAGCCCGCTGGTCGTCCTTGCGAAACATTTCCAAGCCAATAGCGAGCGGAACCCCGGCCGATTCAAGAGCCTGGATCACCTGCAGCTGGGCTTGGTGATCGGCTTCGCTGTCGTGCAGCTCTCCGATAAAGACCAGCCTGACGGTCTTGAGATCGTTGATCATCTGCTCGAAGGTCACGGATTTTCCGTCTTTTACCTGAAGAATGTGGGCCGGCGTCTCCTGGCTTGCCCACCCGGTGCCGCCCAGCGCCAGGACAAGCAACAATCCCACACATATTTTCTTCATAGGTTCGCTCCCGGTTGGAAGAGCCTTGCGGCCGGTTCGGAGTACTGTTCGAAAGTTCGTCGTTTTAAGTTGAGAACAGTGATCTATTGTCCGGCGAAGTCGTAAATCAGGGGAGAGTGGGTGACGCGCCAGGTGGCCTTGACCTGATTGATTCCCCGACGGAAAACCAGGGCGCTGTACTTGCCGTAATGGGGAATTTTCCTGAGCGCACGTCGTGCTGCCTCCGGAGAAAGGGGGAGAAAGACCGCAGCTACCCGGTCGGGATCGTTGGGATGCGGCAGTACAGCAAAAAGCGCATCCTCCGGCGCGTGGTATGATTGCCCCTTGAAGGTAAAACCCTCCTTGGATAGGTGAAGTTCGGCGGGAGTCTTGCCCAGAAAGCCGGAATTTTCCGGTATCCCGAAGTAGATGACGTCATGGCCGCGCAGATCGTCCGGGGAGAGTTTTGACTCTTCGACGATGCGAATATTTTTTTGGCCGAGGGCCTGCAGCAGGGGTTCGGCGGCAGCTAAGGTTTGGGGCGTCAGCGTCCCCGTTGCGACCGCCAGCAGAGACCTCGAGCCGCGCACGCCGTTGACCATGGGGGGGATTTCCGATGGGTCGAGACGACGAAAAAGGGTGACCCCGGGATCGACCTGCAGACGTTTCGGGGGAGAGGATACGTTGATGGTAAAAGGGGTCCGGGCGCTGTGGGAGGAGAGAATGGTCGTTGCCGGCTTCCCTTCGGTTTCAAGGTGGATTGGAACGCGTATGCCGAAGTAGGGCGGTTTCTGCACCAGCGAGCCATGGACCGACCAGCCGTTTTCGGTTTTATTCACGCCCATATTGTTCAGTTGCAATACCGGGGCGCCGGGACGCTGAACCCACTGCCGGAAGAAAGGCCCCATGTCACAATGCCCCTTTTCGCCGAGAGCGGTGGCGAAGTCGTTCCAGGAGGCCTGGCGAAAGAGTTTGGTTCGGGCCACCTGGCGCAATGCGGCCCAGAAGGCGTTGTCCCCTACCCGGAGGCGCGCCATGTGCCACAACATGGCCCCTTTGCCGTAGCCGATCGCCTGGCTTTCGGCACTGGTGCGGCTGGTGAAGTCTGCCAGGGGGAACCCCTTTCCCGGGGGAACCAGGGTTGCATAGTCCCTCAGAATTTTCAGGCGATAGGCTCGTCCCTTGGCTGCTGAGGAGAGTTCCTGATCGAGATAGTCTGCAACGTAGGTGGTAAGTCCCTCGGACCAGTTCCCCAGGGAATAATCGACCCGGACCCCGTTGCCCCACCACGAATGGGCGATTTCATGTCCCAGGCTGGTGTTGACGATGAATGGAAGGCCGATGATCGCGCTTCCGAGCAAGGTCCAGGAGGGAAAACCGTATCCGGTGGGGAAAAAATTTTCGACAATGGCGAACTTCTCAAAGGGGTAGGGCCCGAACAGCTTCTGGTATCGCTGCAGGAATTTTTTCGCTGCTGCCAGATAGGTGGCCGAAAGCCCCTCGGATTTGGCATAGAAATAGGTGTAAATAGGGAGTTTGTCGAGGTGGCTCTGCCTGATCTGAAAGGGGCCGGCGGAAAGTGTCAGAGCGGGGAGGGGATAGGTGCACTCCCAAATCGAATACCCCCAGCCATTCTTCACCCCGTGATCCAGGCGGCGGCCGGCGGTGATCGCCGCAAATCCTTCCGGCACTTCGATGCGAACCCGATAACGCGCCTCGGCACCGGGGAGGTTCGGATACCAACCGCTGCCGCCGCTGAGGAAAACCCCCTGGGGCAAGATGGCATCATTTACCCCGTAGCTCGGATCTTCCGTATTTGTCGGATGGGACGGCACGGAATTGTGAAACGTGCCTCGATAGTGGACGGCCACCGAAAAATGCCGATTGCGGAGCTGGGCGGGGAGGGAAAAGATCAGGCGTCCGCGACGAAACAGAAAAGGGATGTTCCGGCCGACGATGGCCACCCTGGTCACTTGAAGTGCCGAGGAGAGAGCCAGGGCGATTTCCGGTTCGCCGTTGGAAACGACTGTCAGCTGATCGCTGGCGACGATGCGGCTCTGGTCGGGGTAGAGCTTAACGGTCAGATCGTGGCGTTCGATCGTCGGTGCGGCCCCGGCGAGAGCAGTTCGGAAAAGAAAAAGAAAGAAAAATATGACCCCGATGAAAATCGGTTTGCGTTTAGCGGACATAAGCATCAATCCTGATGGCACTGCAAAAACTCACCAACTGTTGCGTTGCTGCAATTGCGCGCCCTGCATTTGGCGCTTTTTGCTTAGCCATCCACCAATTTGTTTTCTTGCGAAAGCATCAAATCCTAAGAGGGAAAACTCAGAAGCAGTTTTAAGTTTAAGATTCTAAGTTGCCGTTAGCGTGTCTTTTTGCTTTGATTGTAAGAATTTTATGTTTTTGAATTTACATCCATTATACCGAAAATAAAGGAATTGAAAGCAGTCGGCCGGGAAACGGTCAGAGGGGGATTTCATTCTTGGGTGAGGCATGGCAGGGGAGGCGGGAAAGGACAGCTGAGAAGGTTGGACGCGCAGCGGTTCCCCCGCGAACAGACGTTCGCCGGGGAGGTAATCAGCCTTTTCTTGTTGATTCTTCAAGCAGGCCGGCGATGGCGTTCATGAGGCGTTCGACGATGCGCAGGTGGGTCTCTTTGCAGTCTTCCAGTTCAAACAGGTCCGAAAAATCGAGGGGTGCTCCGAATGTTACCTGCGCCCGCTGGCCGAGAGCCGGGAATTTCCATCTGTTCAAGTCTGTCAAGGCGGTGGGAATGACGACCGGCCGGGTGTCGTAAATGAGTTTTCCGACCCCACGATTCCCTTTTCCCAGGGAGCCGTCCCGACTGCGGGTTCCCTCGGGGAAAATCATGACCTTCTCCCGCCGCAGAAGGTCGTTGATGATGCGTCCGGCCCGCACGTCCCGTCCTCTTTTGACCGGGAATGCTCCCCAGGAGCGAAACAGCCAGCCAAGCAGCGGCGGGGTAAACAGTTCTTCCTTGGCCGGCGCCCAGAGCATCTGAAGGGGATATTTCCTCATGAGGGCCCATGGCAGAAAAACCGTATCGTACCCGGAGATGTGATTGGACGCGATCAGTACGCCCCCGGAGCGGGGGATATGTTCGGTGCCGATAATCCGAAAACGATTGAGCCCGGATGCGTAAATGCCGATCACGAAAGCAGTAAACGTAGCCCAGAACCGGCGTAAAATAGAAGCCTTCAAGGGAAACCTCGGTCAATGAAAAGCGGACGACTGTACGGAAAATCAATGGAATGCGGCGGCTTACGCGTTCGGATATATACCATTTCATTGCGTGAACGGCAATACCCATTTGGATATCCGTTTCAAGGCGCGCTGCCGATCTCTTTCGGCTTTACGCTTTTGTTCTGGCAGAAAATGAGGTATTTTTGATCCGAGTTTTACCATGCCTCGATGAAAGGGGAATTCATGTCTCCACGATTGCAGAAAACCAGGATTTCCGGATTCGCAGCCTGGACCGGAGCGATTTTATGGTTATCCCTGACCGCCCACCCGCTCCATTTCAACGCGCGGCTTCTGGATTGGGACAAATTTGATCATGCCGCCGCCTATGCCCTTTTGACTCTGCTCGGTGGCTGGGTGTTCGCCCTGTTTATCCGCTCCTCGACGAAGGCCTGGCTGGCCGCATTCCTCTTTGCCGTCATCCTGGGAGGACTGATGGAAATCGCCCAGGGGCTCTTTACGACGGTTCGGACTCCCGATTGGCGAGATCTGCTGGCTGACGCCGTTGGGGCCGGCATCATCTACGGCGTGGCCTGGCTGGTGACCCGATTGCGCTCACGCACCCCGACGGTGTCTTGACCGATGCCTTTTCGCGCCTATTTCAATCGGATCACCGACGCCGCCCTTGGCGGCGCCCTGATCCTGACCGTCAACAAGCGCCTCTCCCGCCATCTGCATGCGCTTTTCGACGAACGGATGCGAAATCAGGGAAAGAGCGTCTGGAATACCCCCGATATCCTGCCCTTTGAAGCCTGGCTGTACCGCTCGGCCGAGCGGCTCGGGCTCGATGCTTTCCTGCTCGATCGCCATCAGGCTCTGCGGCTGTGGGAAACGATCATCGAAGCCGACCTTGTCGAGCGGGGCCGGCTTCTTTTGCAGATTCCCGCCACCGCCGAAAAGGCCATGGAAGCCCATCGTCTGTTGGTCGCCTACGAAGCGGGCTTTTCCGCCGAAGAGGGCGCTGAGGATCATCGAGCCTTCCTGCGCTGGCGCCGGGCCTGGGAAGAGCGCTGCCGCGGGGGGAGATATCTCGATCCGGCCAGGCTGCCGGAAAAGATCGTCGCGGAGCTAAGCGCCGGCCGGTTGCCGGCTCACGGACGGGTTTTGCTGGTCGGTTTCGACGAGGTGGATCCGGAAGCCGCCAGGGCGCTTGCCGCCTTTGAAAGCATCGGCTGCGATATCGAGCTTTTGCCGCCCCTTTGCGAACCGACGGGGACGGCTACCCGAACCCCCAGCGCCGATCCCGCGGACGAGGTGCGCACCTGCGCCCGCTGGGCGGGCAAGCTGGCGGCGGAGGGGGCCGAGCGGATTGGCGTCGTGGTCGCCGGTCTGGAGCGCTACGCGCCGTTGATCACCAGAATCTTTCGCGAGGAGTTGGAGCCGGCGGCAATAGGAGATTGGGATGATGAAGAGGGGGTTTTCAGCCTGTCTCTCGGCACCTCCCTGGCAGGCGAGGGGATGATCGCCGCTGCTTTGGATCTGCTCGCTCTCGATCGCCGCCTTTCTCCGACCCAGGTCGACTTTCTGCTGCGCTCGCCCTTTGTCGGCGGTGCGCGCGAGGAGGAGCACAGCCGGGCGCTGCTCGATCGGGAGCGTCGCCAGGTCGGCCCCGAAACGGTACCGCTCGCCCTGCTGGCCCGGTGGGCGCGGGAGGGAATTCGGGGCATCGGCCGATCCTCCCGCCTCTCCCAAATGCTGACCGCCTTCGAGGCGGCGTCGCCCGATCGCCGCCAACGTCTCCCGGGAGAGTGGGCGAGCCATTTCGCCCGCCTGCTCGCCGCTCTCGGCTGGCCGGGCGATACCCCTCTCGATAGCAGAGGGTACCAGGTGCTGGGGGCGTGGCGGGAGTTGATCGCCAAATTCGCCTCTCTGGATGCCGTCTCCGTCCCCATGGGGCTGGGCAGGGCCCTCAGCCTTCTCCGACGGCTGGCAGGCAAGGAAATCTTTCAGATCGAAGGTCCGCCGGGGCGGATTCAGATCATGGGACATCTGGAAGCCGCCGGCTTGCGTTTCGATCATCTGTGGATCATGGGGCTGCACGAGGAGGCGCTCCCTTCGGTTCCCCGGCCCAACCCCTTTCTTCCCCTGCCGCTGCAGCAACAGCGAGGAATGCCCCACGCCGGAGCCGAACGGGAGCTTGAATTTGCCCGAAAGGTGGCGTCCCGGCTTTTGGCAGCGGCTCCCGCCATTCAAATCAGCCATCCCGGTCAACTCGAGGGAAGCGAAGCGCGGCCCAGTCCGCTGATCCGGGAGCTGCCGGTGGCGGAACCGCCGTTGGCGCCGTCGCGCCGACCGACTGAACGGGTCCGTGCTCTTGCGACCCCGCTCGAGAAGGTCGTCGACGTCCAGGCGCCCCCCCTCGGCGCCGGGGAGGAGGTTTCCGGCGGGAGCGCTCTTCTCAAGGATCAGGCGCTCTGTCCCTTCAGGGCCTTTGCCCGCCACCGCCTGGCGGCGGACGCCCTGGCAACTCCGCCGCGGGGAATCGACCCTCGGACCCGGGGGCTGCTGGTACATGCCTCCCTCGATCTGTTCTGGCAGCAGACCGAAGACTCCGCCGCTCTACACCGCCTGGACGATGAAGAGCGGGCCCGGCGCATCGAGCAATGCCTGATCGAGGCATTGGCCGATTTCGAACAGGGGCAGGGGCAACAGTTTCCCACAGCCTGGCGGACCATCGAAATCGATTGCCTGCGGCAGTTGCTCGAGGAGTGGCTGAATCTGGAAAAAAGACGCCCTCCATTTATCGTCCGGGAACGGGAAACACGGCACCACCTAAGCGTCGCCGGGCTGGCGATCCGCACCCGCGTCGATCGCATCGACGAATTGACCGACGGCACCCGGATCCTTCTCGATTACAAGACCGGCCGTCCCGATTTCCGTGACTGCCTCGGTGACAGGCCCCTGGAGCCCCAGTTGCCCCTCTACGCCGTCAGCGTAACGAAGGGGGCCATGGGCGCGGTCGCCTTTGCCGCCGTGCGGCGGGGCGAATGCGCCTTTCGCGGGGTGGCATGTGAGGAGAACGCGCTTCCCTCGGTACCGCCTCTCGATCGAAGCCGGATCGCGGCCGAGGAGGGAATCGCCGGGTGGGAAGAGCTGCTCGAGCGCTGGCGGTCCGCTCTGAAAGGCTTGGGCGAGGAATTCGCCGACGGACTCGCCAAGGTCGCTCCCGTCGATGGGGACAAGGCCTGCGGCACCTGCGAGCTGCAGCCCCTCTGCCGCGTGGCCGAGATGGAGGAAGGCCCATTCGGGGAGGAGATCGAATGACGAGTGCGACCGCCAACACTTTGACCGACGCCGGCGAGCGCCGGCGGGCCCTGGAGCCGGCCGGCTCCTTTATTGTTCAGGCGCCCGCCGGCTCGGGGAAAACCGAGATTCTCATCCAGCGGGTGCTGGCCCTGCTGGGGACCGTCCGCCGCCCCGAAGAGATTCTGGCCATCACCTTTACCCGCAAGGCTGCCGCAGAGATGCGCGGTCGGCTGCTGAGGGCCCTTGAAGCCGGGGAGACACCTGAACCGCAGAAGCCCCATGAGAAGATGACCTGGCAGCTGGCGCGCCGGGCCCTTGCCGCCGACCGGCGCTTCGGCTGGGACCTGCGGGACAACCCAGCGCGGCTTCAGGTCCAGACGATCGACGGCTTCTGCGCCGCCTTGACCCGCCGCATGCCCTGGCTGTCGCGCTTCGGCGCCCAAGCAACGGTCAGTGAGAATGCCACCCCCCTTTATCGGGCTGCCGCCGACCGGGTTCTGGCTCAGGCGGAGGCGGACGGCGAGGGGGGCGCGACGGTCCGCACCCTGCTGGCTCACCTGGACAACCGTCTCGACCTGCTGGGGGATCTGCTGGCGGCGATGCTGGCACGGCGCGATCAGTGGCTGAGGCACCTGGCGGGAGCGCCCGGGGAAGATCCGCGCGCTGTTCTGGAAGACGCTCTGCGCTCGTTGGTGGAGGAAACTCTCAGCCGGGCGTGCTCAGCCGTGCCGCCGTCGTTGCAGGAAGATCTGATCGCCCTGGGCGCCTTTGCGGCGGCCAACCTCTCGGCCGACGGGCAGGAGAATGAGATCACCCGGCTGGCGGATCCGGCACCCTTTCCCGGAAGCGCCGCGGAGGACCTCTCGCGCTGGCGGGGGATCGCCGGTCTGCTGCTGACCGGCGGGGGGACGCTGCGAAAGGCAGTGGACAAACGGTGCGGCTTTCCGGCACACAAGAGCGAGCCCTTCCGCTCCATGAAGGAGCGGATGGTGCAGATCCTGACCCTGCTTGAGCAGGATAAAGAAATCGTCCCGCTCCTGAGCGCGATCCGGGGGCTGCCTGAGACCTCTTACAGTAAGGAGCAGTGGGAGGTCGTTCAGGCGCTGATCGCCGTGCTTTTGCGTGGGGTGGGCGAACTGTGGCTGGTCTTTCGCGAGGAGGGGGCCACCGATTTTGTTGAAATCGCCCTGGCCGCCAACCAGGCCCTCGGCCAGCCTCAAGCGCCAACCGACCTGCTGTTGCACCTGGACAGCCGCATCAACCATATCCTGGTCGATGAATTCCAGGATACCTCTTACGGCCAGTATCTGCTGCTCGAAAAGCTCACCGCAGGGTGGACCGAAGGGGACGGCCGCACGCTCTTCGTGGTCGGCGATCCGATGCAGTCGATCTACCGCTTTCGCGAGGCCGAGGTGGGGCTTTACCTGCGGGCGCGGCGGCAGGGAATCGGTGAGGTCCGGCTGACGCCATTGACGTTGCGGGCCAATTTTCGCTCCCAGGCCGGTCTCGTCCAGTGGGTGGGAACCGCCTTTGCCGGCGCTTTCCCCGCGGTGGAGGACCCGGCCTGCGGCGCTGTGGCCTTTTCCCCTTCCGAGGCCGTTCATCCCCACCTTCCGGGAGACGCCGTCACCATCACCCCCTTTGCCGAACGGGACGACGCCGGCGAAGCCGAAAAGGTGGTGGCGCTCGTTCGTCAGGCGCAGAACGACCATCCCGAGGGGACCACCGCGGTCCTGGTTCGCTCGCGGGGTCATCTGGCGCGTATTCTGCGGGCCTTTAAAGGGGCGGGACTCTCCTTTCGGGCCCAGGAAATCGATCGCCTTCAGGACCGCTCGATCACTCGGGATCTGTGGGCGCTGACCCGGGCACTGCTGCATCCGGCCGACCGGGTGGCCTGGCTTGCCGTACTGCGCGCTCCATGGTGCGGCCTGCTGCTGGCGGATCTTCACGCTTTGTGCCTGGGCGCGGCCGACCGGACCGCTCCCGAATTGCTGCATGATTCCCGCCGGCTGGAAAGATTGTCCGAGGATGGCCGTCGTCGGGTCGAGCGGGTCGTTCGGGTGCTGGAAACCGCCCGGGAGAGGCGCGGGCGCATCGATTTACGACGCTTGGTCGAGGGCACCTGGCTTGCCCTTGGCGGCCCCGCCTGTGTGCAGGAAGGCGAGATTGATGACGCTGAAATCGTTTTTTCCCTGCTGGAAGAAATCGATTGCGGGGGAGAGCTGACCCCGCTGGAATCTTTCGCCGACGCCCTCTCATCACTGTATGCCGCCCCCGATACCCGGGCCGGGGAAGCGCTGCAGGTGATGACGGTCCACAAGAGCAAGGGACTGGAATTCGATACCGTCATCCTGCCCGGCCTCGGTCGTCCGCCCCGACCGAAAGACAAGGCGCTGCTGCGCTGGGTGGAGCACCCCGACCACGGGCTGCTGCTGGCACCGATTCCGCCCCGGGACGGGCGAACCCGGGATGCGATCTACGAGGCGGTCGGCAGGCTGGAAAAGGAGAAGGAATCTCTGGAAGTCACCCGGCTCTTCTATGTCGCCGCCACCCGGGCGAAGAAAAGGCTGCATCTGCTGGGCCACGTTCCGCCGCGCAGCAGCGATCCCGCCCCCGGTTCCTTGCTGGAAAAACTCTGGCCGACTCTGAATGAACGTTTTCGTGACCCGGGGGGCGAGGAAAACGGTCCCGACGACGAAAAGGATACCTTTCCCCCTACACCGATCAGACGGTTGCCGGCCGGCTGGACCTTGCCAAGCTTTCCGCACCTGTTGCGGGAAAAGCCCCGGGCCGCGGTCCGTCCCTCGTCTGCCGAGGACTCCGAAGGGACAAAGCTCCTCTATTCTCCGGAAACGGATGAAGGTCGATGTGTCGGAACGGTCGTGCACTGGCTGCTCGAGAGGATGGCCCGGGATGGGCTTGAGGCCTGGCACGAAAGTCGTCTGAACGCCGAGCGGGACGCCATCGCCCATCGCCTGGGACGTCTCGGTATCCCCCGTCACCGACTGGCGGCGACGTTGAAAAAGGTCGTGCGGGCCGCGACGCATGGCCTGACGAGCGAAAGGGGTCGCTGGATTCTGGCCCCCCACCGGGGCGCCAGCTGCGAATTGGCTCTCTCCGGAGTGGTGAACGGCGCCCTCGTTCATGCCGTGGTCGACCGAACCTTTATCGATGAGAAAGGCGTTCGCTGGGTCGTCGACTACAAGACCAGCGAGCCTGACGATGACCTGGAGAGTTTTCTGACGCGTGAGGTGGATCAATATCGCGAGCAGCTTCTCTCGTATGTGGAGCTTTTCCGGCTTCTCGAACCGCAGCGATTGATTCGCGCGGCTCTCTACTTCCCCTTGGTGGACGGTTGGCGGGAAGTGGCACTTTCGACGCCCCGAAGTGGCGAGGAAGGTTTCTGCTCTCCCCTCGGAACCACCTGATCACGAAAAAGGTTGCTATAGCCAAACCAGAGATGCGGTGGAAGAACTGATTAAGAAGCATGCCACCGTACGATTTTATGGAGGGAGCTAAAACAGGTGAATCCGATGTTTTTCGATCAGCATTTTTTCGGCAGTTACGCCCTTTCCGTGCTGGTAAAACTGTTGTGTTCGGCCCTGGCGGGGGGCTTGATCGGTTTCGAGCGTGAAAAACATGGACGTCCGGCGGGGCTGCGCACACACCTCCTGGTGGCGGTCGGAGCCTGTCTGATGATGGTCGTTTCCGAAGCGTTTTATCTGAAATACGGGGGGATGGGCGAGACGAGCAGCGTGAGGGTTGATCCGGCGCGTATCGCCGCTCAGATCGTGACAGGAATTGGCTTTCTGGGTGCCGGCGTCATCCTTAAGGAAGGGTTTACCATCCGGGGGCTCACGACGGCGGCAAGCCTCTGGCTGGTGGCGGGACTGGGGATGACCTTCGGGGTCGGGCTCTTTTTCCCGGGAGCCATGGCCACGGCCATTGCCCTGTTCAGCCTGGTGTTTCTCAAAAAAGTCGAGCCGATCATGAAAAAGGACCGGTACCTTTACCTGGAGGTGATCGCTGATGATCGTGAGGGTCTTTACGAAGACCTGGAAGAGGTGTTCCGCAAGCGAAGGCTGCGCATCGCTGAACTGGAGTGCAATCTCGATATCGACCGCGGCGAGATCCGTTTCCGTTTCGTCGTCACCCAGCAGAAAAAAAGCATCGGGCATGAGCTCGTACAGATCATTTCCGCTCTGGAGGGGGTCAAACAGATCAGTTTCAAGTGAGCCGCCCGCCTGGTTCCGTTCGACAACTTTTTTCAATGGCACAGTTAAAATCTAATTTGACAATCGTCGACGCCCCGAAAAAAGGCGGCGGCGAAGGAGGCATTTGCGCTGCAATGAAAATCACTCTCCTGACTACCGGCGGCACCATCGACAAAATCTATTTCGACCAGAAGAGCACCTTTCAAGTGGGCGATCCACAGATTCTGGAGGTTCTCAGGGAAGCCAACGTCACCCTCGACTACGGCGTCGAACCGCTGCTTCGCAAAGACAGCCTGGAGATGTCCGATGGGGATCGCCAGCTGATTCGGCGCACCATCGAATCGGCGGAATACAGCCGTTTCGTTGTCACCCACGGTACCGATACCATGATTCAAACGGCGAAAGCCCTTGCCGGAATTCCCGACAAAGTGATCGTTCTGACCGGGGCCATGCAGCCGGCCCGCTTCCGCCAGACGGATGCGGTTTTCAATATCGCCTGTGCCGTGACGGCCGTTCAGCTTCTTCCCGAAGGGGTTTACATTGCCATGAACGGGCGGATCTTCCATCCGGAAAACGTCCGTAAAAATCTGCAGCTCGGTCGGTTCGAGACCCTCTCCGACGAATAATTGGCGGATATTTGTTCTGAAATCATCTCACTTGGAATGGAGTTCTGTTATGCCTTATGAGGAAGATTGCCCGGATGCATCGAAAAATCAGTTTGCCAGCGACAATTACGCTGCCATCTGTCCCGAAGCCTGGCAGGCCATGGAAGCCGCCAATCGGGACTATGCCACCGCCTACGGAGATGACCCCTGGACGGCTCGGGCCTGCGATCTGATCCGGGATTTCTTCGAAACCGACTGCCAGGTCTTTTTCGTTTTCAACGGTACGGCGGCCAATTCCCTCGCCCTGTCCTCCCTGTGCAAATCCTATCACAGCATCCTCTGCCACGAGATGGCCCATATTGAGACAGACGAGTGCGGTGCGCCGGAGTTTTTCTCCAACGGCACCAAGATTCTGCTGGTACCGGGTGCCCACGGCAAGGTCGACCTGGCGGCCGTCGAGCATGCCGTGAAACGAAGAAGCGACATTCACTATCCCAAACCCCGGGCGTTGAGCATCACGCAGTCCACCGAACAGGGGACGGTCTATTCGGTCGATGAACTGCAGCAAATCGGCGAACTGGCCCACAAGCTCTCACTGAGGCTGCACATGGACGGTGCCCGTTTCGCCAATGCCGCCGCATCGTTAGCGGCGACCCCTGCTGAACTTTCCTGGAAAGCCGGCGTGGAGGTCCTTTCCTTCGGCGGGACCAAAAACGGCCTGGCCGTCGGCGAGGCGGTGGTTTTCTTCAACAAGGACCTGGCACGGGAATTCGACTACCGGTGCAAGCAATCGGGGCAGCTCGCCTCGAAGATGCGTTTTCTCACCGCACCCTGGGTGGGAATGCTCGAGAATGGCGCCCTGTTGCGGCATGCGGCTCACGCCAACCACTGCGCCCAACTGCTGGAGAAGGAGCTGCGCACGGTCGCCGGAGTCGAGATTGTGCACCCCTGCCAGGCCAATGCGGTGTTCGTTCAGATGCCCCAGCCCCTGATTGAGGCCCTCCATCGGAAAGGGTGGCATTTCTACACCTTTATCGGCTCGGAACATGCCCGCCTCATGTGTTCCTGGAGTACGACGGAGGAGGCCATCGCCGGGTTCATCAACGACGTGCGCGCGCTCAGTGTGGTGAGTTGAAGTCCTGCTCCGCCAGAGGTCCCGAGAGGGATTAATATCTTCTTTGTCCCCCAACCTTTCTGTGATATAAGACAGAAATTCCCTGTCGTCAAACGACCTGACCTCTCGCCATTTGCGGCCCGCTGAAGGCCGGGAGAGGGGGATATGTGTCGTTTTGCGGTCGAAACGAAACAGATCTACATTTAATGCCATGGCAACGATTTTGGTTCCAGTCGGAGAGGGGAAGGGGCCGGAAGGAGTTTGTGTGATTCGCTTTGAAAAAGTCAACAAATGGTACAATCACCATTTTCATGTTCTCAAGGACGTCGATCTCGAGGTTCGGCAGGGAGAAGTGGTGGTTATTTGCGGCCCCAGCGGGTCGGGGAAAAGCACCCTCATTCGGGTCATCAATCGTCTCGAGCCGATCCAGGATGGGCGAGTGATTGTTGATGGCGTCGATCTGAAAGATCCCAAAACCAACCTCACCCTGCTTCGTGCCGAGGTCGGTTTTGTTTTCCAGCAGTTCAATCTGTACCCGCATATGACCGTTCTGGAAAATATCACCCTCGCGCCCTGCCTGGTTCGCAAACTGTCTAAACCCGATGCGGAGGAGTTGGCGCGCGATCTGCTCGACAAGGTCAATATCCCGGACAAGGCCGATGCCTACCCGACGCAACTCTCCGGCGGCCAGCAGCAGCGGGTGGCCATCGCGCGGGGGCTGGCCATGCGTCCGAAGATCATGCTTTTCGACGAACCGACGAGCGCCCTCGACCCCGAGATGATCAATGAGGTTCTGGACGTCATGAAAAACCTGGCGCGGGAGGGCATGACCATGGTTTGCGTGACGCACGAGATGGGTTTCGCCCGCGAGGTTGCCGACCGGGTCATTTTCATGGATGAGGGGCGGTTGGTCGAGGATGCTCCTCCCCAGGAATTTTTCTCCAACCCGAAAAGTGAGCGCACCAGGGCGTTTTTGAGCAAGATCCTGAGTCATTGAAATGTTCTGCCGTTATCGGTAAGGCGGCGGCCGCATGAGGCGGACCGTCCCGTTTCATCCAATGCAGAGGAGGAGTTTTATGTTCAAAAGAAAGTTCCAGGCGGTCTCTCTGGCCCTGGCCCTGGTTCTGGTCACGGCTCCGCTGGCCCTGGCCGGGTCGACCTACGACCGGGTGATGAAGACCAAGGTGATCCGGTGCGGACTCATGACCGACTCAATTCCGGGGGGCTTCTACAACGCCAAAAAGCAATGGGTCGGCTTCGACGTCGATATCGCCGAAGAGATCGCCCATCGCCTCGGCGCCAAACTGGAGCGGGTGCCCGTCACCAACAAGACGCGCATCGCCTTCATCCAGGAAGGGCGCATCGACATGTCGGCGGCCAACATGACCCACAAGCGCGAGCGCGACAAGTCGATCGATTTCTCCATCACCTATTTCTTCGACGGCCAGAAAATTCTCGCCAAAAAAGGGAAATATCACGATTGGAAGGATTTCGTCGGTAAGAAAATCGCCACCATGCAGGGAACCACCAGCGAGATTAACGTAAAGAATCTCCTCAAGAAGCTGGGCGACCCCAACTGGGACCGCGACGTCATTTCCTTCCAGAAGGAATCTCAGTGCTTTCAGGCTCTGCAGATGGGCCGGGTGGCCGGCTGGTCGACGGACAGCACCATCCTCATCGGCTATGCCGCCAAGGAGCCGGGCAAGTATGAGCTGGTCGGCGACTTCTTCAGCAACGAACCGTACGGCATCGGCCTGCCGGAGAACGATTCGGCCTGGCGGGACCTGATCAACTTCACCCTCCAGGACATGTGGCAGGACGGTACCTATAAGAAGATCTACGACAAGTGGTACGGCCCGGACACGCCGTACTATTTCCCGCTGACCCGGAAAATCGAAATGTGGCCGTAAGCGCCACGCTGTCATGCTGATTGCCGAGCGGGCCCGGTGCCTTTTCTGGTGTCGGGCCCGCCTCGCGTCCTCCCTGCCTGGTTGCAGAATCTTCGGAAACGGATTGTCATTGTGAAAAGCTGGCTTAAGAAAACCTGGGTACAGATCCTGCTTTTAACGGTGTTTGCGGGCGGTCTGATTTTCTACTTCGGTTGGGTGTTCAATTTCGGTTACAAGTTCGACTGGAGCGTGCTCTACACGGTCAATCCGACCTATCACCAGAACTTCGGCTTGAGCCTGCTCAAGGGGCTTCGACTGACCCTGTATATCACCCTGGTCAGTTCGGCCGCAGCGCTGGTGTTGGGCACCCTTTTGGGTTTGGGACGCCTTTCCCATTTCAAGCCAGTGCACTGGTTCTCGACCGTCTTCGTTGAATTTTTCCGCAATACTCCGCTGCTGATCCAGCTTTTCTTCTGGTATTTCGCCTTCCCGATGGCCCTTTCCGAAGGAGCCCGTCAGTGGCTTTTCAATCGCAATTTTGAGCTGTGGAGCGCTACCTTCGGTCTCTCCATCTATACCAGTTCCTTCATGGCCGAAGTGATTCGGGCCGGTCTTCAGTCCATCCCCAAAGGGTTACTCGAAGCGGCCTATTCTTCGGGACTCAATTATTTCCAGGCGCTACGCACGATCATCCTGCCCCTGGCCTTCCGGGCCATCATCCCGCCGTTGGGAAGCGAGTTTCTCAACAATATGAAGAACTCCTCCCTGGCGATGGTGGTCGGCGTGGCCGAATTGACCTGGGCGTCCCAGCAGGTGGAATCCCTGACGTTCAAGGGGTTCGAGGCGACGACCGGGGCGACGCTGCTCTATCTGGCGCTCTCGCTGATCATTTCGGCTATCCTCAATATGGTGAACCTGCGTCTGCAGATGGTGGCTCCGGAGGAGCGGACCTTCGGATATCGCTTGGCCGACCTGATGTTCTGGCCCTTTGAGAAGAGCTGGGCGCTGCTGGCCCACCCGGTTGGCTGGTTTTTGTCCCGCCCGCCGCGCTCTCTGCGCTATTCCCCGCTGCAGGCGGCGCTGCGCCAGGTGCGCCATTGGCTGCGCCGGGTTTTGGGGCTGCTGATGCGAGGGGCCTTTCTGGCAGCGTCCCTGTACGTGCTCTATGAGATGGGGCGCGGGCTGATCGGTCTTAACTGGGAGGTGATCCGGGAGAACTTCCTGACCCTTGTTATCTGGCGCTTCCCCAGCTCGGGGCCGGACGATTTCATGTGGGGGCTCGGGGGGCTGAGTTTTTCGGTTCTGATGGCGCTGATCGCCATCACGGTGAGTTTTTTCATCGGCATGGTCATCGGCCTTGCACGCATGGCGACCAACAGGCTGCTGCGGCTGCCGGCGCTCCTGTACATCGAAATCATCCGGGGCACGCCGCTGATCATGGTCATTTTCTGGGTCTATTTTTTCCTGCCGATTTTCGTCCACACCTATCTGGACGTCTTCTGGAGCGCCACCATCGCCCTGACCGTCTTTACCGGGGCGTATCTGGCGGAGATCGTCCGCGGCGGCATCCAGAACGTTCCCCGAGGGCAATTCGAGGCGGCGATGAGCACCGGCCTCAATTATTACCAGATCATGCGTCGCATCATCCTTCCCCAGGCCCTCAAGCAGATGATCCCGGCCATCGTCGGCCAGTTCATCGCTATCTTCAAGGATACGTCTCTGGCCTACGTCATCGGCGTTCTGGAGTTGACCTTCGTCGCCCAGGGGCTCAATAACCGCCTGATGGTCTATCCCTTCGAGATCTATACCACCGTCGCGTTTCTCTACTTCATCTGCTGCTACTCGATGAGCCTCGTCGCCCGTCGTCTCGAACGACGGCTGACGCCGGAAAAGGTGCGTTTGCAGCTTTGAGGCCGGATGAGGGGGCCGCGATAAATCCCCCGGTCAGTGGTCTTCGCAATCGACGCAGTGCGGAAGCGCCGGCTTGATATCGACCACCGGCGTGCCGTCGATCGCTTCGATCGGCCCCACCTTGAGTCTGTCGGCGCCGATCTCGAGGAGCGTGACGGGGTGGAGGCCGAGGGGATTGGGCCGGTTGGGGGATCGGGTCGCAAAGACGCCCCGCAGAGGCCTTGTTTCGTCCCGCCGGGGATGGACTTTCAAAACGTCGCGCCGGCTTTCGTGAAGCCAGGTGATGACGATAATCCTTTGTCCTGCCGCCATTCCTTCGAGCCCCTGGGTATACTCGGGGGCCACCTCGATCCAGGCTTCGGGAGCTCCTTCACTTCCCTGATGGGGAGCACTCTTGCGACAGGTCAGCTCCGAACGGATGACGCCGATCGGTCTGAGAGTGTAGCTTGTTCTCCCCCTGTTCTGACAGCTCTCCTCCAAAACGTTCCCTCCCTCAGTCCTTAACGTAAAGAATAAACCCTGTATTGAGATAAAGGATAGAATCTCCTGAAAAAAGGGGAAGAAAGCGGCCGGACTGGTTGAGGGCGTCTTTAACCCGTTGGTGAGTCGACGGCAGGTTGACGAAGATGTCCGCCGCTATCTCCTCTCGACCGAGGGTGGTGACCTGAATCCGGTACTTTTCACCCAGGCGCATCAGGTCGTCCGCTTCCCCGTCCGCAACGGTTGCGGCACTGACGATCTGGGCGAGATTGACCAGGATCACCCCGTCGGCCGAGCGAACGGGGAGGAAGCAGCCCTTGCCATTGAGGAGGTCCCCGAGCCGTTGGGGGCCATTGCGATGAGCTTCGTACAGGCCGAGAAAGACCTTCCCCTCGACCCGGCTGCCATCGGCCAGACTGAGAAGGACATCCCGCTCATGCATTGCGATCCGCTGATCACCCATGGGCGCCACCTCCTCTCTGCGGCGGAGTGAAGAGGGCCCTGTTGAGGGCGAACTTGTAGGCGGTATCGTTGTCGATCCGCCGAGATTTCAGAAGTTCCTGCAGGGACTGGTCCATCAGCACCATTCCTTCTCCGCGCCCGGTCTGGATGACCGAGGGTATCTGAAAGGTTTTACCCTCTCGCACCAGGTTGGAAACGGCTGGGGTCGCGACCAGAATTTCCATGGCGGCGCAGCGTTTACCCTCGACGGTGGGGACCAATTGCTGCGCGATCACCCCTTTCAGGGACTCGGCAAGCATTGTCCGGATCTGTTCCTGCTGGCTGGTCGGAAAGACGTTGATGATGCGGTCGACGGTTTTGGCGGCACTGTTGGTGTGCAGGGTGCCGAAGACCAGATGACCGGTTTCAGCGGCGGTGATGGCCAACTCGATGGTTTCCAGGTCGCGCATCTCACCGACCAGAATGATGTCGGGATCTTCCCGCAGAGCCGCCTTCATGGCACTGGCGAAAGAGAGGGTGTGGCGTCCGACTTCCCGCTGGTTGATGAGACTTTTCTGGCTGGCATGGACGAATTCGATCGGATCTTCGACGGTGAGAATGTGTTCGCTGCGGGTGCGGTTGACATGGTCGATCATGGCCGCCAGGGTCGTCGATTTTCCGCTTCCGGTCGGGCCGGTTACCAGGATAAGCCCCTTCTTGTATTCGGTGAAACGCAGAACGGTGGGCGGCAGCCCCAGCTCTTCAGCGGTGAGAATATTGGTGGGGATGAGGCGGAAAACGCCACTGAGACCGAGTCGGCCCTGAAAAATGTTGGCCCGAAAGCGGGCACCGAGGCCTGGGACTTCATAGGCAAAGTCCAGGTCGTTGGTCTCCTCGAACCGTTGGCGCTGCTCCTCGGTCAGAATCTCATAGACCAGGGCCTTATTCTGTTCGTGCCGCAATTTCTGGGGAATGGCGGGTGCCAGGTTGCCGGAAATTCGTACCAGGGGAGGATTGCCGGGAGAGATATGGAGGTCCGAGCCTCCCTTATCCCGCAGGAGCTTGAAAAGAGCGTCGATTTTGGCCATAAGACTTCCTTAGAGCGGGTTGTCGGGGGATGAGAATGGAAACGGTATACACGGGAAACGGCTGTCGATTCAGAACCGTGAGTTTCATATAAGTTCTTGATATTTTAAACTTATTTTTCAAAAAAGCAACCGAATTCAGGCCGTCATATGGAAGGCCGCGAGGGGCAGGCGACGTTTGCCGGCCGCCCTTCCCTTGGTCGTCCATGGAGCGCGGGGGCTTCTGCGCCGTTTGACCCCGGCGGAGAAGGCGTCTATGCTGAGGCTTTGTTGCCCCGGCGCCGGTAATGTCCCGAAAGCGAGGTTTGGCATGATCTCCTTACGTCACGCACCGTCCTTTGCCGCTCTGGCCACCCTGCTGTGCCTGGCGGCCTGTGTTGCCCCGCATCCACCGGCACCGGCGCCGCCGCAAGTGTCCGTCCCCTGGGAGGCGGTCGAAGGCTGGTCGCAGCAGGACCCGACACCGGCCCTGGCGGCTTTTCGCCAAAGCTGTCAAGCACTGGAGGATGAGCCCCGGTGGCAGGCGGTCTGCGCCGCCGCCGACCTCGAGCCGGCCGACGCGGCAGATGCGCGTCTCTTCTTCGAAGCCTATTTCACCCCTCATCGCATGCAACAACCCGACGGTTCCGCGGAGGGGCTGATCACCGGCTATTACGTCCCCGACCTGAAAGGGAGCCGAACCTGCACCGATCGCTATCGCTACCCCCTTTACGGCGTTCCCGACGACCTGGTGCGGATCAACCTGAGCAGCGTCTACCCCGAACTCGGCGACTACCGGCTGCGAGGCCGTATCGAGGGGCACCGGGTTGTTCCCTACTACAGTCGGGCGGAGATCGATCACGGGGACCATCTGGCCGGCGACGAGCTCTTCTGGGTCGAGGACCCGGTGGAGCTCTTCTTCCTGCAGATACAGGGATCGGGGCGCATCGATCTCGAAAACGGCAAGCGGGTCATGGTTCAATATGCCGATCAGAACGGCTATCCCTATCGCTCCATCGGCAAGCTGCTGTTGCAGCGCGGCGAAATGACTCCCGACCAGATGTCGTTACAGAACATCAAGGCATGGGCCCGGGACCACCCTGCTCAGGTCAGCTCGCTGTTGGAGGAGAATCCCAGTTACGTTTTCTTCCGGGAAATGCCGGCCGGCGTCGATTGCCCCGAAGGAGCCCTTGGCGTGCCTCTGACGGCAGGGCGCAGCCTGGCGGTCGATCCGCACGCGATCCCCCTCGGCGCGCCGGTTTTTCTTGACACTACCTGGCCATCGACCGAGCGGCCGTTGCAGCGCCTGATGGTCGCTCAGGATACCGGCGGCGCCATCAAGGGCCCGGTGCGGGCGGATTTTTACTGGGGGGTCGGGCATGAAGCAGGTGAGTACGCCGGAAAAATGAAGCAGAGCGGCCGGCTCTGGGTGCTGCTGCCAAAGGCGGAGCCGACCGAACCGCGTGAATAAAGGAATCTGAGGATTACAGGGATTTGTACCAGACGTTCATGCTTTCCAGTCCTCCTGATGCGATATTGACGCTATTGGTCAGGGTACCGGCGAAGGAGTAGCCGTTACGAGCGAAGGCGATGTTCATGCCGAAGGAATAGGCCCGGGCGAAGGTGTAGGCGGTCTTGAATCGACGGCGGACCATCTCTTCCTCCATGTGCCGCATGAGAAACCCGGCCAGCCCCCTGCCCTGGTAGTCGGCAAGGGTGGCGAAATCGGTCAGCTCGCCGTTCAGATCCTCTTCTTCCAGGTAGGGCGAGGCGAGGGAGACGAGGTTGCCGCCTTCCCAGATGCCGAAGTAGAGCTGCCCCTTTTGCATCTGCTCTCGCAGATAGTCGGGATCGAAGATCGGAACGGGGTAGGAGCCGAAAACCTGACGGAAAACTTCGGCCATCCGCTCGGCGTCGGCGAGCTCGGTCAGCCGCCAGAAGAACCCCGGCGCCAGGGTGATTTCCGCCCCTGAGCTGCGTTTTGCGCGCGCGGCCGCCAGTACCTCCCGCACTAATTCCGGCTTCTGCTCCTGCCGCCGTTTCTCGTCGAGATATTTCCCCATGAAAAAACCGTCCTCGGCCCCCCGGAAAAGACCGGGGACCCGCGCTTCCTCTTCATAGCCGTCGGCGACGAATCGCTCGAGGGCATACCGGGGAATAATGGCGACAATTTTGTTGTAACCGTGAACATCAACCAGTTCGTCGAGTTGAAAAAGGATGCCCGGGAAAATCCTCCCGGGCCAGCTTCATGAGAAACACCCGATCGCTGAACGGTCCGTGCTGGACCTCCGATCCTCCGAGCTTTTCCTTGACGTCCGACATAGGTTTCTCCTTTACATGTGGTCGCGGGGAATGCGGCAGTCCCAGCTCTTGCAGAAAACACGTTTCTCGCCCTCGTAGGCATCAAGATTGGCACGCAGGTGGAAGGCCTCGGAGTTTGCCGTAAGGACCGTGCGGGTGACCGTTCGCACAGCCCAGTCGCCGCGCCGGGACCCCCGCTCGCAATAGGTTTCACCCCGGGGGGAGCCGAAGTTGTTGCCCCGGTAGGCGTACCATTCGATCGTCTTGCGCTGCACCTCCAGGTCGATTTCGTCGATGCGGTAGGTCCCCTCGTCCTTGACTACCTCCAAGGTGGCAATGCCCCGAGCCAGGTCGCGATGGACGATCCAGTCGTAGTGTGGCGGTTCGATCTGGGTCGTCGCCAGGGGTGCCGCCGCCTCCGGCTCAGCGAAAGGCCTAGGTTCCCGTCCTCCGGTCGTGGTTCCGACCGGCAGGATCAGGCTGCTGGCGCCGCCAAAGATGGTCAGGCGCACAGGTTCCGGTGGCGGCCGGGGCAAGGGGCCAATAGGAGGTGGAGAGCGAGACGCGCAGGCGATTCCCGGCCGGAAAGGCCTGGGCGATGCCGTTCAGGGGGACTGAAATGCGGTAGCGCCGTCCCGGTTCCAGGGTGTGTGGATCTTCGTGGCCGTGGCGATGGGTGAGGTTGAGCAGGCCGTAGGTCACCCGGGTGGCGGCATCATCCGGGGCCACGTCCGAGAGACGTACGGCGACCATGGCCACCGGCTTGTTCGAGGCC
>CAWANI010000017.1:0-50000 GCA_963783365.1 uncultured delta proteobacterium | reverse complement strand
TGTGATTACCGGAGGTCAGGACATCCACCCCGGCATCGAACAAATCCCTGGCGACATCCAGGGTCAGGCCGAAGCCGGCGGCGGCATTTTCTCCATTGGCCACCACGAGATCGACCTGGTGGATATCGATAAGCCGCCCGAGCCGATCGGCCAAAGCCAGCCGCCCCGCCCGGCCAACCACATCACCGATGAAAAGAATCTTCACGAAAACCTCTGCCGAGCAAGGACCCTGGTTCCAAAATTATTTGGCATATTCCACCGCCCGTGTCTCCCGGATCACGTTGACCTTGATCTGTCCGGGGTAGGTCATCTCGTTTTCAATCTTGCGGGCAATATCCCGGGCGATGACGTAGGACTGTTCATCGGACACCTCTTCACTCGAAACCATGACCCGGATTTCCCGCCCGGCCTGAATGGCAAAACAATTGGAGACCCCGGAAAATGATGTGCCGATGCGTTCCAGATCGTCGAGACGCTTGACGTAGGTTTCGAGCATCTCCCGGCGGGCGCCCGGCCGGGCGCCGGACAGGGCATCGGCGGCCTGGACCAGAACGGCCAGAATGCTCTCGGGTTTTTCATCCTCGTGGTGAGCGGCCAGAGCGTGAACGATCTTGGGCGACTCGCCGTACTTGCGGGCGAGATCGGCGCCGATGACGGCATGGGAGCCCTCGATCTCATGGTCGACCGCCTTGCCGATATCGTGCAGCAGACCGGCACGCTTGGCCTGCTTGACGTTGAGACCCAGTTCGGAGGCCATAATGCCGCACAAAAAGGCGACCTCCAGAGAATGCTGCAAAACGTTCTGTCCGTAGGAGGTACGGTATTTCAAGCGCCCGATCAACTTGATGATCTCCGGATGGATGCCATGAACGCCGACATCGAAAGTGGCCTGTTCGCCGGCCTCCCGAATCGCCGTATCGACATCCTGGACTGCCTTGTTGACCACTTCCTCGATCCGGGCGGGATGAATGCGCCCATCGGCAATCAGCCGCTCCAAGGCGAGCCGTGCGACTTCGCGGCGCACCGGATTGAAGCCGGAGATGATAACCGCCTCGGGCGTGTCATCGATGATCAGATCGATACCGGTGGCCGCCTCGATGGCGCGGATGTTGCGCCCCTCCCGACCGATGATCCGGCCCTTCATTTCGTCGGAAGGCAGCGGCACGACGCTCACGGTTTTTTCGGCAACATAATCACCGGCATAGCGCTGGATCGCCAGGGAAAGGATCTCCTTGGCCTTTTTGTCGGCCACCTCTTTGGCCTCGTCCTCGATCTGCTTGATGCGCTTGGCGCGCGTCGTGACGGGCTTCGCTCTCCATGCTCTGCATCAGTTGCTCTTTGGCTTCCTCGGAGCTCATCCCGGAGAGCTTTTCGAGCCCCGCCTTACGCTCATGGATTAATTTCTCGATTTCCTTCTCACGCCCCCGCAGGCGCTTCCTCCTGCTGGCCCAGCGACCGCTCCCGCTTGCAGAGCTCATCCTCTTTGGCATCGACCTGAGTCGATCTTGCGGTCCAGGTTTTCTTCCTTCTGCAGCAGCCGCTTCTCCTGGGCCAGAATTTCCCGACGCATCTCGCGGGATTCCTTCTCCCACTCGGTTTGGCTTCGAGCACCGCATCCTTGGCCTGGATGATGGCTTCCTTGCGAATGGTATCGGCCTCTTTTTTGGCCTCTTCAATAATCTGGGCCGACTCGCGCTCGGCATTGGCAAGACGGGTTGCGGCCAGCTTGCGCCGCAAGAGAACGCCGATAAGCACACCCGCGGCCAAGGCCGCGCCAATCAGAGTCAACGCAATTTCTATTTTCAAAACCTGGGTCCTCCTTACCTGGATATAGTGTGTATCATGCCTGGAACCGCAGGGTGCGCTCTTCGGTCGCCACGAGGTCCATACGGACATCGTGGCTTTCCGACGGCAAAGAATCCAACATCTGCAGTTCATAGCAGAGGCCGATCAGCACGCCGCACCGTTCCCCACAGCTCATCACCCGATCGTAAAAACCCTTGCCGTAGCCGAGGCGAAATCCGGCCAGATCGAAAGCCACGCCCGGCACCACGACCAGGTCCAGGGCCGGCAAGGAAACGCACTTTGAACCGCACGGCTCCAGGATCCCGAAACCGCCGGGGCAAAGTTCCTGCGGATCCGTCACCTCGATGAATTCGAGGCCGTGACCGTCGATTCGAGGATAGGCCACCCGTTTCCCTTGCGCCCTGGCCGCCCGGAAGATTTCTTCGGTGAAGACTTCGTTCCAAACGGGGCTGTAAAGACCCACGGTCGAGGCGGCGGCAAACTGGGGCAGCTCGAGCAGGCGCTGCTGAGCCTTCAAGCTTCGGCTCAGACAAATCGCTGCCGATAGCTGCTTGCGCCGGCCCAACATCGTGTCACGGATGGATTTTTTCGGCATGGGCAGAGATCCCCTGACATACTCGGCGATCTCTTTCAGGAGGGAACAGACGGGAAGGGACCGGTGACAGGCCCGATATTTCAAACGATCGCGTTCGGCAATTGCTCTTGGCTTGGGGTGCCAGCGTGCTTTGGAGGAAGCGAGAAGCGGCCTTCCGCGTTCTTTCCTCCGTATACGGGGCGGTCGACACACGACCGGCCTTTTCTATCGGCAAACATCATGACCAATGTGAGCAATTGTATTCGAACGAGAACCGTTTACGGGACCGGTAAAACGCCCTGTTCAAGGCGCTGGAACCTCTTGCCAATCTATCTTAAATCTCCGTCCAGAGACCTTTTCGGCGATCCAATCGCCAGCATCAATCCCCCAAAGGGCCGCCCGCGTCTCCGGGAACGGCATCCTCTTCTTCCGTCGCATCTTCGGCCCAGGCGGGAAGAGACTGATCCACCCGCTCTACCAGCCGCCGAAGACGGCCTTTTACCGAGTCTTGCACCAGCTCCTGTTTCCGCAGACGAAGATAATCAGCCGAAACGTTCAGCAGGGCCAGAATCGCGGTGTTCAGGGTATCCACCGCCTTGTTCGCCGTCTTCACTTCGCAAATTTTTTCATTTACGAAGGCGGCCACCTGCCGGACCTCCTCTGGAGGGGATTCGCTTTTCACGGTGTACTGTTGACCCAGAATCGTTACTTGGACGGCTTGCTTCAAGGGATTTCCCGATCCATCTGGTCCAATTTGGCGAGTATCTTGTCAATCTCCGTGCGAAACCGCTCTCTTTCGTCCAGCAAAGACCTGTTTTCGGCGAGCAGCGCCTCTCGTTCCGACTCCAGCTTTCTGGAGTGCTCGATCAGCAGATCGATCTTTTTTTCGAGCCGAAGAACTATATTGTCCAGCATTTTCACTTCCCCAGCATGCATCGGATTTTAGAAAAAATGGGATCAAAAGTCAAGGGGTTTCACCCTTTTTGGAAAAGTGCGTCGACAAAGAGATCGGGATCGAATGGCCGCAGATCCTCGAGCCCCTCGCCGATGCCGACAAACCTCACGGGCAGGTCGAGTTCCGCACCGATAGCCACAACGATTCCGCCTTTGGCTGTCCCATCCAGTTTCGTCAGGGCAATCCCCGAGACCTCAACCGTCTCCCGAAAGAGGCGGGCCTGCGACAGGGCGTTCTGGCCGGTTGTGGCATCGAGCACCAGCAGCGTCTCGTGTGGTGCCCCGGGGATTTCCCGGGCCAGGACCCGCCGAATCTTTTTCAACTCCTCCATCAGGTTGACCTTGGTGTGCAGGCGCCCGGCGGTGTCGAGGATCAGAATATCGGCTTTTCTGGCAACCGCGGCCTTCGCCGCATCGAAGGCCACCGCGGCGGGATCGGCCCCTTCGGCGTGGCGGATCACCTCGACGCCGGCGCGCTGTCCCCAAACGGTCAGCTGTTCTGCCGCGGCCGCCCGGAAGGTGTCGCCTGCCCCCAGAACCACTTTCTTTCCCTGGCTGACGAACTGGTGGGCCAGTTTGCCGATCGTGGTGGTTTTCCCAACCCCGTTCACGCCGACCACCATGAGAACGAAGGGCGAATTTCCATCCAAATCGAGGGGGCCGGCTTCCGCCTGGAGCCGCGCCCGAATCTCTTCGCGCAGGATATCGCGAAGGGCCGCGGGATCGGTGGCCTTCCCTTTTTCTATCCGCTGCTCCAGAGCCTGGATGAATTCCTGGGTGGTTTTCATGCCGAAATCGGCGGTGATGAGGATCTCCTCGAGATCCTCGAGCAGATCCTCGTCGATTTTCTGCCGCCCGCCCAACAGGGCGTCCACCCGCCCCACCAGGGCAGACTGGGTTTTGGACAACCCGGTCCGCATCCGCTCGAACAATGAGATCGGACGTTCCGCCGGCACTTCCTCGGCGGGAACTTCCGCCACGGCCTCTTCCTCGGCCGGCGGCAGAGGAACCTCAGGGGGGTAGACTTCTGGCGCTTCGGGCTTCTCGATTCCCTCCGAAACCTCTTCGGCGGGAGCCGCCTCCTCGGCCTCCGGGAGGGGGGCCTCTTGCTCGAGGGGTTCCTCTTTTTCGGCGGGTTTTTCTACGGGGGGTTTTCTCTTGGGACGGGTCAGGCTCCACAGACCGACAATCACCCCGATCACGATCAAGGTGGCCAAAATATAGACCACTCCGAGGGCGGTGATGGTTCGATAGGCTTCGGGAACCCCCAAGGCCCCTAAAAGATCGGCCAGGTGTTTGATCAGCTGGGAAAACCACTCCATCAGGTTCATCAAGGTGTAACTCCCTTTTTCAGATTTTTACCTCGCTCGAAGGCCGGAAGTAACCGGTCACTCGATTTCCTCTTTTAACCGCGAGACGCAGCGTCTTGCTTCAAACCGGGCCCGCCCCATGGGATTTCCCTTTTCCTGGATAAGAACCAGAAAATAGTCGGCCGTTATCGGCAGCACCAGGGTCAGATTTTTCCTGGTGGTGACAATCAGTTCCCGGATGCCGTTTTCCTCCAGGCGAGCGAGGGAGTTCTTGAGATTATAAAGGATGACCCCCTGATGGGCGCCAATAACCCTCAGCTCGTAATCGTCCATTCTCGCCACCTGGTCCACGGCCTCTCCCTCCCAATCGGCGAGGATGGCTCCGGTGGCTCCGGGGACGCTCTCAACGAGTTCCGTCAACATCTTTTTAAAAGGCATGATCTCACCTGACAGCGCGCTGCAACCGTTCGCTTTCCGCAGCCTGATCGAAATCGTTGATCCGCACCGAAACCAGCTTGGAGACGCCGGGCTCCTCCATCGTCACCCCATAGAGGGTGTCGGCGATCTCCATGGTGCGCTTGTTGTGGGTGATGATGATGAACTGGGATTTTGCCGACATCTCCCGCACCAGCTCGTTGAACCGGCCGATATTGGCCTCATCGAGGGGGGCATCCACCTCATCCAGCATGCAGAAAGGCGACGGCTTGATCAGAAAGATGGAAAAAATCAGGGCGACGGCGGTCAACGCCTTTTCTCCGCCGGAGAGAAGGTTGACGCTCTGCAGTTTTTTCCCAGGAGGCTGAACGACGATATCGATGCCCGTTTCCAGCAGATCCTCCTCATCGGTGAGTCTGAGCTCGGCCTGGCCGCCCCGGAACAGGCGGGGGAATACCTCCTGAAACTTGGCGTTGACCTGGTCGAAGGTTTCCCGGAAACGGCGGCGTGTCGTCCGGTTGATCTTGGCGATGGCGGTCTGCAACCCCTCGAGGGACTGGCGCAGATCGTCCTGCTGCGCGGTCAGAAACTCCCAGCGCTCCTCCAGTTCCCGGTACTCGTCGATGGCGGTCAGATTGACCTCGCCGATCTCCTCGATCAGCCGGCTGAGCTCGGCCAGGCGACGCTCGCCCCATTCGGGAGCGAAGGGCTCCGGGTTCTCGGGCGCGGATTCGGCCAGATCCAGCAGGTAGCGCTCGAGAATCGTCTGGCGCAGGTGTTCCGCCTCCATGCCGATTTCCCGCCCCCTCAACTGCAACGCCGTCAAATCCTCGCGACTTCGGTTTGCCCGTTCCCGCAGATCCCGTTGCGCTTCCTCCCGGGCTGCGACCTCTCGGCTGCCGGCCTCATAGCTCTCGCGAAGCTGTTCGAAAAAAACCTTCTCCTCCTCCCGCTTGCGAAACAACAGATCGAGTTCGGTGCGCAGTCGTTTTCCCTCCGCCTGGAGGCGCACCCGCTCCTCCTCCCCCTCGGCGATGCGGCTCTGCACCAGCGCCGTTCGGCCACGGAGCTCCTTGCGCATCGCTTCCAGCTGTTCGAGGCTTCGGCGAGTCCCCTCTTCACGCTCCCGGATACTGGCCACCATCACCTTGAGCGAGGTGACCCGGTCACGAACCACGCCGGTTTCGCGGCGCAGAACCAGAAGTTCCTCCTGCAGGCCAGCCACGCTCTCTTCATGCGCGGCCTTCTGCCGCTCCTGCTCCCGACGTCCCGCGGAGACCTCCGCCAGCCGGCGGTTCAACTCTTCCTCTTCCTCGTGCAGCTGATCTTCTTCGAAGCTGAGCACTTCCAGGCGCTCCTGCAATCGCCCCATCTCTTCCTCGAGGCGAAGCAGGTCCTTTTCGCCATCCACCAATTTCAACTCCTGGCGGTGCCGGGCGGCTTCCGTCTCCTGCAGGTGCTCTTCTGCCGCGGACAGATCGGCGCGCCACTGCTCCCGCTGCTGCTGAAGCACATCCACTTCCTGGGTGAGACGATCCACCTGCAGGGCGCGCTCTTTCATTTCCCGCTTTTTGTGCAACAGCCCCTGATTCAGGACTGCGGCGCCGCCGCCCCGCAATTCCCCCCGACCGGTCAGGGTTTCGCCGGATTCGGTCACCAGTGTAACCCCCGGCGGCACACCGCCGGTCAAAAAGGGCTGCAAACTCTCGACCAGGAAAACCCCCGCCAGCAAGGCCTCAACCCGCTCCCCGTCGCCGGAGCGGGGACGGACCGCTTCCAAGAGTGGCGTGCCGCCGTCGAAAAAGGTCGGCGCCGCGCCCGAAAATCCCGGCAACAGAAAGGTGCAGCGCCCTTCCCTGGACCGGAGAAACGCCAGGGAGGCCTCCACATCATCGATCCGATCGGCCAGAAGGGCCTGCAGACGATCGCCCAGAACCGCCTCGACGGCCGCTTCCAGAGAGGCGGGCACCTCCAGCGCATCGGCCACCATCCCCGCGAACCGCTCGCCGAACCCCGGCTCGCGCAGGAGCACTTGGACGCCGGGATCGTACCCCTCCAGATTCTTTTCCAGCTCGGCCAGAGATTCGAGGCGGGAGCGCTGGCGGTTCAGCTCCTCCCGCCGCTCCTGCAGGGCATTCTCATTTTCCTCGCTGCGCCGGCGCAGCGTGCGAATCGCCTCCTGCCCCTCTTCCCGGTCCTGCTCCAGCGCGCGAAGCTGTTCTCGAGACCGCGTCACGCTCCGCTCGAGCTCGGCGAGCACCTCTTGACTCTCTTCGACTTTCTCCCGGATCCCGACCGCCTCGGAGCGATTCCGGGCGGTCCGTTCATCGAGCCCCTGAAGGCGCCTTTCGGCATCCTCCTGCCGGGAGCCGGCCCGGGAGAGTTCGGTCAGGACCGCGTAAAGGCTCTGGCGGGCGCTTTCGAGGGTGTCGGCAAGCTCCTGCTCCCGGGCGGCGGAATCATCCAGATGGGCCTCCCCCTCGATCAGTCGGCGCACGGAGCCTTCCAGCTCGTCCCCCAGGTTGGCTCCGCTTTGCCGCAAGCTTTGTTCTTCGGCATCCAATTCGGCCAGCCGCCGGGCGACCTCTTCGCCTTCGGCGTCCAGACGCTCGCGCTGGCGGTCGAGATTGCCGCGCTCCTTCTCGCCGAATTCGATCCGCCCCTCGACCTTCTGAATTTCCGAGGTCAGGTGGAAGACGCGCTCCTGCCCCTGGGTGACCTCCTTTTCCCGGGATACCTGCTGCAACCGAAGGGCCTCAAGGTCCAGGTCGCCCTTTGCCAATTGGCCGGACAAGCCGTCCAAGGTTTTTTGGCAGTGCGCCTCGCGGGTGGAGACCGCGTCGCTTTCGACCTGCAATTCGCAGTAGCGCTCCCGGGCGAAGCGGGTTTCGATCCCCTTCAACTCCTCCCGATAGGTCCGATAACGCTCGGCTTTTTGCGCCTGGCGCTTGAGACTGGAGAGCTGCCGGCGAACTTCAGAGATGATATCCCCGAGCCGGATCAGGTTCTGTTTCGTCGCTTCGATCTTGCGCAGAGCCGTTTTCTTGCGGGACTTGTACTTGGTGACTCCGGCCGCCTCTTCAATCAGGAAGCGGCGATCCTCCGGCTTGGCGTTGAGGATCATGCCGATTTTGCCCTGCTCGATGATGGAATAGGCGCGGGCGCCGATCCCCGTATCCATGAACAGTTCGCTGATGTCGAGCAGGCGGCAGGGGGTCTTGTTGATCAGATATTCGCTCTCCCCGTTACGGTAGAGCCGCCGGGTCACCATGATCTCTTCGTAGGCGCGATACGCAGGCGGAGCAAGTCCGTCGGCGTTGGAAAAAACCAGAGACACTTCGGCCATTCCCAGCGGTTTGCGGGATTCGCTGCCGCCGAAAATGATGTCTTCCATTGAACGGCCCCGCAGATTTTTGGCGTTCTGCTCCCCCATGGCCCAGCGGATGGCGTCGACGATATTGCTTTTGCCGCAACCATTGGGCCCGACCACAGAGGTGATCCCATCCTGGAAGTCCACGGTCACCCGGTCCACAAAGGATTTAAAGCCGACGATTTCGATCCGTTTGATTTTCATGGGGAATAACTTAAATAGGGGGCTGGCGAATTACCGTCCCGGAGGTTCTGGACAACGCATCATGTTAACAATCTCAAAATTCCATGTAAACACTTAAACGCTCATTTTCCGCAGGGAGCCGTCCGATCCTTGCCTGGAAGAGCAAACGGGCCTATGATGCCCCCATGATCGAGTGGCTTATCTCCGAAAAGGAAAACGGACTGACCGTTTTGGAAGTGCTGGAACGTCGTATTTCGGCTGCCCCCGCCTCTTACCTGCGACAGCTGACCCGCCGGGGGAAAATCAGCCGGGAGGGGCTCCCCTTGGCGCCAGACTCCCGACTGGCGTCGGGAGACCGCTTGGTTTTGCCCGGCAGCAGGCGTCTTGAACAGTTGTTAGCACAGCCGGCCCCCGCCGAAGTGCTCATCCTTTTTGAAAACGAGCGGTTGCTGGTGGCATTCAAACCCGCCGACCTGGCGGTCCATCGGGGCGTCGGACACGAAAGGGACCATCTGGCGGGGCGCGTCCAGGCCCTGATGAAAAAGCGAAAAGCACCCTTCACTACGGCCCCCGTTCACCGCCTGGACGTCGAGACCTCCGGACCGGTTTTGTTCGGCAAGGGGCGTCAGGCCTGTTCGGCGTTGGGGAAAATTTTCATGGAGGAGGACGTCGAGAAGTTCTATCTGGCTCTGGTCCGGGGGCGGATCGAAGGCGACGGCCGGCTTGATTCCCCGGTGCCGGCTAAGGGGAAGATCAAAGAAGCCATCACTCTGTATCGCCTGCTGGCCGGGAACAGGGACTGGTCGCTGCTGGAACTGCGCCTGCAAAGTGGCAGAAAGCATCAGATCCGAAGGCAATTTGCCGATGCCGGCCATCCTCTGGCAGGCGATCGGCGCTACGGCGGCACTTCGCCTCCCGGGATGAATCGGCTTTTTCTCCACTGTCGTCGGCTGGCTTTCCCGGATCCAGCGGACGGCCGCCTCATCGCCGTCGAGTGCCCGTTGCCGGAAGCCCTCCGACGCGCCATCGAAACCCTGGGCTTTCCCCTCCCATGACACAGACGAAAATAGCAAGCACCGCGGCTCTTGACCTTTTTAGCCGTCCCCACAGGGACGTCCCCCTTTTCCTCCCGGCAATTTGAGACTACCATAGTCACCGCCAATCCCCTATACTGGGAGAATCAACGCTTATCACCCTGCCCTGTCAGGAGGGGCTTCTGAACGTTCTTCCCGCGGCATTTAACGACAACTTCCAAACGGTGCCTCATGTTCCGACGCCACCCTTTTCTCTCCATCCTGGGCATTTGCTGTTTCATCGTCCTTGTCGCCGCGGCGGTTTTCACCGCCACCTTCGATCTGAACCGGTACCGGGACCCTTTGCAGGCGGAACTCTCCCGACGGCTGTCCGAGCCGGTTCAGCTGGGAGAAGCCCACCTGTCGCTACTTCACGGACCTTCGGTAAAATTTTCCGACGTGGTCGTTGGCCCCCGCGGGGGAGAGGGCAGCGTCCTGCGGGTCAAACATCTCTATCTGCAAATGGAATTCTGGCCGCTTTTCGAGGGGCACCTTGCCTTTCGCAGGATTCTGGTCGACGCCCCTCGGCTCCGCCTGGTCCTCAACCCGGCCCCGCATTCCGAGCCTAAGGGCAATGCACCGCCACCCCTTTCACACACAGCTCCGTTATTCCTCGCCGAGGCAATCCGGTCTCTGGTGCTACACAACGGAACGATCCATTTCATCGACCGCCGGAATCCCGCCCGGCCCTTTTCGGCAATTCTGGAAAATATCAACGGCACTTTTGCTAACCTGTCTCTGCAAAAACCAACAGAGCTGCATTTCTCAGCAGATCTAAAGCAAGGCAAAGCAGCCGCGCCCCTTTCCCTGACCGGCACCTTCACCCCGGGGCCGACCCTCTCCGACTGGAGCCACCACCAGTGGGACATGACCATCCATTTCGGGGATCTCGCCCCGGCTTCTTTTCTTCAACACTATGTCCTGGATGGAAATCTTTCCGCCCGGGGAGAGGCGACAGTTGATCTCAGCCTGCACGGCACAGCTGCCGCCGGTTTGGCGGTCAAGGCTTCTCTGGTCGGCAACGGTCTCGATTTCCGCTTTCCCCGGCTCTATCGCCGCCCCCTTGAGTTGACGCATCTTTCCTGCAGCGGCATCTGGAGCGCCACCGCCGGGGCAGATCGATTCACGGATCTCGCTGTCGCCACCGACGGTCTCGAGGTTCGGGGAGCGTTGACTGCGAGCCAAAAAGGCGGTTCGACCTATCTTGAGGGAACTCTCTCCAGCTCTGCCCTTCCCGTTCTCAAGCTGATCCGCTATCTTCCCGATGAAGGTTCCCCGGCCGCACTGTCCCGCGTCAGGCAACGCCTCCGCAAGGGGACCCTGCAACTCACCAAGGTCCGGTTCGCCGGACCGATTTCGGCCTTTCGCCACCTGAACGAAAACTTCCCCCTGCAGAGCGCCCAGGCGACTTTGGAAGACGGCGTGGTGTCCCTGCCCCAATCGAAATCTCTCACCGCTGTCTCGGTAACGGCCGTTTATGCCGACCACCGCTTGACTCTTGAGGGTGGCCACGCCCTTCTTGGGAAAACGCCGATCCGGTTCAAGGGGTCCCTGAACCACCCTTTTCTGCCGGCGCCGGCGATCTCACTGGAGGCCTCCGGGACCGTGCCCGTTGAAGAGGCCATGCCCTACCTTCCCGGGAAACTGCCGGAGGGCCTTCGGGTCGACGGGGCTCTTCCCCTCGCCCTGACCCTCGGAGGCACCACGAACGATCTTCTGGCCTCCGTCCATGCCGATCTGACCCCCCTGGCCCTTCGGTTCAAACAGCAGGCGGCAAAACCCGCCGGCGTCCCGGGGGATCTTTCCTTGTCGGCAGAACTCTCATCGGGCCGCCTGTCGCTGAAAAAGGGAACCCTGAAGATCGCCCCTCTGGAGCTACAGGTCAGCGGAGACTATCAGCCCGCCGGGAAAACCTTTCGGGTCGCGATCGACGTCCCGGGCCTGGACTTGGCCCGACTCCTCCCCCGGGCGCCGATCCTCGCCGAGCTTCGTCCCCGGGGGGAAATTTCCCTCCACTACCGTGCCTCGGGAGCAGCCGGCAAAATCCGCAGCCGCGGAGGGCGTATCACCCTGCACAACTTCGGCATTCACCTGACGGGGGTGATCGCCGACCTCAGTCAGGCGAACGGACAAATCCTCCTGTCGGCAAAGGGGGCCCGATTTAAAAACGTCACCGCCAAGCTCGGGAGCTCTCCGCTCCATCTTCGCGGGACCCTGGCAGACTTCGCCCATCCGCGGCTCAAACTGGACGTTCGCGCCGCGACCATCCGGGGCGACGGTCTCTTCTTTTTCTCCAAAAGTGCCCTGCTCCACGACCTCGATGCGCACCTGGTCATCGACCGGCACCATCTGGCCTTCGCCCCGGCCACCGTCTTTCTGAACGGCGGCACGAAAGCCACCGTGCGGGGAACGATCGCCTTCGTCCCAGGGGCGCGAGTGAACCTCGACATCGAATCGGATCAGGCCGACATCGACCAGGTCATCGACCTCTGGCAGGGGCCCCCGGCGGAAAAGAAACCGAAAGAGAAGAAGCGGGCCCAACATGGTTCGCTCTTTATTCTCGCCAAAGCCAAAAAGGGAACCCTTGGCGATCTGCATTTCGAACGGGCAGAAGGGGAAATCACCCTGCACGACGGGGCCCTTCTCATCCAGCCGCTGCATTTTTACGCGGGCAAGGGATACTTCACCGGTCAGGTGGTGGTTGACCACAGCGCCGGCACGCCTCCCCTGCTGAAAATTTCCGGGCACCTGGAAAACTTCGACGCCGCGGCGATCTATCGCCAATTACTAAAAAAGCGAGGGCTGATTACCGGAACGATGAAGGGGGATTTCTACCTGCAGGGGCGCGCCGGCAAGGATTTTCTCCCCACCTCGATGGGGGGCTTCAATATGGAGGTCAAAAAGGGCGTCCTGCACAAGTTTCAGTTTCTCTCGAAGGTCTTTTCCCTTCTCAACGTATCGCAGATCCTCACCTTCAAACTTCCCGATATGTCGCTGGAGGGCATGCCCTTTACCCGGCTGAAGGGTTCCTTCACCCTGCGCCGGGGCGTTCTGTCCACCAACGATCTGTTCGTCGACAGCAACGCCATGAACCTCTCCCTCGTCGGGCAGATGAATCTTCAGGACCAGAAAGTGGACCTGATCCTCGGGGTCAAGCCGCTGAAAACCGTTGACAAGATCATCACCCATATTCCACTTGCCGGCTGGATTTTGACCGGGAAGCAAAAGGCGCTGATCACCGCGTACTTCAAAATCAGGGGAAAGAGCGACGACCCGGGGGTCACCGCCATCCCCATCACGTCGATTTCCGATCAGGTTTTCGGGATCTTCAAGAGGATTTTCGGCCTGCCGGGAAAGGTCATTACCGACATGGGGGAGCTGCTGAACAGGAGAAAGGGAAGTAGGGAAAGGGAAGGATCAGCCGGGGCGGACGCCCACATAGACGGTGGCGATGCCGAAGGTCAGGTCGAAATGGCGCACTTCGCTAAATCCCGCTTCCGCCATCATTTTCTTGAAAACTTCCCGATCGGGAAATTCCAGCACCGAATCGGGAAGATACTGGTAGGCGCTGCGCTGGGAGAAAAGCCCGCCGATGGCGGGCAGGATGCGGCGAAAGTAAAAATAGTAAAGGGCCTTGAAGAGGCGGCTGGGAGGGTTGGAAAATTCCAGAATGACGGCCCGCCCCCCGGGTTGCAGGACCCGGCACATCTCCCTGAGGCCCGCCGGGCGGTCGACGACGTTGCGGATGCCGAAGGCGATGGTGACTCCGTCAAAGGTGGATGAGGGGTGGGGCATCGCCTCGCAGGGCGCATTCACCAGATGGATTCGATGCCGGTAGGGGGACTTGTGGATCTTTTCCCGGCCATGTACCAGCATCCCCTGGGTAAAGTCTTCGCCGACGATGCGAACTGAATCGGGGGTGCGCGAGGCAATTTCCAGGGCCACATCACCGGTACCGGTGGCCACGTCGAGCACCTTCCCCCCGGCGGGGACCTGGAGCTGCCCCACCGCAAAGGTTCGCCAGCGGCGATCGATCCCCAGGGAAAGCAACCGGTTGAGCAGATCGTAGCGGGGCGCGATGGCATCGAACATATCCCGAATGCCCCGCCCCTTTTCCGAAAGTTTGAACATGGCAACGTCTCCCCGAACCCCGAGGAAGTACGAACAGGGCTCAGCGGGTGACCTTTTAGCACACCGGCCACGCCCCTGTCAGCAAAAAAGAACTTTTCTTCCGAATCGGACCCGCGATACAGTGGCCGATATCCGTCCGACCGACTCCCCTCACATGGAGGTCTCCATGCTTCCCCTGCTCGTCACCGCCGCCATTCTCCGAGATGCCGGTAAAGTGCTCATCACCCGCCGCCCGGAGGGTCGGCCATATGCGGGGATGTGGGAGTTTCCCGGCGGCAAGATGGATGGCGGCGAAACCCCGCAGGACTGTCTGCGGCGTGAAATCGTCGAAGAACTCGACCTGCGGATCGAGGTCGGCTCCATTTTCGAGGTGGCCTACTACCGGTACGAGTGGGGCCCGGTCCTGATCCTGGCCTATGAGTGCCGACCGCTGTCGGAATGCATCCGGAACGTCGAAGTCGCCGAACACCGCTGGGTATTCCCCTCCGACCTGGAGGAGTATACCCTGCTGCCCGCCGACCGCCCGATCATCGATAAGCTTCTCCTGGGCAACGGCTGATTCACCTTTCCCCCGTACCTACCGGTAGCCCCATAGTCAAACCACCGTTCCGAAAAAGTCTTTTATCCTATCTCAAAGAGGCGTTAAAAACGTTCCGAATTGCATTATTAATCGATAAAAACAAACATTTCCCAAAACGACCCAGCCGGCCGTCAAGGCTATTCTTTCCGGAATTTCCATTCGTCATACTTCTTATACAGGGTTTCGCTCAAAACAATCGTATTGACAAAAATAGAACATCGTATTAATTTATCGTTGACGCCAACAAGCCATTTCCCCCTATATCGACGGGAGAAAGTCCATCCCGGAGCCGGCAATCCGAAAGCTTGCCGCAGATGCCAAGGAGTCGCCCATTGCCCGGCCGAGAGAAGGATTCTTACTCCATCCAGTCTGTCGAAAACGCCCTTGACGTTCTGGAAGCTCTCTGCGAAGAAGGGGACGAGGTCCGCATCTCCCGCCTGAGCGAAAAACTCGGAATGAATAAAACCAGCGTCTTTCGTCTTCTCGCGACCTTTGAAAACCGGGGTTACGTGGAGCGGGAAAGTGGGTCGGGCAAATACCGCCTGGGGACTTCGGCCTACGAGATGGGCCAGAAGATCCTCTCGCGCATGGGGTTGTTGCGAAAGGCCCGGCCGGTCATGGAGAGGCTGGTGCGCGAGTGCAACGAAGCGATCTATATCGCCATTCGGCGAGGCGAAGATGTCCTTTTCCTCGACATGGTGGACACCAGCCACCAGGTCAAAATTATCTCCCTGGTGGGAAAACACTACCCGCTGGGAGCCACCGCGGCCGGAAAGATCCTCTTGGCCGGCGGCATCGGGCCCGGTATGAAGCCAGGCGATCCTCCCCCCGACAATCAGGCACCCTCCTTTTCCCCCCAAAAAGAAATTTCAACCATCCGGCAAGCCGGAGCCTGCACCGACTTCGAGTGTCTGGGCGAGGGAATCGCCAGCGTTGCCGTACCGCTGTTCAGCGCCGGCGGCGATTTACCCGGCTGCCTCTGCATGGTCGGTCCCGATTTCCGCATGACTCCGGAGCGAATAGAAACCGAATTTCTCCCCCGACTCAAGGAGGCCGGCATCACGATCTCATCCAAACTGGGGTATTTCGGACACTACCTCGGCGGGGAATTTTTGTAGATTGGAAAAGGGGCCGTTTCACCATCCCAATTGCTAAGGAGGAAGAGTCACCTCCCCTCCTTAACCCGAAGCACGTGCACCGAGCAGGAGATACAGGGGTCATAGGCGCGGATGAGGCGCTGGGCACGAATGACCATGTCGGCCTCTGAGCCGGCGTCGGCCAGATCGGCCAGCAGCTGTCCCTCCATCGTCGCCTGATTGATTGCAGTCGGTGTAACGATGTCGGCGGCGACGACCCGACCACGATCGTCGAGAGCGTAGTGATGGATCAGCAAGCCGCGGGGGGCCTCGATGACCTCCGTTCCGATCCCCGCTCCGGGACGCACCTCCGCCAGCAGCGGCTCTCCTCCTTCGCATTCCAGAAGATCTTCCCCCAAACGGCGCATCCTCTGTAACACCCAGAACAGCTCCCTCCCTTGGGCGGCGTTGTTGCCGTGGATACCGAAAGACGCCGGAGGAAAAGCGAGACCGCATCCGGATCGCCCAGCGTTTTCCAACCGCGCCAAGGCGCCGGCCAGAAAGGGGGCGCTTTCCTCTCCGGACTCTTTGGCGTTGGAGTGAGAAACGGGCCTTTCCGCCAGCAGCCCCCGGTATTTTTCTCCGGCGACCACCCGTCCGTCGGAAAGGGACAGGGTTTCCCCGAAGAGGGAAAATCCCCCTCCCCCGGAGACAGAAATCCGAGTCCCGAGGGCCGGCTTGGCTGGCGGGTAGTTCTCTGCGCGGTCAAAGGGAGCGACCAGTTCCGGCAGGCGCTTCTCCCAGGTGTCGATTTCAGTCAAAAGCGAGTGAAGCTCCCTTCGATCCGGAAGTCGCAGAACGCCCCCCACCTCAACATTGACCGGATGGATCACCCGCCCTCCGGCCAGCTCCTGGAGCCGGTTGCCCAGTTTTTTTAAGGCCAGGCCCTCCCGGGCGATCTCGTTGCCGGCGCGCAGCAGATCGATGATGCTCGCGGCCTGGAACAGATCGGGGAGCACCAGGCAGAAAAGGTGCAGGGCATGGCTTTCGATGTGCCCCCCCAGCAACAGCAGCTCCCTGACCTTTCGCGCCGCGGCCGGGATCTTGAGCCCCAGGGCCTTTTCCAGGGCCCCGGCCGCCGCCACCCGATGGACCGCCGAGCAGATGGCACAGATCCGGCAGACCAAGGCCGGGACCTCGGCGAAAGAGCGCCCCACCACCAGCCCTTCGAAAAGCCGTGGGGATTCGAGCAGCGAGACCCGGGCTTGCACCAGCCGGCCCTTCTGAAGGACGAGGTCCACCCGGCCGTGGCCCTCCACTCGGGTCAGGGGATGCAGACTAACGGTCCTCATGGGATCTCCCGGTAAAGCGTTCCATGCGGCTGCGGATTTCTGCCTCCGACAGACCCTGGTCGAGCAGCAGGCGAAATTCCTCCTCCCGGTTGGCCTCGGCCGCCAGCCCCCGGCAGCCTTCGCACACCACGCCGAAGGACGGGCACAGGGCTCCGCATCCGGCCCGGGTCACAGGCCCCAGGCAGGGCTGCTTCCCCTCGATCAGCAGGCAGCGGTTTTCCCGTTGTCGGCACTCCATGCAGACGGCATACTCGGGCAGAGCCGGAAGCGCCCCCCGGGCCAGCGCCCCCAAGGTCAGCAGATGCTCGCTGCGCTCAGGGGGCAGCCGGCAACCTCCAGATCGACCTTGACGAAGCGCGCCACGGGCTGGGGCGGGAAGGTGGTCTTCTCCCGGGCCGTTTCGCCGTACACCTGGTCGCACAGGGCCGCCCGGTCGGCTCCGCCGAGGGTGTTTACGCCCCCGCTCAGGGCACAGGCGCCGACGGCGACGAGCACCCGGGCGCGGCGGCGCAGCTCCAGCAACTGGCTGAGTTCCTCGGGGCGGGAGATCGACCCCTCCACCAGCACCGCATCGAGTTCCCCGCGATCGTCCGGCCGGGAAGAGGCCATGTCGAAGGCCACGATATCGGCCACCTCCGCCGAGAGCGGACAGTTCCCCTTCGCAGTTGAGAAGGGTCAACTGGCAACCGCAGCAGGAGGTGAAGCGCACGTAGGCCAGGCGCAACTTTTTCATATTTTACCTTTCACCTGCGTTTTTGTCGTAGGGGCGGCCCCCCGTGGCGCCCTTGGACAGGCAGACAGTCCCCCATCTGAACATCTATCCTGCGGCCGCCCGGGGCTGGCCGTCAAAGGTCCGCCGTATTTTCTATCGTTCGCACCTGCTCGAGGGTGAAAACCGGCCCTTCCCGGCAGACGAACACGCCGCCGGTGACGCAGTGGCAGCACTGCCCGACGCCGCACTTCATCCGCCGCTCGAGGGTCAGGTAGATCGCTGCCGGATCGACCCCGAGGGACGCCAGTTCTTCGGGAACGCAGGTATAGAGCGCCGGCGGGCCGCACACGGCGGCGACGGTTCGATCCGGGGTGAATTCCAGCCCCTCGAGCAGTTCGGTCACCAGGCCGACTTTGCAGAAAAACCGCCCCGCCGACCAGGGCAATTCGGTGGTAAAATCGACGGAAAAGCGTGCCGTGAGCGTGCCCGAATCAGCCAGCGCTTCCAGTTCCGGCCGGAACAGGAGGAGTTCGGGCTCACGGGAACCGTAGAGCAGGATGAGCCGCCCTAAAAGCTCCCGTTGGCTCAGAAGGGCCTGGAGCAGCCCCCGTAGCGGGGCCATACCCAGCCCTCCCGCCACCAGCAGAACGTCCCTGCCCTCGAAAGCCGAGAGCGGAAAGCCGTTGCCGAAGGGGCCGCGAAACCCGACGGTCGCCCCTTCGGTGAGTCCGTACAGGGCCGCCGTCACCCGGCCCGCCCTGCGAATGCAGGCCTCGAAGGTGCCGCCGGAGGGATAGGCGGCGCTCGACACCGGAAAGGCCCCGGCCCCGGGAATCGAAAGCTCCAGGAACTGCCCGGGGGCGATGGTGAGCGGAGAGGAAAGTCGAAAGGAAAATACGTGGTGGTCGCGGACCCGGCGATCGATCCTTTCGATCAATGCGGGAATCGGGAGAAAATCGACCGTCATCGGGCCCCTCCTTCGGTCAGCGTCGTCAGCACCTCCGCGATGTCGATATCCACAGGGCAGGCGTGGCCGCAGCGTCCGCAGCCGACGCAGGAGGAGGTTCCGCGCAGCTCGCCGAAGCCGAGCAGCTTGTGCTCGAACCGGAAGCGCAGCCGCGCCTCCCGGCCGGGGCGAAAATTGTGCCCACCCGCCACCAGGGCATGCGTGCGAAAAAAGCAGTTGTCCCACTCCCGATGGCGGATGACGGGTCCGCCGGGGAGTGCCTCGTCCACCACGTCGTAGCAGTAGCAGGTGGGACAGACCGCCGCGCAGGCGCCGCAGGAAAGGCAGCGACCTCCAACCCGGCGCCAGAGAGGGGCGTCGGCCCTGTCCAAAAAGAGCTCTTCGAGGTTTTCCGGCGAAAGACTTCCCTGCCCCTGAAACATCTCTTCCGGAAGCCGGGCTTCCGGCTCATCGGACAGATCCGATCCCAACCCGTCCAGCAGGGCCTCCCCTCCCGGAGAGCCCACCCAGATCCGCTTGGAAGCCAGAAAGAGATCGAAGGGGGGAGCCTCTTTCCGGGGCGGGCAGAAACAGGACTCACTGGGGGCGCAGGCGGTCCCGATGACCAGAAGATTTTGACGGCGCCGCCGGTAATGGGGATCGTCGACGAACACCCGGTCGAGATAAGACAGGCCGTACAGATCGCAGGGGGAAATCCCCGCCAGCGCCAGGGGCGCTGACGCAGCGGGAGGCCGATAGCCCGAGGTCTCCATCCGCCAGAGTTCGTCCCGGGGAGGAAGAAGGAATTTTTTCAGGGGAATGAGCGGCAGGGCTTCAAGGCTCAGCTCCGCCCAGTGAGCCACGGGCTGCAAACGGCAGATGCCGTCCCCTGCCTTCACCGGGCCGAATCGACTGAATTCCGGAGGAATGGCCTGAAACAACCGCTCCTCGAAGCCATCCGTGAAACGAAACGACCGCATCGGCGCCTCCTGCGAGTGTCTTCCAGTCTATCACCGGGAAGAACGACGACAAGGACTGTTCGCCGGACGCACTTCTCTCAATAGAGGCGGTGCCGGAACAACCGTCCGGCGAGCGCCATGGTCGCCAGACCGATGGCGGCCATGGGCCAGTACTGGGGCCAGAGGGCCGCCAGAGAATTCCCCTGCAGGAAGACCCCCCGCAGGATAACCATGAAGTAGCGCATCGGGTTGAGCAGTGTCAGTTTCTGGACGATCTCGGGCATGTTGGCGATGGGCGTGGCAAAGCCCGAAAGGATGATGGCGGGCACCAGGAAGAGGAAGGCACCGAGCAGTCCCTGCTGTTGGGTGACGGAGATGGAGGAGATCATCAGGCCGACACCGATGGAGGAGAGGAGAAAGAGGAAGAGGCCGAGGTAGAGAGCCGCAAGGCTGCCGCGCAGGGGGACGTGGAACCAGGCGACGGCCACCACGATGATCAGGGTCGCCTCGACGAAGCCGATGAGGAAACCCGGTAGCGCCTTGCCGAGCAGGATCTCCACCGGCCGCAGGGGGGTGACGAGCAGCTGGTCGAAGGTTCCCGCCTCCCGCTCCCGGGCCACCGACAGGGCGGTTACCAGCATGGTCACCACCAGGGTCAGCAGACCGACGATCCCCGGCACGATGAACCAGCGGCTCTCCAGATTGCTGTTGAACCAGGCCCGCACCCGCAGCCGGGCAGGCGCCGGGGGGCGCCCCCGGGCGGCGGCCCAGGCGCTCGAAAAGCGGGTGACGATCTCCCGGGCATACCCGGCGACGATGGCGGCGGTGTTGGAGTTGCGCCCGTCGACGATGAGCTGCACCGCGCCCGGGCGACCCTGCAGCAGGTCGCGGGTAAAGCGCGGCCCGATGTGCAGCACCATCAGCGCCCGTTTGTCGTCGATCAGGGGCTGCGATCTCGCCCTCGCGCCGGCAGGGTGCCGAACCAGCATGGAAATTTTTCGAGCCCTCGAAGCGGGCCAGCAGCTCGCGGGAGGCATACCCGGCATCCTCGTTGTAGACCGCCAGGGGCACCCGGTTCACGTCGAAGGTGGCCGCGTAGCCGAAGACCAGCAGCTGGATCAGCGGCGGGACGATGAGCACGGTGCGGCTTTTGGGGTCCTTGAGCAGGGCCAGAAATTCCTTGTGTGACCAGGGCGAGGATGCGTCGCCACATGGGAAAGCTCCTTGAAATGGTGAAGCGTGCCGTTTTAAAGTTACTGAAATCAGAGGGCTTGCCCGCCGAATCCTCGGCGAAGCCGGCGGGTCGCGCCCCGCCAGGCGCCTTACTTTTGTCCAAGCGGCAACAAAAGTAAGCAAAAATGCCTTTCCCTGCCGGGAGCATTTCTTTCGCCAAGGTTCTGAGACTCTTCACTACGTCTGTGTCGGTAACACAGTACGGCGCTTCGTGGCGCCTCCACGTGATTGGAACAGTGCTTGAGCGCGCCAACCGGTCGGGTAAGTTGTAAGGGCACTCCTTCAGCGGGTTTTTAAAATCCAACCTCCGGATTGAACGGGTTTAGGTTTCCGCATCCCGCATCCCGCGTCCCGACCTGCCCCCTACTCCAACCTCTTTCTCGTTCTGCGGCGAACCATCAACAGGAAAAAGGCGGCCATGGCGATCAGGGCGAGGGAATTGGCGATGACCACCTTCCAGACGTTGCCGGCGAGAAAGACCGTCTGCAGGATCGCCACGTAATAGCGGGCGGCGAGCACATGGGTGAGAAGCCGGATCGGTGCGGGCATACTTCCGATGTCGAAGATGAAACCCGAGAGAATGAAGGCCGGCAGAAAGGTCGCGATGATCGCCGCCTGGGAGGCGATAAACTGGTTGCGGGCCACTGTCGAGATCAGCAGACCCATCCCCAGCGCTGCGAGCAAAAAGAGCGCCGAGGTGCCGAGCAGCACCCAGAGCGAACCTCGCAGCGGCACGTGGAAGAGCCAGACCGCCATCCCCACCGAAAAGACCAACCCTCCCATGCCGAGGATGAAATAGGGGATCAACTTGCCAAGCAGGATCTCGGGAACCCGCACCGGGGTGACCAGCAACGCCTCCAGGGTGCCGCGCTCCCACTCTCTGGCCACCACCAGGGAGGTGAGCAGGGCGCCGATCAGGGTCATGATGATGGCGATCAATCCCGGCACCAGAAAATCGCGGCTGCGCAATCCCGGGTTGAACCAGATCCGCTGCTGCAGCTCGATCACCGGCCGCAGCGGCTTCCCCCTAGCGGCGGCGCGCTGGGCCAGCCAGGTGCTCCAGACCCCCTGCACGTACCCCTCGACGAGGCGGGCGGTGTTGGCGTCGACGCCGTTGACGAAGACCCCGATATCCGCCGGGTCGGCGGCAAGGACCCGGGAGCCGAAATTCCCCCGCAACCAGACGATCCCCTGCACCCGCCCTGCGGCCAGGGCGCCCTCGGCCGCCCGGATGTCGTCGAAATGCCGGGGGGCGAAGTACTCCGAGTGGGAGAAGGCGCCGGTAAAGCTTGCGGTGAGGGGGGTCGGGTGCTCCACCACCAGGGCGATGGGGGTGTGCCGGGCATCGAGAGAGACGCCGTAGCCGAACAGCAGAAGCAGCACCAGGGGCATGATGAAGGCGATGGCGATGCTGGAGGGATCGCGGACGATCTGCCACATCTCCTTGCGCAGCAACCCCCGCAGGCGCAGCAGGGCGGGGCGGCGGATTTCGCTCTCGTCCCCTTTCGGACTCACGGTACGCCCTCCCCTTCCCGGCGCCCTTCGATGAGGGCGATGAAGGCATCCTCCATCGTCGGCTCGGGCCGACCGGCGCTGCGGAAACGCCCCTTGAGGGATTCGGGGGTTCCTTCGGCGAGAATCTCCCCTTGGGCCATGATCACCAGGCGGTCGCAGTACTCGGCTTCCTCCATGAAATGGGTGGTCACCAGCACCGTCACCCCCCGCTCGGCCAGCACGCCGATACGCTGCCAGAACTCGCGCCGGGCCAGGGGATCGACCCCCGAGGTCGGTTCGTCGAGAAAGAGGATCTCCGGCCCGTGCATCAGGGCGGCGGCGAGGGCGAGGCGCTGCTTGAAGCCGAGCGGCAAAGTGCCGCTGGCGGTGCCGGCGAGGTTGGCCAGTTCGAATTCCTCCAGCGCCCAGTCGATCCTCTGCCGCTGGGCGCGGCCGGAAAGCCCGTAGGCGCTGCTGAAAAAGCGCAGGTTCTCGAGAACGCTCAGGTCGGGGTAGAGGGAGAACTTCTGGGCCATGTAACCGATGCGGCCGCGCGCCTGGGCGGCGGCGCGGCGCAGGTCCCGTCCGGCTACCTGCAGGCTTCCCGCCGAGGCCGGAAGCAGGCCGCAGAGCATGCGGAAGGTGGTGGACTTGCCGGCGCCGTTGGCCCCGAGAAGGCCGAAGACCTCCCCGGCGCGCACGGAAAAGGAGATCCCCCGCACGGCGTAGAACTCCCCGAAGCGCCGCTGCACATCACGCACCACGATCACCGCCTCGCCGCCGGCGCTTTCAGTGGCGAGGGGAATCGCCATCGTCGGCGGGGAGGGAAGTCCCACCTGCTCGCGCAGCAGGGTGACGAAACTGTCCTCGAAACGCGGCGCGACCGCCTCCAGCGTCACCCCGGACCGGCCGGGAAGAAGGGCCTGCACCTCGGGCGGTTCCCCGGGGCCATCACCAGGCGGACGCCGTCCTTCTGCACGGTGGCGTCGACGACCCCCTCGGCCCCCGTCAGCTCCTTCTGCAGGAGGCGCTTGTTCACCCCCGGGGCGCGCACATGGAAGCAGCGCCCCTTCATCCGGTGGCTGAAGCCGGCCGGTTCCCCGTGGCCGATCAGCCGTCCCTCGTGCAGCAGGAACACCTCCTGGCAGCGCTCGGCCTCGTCGAGGTAGGCGGTGCTCAGCAGCACCGCCATCTCCTGCTGCTCCACCAGACGGTAGACGATGGCCCACAGCTCGCGGCGCGAAACCGGATCGACGCCGACGGTCGGCTCGTCGAGCAGTAGTAGACGCGGAGGCTGGAGCAGGGTGCAGGCGAGCCCCAGCTTCTGTTTCATGCCGCCGGAGAGGTTGCCCGCCAACCGGGCGGTAAAGGGGCCGAGACCGGTCAGGTGCGTCAGCTCCTCATAGCGCCCTTTCCGTCGGGAAGGCGGCACCCCCTTGAGGTCGGCGTACAACGCGAGATTTTCCCCGACGGTCAGGTCCTCGTAGAGGCCGAAGCGCTGGGGCATGTAGCCGACGGCCCCCTGCACTTCCTCGGGCCGGCGGCGCACGTCGATTCCGAGCACCTGCAGCTCTCCCGCCTCGGGCAGCAGCAGTCCGCAGGCCAGGCGCATGAAGGTGGTTTTGCCGGCGCCGTCGGGGCCGATGAGGCCGGAGACGATGCCCGGCCGCACCTGCAGGCTCACCCCGTCCAGGGCCCGGATGCTCTGCTGCCCTTGGCGAAAACTCTTGACCACCCCGTCGAAGGCCAGAGCGGCGGTTTCCTCTCGCTTATCCCCCGCCGCCACGTGGCGCCTCCGCGCAGGGGTCCGCCCGATCGAGACGTGTCCCGTCCCGCTCCTCTTTCCGATCCTGGTTAAGGGGGACGTTGACGGTGACCGGCATCCCCAGGCGCAGCTCGTTCTGCGGGTTGCAGACATAGATCCGCACCTGATAAACCAGCTTGCTGCGCAGCTCGGCGGTCTCCACCTGCTTGGGGGTGAATTCAGCCGTGGGGGAGATGTACCCCACCCAGCCGCGATACTTTTTGCCGGGAAAGCTGTCAGTGGCGACCTCGGCCCTGATTCCCGGGGCGATCTTGCCCAGATCCGGCTCCTCCACGTAGGCCCGCACCCAGAGGGGGTTGGTGAGGGCCAGGGTGAGGACCGGGGTCTGGGGAAAGGCCATGTCCCCAGGTTCGAGGAGGCGGTCCTGAACGACCCCGTTGGCGGGGGCATACAGACGGGTGTCGGCCAGCTCCTGCGCGGCCAGCTTCAGGGCCGCCCGACTGGAGGCGAGCCGCGCCCGGGCGGCGGCGATATCCTCCTTGCGTGGACCCTTCACCGCCAGGGCGAGCTGCTGGCGGGCGGCATCCAGCCGGGCGCGGGCTGCCTTCAGGGCCGCCTCGGCGTCGTCGCGCTTCTGCTTGGGAACATATTCGGTCTTGGCCAGGATGTTGGCCCGCCGGTAGGTCTTTTCGGCATCCCGCAGAGCCGCCAGGCTCTCATCGACCCGGGCCCGGGCGGCGGCGATCTCCTCCGGACGGCTTCCGGCCAGAAGGCGCGCCAGGACCTGCCGGCGGTCGGCGACCTGGGCCCGGGCGCGGTCGGCCGCCGCTTCGTAGCGCACCGGGTCGATCCGCGCCACCAGCTGGCCGGGGGCAACGGCGGCCCCCTCCTGCACGTCGATGCGGGAGATGCGCCCGGTACTCTGAAAGGCGAGCCGGACCTGCCGCAGATCGACGTTGCCGTAAAGACGCAGGGTGTCCGGCGGCGTCTGTTTGCCCCCGGAGAAAACAAACCAGACGGCGAGGGCAATCCCTCCCAGGACCAGAATCCCCACCGGCAGCAGCATCCGCTTCTTGCTCATGGTGACATCTCCTTCCGCGCGCTGCTTCCCCCCTCGCGCGTAAGCAGCGCGTTGACGGCCCGCAGATCCTTTTCGCTGAGGACCCCCGCAGCCCGTTTGAGCCGGAGGCGGGCGAGCACGTGCCGATAGCGCGCCAGGTAGTCGTTGCGCTGAGCGACGGCGTAATCCTGAACCACGGTGAGCAGATCGACGATAGAGCGGGTCCCGACCCGGTATCCCTGGCGGGTCGCCGCCAGGGCAGTGCCGGCCGAGGCGAAGGCCTGGGTGGCCGCCTTCAGCTCCGTGACACTGCTCTCCAGGGCGAGAAAGGCATTATCGGCCTCGAGCCTCACCCGGTCCTCCACCCCCTCCAGTCGGTGACGGCTCGCCTCGGCCGTCGCCAGAGCCTGAATGGCGCGGGCACCGATGGCACCTCCCTGAAAAAGGGGAAGTTCCAGGCGCAGTCCCACCAGGGCCTCCTCACGATGGATGTCGGGGAGAAAATCTCCCCGGCTCTTGCGGTAGCTGGCGTCCAGGTCGAGCCGCGGCCAGCGGGCCCGGCGGGCGACGTCGATCTGCCGCCGGGAAACCTGCAGTTCCTCCCGCGCCCGCTCGAGCAGCGACCGGTTTTTCAGCGCCACCTCGGTCCAGGCCGACATCCGGTCCGGATGGGGCCCTTGAGGCTGCAGGGGGCCGAGGTCGCGCAGAGCCCCCACCGGTGCGTGGGTGAGACGTTCGAGCTCGCGCCGGGCGACGCGCAGAGCATTTTCCGCCCGGACCCGGTCCGCCTCGGCGGCATCCCGGCGAGCCCTCGCCTCGTCGACCGAAACGATATCGCCGCTGCCAACCTGGCGAAAGGTTTCGGCTTGGTCGAGGATGCGCTGCAGCAGCTCGCGCTGTCCCTGGGCAACGCGCCGCTCGGCGGCGGCCCGCAGAACGGCGAAATAGGCCTGACTCACCTCCAGGGCGAGCTGCTGCTCGGCACCGTGCAAGGCCGCCTCTTCCGCTCGAACCCCGGCATTTGCGGCACTCATGGCAGAATAGGAGGGACCGTTGAAGAGGGGCTGCGTCAGGGTGACGCTGTAGGAGGAAGCCGTGTAGCCTTCGTCCACCGTGAAGGCGGGGAACCCGGTAATGTCGGCATGATTGCGACTGATCCCGGCCGCCGCCGACAGATGCGGCAACAGGCCGGCCCGGGCGAGGGGGCGGTTGGCCTCCTCTGCCTGCAGGCGGGAGCGGGCCTGGGCAAGAGCCGGACTGGTGGCGACGGCCTGGCGGTAGACGGCGAGCAGGTCGGCTCCCCGCGCGACACCAGCGCCGGCGAACAGGGTGCTTACGAAGAGGAGCGCCGGAACGAACCTCCTGGCCATGAGAAAAAATGTCATGGGAATCCCACCTGAAAGAATGACCGGCCACCGCTTAAGGTCCGGCCGATAGCACGAAGTCAACATCACACGGCAAAGCAGGCTAACATCCTTGAAACATTATACCTTGATGAAGGTCAATTTTCAGGATCTACCGGTGGCTATGTTTCAGAAAGGTAAAGAAAAGGACGCCGGAGACCTCCCCGGAAAGGGTGCCGAGCCGCTCCAGCGCTCAGCTACCCCCTTGCCGGGGAGGTGAGATTTCTGGGGAAATGAATGAGAATGGGGGGGAAAGAAAGGCTTCAGGTCCGGATGGGGCCTTTATAAAAATCGTTCCTCCAAAAAAGCGGCAACCTCCTCGGGCCGATTCAGGTCCAGAACCGGGACGTCGAGTTCAAGCGGCTCGTCGCTGGCCACCGCGATCAAGGTCGGGTCGTTCACCGCGCCCCGGCACAACAGCTCCGGCGCATGAGAGCGCCGGTGCACCTCGATCTTCGGCAACCCACCCTGTTTGAACCCTTCGGTCAGCACGATGTCCACGTCGGCAAAATAGGTGGAAATCAACTCCTCGATCGGCGGCGAGGCGGCGTGCTTCTTCACCAGAGCGAGCTTCTCCGCGGAGGAAATCAGCATGGTGTCCGCTCCGGCGGCGGTCAACCGGTGGCTGTCCTTCCCGGGGTGGTCGATAGCGAAGCGATGGGCGTCATGTTTGACGACGCCGACCTTATGCCCGCGCCGCTTCAACTCGGCGATGACCTTCTCCAGAAGAGTTGTTTTCCCGGTTCCCGACCGGGCCACGAACGAGACCGCTTGAATCGTCATGAAATGGCTCCTTGAAAGTAGGGGGCAAATTATCGATCACGAAAAATCCGCTCCCTTTTCCGGCAGTTCAATCTCTACCTGCAAGCCCCCGTCCGGAGCATTGACCGCAGTAACGCTGCCCCCGTGCAGATGCACCGCCCGTTCGGTGATGGCGAGGCCGATGCCCGTGCCGCCGCTTTCCCGATCCCGGGCCTCCTCGACCCGATAAAAGGGCTGGAAGATTTTCGGCAACTCCCCCGCCGGAACCCCGGGGCCGTGATCTCGCACCCGGACCAGGGCCGTTCCGGCAGACCGCAGCTCAAGAGAGACCTCCACCGCGGTCCCCTCGGCCGTATGACGAAGGGCGTTGCGGACAACATTTTCGATCGCCCGCCGCAGCAGCTCCCGAGAGCCGGTGAGGGAAAATGGGATGCTTTTCTGCAAGACAACCGACCGCTTGCGGTTTCGTGCCTCGAAATCGGCGTCCTCAACCACTTCCCCGACCAGCTGTTCGAGGGCGATCGGGACCGGACGGAGCAGACCGCTGCGGCTTTCAAGCAGATTCAGGCTGAGCATTTGTCCGATCATCTCGTTCAAGCGCTCGGCTTCGCGCTCGATGCGATCCAGGGCCTCGTGGGCCCCTCCCTCCGACCGCTTGCGGGCAAGCCCAAGAGCGACGTTGAGGCGGGCGAGCGGCGAACGCAGCTCATGAGAGACATCGCGCACCAGACGCCGCTGGGAACCGACCAGATCCTCGATGCGCTCCGCCATCTGGTCGAAATCCCGGGCCAGATCCGCGATTTCGTCCTGCCCCCGGATGCCGTCGCCCACCCGGGTGGAGAGGTCGCCTCCGGCGAACTGCTGGGTGGCCTGGCGAAGCTTTCGAATCGGCGCGCTCAGCGAGCGTGCCAGCAGATAGGCGATCAGGCCGGTGACGAGAAAGGTCACGATCAGGCGGGAGGTCAGGCGATGGGGATTGAGGATGCGCTCCAAACGACTGGGCCGCTTCAGTTCGGTGACAAAGACATAGTGGTCGGTCACCGGAAGCGCCACCCACAGGCCCCGAGGACTGGGGGCGAACTGGATCGTGCCGCTGCGTTCGACCTGATGGGCCAGTCTCGCGACAGCGGGGGAAGCGGGGATTCCGCCGAGGGGCCCCTGCGTTTTACGAAACAGAAACACAGGATGACCGGATTTTCGCTCCAAGGCAAGGATTTTGCTGTGCAAAGCCCCCGGACCGCCCTGCTCGTAGGCGCCGATCAACCTCGTACTTTGACGGATCAGATACCGCCGGTGGCGCTCCAGACTGCCCTTGCCGTGATCGGTGGTCAGGGCGAGCACGATGCCGATGGTGGCAATCAGCGTCATGGCCACCCAGAACCAGAGAAATATTTTGACGAAAAGGCTGCGCATGCTAGCCCGACTGCTCCCCGGTTTCCGCCGACAGGGCATATTGATAGCCGATACCGCGCACGGTTTTGATCCGCTCCATTTCTCCTACCTGATGACCCAGCTTCTTGCGCAGGCTGCTGATATGCACGTCGAGGCTTCGGTCGTAAGGGGAAAGCCGGCGTCCCAGCACCGAGCGGACCAGATCTTCACGGCTCACGATCTGCCCCGCCCGGCGCAGCAACATTTCCAGCAGAGAGAACTCGACGGAGGTCAAATCCACCTCCCGCCCCTGTTGCTTGACGGTGCGCGAACCGACGTTCAGTACGATGTCGCCCAGAACCAGTCGCTCGCCGGGCGCTGTGGCGGGTGCCTCCTTTGCCGCCGGGGCTTCGGCGCGACGTTGAATCGCCCGGATGCGCGCCACCAGTTCCCGGGGATTGAAGGGCTTGGGAAGATAGTCGTCGGCACCCATCTCCAACCCGACGATGCGGTCCACATCGTCGCCGCGGGCGGTGAGCATGATCACCGGAATCTTGGAATGCTCGCGAATGCGGCGCAGCACCTCGAAACCATTCATCTCCGGCAGCATAACATCCAGAACCACCAGCGAATGGGCGCCCGACAGCGCCACTTCGACCCCCGCCTTGCCGTCGTTGACGCTCTCCAGCTCGAAACCCTCCGGAGTCAGGTATTCACCCAACAGTTCGCACAGTTCAATATCGTCGTCGATGACCAGAACGCGGCTCATCCGTCCCTCCCCTCGCTCAAGGTTTGCCCCATTGTAAACCAAAATCCGGTCGGGCGCGGTAAAGAATTGTAAAGACTCTCTTTTCCGGCCTAAAAAAACTTTACCGGAAACAGCTCACTCTTAATACCGGCTTTAAATTGAATCCGGTAGGCTGGAATCAAACGCAGGTGAAAGGAGGAGACGCCATGACACATCGGATGAAAAGAATGAGAACCTGGGCCACCCGATTTCTGGCAATCGCCATGGTGGCAGCCGGGCTGCTTCTGAGCACAACCGCCCCTTCCCGGGCGGATGGCACCGACAAGAACCGGAAGGAGATTCGGCATCACCAGACGATTCGGCATCACCAGACGATTCGGCATCACCAGACGATTCGGCATCACCAGACGATTCGGCATCACCAGACGATTCGGCATCACCAGACGATTCGGCATCACCAGACGATTCGGCATCGCCGGACGGTTCAGCATCGCCGGACGGTTCAGCATCGCCGGACGGTTCAGCATCGCCGGACGGTTCAGCGTCGCCGGACGGTCCAGCATCGCAGGGTGGTCCAGCATCGCAGGGTGGTTCGGCATCGCAGGGTAACGATGCCGGAGCGTCGGCTCCGACTCCATCGCAGCATCCGGGTCGGCCGCTTTACCTACTATTTTCACCAGGGCCACTTTTACCGCAGGGGACCCCGCGGTTATCTTTCGGTTCGCGCCCCTTTCGGCGCCATGGTGATGAGCCTGCCCCTCGGAAGCGTCCGTGTTACGGTGGGCGGCCTCGACTACTGGATGGCTGACGGGATCTATTTTCGCCCGGAGCTCCAGGGGTACCGGGTGGTGACGGCGCCGCTCCTGCCGGCCTCCGGACAGGGAGCGATCGCCGTGGAAGTTCCCTCCCTGAACGTCCGTTCGGGCCCGGGGTTGGATTTTCCGGTCGTGGCCCAGGCCGTACAGCCTGAAGTTCTAGCCGTGATTGGCAACGCGCCCGGTTGGTATTACGTCCAATTGCCGGATCGGGAGGTCGGCTGGGTCATGGCCCGATTCACTCGGCCGCTTCCGCAGGGGTGAGAGCTTCGGTCCGAAAATAGGCCGGTGAGTCGGTCCGCTTTCCGTCCGGACGGAGCTCTTGGTTTTTCTGGACCCTTTCCGTGGAACGTGTTTGAATGGCTGTTTTTCAGGGGGTTGATGCGGCGCAACCGGCACGTCGTTGCCGGCCGAGGCGGCAGGGGTGCAATGGCCTGGGGCGCGGTCGCCTCGCGCTGTTCTGTGCCGCCGAAATCAAACCCGCAGAAACGCTCGTCCATCGATCGTGGAGTCAAAGGAATGAACGGAAAAAGGATCGGAACTGTCGTAAAAATCGCTCTGACGGTCGCCGGGGTTCTGCTGGTGGCGAAGCTGGGCCTGAGCCTGGTCAAGCCTGATGGGGACGCGGCCGTGAAGCCTCCCTTCCAGGTCGCAGAGGTGCACCGGGGAACGCTGGAGACGCTGGTTTCCAGCACCGGCACCCTGGCAGCGGTGGAGACCGTGGATGTCGGCACCCAGGTCTCGGGAACCATCTCCCGCCTGGCTGTCGACTTCAATGATCGGGTAAAAAAAGGGCAGGTGCTGGCGGTCCTCGATCCAGCCCTGTTTCAGGCCGCCGTCGCGGAGGCCGAGGCAACGGTACAAAAAGCCCGGGCGCAGCTCGCCCAGGCCGAGGACGAATTCAGGCGCAATAAACCCCTGCTCGAGCAGGGGTTTATCTCCGAACAGGATTTTCTTCCCTACCAGACGGGGGTCGCGACCGCCAAAGCCGATCTGGCTTCGGCGCAAGCCGGTCTGAAACGGGCGCAGACCAATCTCTCCTACGCCGTCATTCGCTCTCCGATCAAGGGCATCATCATCGCCCGCAACGTCGATGCCGGGCAGACCGTCGCCGCCAGCTTCAACACCCCCACCCTGTTCGTCATCGCCAAGGACCTCGCGAACATGCAGATCGAGGCCACGGTGGATGAGAGCGACATCGGACAGATCCGCCAGGGACAGGCGGTGCGGTTCACCGTGCAGGCCTACCCGGACAGGACCTTTACCGGCAAGGTCACTCAGATTCGCCTGCAACCCCAGACCATCTCCAACGTTGTCAACTACACGGTAATCATTCAGGCAGAAAACGCCCGGGGACTGCTGCTTCCGGGGATGACGGCGACGGTTGATTTCGTGGTAGCCCAGGTGAAAAACGCTCTGCTGGTCCCGAACGCTGCCCTGCGCTTCCAACCGAAGACAAATAATCAGGCGCACCAAACCCGCCCCAAAGCGATGACAGCGAACGCCGCCGAAAGAGACAACGGCTATCTCTACACTCTCGGCAAGGAAGAACGCCCGCAGCGGCTCCGGGTTAAAACGGGACCGAGCGACGGAATATCGACAGTCGTTACCGGCAACGACATTCAACTGGGAATGGAAGTGATCACCGGACTCAGGCCTCAGGAGCAAACGAACCGCAGCGGCAAAGGGTTCTTCAGCATCTTTCGCCCACCGCACCACGGCCGATGAGCGGAGGCGACATGGAGACCATTGTCCTGAAAAACATTCGCAAGGTGTTCACCATGGGCGACACCCGGGTCGAGGCCCTGCGGGGGATTTCGCTGACCGTCGCCAACGGTGAGTTCGTGGCGATCATGGGGGCATCGGGATCGGGGAAGTCGACCCTGATGAACATCCTGGGGTGTCTCGATCTGCCGAGCGAGGGGGAACTCTTCCTGGAGGGCGTGCGGGTCAACGGCCTCAACAAACGGCAGCTGGCCGACATCCGCAACCAGAAGATCGGTTTCGTCTTCCAGGGATTCAACCTGTTGCCGCGCACCACGGCGCTGGACAATGTCGAGCTCCCGCTGCTCTACGGCCGCAGCGGCCACATCCGAAATCCCCGGGAACAGGCGGTCGCAGTTCTGGAGCAGGTCGGCTTGAGGGATCGGCTGCGCCACGAGCCGACTCAGCTCTCCGGCGGCCAACAGCAGCGGGTGGCCATCGCCCGCGCCCTGGTCAACCGGCCGGCGATCCTGCTCGCCGACGAGCCGACGGGCAATCTCGACAGCCGCACCACCGTCGAGGTGCTGGCCCTCTTTCAGTCCCTCAACGAGCAGGGGATCACCATCATCCTCGTCACCCACGAGGCGGAGGTGGCCCACTACGCCAAACGGGTGGTCGAGATGCGCGACGGCTTGATCCTGCGCGACGAGCCGGTCGCCCCGCGCCGCCGGGCGGCAGAGGATCTGGAGCAGTGGAGCGCCACGGGGAATCTGATCCGGATTGGGAAATAAGGCATGTTAACGCTGAGCCGCCGAGACGCAGAGGAGCCCTTTAATCTTCACTTTTCTTTAGGCCTTGTCCTCGGCGTCTTTGCGACGTGAGAGAGCGACGCGAACGGGCGTTAAAAATAGGTTTGCTTTGGTTTTTCCATCGGTAAAATCGGACTCTTACAGGAAATCGAATTGACCATGAAATGGCAGAAGCTGACCAAAGTCGCCCTGCAGAGCATTGCCAAGAACAAGATGCGCAGCTTGCTCACCATGCTCGGCATCATCATCGGGGTCGCCTCAGTGATCGCTCTGGTCGCCCTGGGGCAGGGCTCCCAGAAGGACATTCAGGGGCAGATCGCTTCGCTGGGGACCAACCTGATCATCATTCACTCGGGAAGCAGCCGGACCGCCGGGGTCCGGGGAGGGGCAGATACCCTGCAGACCCTCACCATGGATGATGCCGCGCGCCTTCGTGAGAAGGGGACCCAACTCCAGGGAGTCTCGCCCGTCGTTACCGTGCACGAGCAGGTCATTGCCGGGCGCAACAACTGGAACACCTCGATCACCGGAGTGGCGCCGGACTATCCGCAGATCCGTAACTTCAGTATGGCGCAGGGGACGTTTTTCAGCGCACGGGATGTCAAGACCCGCAAAAAGGTGGCCGTGCTCGGCAAAACGGTCGCCGATCAACTCTTCCCCGGCGAAGACCCCCTCGGGGCGCGCATCCGCGTCCGCAACGTCCCCTTCAAGGTCATCGGTGTATTGGCGCCCAAGGGACAGACCGCCATGGGTCGAGACCAGGACGACGTGATCCTGGCCCCCTCCACCACCGTTCTTTACCGGTTGAGCGACGGCAAAACAGTGCAGGCCATCATGGCCAGCGCTGTCTCGGCCGACCGGATGGCGGCGGCCAAAAGCGAGATCACCACTCTGCTGCGCGAGACGCACCGCCTGCAGCAGGGGGAGGACGACGATTTTCATATCCGCGACCAGACGGAGATCAACCAGATGGCAACCCGCATCACCGGCACGATGACGTTGCTGCTCAGCTCCATCGCCGGGGTCTCCCTGCTCGTGGGAGGGATCGGCATCATGAACATCATGCTGGTTTCGGTGACCGAACGCACCCGTGAGATCGGCATCCGCATGGCCATCGGCGCCCGCCCCGGCGACGTCCTCATCCAGTTCCTCATCGAAGCGGTCATCCTCAGCGTCCTTGGCGGGGTGGTCGGCATCCTCGGCGGTGTCGGCACCGCGACGCTGCTCGGTTCACTCATGGGCACGAGCGCCGTCATCAGCCCGGCGGTCATTCTCGGTTCGGTGGCTTTCACCGGGGCGGTAGGGATTTTTTTCGGCTTCTACCCCGCACGCAAGGCGGCCAACCTCAATCCCATCGAGGCGCTGCGGTATGAGTAGGGGACGTAAAAAAACCTTAAGCCCGCCTTTTTATTTCATTGACAAAATTTTAGGAGGCTTGGCGAACTCTTAACGGCCGGTTTACCTCGTTCCGGGTATGATGAAAACAATCCAAACGCCGTAAACCTATCTGGCCCGAGCCCCGTACGGTTCGGGCGAGATCGCAGCGGCACAACGCGAGGTGCACCAGAAAGGAGAACAGGAATGAACAGAAAAAAACTTCTTATCGTATCGGCCGTTTTACTGGCCCTGCTCGGCGGGCTTGCCGCACAGGGGATGGCATTTTCCGGCCCCGGTGGCGGGCCACACTGGAAAGGGCACGGCCCGAGAGCCATGCAGGGCAACCGGCTTCAGATCATGGCGATCGTTCTCGACCTCTCCCAGGCCCAACAGGCGAAGGTCAAGGAGATTGCCGCAGCCGAGCGAACCGCGATGAAGCCCTGGACCAAGCAGTTGTGGGAGAACCGACGGGATCTGCGGTCGGCCACGGCCAATGGCGCCTTCGATGAAGCACAGGTCAGGAAACTGGCCACCAAGATCGCCCAGGCCAGAACCGAACTGATCGTTTCCCGGCAACGGATGCGCAGCAAGATCTTCGCCGTCTTGACACCCAAACAAAAGGCGCTGGCTGAAAAACTCGAACCGCTGCTGAAACACCGCAGGGGCCATCGCCGGTACTAAACCGAAACAACAGCGAAATAAGCAAGCAAAAAAAGGACACGCCCCCGTCGTCGGACGGGGGCGTGTCCTTTTTTCGGCCCAGGGAGGGCCGATTGGGATCTTGAGTCCCTCCAGGGACCCTTTTCATTGACATCTCAATCCGAGAAATGATGAAAATATGACATTTGCGAGGTTTATGGTAGTCTTTTACCAAACTTGCCGTTTCAATGAGAAATCCAACGACTCTTGACAGGATCTCATACGGCAGGCGAGAGGAAGAGATGCGATGGAAACGTATTACGATCCGAAGGACCTTGGTAAATTTGCCGAAATCGGCCGCGATGCGCCCGAACTGGCTGATAAATTTTTCGACTACTACGGCGCCGTTTTTGCCGAGGGGGCCCTTAGCTCCCGGGAAAAAGCCCTGATCGCGCTGGCCGTCGCCCATGCGGTCCAATGCCCGTATTGCATCGAGGCCTACACCCGCGCCTGCCTGGAAAAGGGGGCCGATATCGAGGAGATGACCGAAGCGCTGCACGTCGTTACCGCTATCCGCGGCGGCGCGTCCCTGGTACACGGAGTGCAGATGCGTAAGCTGGTGGAGAAACTTACCCTATAGAGACGAGGGCAGAAAAACGCAAAATGAACGCCATCCCTTCTTTCAGGCTACCTTCCTTTGAGGAGAGCCTGGAGATCAACAATCGCACTCTCACGCGGGAAGAGACGCAAACCCTGCAGGTCAACGTAGGGCGGCTATGTGATCTGTCCTGCCGCCACTGTCACCTGGAAGCCGGTCCGGGACGGAGCGAGGTCATGACTCCGCAGACCATGCAGGCGGTTATCGATTACGCCCATCGCGCCTCGTTCCAGATGATCGACATCACCGGAGGGGCCCCCGAACTCCTCCCCGACCTGCCGTCTCTGCTCAAAGAGCTCGCTGCGGCAACGCCCCGGCTGATGCTGCGCTCCAACCTGACCGCCTTGAGCGAAGAGGGGCGACAACCGCTGTTCGATCTCTGCCGGGACCTCAACGTCACCCTTATCGCCTCCCTGCCGGCCGTCAGCCTTCGCCAGACAGAAGCGCTGCGGGGGGAAGGGGTCTGGGAAAAGAGCCTCACTGCGCTGCGTCGCCTCAACGATCTGGGCTATGGTCGAAAGGAAAGCTGTCTGGAACTGGATCTGGTGGCCAACCCCGCGGGAGCCTTTCTGCCGCCGGACCAGGAGGAAACCGAGCGGCGGTTTCGCCGCGCCTTGACCGAGCGCCTCGGCATCGAATTCAATCATCTCTATCTTTTCGCCAATGCGCCCCTGGGCCGGTATCGCCGTTGGCTCGAAACTTCAGGCAACTATACCGACTACATGGCCAGACTGTTTCACGCCTTCAATCCCTGTGCGACCGATGGGCTCATGTGCCGCACCCTGGTATCGGTCGCCTGGGACGGCACGCTCTACGATTGCGATTTCAACCTGGCGGCTGAGCTTCCCATGACCGGCCGCAGAGTACAGGTGACGGAGATGGACGGTTTGCCTGCCCTCGGCACTCCCATCGCTACCGGCGAGCACTGTTACGCCTGCGCGGCCGGCTCCGGCTTCACATGAGGGGGAAAGATCGCGACCTAGTTGAGGTCGCCGCAAGGAAGCGACAATGCAGACTCTAACTTATCCGGGGGAGTGGAAGAGACATGCCCCCCTGGGGGAATACTCTATTTGAGCGGTTCACGCTCTGTGCGTAAAAACGAGCTTGACCAACGAGCTCATCCGGGAAGGAGGTGAAAATGATGAGGAAACTGGTATCGCTTCTCACAGCGATGGTTCTGGCGGTCTCCCTTTCCGCGTGTGCGGGTATGCACCACGAGAAGGAAAAGACCATGCACGTCAAATGCCCCGCCTGCGGGTATGAATTCAACGTGCCTGTTCCCCACGGTGCGCCCTAGGGAGAATCAAGCAGTCAACCTGTAAGGTACCGAAAAGGGTTCTGATTCGAAAGAAGAGCCTTCTCCCATGAATGACCCGAGGTTCAGGAAAGGCAAACATTGTAAAAAGGACCTTTTCCGGACTGAATCAAGGCAAAATTCCAGCCCGGGCTTAGGTAAAGGGCCCGGGCTGGAATGTCCTCTCCGTAATCGACCGACTTTTTGACAAAGGAGCCAAACCGGAGAGGCTTTTCTCCGGGCCCGCATTCCATGAGAAGAAACTGGAGGGCTCATGAAAAGCCCGCGTGCAAAGAGTTCTTATCCTTTTGCTGCTCGGCGGCCTGACTGCTGCCTTCTTTGCCTCCGACCTGCAACACGACGTCACCTTCACCTATCTCAAATCGAGCCGGCACGCCTTTTCCCGATTCTACGCCGCCCACCGATTACCGCCCATCATGGGGACCGACCAAGTGCCGTACCTCACCTCGGACAATCTCTGGGAACTGCGGCGGCGACTCGAACGCCTGGTCGTTCTTGGTGGCGACCCGATCGGCTGCGAGCCGGCCCAGACCTTCGCCCGCTTCGGCAGTAACGTGACCCAGATGGAGATGGCGGATCGCCCGCCGGGACGGAAGGACGAGGATGTTTCGACATTGGTGCAGGGGCAGTCCTGCGAAGTGACACGATTTCCCTTCCGGAAACTCGACCGGACCATGGCCGATGAAGAAGAGTACGGTTTCGTCAAGGTGCTGACCAAACCGGGAAGCGACAAAATTCTCGGCGTCACCATTGCCGGCACCCATGCCGGCGACCTCATCACCGAGTACATCGGGGCGATGATAAACGGCACCGGCCTGAATAAAATTCTCAGCACCAACCACATCTACCCGACCCTGGCCGAAGCCAACAAGGCGGTAGCCGGCGAATGGAAAAAGGGCCACGTGCCCGCGGGACTCCTGCGCTTGATCGAGAAGTACCATTCCTGGCGGCGAGGCTGAAGTCGAACCGTCGTTCCGATATTAAAGGGGGAATCATGCGCCAGAAAAAAATCACCTTCACCAACGCCGATGGGGTAGAGCTCGCAGCCTTGCTCGACCTGCCAGAGGACGAACAACCCGTCGCCTGCGCCCTCTTCGCCCACTGCTTCACCTGCACCAAGAATCTCGCCGCCGCGGTCAACATCTCCCGTGCACTCACCCGGCGGCGCATCGCCGTTTTCCGCTTCGACTTCACCGGCCTCGGGGAGAGTCAGGGGGAATTTGCCGAATCCACCTTCTCCTCCGACGTGGGCGACCTGATCGCGGCGGCCCGATACCTCGAAGAGCACTATCAGGGACCGAGCATTCTCGTCGGCCACTCCCTCGGGGGGGCCGCCGTGTTGCAGGCCGCCGGCGAAATCCCCACGGCACTCGCCGTGGCGACCATCGGCGCCCCGGGCCACCCCCGTCATGTCGAGAGCCTGCTCGCCGATTCCCGCGAGCGGATCGAACGCACGGGAGAAGCAACCGTTCAGCTCGCCGGCCGCAGCTTCACCATCAAAAAAACCTTTCTCGACGATCTGCAACGCCAGGACTCCTGGGAAAAGATCGGCCGCCTCAAGGCCGCGCTGCTGGTGATGCACTCGCCCCGGGACACGGTGGTGGGCATCGACAACGCGGCAAAAATCTACCAGGCGGCCAAGCATCCGAAGAGCTTCATCTCCCTCGATCCGGCCGATCATCTGCTCAGCCGGCGGGAGGACGCCCTCTATGCCGGCGACATGATCGCCGCCTGGGCCAGCCGCTACCTGGCAACGGGCGATGAGAAAAAGGCCTTCCCCGAGGTGATCGACAACCGGGTGACCGCCCGCACCGGCCCGCAGGGATTCTTTACCGATCTCTTCGTCAACGGCCGCGCCCTGACGGCCGACGAACCCGAAACCTACGGGGGAAGCGGCCTGGGACCTTCTCCCTACGATTACCTGCTCGCCGCCCTCGGCGCCTGCACTACGATGACGGTGCAGATGTACGCCCGCCGCAAGAAGTGGCCGGTGGATGCGGCAGTCGTCCGCCTGCGCCATGAAAAGATCCACGCCGAAGACTGCGCAACCTGCGATCAGAATGGGAGCAAGATCGACCGCTTCGAGCGCGAGCTGGAGCTTCAGGGGGACCTCAGTACCGAACAGCGTCGACGGCTTCTGGAAATTGCCGAGAAGTGCCCGGTTCATCGCACACTGCATTCGGAGGTAAAGATCGAATCCTGGCTGAAAGAAGACGGCGGGGAGGTATGAATCGTTTCGGAAACGCGCCGATAGGATCCCTCCAACAGATTGCACCGCGGAGGATCTGTCTAGGGAATTGGCTGATAATGTGCTAGGATGCGGTGACCTGCAATCTTGAATCCTCTCCTCCATTTCCCCGGCGACATGGAGGAGAATCCGTCATTCCCCGCCAAGGAGCCTGCCGATGGAACCAGAGATCTCCCGCTTTATCCTCGATAAGGATCGCGCCGTCCTGCTCGTTGTGGACGTGCAGGAAAAACTGATTCCAACCCTGCCCGAAAAGGCCTACCGGCGCACCCTGAGGAGCCTCCGATTTCTACTCAAGGGGGCTCGTCTGCTCGACATCCCGGTTGTCGCGACGGAACAATACCCCAAAGGGCTGGGACACACCACGCCGGAGCTGGCTGCCACCGAGGCGGACAAGACAATCGAAAAGGTCAGTTTCAGCTGCTGCGGCGAGCCGGCTTTCCTGGAGTTTCTCGAAGAGCGGGGACGCTCCCAGGTCAATCCTGACCGGAATGGAAGCCCACGTCTGCGTTTACCAGACAGCGCTGGGCCTGCTGGAAAGAGGCTTCCAGGTGCACGTGGTGCGTGACGCGGTCATCTCCCAAAACAAACGCAACGCCCGCAACGCTCTGGAGCTGGCGGCGCAGGCAGGGGCGATTGTCACCACCGCGGAAACGGCGCTTTTCCAGATGGTCAAAACCTCTGCGGCACCGGAGTTTAAAGGCCTCTCCCAGCTGGTAAAAGAGTTCAGGGAAAACCCGTGATGAAGGAGCCGATCGCCGACCTGCTCGATCATCTCCTGCTGGAGCGCCTGGAGGAAAATCTCTTCCGTGGGGACAGCCGCAGTATCGGCTACCGGAGTGTTTTCGGAGGCCAGGTCCTCGGTCAGGCTCTGACAGCCGCCGCCCGCACCGTGGAAGGACGTCTGGCCCATTCGTTTCACGCCTATTTCCTGCTGCCCGGCGACACGCAAGCCCCGATCATCTACGATGTCGAGCGGATTCGGGACGGACGCAGTTTCACCACCAGACGGGTGGTGGCGATTCAGCACGGCCAGGCGATTTTCAACATGGCCGCCTCATTCCAGATACGGGATGAGGGAATCGAGCATCAGGCCGAAATGCCCTGCGTCCCGGAGCCGGAAGAGCTGCGGAGCAAAGCGGAATTGAACCAGCGGGCGGCCCAAAACGCCCCGGAAAAGGTACGCAGTTTTCTCCTGCGGCAGCTGCCGATCGAATTTCGGCCCGTCCGCCCCACCGATCCGCTCCATCCGCAACCGCAGCCCCCCCGGCAGCAGATGTGGTTGCGGGCCGTCGGCCCCTTGCCCGATGACCCGCAAATTCACCAGGCAATCCTGGCCTATGCCTCGGACTTTCCCCTTTTGGGGACCGCCCTTTTACCCCACGGCCTTTCCTTTCTCCAGAAAGGGACCCGGGCTGCGAGCCTCGATCACGCCATGTGGTTCCACCGTGATTTTCGGGCGGACGAGTGGCTTCTCTACGCGATGGAGAGTCCGAGCGCCTCCAATGCCCGCGGATTGAGCTGGGGCCGATTTTTTTCCCGCGACGGCGAACTCGTTGCCTCGACGGCCCAGGAAGGGATGATCCGGCGGCCCTGAGCGGGGCCTACGCCCCGGCTAATTTCTTCGCGATTTCGGCAACATGCCGCCCCTGAAAACGGGCGATGGCCAGCTCGTTCTCGCTCGGCTGGCGACTGCCGTCGGCCCCTGCCAGCGTGGTGGCACCATAGGGGCCGCCCCCCGTCACCTCGTCCATCACCATCAGCCGCTGCTCGGTGTACGGAACGCCGACAACGATAAATCCCAAGTGAAGCAACGTGCTGTGAAAACTGGTAATCGTCGTCTCCTGGCCGCCGTGCTGGGTGCCGGTGGAAGCGAACACGCTGCCGAGCTTGCCGACCAGGGCCCCTTTCAGCCACAGCCCGCCGGTCTGGTCGAGAAAATTGCGCATCTGGGCGCACATGTTGCCGAAACGGGTGGGCGTGCCGAAGATCACGGCGTCGGCTTCGGCCAGTTGCTCCGGACGAGCGACCGGAACGTGGGCAAAGGCTACCCGGGCGGCTTTCGCACCGGATTTCTCGAGGACGGCATCGGGAACGAGTTCCGGCACCTGCATGAGAACGGCTTCCGCGCCATCGACCTCGCCGACGCCGGCGGTCACGGCCTCTGCCATCCGGTAAATATGGCCGTACATGCTGTAAAAGACGATCTGCACTTTAATACTTTTCATAAACCCTCCCGGAAATAACGGTCGCCGCCAGCATCCTTATGACGGCCTCCTGGTTGATATCTGGAATAATATCACCAGCTTTCGTCGGTGCAACCGAACCGGAAGAGGCAGAGACGGAGTTTCGGGCGACAGGCCGCGACGGAGGAAGGCTCGCTGTCGCGACTTGCCGGCCCGTTGGCTTGTGATCTATTGAAATTCAGCTATTATTTGGCCTATGATTTCCAGATTAAAATTCCACTTTTCTCCATGGCGACGCGATGGTGCTCGCCAAACAGGTGAAGAACTCTGCACCCGGGCCTCCGGCGGTTCAGGCCCCTGCGAACAGGATGGCCCACGCCACCCCATCTCTGCAGCTTTCCCCCCCGCCGCTGTCTCTCTTTACTCAGCCGCTAACCGATGGTGCGATGACCATGAACGAATCGGGCGCCGCCAACCAGTCCGCCCGGGAGTGGCAACCCAGTGTCAATCCCTGGCTCATCGCCGCTGCGGTGATGATTCCCACCTTCATGGAGGTGCTCGACACCACCATCGCCTCGGTGGCGCTTCCCCACATCGCCGGCAGCCTCTCGGCGACTACCGACGAGGCCACCTGGGTGCTGACCAGCTACCTGGTCGCCAACGCCATCATCTTGCCGGCCAGCGGCTGGCTGGCCATCTATTTCGGCCGCAAGCGCTTTCTCATCGCCTGCATCGTCATCTTCACCCTCGCGTCGCTGCTGAGCGGCGCGGCCCTCTCCCTCGGCATGCTGGTCGTCGCCAGGGTGCTGCAGGGAGCCGGCGGCGGGGCCTTGCAACCCCTTTCCCAGGCGATCCTCCTGGAGAGCTTTCCCGCGAGAAACGCGGTCTGGCAATGGCCGCCTTCGGCCTGGGGGTGGTCGTGGCGCCGATCGTCGGGCCGACTCTGGGGGGCTGGCTCACCGACAACTACTCGTGGCGCTGGGCCTTTTACATCAATATCCCGGTGGGGGTCCTCGCCGTTCACCTGATCCAGCCTTCGTCGAGGACCCCCCGTACATCCGCCACGCGCTCCGGCCACGGCGAATCGACGGCCTCGGTTTCGGCATCATGGCCCTCGGGCTGGGAACGCTGCAGATCATCCTCGACAAGGGGCAGCAGGAGGACTGGTTCTCGGCCGCCTGGATCCGCTGGCTCGCCGTATCAGCGCTCTTTCGCTGCTGCTGTTCGATCCTGCGCGAACTGCGTGACCAGAGAGCCCGATTGTCAACCTGCGGGTTTTTCTCGACCGCAATTTCGCCGCCGGCACCCTGTTGATCACCCTGGTCGGGGTGGTCCTCTACAGCGCCATTACCCTGATCCCCCTCTACTGCAGGCCCTGATGGATTACACGGCCCTGCAGAGCGGGATCGCCGTGGCGACGCGGGGCTCGGCGCGCTGATGACGATGCCGGTGGTCGGCTATCTCACCGGAAAGGTCGATTTCCGCAAGCTGATCGGTGGCTTCTTCCTGGTCGCCCTCTCCCTGTGGATCATCAGCGGGCTCAACCTGGAATCCCATGTGGGAGATCGCCTGGCCCTCCATCGTCACCGGTGGAGGGCCAGGCGATTTCCCACATGGTGATGTCGAGGTTGAGTCCGCCAATGATCCACAGGGAGAGGGCGACCAGGAAGAATCCCAAACCGACCAGTTTGCGGAAATCGATCTTGCTGGTGAGATACCCGACCACCGGCATGGTCATCAGCGCCCCGACCCCCCGGCTGGCCACGGCGATTCCGCTCTGCAGGGCGGTATAGTTCATCAGGGTCTGCAGATAGAGCGGGATCATGGTGATGGCGCTGTAGAGGACCACGCCCACGAGGGTGATAAGCAGGGTGCCGGCGGCGAAATTGCGGTCGAGAAATACGCGCAGATGGACGATCGGATCCCTGATACGCAGTTCCCGGATCAGGAACAGGATCAGGGAAAGGGCGCTGATGATGGCGAGCCAGCGGATCCAGGCCGTCGAGAACCAGTCCTCCTGCTGGCCCTTGTCGAGAATGACCTGCAGGGTCCCCAGGGACAGGGCCATGAGTCCGAAGCCGAGGCTGTCGATGCGCCCCGGCCGGGGCGCATGGCGGATGTACGGGGGTCTTCGATCAGGGCGAGGATCATCAGAACGGCGATGACCCCCACCGGGATATTGATGTAAAAGGCCCAGCGCCACGAGGCGTTGTCGGTGAGCCAGCCGCCGAGGGTCGGCCCGAGAATCGGTGCGCAGACTACCCCCAGCCCGAAGACTGCCATCGCCTGCCCCCGCTTTTCGGGCGGAAAGCTCTCCAGGAGAATGGCCTGCGAGAGGGGTTGCAGGGCTCCGCCGCCCGCCCCCTGCAGGACGCGGGCGACGATCAGCATTCCCAGAGAGAGGGCCGCGCCGCTGAGGAAGGAGGAGATGGTGAAGATGATGATGCAGGCGATCAGAAAGCGCTTGCGGCCGAAGTAACGGGAGAACCAGCCGCTGGCCGGTAGAATGATGGCGTTGGCGACCAGGTAGCTGGTCAGTACCCAGGTGGCCTCGTCGGTGGTTGCCGAGAGGCTGCCGGCGATATGGGGCAGCGCCACCGAAGCGATGGTGGTGTCGAGCACCTCCATGAAGGTGGGAATCATCACCGCAGCGGCGATGAGCCAGGGATTGACACTGGGTTGCCAATCCCGGGCGGACTGGTTGGCGGCGCCCGATTCGTTCATGGTCATCGCACCATCGGTTTAGCGGCTGAGTAAAGAGAGACAGCGGCGGGGGGAAAAGCTGCAGAGATGGGGTGGCGTGGGCCATCCTGTTCGCGAGGGGCCTGAACCGCCGGAGGCCCGGGTGCAGAGTTCTTCACCTGTTTGGCGAGCACCATCGCGTCGCCATGGAGAAAAGTGGAATTTTAATCTGGAAATCATAGGCCAAATAATAGCTGAATTTCAATAGATCACAAGCCAACGGGCCGGCAAGTCGCGACAGCGAGCCTTCCTCCGTCGCGGCCTGTCGCCCGAAACTCCGTCTCTGCCTCTTCCGGTTCGGTTGCACCGACGAAAGCTGGTGATATTATTCCAGATATCAACCAGGAGGCCGTCATAAGGATGCTGGCGGCGACCGTTTTTCCGGGAGGGTTTATGAAAAGTATTAAAGTGCAGATCGTCTTTTACAGCATGTACGGCCATATTTACCGGATGGCAGAGGCCGTGACCGCCGGCGTCGGCGAGGTCGATGGCGCGGAAGCCGTTCTCATGCAGGTGCCGGAACTCGTTCCCGATGCCGTCCTCGAGAAATCCGGTGCGAAAGCCGCCCGGGTAGCCTTTGCCCACGTTCCGGTCGCTCGTCCGGAGCAACTGGCCGAAGCCGACGCCGTGATCTTCGGCACGCCCACCCGTTTCGGCAACATGTGCGCCCAGATGCGCAATTTTCTCGACCAGACCGGCGGGCTGTGGCTGAAAGGGGCCCTGGTCGGCAAGCTCGGCAGCGTGTTCGCTTCCACCGGCACCCAGCACGGCGGCCAGGAGACGACGATTACCAGTTTTCACAGCACGTTGCTTCACTTGGGATTTATCGTTGTCGGCGTTCCGTACACCGAGCAGCGGCTGATGGTGATGGACGAGGTGACGGGAGGGTCCCCCTATGGTGCCACCACGCTGGCAGGGGCCGACGGCAGTCGCCAGCCGAGCGAGAACGAGCTGGCCATCGCCCGTTTTCAGGGGCGGCATGTTGCCGAAATCGCGAAGAAATTAGCCGGGGCGTAGGCCCCGCTCAGGGCCGCCGGATCATCCCTTCCTGGCCGTCGAGGCAACGAGTTCGCCGTCGCGGGAAAAAAATCGGCCCCAGCTCAATCCGCGGGCATTGGAGGCGCTCGGACTCTCCATCGCGTAGAGAAGCCACTCGTCCGCCCGAAAATCACGGTGAGACCACATGGCGTGATCGAGGCTCGCAGCCCGGTCCCTTTCTGGAGAAAGGAAAGGCCGTGGGTAATAGGGCGGTCCCCAAAAGGGGAAAGTCCGAGGCATAGGCCAGGATTGCCTGGTGAATTTGCGGGTCATCGGGCAAGGGGCCGACGGCCCGCAACCACATCTGCTGCCGGGGGCTGCGGTTGCGGATGGAGCGGATCGGTGGGGCGGACGGGCCGAATTCGATCGGCAGCTGCGGCAGGAGGAAACTGCGTACCTTTTCCGGGGCGTTTTGGGCCGCCCGCTGGTTCAATTCCGCTTTGCTCCGCAGCTCTTCCGGCTCCGGGACGCAGGGCATTTCTGCCTGATGCCGATTCCCTCATCCCGTATCTGGAATGAGGCGGCCATGTTGAAAATCGCCTGGCCGTGCTGAATCGCCACCACCTGTCTGGTGGTGTAACCCGTCGTCCCGAATCCGCTCGACATCGTAGATGATCGGGGCTTGCGTGTCGCCGGCAGCAGGAATAGGCGTGAAACGAATGGGCCAGACGTCCTTCCACGGTGCGGGCGGCGGCTGTCAGAGCCTGACCGAGGGAACCTGGCCTCCGAAAACACTCCGGTAACCATACGCGGCTGTCCCCACGGAAGAGATTTTCCTCCAGGCGCTCCAGCAGGAGATGATCGAGCAGGTCGGCGATCGGCTCCTTCATCGCGGGTTTTCCCTGAACTCTTTTACAGCCGGGAGAGGCCTTTAAACTCCGGTGCCGCAGAGCTTTTGACCATCTGGAAAAGCGCCGTTTCCGCGGTGGTGACAATCGCCCCTGCTTGCGCCGCCAGCTCCAGAGCGTTGCGGGCGTTGCGTTTGTTTTGGGAGATGACCGCGTCACGCACCACGTGCACCTGGAAGCCTCTTTCCAGCAGGCCCAGCGCTTCTGGTAAACGCAGACGTGGGCTTCCATTCCGGTCAGGATTGCCTGGGAGCGTCCCCGCTCTTCGAGAAACTCCAGGAAAGCCGGCTCGCCGCAGCAGCTGAAACTGACCTTTTCGATTGTCTTGTCCGCCTCGGTGGCAGCCAGCTCCGGCGTGGTGTGTCCCAGCCCTTTGGGGTATTGTTCGTCGCGACAACCGGGATGTCGAGTAGACGAGCCCCCTTGAGTAGAAATCGGAGGCTCTCAGGTGCGCCGGTAGGCCTTTTCGGGCAGGGTTGGAATCAGTTTTTCCTGCACGTCCACAACGAGCAGGACGGCGCGATCCTTATCGAGGATAAAGCGGGAGATCTCTGGTTCCATCGGCAGGCTCCTTGGCGGGGAATGACGGATTCTCCTCCATGTCGCCGGGAAATGGAGGAGAGGATTCAAGATTGCAGGTCACCGCATCCTAGCACATTATCAGCCAATTCCCTAGACAGATCCTCCGCGGTGCAATCTGTTGGAGGGATCCTATCGGCACGTTTCCGAAACGATTCATACCTCCCCGCCGTCTTCTTTCAGCCAGGATTCGATCTTTACCTCCGAGTGCAGGGTGCGATGCACCGGGCACTTCTCGGCGATCTCCATCAGCCGGCGGCGCTGCTCGACACTCAGCTCCCCCTGCAACTCGAGCTCCCGCTCGAAGCGGTCGATCTTGCCGCCGTTTTCGGCGCAGTGCTCGCAGTCCTCGGCGTGGATCTTCTCGTGGCGCAGGCGCACCACCGCCGCCTCCAGCGGCCACTGCTTGCGCCGGGCGTACATCTGCACGGTCATGCCGGTGCAGGCGCCCAGGGCGGCGAGCAGGTAGTCGTAGGGGGAGGGGGCCAGACCGCTGCCGCCGTAGGACTCCGGCTCGTCGGCGGCCAGGGCGTGGCCGTTGACGAAGAGGTCGGTGTAGAACCCCTGAGGCCCGCTGCGCGCCGTCACCCGGTTGTCGATGGCCTCGGCGGTCGGCCTCCGCCGGGACTGGTTGCCAGGAACCGCCCCGCCCAGGCGGCGATCATCTCCCCGGCGTAGCGGGCGTCCGCCGCCCGGGAGAGGAGGTGATCGGCAGGGTCGAGGGAGATGAAGCTCTTCGGGTGCAGTGCCGCCCGGTAGATGTCGGCGGCATTGTCGATCCCCACCACCAGTGTCGCGCGGCGAGTGCATGACCAGCAGCGCGGCGCTGCAGGCGGCGGATCCGTTCCCCGGGTCCTGCCCTTCCAGGTCCTCGAGGAGGGATTTTTTCAGGGTGAAGGTGCGCCCGGCGATCTTCACCTTGCGCCTGGCCCGTTTGTTCGATCTCGCTCCCGGGACCCGGCGAGCAGGTTGCGCAGTGGCGGGGATGGCCGGGGGCGGCGATGGTGACCACGGCGGTGCCGGGGGATATCCGCTGCAGCCGCCAGGACTGCAGCGCCCCCGAGGGAGTGGCCGATGAGGATGCGCGGGGCCTGATGGTGCTCCTGCAGGTAGCGGGCGGCGGCGACCAGGTCGGCCATGTCGGAGGAGAAGGTGGTGTCGGCGAACTCGCCGTCGCTCTCGCCGAGGCCGGCGAAGTCGAAGCGCAAAACGGCGATGCACCGCTGGCTCAGGGCGTGGGCGATGTGGGCCGCGGCGGCCAGGTTCTTGCCGCAGGTGAAGCAGTGGGCGAAGAGGGCGAAGGCGAGGGGATTCTCGTCTTCGGGAAGGTCGAGCACCGCCGCCAGTTTCGCCCCCTCGGCACCGGGAAAGGTGATCTTCTTTTGTCGCATCGATCCTCCGTGTCGATTCTCTTTTCAGCCCCGTCGCCAGCTGTGGTAGCGCGCCAGCCAGCGCAGCGCCCCTGCGGGAGGTGGGCCCTTTTCCAGGCGCCGGCCGCCGCCTTGTTGGCCTCGGCCAGGGTGGGGTAGGGGTGGATGGTGGCGAGGATCTTGGTCAGACCCAGGCCGTGGCGCATGGCCAGGACGTACTCGGCCAGCAGGTCGCCGGCGTGGGGGGCGACGATGGTGACGCCGAGAATTCTGTCCTTCCCGGTTTGGTGAGCACCTTGACGAAACCGTCTCTTCTTCATCGGCGATGGCCCGGTCGAGTTTCCGGAAGGGAAATCGTGTCACTTCGCAGGACTGCCCCTGCACCAATGTCGAACTTCCTCGTCCTTCCGTCCCGGCGGGCGATCCGCCGTCTACATCAGGGTCACGTTACTGCCGAAGCGGGCGAAGGTTGGGCCAGCTCGCAGCCGATCGGGTCGCCACCAAGAACGACCAGGCGTTCGAGTCGCCGCCGCAGTTCCCAGAGATTGTCCGAGGTGAGGTACGGCATTGATCGGTCCCCATGATGGGCGGTAATCGGTGGGCGGCGTAGAATCGGGAAAAGGCGTGCCGGCTCGATTTGAGATAGGTGAATGTGACGTCGTGTTGCAGGTCGGAGGCAAAGAAGGCAGCAGTCAGGCCGCCGAGCAGCAAAAGGATAAGAACTCTTTGCACGCGGGCTTTTCATGAGCCCTCCAGTTTCTTCTCATGGAATGCGGGCCCGGAGAAAAGCCTCTCCGGTTTGGCTCCTTTGCCAAAAAGTCGGTCGATTACGGAGAGGACATCGAGCCCGGGCCCTTTATCTAAGCCCGGGCTGGATTTTTGCCTTGATTCAGTCCGGAAAAGGTCCTTTTTACAATGTTTGCCTTTCCTGAACCTCGGGTCATTCATGGGAGAAGGCTCTTCTTTCCGAATCGGGACCCTTTTCTGTCCTACGGTCGACTGCTAGATTCTCCCTAGGGCCCACCATGGGAACGGGCACCGTTGAATTCATACCCGCAGGCAGGGCTTTGACATCATGGTCTTTTCCTTCTCGTGGTGCATACCCGCACACGCGGAAAGGGAGACCGCCAGAACCATCGCTGTGAGCAGCGATACCAGTTTCCTCATCTTTTTCACCTCCTTCCCGGATGAGCTCGTTGGTCAAGCTCGTTTTTCTAGCACGAAATATAGCCGTTGGAATCGAGTCTACCCCCGGGGGCTGTCTCTTCGACCCCCCCGTATAAGCTCGATCTGCATTGGTCCCTTCCTTTCGGCGACCTCAACTAGGTCGCGATCTTGTCCCCTCATGTGAAGCCGGAGCCGCAGCACCTGTCTAACAGTGCTCCACCAGTAGCGATGGGATACCGAGGGCAGGCAAACCAAGTTCCCGGTCTCCATCACCTGTACTCTAAGGCCGGTCATGGGAGGCTCAGCCGCCAGGTTGAATGCGCAATCGTAGAGCGCCTGCCGTCCCAGGCAACCGATACCAGGGTGCGGCACGTGGCCCCATTGAGCATTGGGATTGAAGGCCAGGAACAGTCAGGCCGTGTCGTCGGTATAGTTGCCTGAAGTTCGAGCCAACCCGTACCCGCCCCGGGGCCCATAGGCAAAAAGATAGAGATGATTGAATTCGATGCCGAGGCGCTCCGGTCAAGGCGCGGCGAGACCCGCCGCTCGGTTTCCTCTTGGTCCGGCAGCAGAAATTTTTCCGCAGGGGTTGGCCACCAGATCCAGTTCCAGACAGCTTTTCCTTTCGACCATAGCCGGGATCCGTTGAGGCGACGCGGCGCAGTGAGGCTCTTTTCCCCGACCCCTCCCCCCCGCAGCGCTATTGTTAGGCGAAGGCTGACGCCAGAGGGATGTTGTAAATTTGCGTGGAGGTCCCGGCAGAGGTGGTATCAGCAGATATAACCCCTCTTCCACTCTCAAGGCGGTCAGGTTGGAGCGCCGCATCAGCCGGGGCGTTGCCGCAGCGAGCTCTTTGAGCAGAGACGGCAGGTCGGGGAGGAGTTCGGGAGCCCCTCCGGTGATGTCGATCCACTGGAACGAGGCGCGATGGGTCTAATGGATTAACCGCCTGCATCGTCTGTGGAGTCATGACCTCGCTCCGTCCCGGACCCACTTCCAGGTGACAGTGGCGGCAGGACGGATCACGTGGCCCACCCTACGTTGACCTGCAGGGTTTGCGTATTCCCCGCGTGAGAGTGCGATTGTTGATCTCCAGGGGCTTCTCTCGGGAGGGTGAGCCTGAAAGAAGGGATGGCGTTCATTTTCGAGTTTTTTCTGCCCTATTCTCTATAGGTAAGTTTCTCCACCAGCTTACGCATCTGCACTCC
>CAWANI010000016.1:0-48472 GCA_963783365.1 uncultured delta proteobacterium | reverse complement strand
CCCACTTCCTGGCTCTTTTCGACGTGGAACTGAGTGCCGCAGCGGTTGCCGGCGGCGACGAAGGCGACAACCGGCCGTCGTAATCGGTTGTGGCGATGACCTGCGCCGGGTCGGCGTCCGCCAGGGCGTAGCTGTGCACGAAATACACGTGGTCACCGGGGACCAGCCCGTCCAGCAGCGGATGCGCGCCGGGACGGAAATCCAGTGCGTTCCAGCCCATTTGCGGCAGGCGCAGGCCGGGGGCAGGCATTTCGGCGACGTCGCCTTTGATCCAGCCGAAGCCGGGCATGATTTCATGCTCCAGCCCGCGCTGCGCCATCAGTTGCATGCCGACGCAGATGCCGAAGAACGGGGTGCCGTCGTCGGTGGCGCGCTCGATCGCTTCCCGCATGCCGGTGACGGCCGACAGGCCACGGGCGCAGTCGGCGAAGGCGCCCTGGCCGGGGAGAACGACGCGGTCGGCGGCGGCGACATAGGCGGGGTCGGCGGTGACGGCGACCTCGGCTTCCAGGCCGGCGCGTTCCGCCGCCAGAGCCAGTGCGCGAGAGGCGGAGGCAAGATTGCCGCTGCCGTAGTCCACCACGGCGATCTTCATCATGCGTGCTCCGGCGGCAGGAAGCGGCCCGCCAGGTCGGGGCGGCGGGCGAGGAGGCGGCCGAGCGCCTCGGTCTCGGTGGCGGCGGCAATCACGTGGGTGAACTGGTAGCCGTGCAGGCGCACCGACCAGCGGCGCAGGTCATCGCCGGACAGGCCGATCAGGACCGCCTGGCCCAGCAACGGTCACCGCGGTGGCAGGCTCGGAGGTCAGCACGCCGATCAGGATGCTGGCCGCAAGGTCCAGCGCGGCGGGAATCCAGGCGCGGTGCCAGGCCAGCCAGAGCGGGCCGAACAGCAGAGCCGTCCAGGAAAAACCCTCCCGCACCAGGACCGGCGGGGCGTTGGCACGCATGTGGATGGTCCAGAATCGCATCACGCGGGCCGCCGGGGGTGGCCGTCACTGCCACTGCATTGTGGCAGGCCCTCGGGCCGCGCCGAACGCGCGCCCAACGACGGGCCCCAGCCCGCGACCCACGGCTTCCCCTGGCTGCATGCGGACCATGTGCAACCCGCGATTTCGCCACCCAGCGGTCACAGCGCACCCTTGGTGGATGGGATCGCGTCACCGGCGCGGGGATCCGGTTCGACCGCCATCCGCAGGGCGCGCGCGGTGGCCTTGAAGCAGGACTCCGCCACGTGGTGCGCGTTGTGGCCGGCGCGGCGGGTCAGGTGCAGGGTCAGCAGGCCGCTCATGGCGAAGGCGCGGAGAACTCCTCGAACAGTTCGGTGTCCATCTCGCCGATCTTGGGGCGCTGGAAGTCGACGTTCCAGGCCAGGAACGGCCGGCCGGACAGGTCCACCGCGGCCTCGGCCAGTGCCTCATCCATCGGGATCAACGCGTGGCCGAAGCGGCGGATGCCGCGCTTGTCACCCAGCGCCTGGGCGAAGGCGCGGCCGAGCACGATGCCGACATCCTCGGTGGTGTGGTGGAAGTCGATGTGCAGGTCGCCCTTGGCGCGCACCGTCAGGTCGAACAGGCCGTGCCGCGTCAGCGCGGTCAGCATGTGGTCGAGGAATCCGATGCCGGTGCTGATCTCGGCCTGGCCCGTGCCGTCCAGCGACAGGGTCAGGCTGATATCGGTCTCGGAAGTGGTGCGGGTCAGTGACGCGGTTCGGGCCATGGCGGCGCCAGCACTACTCTCGCGAGTGCCACCGGGTCCAGCGCCGCCGAACCGTTCCGGGCCGGCCGCGATGCGCGGGGCGGTTCGGCCGTCCGCGGCAGGGTCATCCGTCGGTGTCACCGGTGTCCTCCAGCAGCACCACGTGCAGCCGGCGCGGGCCGTGGGCGCCCAGTTCCAGCGTCTGTTCGATATCGGCCGAGCGCGACGGCCCCGTCACCAGCATCACGTTCCGCGGCATCCCGCCCCGCTCGGCCCGCAGCAGGTCCCAGGCTTCCTCATAGGCGCCGACCAGGCGGGAGGCGCGCAGCACGACGATCGTGGTGTCGGCCAGCAGATTGAGCGTGGTAGGCCGTTCGGGGGCGCTGGGCAGCATCAGCGTGCCGGTTTCGGCGATGGCGGCGAAGGCGTGCTGGACGCTGACGGCGTCGGTGGGTTCCGCCCTGCCCTCGCGGATGGTCAGCAGCGGGCGGGCGGACCAGTCGATCTCCTGCAGCTCCGGATGCGGCGCCATGACGAGCTGGCTGGGCAGGTTCTGCGCCGACAGGTAGTCGGCCACGACGCCGGGTATGGAAGCGGTGTCCGGGACGCGGACCACCGAGCCGAACTCCTTCTCCACGTTTCGCACGAACAGGTCGATCTGTTCCGGGTGCGGCAGGCGGGACCGGGCGGGGATCAGGTGGCGCGGGTGGGTGGCCAGGCGGCCGCGCAGCATCGCCACCTGGTCGGCGGGAAGCGGACCACGGCGCAGGCCGCGCCGGATTGCGGTGAGGTATAAAAGATCTTCAAACCCATAGGAATAGTATAGGTGGTTCCAAGAACTGATGGCGAATTACCTTTTGTTTTTAAAGTTTTTTCGGAAGTAAGTTGTTCAAATGTGAGTCTAATTGTTGATTTATTCAGATCGCAAAACTCTTGAAGATATCTTAATGCCTTTTCACAACCCAATCTTGGGTCTCCACCTTTAAATATTTTTCTACTTTTTTTAATTTCAGCTGTTTTCTGATATCCCTTTTGTTCCAAAGTTTCTCTGCCAAATACATTAAGTCATTATGAATGTTACGATTGAAAATATCTAACTTGTCTTTTCGCTTATTTTGATTTCTGGCACCTTCATTTTTTGAGTTTTGCGTTTTATTTTGTTTGTTCTTTTTTTTATGTAAATTTCTACCAGTATATATATTTAATTTATTTCCACATCCGCATACCACATGCATGCTACCGTAATTTTTATGTACCTTTGAAATGGCACCACAATCAATACATTTGAATATAGAATACTCAAAAGTTTCATCAATTTTTTTGAAACTTTTTTCTCTGCCGAGCAAAAATCGCAATAGAGTAGATTTAAATTTCATTTCAATTTCTAACGGTTGAGATAACCGGCTGCGACGAACCGAAACAAATCAGTAGCGACCTTTTCGAGAATCGCCCCTGTATCACCAGTCCGGTTCATTGTTTGGTTAACCCGCAATTTCGATTTTTTTGAATTTGCACCAATTTCGAAGTTCTTTTTCTGTTTGCACTTCTTCAAATTGATGCCACTCGTCCAATAAGCCTTTCTTCTCAAGTAGATCCTTATATCGTGAATATGCGCCCTTTTTCTGAAAGATTCTTTGCACCTTATCGAATTCTTCTGGAAGCCTGTTTCCGATAAAATCGTAAACCAAATTACGACCTAATTTGAGTTCGTTTTTATGTGGAATTTCAATATAGTCCTCATTTTCATAAAGATCTTCTGGTAATTCTTCATCAGAGTCGCCTAGTTCTGAGACATAATATGTTTCACCAGTTTTTATATTTAGATAAGCAAAATGCTCGCAGGGGGCACCAAAGCTTACAAATGTGAACGCATCTTCGATGTCGGAAAATTGAATTTTCATGTTTAATTCCTGCGGGTTAACGGTTAGTGATAACCGGCTGCGACGTGACGTTGAAGCTCGCGAGACCTTCGAGAATCGCACATGTATCAACAGTCCGGTTCATTAAATTGTTATATTTATTTCAATTTGCTAAGTGCATGTACGGCATAAAAAAGTTTATTTTGTCGATAGTTTCCGTTTTGCATCCACTCTGGATATTTGAAATCTATTCTTTTTACTTAGGAAATCTTTCAAGAATAGTTTCTTCTGTTATAAGTCCGGAAAATCGCGAAAGATAGTTACTCGATGGATGGCACAAATTTACGTGTTTTATTTCATTTAGGGTTGTTTGTTCTATTATATTTTAGAAATTTTTCCTATAGTAATAATCACTTTTGGCTTTATTAAAATGACTAGTTCATTCCAAAGCATGATGACAGTTGTTGTAGTTTTCAGATGGGTTGGCATTATTTCCGTCTTTTTTTCCGTTGAGACCAAAAGCAGGCATTCGAAACTGCGACTTCTCTGTGGTCTGCTTCCATTCCGACCTCTATTGCCAACTTTAAGGAGTGGTAATCCCCTGGAAGAATACCCAAGTCAGAAGGGTCTTTGAGTCTGAAAGCTTGATTTGGAAAATCGTAAGATTTCAATTGCGCAACATAACTTTCGTGATTCATGGAGAGATTTTGCGCCTCTGCTAAGACAAGTGTCTTATTCCATTTGGTTGGAACATATGGCGCGTATGGATTCTCTATAATTGGACTTTCAGCTTTGAGTTCGTGTTTATGTGAAGACATAAAATTCTTAAAACAATTAAGTATTTTATCTTTAGTAGAATTAATCCTTTTGAAATATAACGGATCGATTTAACCGGCTGCGCTGTGCCGCGAAACCTAGCAGAGACTTTTTCGCGAATCACCTCGCGTTTGACAGTCCGGTTCAAATTTTTGTTAGCTGCTTTGTTTGTCACGAATTAATAATTCAAATCTTTCTTTCGAAATCTCTGCTTGTTTAATTTTGATGCAATTAGCTTCAATTTTTGACTGTAAGGCATCGTCATTAAACCGGGCTCCTAAAATTATTGAAGAAATACAACCTGGCTCAAGTCTGTACAAGCATAAATCTTCACCCGTTTTTTCAAATTTAATTATTTCATCATGGCCATTAAGGCTTAGATCTCTAATTATCCTTACTTCCTCTTCATATGCCCACTCAAGACTTTTTATTTATTAGACACGATAAATTTTTTTTTGGATCATGCTTTAATATTCAAGCCAATCTGTGATGACGTAAGTTTTGGTCTAATGTAATTGTCTCCCTTAATCGAAGAGTAAACAACCGACCCGTTATTGACATCAAACAAAACGTCACCAAACTTTTCCTTACTTTTGGAAGACTATTTTTATTTAACTCGACAACACAGCCTTTGTGGTTTTCTGCGTAATGTGCCCACATAAGAAGAGAACGCGGATTTCTCGACAAGGACAGCACGCCATATTTATGATCGAAATCATGCTTTGCTTTGGCAACAGCATTCGCCACTCTTGATGGATCATTACTGATGCTTTCAATTTGAAGCTGGCGAATTTCTTTTGCTAAAATTTCGCCAGATTCAATTTGCTTTTTAAAATAAGGTTCTAATTCAAATTCATTTGAAGGGTCCTCATATATGTGGCCTTCGTAAGGGTCGTTTAGATAACAAGTTTGAGTAAACCTGATCATTTTTTTTTCGATTATCTTATCAAGTACACTCTTTGAAACATATTTGTATAAATACATATTCCTCATTCTTTGCAGCTAACAGGGATTAGACGAAATTCGCGTTATTGAATAAAACGACAATTCGTGTTATTGGATAAGCCAGGCCTCAATGGTGCGGCCAGCCGATTGAAGGGGAGTGTATCAGAGAGGGGGACTCATGAAAAGATTTTCTTCCGATACTCAAGCCAGCCATCGCCTGTCCGCCTTTTGGGCAGGATATCGCACCTTTCTCGCCGACAAGGGGATCGAATCCAAGCTCATTAAATGGTATGAACACTGGTCCCTCTCCTTCGCCAAGGCCTTCCGCGGCGTGAGCCTCCGGTCGCGTACACCGCAGCATGTTCTCGCTTTTCTGGGCAACCTCAAGAGCAATCCATCCCTTCAGGACTGGCAGATCAAACAAGCCGAGGAAGCCGTGCGACTGCTCTGCGACGATTACCTGCGACTTGACGACGGGGCCGATGCCTCCGGCAGGAAAGACCCCATCGCGGACCCTGCCGCTTCCTCGATTCCACCCACGCCGGAAAGCCCCATTCCTCCCAGAAAACCGGACGGTCCATGGGCCGCAAAGGTCCGCACGGAAATGCGTTTGCGGCACAACTCCTTGCGCACCGAAAAGTCCTATCTATACTGGATGCGGCATTACCTCAGATTTCACGACCACATCGATCCACTCCAACTTGATGGCGCCGCGGTACGGGATTTCCTGAGCCATCTTGCCGAGCACCGGCAAGTGGCGGCCAGCACGCAGAATCAGGCGCTGAACGCCCTGGTCTTTCTTTACGAGCAGGTATTGCACCGGCCGCTAGGCGATATCGGGGAGTTCGCCCGGGCCAAAAAGCCGAAAAAACTTCCGGTGGTTCTCTCCCGCGACGAAGTAAAACGCCTGTTGGTCCCCCTGAGCGGCTCGTATGCGCTGATCGCGGGGTTGCTGTACGGATCCGGGTTGAGGCTTATGGAGTGTCTGCGGCTGCGGGTGAAGGATGCCGATTTCGACCTGGGACAGATCGTCGTGCGCGACGGCAAGGGGGAGAAGGATCGTATCACCGTCTTTCCTGAACGATACCGCGAGCAGCTTCTGGGCCACCTCGAAAAAGTGCGGACGCTCCATGTCGAGGACCTTGCGGCCGGGCTTGGTGATGTCTGGATGCCGCCTGCCCTGGCCCGCAAGTACCCGGCCGCGGGCCGGGAGTGGGGATGGCAGTACGTGTTTCCCGCGGGAAGCGTCGGCGTCGACCCCGACTGCAAGAAGGTGCGGCGACACCATGTTCACGAGCGGGCGGTTCAACAGGCCATCCGCCTGGCCGCCCGGCGCGCCGGGCTGGCCAAACCGGTCTCCCCCCATGTCCTGCGCCACTCCTTCGCCACCCACCTGCTCGAATCGGGCTCGGACATCCGTACCGTGCAGGAGCTGCTCGGCCACAGCGACGTCTCGACGACCATGATCTACACCCACGTCCTCAACAAACCGGGCCTGGCGGTCAAGAGCCCGGCGGACGGGCTCTGAGGGGAAAACGCAAAAGGGCCGCTTCGCGCGCCCTGAGGCGGTCGAAGCGGCCCTTCGATGATTTCTGATTTTCCCTCCACAATCCGGAAACGCCAACTTTTCCCCCCGAAAAAGAGCAACGAAAAAATTCTAATGCGCCACCCTACCCCTTTGATCCGCCATCGGTCAAGATTTTTCAACCCGAACCGGGTGGTGTCGTGGGGGATTGGGGTTGACGATTTGGAACTTTTCTTTTCCGGCCGCGGCAAGAAGTTCCGTGTCGGCAAGGAGAACAGGGTCGGACAGGAGGGTAAGGCGATGCCAAGGGTGAACGCTCGTTCGGCACAAGGGAGTTTCGGCGGCACATGGCGACCATCCCCCCAGCTTTCACCTGTTCTGACTCGTTTCCCAGGAAAAACAGCGGCTGACGGGGCCTCAATGCGGCGGCAACCGATCCGATTGCGGCACCCTGAGGACCCCGCTCGGCACCGCCATCGTTTGGGCCGCCGGGCCGAGGACCAGATTCCGGCACCAATCGCGGCCCACACTCATCAGGGTCGGTGCCGGCAGATCGGCGAAAAAGGCCGACAGGTCTTCGCCGGGGAGAATGTGCGAGGCCACAAAGGCCGCCCTCTTCCTGACGGCTGCATCGCCGATCCGATCCCTTTCCCCCCACTGAACCACATAGTCTGAACAGGCGTCGGCAGTTGCCGGCGGACGGGACGTGAAGGCGACGTCGCGATCGATGTCGAAGTGAACCTTCATCATCGTTTCCTCGAACAGCATGGCGAGATCCTCGTAACGGGTCGCATAGCCGTAGGGATCGTTCGCCACATCGGCCGCGAAATCGGCTCCGGCAGCCTCTCCGGTCAGGTCGATCAGGTCGGCCGAGGGGGAGTCGCCGAAGTAGAGCACCCGCGCCAGGTCGAACCACACGGTGGATGTGCGCGGATACGAGGCCTCCAGGCCCGCCGAAACGCTCTGCGGAGTAAGTTCCCGGCTTGCCTCGCGGGGAGTCTGTTGACGGTCGAGAGCGGCAATGCGCGCGGGAGGCAGAAAATCGTTGGCGTGGGCCAGTTCGTGATAGAGCACACGCGCCATCGGGTAGAGAATATCACTCAGTTGGCGCGTTTCGGTGCCGGTCAGAGAATAGGAAGCATAGGCGTAGGCGTTGTCGCGAACATAGCGCCAGAGCGGTTCGAATTGCAATTTGGCGCCGTAGTCGGTGCGATAATCGGGGGCCTGCGCGATGGTTGCCTTCTCTTCATTCGTCAGCCAGAGATCTTTCGGGTCGAGATAGATGGCGGCGGTATCGCTCGAATAGAAGGAAGGGCGGATGTCGCCGTCGATGACGACAGCGGTCACTCCCTTCAACAATTGGAGAATATCGGGGGGCAGGTTTTCGAGAACCTCCCGGAAGCGATCGCCCATCCACCGGTCGGAGACCAGCACCCGGTTCATGACGTCGTCGACCGTCGGCGAGCCCACCTGCTGCCCGATGAGCGGCAGGGTCGTCATGCTGCATAAATTCCCCGAGGAGGCCGTCGCGCACCCTTTTAGGACCCCCTGGTACGGGCTGTCGGCGGAATAAACGACGGTATCCGACAGATCCGGGGAACTCCCGCCGGGACCGATATCCCGGTGATCGCTCCCCCCACCGCAACCGCCCAGTAAGGCGATCAACAGGACCAGCAGACCGTAACGACAAATCATGGTAATTCCTCCCTTGCCAACAGACCGCAATCACTTCGATGTCCGTTTGGAGCGTCCTCTCCCTTTCCCTCCACCGATTTTGGCCTCACCGGGACGATTTCCTCCGCAGCCCGCCCACCCCGAAGCGTTGGATAAAGAGGCCGGCCACGATCAGCAGCAGGCCGGCGTAGGTCGACGGGTAGATGGTTTCGCCGACCAGAAAGTGGATGAACACCAGGGACAGAAAGGGGGAGAGAAAGATCAGGTTGCCGACCTTGGCGGTATTTTCCGAAAGGCGCAGCGCCTGCAACCACAGCACGTAGGTGATCCCCATTTCAAAGACGCCCACGTAAACCGCACCGAGCAGTCCCTGGTAGGACGGCAGGCGAAGCTGGGAGGTCAAGGCGCAATAGGCGAGGATGAAGAGCGCGCCGAAGAAAAAGTTCTGGAAAAGCGCCACCACCGGGTCGCGGCCGTCCCGGGTGTTATAGATCCAGTAGAGGGCCCAGATGACCGTGCTGCCGAGGGCGAGTGCAACGCCGAACGGATTGGTGAAGTGCAGGCGAAAGAACGCTCCCCGGGTCGAGATGACCACCACGCCGACATAGCTCACCACCACGGCCGCGATTTCCCTGCCGGTGATTTTCTGTTTCAGCAGCGGAATCGACAGCAGGGTGAGGGTGATCGCCCAGGTGTAGTTGAGCGGCTGGGCTTCCTGGGCGGGCAGCAGATCGTAGGCCTTGAAAAGAATCAGGTAGTAGAGAAAAGGGTTCAGCAGCCCGAGCTTGAGGGCGGTGCGATAGTGCCGCGGCGCCCCGCTCAGAGCGTCTCCCAGCTTGCCCTGAAAAAGGAGAATGAGACCGAGAACGAGGGTAGAGGTCAGCCCGGCATAGAGGAGCAGTTCGGCGGGGGTCAGGGTGCGCAGCGAGAGTTTGAACGCCGAGGCCACCGTCGACCAGAACAGCACGGCGGCAAGGGCAAAAAGATACGCTTTTTTCTGATCGACCATCGAGGTCTCCCGGCCTTTGGTGGCGATGTGTCGCTGTTCAGGCTTCTTCATAGCGGGGGAGCCGCCGAGCCCCCAGGGCCAGAATGGCCAGCCCGGTGAAGAGCAGGCCGATGCCGATGAAGGCGGGCACTGTCAGGCGTTCTCCCAGAACGAGGATTCCCAACAGGCCAGCGGTCAGGGGCTCGGCCAGCGAGAGGGTGACCGCCGTCGCGACCGGGACACTGCGCAGCCCGCGGGCAAAGAGAAAGTAGGAGAGAGCCGTGGCCACCAACCCGAGGTGCAGAGCCACGGCCAGGCCGCGGGGCTGGGCGAGCCAGTGCAGGTCGACGGAGAAGAGCAGGGGCAGCAGGATCAGCCCGCCCAGACAGAAGACAACCGCCATGACCGCATCGGGGGAGTGCCCTTCGAGCAGCCCCTTGATCGCGAGGGTGTAGGTGGCGTAGGAGGCGCCGGCGCCGACCGCCATGGCGATGCCGAGGGGGTCGACATCGACGCTGCCGCCCGTAGCCGCCAGCAGGCTGCAGCCCGCAACGGCGAAGACCGTGGCCACCAACCAGCGGCGCCCGGGCCGCTCCCCCCGAAACACCAAGCCCAATACCCCGGCGGCGACGGGGGAGCTGCCGACGCCGACAATGGTGCCGACGGCAACGCCGGTGCGGGCGACGGCGGCGAAAAAGAGCACCTGGTAGGCAGCCGTGAAGCCGGCGGCGCACAGGGTTACCGCCACCGGCCAGTTTTTCAGGCTGCCGAGTTGGCCGCGCCAGAGGGCGATCACCAGCAAGCCCGCCCCTCCCACCGCCAGGCGCAGCGCTCCGACCGCCGCCGGTTCGGCCCCAATCGGGGCCAGAGCCTGGGCGGTGCCGGTGGTCCCCCAGAGCGTGGCGGCCAGCAGTACCAGCCAGGGGCCGCTATTGGCGATCGGCGATTCCTTCTCGGCAATCGGCATCATTCCTCCCGAGTGTCCCGATTGGTTAATTCCATTCATTAATTCTGGTTCTTTTGCCCGCTGGCTACGTTCCGTCTCCTCGGCTTAGCGCAGGCTAGGCCTGTGTCGACGCGCCTTGCCAGCGAACAAAAGACCTCAGAATTCTCTAAAAGGACTAACCAAACGGGACACTAGTGTCCCGATTGGTTAATTCCATTCATTAATTCTGGTCCTTTTGCCCGCTGGCTACGTTCCGTCTCCTCGGCTTAGCGCAGGCTAGGCCTGTGTCGACGCGCCTTGCCAGCGAACAAAAAACCTCAGAATTCTTTAAAAGGACTAACCAAACGGGACACTAGACGGACGCTTTTCTTAAAAAGGCCACACTATCGCCCTTTCGGCCATAAATTTCAAGAGCGGATTCGACAGGGTGACTTCTCGCCTCCCTTTGGCGGGGCAAAGAAAACCCCTTACCTGCCGGCTTTTACGGCACAGCGGCAAGGGGCCGTGAATCCTTCGCCTTTTTTCCGGGGCGCCTCGTCCCACGAAGGGGCAGCTCCCGGGGAGAACTACTTTTTCTTCCCCAGGTAGGCTTCTTGAATCTTTTCGGAGCTGAGCAGTTCCTCAGAGGTCCCCGCAAAGACGATATTGCCGACCTCCAGCACGTAGCCGCGGTCGGCAAGCTTGAGAGCCGCCTTGGCATTCTGCTCGACCAGCAGCACGGTCACGCCGCTTTGGGCGATTTCCTTGATCTTCTTGAAGATCGCCTTGACCAGAATGGGGGCGATGCCGAGGCTCGGCTCGTCGAGCAGCAGCATCTCCGGCTTGCTCATCAGCGCCCGGCCGATGGCGAGCATCTGCTGTTCGCCCCCCGAGAGGGTTCCGGCCAGCTGCTTGCGGCGCTCGTTCAGCCGGGGGAAGAGCTCATAGACCCAGCCGAGGGTAACCTTATCGACCGTTTTTCGGGAATAGGCGCCGAGCAGCAGGTTCTCCTCGACGGTCAGGGTGCCGAACACCCGCCGCCCTTCCGGGGATTGGCTGATCCCCAGGGGAACGACCCTGTGCGCTGGAAGATTGGTCAGCTCGATCCCCTTGAACTTCATGCTGCCCGACTTCGGTTTCAACAGGCGGCTGATGGTCCGCAGCGTGGTGGTCTTGCCGGCGCCGTTGGCACCGAGGATGGTGACCACCTCTCCCTTGTAAACTTCGAGCGAGATCCCCTTGATGGCGGCAATGCTGCCGTAGGAGACATGCAGGTCCTTCACTTCAAACAAAAGTTCGCGGTCATTCATCTTCTTCATCCTCACTGCCCAGGTACGCCTCGATCACATCGGGATTAGCCTGCACCTGCGCCGGGGTTCCTTCGGCGATCTTTTTCCCGAAATTGATGACGGTGATGTAATCCGTCAGGGTCATGACCATGTCCATGTCGTGCTCGATCAAAAGGACGGTCACTCCTTTCTCCCGGATCCGGTAAATCGTCTCCACCAGCTCCAGCGTTTCCTTGTCGTTCAGACCGGCCGCCGGTTCGTCCAGGATCAGCAGCGACGGCTCTACCGCCAGCGCCCGGGCCATCTCGACGCGACGCTGAATGCCGTAGGGAAGACTCTTGGCGGGGGTGGCGGCATACTGTCTCAGGTTGAAGAATTCCATGAGTTCGCCGACCTTCAGCCAGTTCTCCTTCTCGTCCCTGCGCGAGCCGGGGGTATGGACGATGCCGTTCCACCAGCCCTGCCGGCTATTGTAATGGCGTCCCGACATGATGTTCTCGGCGACGCTCATCTGGCCGAACAGGCGAATGGTCTGGAAGGTCCGCACAATGCCGCGCCCGACGACTTGGTTGGGGCTCAGGCCGGTAATCTCCTCGCCGCGCCAGGAGATGGTGCCCTCTTCGGGCTTGTAGATCCCGGTGATGCAGTTGAAAACGGTGGTTTTGCCGGCGCCGTTGGGGCCGATGATGCCGTAGATATGCCCTTCCTCCACGGTAAAGCTGAGGTTGTCCACGGCGACCAGTCCACCGAATTTTTTCGTTACGTCCTTTAGTATCAACTCGTTGCGCGCCATACACTCTATTCCTTGGTCAGAAAGGCGGGAATCTTGCCGAACTTGGCCGGCCAGATGCCGCTGGGTCTCAAGATCATCGCCAGTATCATTGCAAATCCGAAAATGAAGTAGCGCCAGGTGGCGAACTCGCGGAATACCTCGGGGAGCACGAACATGACCGCCACCCCGAGCAGGACGCCGGGGATCGAAGAGCCGCCGACGATGACGATGCTGAAGAACAGAACGGACTGCATGAAAGTTAAAGGCGTCGGGGCTGACGGCGGAATACTGCACGGCATAGACGTACGCCGGCCAGTCCCGCCAGACCGGCGCCGAGCCCGAAGGCGAAGATTTTGTACACCCGGGTATTGATGCCGATGCTCTCGGCGGCCAGATTGTCTTCGCGCAGGTAATGCAGAGCGCGACCGGCCTTGCTGTTCTCGAGGTTGCGCATGACAAGGAGCGTCAGCAGCAGCACAAAGAACGCCAGATAGTAGATATCGGTCTGGGATTCAAGGACGAAGCCGAAAAAGCGGGGAACGTCGAGACCGAAAATGCCATTGGGTCCCCCGGTCAAACCGAAGATATTGTTCTGCAGCGTCTGAACGAAGACGATGTTGAACCCGATGGTCGTGACCAGCAGGTAATCCCCCCGCAGGTGCACGATGGGACCGGCCAGCAGGATGCCGAAGATCGCCGGCACCAGGATGGCGACAGGGACGGTCCAGAGGATCGGCACATGGTAGACGGTGTTCAGGATCGCCGTCATATAGGCGCCCAGACCGAAGAACAGGGCGTGCCCCATATTGAACATGCCGCCTTTGCCGAGCACGATATCCTGGCTCAGGGCGACCACGGAGAAATATGAGAAAGGTCGTCCCCACCGCCATCCACCGGGAATTCATTACCCAGCGGGGCCAGCAGGATGAGCCAGAATGAAAACCATACATAACCCGATTCGATTCAAGACTCTCTTCATTACACCTTCTCCGCAACGCGCTCACCGAGAATGCCGGTGGGCGTACAATCAGGATCACGATGAGCATGATGAACGTAAAAGCATCCGCCCAGGTACTGGAGATATAGCCGGCAATGAACGCCTTGAACAGCCCCAGCAGCAGCCCGCCGACCATGGCGCCGGGGATATTGCCGATCCCGCCGATGATCGCCGCGACGAATGCGTAGAGGCCGTAATTCCAGCCCATGTCGAAGTTGATCCCGCGATAGTAGAAGCCGATGAACAGTCCCCCGATGGCGCCCAGCGACGACCCGATGACGAAAATGGCCATGATGATGGTGTTGACATTGATCCCCATCAGCCGGGCCGCATCCTGGTCGATGGAGCTGGCCCGAATCGCGGTGCCGATGCGGGTTTTGTCGATAAAAAAATAGAGGGCGATCATGAGCACGCAGGAGAGAACGAAAATCAGCAACTGGACATAACTGATGACCACGCCGCCGACCGTCCAGGTGACCGAAGGAAGCAGGTCCGCCGGGAAAAAGCGCATCCGCGCCCCCCAGAGCAGCATGATGCCGTTTTCAATCACCAGGCTGGCCCCCAGGGCCGAAACCACGGCACTGAGCCGCGGCGCGTCCCGCAAGGGCCGGTAGGCAATGCGTTCGAGCAACACGCCGACCATGGCAATGATCACGGCGCTCAGGATGAAAATAACAATGACCGAGAAGAGCGAGGCAGATCGCCCCAGAACCTGGGTATACAGGGTCAGGCCCACGAACGCCGACAGCGCGACCAGGTCGCCATGAGCGAAGTTGATGAGCTTCATGACCCCGTACACCATGGTATACCCGAGGGCCACCAGCGCGAAGATGCTGCCGATGGTCAGCCCGTTTACCAGTTGCTGAAAAAAGATGTCCATAAATGTAAAGCCTTCAGTGAAATGGGGAAATCACGTTCCTGAAGCCCTGCGATTTCCCGGGTCAAACGATACTATTCCAACTTCAACGACCAGAAGTCCTGAGAAAATAAGGTACCCGGGGAACGACGTTGAGGCGGCGAATGAGGGCACCGGCGCCAATGGATCGATGGTCTCGCTTCCCGGCTGCCAGGCAAGAGCGGGCATCTGGAGGCAGGGTGCGTCCGGGGATTGCCGGCAATCCCCGGACGCTTTGACCAGCGGCTCAGCCCCGCAGTTGCGGGAGGGTGAGCACCGGATAAATTACTTCTGCCGGTAGACGATCCGGTAGCTGCCGTCGGGCTGAACCAGATACGCCATGTAGAGGCTGCCGACCCGGTTGCCGTCCTTGGCGAAGGTGATCGGCCCGGTGATACCGGGATAGTCCTTCATGGTGTTGTGCAGGTATTCGGCCACCTTTTTGGTGTCGGTGGTGCCGTTCTGCTCCATGGCATAAAGGATGGCGCGCATCCCGTCGGCGTTCAACAGAGTCCAGATGCTCGGCGGCATCATGTGGTATTTGGCCTTATAGGCTTTCAGGAAATCCTTGGCCAGGGGATAGGGCAGCATTTCCGGCGTGGGGACGTTGATGAGGTAGGAGCCCGCGGCATATTTCCCGGCCAGTTTCAGGTAATCGGGATTGTCGTTGGAGTCGCCGCCGACAAAATCCGCCTTGATGCCGAGCTGAACCTGCTGGGCGCGCAGCAGACCGCCGTCGGTGTAGTAGCCGCTGAAATAGATGACATCGGGATTCTTCGATTTGATGTCGGTCAGCACGGGGGTGAAGTTCTGGGAACCGGACTGGATCTTGCCCCGGTAGATGACGTTGCCGCCGGCGGCCTTGACGGCCTTCTCGACGGCGGTGCCCAGACCGTCGGAATAGGTGGAGAAGTCCGAGAGGATGGCGATGCGCTTGTATTTTTTGTGGTTGACCAGATAATCCGCGGTGAAGTCCGCCTCGGCGCTGTTGGGGAAGGAGTTGCGGAAGAAGGTCCAATAACCGTGCTGGGTCAGGGTGTCGCTGGTGCCGTCGCTGGTCTGCAGGACGCCTGCGCGGTAATAGGTCGGCTCGGCCGCCTCGGCGCAGGTCGACGTGTAGGAACCGATGACCGCCAGAACCCCTTTGTTCACCAGGTCCTTGGCACAGATAGCCGCCTTCATGGCCGTGCCTTCGTCATCGCAGGAAACCACTTCGATTTTCTTTCCGAGCACGCCGCCCTTGGCGTTGTACTGCTCGGCGAGCAGGCGAACCGCCTGATCGATGCCCTGCCCTTCGTTGGCGTATTTACCCGTGATCGGCGCCTGAACCCCGATTTTGAGCGTCCCCTCGGCGGCAAAAGCTCCCGAGGCGACCAACGTGACGCATGCCAGTAAAGCCAATGTCATTCCAAACAGTTTTCGCATGAAACACCTCCACGTTTAAAGGGTTACCGAACTGTCTGCGCCTGCTTCCCATAGCCGGCGCAGACCTTTGGAACAATCGCTCCGTATGCGATTAAAGATAAAATATAACATTGTTTGGTCGTAAAAACGAGACAAATATGCCCGACCGGGTCTTGCGGCCGCCGCCGCTCACCGCCAGGCAGTCGGTATCATGTCATCGTTCCTGCGGGGCGCTGGATGCGGGGCCGAAACCCTGCTCGGTCCGGGCAATGATCTCATCCTGCAGCGCCCGGTCCAGATTGTTGAAGTAATCGCTGTACCCAGCCACCCGAACGATCAGATTGGGATACGCCTCCGGTTTTTCCTGGGCCGCCAGCAGGGTCTTTCGGTTGATCACGTTGAACTGGATATGATGGCCGTCGAGTTGGAAGTAAGCGCGCACCAGATGCACCAGATTTTCCAGCCCCTGCCCCCCTTCGAGAACCTGCGGGGTGAATTTCTGGTTGAGCAGGGTCCCCCCGGTGCTCAGGTGATCCATCTTGGAGGCCGACTTGATCACCGCCGTCGGCCCCTTGCGGTCGGCCCCCTTGCAGGGGGAAATCCCCTCGGGCAGCGGCAAGCCTGCCCGGCGTCCGTCGGGCAGCGCGCCGATTACCGACCCGAAATAGACGTGGCAGGTGGTCGGCAGCATGTTGATGCGGTAGTGCCCGCCCTTCACATTGGGGCGCCCGTCGACGGCCCGACGGTAGGCTTCGAAGGCCCTCTGCATCAGGTTGTCGGCATAGTCGTCGTCGTTGCCGTACTTGGGGGTGTGGCGGGTAACGAGGTTGTAAAGCTCCGTCTCGCCGGAAAAATCCTTCGCCAGGGCGGCGAGGAGCCGCTCCATGGTGAACGTCTTCTCTTCGAAAACGTGCTTCTTCAGAACCGCCAGACTGTCGGCCATGGAGCCGATGCCCACTCCCTGGAGGTAGCTGGTGTTGTAACGGGCGCCGCCGCCGTTGTAATCCATCCCCTTTTCGATGCAGTCGTCGATTACGACGGAGAGGAAGGGGGCGGGCATGCAGGTGGCGTAAAGGCGCTCGATGACGTTGTTGCCGCGGATCTTGATGTCGACGAAATGCTGCAGCTGCTTCTCGAAGGCGGCGAAGAGCGCCTCGAAGTCGTCAAACCTGCGCGGGTCGCCGGTCGCGGAACCGAGCCGCCGGCCGGTGCGGGGGTCGACACCGTCGTTCAGGGTAATTTCAAGAATCTTCGGCAAATTGAAGTAGCCGGTAAGAATATAGGCCTCCTTGCCGAAGGCGCCCACCTCGACGCAGCCGCTGGTGCCGCCGCAGCGGGCGTCCTCGAGGCTCTTGCCCATGCGCAGCAGCTCCTCGACCACCGCATCGGCATTGAAGAAGGAGGGTTGCCCCCACCCCTGGCGGGCAATGGCGCAGGCTCGACCGACGAAATCATCGGGATTTTTGCGACTGACCTGAACATTTGCGGAGGGCTGCAACAGGCGCATCTCTTCGATGACTTCGAGCACCAGATAGGTGACCTCGTTGACCCCGTCCTCCCCCTCGGCGGTGAGCCCGCCGGAGTTGATATTGGCGAAATCGGTGTAGGTGCCGCTCTCTTTGAGGGTGATGCCGACCTTGGGGGGCGCGGGCTGGTTGTTGAACTTGACCCAGAAACACTGCAGCAGCTCCCGGGCTTCTTCCCGGGTCAGGGTTCCCGCCGCCAGCTCCCGCCGGTAGAAGGGATAGAGATGCTGATCGAGGCGCCCCGGGTTGAAGGCGTCCCAGACGTTCATCTCGGTGATGACGCCGAGATGGACGAACCAGTACATCTGCAGCGCTTCGCGGAAGGTGCGCGGCTCTCTCTCGGGGACCCAGCGGCAGATGGCGGCGATCTCGTAGAGCTCTTCCTGTCGCTGCGGGTCGGGACAGTCGTCGGCGAGCTGCTCGGCAAGCTCGGCGTGGCGGCGCCCATAAATCATCAGGGCGTCGCAGCAGATCGCCATCGCCTCGAGCTGGGCCTTTTTGTCGAGAGCCTGCGGGTCGCTGAAGAAATCGAGCCGAGCCAGACGCTCTTCGATCTCGGCCTTGAACCGGGCAAATCCCTTGCGGTAGATGGTGTCGCCGCAAACCGTATGCCCGGGGCCGCGCTGCTCCATGAATTCGGTAAAAATCCCCGCCTCATAGCAGGCCTTCCACTCGGCAGTCATCTCTTTCAGGATCATCTCGCGCATGGAGCGCTTCTCCCAGAAAGGGATGATCTGCTCGGCCTGAATGCGCCGGGTCTCTTCGTCGACCCGGAAGGAGATCTTCTCGCGATCGTTCATGATCCGGAAGTCCTGCAGCGTATGACAGCACAGCTCGGGGTAGGTCGGCGTCGCCGCTGGTGCCTCGCCCCGTTCGCCGACGATCAATTCGCCCTCGCCGATCCAGAGGGCCTTGTTCTCGAGGATGTGCCGAAAAGTCAAGGCCCGCAGCACCGGAACCGGAACCGTTCCCTGATGGCGGCGATAGGCCTCGTCGACCAGGGTCGCCCGTTCGATAGAGATCCGGGGAACGGCCTCGAGACTCTCCTGTCGCAGTTTCTGGACCCTTTCGTTCATCCTTCAGCCTCCAGTGACGACGGCGAAACCGGCGTCGGCAAACTGCCGCCGCACCCTGCCAAGTTCTTCCGCAGAGGGCGGGACGACCCCCTCCATCCGGTAGGCCCGCCCCAGCTGTTCGGCCTTGCCCCGCCCCATTTGATGGTAGGGCAAAAGATTGATCTGGCGGAAGCGGACGGTTCTCAGAAAATCGACGACCCGCGCGACGTGCTCGGCGCCATCGTTGATGGAGGGGATTACCGGATAGCGAATGAAAATCTGATCGGTCACCGCGGCAAGCCGGCAGAGATTCTCCAGGATCAGACGGTTGGAAACCCCGGTGAAGGTGCGGTGAATCGCCTCGTCGAGAATCTTCAGATCGTAAAGAAAAAGGTCGGTCAGGGGCAGGATCCGCTCGAAGCGCTCCCACGGAGCGTACCCCGAGGTATCGACCGCCGTATGCAGCCCTGCCTGCTTGCCGGCGGCGAGCACTTCGGCGAGAAAGTCGATCTGCGCCAGCGGCTCGCCGCCCGAGAGGGTCACCCCGCCGCCGGACCGTTCGTAAAACACCCGGTCCTTCGAAACCTCTTCGATCACCTCGGCGACGCTCATCTCCGTGCCGCAGATCGTTCGCCCGTTTACCGGGCAGACAACAACGCAGCTGCCGCAGCGCACGCAGCGCTCCAGATCGGTCTCGGCCCGACCCTGCGCCAGGTGGACTGCCTGTTCGGGACAGCGCGAAACGCAGGCGCCGCAGCCGGTGCACAGATCCCGACGCAGCATCGGTTCCCGCTGCGCCTGCTGGCTTTCCACATTGTGGCACCACCAGCAGTCGAGAGGACACCCCTTGAGAAAGACCGTGGTGCGTATTCCCGGCCCGTCATGGATCGAAAACTTCTGGAGATCGAAGATAAGTCCTTTTCGTGTCATCGGATCCCTGAGCCGCGCAACGGGCCATTCACCAGGGGCTGCGCCTGTATCCTCTCCGCGACAAAGCCTCCGCACTGAGAATACAAGGGTTTATGATTGAAGATTAGCTGAATGTTAAATTAAATACAAAGGATTATTTGTTCCGTGGGAACCGCCCCTATTGCCCCTATCGCCCCGACCGTCCGAGCATCTGGCGCAAAGCGTGCTTGGCGATGGTCGGATTTTCCTTCAGCCGTCGTTTCGAGTAGGGCAGCCAGGCCTTGCCGTAAGGCACGTAAACACGAAGCCGGTGTCCCTGGGAAACGATAATGTTACGCAGTTCCTCATCCACGCCCAGCAGCATCTGGAATTCATATTCGTCCCGCTTCAACCCATATTTTCGAATCAGGCGGATCGCTTCGAAAACCAGTTTTTCATCGTGCGTGGCAATGCCGACATACGCCTTTTTGGAGAAGAGCTTCTCAAGGCAATAGGTGTAGTTGCGGTTGACCACCGTCGGATCCTTGTACGCGGCGGTGCGCGGTTCGATGTAGATGCCCTTGCACAGACGGATGTTGAGATACCCGTCGGCGAGGTTTTCGATATCGTCGGCTGTCCGCCGCAGATAGGACTGCAGGACAACGCCGACGTGGCCGGGATAATCGGTTCGCAGCCGGCGGAAAAACTCCAGGGTGTCGTCGGTGCAGGAGATGTCCTCCATATCGATGCGCACGAAGTTTTTCAGGGCCGCTGCCCGCTCGACGATTTCCCGGATGTTCTGCAAAGCGAACTCCTTGTCGAGGAGCATCCCCATCTGGGTGGGTTTCAGTGACAGGTTGGCATTGAGCCCTTCCTGATCGATGGTGTCGAGCACTTTCAGGCACTGCTCTTTGAAATAACGGGCATCATCCTCGGTTTTGATGAATTCGCCAAGGACATCGATGGTGGACATAATCCCCTGGGCATTGAAATCCCGGGTGACGCGAACGGCATCACTGATGTCCTCTCCGGCAATATAGCTTTTAGCGAAAAAGCCGACAATCGGGCCGGGCACATGCATGATGGTTTTCGAGACGAGCAGATTAAATAGCGACATGGGAGAACCCTTGGAATGTGGTCAGAGAAAGCGGGGGAGGAGGACACCCGTCCCCTCCCCCACCGCATGCATTGAGAAGAGGATCAAGCCTCGTCCATGAAGGGATAGCCGAAGCTTTCCGGAGCGTCGAAGGTTTCCTTGATTGACCGCGGCGAGACCCACCGGATCAGATTGGTATAGCTGCCGGCCTTGTCGTTGGTGCCCGAAGCTCGGGCGCCGCCGAAAGGCTGCTGGCCGACCACGGAGCCGGTACACTTGTCATTGATGTAGAAATTGCCCGCGGCATTTTCCAGTTTCTTCAACGCCAGGCTCACGGCGGTGCGTTCGGTGGCCATAATGGCCCCCGTCAAGCTGTACATGGAGGTCTGATCGCACAGCTCCAGGGTCTCTTCGTATTTCTCGTCCTCGTAGACGTAGATGGTCATGACCGGGCCGAAGATCTCCTCCACCATGGTCTTGAAGTCGGGCTTTTTCGCCAGGATCACCGTCGGCTCGATGAAATAGCCTTTGCTGCCGTCGTAAGAGCCGCCTTTGACGATTTCCGCATCGGGGGATTCTTTGGCGTAGTCGATGTAGGCAGTAATATCCTTGAAGGCCTGCTTGTCGATGACCGCATTGACGAAGTTGCGAAAATCGGTGGCCGGCCCCATCTTGATCTTCTCCATCTCGGTCAGCAGCGCCGAGCGCACGCCGTCCCACAGAGAACGGGGAACATAGGCACGGGAAGCGGCAGAACATTTCTGGCCCTGGTACTCAAAAGCGCCGCGAACGATGGCGATGACCAGTTTCTGTACGTTGGCGGTGCTGTGGGCGAAGATAAAATCCTTGCCGCCGGTCTCCCCGACGATACGCGGGTAGGACTTGTAGCGGGCGATATTCGAACCGATCGTCTGCCACATCCCCTGGAACACCGCGGTCGAGCCGGTGAAGTGAACGCCTGCCAGATCGGGGCTGGCGAGGCAGACATCGCCCACCGCCGCCCCGGAACCGGGAACGAAGTTGATGACACCGTCGGGCATCCCCGCTTCCTTCAATATCTGCATGAACAGATAGGGGGTGTAGACCGCCGAGGAAGCCGGCTTCCAGACGACGGTGTTGCCCATGATCGCCGGCGCGGTGGGCAGGTTGCCGGCAATGGCGGTGAAATTGAAGGGGGTGACGGCGAAGACGAACCCTTCGAGCGGCCGGTGCTGCACATAGTTCCAGAAACCGCGCGGCGAGTGCAGCGGCTGCTCGCCGTAAATCTGCTGAGCATAGTAGGTATTGAACCGGAGAAAGTCGATCAGCTCGCAGGCGGCGTCGATTTCCGCCTGATAGGCGTTCTTGCCGGTGGAGAGCATCGAGGTGGCGTTCATGATGTAGCGGTATTTGCCGGCCAGCAGATCGGCGGCCTTGAGGAAGATTGCGGCTCGCTCCTCCCAGCGCATCTGCTCCCATACCTTTTTGGCCTCGAGGGCGGCCGCGATCGCCGCCTTGACTTCGGCTTCCCCGGCCTTGTGATACTCCGCCAGCACATGCTGATGGTCGTCGGGCGAGACCTGCTTGCCCAGGTTGCCGGTGCGAATCTCTTTGCCGCCGATGATCAGGGGAATCTCGATTTTTTTGTTCTGGATCGATGTCAGCGCCTCTTTCAACAACTGGCGATCCCGGGTGCCGGGGGCATACATGATCTGCGGTTCGTTCTCCGGAAACGGGACCTTGATAATCGCGTTGTTCATCAGATGCATAATGATCACCTCGTGTTAAGAATATTGGGAATGTCTATCCAGCCCGATGGTGGCATGTCGTGACCTCTCCTGGTGCTGGTCTGAAATAGCAAGGGGAATGCCAAACATCGCCAAATATCGTTATACGTTGATACCCCGGAAGAAATCGCCGCAATGTTCGGGGGCATGTCCAAGCTTTTTTCCGCGGATCTCATCAATGTAAAAATATCAACAATTAAAGGTATTTCAAGTCAAAGACGGGAACAAAAACATGGATGGACGGGGCGATGGGAAAGGTCGCGGCAGGAACCCGGCGACCCGGTTGAAAAGAGACGAATAACGGGTGATTTGAGGAAATTCCGGAGAAAAAAGCGGGGATACGGTAAACAAGGTTTTCACCTGCAAAACAGGCGAGCCCCAATTATGCAAAAGTGAATAGGCGGGTCGGGAATCCCCCCGCAAAAGGAGCTCGCCGGGGGAGCAACGCAATCGGCCCGTCACGATATCCCGCACTTCTGCAGTTTCCTCGCAATCGTGGCCTGGCTGACCCCGAGAGAGGCGGCGATCTGATTCTGGCTTTGCCCGGAGCTCCGGGCATGAATCAGGAGGGATCGTTCGACGCTGGCCAGAATCTGGGAAAGGGTCATTTCCGTCGGCCAGATCAAACTGGTCATGCTCTCCTCCTCCGGACCGCGAACTACGGCATTGGGCAGATCCTGAAGATCGATGAGCTCCGTTTCGGTCATCACGACCAGACGCTCGCAGATATTCATCAACTCCCGCACATTGCCCGGGTAAGAATAGGCCAGCAGCGCATCGGAAGCGGCCCGGGTCAGGCGCCTGCGGATGCCGTTCCTTTGGCCGAAATCATCGAGATAGTGGCGGGTGAGCGGCAAGATACAATCCTTTCGCTCCCGCAGCGAAGGGATATGGATGGGAATGACATTGAGGCGGTAGTACAAGTCCAGGCGAAATGCGCCGCGCTCAACCATCTCTTCCAGGTTCCTGTGAGTGGCCGCCAAAACCCGCACATCGACGGTGCGCCCCTTGGTTCCCCCGAGGCGGGTGAGTCGGCCGTCTTCCAGAAAGCGCAGCAGCTTCACCTGAGCCGGCAGAGGAAGTTCGGCAATCTCATCCAGAAACAGAATGCCGCCGTCGGCCAGCTCGAGATGCCCGGGTTTGCTCCCCTGGGCTCCGGTAAAAGCCCCCTTTTCGTAGCCAAAAAGCTCCGCCTCGATGAGCGATTCGGGAACGGCGCCGCAGTTGATCCTGATCATCGGCTTTTCCGCTCGATTCGAATTCTTGTGAATCAGGTCGGCAAAGAGCCCCTTGCCGACTCCCGATTCGCCGAGCAGAAGCACCGAGGATTCGGCCGAACCTACCTTGAGGGCCTGGCGCAATGCCTTCAGCATGCAGGGGCTTCTGGCGACCACACGGCGTGATTCGAGGGCAGCCTGCTGCATCTCGCGGATTTCCAGGCGGTAGCGGTCCTTGATCGCCTCCTGCTCCTCCAATTCCCGTTGCAAGGCGTCGATTTCTGTGATATCCCGTTCACTGACCACCACCCGCACCAACCGCCCCTGCTCATCGAACACCGGGGTCCCTGTGGAAATCAGCTTGCGCCCGACATGATTGGTCTGCAGCAGACTCACCCGCGAACCCGTCCGAATGGCCTCCAGGGCCGCGGAGCGGTCAACGAATCCCCAGCTGATCAACTCCTCCATTTTGCGTCCCAGCACTTCGGCAGCGGTGGTCTTGTTGATCCGCTCAGAGGCGGGATTGATGCGAATCACCCGGGCATCGGCATCGCAGATCCAGAGGCCGTCATTGGAGAAATCAATGATGGCGTCCAACTCCCAGGTGAGCTCTTGAAAGGACTGCATTCGGCGGACCAGAGCATCGGCGGCCCGGTTTTCAACAAAGATGCACAGAGCGGCGATCTCGGCTCCCCGCCGCACCGGGCCCACCCAGGCCAGATAATCCCCCCCTCCGATCCGTACCGAGGCTTCGATACTGGAAGTGCCGCCCTGCAGAATCTCTTCAATGCGCGGCCAAAGCCCCGGGAAATAGTCGGGTGGAGAAAAATCAGGTGTATCTACCAGAAGCTTGCGAATAATACCTCCCGCCAGCAACACCTGATTGTGTCGGTCGAGAGCGAGCAGTCCGTCTCCGGCCGCCTCGATCAGCGCCTGGGAAAAAGAATGGTCGCGCGAAATGTGGAGAAACGAATTTTCCGTATTCATTCCATCGAACCTCAATTGATAGGGCCTCTTGACCGACAAAGAGAACATGTCCGGCCAGCGGCGGAATCGGGCAAATCAGGTGATCGAAATTAAATTATACGAAATTGAATGGATTTATTCAATATTGAATATCCCAGGGCCGAAAAATCCTTCCCGATCCACCCGAATCCCCCTGTCTTTATGGCCCCGGAATAAATTTTCCCGCCCCGCAGGGTTGGTATGATTTTTGGTTGGTATGGGACGGGGAAGGGCAGCCTTGGGCCGAATCGGACCGGAGAATGCCGACCGGGTCTCTATCCATGGCGGAGAGTAGACTTGACCTGCGTTGCTGAATGGGAAACTTTTTTGCGCCGACGATCTGGACCGCCGGCCTAGGAGAACCGAATGAATTCGACATCGAAGCTTGCGCATCCCACTGTGACCCGATCGATCAGCGACCGCTGCAGTCAGTCCGAGACGAGCCTCTCCTGGCTGCAGGCAAAGATGCATCCCTACTTCTGGATCACCATGCAGGATGAGCCCGACGCCGTCGCCAACCTGGCCCTTCGCCTGCCGGATCTCGCCCGGGAGCAGCAGATCATTCTCGCCGACCGGGAGAAGAGACTGATCGTGGCGCGGCCCAACCGGCCCGGGTCCCTCTACGAAACCCTCCGATCGCTGCCCGAACGGGAGACGTCCTACGCCCAGTTCACCCAGTCCTACGGGCCGGTTCCGGGCATTGAGGACGGTCTCGAGATCCAGCGCTTCGAATTCGACCGAAAAGACCATCGGCAGATTGCCGAGGCCGGCGAAGTGACCATTCCGGCGGGGATTCGTCGGGGCATTCGTGCCGCCGTCAAGACCCACTACCCCGATTTCGACCTCCACGAGCTCAACGCGCTGCTGCGGCTGCTGTGGCTCAACAACGAACCGTATGTGCGCATCTCGCCGCCGCGACGGGTGGCCCAGATTCTCTGGCTCTATTACCAGAGCAATCTTCGCGGCGGCATCTACTTCGACGTCGAGCAGACCGAAGACACCGAACACCACCGCGAATACCGGGTCATGTTTGCCGCGGGCAACCCGCCTCAGCTCGACTTTCTACCCCAGATCATGGAGGTATTCAACCGGCTCGGCATCGGCGTCAAGCGCGCGTACTGCCTCACCATCAGCAATGGCGTCCACCCCTACTTTCTGGCCACGTTCTACGTACACAGCCGCACCACCGTACTGGGCGACCCCAACTCCGAGCTGTTCACGCGGCTGCGCAAGGAGCTCTACAACACGCAGATTCTTTCAACGGCCTCCGTGCCCTACCGGCAGTTCGTGGTGCAGCGGGTGATGAGCGGCGAGGAGGCGTCCCTGGTCAACGCCTTCATCGCCTTTTGCCATACCAACCTGGCCCACAACCAGCCCGACCGCTTCGGCTTCGAAGACGTGCAGGGTGCCTTTCACGCCCACCCCGATCTGGCCCTCAAACTGGTGTGGCTCTTTACCACCCGGTTCGATCCCTCCCTCGAGAACCGGCAAGCCCTCTATGAACAGGCCCTCGCCGAGGTCGGCCAGGCGATCGTCAGTTACAATACCGGGCATCGCTACCTGGACGAAGTGCGTCGCACGGTGCTGCGCTGCGCCCTGTTGTTTATCCGCCACACCCTCAAGACCAACTTCTTCGTCGCCGAAAAACAGGCCCTCGCTTTCCGCCTCGATCCGATCTACCTCGAGGAGCTGGGTAGCGAATTTTCGGCCGATCTACCTCCCGAGCGGCCCTTTCGCATCACCTTTTTCTTCGGCCGCCACGGCTCCGGGTACCATATCGGCTTCTCCGACATCGCCCGCGGGGGATGGCGCACGATCCTGAGCAAAGGCTGGGACGACTACGTCACCGCAGCCAACACCGTTTTTCGCGAAAACTACGTCCTTGCCCATACCCAGCACCTCAAAAACAAGGACATCTACGAGGGCGGGTCGAAGATGGTGATCGTGCTCGACGCCGCCGACCTGGAGGACCAGGACCTGGTCACCCGGCGCCTTTACAAACTGCAGTACGGACTGATCAACGCCTTCTTCGACATTTTCGTCACCGAAAACGGCAGGGCCAAAGACCCCCGGGTCGTCGACTATTACGGCGAGGACGAGCCGATCGAGCTCGGCCCCGACGAAAACATGCACGACATCATGGTCGAAGCGATCGCCCGCCAGTCGGTGAAGCGCGGCTACATCCTCGGCATCGGCGTCATCTCCAGCAAGAAAGTCGGGATCAATCACAAGGAATACGGGGTCACCTCCACGGGGGTGGTCAAATTCGCCGAAATCGCCATGGCCGAGCAGGGCGTCGATATTCGCCAGGACCCCTTTTCCGTCAAATTTACCGGAGGCCCGGGAGGAGATGTGGCCGGCAATGCCATGCGCATTCTGATGGCGCGCTGCCCCCAGGTCAAAATCAACCTGATTATCGACGGGACCGGCGCCCTGGTCGATCCGGCGGGGGCCGACCACGCGGCATTGGGGCGCATCCTGCTGCAAAAGGATATCGAGGCCTTCGATCCCCGCTCCCTGCACGAAGGGGCCTTTATCCTCTATCGCACCGTACGCAAAACGGAAGGGCTGCGCGAACTGTACAAAAGGGTGGAGCGAACCGCGGAGGGACTGCAGGAGCGATGGGTGACCGTCGATGAGTTCTACCGCGAATACAATGATCTTCTTTTCACCGTTTCGGCCGATCTGCTCATCCCCGCCGGGGGCCGACCAGAGACGATCGACGGACAGAATTGGGAAAAATTTCTCGCCAGCGACGGAACCCCCAGCGCCAGGGTTATCGTCGAAGGCGCCAACTCCTTTCTCACTCCGGAAGCGCGGGTGGCGCTGCAGAAACAGGGAGTGGTCATTCTGCGCGACGCCTCGGCCAACAAGTGCGGGGTGATTTCCAGCTCCTACGAGATCATCGCCAATCTGCTGCTGACGGAGAAGGAATTTCTCGCTCATAAGGAGCGTTACGTTGCCGATGTGCTCGAGATCCTCGAGAAACGCGCCGAGGACGAAGCCCGGCTGATTTTCCAGCGTCGGCGCGAACCCGGCTGCAGCCAGCTCTGCACCGAAGTCTCGGCGGCTCTCAGCATCGAAATAAACACCCATTACGCCCGGCTCTTCGCCTACTTCCAGGAGCATCCCGAACTGTGCGAGGACCCGCTTTTCAAAAAGGCGATCCTGGCCCACCTGCCGCGACTGTTGCGGCAGACCAAGCGCTTCCGGATCCGGATCAAAAACCTTCCGGCCAAATACAAGTACGCGATCCTCTCCGCCGAACTCGCCTCGTCGCTGGTCTATCGGGGCGACTCGGAGGCCGACTTCGTAGAGATGTTGCGGCGGCATCTGATGCGCAGCCTGGGCGAGTGAGGCATTTAGCGAGGGCAATCAAGAAAAAATCTATAAATGATGAGTTTCAGATGATGTAAGACTCAACTTGTAGGACAAACTGCAAGAAGGCCCAACCTGTCGATGGCAGGTTGGGCCTTCTCAATTATTGAATGAGCTGAAATGTTGAGGCCTTCGCTGTATCGAACCGGTTTACAATCCTTGATCCTATCGTCAGAAACCCACCCTGTGGCGCCTTCCTTTTTCAGGGAAAAGATTTATGCCACTCGTTTATTTCACGACCGTGGTGCACTCTTGTCAGGACAAATTGGGCGCCGATCTTTTTGTAAAACCGATTTGAAGCTTTGTTCGCCTTCTCGGTCAGGATAAAGTAGGATTTTTTCAGCTTTTGACGCCTGAAAAAATCCTCAAGTTCAGCAATTAGCAGGGGCGCAAGACCTTGCCCCTGAAACGTCTCCGAGACCACCAAGATGACCAATTCTGCTTTGGGTTTTTGCGGAACAATACCCTTCGGTTGCATCAGATTCAATACACCCCGGACCAGCCAGCTCAAAAATGCCGGCGAAAGAAGTCTGTAATTTGCCGCCAGAAAGCAGACGGGCAACAACAGGCAACGTTAACTGCTTGGCCCTTTGCGAATCGGCGCAGCCGAGAACAAAGCCGGCCAGGTTGCCCCGCTCATCGTAGGCAGCAAGACTGCACGTACCAGGGTGAGCCGTGAGATGCCGATAGTAGAGGGAGCTGAAACGCACCCCAAGTTGCGAGACAAGGTATGTGGGAATGGCATTTGCGATCATCCGTGCGACCGCGTCCCACTCAGAAGTTTGGGATGGCTAAGCAAATAGCGAGGCATTGTATTGCCAGGTCCTTATCCTCCAAGCCGCGGTAGCAAAGGCCAAGGGGGGATACTCAATCGATATGTTAGTGCAACATGGTTTCTGTAAATTCAATTAGGGCCTGACAAAAAGACGGGCCACGGCTATCCTCTTTTGGTTGAATCGCCAAACCCATCCAGAGAGGAGAGAAACCGTGACCCGTCCAGAGGATTATAGCGCAATTCAGGATGTCTTGGAACTGTTAGCGAACGAAGGCTTCGATGGCCTTGGTGAGGCTATCCGCAGAATCATTAACGAGGCCATGCGCCTGGAGCGTCAAAACCATTTAGGGGTAGGCCCCTATGAGCGCAGCGAAAAACGCAGAGGCTATGCCAATGGGTATAAGCCAAAGACCGTCCAAACCCGCGTCGGAGCGCTCGATTTTGATGTTCCTCAAGTCCGGGACAGCAGCTTTTACCCCTCCAGCCTGGAGAAAGGGCTGCGCTCGGAGCGTGCCCTCAAAGTTGCGCTGGCCGAGATGTATGTCCAAGGCGTCTCGACGCGCAAGGTCGCCAAGATCACCGAGCAGCTTTGCGGCTTCGAGGTCACCTCCACCCAGGTGAGTCGTGCCGCAAAGGAACTCGACGAGGTCCTCGAAAAATGGCGTAAACGACCGCTGGGAGCCTATCCCTATGTTTACCTCGATGCCCGGTATGAAAAGGTCAGGGCCAACGGCTCTGTCATCGATATGGCCGTTTTAGTTGCCATCGGCGTATCCGAAACCGGCCACCGCCTAATCCTGGGGACCTCTATTGCTTTCTCAGAGCAAGAGGCTCACTGGCGCGATTTCCTGCGAAGCTTGCAGGAGCGTAAGCTGCACGGAGTCCGGCTGTTTATCAGCGATGCTCATGAGGGGCTCAAGGCTGCCCGTAAGGCGGTTTTCCCCAGTGTCCCATGGCAACGCTGCCAATTTCATCTCCAACAGAACGCCCAGTCCTACGTGCCGAAGCAGGAGATGAGAAAAGAGGTTGCCGCGGCTATCAGGAACATTTTCAATGCTCCAGACGAGGCCGAAGCCAAGAGGTTTTTGGATCAGCTTCTTGAGCGTTATGAAAAATCCGCCCCTCGCCTCGTGGAATGGGCAGAACAAAATATCCAGGAAGGACTCACGATCCTTCAGTTTCCCGCAGACCATCGGCGACGAATTCGAACCAGCAATGTTTTGGAGAGAGTCAACAAGGAGATCCGCCGTCGAACTCGAGTCGCAACGATATTTCCCAATGAAAACTCCTGCTTGAGACTGGTCAGCGCTGTGCTGATGGAGATCTCGGAGGAGTGGGAAACAGGTCGAACATATTTGACATTTTAGCGATCAAGAAAACTACCCCCAAAAGAGAGAAGCCGAATTTACAGAATAGATGTTGCTTTATCATCGATATTTGCTATGAACACCGAGATTTCAAAACCAGTTGAGGGATTTTACCAGGGAATCTGACATTTGCATGGCCCAACTCCCATAAAAAGGGAACCGGGCAGAGGGGAGGGGATATTTCCGGAGCGCTGTCCAGCAGTGATTTTGCATTCAAGAAGCAGCCAACCACTCACTCTTTTTGCTCTTCCTGCAATCGGGGTACCCGCATACACTCCCCAGAAATGAGAGCGGATTATTTACCGAAAAATTCCTGGGTGGATTTGCGGAACTCTGCGTCATTAGGAAAAAAATGCACATTTGTTGATTTGAAACCGACCACCAACCAAACCAATCCTGTTCTGGACCATTGTGACCAACCGTGATATTTTTACCAAGACTTAAATTTTCCGCGGATGGGGCCGACCGACCGCGCGGTGAAAATTTCACCCCTTGAGTCTTTCGGCTAACTTCATCCTAGAGACAAAAATTCCGGCTTCACGTTGCGTCGTTGCACTTCGCGCAGGACCGGCTTCTCGCGGATTCATCAGTAAACGTCGCGAATTTGGCTTCCGCGGTTTTCAAACAGATTGAAGGCCCATCGGCTCCCAGCTTCGCAGAAGGAGACCTCGCGTGTCTGATTTAATCTTCGCCCCACGGCACACGGCCCTGATCGTCATCGACCTGCAGAAGGGTATCGTCGGCCGGCAGTGCGCTCCCTATTCGACCCAAGCGGTCGTCGCCAACAGCGTCCGCCTGCTGAACACCGCCCGCAACGCCGGCGTTCAGCCCGTTCTGGTCCACGTCGGCGGCTCCGCCGACGGCGCCGATCGCCTTTATCCCGAAGCCGACCAGCCGATGGCGCGCGGCGCCACCCTTCCTCCCGACTGGTCCGAGCTGATCCCGGAACTGGATCGCCGCCCCGGCGACCTGGTGGTTCTCAAGCGTCAATGGGGGGCCTTTTACGGCACCGACCTCGACCTGCAGCTGCGGCGCCGCGGATTGACCACCCTCATCCTCTGCGGCATCGCCACCGAGTTCGGGGTCGAGAGCACCGCCCGCGACGCTTACGAGCGGGGGTACCAGCAGATTCTGGCCGCCGACGCCATGACCGGGCTCAGCGCCGCCAGCCACACGAACGCTCTGGAAAAGATCTTTCCCCGCCTCGGCCGGGTGCGGACCACCGATCAGGTCGTCGCCGCCCTTGAAAACTGAGACCGTCCCCCTCGACCGGGCCACCGCCAGCCGCCGGGTTGCCTTGGTGACCTTCATCGGCGGACTGGGCGGCGGGCTGGTCTTCCCCATCCTGCCAGCCCTCGGCCTGCAGCTCGGCATCGCCGGGGCCATGATCGGATTCATCCTCTCGGCCAACCGCATCACCCGCCTCGCCTTCGCTCCCTGGGCCGGCCGACTGGTCGACCGGCTCGGTGGCAAGGCTCCCCTGGGCGTCGGACTGTTCATCGAGTGTCTGGGGATTTTGGGCTACGAGGCCGCCCTTCTCTTCGGCCACGCCGCCTGGTGGTTTCTGGCGGGCCGGGCAATCTTCGGCATCGGCTCGGCCCTGCTTCTCGTCGGGGCGCAGGCCACCGTGCTGGGATTCTCCGAAGCGAACGATCGCGGCCGCCATGCCGCGAGCGTGCGCATCGCCATGAGCATGGGGTTGCCGGGCGGTCTGGTTCTGGGCGGGCTGATCGCCGACCGTCTCTCCGACGGCGCCGCCTTTCTGACCGGAGCGGGACTGACCGCACTTGGAGCGGTGGTCGCCCTCTGGCTGGTCCCCGGCATCAGCTCCCGCGCCAAAGCAGCTTCCCGTTCCGCCGAAACAGCCGCCAGGCCCTCCTTTCGGGAACTGGTGCGCCTGCCCGAGTTCCCTTTTCTGGCGGCGGCATGGGGATTCAACATGCTGGTGTTTCTGTCGGTGCAGGGGGTGTTGCTGGCGACCCTGGTATTGCTGGTCGAGAGGCAGGGGTTTCATCTGCTCGGCCTGGCCGGGGAAGGAACCGCCGGTCTGGTGATGGCGGCGATGATGGCGAGCTCATCGGCCCTGGCCCTTCTCATCGGCCGGATGCTGGACCGAATCGACCGGCGCACCGTCCTTCTGCTGCCGAGCATTGTCGGCCTGGCTGCCGGGTTCGTCCTGCTGGGCCTGGCCCACAGCCTGACAATGACCTTGGCGGGGGCAGTGCTGGCAGGGATTTCCTTCAACGGCATCACGCTACCGCTCTTGGCGCTTCTGGGCGACATCACCCGCCCGGAGCGCTACGGCCGCGCCGTTGCCTCCTATCAGATTTTCGGCGACATCGGCGGCAGTCTTGGCCCCATCGTAGGGCTTGAAGCCGGGCTGCACTTCGGCCTGGCAGCCACCTATCTGGCAGTGGCAGGGCTCCTCGCTCTCAGTGTCCCCCCCGCCCTCTGGGTCCTTCACCACGAAACGGCCTTTCGCAGAACCGATCAGTTGCGATAGCACCCCCTGCCTGTCAATCGTCGATCGGCACCACCAGCACGGGCCGACGAGCCTTGCGCAGAATCTTTTCCGCCACGCTCCCCAGAAAGGTATATCGCAACCTCCCCTTGCCATGGCTGCCGAGAACGATCAGATCGGCCTCGTACCGGTCGGCACTCTTGAGGATTTCGGCCGCGGGGTGGCCATAGAGCACCTCGATCCCCGCAACCCTTTCGACATCCCCGGGGGAATCGCTCAGCTCCGCCTGCGCGAAGGCATCGAGGCGCTGCCGGATCTTTGCGGTCACCTCCTCCTTGTGGGAGATCTCCAGATCCGCCAGGGTGTCCTCCCCCATCACCGTCGCCACGTAATTGACCACCGACGAGTCGACCTCGGGCAAAACGTGCACGATGTGCACCCGGGCGTCATGCCGCCGCGCGATCGCGATTGCGTGGCGAAACGCATTGGCAGCGTTGGGGGTCATATCGGTGGCATACAAAATTGTCCGGTATTCTGGAATCAAGAGTTCCTCCTCAGGTCGTCGCCAGTTTCGCATTCTTTACGGCGCGCGGTCTCTGCAGCAGATACACCAGCACCCACAGGCCGACCCCCAGCAGATACAGCCAGTGCTTCTGGCCGCCCATCCCCAGGACCCGGGCGAAAAACCCGGGGCGGAACATAAGGGCGCAGATGGCCAGCAGGATCGGCATTTCATACCAGCGGTTGCGGGTAATAAAAAAGCCCTGGGTGAGGGAGGCGAAGGCGAAGGTCCCCAGGCATGTCATGCAAAAGATCACCAGCGCCAGCCACCAGCTGTTGATGTGCCAGAGCAGAATATCGGTGTTGAAAATGAACATGAAGGGCAGGATCGCGGCCCGGATATCGTAATAAAACGACTGAAAACCGGTCTTGATCGGGTCCGACTTGGCAATGGCCGCCGCGGCGTAGGCGGCCAGCCCCACCGGCGGCGTATCGTCGGCCAGGATGCCGAAATAGAAGCAGAAGAGGTGCGCGGCGATCAGCGGCACGAAAAACCCCTGGGCGCCGGCGATATGGACGATGACCGGCGCGGTCAGGGCGGCCATGACGATATAGGTGGCGGTGGTCGGCAGTCCCATGCCGAGCAGCAGACTGGCGACGGCGGTGATCAGCAGCATGATGAAGATATTGCCGTGGCTCAGGCTGGCGATGATATCGGTGATCATCCCCCCGACTCCCAGCGTGACGCCCCCCACGATGATGCCGGCGGCGGCGCAGGCGGCCGCGACGCTGACCATGCTGCGGGCGCCGGCCACCAGCCCGTCGAGAATCTCGGCGGCGCCGCGGAGAAAGCCGGCTCCGACGGAGTCTCCCGGAAGAGGGCCCGCACGGCGTGCTGGCAGACCATGATCGCCACCAGGGCGAGGATGGCCCGAAAGGCGGACATGTCGGGAGAGTGGCGCGGGACGATCAGTTCGTAGAGCAGCACCCCCAGCGGCACCAGATAATGCAGACCGCCGAGAAGGGTGGCGAAAAACCTCGGCAGATCGGCCTTGGGCAACCCTTTGAGGCCCAGCTTGCCGGCCTCGATATGGGTCAGGTAAAAGAGGGTCGCATAGGAGGCGAAGGCCGGGATGGCCGCCGCCTTGCAGACTTCCAGATACGGAACGTTGACGTACTCGGCGATGATGAAGGCGGCGGCCCCCATGATCGGCGGCATGATCTGACCGTCGACGGCAGCGGCCACCTCGATGGCGGCGGCCTTCTCCGCCGGGTAGCCGATCTTTTTCATCAGGGGGATGGTGAAGGTGCCGCAGGTTACCACGTTGGCGATGGAGGAGCCGGACACCATGCCGGTGAGCCCGCTGCTCATGACGGCGGCCTTGGCCGGCCCGCCCTTGTAGCGACCGAGCAGACTCATCGCCAGATCGATGAAAAACCTCCCGGCCCCCGCCCGCTCGAGCAGAGTGCCGAAAAGAACGAAGAGAAAGACGATGCGAGCCGACACATCGAGGGGAATACCGTAAATCCCCTCGGTGGTCAGAGCGATCTGTCCCACGTAGCGATCGATCCCCGCCCCCTTGAAGGCAAGAAAATCGGGCATGTACTGACCAAAAAAGATGTAGAGACTGAAAACGATGGCGATCAGGGGCAGTGCCGGCCCCATGACCCGCCGGGTCGCTTCGAGCAGAATGAGGATGAGAAAACCGCCGATGATCAGGTCGCGGGTGATCGGCATCCCCACGCGGGCGGCGATCCCTTCGTAGTCAATGACTATATAGAGTGCCGCCAGGGCGGCCAGCACGCCAAGTGCCAGATCGACCAGGGGAATCTTGTGCTTCTCCCCCACCCAGCGCAAGCCGGGGAGGGAAACATCGCGGCGCAGCGTCGGGTAGGAAAAGAAAATCAGCAGCAGGGCAAAGGCCAGATGAATGGCCCGGATGTAGGTTGAATCGAGCAGCAGCCAACTCGACAGGGAGAGCTGGAACAGGGACCAGCACAGGGCCACTCCCGGCACCAGAAAACGATCGTAGCCCTGCGGCCGGCGCAGGCCGAGTTCCTCTTCCTCCTGCAGGCGGCGGGACGCCTCCAGATCGGCGTTATCCAACGAGTTATCCTGTTCCACCATGTCTTCTCTCCCGACGTTCTTCCGTGAAGCGTGCGGGGCCGGAAACTTCCCGGCCCCGCCTTTTACCTGCCTAACGACTTACTATTTAACTTTTCACTTGTTACTTGATCAGACCGGCTTCCTTGTAGTACTTCAGGGCGCCTGGATGCAGCGGAGCGGAAAGCCCCTGCAGCATGTTTTCCTTGGTCAGTACGGCCAGGGCGGGGTGGAGGGCCTTGAGCTTGTCGAGGTTCTCGAACACCGTCTTGGTGATCGCATAGATCTCGGCTTCGGAGACATCGGCAGTGGTACAGATGGTCGCCTTGACGCCGAAGGTCTGCACGTCGGATTTGTTGGCGATGCCGGGATAATCGGCCACCGGGATGGTCGCCGGCGCATAGTAAGGCATCTCCTTGGTCAGTTTCGCGATGATATCAGCGGACACGGGAACAAAGTTCACTTTCCGGGTTCCGGCAACGGCTTCTTTGAAAGAGCCGTTGGGATGGCCGACGGTGTAGAAATAGGCGTCGATCCGGCCGTCCTGCAGCATGCTCGCCGCCTCGGCGGGCTTGATTCCTTCGGCGGTCATATCGCTGTCGGGATTGATCCCTTCGGCCTTGAACAGGTCGAGAGCATTGACCCGCTGGCCTGTGCCGGGAGCGCCGATGTTGACGATCTTGCCCTTGAGATCCGCTACGCTGTGGATGTTCTTATCGGCCGCCGCAAGGATGTTGACCGCTTCGGGATGCAGGGAGAACAAGGCGCGCAACTTCGTGAAGGGCTTGCCCTTCCAGTTGCCGATGCCCTTGTAGGCCTGATACTGAATGTCGGACTGGACCACGCCGAGCTCGATGTCGCCGTTGCGCAGGGCATTGACGTTATAGACCGAGCCGCCGGTCGATTCGACGGTCATGCGGATGTGGTAGGTGTCGCGCTGGGCATTGACCAACTTGCTGATGGCGCCGCCTGCCGGATAATAGACCCCGGTCACGCCGCCGGTGCCGATGGTGACGAATTTCATCGCCGCCTGGGCATTGCCCACGCCGATGCCGACGAAGGCCAGAGCCACGAACCATACTGCCAGTTTTTTCATCGGTTCTCTCCTTGGATCAAAAGGTTGGGAAAAACCTCCCGGCACCTCGGCCGGGCGAGACTGTCACTACCTTTTCCTAAGAGCAAAAGGGGCGCCAAGATTTCATGAAACGTTTAACACGTTGTTTTAGAAGAGAGAAGAGCTATTCACAACCAATCAGGGATAGGATCGAAGGGGTATGAAAAAAGTGAAGGGGGGCGGCAGGATTTGAGGGGAAAAGGCCGCTTCGGCGGCTAACGACAGAGAGAATATAACCAAAGTTATATTAATAACCGAGGTTATGGGGGTTGGGGAAATTAACGCCGCTGCTGTTTGAGCCGTTTGCTTAAGGCGGGCTGGGAGATACCGAGCAGCCGTGAGGCGAGGGACTGATTGCCGTCGGCCCGCGTCATCGCCTCGGCGATGAGCTGCTCCACCGCCTGCGAGAGATTGGGCAGAGGGTCGGCGCCGGAGAACACGTTGGGTGCGGCCGAGGTAGGCGCGGCCGTCTCTGCCTTTCCCATCCGCTGGAGGAAAGTCTGCATCGAAAGGACCCGGGAGGTGTGAACGCTGACCGCATCGAAAACCATCGATTCGAGTTCGCGGACATTGCCGGGGAAACCGTAGGTGGCAAGCAGAGTCGCCAGCTCCCGCGGCGGCGTCGGCTTTTTCTTGCCGAGAGCGCCGGCGGCCTTGGTAAGGAAGTAGTCGAGCAGCAACGGCAGATCATCCTTACGCTCGCGCAGGGGCGGGATATGGACCTGGTGGGCCACGAGGCGGAAATACAGATCTTTTCGGAACTGCCGGGCCGCCTGTTTGGCTTCCAAGTCCTGATGGGTGGCCACCACGATCCGCGCCCGGCTCTGCTTCGGCTTGTCGCTGCCGAGCGGATAGTATTCTCCCTCCTGCAGCAGACGCAACAGCTTGACCTGGGAGGGGATGCTCAGATCGCCGATTTCATCGAGAAACAAGGTTCCGCCGGCAGCCTCCTCGATCATTCCGGGACGCGGACTCTGGGCACCGGTGAAGGCCCCGCGGGTGTGGCCGAAGAGCGTATCGGCAAAGACGCTGTCGTCGAGACCGGCCACATTGACCGCCACCATCGGCCCACTGCGCTGGCTCAGATTGTGAAGTGCCCGGGCGATAAGCTCCTTGCCGACACCACTCTCGCCGGTAATCAGAACCGGCTGGGAACTTTTGGCCACCGCCTCGACATACTGAAAGATCGAGCGCATGCCCTTGTCGTTGGTCACGATCCCGGCGAAGGCATCGGGTCGCTCGAGGGTGTCGTTGAGAAAGCGGCGGCGCATCTCGTGATTTTCCCGCTGCAGTTCCTGCATCCGGATCGCCCGGCGCACCCCGTCGAGCAGGCGATCCTCCTCGGTGGTCTTCACAAAGTAGTCGAAAGCACCCTGCCGCATGCAGCGAACCGCCGTCTCGATCTGGTTCATGCCGCTCACGACGATGACCGTCACCTCCGGATGCTCCTCGACAATGCGGCCGAGGAGTTCCTCGCCCGAGATGTGGGGCATGGTCAGATCGAGCAGCACCAGCCCGATCTTCCCCTCGGCCAGCAGCTCCATCAGCCGGCGGGGATCCTGGCAGAGGAGAAGGTTGTTGATGGCGCCCGGGCCTTCCAGGGTCATGCTCAGGCTGCGCAGCCAGGGCAACTCGTCGTCGACCAGCAAAACGGGAAAAGAGGGGTAGAGGGCGGGTGGGTTCACGGGCGCTGCTCCTTAAAAGCGGGAAGGCTCAAAACGACGGTCAGCCCCCGGCCGGGCTCCGAGGTAAAATCGAGGGTTCCGCCGTGCTCTTTGACAATGCCGTCGGAAATCGACAGACCGAGGCCGGTACCGCCGCTTTCGCGCTTGGTGGTGAAAAAGGGATCGCACAGGTGCGAGAGGTTTTCCGGGGAGACCCCGCGCCCCTCGTCCCGGACCTCGAAAACCACCGTATCGGCTTCCGGGTCGTGCCGGGTGCGCACAAAGATTCCCTGCTCCTTGCGATCGAGGGCCTGACAGGCATTGAGCACCAGGTTGACCACCACCTGTTCGATCCGCTGCGGATTGCCCCGCACCGGCGGCAGCGCTTCGGCGTATGCGACCTCAAAACGGCTGGTGGCCTTGCGGATCGAGTTTTCCACCAGCCGGACGGCGGTTTCCACCACCTGGTTGACCTCGACGGTGTCGCACAGATCCGAATCGTCCTGCCGGGCGAAATCCTTGAGGTCCTCGACGATCCGCTTGATGCGCTTGGCACCGTCGAGCATCTCGCTGAAGAGATGCGGAATCTCGTCGCGCATCCGGCTATAGGGAAGCCAGCCGAGGGTGAAGTCGCCGTTTTCGCGATAGTGGTCTTCGAGGATCTGTCTGCGCATCGTCGAAGGCTCCGCTCAGCAGGGGCGTGTTGAGAAGAATCAGGCCGTTGGGGTTGTTGATCTCGTGGGCCACGCCGGCCACCAGAATCCCCAGGGAAGCCATCTTGTCGGCCTGAACCAGCTGCTGCTGATGGATTTTAAGCTTCTCCATCGCCCGTTGACGTTCGGCCACCTCGCGGCCCAGGGCGGCAGTGCGGATGGCGACCTCCTTCTGCAGCGTCCGTGACCAGACGACCGTGCCCCCCAGGATCAGCAACAGCGGCCCGATCACCAGCCCTCCGTATTGGAGCACCCGGCTCCAGGAAATGCCGGCAGGCTCGAGCACCCCGAGCCACCTGGCCCGGATTTTCTTGAACTGGCCGCTCTTTTTCAAAATGGCCAGGCCCTCATCGAAGCGGTTGAGCAGTTCGTCGTGCCCCTTTTTGACCGCATAACCGTAGGCCTGTTCGGCGATCGGCCTGGCCACTGGGGAAATGTTGTCCAGATGCATTTCCCGCATCAGGTATTCGCCCGGCAGTTTGGCCACCAGGGCGCAGTCACCCTTGCCCGCCGACAGCAGTTTCAGCGCCTGGGCGAGCGTGTCGGTAAAAATCAGGTGGGCCCCCAGTTCCCGGTGCTGAAGCATGAAATCGTGCATCACGCTGTTGCGCATGATGATGACGTCCTTGCCCCGCAGATCCCTCACCGTCCGGATCGGCAGCGCGTCATTGCGGGTCCAGATCGACTGGTAGACGATGGCATGAGGCGGAGAATAATCGACCTCCTTGAGGCGGGAGTCGAGGTAGGCCATCCCCTCGAGGATGTCGACGCTGCCGTTATCGAGCGCTTTGCGCATCTGCCCCCAGGAGCCGAGACGGACTTCGACGTCCATCCCCATCACGGCAGCGATGGCCCGGGTGAGCTCGACGTTGTAGCCGGCCGGCTGGCCGTTCTTGTCGAGAAATTCGTAGGGAGGATAGCTCTGGTCGCCACCGACGACAATGACCCTGCCGGTCTCCGGCAAGCCCTTCTGCGCGGCGGCCGCCGAAACGCCCGTCAGAAGCCAGGCGGCGGTACAGAGGAAGCCGAAAAAGAGGCCGAAGAACCGACCCCGGCGCCCCGGCGGCGTCCCTGCGGATGATTGCCGTGCCCCGGCTGAGGGGCCGGGCATCGGGGAAAAATGACTCTCGGAAAGGGATTCAGGCACCATCGGGACATTTTCGCTTTTTTGACCGAAATTCTCAAGAGCCTTTTCATCCTGGGAAAACGGCCTGTTCCCAGCTTGACCGGAAGGTAAAATCTGTGTAGATTTGATCCCCTGGAGAGCCGGCGAAGGGGCAGAGCCCTTTCCCTCCTCGCGCACGCCGATGGGCGGCCGCACCCGCCGCCCCGATCCATTCCTCGCAACCATCGACTTTTCATGCAGCCACTTCTTGAGGTCCGCAATCTTAAAACCTACTTTTTTACCGGCGGCGGCCTGGTAAAGGCGATCCGGGGCGTCGACTTCAGCATTGCCGGGGGCGAAACGCTGGCCCTGGTGGGGGAGTCCGGATGCGGCAAGTCGATGACCGCCCTGTCGCTGCTGCGTCTGGTCCCGCCGCCGGGACGGATCGTCGAGGGGGAAATCTTTTTCGAAGGCAACGATCTGCTCCACAGCCCCGAGGAGGAGATGCGCCGCATCCGCGGCAACCGTATCGCCATGATCTTCCAGGAGCCGATGACCTCGCTCAATCCGGTGTTCCGGGTGGGCGAACAGATCGGGGAAGTCCTGCGGCTGCACAAAGGTCTGGGGCGCAAGGAGGCGCAGGACGAAGGGGTGCGCTTGCTGCACCAGGTGGGAATCCCCTCGCCCGAGCGACGGGTGAGCGAATACCCGCACCAGCTCTCCGGCGGGATGCGCCAACGGGTGATGATCGCCATGGCCCTCGCCTGCGATCCCCAGCTGCTGATCGCCGATGAGCCGACCACCGCTCTCGATGTGACCATCCAGGCGCAGATCATGGACCTTTTGCGTCGTCTCAAGCAAGAACGGCAGATGACGACGCTGCTGATCACCCACGATATGGGCGTCGTTGCGGAATCGGCGGACCGGGTGGCGGTCATGTACGCCGGGCTGATCATGGAATACGGTCCGGTCGGAAAAATTTTTGCCGACCCCCGCCATCCCTATACCCGGGGGCTGCTGGAATGCATTCCCCGCCTCGGGCAGAAACGGCAGCGGCTGGCCACGATCACCGCCTCGGCTCCCGCCATCGCCGAGGGAACGGAACCGCAAACCTTTCTCGATCGCTGTCCCGAGGCCTTCGCCCCCAAAAGAGGCAAGCTTCCCCTGCTGCAGGAAGTCGACCCGGGTCACCTGGTACGGAGCTGGGAGTAAATCCAAGCTGTAAGCTCTTGTCACTTGTCACTTGTTCCACTTGTCATGGACTCTATGGACCCCTTGCTCGACGTCCGCAACCTGCGCAAAACCTTCTCCGTCGCCCCTGGACCCATGGGGGGCAAGCATCTGGCTCTGCGCGCCGTCGATGGGATCTCTTTTACTCTGAACAGGGGCGAGACCCTGGGGCTGGTGGGCGAATCGGGATGCGGCAAATCGACCACGGGCAAGCTCATCCTGCGCCTTCTCGATGCCGACTCGGGCGAGGTGCGCTTTCGCGGCCAGGATATCCTGAAGCTCTCACCGCGCCAGATGAGGCCGCTGCGCCGGGAAATGCAGATCATCTTCCAGGATCCCTACTCCTCCCTCAATCCGCGCATGCGGGTCGGCGACATCGTCGGCGAGCCCTTGAAGGTCCACCGACTGGCCGCCGGTGCCGCCGTTCGCGAAGAGGTGGTCCGGCTGCTGACCACCGTCGGGCTCGGCGCAGAACATTACGACCGCTATCCGCACGAATTCTCCGGAGGCCAGCGGCAGCGTATCGGCATCGCGCGCGCCCTTGCGGTGCGTCCCAGCCTGATCGTCGCCGACGAACCCGTGTCGGCCCTCGACCTGTCGATTCAGGCCCAGGTCGTCAACCTGCTGCAGGACGTGCAGCGGGACTTCGGCCTGACCTACCTGTTCATCGCTCATGACCTGTCGGTCATCGAGCACCTGAGCGATCGCGTCGCGGTCATGTATCTGGGGCGGATCGTCGAATTGGCCGATGCCGACGCCCTCTACCGGCGCCCCCGCCATCCCTATACCGAGGCCCTGCTCAATGCCGTGCCGGTCCCCGATCCGGCCGCCCGGCCCGAGCGACCTCCCCTCAAAGGGGAGGTCCCCTCCCCCCTCGCCCCTCCCGCCGGTTGCCATTTCCATCCCCGCTGCTCCTATGCCAGAGACATCTGCAGCCGACTCGATCCGCCCCTCGAAGACAAGGGGACCGGACAGTTGGCCGCCTGCCACTTCAGCGAGGAAGTCGGAAAATACCGAAGGTCTTAGGGACGAGGTTCAAGATGGCTGCCGCCTCCGGCCTCCAGCCTCACGCCTCACTTTTTTCGGTTGACGGGGGCGTGCCAAAAATGGCACGATCGGTCCGGATTTTCCAGCGTCATACCCGCTCGACATCACCGGAATTGCCATGGGCCCCATCAAAACAGTCAGAAGACCGCTGCCGCAAATGCTATTCCTGCGTCCGCAACTGCCCGGTCAAAGCCATCAAGGTCAAGCAAGACTGCGCCGAGGTCATCCATGAGTCGCTGCATCGGCTGCGGCATCTGCATCCGGGTCTGCTCGCAACAGGCCAAAGTCATCGCCGACTGCATCGGCGAGACCGAACAGTTACTCGCGGGGAGAGCAGCAGGTGGTCGCTGTTCTCGGCTGTTCCTTCCCGGCCTTTTTCCATGACATCCGTCCCGGCCAGTTGGTCAGCGGCCTCAAACGCCTCGGTTTTGCCGAAGTCCACGAGGGGGCGAGCGGCGTGGAACTGCTGGTGGCCGACTATGCTCGGTCGCCTCGATCAGCCCGCCGACAGCGCCGCTGATTTCCACCCACTGCCCGACCATCGTCGATCTGATCGAGACGCCACTACCCTCAGTTGCTGAAAAACCTGATGGGGGTGGTCTCCCCCATGGTGGCCCTCGGTCGCTTCATCAAGGCACGGCAACGAAAAAGGCATCAAAGTCGTCTACATCAGCTCCTGCATTGCGGGCAAATTCGAGGTCGATGCCGAGGAGGTCGCCGGAGCGATCGATTGCGTTCTCACCTACGGCGAGTTCAATGCGATGTTCCGAGACGCGCGCCGTCGATCTGGCGCGACTGAGCGAGACCCCTTTCGACGGGCGCCCTCCGCAGCGCGGCCGCCTTTTCTCCATCTCCGGCGGCCCTTTTCAGGCCTTCGGCATCCGCAACGATTTTTTCAATCCCGAATTCGTCGCCACCGAAGGCAGAGGAAGCGGCCCTGGAAATCATCAAGGATCTGGCCGCCGGGCGCATCACGCCGAAGGTTGTCGATCTCCGCTTCTGTGACGGCGGCTGCATCGGCGGCCCCGGAAAAAACAACCGCCTGACCACCTTTTCCAAACGCAACCTGATCCTCGACTACTTCCGGAACCTCCGAATCCCCTACTGCGACCGCCCCCCATCTACCAAAAGGAAACGCCCCTGCCCGACCTGCGCCGCCGGTTCAAAAACAAATACCAGCGGCTGGACTCTGCCAAGCGGCGACAGCATCCGCCAGATCCTCCAGTCGACCAACAAATTCGTCGAACGGGACGAGCTCAATTGCGGTGCCTGCGGCTACCAGACCTGCCGGGACCACGCCGTCGCCGTCTACCAGGGACTTGGCCGAGGAAACGACATGTGCCTCCCCTTCTCCCTCAAGCGCCTGGAGGAGGACCGGGTCAGCCTGGCGCAAAAATACGACCTCGCCCGTCGCGCCCTCGACCAGGAGTTCGGCGATGCCGGCAATCATCGGTCCAGGACGCCGGCACCACCGACGTGCTCAAGCTGATCCGCCAGGTCGGCCCGACCCAGACCACGGTGCTGATCCGCGGCGAGAGCGGCACCGGCAAGGAACTGACCGCCCGCGCCATCCACCAGCAGAGCCACCGCAGCGACAAGCCGCTGGTCACCCTCAACTGCACAACCCTCACCGACAGCCTGCTGGAAAGTGAACTCTTCGGCCACCGCAAAGGGGCCTTCACCGGCGCCATCGCCGACAAGAAGGGGCTCTTCGAGGCCGCCAACGGCGGCACCATCTTCCTCGATGAAATCGGCGACATCACCCCCAAGCTCCAGGCGGAACTGCTGCGGGTCCTCGACAGCGGCGAAATCCGGCCGGTGGGCGGAAACACCGCCGTCAAGGTCGATGTCCGCCTGATTGCCGCCACCAACAAGAACCTCGAAACCGGCGTTCAGGAAGGCTGGTTTCGCGAAGACCTCTTCTACCGGCTCAACGTTTTCACCATTACCATGCCGCCGCTGCGAAACCGCCTCGATTCCCTCGAGTGCTGGTCGAGCACTTCCTGGCCCGCGCCAGCAAGCGGGTCAACAAAGCGGTATCCGCGGCATCGAGGAGCGGGCCATTCAGGCGATGCAGCACTATCCCTGGCCGGGCAACATCCGCGAATTGCAGAACATCATCGAGCGGGCCGCGGTCCTGACCCACGACCAGATCATCCGCCTGGAGAACCTGCCGGTATGTTTTCGCCGAATTGGCCTTGAGCCGGACCGAGAAAGGGCTCACCAGAAGGAAAACAGCTTCCGCGGCCAACGCGAAAAACAGCTCAGTCAGGTGGAGAAAGCCCTGATCAAAGCGCTACCTTCAGGAAACCGGCGGCAACGTCTCCGAAGCCGCCCGAAAGGCCGGCATCCCCCGGCGCACCTTCTATCGCCTCCTGAGCCGCTACGGTATTAAGCGATCGGACTTTCAGAAGGAGGATCCGCAGCACCCTCCGTCATAGTCTTTTTTGGCACAAAGACCAATCATGTGCCATACTTGTCACGCTTGTCAGCCGCGCCAATCGGGCATTTGCCGCCATAAATGGCGGAATTAATCCCTCAGGTGTGTCATTTCACCCTCACCCTGTCGCGCCCCCAACTCCCTCCTCCGATAGAAGTGTCGTTTTTTCAGACCCTTAGATAGCTTTTTCCCTTTCCTGCCAAACCTGGCATATTCGTTGCTAACTTAAGGGAGCATATGTCACGGGGATTTACGCAGTTCCATACCGACCGGAAACCTGCCCCCATTTCACGCCGCCCCGGGATCTCTCTCCCCCGGGCGGCGTTTTTTTATCTGCCTTGCACAGTCAGGCGTCGTCCGGGGACGCTACCCCGGGATTTTCAGTGACGCTGGACGCTCGAAGAAAAATGACAGCCGAAACGACGAGGATTGCCCCAACGGTATATTTAATATCGCCAAATCGTTCGGAATCCGCTATCATACGAGCGGCTCTCTTAAGGATTCTCAAATCTCTTCCCACAGGCCCGACTCGTCCCCATGACCGCACGGCAAACGGAAAGACTCGGAATCTCCACCCTCGAGGACATCAGCACCCTCATCCTGCAATCCCACGATCTGGATGAGACGCTGGACAATATCGTTGCGCTGGTGGCAAAGCGGATGCGCACCGAAGTCTGCTCCATTTACCTTCTGGAGGACGACCGCGAGACTCTTCGGTTGCGGGCGACCAAGGGCCTTTCGCGCAAGGCGGTGGGGCAGGTAACGATGAGGATCGGCGAAGGTCTGACCGGACTGGCCGCCGAAGAGCGTCGCGTGGTGGCGATCCAGGAACCCCAGAGCCATCCCCGCTATCGCTATTTCCGGGAAACGGGGGAGGAGCGCTTCCACTCCTTTCTCGGCATTCCCCTGTTCGACCGCAAAACGCCCCTTGGGGTACTGGCCATCCAGACCAAGGACCCGCGTCAATTCAGCCCCGAGGAAATCAGCACCCTCTCCACCATCGCCTTCCAGGCCTCCTCGATCGTCATCAATGCCCGTCTGCTCGACTCGATCCGCCAGAAGGAAGAGGAAAGCAAGCGGTTTGCCAGGGAATTGGCAAAAACGCGGCAATCGCTGATCGAGCGCCAACCGGCACCGGCGGATACCGGGGACACCGTCCTGCGCGGCACCGTGGCCTACCCCGGCCTCGTCTCCGGGAAGGTTCATATCCTCGATGAAGGGCTCGGCTTTGCCGACATCCTGGACGAAGGAGAGGCCCGAAGCCCCGAAGAGCTCCAGCGGCTGGAGGACGCCCTCGAGAAAACCCGGATTCAGACGCTGTTTCTGGAAAAACGCGTGGCCGAGCGCCTCTCGCAGGACGATGCCGCCATTTTTCATACCCACCTGATGATTCTGGAAGACCGCAGCTTCCAGGAAAAGCTGCAGCAGAGGATCACCGAAGGGCACAGCGCCCCCTACGCCCTGAAAAAGGTGGTGGGCGAATATATCGAGGCGTTTTCCCGCATGGAAGACCCCTATCTGCGGGAGCGGGCCGCCGACATGGAGGATATCGGCCGGCGGCTGCTGGGCAATCTGGTCGGGCAGAACAACCACCTGCTGCAGCTCAAGCATCCGGGCATTCTGGTGGCCCGGGAAATCCTGCCGTCGGAAATGGCCGCCCTCGATCATGAGAAAATCCGGGGGATCGTCACCGAGGCCGGCGAAAAGAATTCCCATGCCGTTATCATGGCCAAATCTCTCGGCATTCCGGCCCTGGTCGGCGTCAAGGGGGCGGTCAGGGCGGTCTCCCCGGAAGACCGGGTGATTCTCGATGCCAACTCGGGTTGCCTTTACGTCCATCCCCCGCCCCATATCGTCGAGGAATACCGCCGCCTGGAAGAGGATTGCAGCCGTGAACTGCATCGGCTGGAGGAATTCAGAGACCTTCCGGCCGAAACGAGGGACGGGGTGCGGATCTGTCTGAGGGCCAATATCGGTCTGGTCAGCGACGTGGCGGTGGCCTTGCGCAACGGGGCCGAAGGGGTGGGGTTGTACCGGACCGAGTTCCCGTACATGACCCGTTCCGATTTCCCCGACCGCGAGGAGCAGTATCAGCTCTACGCCAAGGTGGCCGCCGGCTTCAACGGCCATCCGGTCACCATCCGCACCCTGGACATCGGCGGCGACAAGGCCCTCCCCTATTTCACTCCGCCCAGGGAGGACAATCCCTTCATGGGATGGCGCTCGGTGCGGGTATCACTGGACAACCGGGACATTTTCCGGACCCAGATCGAAGCCATCCTGATGGCCGGCAAAGAAGGCCCCGGTCAAGCTCCTCTTTCCCATGATTTCCAGCCTCGAAGAGATCCGGGCCTGCAAACAGGTGATCGAAGAGGCCCGGCAGAACCTGCGCAAGGAAGGGTGCGAATTCGCCGAAACGGTGCCGTTGGGGGTGATGATTGAAGTCCCGGCGGCGGTACAGCTGGCCCCCTTGCTGGCCCGCGAGGTCGATTTTTTCGCCCTGGGTACCAACGATCTGATTCAGTACATGCTGGCCGCCGACCGCAACAACCCCCTGGTGAACAAATATTACGACCCGCTGCACCCAGCCATCCTGCAGGTATTGCGAAACGTCGCCGGGGTGGCCCGCAGGGAGGGCAAGGGGCTGTGCCTGTGCGGTGAGATGGCTTCGGACCCCCTCCACTTTCTGCTCCTGACGGGGATGGGCATCCGCGAGTTTTCCATGCCCGCCCCCTTCATTCCCCGCATCAAGGCATTTATGCGCGACCTCTCCCTCAAGACGGCCCGCAAGGCCGCCCGCGAGGTTCTCACCATGAGCGACAGCGCCGCCATCCGCACCCACTTGATGAAGGTGCTCGAATCGATTGAAAATCGATAATCAGACAATCTGGCCCGACGTCTCGGGATCGGCATCGCCCGACGCGAACACGCCAGAGTCGGCATTCCCGTGATCCTGCTGACCCTTCTCATCGCTGCGGGTTGGCTGACTCTGCCGGAACTTCTTGCGTAATCGTTTGACAGGCACGCGTCTGCTGAAGTACTAAATGAGTGGAACAATCTTCTCCAGAAAGGAGCTGACTGCCATGCTAGCCACCTCCCTCCCGACCCTTTTCGCTCCTGCTGAACGCTTCTCCGAGGACAATCTGCTTCGACAGGTCGACTATTTTTCGGAGCCCTCCCTCACCCGCCATATCCTCGATGCCGTTCCAAGCTTGCTGATGATTCTCAACGCCCAAAGACAGATCGTCTATGCCAACCAGGCGCTGCTGACCCTGGTGACAGGCGGTGAAGAGAGTAAGGTGCACGGCATGAGACCGGGCGAAGTCCTCAACTGCATCCATGCCAGGCGAACCGAAGGAGGATGCGGAACGACGGAAGAGTGCAGCACTTGCGGCGCTGTTCTGGCAATTCTGGCGGGTTTGAAGGGAGAGAAGGCGGTGCGCGAATGCCGAGTCACCCGCCGCCTGGAAGAGGGCGTGGAGGCCCTCGACCTGCAAGTCTTTACCACGCCGCTATCCTGCAAGGAGAAGCATTCACCCTTTTCGCCGTCAACGACATCAGCCAGGAAAAGCGCCGGCAGGCGCTGGAGAAAATCTTTTTCCACGACATTCTCAACCTGATCGGCGGCATCAAGGGGTTCGCCGAATTGCTGCGGACCTACAACCCGAGCGACCAGGAAGAGATTTTCGGCTTGATCCAAAGCGCCGCCGAGCAGACCATCGAGGAGATCGAGGCTCAGAGAATTCTCGGCGCGGCGGAGAAAAGGAGAGCTTCAGGTGAACACCGAGCCGATTCTGGTCCCTGATTTTCTCCGCCAGATGATCGGGATCTACAGGCGACAAGAAGTGGCGGAAGGACGCTTCCTTCTCCTTGATCCGTCACAACCGGAAGCGGTTCTCAAAACCGACCGCGCCCTGCTCGGCCGGATCATCGGCAACATGATCAAGAATGCCCTGGAGGCGAGCGGTCCGGGAGAGACCGTGACGGTGAGCGTCCGCCGCGCCGGCGACCGTGTCGAGTTCGCCGTCCACAACCCCGGAGCCATGTCGCCCGAAGCAAAGCTGCAGGTCTTCCAGCGCTCCTTCTCCACCAAGGGGCGGGGACGGGGCCTCGGCACGTACAGCATGCGGCTTCTCAGCGAGTATCTGTACGGAGAGGTGACCTTTACCAGCACGGCCAGTGAAGGGACCACGTTCCGCGGCTCCTACCCGGCGGTGCTGCCGGCAAACTGACC
>CAWANI010000015.1:0-310881 GCA_963783365.1 uncultured delta proteobacterium | reverse complement strand
GAGTTCCTAAACCCATCTTAACAGAAATCGACTCCGGATACTGCCCGATCAGGGCTGCAATCAGATACAGATTGTGCCAACCGTGATCGAGAAGGATGCCGCCGCCGGCGATCTCCGGGCCGGCTTCGCCAGTCGGATGCGCCGCCTCCGGATGAGGTCGTGCGCTGCACCTCGAGAGAAACCGTTCGGATTCTCCCGAGGTGTCCCTCGCGAACAAGGGTCAGGGTACGGTTCCCATAAGGGCGCATATTTCCAGTTATTGACGGAAAATACCACCGTTCCGCTTGCACGGCAGGCCAGACAGACCCGTTCGAAATCCTCCCACGCGGTCACCAACGGTTTTTCGCAAAACACGTGAAGTCCGCCCCGACAGGCCCCCAGGATGGTTTCGGCATGCATCCCGGGAGGCGTGCAGATGTCGACGAAATCGATCGAGCTCTTCCCCTGCAGCGCCTCGAGGCCCGGATACACCGGGATTTCCGGTAGATAATCGGCGACAAGGCGGGCCCGATCCGGATGCGGCTCGATAACCGCTTCAATACGAAAATCGGGGTTGTCCCGCCAGATCGGCAGATGGGCGCGAATCGCCACGTTGCCGAAGCCGACCAGTGCCCCACGCAGGGGCTTTCCGGGGAGACCTAGCTCTTTAGACATTATTCATTGCCTTAGCTTTTATAGGGTAAATCCTTTTCAGCAAATGAAAAAACATCTTCTAGTATTTGCAGCCCCTTATCCGCCTCCTCCATGGTCAGGGACAAGGGCGGGTTGATGCGGAACTGGGCCTTGTAGTTCATGCTGATCAAGCCCCGCTTGAGGGTCTCCAGGAACAATTTTCTGGTCACCGGCCGCTCCCACGGTTCGCGCGTCCGTCGGTCTTTCACCAGTTCCACGCCGATCAGCAGACCTTCCCCCCGTACATCGCCGATGAATTCGAATCGCTCCTGCAGGCGGCGCAGCCCCTCGAGCAGATGGGCCCCCACCCGACGGGAATTGTCCACCAGCGATTCTTCTACGATGGCACTGATAGCGGCCAGGGCGGCGGTGCTGGCCAGAGGATTGCCGCCGTAGCTGCTGGAGGAGGAACTCGGTTTGGCGAAGGGCTGGGCCGAGGTAATCTCAGTCGGTCGAGACAAGTCCGCTGATCGGAAAGCCGTTTCCCATGCCTTTGCCGATGGTCATGATATCCGGCGTCAAGTCCGTGTGGGAGCTCCCGAACATCCTCCCGGTGCGGCCGAAGCCGGTGATCATTTCATCGGCAATGAGAAGGGCGTCGTTCTCGCCGGGCGATCTCCACAGAGCCCGGGAGAAACTCGGGCGGCGGAATGACATTGCCCGGCCGTTCCCTGCATGGGCTCCACGATGAATGGCGGCAAGACTTCCGGCCGTGTTGTTTTCGATCACCTTGCGCACAAATTCCAGACAGAAAAGGCCGCACCCCGGATACTGCCATCCTGAAACGGGCAGCGATAACAATCGGCGTACGGAGCAAGGTGAAGCCCCGGGTGCAGCGGGCCCCAACCCTTCTTGAAGGGATCGCCGATCAACCCGAGAACGCCCCCTGTCTTGCCGTGAAACCCTCCCCAGAAGCTGAGGATCTCGAACTTTTTGGTGTACGGCCTTGGCCAGGCGCACGGCCGCCTCGACCGCCTCCGCGCCGCCGCTGTAAAGTTGAATCCTGTCCAGGCCGGAGGGGTCGAGAGAAGCGATCAGGCGCAACAGCGCTACCCGGTACTCGGTGGTAAAACTGCCGACGGTCACCTTGCCTCCAGCTGTTTTTTGAGCTCCGCGACAAATCGCGGGTGCGAGTGGCCCAGGCTGCATACCGCAACGCCGGCCATAAAGTCGAGGTACCGTCGGCCGTCCAGATCGGTCAGGTAGCGTCCCTTCCCTTCCCTGATTGCAATCTGCGAAAGCTGAGCGACTTCCTGCAGACCGGGAGCCAGTAACTGCTGTTCCTGCTCGCACAGTCGTGCCGAAGCCGATTGGGGAAGACCTTCAGAGAGTCCCTGATAGTTCATCGACACCTCCCATGGAAATCCGGCTGATGTATCCGGCAATGCATTCGGCAGCCGGCAGGCAGCATCGGGAAAAGCTTGGCCAATCGTTCAGATCGATCAGAACGGCTCGACCCTCTGGAGTAAGAACGGCATCCCCGCCGTAGATCTCCAATCCCACCGCGGCAGCCGCTTTTCGGGCGAGCTGCGAAAGTCCCGTCAGCCCCTTGAGTTCAGCTCCGGAGGTGCTGGAAAAAGCACGAAAATAGGCATTTTCTCCAACCCCGTAGAACTTGACTACCTCTCCCGCAACATGCTCCTGAACCAGCACCTCCTCAATTCCATGGCGCTGAAAGTGGTCCATGGCCCGGAGGAGGCCGTTCGCTGAGAAAATATGCACCACATCGTCGGCCTGCATGGCGTGGACATCTCCCCGTTTCAACCAGTACCCGCCAGACGGACCGAAGGTGAGGCCGGAGGGAACGTCCTTCAAGGGCAGAACCGAGCTGGGGGGGATGGGCAGGTCGGCGACCTGGAGGCGGGCGATGAGGGTCTTTCGATAACAGCTGCGGACCGAGCTCACTGAATTGAAAACCCGGGTTCCCGATTTCTCCCAACTCCGCAAAATTTCCAGAGCCCCGGGAGATTGGGCCATACTCAGCACCCAGGCGGGACGGCAGCGAATGCCCGCCAGGTTTTCCGCCGAGACGATCGAAATTTTCTTCGCCGGGGAAAGCTCTGCCGCAACGGTTTCAAGAATGGCGGCGTCTTCGTTGACCTTGCCGGGAGAATAACGGCTCTCACGCCGGACCCCGAGAACGCGGGTACTATCGAATTGCATCGCTGCCCCTCAGCCACATCTCGGCATTCTCCAGGTCGTCGGGATGATCGATATCCATCGTCTTGGGAACGGGTACCCCGCAGAGCGACAGGCCCTTTTCCGGCAACAGAGCCAGGAACTGGCGCAGAGCGTTCAATTTCCGGGCGCGAGCCACCTCCATAAAGGAAAAGATTGCCGGCCTGAAATAATAAAACCCGGCGGTCACGAAGGGGCTGGGGCGAGCGTTTTCCCCCAGTGCGCGTATCGCCCCGGAAGGGGCCATCCGAGCCCAGAGGGGCTTTTCGTCATCCACGTACCGGGTCAGCGCGAGGACACCATCTGCCTCGACTAGGTCGCGGGCCCGACTCAGAAAACGGGCCAGAGTGCCAGGCCGGAAAACGGCATCGACGGTGAGGAGCAGAAACGGCTCCTCGCAGAGCAAAGGCGCCAGGCCAAAAAGGCTTTCCATGGAACTTGGGGTCGTCTTCACCACAACCTCCACGGCCACCGGCCAGGGATTCGACTCGAGATAGGCCCCTACGTCAGGACTCACCTCGTTCACGATGCAGGCGATCGACGTCGCCCCGGCATCGGCGGCGGCGCGAATCGCCCGAGCGATCAACGGAAGACCGGCGACCGTTACCAGCGGTTTCGGTATGTCGATCCCCCCCTGCCGAAGACGTTCACCGAGGCCGGCTGCCAGGATTCCCGCTTTCATAGGATCAGTCTTTCCAGTTCCGTGAGGCTGAAAATCCAGGCATCCACCGGCTCGGCGTCGACGGGAATGCGAGGATTCGGGCCCTTGAGCCAGATGGTCCGCATCCCGAGGCGGCGGGCCGGAATCATATCCCGCTCATAGGAGTCTCCGACAAAAACGACCTGTTCCGGCACCAACCCCAGACCACGGAGGGCGGCAAGAAAAATCCCCGTTTCGGGCTTCCTCTGACCACAGCGTCCCGAATCGACAATAACATCCAGCGAAGAAGCCAACCCCTCCTCGGCGCAGATTGTCGCGACGTTGCCGTAAAAATTGGAGACCAGACCGAGGCGGAACCGTTTGGCGGCCTTGTGAAGCAAGGGGGCATTGCGGCGGAGATAATTCTCGGACTTGCGACAAAACGCCTCGGCCATCTCATCCCGTTTAACAAAATCGTCCAGGCCGAGAGCGGCGAATTGCAAACCGACATGATGATACATCAGGCGGCGCAGCCCCCAGGAGTCGACTCGTGCGTCTGCCTCGCAAGAGGCATCCGCCTGGTAAAATGCCCCTTTGATGTCCTCTGGGGGGAGGGAATACCCCGCCTCCTTAAAGAGAGCGAAGAATCGATCGAGCCAATGTTCCCCATCGGAATCGAGGGTGCCCCCGAAATCGAAGAGAATTCCGGCACAGTCAGGAAACTTCGCCGAATTCATACGATATGCCCGCCCGTCTGCCGTGGTCGATCGTCGCCGGGGCGAAGGTCTCGGTCGTCTCTTCCGGTCGCCCGGCGGCATCCCCCTGGATAAAGGCTTCGCACATGCGGTACGCCTCGTCATCGCTGAACTGCCGCGGGGGATGTTTCATAAAATAGGCGGACGGGCCCGTCAATACCCCGCCATCGCCGCGATCGAGGGCCAGCTTGCAGCACCGGATGGCATCGATGACCACCCCGGCGGAATTGGGGGAATCCTCCACCGAAAGCCGCAGTTCCAGATTCATCGGAACATCGCCGAACAACTGGCCCTCAAGGCGCATGAAGCAGACCTTGTTGTCATTTTGCCAGGCGACGTAATCGCTGGGGCCGACATGAATATTTATCCCATCCAGCCGTTTCGCCGCTACCGACTGGACCGCCTCGGTTTTGGATTCCTTTTTGGAGCGCAACCTGGTGCGATTGAGCATATTGAGAAAATCGGTGTTCCCCCCGGTATTGAGCTGATACGTGCAGGAGAGCTTCACCCCCCGTTTCTTGAAGAGGTCGGTCAGCATCCGGTGGATAATGGTGGCGCCGAGTTGCGACTTTATATCGTCGCCGATAACAGGAAGGTTTTTCATCTTGAAGCGTTTCTCCCAAATCGGGTCGCTGGCGATAAAAACCGGCATATTGTTGACAAGGGCCATCGAGGCTTCCAGCGCGCAGTCGGCATAAAATCGCACAGCCTCCTCCGATCCTACGGGGAGATAATTTACCAGAATTTCGGCACCCGTCTCTTTGAGCACCCGAACCACTTCCTCTTTATCCGGTTGGGGCAGATCGGCTGGTAAGAAACTACGGGTTGAATCGTATTCGCACATATGATCGGAGACGCCATCGAGAATGCGCCCCATGCGCACGCGGGTTCCCGTCATCCGGACATCCTTGCAGAACACCTTGGTGCAGTTGGGCTCTTGAAAGATCGCTTCCGCCACATCCTTGCCGACTTTTCGCTTGTCGATATCGAATGCCGCGACCACCTCGATATTGGACGGCAGGTACCCGCCGATCTCCCAATGCATCAATCCTGTGGCTTCTTCTTTGAGTCTGTCACGATAGTAGTTGGTTCCCTGAATCAGAGAGCTTGCACAATTGCCTATCCCGACAATGGCGATCTTGATCGAATTCATCGGCCGGTAGTCTCCTTTCTTCTTCCCCCGCCACCGACGGCGCCTTTCGGGGAAGATGCCCATCTCGCCTCCGTTTTCTGTTTCACAGCTTTCTCAGGTGAGGCCTTCACACAAAGAATCCACGCCGCAAAGCGTGGTTGCTCGGTAGTGCATCTCGCCAGTCCCGGGGCGACGAACGCCCCTGGGCCAACTGCGCGCGTCAATGTAAATATCCCTCTTGCCGGAACCAATCGACGGCGTCCTGCAACGCTTCATGAACGGGCCGGGGATGCCAACCGAGTTCTCTCCTGGCCTTATCGCCTGAAAAAAACATCTTTTTTTTGGCCAATCGAACCCCGTCTACGGTCACGAGAGGTTCCTTGCCTCCAGAGCATCGCGCCCATTTTTCGGACAAATAGGCAATCGGAAGGACCAGATTGGGGCTCAGCCGGATTCGCGGGGCCGATTTACCGGTGATCCGCGACAAGGCTATCAGGAGTTCCTTAAGGGTCATATTCTCGGCGCCCAGAATATAGCGCTCCCCCACTTTGCCACGTTCAAATGCAAGCAGATGACCCTCGGCGACATCGTCAACATGGACAAGGTTAAGCCCCGTATCGACGTAGGCGGGCATCTTGCCGGAAGCCGCCTGAAGAATCATGTTCCCGGTCGGGGTAACCTTGACGTCACGGGGCCCCACGGCGGTTGCCGGGTTGACGATCACAGCGGGCAGGCCGGATTTTTCAACCATCCGCCTCACTTCAGCCTCGGCAAGAAATTTTGACCGCTTGTAGTGCCCGATCATATCTTCGAGGGAAACCGGCGTTGTTTCATCCGCCGGGCTACCATCGGCCTTCAATCCCAATGTGGCGACACTGCTGGTATAGACGATCCGCCTTACCCCTACGCGGGCCGCAGTCAGCATGATATTCCGGGTGCCAACGAGATTGCTTTGATACATTCTTTCCGGAACAGGCACCCACAGGCGGTAATCTGCCGCGACATGAAAGAGGGTTTCACATCCGGCCAATGCCTTCTCCAGAGACTGAACATCGCTCAAATCCCCGGAAACGATTTTAATGTCCAACCCCTCGAGGTTGCGAAGGTCGCTATTGGCGCGGGCCAGTGCTTGAACCTCGTGCCCGGCCGCCAGCAGCCGCCTTAACACGGCCGACCCGATAAACCCCGAAGCTCCGGTAATCAAGGTCTTCATGGCAATTTTGCCGCGGGACGATGGCGTCGGCAGGAACGACTTCGCCCCGGTCTTCCCTTTCTGTTGTCATTGGAATGACTTACGGTGTCCTTCTTGGCTCCCCGTTAAAAATCCGGATATGAAATTTTCTAAATAATAACGTGAATTTTCAAAGTGGCAACTCGAGACGACCGGAAAGAGGACGATCTCGGTGACGCGGGGGCGATGCCGGAAAAACCAGAAAAAGGGAAGAATCTTCTCATTCAATGAAATCCTTAACGAATCTTTTATGTCTAAGGAAAAAACTTGAATGACTTATCCCGGAAGCCTAAGATTTACGCTACACTTATCACGTTTTCGAAAAATGCATTTTGTTCATCAACTGGACGACGTTTTCCGAAAGTGTTTATTTTAACCTGACACACACGCCTTCAGCCCGCATTGGGCAGCATGGAGATTTCTTCATGGGTAAACGTGTATTTTTCTTAAGCCCGCCATCCTACGAGGGTTTTGACGGCGGCGCGGGAAGTCGCTATCAGGCGAAACGGGAAGTTCGCTCCTTCTGGTATCCGACCTGGCTGGCTCAAGCAGCTGCGCTGTGCCCACAGAGCAAACTCCTGGATGCCCCCGTCGAAGGACTGTCCATTGAAGAATCGATCGAACGCGCTGCAGGATTCGAGCTTCTGATCCTTTTTACAAGTACGCCCGGTTTCGCCAACGATGTTCGCATTGTGGAGCAGTTCAAGGCGACCTACCCCGATCTGCTCACAGGGATGGTCGGCCCTCACGCAACGGTACTCCCCGAGGAGACCCTGCAGGCGTGCGATAGCCTGGATTTTGTCGCCCGCGGTGAGTTCGACGTTACCATCGCCGATATCGCCGCGGGGAAACCCTTTGCGGAGGTCGCCGGCATCTCCTACCGCGAGGGTGGCCGCGTCGTTCACAATCCGGACCGGGAAATCCTCCAGGACATGGATACCCTTCCGTCCGTTCTGGATGTGTATCAGCGCGACCTCAGCATCGAAAAATACGTGATCGGATACCTTCTCCATCCCTATCTGTCGATCTACACCGGCCGCGGGTGCCCCGGCGCCTGTTCCTTTTGCCTCTGGCCCCAGACCATCGGCGGCAGGCATTATCGCACCCGTTCGGCGCAGAATGTTTTGCAGGAAATGGCACGGGCCAAGCAGATGTTCCCTCAGGTCAAAGAGTTTTTTTTCGACGACGACACCTTTACCGCCGATTTACCCCGGGCCGAGGAGATTGCCCGCGGCTTGAAGACACTGGGGATTACCTGGTCCTGCAGCGCGAGGGCCAATGTTCCGGAAAAAACCCTGCGCGTCCTGAAAGATTGCGGTCTTCGCTGCATCATGGTCGGAATCGAATCGGGGAGCGATGCCATTTTGAAGAACATTAAAAAAGGCATCACCACTGCCCAGGCGCGCGAATTCATGAAGAATTGCAGAAAGCTGAAAATCACCACCCATGCAACCTTCGCTCTCGGCTTGCCCGGAGAAACGCCCGACACCATCATGCAAAGCATCGATTTTGCCAAGGAGCTCGACCCCGACACCATCCAGGTATCGATCGCCAGCCCTTACCCGGGAACCGAATTTTACCAGCAGGCACTCGACAACGGATGGTTGATTCAATCGGACCTGGTCTCTCATTCCGGAGTTCAGCAGGTTGCGATCGAATACGATGAGTTGTCTAAAGAGGAAATCTTCAAGGCGCTGGAAACGTTCTATCATAAATTTTATTTTCGCCCGGGACCGATCCTTCGCATTCTCCGGACAATGCTCGGCGATCGAGACATCTGCAAACGCAGGCTGGAGGAGGCAAAGGATTTCTTCGGCTTTTTACGCAGCAGAAAGAAGGGGACTTAACAACGAGCGAGAAATCATCAAAGGAATAAAAAACGCCCGGACCAATTTGGTACCGGGCGTTTTTTGTATGGAAGAGAGGGCCCCTCGCCAACCTGCTTAGCTTACCGAATCTCCTTTTTCATGAGCACTGCCGCATCGGGAGAGTGGTGCCTGCTGGTATCGATGCCGCGCACGTTAGCGAGAAACGCCCTCAGCGGATGGGTCATGGAGTCCAGAACGGCCGTAGTCTCGAAGCCACAATGAACCATGCAGTCGGCACATCGATGGTCTTTCCCCACGCCGAAGCTATCCCACTCGGTCGTCTCCAACAGCTCCCGATAGGTCGCCGCATGCCCGTCGCTCAACAGGTAGCAGGGGCGCTGCCAGCCGAAAACGTTGCGCGTCGGCGTGCCCCACGGAGCGCAGCGGTAATCCCGGTTTCCGGCAAGAAAGTCCAGATAGAGGCTGCTGTGGTTGAACTTCCACCCATGCCCCTTGCCGAGAGCGAAGATCCGGCGAAAAAGCTCCTTCGTATGTTCCCTGCCGAGGAAGTGATCCTGATCCGGGGCCTTCTCATAGCTGAAGCCGGGGGAGAGGGTCATCCCTTCGACGCCGAGTCCCGTCAGGAAATCGAAAAGCCGAGCCGCATTTTCCGGGGTTTCGTCGTTAAAGAGAGTGGTATTGGTGGTCACCCGGAAGCCACGCCCGATCAGGTATCGAATGGCTGCTACAGCCGTATCGAAGGCCCCCTTTCGGTTCGCCAGCTCGTCGTGGCGATCCTTGAGAGCGTCCACATGGACATTGAAGGTCAGGTACGGAGACGGTTGGAAGTCCCCGATCCGCTCTTCAACCAAGAGGGCATTGGTGCACAGATAAACGAATCGCTTCCGCTCGGTCAGCCGCTGAACGATTTCATGGATATCCGGATGAAGCAGCGGTTCGCCGCCCGGAATGGAAACCACCGGCGCACCGCATTCTTCCGCGGCCTCCAGGCACTCCTCTACGCTCAACCTCTTCTTCAGCACCTCTGCCGGATAGGCGATCTTGCCGCATCCCTTGCACGCCAGATTGCAGGCAAACAGAGGCTCCAGCATCAATACCAGAGGGAAGCGGCGATTGCTTCCCAGGATTTGGCGAATAATGTAGGAACCGATGCGCGCTTTTTGAATAGCAGGTATACCCAACGTCGAATCCTTTCATTCCTCCCACGCGGAAGGTGCGCCCCTTCGATGGGCGGAGAAAAAACGACAAAAACTGGCGCAGACAAAGAAGAACACCGCCAGTCATCAGAACTTTCAACCTTTTTCCACCTGTCGGTAAATTCTCCACAAGAAACCGGCCTCGTCAAGTACCCCCAGGAAATTCCGGGACTTTACTCAGAGAAGCTTTTCCTTGCCGGATCGCTCCTTTTCTCAGTCATCACCCGGCGCTTTTGGCCGTTCGTATCGCCAGATCGCGCGTGGTCGACCAGGCTGACCCGGGAAAGCGGTGAGCAACCTTGAGGACGGATTCCATCGCCTCGAGAAAATAGTCCGCGTCCGCCTTTTCGATAATCAGCGGAGGAAGAATCTTGACGGTATCGAGACCGTGGCCGGCCACTTGGGTCAGGATGTCGTGCTTTTCCAGCAGGGGCATGGTGATCATCTGGCAAAAAAGATCGGGATTGACCTTGTGCAGCAGCTTCCATCCGGTTTTCAGGCCGAAAGAGGTGGGTTCGCCGAATTGAAGGCCGATCATCAGACCCTTGCCGCGAATTTCATGCAACAGCTCGTACCGATCGGTCAGATCATTCAGGCCGGAGATGAGATGGGCACCGATCTCCTCGGATCGGCGGACCAGATCCTCCTGTGCCAGGACTTCAAGAGTCGCCAGTCCTGCGGCCATGGCGAGGTCGTTCTGGCCGAAGGTGTTGGAGTGCGCCAGGCAGCGCTCCATGGTGTCGAACACCTTGGCGTGGATGGACCGCCGCGTTATCACGGCCCCCACCGGGATGTAGCCCCCGGAAAGGGCCTTGGAGATAACCAGCATATCCGGCACCACTCCCCAGTGATCGATTGCAAACATCCGCCCGGTTCGGCCGAAACCGGTTTGCACCTCGTCGGCAATCAGCAGGGTTCCGTACCGATCGCATAACTGCCGGGCGCCCCGGAGATAATCGTCATCGGGCACGAACACCCCTTTCCCCTGAATCGGTTCGACGATAAACGCCCCGACGTCACCTTCCGACAAAGCCCTTTCCAGCGCTTCAAGGTCGTTGAACGGCACGGGGATGCACCCCGGAAGCAACGGTTCGTTCCGTTCCCGAAACTCCTCGTTGCCGTTGACGGAAAGGGCGCCGAGGGTCAGACCGTGGAACGCGCGCTCGCAATAGACGAGCTTGCTCCTGCCCGTCGCCTGCCGGGCCAGTTTCAAAGCGGCTTCGACCCCTTCGGTCCCCGAATTGGTAAAGAAAACGGCATCCAGACCTTCTGGGGCGATGTGGACAAGGGCCTCCGCCAAAATCCCTGCAACTCCGCCAGCGTCCATCTGCACCAGGTTCGGCGTATCGGCGTTGAGCATGTTGTGCAGGACCTCGGCCACCAGGGGGTGATTCCGACCGATATTGAAAACGCCGAAGCCGGCCAGGAAGTCTCTGACCTTTCTCCCCTGGGCATCAATCAGCCATTCACCTTTCGCCCGAGTATAGTTGCGGTTATATCCGATGACTTCCAGAACCCGAATGAACTGAGGGTTGATGTAGTGGCGATGCAAATCATAGGTTTCGGCCCATCGCGCCTTAACCTGGGAAACGATATCCATAGGTACTCCATGGTTCCGGTTTTAGTGTCATTTGCGAGGGGAATGTGCCCCGGGACTTGAAGTTGCCGCCCTTGTTGGTAAGCTTACGTAAAATTCAAATTCTAGCCCAGGCGCAGAAAAATTCACCCTGCAAGGCATGCCTTACCGAATGAGAAAAACGAGAGGAATTATAACGCATTCTGGATATTTTGACTTAATTTTATTATAATTAATATAATCTCAGCCGTGAATTCTACAGAAAAGTGAGTGTTTGTTCAAACAATAAATTATGCTCAAGGTGCCCACCGATGAAAATTAAATCCGCCGACACCTGCTCCCCCACGACGCTTCCGGGAAACGCCTTTTTCCCCTCAAGGGGCCCGGACCGGATTTCGAGACCGGAGGCCGAGAACACGTATCCGAAACCGCCGGCGAGATCGAGTCGGAAAACGCCGGCGGAAAAAGAAGCGACGCGAGAAGTGATCCGCGCGGATACCGCCGGGTTTTGCATGGGAGTGATTCTGGCACTGCAGAGGCTCGATTCTCTGATCGAGCGGACCGACCGCGGACCGATCTTCACCTTGGGGCCCATCATCCATAATCCTCAGGTTCTGGAAGAGTACGCCGCCAGGGGCGTTTTCACCGCCGAGTCCCCAGAGGACATCCCCCCCGGGGCAACGGCGGTCATCCGTGCCCACGGCGTACCGAAGCAGGTGAAGGAACGTCTGCAGGTTCGGGGGATTCCAGTCATCGACGCCACCTGCCCCAAGGTGAAAAGAGCCCAGCTTCTGATCGAAGAGCAGGCCAAGGACGGTCGCATGCTGCTTCTCTACGGCGAGGAGAGCCATCCGGAAGTCAAGGGATTGCTCAGCTATGCCGAGGCGGGCGCTGTCGTTTTCGGAACCCAGAACGAGCTGGAAAAGATCCCTCTGGATCCGGCGGCCCCTTACTGCCTTGCCGCTCAGACCACTCAGGACCGCGGTATTTTTGAATCGATTATTGCCGACCTGACAACCCCTCCGGCCCTTAACGTCACCATTTTGCAGACGATCTGCGACGCCACCAAGCACCGCCAGGACGAGGCTGTTCGCATTGCCCGTCAAGTGAATTTCATGGTCGTGGTCGGTGGCTTCAACAGCGGCAATACCCGCCGCCTCGTCCAGGTGGTAAAGGCCGAAGGGACGCCCGTTTTGCATGTGGAAACAGCGCGCGAACTCCCTTGGGAAAAATTGAAAAAATACTCTAAAATCGGCCTTACCGCCGGAGCCTCCACGCCGAAAAAAGCCATCGATGAAATTCAACGTATTCTCATGCTGTCCTGAGCATCGCAAAGGTCGCCAAAGGCCACCTTGTCCCCACCGAAGCGGAGGAATTAATGAGCAGTCTGCTTCCTGAACTCAAATCCATTGCGGATTTGAGAGAATTCGATCTGCCTGAGCTGAAGGACCTGGCGCAGGAGCTTCGGGAGACGATTATCGATACCGTTGCCGCCACCGGCGGCCACCTGGCCAGCTCCCTGGGGGTGGTGGAGCTGACCCTCGCCCTGCACCGGGTGCTGCAGACGCCCAAGGACAAGATCGTCTGGGACGTGGGGCATCAGGCCTACGCCCACAAGCTGCTGACCGGCCGCCTCGAGCGCTTTCACACCCTGCGCCAGCTCGACGGCGTCAGCGGCTTTCCCAAGAGAAGCGAGAGCGACCACGACTGCTTCGATGTGGGACACTCGAGCACCTCGATCTCCGCCGCTCTCGGGATGGCCGTCGCCCGCGACGCCGTCGGCGGCGACGAGAAGATCGTGGCGGTGATCGGCGACGGGGCGCTCACCGCCGGGCTCGCCTTCGAGGGGCTCAACCAGGCGGGGCACCTGAAAAAAGACCTGATCGTGGTGCTCAACGACAACGAGATGTCGATCTCTCCCAACGTGGGCGCCCTCTCCTCCTTCTTGAGCCGCAAGATGACCTCCGATCTGTTTTTGCGTTTCAAGAAGGAGACCGAACAGCTGCTGGGATACGTGCCGCGCTTCGGCCGGGATCTGTTAACCCTGGCGCGCCGGGCCGAGGATTCGCTCAAGGGCTTTTTCACCCCGGGCATGCTCTTTGAGGCCTTCGGTTTCAACTACGTCGGTCCCCTCGACGGCCACCGCCTCGAGGAGCTGCTCGAGACGCTGCAGAACGTGCAGCGGTTGAAAGGCCCTGTGCTGATCCATGTGCTGACCAAAAAGGGCCAGGGATACGCTCCGGCCGAGCGCCAGCCGTCGATCTATCACGGGGTCGGCCCCTTCGACCGGCAGAGCGGGGAAGTCAAAAAGGCCAAGGGGGGCGCCAGAAGCTATACGGCGATCTTCGGCCGCACCCTGGTGGAGCAGGCCGCGGCCGATGAGCGGGTCGTCGCCATCACCGCCGCCATGCTCGAGGGGACCGGGCTCAAGGAGTTCGCCGCGCGCTTTCCCGAGCGCTTCTTCGACGTGGGGATCGCCGAGCAGCACGCGGTGACCTTCGCCGCCGGGCTCGCCTGCCGGGGGCTGCGTCCGACGGTGGCGGTCTACTCGACCTTTTTGCAGCGCGCCTACGACAGCGTGCTGCACGACGTCTGCCTGCAGAACCTGCCGGTGAGCTTCGCCCTCGACCGCGGGGGGCTGGTGGGGGCCGACGGCCCCACCCACCACGGGGTCTTCGACTTCTCCTACCTGCGCCACATTCCGAACCTCACCTTCGTCGCGCCGCGCGACGAGGTGGAGCTGCGCCGGGCGATGGCGAGCGCCCTGCAGGCGCAGGGGCCCTTCGCCTACCGCTATCCGCGGGGCGATGCCCTCGGCCTGCCTCTCGATGCACCCGTCGAACCGCTGCCGATCGGCAAGGGGGAGAAGCTGCGCGAAGGGGACGACGGGGTGCTCGTCGCCGCAGGGGGCATGGTGCCGGAGGCACTGCAGGCGGCAGAGATCCTGGAGCAGGAGGGAATGGCGCTGGCGGTGGTCGATGCCCGCTTCATCAAGCCCCTCGACCGGGCACTGCTGACGGCCGAGGCGCGCCGCACCGGCCTGGTGGTCACCGTGGAGGAGAACGTGCTGCAGGGAGGCTTCGGCAGCGCGGTCATGGAGCTTTTCGAGGAGGAGGGGCTGACGGTGCCGCTGGCGCGCATCGGGCTGCCCGATCACTTCATCGAGCAGGGCAGCCAGCAGGAGCTGCGGGCCCGCTACGGCCTCGATGCCGCGGGGATCGCGGCGCGGGTGCGGCAGCTCCTGCGCCGGGAAGCATCCCTGCCCGATACCTCCGTGGCCTACCTCCCCAGCCGCTCCCAGGCCTGAGAGCCCCCTTGCGGCCGAGGAAGCGTCTGCATGTACCCAAGGATCGGGATCAGTTGGGATCGGCGGCCATTTCGGCTTCGAACCGCAAGAGCCATTCCTTGGTCGGTACGCCCTCTCCTCCCGAATATCCCGTCAATTTGCCTCCGGCTCCGACCACGCGATGACAGGGGATGACGATGGGAAAGGGGTTGGCGGCCATGATCCTGCCGATAGCCCGGGCGCCGTGCGCCGAGCCACAGCGGGCCGCCAGTTCACCGTAAGTAAGGGTCCGCCCAAAGGGCACATCACACAGGTTTCGCAGGGTGGTGACGGAAAATGGCGATAGTCCCCGAAAATCCAGGGGCAGGTCGAAATGCTGCCGGCTGCCGAGAAAATATTCCTCCAGTTGGCCGATCGCCTGGCCGACGAGTCCTTCTCGTGCCATGAGCGCTTCCGGATAGCGCTCCAGCAGGCGCTGCCGAAGCTCCGTTGAATCGGGATGAGAATGGACCTCTATCACCCCTGCCCCACCTGCCACCACACCCACCCAACCGATGGGTGAGCGCCAAACGTCCGCGGCCCTTCCGGCCTCTTTGGGAAGCTTTCTCATAAGGATCTCCTCTGCCATTTCCTTTTGAACAGCGCTGCCGCCTCGGACGCTTCGGGGACACGGAACAACAGGCAGCCGAGGCAGTAGGTTCCGAACCCCGCAGCCAACGCGCCCCCCAGCACCCCCGCCTTGATCCACCAGACGCCGACCGCGGCCCAGGGGCCGAACCTGAGAATATACCAGACGACCGCCCCCATCAAGGCCGTGGCGGGCAATATCCGGCTGAAAGAATTGAAAACTGCCGTCAAACCCAGCCGCCCCACTTTTCGCCGCAGCGCCAGGATCAATGCCAGGGAGTTGAAAACCGAAGCAAGAGTCAAGGCAGCCGCCAGCCCGGTGTGGCGATAAGGGCCCATCAGCATCAGGCCCAGGCCGGCGTTCATGAGCAGTGTCCAGAAAGAAATCCAAACCGGTGTTCGGGTGTCCTTCATGGCGTAAAAGGTCGGAACGACCACTCGGCTCACGCCGACGAACAGCAGGCCGGGGGCATAGGCCGCCAGTGCCAGCGCGGTCTGGCGCACGTCCTCGAAATTGAAGGCTCCCCGCATGAAAAACAAGCTGTAGACGGGCACGGCACACAGAATCAGGCCAACCGCGGCCGGCAGGGTCACCAGGACGATCAGGGCGAGAGCGAAGCGCAGCGATTCCTTGAGCCCTTCCTGGTCGCCGAGAGCCGCCTGGCGACTCATGGTCGGGAGCACCGCCTGGGCCAGAGAGACGATGAAAATACCCTGTGGAAATTCGAACAACCGCTGGCCGTAATAGAGATAGGAGACGCTTCCCTGGGGCAAAAAGGACGCCAGCAACCGGGTCACCACTACGTTGATCTGATAGATCGCCACCCCCGCGATCCCCGGCAACATCAGCCGAGCCACCCGAAGGACGGCGGGATGGCGAAACTGAAAATCCAGTTGCAGTCGAAAACCTTTTCGTCTCAGCACCGGGAGCTGGATCAGCACCTGCACCAGCCCGCCCAACAGGACGCCGACGGCGAGTGCGGTGATCGGAATAGCAAAATGCGGGGCGAGGATCACCGCACAGGAGATCATGGCGAGGTTGAGAAACAACGGAGAGAGTGCCGGGATGAAAAAATGTCCCAGGACATTCAGGATCCCGGTGATCAAGGCCAGGAGACTGACGAAAAAGATGTAGGGAAACATCAGCCGGTTCAAATGGTTGGTGAGAGACAGCTTTCCAGCCACTGAACCGAAGCCGAAACCGATCGCCTTGACGATGAGGGGCGAGCAGATCACCCCGGCGACAACCACCAGGACCATGACGATCAGCAGCAGGGTCCAACAGATGTTGGCCACCCGCCTGGCCTCCTCCTCCCCGTCCCGATGATAGACGTCGGCAAAAGTCGGCACAAAGGCGGCGGTCAGCGATCCCTCGGCGAAAAATCGACGCAGCAGGTTGGGAATGGTAAATGCCATAAAGAAGGCGTCGGTACCGAATCCCGCCCCGAACAGGGTCGCCACCACCATGTCCCGGATCAGCCCGGCAATCCGGCTCAACCCGGTTGCAGCCCCCATGACGCCGGTGGCCTTCGATATCTCTCTCTTCTCCGACATGGCGTCAGCTTTACCACACCGACAGAGAAGAGACAATGCTCTTGGAATCGATGCTGGAAACAGTCCATTTGGCAATGGTCCGAAAGGGTGTACCCATTGGCGACAATCCCGAGGAGTTTGCTGGATGAATATTTTCGACGTCGCAAGAGCGCCGTCCATGCCCCTATCAGGATTATTTTAATTTAATTCCAAAACAATCCGCTACAACTCATTAGTAATAAAGGCTTTTATAAAGAAGGTTGGACATTTTTTATCTTGACTGAGGCAGATGCCGGTGTTATAAGTATTTACCTTCACACAAAGTTAATACTGAAAAAAACGGTGAATTCATTCAACTCAATTTCGGAGGTTATCCCTTGGCTAATCACAAGTCGGCAGAAAAGAGAAACAGGCAAAATGCAGTCCGCCATGCCCGCAACACCCACATTCGCTCGACCATGCGGACCTTTGTCAAGCAGGTGCGGGAGGCTGTCTCCGCCGGAGACGCCGGGGCCGCTCAGGCTGCCCTTGACCGGGCGGTTCCCTTTATCGACAAAGCCGCCAGCAAAGGGGTCATCCACAAAGCAACGGCCAGCCGTAAAATTTCCCGTCTCAGCAAACTGGTTAATTCGATCGGCTGATCGACCGTCCTACCGAGTCAAAAAAGGGGCCGTTTCGGCCCCTTTCTCTTCCTCCTCCGATTTATCTCTCCTCGGCGACAGCGAGTATCAACTCCTCCAGAAGCGCAGCGGCATGCGCGCCGCGAGACTTCAGCGCCAGGTCGACGGCCAGAAAACGTTCAAAGACCATCCGGTACCGATCCGGAGAAAATTTGCGCGCCTGGGCGACCAGACCGTCCATGAAATACGGATTTACCCCCACGCGGCGGGGCAGCTCCTGTCGCGATATCCCCTGTTCGAGCAACTCACGGGTCTTCCAAAGCTGGCGAAAATGGCGGGTCATCATGGCGAGAACGACCAGAGGCACCACCCCTTCATCAAGCAGCCGTCTCAAAAGCCGCAGCGCCCTGCCGATATCCTTTCGGCCCAGCGCATCGGTAAGATCGAAGATACTCTCGGACCGCGTTTCGGAGACGACGGCCGCCACATCGGCCACATCGACCAGATCGCGATCCCCGAGATAATCGAACAGCTTCCTGAGCTCGGAATGCACTTCCTGCAGGCTGGTCCCCACCCGGCGGGAGAAAAGGGCCAGGGCGTCTTCGGTAAATGAGCGCCCCGCTTCCCGCGCCTGATCCCTAACGAAACCGGGAATCTGGTTGTCGTAGAGCCTTTTGAACTCCACCAGCTGGCCGCGTTTTTTGAATTCCTGGAAAAATTTCTTGCGGCCGTCGATTTTTTCCGCACAGAAAAGAAGGACGGTTTCCGCAATCGGGTCCTTCAAATAGGGAAGCAGTTTCTCGAGTTCGGAAGCGGGCAGATGGTGGGCGTCTTTCACCAGAATCAGGCGATGGGAAGCGAATACGGGCAGGGTGCGGGCGCTGTCCAGCACGTCGGCCGCCGCGACCTCTTTGCCGTAAAAAATCTGGTAGTTGAAATCCCGGCTCTCGGGCGCTATCAGTAGGTCCCGAAGCCGTTGCACCGCCCGCTCGATCGAATAGGTCTCTTCACCGTGAAGAAACAGCAGAGGCGGGATCTTTCGGGTTTCGAGAATGCGATTGAACTCCGCGGGGGTCATTGGCGCGCAACTCCGGATGATATGGTTAGGCTAAAAATTATCCATGATCCGGGAATAGAGCTCTGCGGCCAGCCGGTCGCCGATCTCCCGAATGGCCGCCGCTTCGTTGTCCTGCTGGGCGGCCATGTCCATCCGGTTGGCGCGGTATTCGCGGGACCAGGACACATCCCCTTTCCAGAGAATCTTATGGTCTCGGCCCCGGCGCAGCGTCGCCCGAACGGTCATGCGGGAGCGGTACTCGAGGATGGCATCGTTGCGATCGTAGGAGATGGGGTCGGTGGAGTAAGCGACGACCCTTCCCGTCAACAGGGCGTCCGCCTCGGCGGGTTTTTCCACCAGCTGCAGTTGCCGTCCCTCCACGAATTTGTCGGTCACGGCATTGGTAATGATATTTTCCAAAAAAGGCTCATAGGTCCCGTTGGAAAACATGCCGATGTGAAGAGTCCGCACATCGGCGGGCAGTCTATTGCCCCTCCCGGCGAGATGGTAACCGCATCCTCCCAGCAGGCACAGCGCAGCCAGGGGAAGGATCAGGCGGCGCATCAGGACACCACCACGTTGACCAGCCGCCCGGGCACAACGACGACTTTCCGTACGGTCTTTCCTTCGGTAAACCGGGCCACGTTGTCGTCGCCCAGCGCTGCTTCCCGGACGACGTCCTCGCCGGCGTCGGCCGCGACGGTCACCTTCCCCCGGACCTTGCCGTTTACCTGAACGACGATGGTTTTCCGGTCTTCTGCAAGGGCGGCCGGATCCCAGGCAGGCCAACCAAGGGCCCCTACGCTCTCCTCATGTCCCAAACAGCTCCAAAGCTCCTCGGCGATGTGGGGGACGAAGGGGGCCAAAAGGCGGACGACCGTTTCCAGAGCCTCCCGCATGGTCTGCGGACACCGCTCTTTTGCTTGAAAACCGTAGATGGCGTTAATCAGCTCCATGACCGAGGCAATCGCGGTATTGAAGTGGAAGCGGCCGTCGATATCTTCGGTAACTTTTTTAATTGTCCGATGCACTACCCGCCGCAGGTTTCGCGCCTCCTCGTCCGCCTCCTCCCCGGTTCCGCTCCCCTGCAGGCTCTCGAGGTTTTCGTACACCGCCCGCCAGACGCGATTCAGAAAGCGGTAACAACCCTCCACCCCCTGTTCGTTCCATTCCAGATCTTTTTCCGGAGGGGCGGCGAACAGGGTGAACAGGCGGGCCGTATCGGCGCCGTAGCGATCGATGAGGCTGTCGGGATCGACCACGTTCTTCTTCGACTTGCTCATTTTCTCGTTGCGCCCCATCTGAACGGGGCTTCCGCACTTGCTGCATTTGCCGTCCGCCACCTCTTCCGGGAAGAGCCAGCCATGTTGCGGGCAGGAGCGGGTTTCCATGCAGACCATCCCCTGGGTGAGCAGGTTGGTGAACGGTTCATCCACGGACATCATCCCAAGATCCCGCAGCACCTTGGTAAAAAAACGGGCGTAGAGAAGATGCATGACGGCGTGCTCGATTCCGCCGATATACTGGTCGACCGGCAGCCAATATTCCGCGGCAGCCCGATCGACGGGACCCCCCGCATAATCCGGACAGGCGTAGCGGGCGAAATACCAGGAGCTTTCCACGAAGGTATCGAAGGTATCGGTTTCCCGTCGGGCACTTCCTCCGCAGCGGGGACAGACCGCCTGAACGAAGTCTTGCTTTTTGGCCAGAGGGCTGCCCCCTTCACCGGACAATTCGACGTCGTGGGGCAGAAGAACCGGCAGATCCTCCTCCGGAACGGGTACGGTTCCGCAGGTGCCGCAGTAAATGACGGGAATCGGGGTACCCCAGTAGCGCTGACGGGACACGCCCCAGTCACGCAGCCGGTAATTCACGGTTTTTTTGCCAAGCCCTTCCCGCGCGAGATAATCGGCGATCCGTTCCTTCGCCTCCTCGTTGGTCAGGCCGTCGAAAGAGGCAGAATTCACCATGAGGCCGGGGCCGGTCCACGCTTCCTCCATCGAGGAAGGATCGAGGAGCTCTCCCTCGGGTTGGATAACGACCGTCATGGGAAGATCGTACTTGCGGGCGAATTCGAAATCCCTCTGATCGTGGGTCGGAACGGCCATGACCGCCCCCGTTCCGTAGTCCATCAGTACGAAGTTGGCCAGAAAGACGGGAATTTTCTGCCGGGTGACGGGGTTGATGCAGTAGGCTCCGGTAAATACCCCTTCTTTATCAAAATCTTCGCTGGTGCGCTTGATCTTGTCCTGCTTTTTCACCTTGGCGATAAAAGCTTCCACGGCGGCTCGCCGCTCGTCGGTGGCCAACTCGAGAGCAAGAGGGTGTTCCGGCGCCAGGCTCATGAATGTGGCCCCGTAAACCGTATCCTGCCGGGTGGTAAAGACACGGATCGCCTCTTGAGAATTCTCGCGCGGGAAATCGATCTCACAGCCCGTGCTGCGACCGATCCAGTTGCGCTGCATGGTCAGCACCGGCTCGGGCCATCCCGGCAGACGGTCGGTCCAATCCAGCAGTTCCTGGGCATATTCGGTGATTTTAAAGAACCACTGTTCGAGCTCTTTCGCCTCCACCTCACTGTCGCAGCGCCAGCAGCGACCGTCCTCCACCTGCTCGTTGGCCAGAACGGTCCGACAGTCGGGACACCAGTTGACGGAAGAACTTTTCTTGTACGCCAAGCCACGCTCGAACATCTTCAGGAAGATGAGTTGCTCCCACTTGTAGTACTCCGGAGCGCAGGTGGCGAACTCCCGGTCCCAATCATAGGAGAGCCCCATTTTTTTCAACTGGACCCGCATGTGGTCGATGTTTTCGTAGGTCCATTTGGCGGGGTGGGTGCCGTGCTGAATGGCAGCGTTCTCGGCGGGCATACCGAAGGCGTCCCATCCCATGGGGTGAAGAACGTTGAATCCCTGCAACCGCTTGAACCGGGCGACCACGTCGCCGATGGAGTAGTTTCGCACATGCCCCATGTGGATGCGTCCCGAGGGGTAGGGAAACATTTCGAGCAGATAGAATTTGTCCTTTCCGCTCTCCTCCGATCCCTTGAAAGCCTTTCGGTCTTCCCAGATTTTCTGCCACTTACCCTCGACCGCCCCGGGATTGTAACGCTCTTCCATAGAATCTCCGCTGCCAGATAGTGAATCGATGGTTCGAAATAACAGGTCTTTATTCGGAAGGCGGACCGTTTCGACTGCAGAAACGCCCCGTTACCGAATTCTGACGACCGGCACAAACAGGAATACCGGCCAATGCCGGTATCATTCGGGAACCATTGCCTTCGCGCCCGGGTCCGCAGAACCGACCTGGATGCACAAGACGCCGTCTCCCCGACCATCCGAATTTTTCGGGCCCTGTGCTCTTCTTTACTTTTCCCGGTAGGTAATTCGGCCCCGAGTCAGGTCGTAGGGAGAAAGTTCCACGGTCACCCGATCACCCGGCAGAATACGAATATAGAACTTGCGCATCTTTCCGGAAATATGGGCCAGAACGATATGATCGTTGTCGAGTTTGACGCGAAACATGGCGTTGGGCAGGGGTTCGATAACGGTACCTTCAACCTCAATCGCTTCTTCTTTAGCCAAAAGGGGCCTCCTTGACAAAGTTATGAATCAATAAGTGTATAGGTTCCTGCGCCCCTTGGGGTGGGCGGCACGAGACCACAATCTCCTGGCGGCTTGCCGGTGACAAACGTCGTCCGGTAGTACCGCCGCCGTCAAATCCTCCGCATTTAACCTAACTTTATCAGAGGTGTCAACCTTTGAAGCCCCCTCGGGGTTTTTTCTCCCCCCTGCGATCGCGCCACGGCCCCTTTCAGGGGCCAAAATTCAACAGCCGCCTGGCCGCTTCCAGTATTTTGGCGGTCTGGATCGGTTTGGTGATGTATTCATCGGCGCCCAGCGCCATCGCCCGGTCTCGATCCTCGCTGGCCCCTTCGGTGGTAATGATGACGATGGGAACATCTTTATACGTGGGATCATTCCGCACCAGGCTGACCAGTTTGAGACCATCCATAATCGGCATGTTGATGTCGGTCAAAATAAGATCGAACTTGTCGCCGGAAAGCTTTTTCAGGCCATCCACACCATCATTTGCCTCTACGATTGTCAGGCCGCGCAGACGCTTCAGCGCGAACACGATCAACTGCCGCATCGTCGGTGAATCTTCAACGATAAGGACTTTATAATTTGACATATTGATGTTCCCCCGGAATTACTTGGTCAAAAGATCGATAAACCCCTGGATCGTCGAAAGCTTCCGCTCGGATTCCGAATACAGCTTGGACGAAAAGATGGCCGTTGCGGCGTGCCCGGCGAGCAAAGTGAACAACTCGTAATCCACTTCGGCAAACCGGCTTTTCTGCACCAGGAGCTTATAAATGACGATCACACCGATAACATGTTCCTTGATCTTGAGGGGGATACAGACCAGGGGATGCTGGAAATCCCGCACATACCCTTCCATATCCTCGATAAAGTAATTTTCACCGGTTTTAGCCATCTGGCCGATGAGCCCCTCTCCGACCGCAATCGTTCCAAGGTCGGAGGTTTCAACGCCCTCGCCGACCACCGCCTGCAGCTTGTTGGTTTTTTCATCCAGAAGCAGAACGGCAAATTCTTCCGCTCCGATCAGATTGATGACGATTTCCGTGATGACCTGCAGGACCTCTTTGAAATCCAGTGTGGAATGGAGCTGATAGGAGGCGATATAGAGGTTGGCCAGACTGTTGTTTTCCGCCTCGATTTCAACGTACCGATTGGCAAAATCGAGATTTTCCGCCTCGACCAGTTTGATGCGATCGAGAATTTCCTGTTTTTCCCGTTCGAGGTCCTCAATGCGCCGGCGCAATTTCATGTTTTCGGCGTCGGCATCTCCCGGCCCCCCCTCGCTTTCCTGCTCCTTCAAGGCCTCTTCCAGCCGCACGACCCGATAACGCAGGCGCTCGTTTTCCTTGAGCAGGTCCTGGGTGAATTCGGCCCCTTTTTTGAAAACCTGCAAAAACTCTTCGGCCCTTTTTCCTGACAGCTTATCGTCGTCGTGCTCGGTCATCCCAAAACTCCTTGAGACATCTCTGAAATGAATTTCCCCCCGGGGAGGAATTGGTTGGTTGAATTCCATTAATACCAGTGGCATCCTACCAGCAAGGCACAAAAATTTCCACCTTTTGTGTGATCGTCTCTCAATACCCGCAGCGCCAGAGGATTTCATTGCAGATCCGCGGCAGAGGGACCACCTTGTCCACTTTGCCCGTGGCGATGGCCTCCTTGGGCATCCCGAAAACCACGCTGGTTTCCTCCGCTTCGGCAATCACCTGGCCGCCGCGCTCCTTGAGGTGCACCACGCCACGCGCCCCGTCGTTGCCCATTCCGGTCAAAACGACCCCCAGAGCCGAAGCCCCGAAAACCTCGCTCGCGGAAGCAAACATGGCATCCACCGAGGGGACGTAACGCTGTTCGGGGGTAGGGTCCACCGTATGCACGATGACATCGTCCCCCCGCCGGGTAAAGGCGAGGTTCTTTCCGCCAGGGGCGATAAGAACACGGCCGGGCTCCATCACGTCGCCGGAACATGCCTCGCTGATTTCCAAGGCGGAAAACTTATTGAGGCGTTCGGCAAAGGCCCGGGTGAACCCGGGGGGCATATGTTGGGAGATGGCAAAGGCAACGGGAATCGGCTGCCTGATGCCGGTAAAAATAGTCTGCAGCGCCGGCGGTCCGCCGGTTGAGGCACCGATCAATACCTGGGAAATCTGCCCCGTCCCCCTGCGGGCGACCTCCCGAGGGGGGGCGTCCTGGGATTTCAACCGGGAGGGGTTCAGGACCTTTCCCATGTCGGTCCGAGCAATTTCCCGGACTTTCCGCACCAGATCTTCCCGGATATTGAAGAGCTCCGGGGAGAGTTTCATGGAGGGCTTGGCGATAAATTCGACGGCGCCGAACTCCAGGGCTTTGAAGACATTTTCATCTTCGGATCGGGCGGAAACCACGATCACCGGCGTCGGCCGGTTCTGCATGGCGATCCTCAGAAAGGCGAATCCGTCCATGCGGGGCATCTCCAGATCCAAAGTGATCAGATCCGGTTTCAGATCAAACAGCTTCCGAAGCCCCTCTTCTCCATCGCAGGCATAGGAAACGACCTCGATCCACGGGACCGCCTCCAGCATCTTGACGATGGTCCGCCGATTGTAGGCGGAATCGTCCACCACCAGCACCCGAACCTTACTCCTCATGCCCTGTTCTCCAGGGAGCAGGCGGAAGGAGGGCGCTGATAAACCATGTCGTGGGTAAAGTGGCGCAATTGGAAAACGTTGGAAATATTCATCAGCGATTCGGAGTGCCCCAGCAGGAGGAAACCGCCCGGTTTGAGTCGTTGGTAAAATGTGTCGATGACACGTTTTTTGGCCGCCAAATCGAAATAAATGATCACGTTGCGGCAAAAAACGATGTCCATCTTCCCCAGCAGGGCGACCCGCAGGGGATCGAACAGGTTGAGATGACTGATCGTCACCAGATTTTTGACCCGATCGGAGATGCGGAACTTCCCTTCGGTTTCGGTGAAGAAACGGCGTCTGTCGGCCGGGTTTGTGGAACGGAACGACGCCTGGCCGTAGATTCCCTTGCGAGCTAAATGAAGAACTTTCTGACTGATATCCGTGCCGATGATGTCGATCTTCCAGTCATGCAGGAAGGGGACATCGAGCAACAGCATGGCGATGGTATAAGGTTCCTCGCCGCTGGAGCAGCCGGCGCTCCAGATTCGAAGTCTGCGGTCGCCTTCCTTTTCCTTTTGCTGCCGGATTTCAGGCAGAATATCGCGAATGAAAGTTTTAAGTTGAAATTCTTCCCGGAAAAAGTACGTTTCGTTGGTCGTCAGAGCGTCGATGACTTCGGTGAGCTCCTGATCCCGATCCGGATTATAGCGAAGAAGGTAGTAATAATCCTTAAAACTGTCGAGTCCATGGTGCCGCAGCCGTTTGCCCAGCCTCTTTTCCAGCAGATATTTGGAATCCTCGGAAAAGTGCAGGCCACAGTGCTCATAGACGAGATCCCGCAGCAGCCGAAACTCGTCCTCGCTCATGGCAATATCAGGGGCGGAAAAGAGCATCGACGGTCACCCCTGCCGGTCTTTCAAGACGTCCAGAAGGCTTTGAAGTTGCTGTCGCACCAGGTTCTCTTCCTCGCGCAAGAGCCGATCTTCCAAATAAGGGCTACACCCCTGCCCTTCCACTCGAACCAGCGTCAGGGCGAAGGCACTGCGCACTTTCCCTTGCGGATGGTTGAGAAGCCGATCGCGAACAGCCGGAATCCACTCCCTTCGCCCACTTCCCGAGAGCATCTGCAGTGCGGCAATCACCACATCGGCATCCTCGTGCTCGAGCGCTTTCAACCCCATGGAAAAAGCCTTTTGCCCATCAAGAAGGGATAAGGTTTCCAGAGCGGCAATGGCCACCAGTCCGACGGGGTCCTGCAAACCCTGTTGAACCAGCGTCTCGGCCTCCCCTCCCCCGATTTGACCGAGCGCCCTTATGGCGGCGGCTCGCACCCAGATATCTTCGTCCTGAAGCGCCAACTGCAGCGGGGGGAAGGCCTGATTCTCGCCGATGACACCGAGCGCTTCCACCGCCGAGCGGCGAACCTCCGCATCTTCGTCCGTCAGGGCCAACATCACCGCCAGAAGCCGTTCTCCTCCCTTTTCCACGGCCAATCCCCGGATGGCCGTCCGCCGCACCAGAGGCGATTCGTCCTTAAGGCCCATGGCAAGCGCTTCATCGGCCTTCTCGCCACCGATGCTGCCGAAAATCCGGATGGCACAGCGGCGCAATTCGGCATTTCCGGATTCCAGAAGCGGGGCAAGGTCCTCTCCCAGTTTATCCCGATGCCGGCTCCCCAGCAGGCAGAGAGCCTTGGTGGCTGCCTCCCTGATCTCCTCGGATTCCTCCCGGAGACAATCGACCAGTTGCCGCATCGCGGTGGGGCTTTCGAGCCGGCCGAGAGCCTGGACGGATACCAGCCGAAGCAGGCTGTCGGCACTGTTCACCCCCTCGATGAGCGCCTCAATGCTCGTCTCGGCCCCAAGCTCGCCGAAGACGCAGGCAAGATACGGCTTCATGCGCTCATCGGCCCGCGGCCAGAATTTCAACAGGGCCTCCAACTTCGAGCGCCCGAGGCTCACCAGCGCGGCCAGCGCCAGCTCCCGGATTTCTTCTTCCTCCATGAGAGAAAGCAGGGGCTCGATAAACCGCTCATCGGGAATGCAATCGCAAAGCCGGACGGCAGCTCCACGGACCGCCTGGTTCTGGCATCCCAGCAAATCGATCAGAGAGGCGATCAGATGGTCGTCGACGGCATGGGAGAGTTCCTCTGCCACCTCTTCAGGATGACGTTCGGCGAGCTGCCCGAGGCCGACCGTCGAGGCCTCGCGAACATTGCGCATGGTGTCGGTCAGGCCTTGAATCAGGGCGAGAATCGCCTCGGCGCCGCCGATCCGCCCCAGGCAGGCAAAAAGTGCCTTACGAAGCAATTTCTCATCCTTAAAGGCGAGAAGCGCTCCCACCGGAACCCCGTCGCCGATACGGCCGAGGGCATCCAGGATAGTGAAACGGAACCAGAGGTCCGGGCGTTCCAGGGCCTCAAGCAGCGCCGGCACGGCCTCGGGGGCACCGATTTTTCCAAGATTCTCCGCCGCCGCCGCCCGTACGTTGTCGTCCGGATCACCCAAGGCGGCGATCATAGCGGGAACGCAGGAACTGTCACGGATCTCGCCAAGGATATCCAGGGCGAACTTCCTGACCCCTCCGTCGTCGCTTTCCAACTCCGCGATCAGGGGAGAAACGGCCCGGGAGCCGAAATTGATTAGGATGTCCACCGCCGCATTGCGCAAACCGGGGTTGTCTTCGGAATACAGCAGAGCGATGACCTCTTCGAGGAACTCCGCGGCCCGTGGCTGGGAGAGGAACAGGTCGACGGCTTCTTTGCGAATTCGCCAACTCGCGTCGCCCAGGGCGCGATAAACATGATCGAGGAACGCTTCCGTCTTGAATTCCGCAAGTTCCTTCAAGCCCAGAAGACGATCTTCCTCACTCTCGGAGTGAAGCATACTCACGACTTGCTGAAGATCTGTCACCTAAACCACCTTTGTGTCAACCTGTCGGCGAGATTCTCTCTGACCGTTTTCGATCAATTCTTCCAGAGCCTCGGTGAGAAAATCCTCCCCGTCAGAAATTCCGGGAGGCACCCGCTCGCTGAGCAATCGTCTGCCTTCCTCGATCTCGGGAGCGAGAAGGTCGAAGAGGGTGCCCAAACGGATCCCTTCCGCGACCCGTTCCTGATTGTTAAGAGCGATATCCGAGAGGAGGGTTCGGGCGAGGCGTTTCGCCTTTTCCTTCTCAGAGATGGTGTCCCCGTCCGCGCCAGTCGTCTCTTCCATCCCCTGGACCTTTTCTTCCGCGCCGTTCGATCGCTCGGCGGGGCCCTCCGGCTCCACCTTTTGAGCCGGAAGAGGCAATTTCACTGGGGCGTGAATTTTCTCCACAAGGTCCCGCGCAATATGGTGCTCTTCGATATAATCGTCGGCCCCATACAAGGAGAAAGGCAGCCGTTTGTAAGCAAGTTTGTTGTAAACGGAAGAGAGAAGAATAACCTTAATGCCGTTGAGGCGGGGATGGGCCCGGATGCGGTCGACGACTTCAAAGGCCAATACCCCCGGCAGGGCCACATCGATCAGGATGACTTGCGGGAGGACCTCTTCCAGGACACGAAGCACCTCGGTCCCCTCGTGGCACGTCCGGCAAGAGATGTTCTGCCGCTCCAGAATCTCGGCGATAGAGAGGCACAGCGCCGCATCGCCATGCGCCACCAGAACCGTGAAGGGCGATTTCTCAGCCGAAGCATCGATCACATCGATTTTAAATGGTTGGCGGCAACGGGCACAGCGCAACGTAACCCGTTTTCCCAGCAAGCGGCCACGATCCAGCCGAAACCGGGTCGAACAGGCAGGACAACTGACAATCATGCAAACCTCATGGTATTTTCACAACGAACAGGGCTGATCCCCTGGCGGGTCATACTCCCTGGTCAACGGGCCTTTCAAGCGGCCCACGTCATCGAACGAAGGGGTCTCTTGAGCTCGGATGACGGAACTTACCGGCCGGCGGCCGTCCCCCACCCACTGACGCCTTCTCATCTCAAGCCATTGCGGGTTCGAACTCATGCGTGTTCGAAATCGCTCTGGACTTCGGCCTCGTGTTTTATCTGTTGAATGGTTTCCAGGTCGATTTTTTCAGAAGTGGAAAGAAGTTTCTCCAGGTTCAGGATCATCACCAGATCCTCGTCCCGTCGGCAGATCCCATGGAAGAACTCGGCCCCCTGCCCCTGCAGAAACTGGGGAGAGGGTTGTATGTCCTGTCGGGTATACCGTCGGACCTCCGCCACCTCGTCCACCACCAGGCCGACGATCTTGCCGGAGAGGGCACAGATGATCACCCGGGTTTTCCGATCGACCACCGCCGTCGGCAGATCGAAACGCTTGCGCAGATCGACGATCGGGATAACTGCGCCGCGCAGATTAATAACCCCTTCGATAAAGGGCGGGGCCTTGGGGATCGGCGTCAACTTCTGCGGTCGGATGATCTCCTTGATCCGCATGATCTCAAGGGCATAGATGGCTGAACCGAGCCGAAAACAGGCCAGCTGGACCTCCTGCCGAGTCGTGCCCTGTTCCTCCGCGACCTGCGATGCCCGATTCCCCCCGCCGATCATCGGGCAAGAAACCTCTGAATGGTTTCGATCACCATGGCCGATTTGAAAGGCTTGGTGATATACCAGTCGGCCCCGACTTTCTCGCCCCGGGCCATATCTTCCCGACTCTTTTTGGCAGTCAGCATGATCACGGGGATATGGGACGTCGCGGCATCGTTTTTAATGCGGCGACAGACTTCGAAACCATCCATTTCCGGCAGCATGATATCGAGCAGAACCAGATCGGGAGGGTTCTCGGCAATCGCATCGAGAGCGGCCTGGCCATTCGGAACCCCCTGCACGTCGTACCCTTTGGAGGTCAACAGAATGCTCTCGAGCTTCAGGAGACTCTCTTCGTCTTCAACGATCAATATCTTTTTCTTGGACACGTAGCCCCTCCTTTCTCCGGCCTTAAGTGAGTTCAGCATTCAGAACACTGGGCAGATGCAGAAGAATCAACATCTTGCCCTGGTGGCGTCCGACGAGGTCCACCATATCCCGGTCCAGACCTGACAGAACCGCCGGCGGAGCTTCGATTTTTTCCTCCGGGAGCCGGATCACCTGGGTAATGCCGTCCACCAGGAGGCCGACGGTGCGATCCCCGCTCTGACAAACGATGATCCGCGACGCCAGGGAAACCTGCAACAGCCCCAGGTTGAGTCGTTTTTTCAAATCGTATACCGGTATAATTATGCCCCGAAGAGAAATTATTCCAAGTACAAAATTCGGAACCCTGGGAATATCGGTGATTTCCCGGGGCTTGATGATTTCGAGGACATCCTCGATATCCAAGGCATAGTCCTCCTCCGCGAGGGAGAAGGTAAGCCACTGGCGCACCCGTCCTTCGTTTTTTTTCTCCGTCCCCAGCAGCCCTTGCAGATAACTCTCTTCCGTGGCGAGATGCATCTCGGGACGCTCGTTAAAGAGGGCCTCCAGGGGGTCCCCGGGATCATTGGGCCGCACCGTCGGCGGGCACTCGGGCACCGGCGGACCGACCGGCGCCTCCGCGAAGGGCTGAACGTCAAGGGGGCTTCCCTGAATCGAAGGGGCGTCCTTGGGCGAAGCGACCTTTCGGGGCGCAGCCCCGGGGGTCTCTTTGTCCGTTCTGGCTTTTTTGCGAATCTCAGCAAGGTCCATCAGTGATTCCCGTTCGTCGCTGTAAGACCAAACGCATCGGCGTTCTGTCCGGGCACGAAATCCAGCTCAACCGTCACGGCTTCCACGATCTCCGGGCCGATCTCCCGCACCCCCCTTCCGAACCCCTCAAGGAGAGAGAGCGAGGCGACGTGGTTGATCTTCCGGGGAATTCCTCCCGCATATCCGAATATCAGCTCCACGGCGCCCGGCCGAAACAGCCCCTCTTTTCCGCCGGCGATCTTCAGGCGAAAATCGAGGTAGTCGGCCGTCTGCTCCAGGGAAAGGGGTTTCAGATCATATTGCATCCCGATGCGCTGCCTCAAGGGCTCATAGGCACGATGGGCCAGACGCTTGCGCAGCTCGGGCTGGCCCATGAGAACGATGCTCATCAGGTTGCGATCGTCCAGTTGGAAGTTGGTCAGCAGCCGGATTTCATCGAACGTTTCCTTGTGCGGAACCAGCTGCGCTTCGTCAATAACCAGCACGGGGCACTTCCCCTCCCGGTACAACCGGTAGAGAGCGGCCCCGAGCTGCTCGAGCAGATCCGTCTTGAACTGAGCCGGTTGCCGGATGCCCAAGCGCAGTGCCAGCGCCCGCAGGAATTCCATCGGGTTCAGGCGCGGATTGATGAACAGAATCCCCCGGTAGCCATCGCCGAGTTCATCCATGAGAGCCCGGGACAAGGTGGTTTTGCCGCAGCCGATTTCGCCGGTGAGCAGCACCAGATCCCGCTCTTCCACGGCGTAGAGGAGCCGGGCAAGGGCTTCGCGGTGCACCGGGCTGAGATAGAGAAAGCGCGGATCGGGGGTTTTGCTGAAAGGTCGTTCGGAAAAACCGTAAAAGCCCTCATACATAAACGTTCGCCTCTCCCCGAAGCGCTTCGCTCATCAGCCCGCCGACATCGAGAACGAGAATCGTCTTCTGGTTGCCGAGGTCGGCCGCCCCGGCGACGCCCCGCACGAAGGAGAGGGCATGGCCGAGAGATTTTATCACCACATCCTGCTGGCCCAGAAGCTCATCGACGACGATGCCCATTTTTTTTTCCGCCAACCCGACCACGGCGACGAACGAGCGGCCGTTCCTGGATGAGCGCTCCGGCAGCATGAACACCTCATCGAGCCGCAACAGCGGCAGGGTGCTCTGCCGCAGCTCGATCACCTCTTTGCGCTCGATCGTTTGAATGGACGAGGGCTCTATCATCAGGGTTTCCATCACCGAATTGATCGGTATCGCATAGGTCTTGTCCCCGACACGAACGACCAGCGCCTTGATGATCGCCAGGGTAATCGGCAGGGTGATCGTCGTCGCGGTCCCCTCCCCGACGCGGCTGTCGATTTCGATCATCCCGGAGAGGGAGGAGATATTGCTCTTGACGACGTCCATGCCGACCCCGCGGCCGGAAAGTTCGCTGACCTCGTCGCGGGTCGAAAACCCCGGAGTAAAGACCAGATCGAAAACATCCTCCCGAGACAGCTCGGCCCGCTCGTCGATCAATCCTCTCTTGACCGCCTGCCGGCGGACATTTTCCGGGTCGATCCCCCGACCGTCGTCACGCACCTCGAGGACCACGTGGTTCCCCTTCTGCGACGCCCACAGACAGATGGTTCCCGTTTCCGGCTTACCGGCGGCGATTCGCTCAGCGGGAGGCTCAAGACCGTGATCGATGGAATTGCGGATGATGTGCATGAGGGGGTCGGACAGGTCCTCGACAATCAGCTTGTCCAGCTCGGTGTCAATGCCGCGGGTATCGAGGGTGACCTTCTTGCCATGTTCCTTGGCCGCCTTGCGGACGATGCGGATCATCCTCTCGAAAAGCTGCACGACGGGAACCATGCGCACCTCCATGACCCCTTTCTGCAGTTCGTCGAGGCGCCTCTCCAGCAATCGGGTGGCCTTTTGCAGCTCCGAGGCGAGTTCGTGGTCCCCATCGGTTTTGAGGCGATCGCAAATGGTGGCCACCGCGCCCTTGGAAAGGACCAGTTCCCCGACGATATTCATCAACGAATCGAGCTTGTCGATGTCGACGCGGACGGTTCGGCTGGCGGAACGCAGCGAGGTGTCGCCGCGATCCTCCGCCGGCGGTGCATCGGGATGGGAGGACACGGGTTTGGCGGGGGTATCCGGGGGGGACGGTTCCGAACTCCCGCCGCTGATTACCTCGATCTCGACGTTGTCGCTTCCCGCCAGGGAAACGATTTGTTCCTGGGAAGCCGTGGTCCCGAAGAGGATCTGAAAGCCGATCCGGTCGTCCAGCGCCCCGGCGCTGGGTAAGGTACTGATCACCTCGCCCTGTTGCTTGAGGGTGTCGGTCAGCTCGGCCAGGTCCTGATCGAAGCTGCTCAGGAGGAAGGCCGCCTTGACCAGCAGCAGGCGGCGCCCCTTCCTGACGTTGTCCAGAAGACGGTGCTCCTCGTATTCCGTCAATACGTTCAGGACTTCAGGGCTGATGTGAAGCTGCGCCAAGGCGTTCTCTTCAGGACCTTCTTTTCCGGTGACGAATCCTTCGATGCGCGCAATCACCGGAGCGATGTCCAGGGAGAAATCGCCTTGCTCCGCCTTGCCGTGAACCAGTCGCGTCAAAATCTCCAGGCCGTCGAAAAGGACCTCCACCAACTCGTTGGTAAAAGAGATTTTGCCAAGCCGCAGGCGGTCAAGGAGATTCTCCATGTGATGGGCGAGGTCGGAAATATCGTCGAAACCGAACATCCCCGATATTCCCTTGAGGGAATGGGCCCCCCGAAAGATGCTGTTCAGAACTTCGGGGTCGCTCTCGCCCGAATCCCCCCCCTCACCGAGCCGCATCAGGTCGAGGTTCAGTTTTTCGATGATCTCCTCGGCCTCACCCAGAAAATCCCTGATGGCCTGAGACGACGTTTTTTCGGTCACGAAACCCTCCTGCCCCGATTTTCGTCCGATTGTCTGAATGCGTTTTCAAACCGGAAACCTCGGCGTCACTCCTCGATTCCGGAGAGATGTCAGGGCAAATAGTCCTGAACCAGCCTTTGCAGTTCTTCGGGAGAAAAGGGTTTGACCAGGTAGGCATCGGCCCCAAGGGCCAGCCCTTTTTCCCGGTCCCGCTCGCTTCCCTCGGTGGTGATGATGAACAGAGGCGTGGATTGATAATTGGGGTTGCTCCGGACAAAACTCACCAACTCCAGACCGTTGATGTCGGGCATGTTGATGTCGGTAATCACCAGATCGACCTTTTCCCGCGGCAGAAGCCGCAGGGCGTCGAAACCGTTGGCCGCCTCGATGATCTCAAAATCTCCGACCGCGGCCAGCGTGGAGATGATCAGAGAACGCATGGTGGGGGAATCCTCTGCGATCAAGATCTTTTTGGTCACGAATCCACAGCTCCTCTTCTCCTTAAATCGCCTCCCGATCCCTGAGGCGGCGCTCCAGAAGGGCTTTTTCCATGGCAAGCCCCGCCTGGGAAAGGAAAATCTCCAACGACTCGGTATTGCCGATCGGCTTTTGCTCCGGCAGATTATCTCCATAAATGAGCGCGACGACCTTCCCCTCACTGACAATGGGACCGAGAAAGATCTCCTCCGGCTCCCCCCCCCGAGTTGTTCCTGCAGATAAACATCCCACCGGGATTGTCCCAGACGGGTTTTATGCGCCCGCATCTCTTTGAGGGCCGCGCTGAAAACCGAGCCCTCATCGCGGCGGATTCTCATACGCCGCACCCGAACGTCACCCATTTCACCCGAAAATTCGATGCCGAACTGGCCCAGACCGATAATTTCCACCTCTTTCACCAGGAAAAAGACCGCCCGGTTCATCAGTTCGCTGGCGAAACGCAGCACCAGCAGAATAATCCCGCCTCCCAGGGACGGGTTATTGAGTTCTTCGAGCATACCCCGCAGAAGATAGAGCCCCGGCGATTCGGAGTCTTTCTTCGAATGAAAAGCGGTATTGTCCTCGCCAAGTTCCCGCAGCAGCTCGGCGCCGAAATCGTACAGAGAGTTCGTGGTGAGGGGTTTTTCCACCGCCGGCGGAGAAGGCGCGTGCGCAGCAACAGCGGTTTCGGCGGGCGGACTATCCCCGTCGGAGCCGAGCAGTCTTTGCAGATCAACCGTCGACTCGCTGCGTGTTTCCTCCGCGCCCGATTCTCCCCGATGTCTTTTTTCGTCGAGGATACGGCTCCCCTCCATGGCAAGCCATTGCGGACTGATCCCCTGTTCGAGAAAAATGTCCAGGGGATCGCCGGAGCGGCCCAGACTCCCGGGCTCGCAGAGTTCAAAGTCAAACGCCCCTTCGGTCCAGCCGAAAAAACTGCAGACGATTCTTTCGACCTGTTCCCTGGCCACCTCTTCGACCGCCTCGGCGTCGGTCCCGAAAACCTCGGCAAGAACGGTTTTCAGAGAAGCGCTCGTTTTTCGCCTTTTCTGCTCCACAAGAGCGCGCCGCAGAGTGTCTCGATCGACCAGTTCCTTACGCAGCAGCAGGTCGCCGAGATTTTCGCCCCAAGTGCTGGAAACCGCCCGGACCACCTGCCCTCCCTGGAAATAAACCCTCCCCTCCCGGTCGCGTCCCTGCAAAGACAGGACCCCCGACTTGCGGCTCAGGCTGACGATCTGAAGGATGTCCCCCAGACCGAGATCTTCAAGGTTTCCAACGAGGCTCATGGGCAACCGAAAGAAAAAATGCAGGCTGCATCGCCATTGCGGCGATGTAACAGATGAATATTAAATGAAAATTACTATATCCCAGGATACCCGTGAAGTAAAGAATTTTTGCCGCGAAAATGGCGCATGGCACGATTCAGCCGGGGGGCCTCGCGGTCCCCGTGGAAGGGATGCCCGGGCGCCCATCCGGGCGCCGGGCATTCACCCCCGGTGTTCCCGATCCTTAAACACCAGGCGAATAGGCGTCCCGCTGAAACCGAAGGCCTCTCTGAGCTTGTTGGTCAGATAGCGCCGGTAGGAGAAATGAACCCCCTCGGCCATGTTGGCGAAAACGACAAAGGAGGGAGGACGCACGCCGGTCTGGGTCATGTAAAAGAGCTTGAGACGTTTCCCCTGGTAGATCGGCGGCTGGTGGCTCTTCACCGCCTCGCTCAGCACTCGGTTGAGAGCCGGCGTGGGGACCTGACGATTGTACTCGATGCCGACTTTTTCAACCTCGGCCATGATGCGTGACACGCGCTGGCCGGTTAAGGCCGAGACGAAAAGGATCGGGGCGAAGGGCAGAAACTTGAAGGTGAAGCGCAGCTGCTCGAGATAGCGCCCGACCGTGGCATTGTCCTTTTCGGGCAGATCCCACTTGTTGACCAGGAGGATGACCGCCCGTCCCTTCTCGTAGGCATAACCGGCCACGGTGAGATCCTGGTCGGTGACGCCCTCCAGGGCATCGATGACCACAAGCACCACGTGGGCCCGGTCCATGGCTTTCAAGGCCTGAATGACGCTGAATTTCTCCAGGACCTGGCTGACCTTCCCCTTGCGCCGGATGCCGGCCGTATCGATCAACACATAGCGGTTCTTATTGAAGACGAAGGGGGTATCGACACTGTCCCGGGTGGTTCCCGCTTCGGAATTGGCGACCACCCTTTCATACCCCAGCAACCGGTTGACCAGGGAGGATTTCCCCACATTGGGCCGCCCAACCACCGCCAGGCGAACCTCGCTGTCCCACTTCTCCTTCTTCCCCGCCTCGGGAAGCAGGTTCATGACGGCCCCCATCAGGTCATCGAGACCACGGCCGTGCTCGGCGGAAACGGTGTGGAACTCCTCGATGCCCAGCGCATAGAATTCAGCGGTGCCGGCCTCCTGTTTTTCGCCATCCACCTTGTTGACCACATAGAGAACGGGCTTTGCCACGCGGCGCAGGATCGTCGCCACTTCCAGGTCGGAAGGGGTCAGCCCCTCCTTGGCATCGAGCAGAAAAAGGATGACGTCCGCCTCCTCCACCGCCAGCTGAGACTGCTCCCGCATCTGCACGAGCAACCGCTCCTCGCTCACCGGCTCGAACCCGCCGGTATCGATCAGGGTAAAGGGCTTGGGGTAGCGCGTCACGTCGGCGTAGTTGCGATCCCGGGTGACGCCGGGGAAATCTTCGACGATGGCCTTGCGCTGGCCTAAAATACGATTGAACAGGGTCGATTTGCCGACGTTGGGCCGACCCACGATAGCGACGATAGGATTCATAGCAATTCTAGGTTTTAAGTGTTATTTGTCTAAATTTTAAGTAAAAGTGCCGCCTAAACCGATAGGCGCGGAAGGATCCAGCTCTCAGCTCTCAGCTTGGAGTTTGTAGCCGCCTCATTCGTACCCGAATTCCTTCAGCAGGCGCTCCGATTCGGTCCAGTTCTTCTGCACCCGAACGAAAAGCTCCAGAAAGACCCGGGTTCCCAGCAGGCGTTCGATGTCCGTCCGCGCGGCCTTGCCGATCGACCGAATCATCGCGCCCCCTTTTCCCAGGATGATTTTTTTGTGAGTTTCGCGCTGAACGTGAATTACGGCGCCGATCACCACCAGATTCTTCTCCGGTTTTTCGGTGAAGCTCTCCACCACCACGGCCACCCCGTAGGGGATTTCATCCCGGGTCTGCCTCAGCACCTTCTCCCGCACCATCTCGGCCACGATAAAGCGCTCCGGCAGATCGGTGATCATCTCCTCGGGGTAGTAGCGCGGACCTTCGGGGAGAACCTTCCCGATCTCGCCGAGCACCTCCTCGATGCCCTCTCCGGTGAGCCCGGAAACGGGAAGAATGGCGGCGAAGGAGAAGCGCTCCGCGTAGGTCTGAATAAGGGGCAAAAGAGCGGTTTTCGGCACCAGGTCGATCTTGTTGATGACCAGATAAACGGGCGACCCGCTCCGGGAGAGAACATCCAGAATGAAGTCGTCGCCACCCCCCGGCGGATCGGTGGCTTCCACCAGAAAGAGCACCGCATCGACATCGGAGCAGGCGGACAGGGCCTGATCGACCATGTACTTGTTGAGCCTGCCCCTGCCCCGGTGAATGCCCGGCGTGTCGAGAAACAGGATTTGCCCATCGGGCAGGTTGTGAATCCCCAGAATCCGGTTCCGGGTGGTCTGGGGCTTGTCGGAGGTAATTGCGATCTTCTGCCCGAGGATCCGGTTGAGCAGGGTCGATTTGCCGACATTGGGCCGTCCGACGATGGAAACGAACCCCGAACGAAATGGTTGATCGGTCGTATTCAAGAAGAAGGTCCTTCGTATTGAGCAAACTCCAGCAGAGAGAGGCATCGCCCTCCCGAGGCGAATCGGTCCCTCGGGACATCCTGCCGGGCTTCCAGGGTTAAGGGCCCGAAGCGGGCCTGCAGGGTTTTTAGATTATGGCGACGGTGCCCCACCACGTCGGCCAGATCGGCCGGATTCACACAAGCCCGGCGCTGCCCGCTCCGAACGAACCAGCGCTCCAGGGCGCGCAGCCAGAGCCGGGAGCGTACCAGTTGGCCGAAGGCGGGATGATAGGGACCGGCGACCCAGGCCTCGCCGCCGTCCAGCTCAGGCGTTCCCTGCAGGCCCATCCGGATCACCGGAACCTTCGCCCGCCGACACCGCCACCAGAGCTCGGCGCAGCACTCCAGCGCCTCCTCCAGAGTCGAGGGGCGGTACGCCCCCGACCGAAACGCTTCCTCCAGCCGGGTATCGCGCACCACCACCGTCGGATAAATTCGCAGAAAGTCGGGTTTCAGGGCGAGCGCCCGATCGAGAGAGGCGACGGCTTCGGCCCGATCCCCACCCGGAAGACCCTGCATCAGCTGCAACCCGACCGCCAGCCCCTTGTCCCGCAGCCGTGCGACGGCGCCCTCCGCATCGTCGGGACCGTGGCCCCGGCCGGAGCGCTCCAGAACCGCGGCCGAAAAAGACTGGCAGCCGACCTCCACCGTGGTCACGCCCGAAGCCGCCAGCAACGCTACCGCCTCGCCACCAAGGGCGTCGGGGCGGGTCGAGACGCGCATCCCCGTCACCCTCCCCCCGCGGATGAACGGGGTGGCGGCGTCCAGATACGCCTGTTGCACCGATTTCGCCAGCAGGGTAAAGGTGCCGCCGTAAAAGGCGACCTCGCCATCCCCGCGGACCGGCAGCATTCGGTCGAGGCGCCCGGCCACCTCGGCTGGGGAAACAGCCGATGCCTGACCGGAAGAGCGCCCCTGATGGCAGAAGACACATCGATGGGGACAGCCGCCATGAGAAAGGAAAAAGGGATAGATACGCACGGGGTGCGACCTACGCTTCGAGGCGCGTCAGCGCTTCGTTGGCGGCTTCTTGCTCAGCAGCCTTTTTGTTTTTCCCCTTGCCGCAGCCGATCGTTTGTCCGTCGAACCGAACCTCGACGGTGTAGAGGCGCCGATGATCGGGCCCTTCGGTCTGGGTCAGGGCATAGACGGGAGGACGGCCGTGACGGGCCTGGAGAAGTTCCTGCAGCCTGGTCTTGTGATCGACCCCGATTTTGCGCCGCGCCGAGTGGGCCACGGAAGCGGAAAAAAGGGCCTCGATCACCCGGCGGGCCTCTTCGAAGCCGCTCTCGACAAAAACCGCGCCGAGTACCGCCTCGAGGGCATCGGCGAGCAGGCTGTCCTTCTCCCGGCCGCCGCTGCGCGCCTCCCCTCTTCCGAGCCGCAGGCAGCCCCCCAGCTCGAGTTGCCGCCCCAGCCTGGCCAGAGCGGGCTCGCTGACCACCTCGGCCCGAATTCTCGTCAGCTCCCCCTCGGGCACATCCGGAAAGGCCGAAAAAATGGCTTGACTGATCGCCAGATCGAGCACGGCATCGCCGAGAAATTCGAGCCGTTCGTTGTGAGGAACCCGCTCACCGGCCTGTTCGTTGCTGAACGATTTATGCGTCAGGGATTCCTGAAAAAGGGCAGCATCCTTGAACCGATAGCCGATTTTCTCCGCCAGAGAATCCCTCGCGTCCTGTCGTGTCAAAAGCCTCTCCAACCGTGAACGATCCGAATTCCGGAGATTACCGGAATTCCGCCCCAGAGTATACAAAATTCGGCCCTGCCTATCAATACTTACCCGCGCCCTTCCCGGTTTTTCCTTGATTCTTTTCCTGGGCATTTCTATAATGACGTAATTTGCCTGAACTATTCTATTGTGGGTGCAAATGGCCTTATTCATTACTTTCGAGGGGATTGAAGGCTCGGGGAAAACGACCCAGCTTCGCACCCTTGCCGAGCGGCTGCAGCAGCGCGGGATGCGGGTGCGCACGACCCGAGAACCCGGCGGGTGCCCGATCGCGGACGCCGTTCGCGACATCCTGCTTCATCCCGCCAACAGCGCTCTGGTCCCGCGGGCCGAACTGCTGCTTTACGCCGCGGCCCGGGCCCAGCATGTGGACGAAGTGATCCTGCCGGCCCTGAAAGGGGGAGAGACGGTGCTTTGCGATCGCTTCACCGATGCCACCGTCGCCTACCAGGGCCACGGCCGGGGGCTCGATATGCCCCTGATTGCCGAGCTCAATACCCTGGCAGCCGGCGATCTCGTTGCCGATCTGACTCTCCTGCTCGATATGCCCGCCGAGGACGGTCTGAGGCGCGCGCGGCGCCGGGGCGCGACGACGAAGGGCAATCGCGAGGACCGTTTCGAGCAGGAATCCCTCGAATTTCATCGCCGCATCCGCGAGGGCTATCTGGCCATCGCCCGCCGGGAGCCCCGGGTGCGTATCGTCGACGCCCGCGGCAGCGAAGCGGAGGTGGCGGCCCGTATCGATGCGGCCGTCAACGCATTTCTCGAAACGACGGATCGGCGTCCATGATTTTTTCCCGGATTCTGGGGCATGACCGGCAGAAGGAAATCCTGCGGCGGGCCCTCGCCTCGGGCCGGCTGGCGCACGCCTACCTTTTCGAAGGTCCCGAAGGGGTCGGCAAGCGGCTCACGGCCCTTGCCCTGGCACGGGCGGTCTTCTGCGAGGAAGGCACCGGCTGCGGCGATTGCGTCGCCTGCCGCAAGGTGGATCACCGCAATCACCCCGATCTGCACATTTTCGAAGCCGATGGGGCCACCATCAAAATCGAACAGGTTCGCGCCCTGCAGAAGGAGCTCTCCTACCGCCCCCTGGAGGCGTCGAAGAAAATCTGCCTGATCGACGGGGCGGAAAAACTGAACCCCGCCGCGGGCAACGCCCTGCTGAAGACGCTGGAGGAGCCGGCGGGAGATGCGCTCCTCATTCTCCTGACCCACCAGCCGGAAAGGATCCTGGGGACCATCCGCTCGCGCTGTCAGCGCCTCCCCTTCTCCCGTCTTTCCCGAACGCGGATCGAGGGGGTTCTGCAGGATCGGCTCGGAATCGCCGATACGGAAGGACACATTCTGGCCGCCCTTTCCGAAGGGAGCTTCAAAAAGGCTCTCGGCAAGGACCGGGAGCTCTACCTCACCCGGCGCAAGGAGATTCTCAAGGCCGTTTGCGCGCTGCCTTCGGAAAGCATTCTTCCGGTATTCGATCTGGCCCAGCAACTGGCCGAAGACAAGGATCACCTGCCGGAGATCATCGAAATCGTGCAGGCGTTTTATCGCGACCTGCTCCTCTGTCTTCATGGCCGCCCCGAATCGGAGTGGGTCAACGTCGATCTGGCCGAAAAGATCCGCCGGCGGGCGAGTCGGGAGACGGTCTCGTCGCTGTTGCGAAAGCTCGAGGCCATATCCGCCAGCCGGTTCCATCTGGAACGCAATGTCAACCGCCAACTGGCCATGGAAGTCCTGCTCATGCGGCTGGCTGCTTGAAGGGCAAGCCATCCCATGCGTTTTTGCGAAAACATTAATCACTTAGCCTTTACGGTTTTATAAATCAATGACAGCAGACACTTCGACCCAAGAGAAAATTCGCATCGTTTCGATCAAATTCCGCGATGCCGGCAAACGCTACCATTTCAACGCCCAAGGGTTCGACCTGAAATCCGGCGACCACGTGGTCGTGGAAACCGAGCGGGGACGGGCCCTGGGAACGGTCGTTCTGGCGCCGGAAGAGGTTTCCCCCCAGGAGGCTGCCGAGGACCTCAAAAACGTCCTGCGGCAGGCCACCGAGGAGGACATCGCCTATTCGCGCTTGAATGCCTCCCGAGAGGAAGAGGCCCACCGCTTCTGCCTGCAGCGGATTCAGGAGCGGAAAATGGCGATGAAGCTGGTGCGGGCCGAGTACCTGTTCGACGGCTCGAAGATCATCTTCTACTTCACCGCCGATGGCCGGGTCGACTTTCGCGAACTCGTCAAGGACCTCGCCCACCACTTTCGCACCCGCATCGAGATGCGCCAGATCGGGGTTCGGGACGAGGCGAAACTGACCGGCGGGATCGGCGTCTGCGGCCGAGAGCTGTGTTGCTGCACCTTTCTCACCGAATTCGCCCCGGTCTCGGTCAAGATGGCCAAGGAACAGGGGCTGGCCCTCAATCCGACCAAGATCTCCGGACAGTGCGGCCGGCTGCTCTGCTGTCTGGGATACGAGTTCGAAACCTATTGTTCCCTGAAAAAGGGATTGCCGAAATGCGGCCACAAGGTGCAGATGGAGGGACGCGAGGGCGAGGTCGTCAACCAGAACGTTCTCAACCAGAAGGTCACGGTCCGGTTTCGGGACGGCCAATCGGCCGAGGTTCCGGCCGAACAGGTCGAGCGAAGCGCCACTCCGGCACCCCGCCCCGCAGAGGATGCCTCCTCGCCGGCCCCCAAGCCCCAGCAGGGCAAAGAGGGGGGCCGCTCCAGAAACCCCAGACCGGAGCGGCGCGGGCCGCGTCCGCCAGCCCCGAAGGCGGACGCGGGTGAAACCAAGCCGGGTGAGACGAAACAGCCCGAAACCAAGCCGGCCGATTCCGCCGAGCAGCAACCCGGCCAGGCCCAGAAAAAGAGAAACCGGGGCAGACGGCGCCCGCGGCGAAAATAATTCGCGACTATTCAGCCGGGCAGGATCGGGACGGCCATGGAGTGGGTGTCTCGAGACCGGTAACCATCCAACTGAACAGTTGCAATAATTTCTATGGAGAAAACGATGGACAAGCGCTTTTACGTCACCACCCCTATCTACTACGTCAATGACGTGCCGCACATCGGCCACGCCTACACCACCCTGGCCTGCGACGTGCTGGCCCGCTACAAGCGGGCGCGCGGGTTACGAGGTCTTCTTCCTTACCGGTACCGACGAGCACGGCCAGAAGGTGGAAAAGGCCGCCCAGGCGCAGGGCGAGGCCCCGCTGGAGCTGGCCGACCGGGTGGTGAAACGCTTTCAGTCCCTGTGGGAAAAGCTCAATATCTCCAACACCGACTTCATCCGCACCACCCAGGAGCGGCACAAGGTGGGGGTTCGCGAGCTCTTCCGCAAAATCGAGGCGAAGGGGGATATCTACCTCGGCGAATACGAGGACTGGTACTGCACCCCCTGCGAGACCTTCTGGACCGAGACCCAGCTGATGGACGGCGGCTGCCCCGACTGCGGCCGGCCGACGGAAAAGCTCAAGGAAGAGTCGTACTTCTTCCGCATGAGCAAATACCAGGACGCGCTGCTCCGCCACATCGAAGCCAACCCCGACTTCATCCAGCCGCGCAGCCGCCGCAACGAAATCCTCAGCTTCGTCCGCGAGGGGCTGCGCGACCTCTCCATCTCCCGCACCACCTTCTCCTGGGGGATTCCCGGTCCCGGGCAACGACAAGCACGTCGTCTACGTCTGGTTCGACGCCCTGACCAACTACATCACCGCCCTCGGCTATCCGGAAGACCCGGAGGGCAATTACGCCAAGTTCTGGCCCGCCGACGTCCACGTCATCGGCAAGGACATCCTGCGCTTCCACACCGTCTACTGGCCGACCTTCCTGCTGGCCGCCGGCCTGCCGCTGCCGAAGAAGGTCTTCGCCCACGGCTGGTGGACCGTCGAGGGGCAGAAGATGAGCAAGAGCCTGGCGCAACGTGGTCGAGCCGAACATGCTGATCGACAAGTACGGCGTCGACGCCATCCGCTATTTCCTGCTGCGCGAGGTCCCCTTCGGCCTCGACGGCGACTTCTCCCACGCGGCCCTGGTGCACCGCATCAACTCGGACCTGGCCAACGACCTCGGCAACCTGGTGAGCCGCTCCACCGCCATGCTCGCACAAGTACTTCGACGGCATCTCTGCCGGCTCCCGAGGGCGACCGAGGCGGTCGACGAGGCCTTCATCGCCCGCTTCCCCGCAGCCGTCGCCACCGTCGACACCCAGATGAACGACCTCGCCTTCAACAAGGCGCTGCAGGCGATCTGGGAGCTGATCGGCGCCGCCAACAAGTACATCGACGACACCGCCCCCTGGGCGCTGGCCAAGGACGCGGGCAGAACGGCCGCGCCTGGGCACGGTCATGTACAACCTGCTCGAAGCGGTGCGCCTGATCGCCCTGCTGGTCGCCCCCTTCATGCCGGACACCGCCGACAAGATCCTCGCCTTCCTCGGCTGCGATCCGCAGAGCTCGGCCCTGGAAGGACGCGACGGCTGGGGCGGTCTGCCGCCCGGCAGCCGCCATCGCCAAGGCCGCGCCCCTCTTCCCGCGCATCGAGGCCGAGTAAGGCCACGCTCGTACCATCTACGATACAAACCCGAGGGGCGCGCCGGCGCCCCTTCTCTTTTGGAGTTTCCGATCATGAATCCATCACTTCCCCACTGGTCGACACCCACGCCCATCTCGACGGCGGCCAGTTCGACGCCGACCGCGAGGAGGTCATCGCAGCGCGCCCTCGAATCAGGGCATCAGCCACCTGCTCACGCGTCGGCTGCGACCTGGAAAGTTCGCGGGCCAGCGTGGCGCTCGCCGCCAGCCACCCGACCATCTACGCCGCCGTCGGCATCCACCCCCACGACGCCCCGCAAGCCGACGACGCGGGGCTCGAGGAGCTGCGGCGGCTCATCGCGCACCGAAAACGAAAGTCGTCGCCGTCGGCGAAATCGGCCTCGACTTCTACCGCGACCGCGCCCCCCGCGAGCGGCCAGCGCGAGCGCCTTTCGCGCGCCAGATCCGCCTCGCCCGCGAAGCTCGGCCTGCCGATCATCGTCCACGACCGCGACGCCCACGACGAGGTCCTCGCCATCCTGCGCGAGGAGAAGGCGCGCGAAGTCGGCGGGGTGCTGCACTGCTTCAGCGGCGATCTCGCCATGGCCAAGGCCTGCCTCGAGCTCGGCTTCTACCTCTCCTTCGCCGGCCCGGTCACCTACCCGAAAAACGAGGCGATGCGCGAGGTGGTGCGCGCCGTCTCCGTCGACCGGATGCTGGTCGAGACCGACTGCCCCTACCTCGCCCCCCAGCCGCACCGCGGCAAGCGCAACGAACCGGCCCTGGTGCGCCACACCGCGGAGACGATCGCCGAGGTCAAGGGGCTCACCCTCGACGACGTGGCGCGGGTGACCACCCTCAACGCCTTCACCCTGTTCGGCATCGGCGAGGTGGACCAGACCACGCAAAATCGCCTACCAGCATCCGCGACTCCCTCTACCTCAACATCACCAACCGCTGCACCAACGCCTGTACCTTCTGCGCCAAGTTCAAGGACTTCACCGTCAAGGGGCACCACCTGCGCCTCGACCACGAGCCGAGCGCCGAGGAGGTCAGCCGCGCCATCGGCGATCCCGACCGCCTACGCGGAGGTGGTCTTCTGCGGCTACGGCGAGCCGCTGATCCGGCTGGACCTGGTCAAGGAGATCGCCGCCTGGCTGAAGGAGCCAAGGGGTGAAGGTGCGCATCAACACCGACGGCCAGGCCAACCTGGTCCACGGCCGCAACATCCTGCCCGAGCTCGCCGGGCTGGTCGACGCCGTCTCGGTCTCCCTCAACGCCCCTGACGCCGACACCTACCAGCACTGGTGCCGCTCCCGCTTCGGCGAGGACTCGGCTATACCGGGCGGTGAAGGATTTCCTGCGCGAGGCGAAGAAGCACATCTCCGAGGTGACCGCCAGTGCCGTGGCGCTGCCGGGGATCGACATGGCTGCCTGCCGCCGGGTGGCCGAGGAGCTGGGGGTGGAGTTTCGCGAGCGGGAGTACAACGAGGTCGGATGAGGGCCCAGAGGGACGTAGTTGCGTTGTTGCATTACAGGAACATCCATGGTAGGTTCGCCCCATGCCACGCACAGCCCGACTTGACATCCCCGGCCAGCTCTACCACATTACCGCTCGCGGCATAGAGCGCCGTGATATATTTCTCGATGATTCGGATCGCGATTTTTTTCTCAATCGCTTTTCCGCCCTACTCCTTGAAACAGAGTCTGCCTGCCTCGCCTGGGCACTCATGACCAACCACATCCACTTGTTGCTACGAACCGGGCCCAGCGGGCTTGCCGCTTTCATGCGTCGACTGCTGACCGGCTATGCCTTGTATTTCAACCGTCGGCACCAGAGGGCCGGACATCTGTTTCAGAACCGCTATCACTCCATTCTCTGCCAAACCGATTCCTACCTGCTGCCCTTGCTTCGCTACGTTCACTCCAATCCCCTCGATGCTGGCGTAGTGCCCGATATCGATGCCCTGGATTCCTATCTCTGGTGCGGGCACAGAGTCTTGATGGGCAACGGGATTCTGGCCGGGCAGGCGACCGACGAGATTCTCGGCTATTTCGGCAAAAAAAATGGCGTGGCCCGGCGCAAGTATCGGGAGTTTATTGAAGACAGAGTGGAGAAGCGCCAAGGGCAGCATGTCCCGATTGGGGGGAAACGTGACTTGACCCATTTGCTGGAAATCGAGAACGAATCCAGCGAAGACGATAGGATTCTCGGCAGCCGGAGTTTCGCCGAGTCCCTGGTGCCGGAACAATCGCCACAATATGTCAGAAACCTCGGTTTTGAGGACCTTTTTCACCGAATTGCCGAGGAGTACTCGGTGACCATTGACGATTTGCGCGGTCGAGGCCGGACGAAGGAGCTGTCGGAGGCCCGAGCCGTTCTCTGTCACCTGGCAATTTCACACCTGCAAATTTCCGGTGCGGAATTGGCACGCCGCCTGCGTCAGAGTCGATCAAGCATCACTCGGGCAGAACGCCGTGGGAAGGCACTGGTAAATGGGAATCATGTTCCGGCAGCGAAGCTCTTGCAAGCATAACGCAACAATGCAACTACGTCCCCGGTGAAAGGTTGTAATTCTCCCTTCGGCGGATTAGCATAGCGGCAACGACTTCAGGAGGTTGCACCGTGCCCGAAACGACATCCCGGATGGCCTGCCGCGCCGTCGACGTCACCCCCTTTCTCGCCATGGAAATCATGGAGCGGGCCAAGGCCCTGGAGCAGGAAGGGCGCGACATCATTTACCTCTGCCTCGGCGAGCCCGATTTTCCCACCCCCAAGGCTGTCACCGACGCGGCGACCCGCGCTCTGCAGAGCGGTGAAACCCTCTACACTCATTCCCTGGGACGGCTGGACTTGCGCCGGGAGATCGCCGGCTTCTATCTGCGGCGATACGGCGTCGAGGTCTCGCCGGAGCAGATCCTCGTCTCCTCGGGAACCAGCCCCCTGATGCTGCTGCTCTTCTCGGCTCTGCTCGAGGACGGGGACGAGGTCATTCTGCCCGATCCCAGCTATGCCTGCTACCCCAACTTCATCCGCTTCGCCGGAGGCGTTGCCCACTTTCTGCGCACCCGCCCCGAAGATGGCTTTCAGCCCCGCGCCGAGGAGATCAAACAGCTCGTCACCGACCGGACCAGGGGACTGCTGATCAACTCGCCGGCCAATCCCGCCGGATCCGTCCTCTCCGCCGCCTGGCTGCAGGAGCTGGCCGACCTCTCCCTGCCCATCGTCTCCGACGAGATCTACCACGGGCTGACCTACGAAGGAGAGGAACGCTCGATTCTGGAGTTCACTTCCGACTGCCTTTGTCCTGGGGGGATTTTCCAAGGCGTACGCCATGACGGGATGGCGCCTGGGCTATCTCATCGCCCCCAACTGGTGCATGCGCACCCTGCAGAGCCTCCACCAGAACTTTCTCATCAGCGCCAACAGCTTCGTGCAGGCCGGGGGGATCGCGGCGCTGCGCGAATGCCAGGGGGATGTCGAGCGGATGCGCGCGGAGTACGACCGCCGCCGCCGGCACATCGTCGAGCGGCTCGGCACGATCGGCCTGAAGGTTCATTGCCGGCCCCAGGGGGCCTTCTACGTCCTCGCCGACGCCCGCCACATCGGTTCCGATTCGATGGCTCTCGCCAAAGAGATCCTCGAGGCGACGGGGGTCGCCGTCACCCCGGGAATCGACTTCGGGCAAGGTGCGGAGGGATTCCTGCGGTTTTCCTACGCCAATTCCCTGAAAAACATCGACTTGGCGGTGGACCGCCTGGAGGGATTCTTCAGGGGGCGGGGTTGGCTGTAAACAGGAAGTGAGGCAACAAAGTGGGGCAAAGCTATGATATCCGTGGGGGAAGACCATGAAAAAAACAATTCAGATCATCGGTGTGCCGATGGACCTCGGGCAGCCGCACCGCGGGGTGGATATGGGGCCCGGTGCGATCCGCTACGCCGACTTGTCGGGCCGGCTCAAGAAACTCGGCCATACCATCCACGACCTGGGCAACATCCAAGCGCCGGTGAGAGATTCGCTGCCCGCAGGCCCCGGGAACAGTTTCCTGTCCGCGATTCAAACCGTCTGTGAAGAAGTCTACCAGGCCGGACGGAAGGCCGTCGAGCAGGGGTTTCTCCCTCTGTTTCTGGGCGGCGACCATTCAATCGCCATCGGCAGCATCGGCGGCATCACGCACCAGGAGCCCGCCGGGGTTATCTGGGTCGATGCCCACGGGGACTTCAACACGCCGGAAACCTCGGGCTCGGGCAATGTCCACGGCATGCCGCTGGCGATATTGATGGGCACCGGTCCAGCCGAGCTGGTGAATGTGGGGAGAAAGGGGCCGAAATTGGGCTCCAGGGACGTGGTCTTGATCGGCATTCGCGATCTGGACCCCGAAGAGCGGTCACGGCTGGTAGCGAGCGGAATCACTGTCTACACCATGCGCGACATCGACGAGCGGGGGATGGGCGCCATTGCCCGCGAAGCGCTCAAAAAGCTTGAGCACCGTCGGCGGATTCATCTCAGTCTCGATGTCGACAGCCTCGACCCGATAGAATCGCCGGGAGTCGGCACCCCCGTTCCCGGCGGCCTGACCTACCGGGAGGCGCAGCTGTTGATGGAAATCCTCGCCGATTCCCAGCGGATCGCCTCGTTGGACATCGTGGAGATCAACCCCATTCTCGATAACCGTAACCAGACGGCCAGAACGGCCGTTGAGCTCACCGCCTCAGTGTTCGGCAAGAGCATCATTTGATGGCGTCGCCAAAAGTCCGTCCTACGGCGTTACGGCGTTTTTTCAGGGCCTCGACCTGCTTGAAGCCTACGTCCTTGTTGGCTTGAAATCGGTTTTTATCCGCCTTTTCAGATTTGATCCGCGGCCACTTGCCTTTGGATTTAAGTAGATTTTACGATAGATTTATCGAACGGATGTGCCTCTACCGCTGCCAAAGGAGAATCCGATGAATTATAAATTGATCGCGATTTTGGTCCTTGCCCTCCTCGTTTTAGTCTTCATCGCCCAGAACGTCGCCCTCGTCAAAATTCAACTCCTCTTCTGGTCCATCCAGATGTCCCGATCCCTCCTCGCCTTTTTCCTGCTCATCATCGGAATCATCATGGGGTGGGTCCTGCACGGTTTTCTGAAATATCGAAAAACCAAATCCAAATAACGGTCTCCCAAGAGCCTGCCGTGGTAAAGGGTGAAAAAACCTCGCCGTTGGAAAATTGATCCGAGTCAATGCGGCCTCTTCCACATGCGCGTAGGATAAAGATGCATCGGGAAAGGATGCATCGATCCGAGCATGAACATCGCGGAATAACGAGGTGAAAAAAATGAGCGAACTCAGGACACTGCCGAGGGAAGAGACGTCAGAAAAGACGATCGGGGAATTCGTCGCGGAGGATTATCGTACCGCCGCCGTTTTCGAAAAATACGGCATCGATTTCTGTTGCGGGGGCAAGGTGAGCCTCTCCGCCGCCTGCGAGGAAAAGGGGCTCGACCAGGAGGGCATCCTGCGGGAGATCGCCGCTGTCAAAAGTGAAAAAGCGGGAAAAGATCAGGATTTTAGCGCCTGGGATCTGGCAAGGTTGGCCGATTACATCGTTGAGACCCACCATCGGTATCTCTGGGCAAACACCGATCAGATTGTCGCCTACGCCCAGAAAATCGCCGACGTCCACGGCACCAACCATCCCGAGGTCATCGAGATCGCCGCCATTTTCAAGCGGATCGCCGAAGCCTTGACCAGTCATCTGCAGGAGGAGGAAGAGCTATTCTTCCCGGCGGTGAAGCGACTTGAGGCAGCGAAAAAGGCGGGCGCAGCGTCGAGGGCGGCAGATCGGAACACAATTGCGAAGGCGCTTCGAAATCTCGACCGCGAGCATGAGGAGGTCGGCGATGGGATTCACGAAATTCGCCGACTCGCCGGGGACTACGCAATTCCGGAGGATGTCTGCAATACCTTCGTGGTCACTTACCGGAAACTGAAGGAGTTCGAGGACGACCTCCACAAGCACGTCCACCTGGAAAACAATATTCTTTTTCCCAAAGCACAGCAGCTGTAACTTCTCACAATTCTCATTCCCGGGGAGCCAGGGGCAGGCGCAAATAGAAAACAGCCCCCCTCCCCGGCTCGCTCTCCACCCAGGCCCGCCCACCGTGGGCCTTGGCGATCTCCCGCACGAGGGCCAGCCCCAGCCCGGTGCCGGCTGGCCCCTGGCGATTCCCCACTCGGTAAAACCGCTCGAAGACCTTCTCTTGCTCTTCCGGGGGGATCCCCGGTCCCTCGTCGCGCACCCACAGGCAGGACGAATCCCCTCGGATATGCGCCCCCAACGTGATGGTGGTACCGGCAGGAGAATATTTGATGGCGTTGCAAAGCAGATTTCGAATCGCCAGTTGAATTTTTTCCGCTTCGCCGAAGACCGGCGGATGGTCGGGTGCGCATTCGATCTCGATACGCTGCCCGGACAGGGGCGAGCTGACGCTTTCCGCCACTTCGTGCAGCAGAGGAGCGATGGGAACCGGACCGGGAGCGTCGATACCGAAGCCGGCCTTGAACCTCTGGAAACTGAGCAGGTTGTCGATCAGCGCCTGCAGCCGATCGCTCTCTTTCACGATGCGCCCAAGAAAGGTGTACTTTTCCTCGGGCGAAACATCCGTTTCCTGCAGGTATTCGGCAAAGCCGCGGATGACGGTGAGGGGCGTGCGCATTTCGTGGCTGACCACCGAAAAAACTTCCTCCCGGCTCTGCTCCAGGCGGCGCTGTTCGCTGATGTCACGCACCACCTCCACGCAGCCGGTGATCCGGCCGTTGGCATCGCGCAGAGGGCAGGCAGACACTTCCCGATAGGAAATTTTTCCCTCTCTCTCCACCGAAAATTGCCGCCGATGAATGCGCCCGTCAGCCAGGCTCTTTTCCATCTGACAGCCATCGCAAATCCGGTCCCGATTCATGTAGGCCCTATGGCAGAGTTCCCCCAGACGGTTTCCCCCCGGTCGACGATGACATCATTGTGGTAGATGATTCGGTGGTTCAGATCCTGAACGGTGATCCCCTCCCCCATGGCCGCAATGATCGCTTCGACCTTGTTTTTCTCTTCTTTCAAGAGGGCTTCGGCCCTCTTCCGTTCGGTAATGTCGCGGGCGACAGCAACGATCACCTGTTGCAAGCCGAGCCGGACGATGGAGGCATTCACCTCAACAGGAAGCGAGCTTCCGTCCTTGCACCGATGGCTGGTTTCCACGAGAACGCTCGTTTCGGCTCGAATTCGCTCCACCATTGCCTGCCAAGTTTCGTGAGACGAAAAGCTCTCGGAAATTTCTTCGACGCCCATCTTCAACAGATCGTCCCGCGAATAACCGAGGGTGCTACAGGCCATTTCATTGGCGTAGAAAACGCGGCCGTTTTCAGGACAGAATAAAAAGATGGGATCGATCAGACGATCGACGAGGGTGTAGAAGACGGGGAGTTCCCTTGCGGCAGGTTCCGCTTCGGAACTTTCCCGAATAAAGGCGATCTTGGAGATGGAGCCGTCGGCAAGAGGGAGGGGCGCATTGAGGACGTCGTACCAGAGTCCGCTTCCCGGTTCCTTGAAGCGTCCCCGCCGCTTCTTGCCCTGGAAAACTTCCTGCATGCACCAGGGACAGGGGGCATCGCGCCCGTGCAGAGCCCGATAGCAATAGTCGCCGCAGGCGTCACGTCCGAGCCGTTCAATGAAGCGGCGGTTCAGATAACGGATGCGGAAGTCGGAGGTCCCGACGTAAATCAGACCGTCCCATGCCTCAACCATGGCGTGGAAAAATTCATCCTGCCCGAGTTCGGCAGCTCCCATTGCCTTCTGCTGTGAAAAGAAAGACATCCCTCCCCCTTTTCTACCGCATTGCATGGACAAATAACACAAATTGACATCAACTAATACTATATCTAAAAAAACATATTTTTCATGAAATTTCAACAAATACCGTTATAAATGACGAAAGCGCAAGAAAAAAAGGGAACATAAGGCCTCTCATGAAATTGCCCACAGCCATCCCCTCGCCGGTTTCTTTCGCTATGTTAATATTATGCAATAATATAACCATTCGACCAAACTGTCGCATGCCGCCCATGAAAAGATGAATAATCGAGCATTGAGGATATGTGTGACATGAAGAGTGCCGAAAGCCAGGTCGTGGTAGGGCTCGACTGCGGTTCGACCAGTGTCAAGGCCGTGATCATCGAGGCCTTATCCCGTGAGATCGTGGAGGTTCTCCCCTACCGAAGACACTTCAACGAGTACGAAAAGTGTGCCCGCCGAATCCTCTGCGAGCTCGACCTGCGCTATGCGATTCGTGCGGTCAACCTGACGGGATCGGCCGGCCGTGCCCTGCACGGGCTATGGCCGTCCACCTCCTATCTGGCGGAAATCGAAGCCCTGGCCCTCGGTGCGCGAATCTTGAATCCTGAAACCGAAGCGGTCCTCGACGGCGGCGGCTCTGAGGTAAAGTTTTTCAAAATCGGTCCCGACGGAGATATTCATGACTTCGCCATGAATCCGGAGTGTGCCGCCGGCGCCGGGAGTTTTCTCGATGTCCAGGCCAAGCGCCTGCACCTGGAGATCGATGACGATTCGAATCCGGCGATGCATTTTCCGACGTTGGCACTAGAGACCATCCGAGCCGGGAAAACCGTTGCCATTTCAGGGCGCTGTTCGGTTTTCGCCAAATCCGACATGATCCACCACCAGCAGAAACTCAGCGGCATCGCCGCCATCGTCGGTGGCCTTCATCAATCGATGGCGGCCAATATCGGGGCGACGGTGATCCAACACCGCCTGAAAAGGATTCGAAGGAACCCTGGCATTCCACGGCGGGCTCTCCCTCAACCGCTCCATGCGCCACTGCCTGGCCGTGCAACTGGGACTGACGCCCGAGCGGCTTTTTTCCCACCCCCTCGGATACGCGGCCGGCGCCATCGGCGCGGCTCTGACAGAAACGGAAAGAATTTTCGATTCCGCCGACCTTAACCGAATCTCCGTGGATGAAAAAGACCGGTTCGTCTATCCGAAGCTGACGGATGATTATTCCGGGGAAAAAGGAGAAACCGTCGCTCCTCTCTACCCTTTGGTGGCAAAAGGCGCCCTGATTGCCGCCTATCTGGGGATCGATATCGGCTCGGTAAGCACCAATGTCGTTTTAGTCGAGGAACGAACCGAACAAATCGTCGCCAAATATTACGGCCCGACCATGGGGCGCCCCATCGAGGCGCTCAAAGCCGGCTTTCGTGAGATCCTCTGCCGCCTCGCCTCGTCTCTCGAGATCGAAGGAACACTGACGGAGATAGCGGCCGCCGTCGAGAGCCGTATCCGCATCCGGGGAACCTGTACGACCGGGTCCGGTCGGTTCATGGTCGGAAATTTCGTCAACGCCGACTGTATCCGCAACGAGATCACTGCCCAGGCGACCGGCGCGGTGCGCCTGTCGCGGGCCACCGGGGTAGTCATCGATACCATTTTCGAAATCGGCGGACAGGATTCGAAGTACATCAAGCTCACCGCCGGCGGCGGAGTACGCGACTATACGATGAACAAGGTCTGTGCCGCCGGCTGCGGGTCGTTCCTCGAAGAACAGGCCGAAAAGCTGGGCCTCGAAATCAAGGGAGAATTCGCCCGACTGGCCCTCGCGTCCGACCGTCCCACTGACCTTGGCGACCGCTGCACGGTCTTCATCGAGTCGGTCATGGATCACTTCTCGGGATGCGGGGAAAAAAGGGAGAATCTGGTCGCAGGGCTGGCCTACTCAATAGCCAACAATTACCTCAACCGGGTGGTCGAAGGACGGAACATCGACGGTAACCTTTTTTTTCAGGGAGGGACCGCATTCAATCGGGCGGTAGTTCTCGCCTTTCAGAAGATTCTCGGCAAACCGGTTCGGGTCACCCCCCACCACGAAGTGACAGGAGCCGCAGGGGCCGCGTTTCTGGCAAAGGATACGGTACAAGAGAGGCGCGCAGAGAATCGGCGCTACGAATCGCCTTTTTCAGGGTTGCTGGCGGTCGTCGAAAAAGAGTATGAAGCGCGCGAGAGTATCTGCCACGACTGCCCCAACCGCTGCGAGCTGATGGTCGTCCGCCTCGCCGAGGGCTCCCGTGCCCGCACCATCATCTACGGGGATCGCTGCGATGAAAAAAATTTTCGTGCGGAAGATGCAAGAAAATTCCCAAAAGAGAGTCTGAACGAGACGCGCAACCGCATTCTCTTCGATCAGCCCCTCAAACCGGCGAAGCCGAACGGCCAGCGCATCGGGATCCCTCGGGCGATGTCCATGTGGGGCGAGCACTTTCCCTTATGGGCCGCAACCTTCACCGAGCTGGGATTCGAAGTCGTCCTTTCGGGGCCGACCCAAAAAGAGACGGTCCGACGCGGCGCGGCCGCCGCCCTCTCCGATTACTGCGCCCCGATCCGCACCGCCCACGGCGCCGTTCTCGAACTGCTCGAAGGCACTCCCCGGCTCGACTTCATCTTCCTCCCCCACCTCATCTCTTACCCCCGGCGGAACCTGGCGACCAACGCCTTTGCCTGTCCCTGGAGTCAGTGTCTGCCCATTGCCGTCGACGAGGCCTTCGATTTCGCGGCCCGGGGAGTAAAACTGCTGGCTCCCGTCTGCGAATTCCAGCGCCGGCAGGATCGGCTCTTCGAACTGACCGACTATCTCGCAAAGGAACTGCGCCTTCCCGAGACCAGAATGAAAGAGGCCCTGGCCAAGGGGTTTCGCGCCATGGCGAAAACCCGCTCGGCTCTGGTGGACGCCGGAAAGTCCGCCCTTGCCGGGATCGGCCCCGATACTCCCGCCTTTCTCATTATCGGGCGGACCTACAACGCCTGCGATCCGGGGATGTCCCTCGATATCGCGGGCAAACTTCAACGCCTGGGACTGCCTGCCGTGCCAATGGATTTTCTGCCGCTGGAAGATCTTCCCCTGGTTGAGGATTTTCCGAACATGTTCTGGAAAAACGGCGAGAGGATTCTTGCAGTCTTTCGCTATGCCGTGGAACACGACTATCTGGTTCCGGTGTGGATCACCAATTTCGGCTGCGGCCCCGATTCCTTCATCCGCAAGCAGGTCCGCCACGTGATGGGCGAGCGGCCCTATCTGGAGTTGGAGCTTGACGAACACACCGCCGACGCCGGAATCGTAACCCGCATCGAAGCCTTTTATGATTCCTTCCGCAACACCCTCGCCTTCTCGCGGGAGCGGGGCGCCGATCCCCAAAACCCGGCGGCGGCGAAGCGGCCCGAGAGCCTGCGCACACTGCCAACGAAAGGCATCCTCGCCTTCAATTACATGCACGATACGGCCTTCGGCCTGGCCGCAACCTTTCGGGCCAAGGGGCTCGAGGCAATCGTGCTTCCCCGCACTTCGTCAAACACCCTGGCTCTCGGCCGGCGCTTCAGTTCCGGCAAAGAGTGCCTTCCCTATCAGGCCACCCTGGGAGACAAGCTCCAGTTTCTCCTTTCCGCGGAGAAACGGTATCAGGTTGTACCGGACGAAATCAGGATCTTCGATCGGAAAATCGATCCGCAGGAGGTCGTCTTCTACGACCCAAGCCATGCCGGTCCCTGCCGCTTCGGTCAGTACGCCGAGGGATATAAGGGGGTGTACCAGGCCCTCGGACTGCCGGTGCGCATCCTCTGCGCGCAGGGGGGAAAGGGCTATACCGATGTCTTCAGCACCAGCGGGGAGGCGGCACGATGGATGGTTCGGGCTTACGACGCCGTGTGTGCCACCGATCTGCTGGGCCGGGCGAAACGGATCGTCCGTCCCGTCGCGGCAGTCCCCGATGACGTGTCCGATCTCTACCGCCGGGCGCTGACGGAACTGGTATCGACCATGGAGATACCGTGCGATTCGTGGTTTCAGATTCGAAGGGGGCTAATGTCCCTGGAAAACCTCCTGCAGTGCTATGCGGCGGCCTTTGCCGCACTGGCCCGGGATCCGGCCAAAGAAAGGGCGGTGGCCAATGTGGGCATGTTCGGCGAGATCTACGTGCGGAGCGAACCTTTCGTCAACGAATTTCTGATCGACCGCCTTGAAGAACACGGCATCAGAACCTATCTGGCCCCCATCAACGAATGGGCCCAGTACATCAACGAGGAAAACGCCTGGGAGCTGGAACTGGAAGAAAGGGCTGCATTCGGAAGGAGAAACTGCAGCCCCTGGGAGATGCTGCGACGCCTTTTCGGTCGCCGCCATCAGATCGAACCGGCCATCAAGCTCCGGTGGATGAGGTATCGCCTGGAGCGTCTTCGGGCTCCTTTCCACCGTATTGCCGGCTGGCTGGACGATCCGCCGGTGAGCGAAACCGTGGCTCTCGCCGCAGAAAAGGTTCCCCGCCATACCCGCGGCGAACTGCTGCTCTCCTGGGGATTGGCGCGGGAGATCGAGAAAAACCCGCATCTGCACGGGATGGTGGCCATCGGGCCCTTCGGATGCATGCCGAGCAAGGTGGTCTCGACCCTGCTGCAGGACCCGGAAATCACCAAACCGGTCTTCGAGGCCAATTTCGACGGGACGGCAGCCAGCGGTCACAATCTCAAACTGGAAACCTTCATCAGCCGGGTGAAGGCCCGGGCCGCCTCGCAAGGAGGAGAAAAAGCCGCGACGGCGCGGCTCCGGCGTTCCCTTGCGCCGTTTTCCGGGAAAGGAGTGCCGGAGCCGGATGAGTCGCGGAGCAGAGAGCTGCTTATTCGTGAAGCATCGGCAAAACGTTATGCAACCGACGGAGACTCTCCTTCTTCCCCAGGACGGCAATAACCTCATAGATGCCCGGACTCACCGTGCCTCCCGTGAGAGCCACCCGCACGGCCGGGCCGATTTTGCCCAGCTTCAGACCCGTTTCGGCCATCACGCCGGCAAAGGCCTTGCCAATCTCTTCCTCGGTGAATCCGTCGCACGTTTCCAGATGGCGAATGACGGCTTCGAAAACAGGGCGCTTGTCGGCGGTCAGAAACTTGGCGACAGCACCCTCGTCGAAGTCCAGCTCCGTGCAAAAATAAAAGGCCGCCCCCTGGGCCATCTCCACCAGGGTGTGGGAGCGCTCCTGCAGCGTCGCGACTACCTCCGGCAGGTCGGGGCCAGCGGCGGGGTCGATCCCTTCGGCCTTCAGATAGTCGGCCAATAGCGCCCCGAGCCGCTGGGGATCGCCCGTTTTGATGTAATGGGCGTTCAACCAGAGCAGCTTTTCCGGGTTGAAAACGCCGGCCGATTTGCCGACATTTGCCAGAGTGAATTTTTCGATCAGCTCCTCCATCGAGAAGATTTCCTGATCGCCGTAGGACCAGCCGAGCCGGACGAGGTAATTCACCATCGCCTCGGGCAGATATCCCATCTCTTTGTACGCCATTACCGAGGTGGCGCCGTGACGTTTGGAGAGGCGCGCCTTGTCGGCGCCCAGAATCATCGGCACGTGGGCAAATTCGGGCACCGGATAGCCAAGCGCGCGATACAGCTGAATCTGCCGCGGCGTGTTGTTAACATGGTCATCGCCGCGAATGATCAGGGTCATGCCCATGGTGGCATCATCGACCACCACTACGAAGTTATAGGTCGGCGTCCCGTCGGTACGCTGGATGATGAGATCGTCCAGTTCGGTGTTGTGAAAGGAAATGGTCCCCTTGATCCGATCGTCGAAAGAGGTGACGCCCTCCTGCGGGCAGCGAAACCGAACGACGAAGGGTTTGTCGGCGGGCTGGTCGGTACGGTCGCGGCAGGTCCCGTCGTACTTCGGTTTGATTCCGGCTTTCAGGGCCGCGTTCCGTTTGGCTTCCAGCTCCTCCGGGGTGCAGTAACAGCGGTACGCCTTTCCCTCCCGCAGCATTTGCTCCACCTTCTCCCGGTACAGCTCGAAACGGTCCGACTGGTAAATGGGCCCTTCATCGCAAGAGAGCCCGAGCCACTCCATCGCCTGCAAAATGGCGTCGACCGACTCCTGGGTGGAGCGGGCGACATCGGTGTCCTCGATGCGCAGCACGAAGGTCCCTTGCTCCTTGCGGGCCACCAGATAATTGAACAGGGCGGTGCGAGCGCCCCCGATGTGAAGGTAGCCGGTGGGGCTGGGCGCGAACCGGACGCGTAGTTCAGACATTCTTATCTCCTTCTTTTCGCAAAAACAGGCTGATGAAAACAGCCATCGGCGCCGGGGCTTTGAATCCTCGCCAAAAACGCACCCTTCAGGTACGCCTCCCGGCGAGTCTTTTCAGACCCCTTGCATCTGGATCTTTTCGATCAGCCTAAAGAAATCGGCTTTTCAAAGCGCGGCACAAACAAAAGAGGCCGCCAGCAGCGACCCCGCTTTTTATACTGCACACTACCGGGAATGACAAGGAATTTTTCGGGACGCCAGCAAGGGGCTGCGTCTGGCGATATGCCGGAAACTTCCAGCCTCCAGCCTCCAGCCCTCCAGCCTCCAGCCTCCAGCCTCCAGCCTCCAGCCTCCAGCCTCCAGCCTCCAGCCTCCAGCCTCCAGCTTACAGCTTTCAGCTCACCCTTCGCTCCATCCGCCGATCATTCGACGACGATGCCGGCATATCCCACAACCGAGGACTGGTCGCCGGTGATATCCCCCGAATTGCCGTAGCGCACCAGGGTGGCGCTTTTCGCTCCCATCTTCCCGGCGGCGGCCAGCATGACGACCACGGGCAACACGCCGCACATGCTGATTCTCCCGTCCCGAACAGTTCGGTAAAGCCCGGCCGGATCGAGAGCGAGAACCCTGTCGATGGCTCGTGAATCTTTTTTCCGGGCGCGCTCTCCCGGTTCATAATGGGTCATGTCGGAGCTGGCGACCAGCAGCACGTTTCCCGCCATCGGAGCCAGGAGATCGCCGAGGCTTTCCCCGATGCTCAGGAGCGTTTCCAGCGGGAAGCTGCCCGAGACAAATCGGAACGATGGCCGCCTCGGGGGCCAGGGTCTGGATAAAGGGGACCTGTACTTCGAGGGAGTGTTCGTGGCGGTGGGCCCTTTCATCCGCAGCCAGATCGGGGCATGCCTGCAGAATCCGGCCGGCCAGCTCCCCGTCGACGGCGACCTTACCCAACGGCGTAAGCCAGCTGCCGGAGGAGAAGACCGCAGCGGGATGCCCCAAACCATGGTGGTTGGGCCCCAGAATGACGACCCGATCGGGCACCTTGACCCGCGCGAAGGTCTGGCCGGCGATCGCTCCGGAATAGAGATAGCCGGCGTGAGGGGCGACCAGACCGATCGCTTTTCGTTTTTCAATCTCGGGCAAAATCAGTCCTGCGATCATCTTCTGCAGGGTATCCGCTTTTCCCGGATAAAATTGGCCGGCTACGGCAGGAAGTCGCTGCATCCGAACCTCCCTCGGCGGATCCTTCTCCTGGCCGTCGATCCAACGCTCAGAGGAAGAAGACCGAAATAAATATTTTCAGGCCGATACCTATCTGGAGGAGGGAAAACACCCTTAACAGCCTATCACGATTGAGTTTCCCGGCAACCAGAACGCCCACCCTGGCGAAGACAATCGTAAAGGGCGCCACCAGCAGGACCACCAGCAGGTTCACGTAGCCGAGGGAGAACGCGGGCATCTCAGGCATCCCCCAGCCGTGAAAAATATAGGATAGCGCCCCGAAGAAGGAGGAGACCACGATCAGGGCGCTGGCGTTTCCGACGGCCAGATGAATCGGCAGTTGCAGAACGAGGACCATGAGCGGCACGGTGACCACACCCCCACCGACACCGAAAAAAGCTGAGAAACTGCCCCCGACAACGCCGACGAGAATAAACTGCCACCGCGGGATGCCCTTCTCCCGCTCCGGCGGGGGCCGCCGGTGATGGGTAAACAGTTTCACTCCGACCAGGATCAGCATCAGGCCGAAAAACCCCTTAAGCCGGTCTCCGGAAATGGCCGCGGCCAAGGTGGCACCGGAGACGGCTCCCAGCGTGCCGCCCAGAGCCATCCAGAGAACCTGGTGCCATTGCACGTTTCCGCGCCGGCGATGGCCGAACGAGCTGCTGAGCGCAGTCGGAAGGATGATGGCCAGGCTCGTACCGAGGGCGGCGTGAACGACAATGTCGGGCGCAAATCCGGCGATCGGAAAGGCGGCCAGGAACACCGGAACAAGGATGATCCCGCCGCCGATACCGAGCAGCCCCGCTAAAAATCCGGCCAGGGCGCCCAGGGCGATGAAAAGGGCGATTATGGGAAGGGAAAGTATATGCATGGCCCGCCGGAATGAAAAAAAGCCAGCCGACAATTAACATTGAGGGCTGGCTCCGGGCTTGATTGGAGGCCCCGACCAGATTCGAACTGGTGATGGAGGTTTTGCAGACCTCTGCCTTACCACTTGGCGACGGGGCCGGAGCGACACCGAGGGCGCCGCAAGAGCTCGGTATTGATATCAAATCGGGAAAAGGGTGTCAAGGAGAAAATCCCCTCGAAGGCACCGGAGCGCCCGGCTTCGAGGGGCGATCGCTCACTCTCTTTTTCGGCCCCGCCACAGCGCCAGCGCCAACACCGCCAGCCCGACGGGGCATCCGATGACGACCAGCTTGGCCACTTCCACCCAGGCCGCCCAGAACGCCTCCTGCACGGAAAACCTGGCGGGGAAGAATCCCTTGAGGTAGTGAATTTCACCGACGCTGTGCCAGGCAATGGCCCCGTATCCGACCAGGAGCGCCAGAAGCAGAAAGAAACGCAGAAACCCGGACATGGAGCTCTCTCCTTGACAATTTAGGGAATAGCTGCTGAACTTAACAGAATCTTAATTTCCCAATTGCCATGAAAGGGGGGACGGGATGCCAAAAGGAGTCCAGCGATGCTCTACGTCAAAGGTGATCGGGTCCGCTTCCTGGGCAAACCAGAATGGGGACCGGGTCGCGTTCTGAACAACAGTGAAAACGGCAAGGCCCGGGTATTTTTCACCGAAGCCGGGGTAAAAATCCTGGTTCTGAAATATGCCAAGCTGATGCGGGTAACGATCCGCCCGCCCCCGGATGTGCCCCCCGCGCCCTTCGACTGAGCCGGAGTCAGACAAAGGCCGAAAGGCGCTTCAGAACCTCATTGTGGGTGATCCCCTCGACCATCACCTCCCCACCCTCCAACAGCGCCACCAGACGGGACAGGAGCTCGTTTTCTCCGCGCAAAACCATCTCATCCGGCACCGTGGCGACGTCGAGCAGACCCTCCCACTCCTGACGGGTAATCCGGTTTTCCTGCATCGCTTTTTCAAGAACGCTCTGAATTCTGATCATGGCCGCACCCTCCTGCACAAAAGATCGTCCCCGTGCCGCCCACGGTCCGCGGTCTGCCCTCCCCTTTTACCATCTCCTAACGCTTTTCGACCTTGATCCAGATTTCTCCGCAGCCCTTCGCCTCCCCCGTCTGCAAGAGCAAGGGGGCCCCGCCGTTCTCGCCACGGCTGCGCAGGTATTTGGCCATATTATACCATTGACCGATCGGCACTTCGACCGAGGTGTTCAACGATTGAAACCTGACGGCGCCGGGGTGTCCCGGATCGGCTGAAGCCAATTGCGGGGTTATGGCGAGCAAGACCCGGTCGCCGGACAGCTCCGGCCTCACCCAGAACCCGGTCGACACATGCTGAAAGTCGAGCTCCTGATCGACTCCGGAGGCATGGCTGCCAGCCCAGGCCGCAAGGCGGCGGGTAAAGGGGATATCCTTCCCTATCCGGATGAAGGCTTGCTTTCCGATGGCCACGGCCACCTGCTCCCAGATCGAATGATCCACATTGCCCAACTGCCGAGTGCTCCCATCATCGTCGGAAGGCTTCGGTCGAAAGGACCCTTTCCCCCTCTTCGAGACCATTTGACTGGCGCACCGTAATGAAAAGGGTCGGCCGTTTCCGATCCAGCTCACGGACCAGCTTTTCAATGGCGGGGAGGTCTTTGTCCTCGGCCTTGACGACCAGCCGATCGTCGAGGGCGGCGACACTTTCTCCCGGACCGAGCACAGAGCGAACCGCCGGCAGAATTTCGGAGGCGGCCCGGTGATGCAGCGGGATGGCCTTCATTCCGGCTTGAGCCGGCAGAGGAATCGCCAGAAGAACCAGGATTGCAAAAACAAGGGCCTTACATCCGCGACCTTTCATACCTCGCCCCCCAGAGTGTTTGGCTGTTTTCACGCCGTTTTCCCGGAAGCCGACGCCTTTCGCAGCATCCAGACGGCAACCAGGAGGCCGATCCCGAGCGCACCGAGAAAGAAAAACATGGGAGAATACTGGCCTGTGACCGGCAGGGAATCAGGCGCATAGAAAGGCTGCAGGAAACCTGTCCGAAGATACGCACGAACGAAAGTCATCAGAAAGACCAGGGGAACGGCCAGAACGGCGGTCGGCACAAGCTTGCCGAGAAACCCGCAAACCAGCGCCAGAAGGGCCAGCAGAAAGGCCGCCATCAAAATAGCGGTGGCCCCCACATTGTGCCCCAAAAACATGTTCATCACGTCGCCGGGCGTGGTCACCAGAAAGACCATGCCGTCAACCAGCTGCACCAGGGTCAGAACGGCGAAGACCCGCATCCCCACCGCTGTGGCATAACGTCCCACTTCCGGGTCTTTGCGCCCCAGAAACCGCCCGTAGACAGCGACGAACAAAGCCCCGATCGCCAGCCCCCCAACGACCATGTGGAGGTATCTCGGGATCAGGGTGGGATCGTGCAGATTCAGAGTGGTGCCGCCGGGGTCGTTGAAATAGGCGGACCAGAATTGAGGACGCAGCATCAGCGACATATTATTGGTGAACAGAAAGGGAATGGTCAGGAACAGGAGCATGGCCAGGGCGAGCAGCCAGAGCCCCGTGCGCCCCAGATGGGGGAAGCGGAAGTCGAATACATAGAGGACATAATAGGCGACGATCACCAGCACGATGACGCTCAGCCAGAACGCCCCCATAAGGATGGAACTGGTATAGAAAAACTGTCCGTAAAGCACCTGAAGAAAGAGCAGAGAGGCGACACCGAAATTGATGGTGAACGCCATCAGGATGGGAAGCGCCTTGCCGAGTTCGTGCGCCAGGCGTCGCGGCGTATCTTCCTTTTTCCAATAGGCATAGAGGGCGATACCCGTCGAGCCGAGCACCGAGTTCATGAAGAGCAGATGGATGGGAAAGACCAGCAGAAGCAGGGCGTCGAAGTAGCCCCACGGAACCTGAATGGGGCCGGTGGTCGGGATCGGCAGACTCATTGGGCACCCTCCTGATTAAGACCGGCGAGAAAATCGGCCAAGGCGTCTTTTTCCCGGGCCGAGCCGGTAAAAGCCGGCATGGCCGGGTTGAGTTCCGAGAGATGATCCAGAGCCTGGCGTATCCTGCTTCGACTCCATCCGGCGACCCTCTTCCGAATGGGATTGCTCCCCTCCCTCAGCTGATGACAGAAGGAGCAGTGCTCCTCGAACACGGCTTTGCCGGCAGGCACCCCGGCCGCGGCAGGTTCCCGACCGGTTTCTTCCTCCGCCACCAGGCTTGCCACCGGAGGAATCTTCTCGCCATGGAGATCCTTGACGATCCAGGCGGCCAGCGCTCTCGCCTCGATATCGGTACCGGCAAAAGGCGGCATGAAGGGGCGAATCTGATGAATACGTTCGATATAGCCTTCGAGGGCGTTGAAATTCATGCCCCGGGTGCGGGCGACCAGATCGTTGTTCCACCCGCCGACGGTGTGGCAGGCGTAACACTGGAATTTGAACAGTTCCTGACCGGCTGCCAGGAAATGCTCCTGATCGACCTTTTTGAAGCGGCTCCAACGGGCGGCGGCGAGAAAACCGCTCGATTGAATCCGCTGCATGGCATCGGGTTGAATACTGTCGGAAAAAAGCACGCCTTTGTCGCCGCCCACGACATAGGGCCGACGGGCGTTTTCCCGGGTCCACTCGAAAGAACCGACCACCAGGAAAGCGCAGGCCAGAAGAAGAAAGCCGACGGCCTTGTTGTGCCAGGCGGGCCTGGCCAGGGCAAAGACCAGAGTCAGGGCCAAAAGACCGACGACGGCATACGCTCCATAGCGCAGGGCCGTCGTGATGGTCGCCATCTGCCCTTCGATCAGTTTGCGAGCGTGGTCCGGAGTACTCATCAGGTACCAGTATCCGGTCGGGATGCCGCCGAGAACCGCCAGCAGGACCCATGTGCCCGAAAAACGGGTCAGCAAGGCCTTCAGCTGGGGCTCTTTTAGAAAGGCGCAGATCAGCAGAGCGAAACTGCCGGCCAGCATGAAAGCGACCATCGTCCGAAACCAGAGGGACGGCCAGAAGGTCGGATTGAAAAAGCCGGCCCAGAAATTATGGCTGTCGGTCCACTTCCCCGCAGAGAGCATGAAGGTGATAATGCCGTTGATGATGAAGAGGCTGAGCCACCCGCAGACGAAATAGATCCAGCCGATCGCCTGATGGGCCCGGTCATCCATCCTGCCGAAAGTATAGAGGTAGATGGTAATGGCGAGAATTTCGAGAAAAAACACCACCCACTCGGTGGCCCAGGCAAAGACGAAATTGTGAATCAGCAGCGCGGTGGCGTCGGGATTGACCAGGCCGATGATGAACCAGATGCCCACCCCGGTGACGGCCCCATAGACCAGGGTCAGAAGGGCAAAGAATTTCGTATACTTTCGGGTAAAATCGAGAATGGCGGGGTTCTGTTCCCGGAGTCCCTTGCGTTCGGCCAGAACCAGATAGAGGCCTCCGCCGACGGCAAACTGGCTGACGAAAACATGGGTGACGGCGATTATGGCGATCAGGGTGGGACCGCCGATGGCGGGCAGATACCAGACGGGATAATTCATGGCAAGCTCCTGAGTTCCAGACCATCACCCCCGGCTGCGCAGCGGGGATTAAAAATCATCCGTCAAAGTATACCAGAAAAAATAAAACGTACCTCATTCAGCCCTCACACGCCGACGTAAACCCCCCGCTTCTTCTCGAGCTCCGAGGCATACCGGGCCAGCAGCGCACGGCGGCTCAGCATGAAAAGAACCTTGCCGGGCTCCGCCGCATCAACTACGGGAATCTCTTCAAGGCCGCGCCTGGCAAGCTTCTCAAGAGCCTGGTTGAGGGTCTCCTCCCGTTTGCAGGTCACCACCTGTCCCACGGCAATATCCCGGGCGAGGATCAAGCCGGGGGGAATATCTTCGTTCAGTATCCGCCTGATATCGTTCACCGAAAAAATGCCAGTCATCCGGCTCTCCGCATCGACGATCGGGTAGTACGCCCCTTCGGTGGTGGCAATCCGCCAGAGGATGTCGCGCAGAGAGAGATTCTCGGGGATCAGAATCGGCCGCCGCCCCTGATCCTCCAGGTCGCCGACGGTGATCCCTTCGAGCACATCCACGACGAAATCGCCCAGATGGGCGGGAGAATCCATCCGGCTGGGCACCTGTTTTTCGTACAGGCTGTGCTGGCGAGCGGCGATCATCGCGACCACGCAGACCAGCATCAGAGGAGCCAGCAGCCCATAATTCCCGGTCAGCTCGCTGACCATGATCAGGGAGGCCACCGGAGCGTTGGCGACCCCGGCGAAAAATCCCGCCATTCCCACCAGAACGTAGGCCCGTGGGTCGGATACCAGCGCGGGAAAAAGCAATTGGGCGCTGGCGCCGAAGGCCCCCCCGAGCAGGGCTCCCACGACCAGACTGGGGGCGAAAACCCCGCCCGAACCGCCCGAGGAAATGGTCAGGCTGGTGGCCAGGATCTTGGCAAGAGCCACCACCAGCATCACCCACAGGGCCATTTTCCCGTATAGAGCCGCCTGGACCCAGCCGTACCCCGAGCCGAGAACCTGGGGCACGGCCATGGCAAGAATCCCCACCAGCAGCCCGCCGAGCGCCGGCTTGAGAACCTGCGGGATGGCCAGTTTCCGGAAAACTTCGCGCAAACCGTAAAAGGTCTTGACGTAGAGCATCCCCAAGCCGGCACAGAGCATGGCGAGGGCAAAATAGAGCAGAAGCTCGCTCGGATGATCGAAACCGAATCGCGGGGTGGCGAGGAGCGGCTCCCAGCCGGTCACCGCGCCGAAAAGAGAATAGGCGGTGATGGAGGAGATAATGCAGGGGATCAGGGCTTCGTGTTCGAACTCGGGCTTGCTGTAGATCACCTCGACGGCGAACAGGGCGCCTCCCAGCGGGGCACGGAAGGTCGCCCCGATGCCGCCGGCAACTCCCGCCAGCAGAAGAATGCGACGGTCGGCTACCGGCAGGCCGAGCCGCTTGGAGAGATAGGAGCCGAAGCCGGCACCAATCTGAGCGATGGGCCCTTCGCGGCCGGCCGAGCCGCCGGTGCCGATCGTCGCCACCGAAGCGATCGCCTTGATCCAGGGCACCCGTGAGCGGATGTTCCCTTCTTTCTGGTGAAACGCTTCGATGGCGGCATCGGTGCCATGTCCTTCGGCCTCCGGAGCGTAGGTGAACACCAGAAATCCGGAAATGAGTCCCCCCACCACCGGCAACAGGAACAGAAACCAGCGGTGGCTCATCCGCAGGGTATCGATCAGGCCCGTCCCGAGGGAAGTCGCCGCGGGACCCTCTCCCGGCGGGTGATATCCCGCAAGATGACCGAGCATCAGGCCGGTGGTCCCATTGGTCGCGAAATAGAAACCGACCGCTCCGAGTCCGGCGATCAAGCCGACAAGAACCCCGAGCAGAATATCCCGGTGCACCATCCGCACCACCAGACGCTTTGGTACGGCGAGAAGATGCGAAAAGAATTTCACCTTCGCACCTCCGGGACAGCGCTTCCGCGCAACCAATAATATTTCATGTCACCTTCGGTAGGGATAGTGTGCTCCCGGCAGTCCAATAAACGGCATGCAATCGCACAAACAGGGGCGAATGGCCCCTTTTTATATAAAAAATTGTATAAATAACGATAACTTTGTCAAGAAAAGCAAACGGTGTCAAGAAGGAATACTTCCCTCTGTAAGTTCCCGCCGCGGTTGCAGCTCAGCCCTTGCGCCGTATACTTAGAGGCAATGCCCCCTGCCTTCCGAGCACTGCTCGAGGTGGCGATCTCTATTAAAGTTCATACACTTTCCCGCGACGAGGTTTCAATGACGGAATTCCCATGGACCATCGGCGTCGATCTCGGCGGAACGAAGATCGAAACGGCCGTGGTCGACAACGAGGGGAAGGTTCTTGCCCGAGAGCGCCAACCGACCCCGGTGGATCAAGGTCCCGATGGCGTGCAAGACGCCATTGTCAAAACGGTATCGAAACTCCTGAAACAGGTCTCATCGAAGGGCACCGCCGTCGGCGTCGGCGTCGCCGGGCAGGTGGACGCCGATTCCGGCACCGTCGTTTTCGCTCCGAACCTGAAATGGGAAAACGTTGCCCTGCAGGCCGGATTGAAGGACGCCCTGAAGCTTCCGGTTGCGGTGACCAACGACGTACGGGCCGCTACCTGGGGGGAGTGGCTCAATGGCGCCGGCCAGGGCTGTGACGATCTGGTCTGTCTTTTCATCGGCACCGGCATCGGCGGCGGAATCGTCAGCGGCGGCCGGATGCTATCGGGCAGCAGCAATACGGCCGGCGAACTCGGCCACATCACCGTCGACCTGAACGGTCCTTCCTGCAACTGCGGCAACCGCGGATGCCTCGAAGCCCTCGCCGGCGGTTGGGCCATCGCCCGCCGTGCTCGGCAGGCCGTTTCCGAGGAGCCGTCCGCCGGCGTCAAACTGTTGGAACTGGCCGACAGTCGCGCAGAGGCGATCACCGCCGAAATCGTGACCAAAGCCGCCCTGGCCAAAGATCCCCTTGCCGAAACCATCGTGAAAGAAACGACTCGCGCACTGATTGCCGGATGCGTCGGACTGGTAAACGCCTTCAACCCCGCACGCCTGATTCTCGGCGGCGGGGTCATCCACGGGCTTCCGGAGTTGGCGACCTGGATCGACCAGGGGATCCGGTCCCGCGCCCTGAAGGCGGCGACTGACCATTTGCAGGTCCTGACTTCCGATCTTCAAAACGACGCCGGGGTGGTCGGCGCGGCGACCCTGGCCCAGCATCTTTTTGCCCAAGAAGAGGAAAAATAATATGGCATCATCCGCCGACATTTCACCTCCCGAACTGGACGCTCTCTGTATCAACACCATCCGCATGCTGGCCGTCGACATGGTCGAAAAGGCCGATTCGGGCCATCCCGGCATGCCGATGGGCGCAGCCCCCATGGCCTACGTCCTCTGGACCCGTTTCCTTCGGCACAATCCGGAAAACCCCGCCTGGCCCGACCGGGATCGCTTCGTCCTGTCCGCCGGCCACGGCTCCGCCCTGCTCTATGCCCTGCTGCATCTGACCGGCTACGATCTGCCGATGGAGGAGCTCAAGCGGTTCCGCCAGTGGGGAAGCCTCACTCCGGGGCACCCGGAACGGGAACGAACCCCCGGCGTGGAGGTGACCACCGGCCCCTTGGGCAGGGGTTTGCCAACGGCGTCGGCATGGCCATCGCCGAGAGATTTCTGTCGCTCGCGCTTCAACCGGCCCGGCTTCGAGATCGTCGACCACTTCACCTACGCCATCTGCAGCGACGGCGACCTGATGGAGGGAATCGCCGCCGAGGCCGCCTCCCTTGCCGGCCATCTGCAGCTGGGGAAACTGATCTATCTCTACGACAACAACCATATCTCACTGGCCGCCGCCACCAAGGTCACCTTTACCGAGGATGTGGGCAAGCGCTTCGAGGCCTACGGGTGGCACGTGCAACACGTTAAAAACGGCAACGACCTTCCGGCTCTCGAAAGAGCCATTGAAGCGGCGAGAGCCGAGTCCCGGCGCCCTTCCCTGGTGATCGTCGACACCCATATCGGCTACGGCAGTCCCCACAAGCAGGACACCTTCGAGGCCCACGGCTCGCCCCTCGGGGCCGACGAGGTCAAAGCCACCAAGGAAAATCTCGGGTGGCCTGAGAAGGAGAACTTCCTGGTTCCGGAAGAGGCCGGGAAGCATTTTCGCCGGGCCGTCGACCAGGGACGCGACCTCGAATCGAAATGGCAGGAACTGCTGGCAGGCTATAGCAAAGAATTCCCGAAACTTCACCGTCAGTGGACCGACTTCATGGCTGGGCGCCTCCCCGAAGGGTGGGACCGCGACATCCCCGTTTTCGCGCCAGGTGATGGCCCGATGGCCACCCGCTCGGCCGGGAGGGACGTCCTCAATGCCATCGTCGCAAAGGTCGACAACCTGATCGGCGGCTCCGCCGACCTTGATCCTTCGACCAAAACCGCCCTCACGGGCAAGGGAAGCTTCCACCCTGTCGGCAGCGGCGACGACAGCGTTCCCGGCTCCCCGGACGGCCCGTGGAGCTACGCGGGGGCGAATCTCGCCTTCGGCGTTCGGGAACATGCCATGGGGGGCATTCTGAACGGCCTCGCCGCCCACGGCGGCGTGATTCCCTTCGGAGCGACCTTTCTGATCTTCTCCGATTACATGCGCCCGGCCATGCGCCTGGCTGCCCTCACCGAACTGCCCGTCAAATACGTCCTGACGCATGACTCGGTCGCTCTCGGCGAAGATGGTCCGACCCACCAGCCGATCGAGCATCTGGCCAGTTTCCGGGCGATGCCCAACATGACCCTCATCAGGCCCGCCGACGCCAATGAGGTGGCCGAAGCCTGGAAAGTGGCCATGACCCGGAATCACGGTCCGGTGATGTTGGTCATGACCCGGCAGAAGCTGCCGATCCTCGATCGCACCGGGCTGGGGACAGCCGAGGGGCTGCAAAAGGGGGCCTACATTCTGTCCGACCCCGATGGAAAACCCGACCTGGTGCTCATGGCCACCGGCTCAGAAGTTCACATCGCCCTGGAGGCGGCGGAAACCCTCTCCGGCGACGGAACCAAGGTCCGGGTGATCAGCATGCCCTGCTGGGAGCTTTTCGACGAGCAGACCGAGGAGTATCGCAACCAGGTTCTCCCCCCGGAAATTTCCGCCCGGATCGCCATCGAGGCGGCCTCCTCTCTCGGCTGGGAAAGATACGTCGGGCCTTCGGGTCGGATCGTCGGTATCGACCGTTTCGGCGCCTCCGCTCCCGGGAAAACCAACCTGGAAAAATTCGGTTTTTCAGCCGAGAATATTGTCGCCAGGGCCAAGGAGATCATCAAGCGCTGACTCAGACCAGGGCGGGATCTGATTTCAAGCCCATTTTCCCGACGACTCCGGTTTAACTCCCGATTGGGTCAGCACACATAAATCTCAGAACACCTTATCCATAGGAGACTTTCATGGCAGCAAATCCCTTGCGCGAACTGAAAAAAGCCGGTCAGAGTCCGTGGCTCGATTATCTCAGCCGCGACCTGCTCCAGTCGGGCCGGCTGAAAGAGCTGGTCGAGACGGAGGGCCTCTGCGGCGTCACCTCCAATCCAACCATTTTCCAGAAGGCGATGTCCGGCAGCGCGCTTTACGATGAGCGCCTGCAGTCCCTGCTCAACCTCGGGTTGCGCGGCGAAAAAGACCTCTTTGTCGCCCTGAGCCTGCAGGACGTGGCCGACGCCGCCGATGTTCTGCACCCGGTCTATGAAGAATCAGGCGGCCGGGACGGTTTTATCAGCATCGAGGTCGCGCCCGATCTGGCCTACGATACCGAGACGACAATCGACGAGGCCACCCGCCTCTTCACCAGTCTGGCCCGCGACAACATCATGATCAAGGTGCCCGCCACGCTACCGGGGCTTCAGGCCATCGAGCGGTTGACCGCGGAGGGGGTCAACGTCAACGTGACCCTCCTTTTCTCCGTGGCCCGCTATGCCGAAGTGGTCGATGCCTACCTTTCCGGACTGGAAAAGCGGCTGGAAGATGGCAAACCGATTGACGGCATCGCCTCGGTGGCCAGTTTTTTCGTCAGTCGAGTAGATGTTCTTGTTGACAAACTCCTTGAGGATTTACACGCCAAGGCTAATTCGGAACAGGAGAAAAAGCACCTCAAGGATCTTCGCGGGAAAGCAGCGGTGGCCAATGCGCGGTTGGCCTACAACGGTTTAAAGACCTCTTTGCCGAAGACCGATACCTCACCCTTGAGAAAAAGGGCGCCCATGTGCAGAGACTCCTCTGGGGGAGCACCAGCACCAAAAACCCGGACTACAGCGATATCAAATACGTGGCCGAATTGATCGGCCGGCATACAGTGAACACCATGCCGGAAGAGACGATGATGGCTTTCAAGGACCACGGCGAGGTGAAGCTCACCATCGAAAACGAGCTCGACCAGGCCCGTTCCCTCATTCACAAGCTGGCCGAAGTCGGGATCGAAATGCACCAGGTCACCGACCAGCTGGAAACCGAAGGGGTGAAAAAGTTTTCCGACTCCTTCGTCGATGTGCTGGCGGAAACCGCCAAGAAGTGTGATCGTTTTCTCAAGAAAAGAGAGTAGCTCTCCTTTGTCAGATTCCCTTGAAGCCCCTTGCCCGCCCCTCTCCCACGGCGGGGAGAGGGAGAAAACCTCGCCAGGGGTCTTGCTTGGCTGGGGGATGAAAGAGGGTGAATGTGACAACGCAGAATAACCTGGGAGCCGCTTTTCTTCGGAGGAAAGGTTTTCTCTCATGCACATCGGAATCGCTGCGGACCATGGCGGGTTCGAGCTCAAACATTACCTGATTGGCCGCTTGCAGCAGGTCGGTTACCGGGTAACTGACTTCGGTGCAGATTCACTGGATCCCGAAGATGATTTTCCGGATATGACCGTCCCTCTCGCAAAAGCGGTTGCTTCAGGAAAAATCGACCGAGGAATTGCCGTCTGCGGCAGTGGGGTCGGCGCGGCCATCGCCGCCAACAAGGTGCCGGGCGCTCGCGCCGCCCTGGTGCATGAGACCTTCTCCGCCCATCAGGGGGTGGAGGACGACGACATGAACCTGATCTGTCTCGGCGGCCATGTGCTCGGCCACGACATGGCGTGGGAGCTGACCCGAACCTTTCTCGGTGCCCGTTTCAAGGGCGATGAACGATTCCGGCGCCGGCTCGCCAAAATCGCCGCCCTGGAAAATGGTACATTTCCACAGGAGAAAGAATAAATGTCCCCCTCCCCCCAGATCAAAGCACTTTTTCTCGACATCGGCGGCGTTCTGCTCACCAACGGCTGGGACCGCCATATGCGGCGGCGAGCTGCGGAAAAATTCCAGCTCAACTACGAGGAGATGAACGAGCGCCACCACCTGACCTTCGACACCTACGAAGAAGGCAAGCTGACCCTTGCCAAGTACCTCGACCGGGTCGTCTTTTACCAGCCCCGCCCCTTTTCCCGGGAGGAATTTCGCACCTTCATGCTGAACCAGTCCCAACCCTTTCCGGAGATGATCGACCTGATCCGAGAACTCAAAACCCGCTATGGGCTCAAGGTCGCCGCTGTCAGCAACGAGGGGCGGGAATTGACGACCCATCGGATCGAAACCTTTCAGCTGCAATCCTTCATCGATCTCTTCGTCTCCTCCTGTTTCGTCCATTTTCGCAAGCCGGATGCGGATATTTTTCGCATGGCGCTCGACCTGGTACAGGTTCCCCCGGGGCAGGTATTGTATCTGGAGGACCGGGAGATGTTCGTCGAAATCGCCCGCAGCCTGGGGATCCAGGGGCTTCACCACACCGGTTTTGACGCCACCTGCAAAATACTGGCGTCTTACGGCCTGACGCGGGAGGAAGAGGCCGGCTGAAAGGCCGCTTTAGCCATGTTCGCTAAACACCGAAGGTAACTTTTGCAGAGCTGGAGAGACAAATGAATGACCAAAAAGCCGCACTGGGCATGATCGGATTGGGGGTCATGGGCCGAAACCTGCTGTTGAATATCGCCGACCATGGCTTTCCCGTTGTAGGGTACGACAGAAACCAGGGAAAAGTGGATGCCCTGCGCGAGGAAGGTGAGAGTACCCCGGTAAGAACCGCCAATACGGTGGAAGAGATGCTGAATACCCTGGCCCGCCCCAGGCTGGTGATGCTTTTGGTTCCCGCCGGGGCGCCGGTGGATGCCGTCATCGAAGAAATCGCCCCTCATCTGGCCGAGGGCGACACGCTGATCGACGGTGGCAATTCCCACTTTACCGACACCGATCGTCGGCAAAAGGCCCTTGCCGAAAAAGGTTTGGCGTTTCTGGGAGTCGGCGTATCGGGGGGAGAATACGGCGCCCGCCACGGCCCCAGCATCATGCCGGGTGGCGACCGGGAAGCCTATGAACGCATCGCTCCAATGCTGGAAGCCGCCGCCGCCCGGATGGAGGGTGAGCCGTGCGTGACCTGGCTGGGGCCCGGCTCCGCCGGACATTTCGTAAAAATGGTCCACAACGGCATCGAATACGGCCTGATGGAACTGATCGCCGAGGCCTACGATCTGATGAAACGGGGGCTCGGTTTGAGCAACGCCGAGCTTGCCTCGGTCTACCGGCGCTGGAACGAGGGGCCCCTTGCCAGTTTTCTGGTGGAAATCACCGCCCGGATCTTTACCCGGCAAGATGACCGCAGCGAGGCCGACCTGATCGATCGCATTCTCGACGCCGCCCGCCAGAAAGGCACGGGCATGTGGACCTCGCAGGATTCTCTCGAACTGCAGGTGCCCGCACCGGTCATCGACATGGCCGTGATGATGCGCGACCTCTCGGCCCAGACTGATGAGCGCGCAGGTGCCTCAAAGCTCTTTCAGGGGCCTTCGGCAACGATCGACGCAAGGGCCGACGAGATAATCTCCCAACTGGAAAACGCCCTCCTCTCGGCCTTTCTCATCACCTATGCGCAGGGTATGGCGCTTCTCCAGCGGGCTTCGGAGAAACACAACTACGGCCTGAAGCTCGAGGAGGTCGCCAAAATCTGGCGAGGCGGCTGTATCATCCGCGCCGCCCTGCTCGAAGATATCCGCGCCGCCTACCGGGACCGCTCCGACCTGCCGAACCTGCTGCTGGCTCCTCCCATCGCCCAGAAAGTCGGGGCGCACCAGGCCGCCCTGCGGGAAACCGTGCAGACCATGGCCGCCCGCGGCATCCCGGCGGCCGGGCTGATGGCCGCCCTCGCTTACCTCGACGGCTACCGCAGCGGCCGCCTTCCGACCAATCTTATCCAGGCCCAGCGTGATTTTTTCGGCTCCCACACCTATGAACGCATCGATGTCGAAGGCTCTTTTCACACCGAATGGACTCGAGGATGACCCCTGATATGGAATCGAGCAGAACCCCCGAACCGACCATTTTCGTCATCTTCGGCGCCGCCGGAGATTTGACCCAAAGAAAGCTGATCCCGGCCCTCTACAATCTTTTCCTGGACCATCACCTGCCGGAGCGGTTCCGGGTGATAGGGGTGGACAAGAGCGACCTGTCCGAAGCGAAATTTCATGGTCACCTGCGCCAGGGGATCGATCAATTCTCCCGCCGCGGCAAAGCGCAGGACAAAGACTGGACGGCGTTCGCCTCGCGTCTTCGCTTTCTGGCCGGCGACTTCGACGCCCAGGAGACCGGCGATAAATTAAAGGAAATGCTGGAAACGCAGGACACCGAATGGGACACCAAAGCCAACCGGATCTGCTATCTGGCCACTCCGCCGACTCTGGTGGAGCACCTCGCCAAGCGCCTCGATCAGATCGGGTTGTGCAAACACTGCGGGCGGGACCGGCTGGTGGTGGAGAAGCCCTTCGGCCACGATCTCGCATCGGCCCGGGAACTCGACCGCTTTCTGACCGGGCTGTTCGACGAATCCCAGATTTACCGCATCGACCATTACCTCGGCAAGGAGACGGTGCAGAATATCCTCGCCTTCCGCTTCGCCAACGCCCTCTTCGAGCCGATCTGGGATCGCCGCTACATCGATCACGTGCAGATCACCGTGGCGGAAACGGTGGGGGTCGGTCACCGGGGCGCCTACTACGACCATGCGGGCGCCCTGCGGGACATGGTGCAGAACCACCTGCTGCAGCTCTTCTGCTTGATCGCCATGGAAACCCCGGTCTCCTTCGACGCCGACGAAATCCGCAACAAAAAGGTCGACGTGCTGCGGGCCGTCCGCCCGATCCGCCCTGAAGAGGTTCACCATTTCGCCGTCCGCGGCCAGTACGGCAAGGGGAAAATCGACGGCAAAACGGCCCCGGGCTACCGCACCGAACAACAGGTCGATCCCCAATCGCCGACGGAAACCTTCGTCGCCCTCAAGCTCTGCATCAACAACTGGCGCTGGGAAGGGGTTCCCTTCTACCTGCGCACGGGCAAGTGTCTGGCCGACAAGGTGACGGAGATATCGATGGTCTTCCGGCCCGCCCCGCATCAGCCCTTTCCCCCCTCGGCGGTGGAGAACTGGCAGCCCAACCGGCTGGTGATCCGCATTCAGCCCGAGGAAGGGATCCTGATGCGGGTTCAGGCCAAACAGCCCGGCACCCGCATGGTGCTGGGCCCGGTCGATCTGAAGTTTCTCTACGAAGAAACCTTCAAGACCACCTCCCCCGCCGCCTACGAAACCCTGCTGCTCGATGTCATGCGCGGCGACGCCACGCTCTTCATGCGGGCGGATCAGGTCGAGACGGCCTGGTCGGTCATCTCCCCCATCCTGGAAGCCTGGCAGGCGACCCCTCCGGCCGACTTCCCCGACTATCCGGCGGGCAGCTGGGGGCCCGAAACGGCGGATCAGCTCATCACCAAGGACGGCCGCAACTGGCTGGCGCCGCTCTTTGCCGAAGAATGATGATGAAAGCACCAGGAGAGATCCGGATCTTTGCCGATTTCGAAGCGCTCAGCCGGGCCGCGGCCGAGCTTTTCGTCGACATCTCCCGCAAGGCGGTGGCAGCCGAGGGCCGTTTCGTTGTCGTCCTGGCCGGAGGGCACACGCCAAAGAGGACCTACGAACTGCTCGCCCGGCCGCCTTTCAGCCGGCAGGTCCCGTGGGAGCGGTGCCATATTTTCTGGGGGGATGAGCGCTGCGTTCCGCCGGAGGATTCCCGCAGCAACGCCCGCATGGTGAAAGAGGCCCTCCTTGACCACGTTCCCGTTCCACCCGACCATATCTATCCCATCCTCTGCACCGAGAACCCCCGCCAGGCCGCCGAGCGCTACGAAGGACTGCTGCGGCGGTTCTTCGACGGCGGTCCGCCCCGCTTCGACCTCATTTTTCTCGGTCTGGGGGAAAACGGCCACACCGCTTCGCTCTTTCCCGAAACTCAGGTTTTGACGGAGACCCGGCGCTGGGCGGCCGACGTCACTGTCAAGGAGGGAGATCTTTCCCGCGTGACCCTGACCGCCCCGCTTCTAAATCAGGGGAAAACGGTGGCCTTCCTGGTAAGCGGGGCAAACAAGGCGCAGGTTTTTCGACAGGTCATGAAGGGAGTTGCCGAAACGGAACACTTACCCGCCCGCCTGATCCGGCCGGAGCCGGGAAAGCTCCTTTGGCTGGTGGACCGGCCGGCGGGTAGTCTCGCGGTAGCCGAAGAGAGGGTTTGAGGGGAGAGCGGGCCTGCTTTCGTCAGCGCACCCCGGCGGGCAGGAGGGTTCGCGCCACGCGCTTTAAAAGGACCTCGCCGGTGTGGGTCAAGAAATAGATCTTGCGCCCCAGCTCTCCGCCCAGATGGGTATTGCTTACCGCCACCCCTTTATGGTTGAGGATGGCCTGGGCCGCTCCGATATTCTGGCGGCCGATGGTTAGACGCCCGGGAGCCAGCCCCGAGGGACCGAACATGTCGGCGCCGCCGAAGAGTTTGGCGTCCAGTTCATGAGGGCGTACGCGCAAGTGGGAAAATTCTTTCAACATATGGTCCACGGCGCAGTCGAGATATTTGAGCCCCCCGCGGCCTTCGCCATAAGGGAGAAGCGCATGGCAGATCGCCCCGACTGCCAGCTGCCGGCTGAACAGGGTGACCGCCAGGCAGGAACCGAGGACCGTCCCAACCACCATCGGGACCTTACTGAAATGGACATCCCCCGGCCGCAAATAGACATAGGGGAGATTGCTCGGACGCTCTCTCATAAATTCCGCCGATGGACGACCGGCGCTCTCCTGCAACAATCGGGACGGCAAAGCAAAATCCGATTTTTCTCCAGAGCCTTCGGGCGGGGAGATTCCCCGCCCGATATCCACCTCAGGTATTTCAGAAAAATGCAACAATACTGGGAGCAAAGCTCAAACCACACCGACCGGAAGTTGTCAACAGCTTAATATCGTTCGAATTCCGCATCGATGGAATCGGAGCCGGTTCCCATATCAAACCGGATGCCGGTACCCTTTTCAGTAGTGGTCACCTTCCCCCCGGTGTGGGAAACGGAAGCAGCCTTCCCTGCCGATGGTGCGGAGAGAGCCTTGCGTTTCGTCGCGGAGGACGCATTCCCCCTCTGGCCGGTGGATCCTTTACTCCCGAGTCTCGCGCTCAGGGAAGATTCGTCAACGGTGAAAAAGGCGATGGTCTGATGGAGCTGCTCGGCCTGCCCCGAGAGCTCTTCAGAGGTCGACGCCATTTCCTCGGCCGCCGAGGCGTTCTGCTGAATCACCTGATCAAGCTGCTGGACCGCCTGGTTGACCTGCTCGGCGCCGGTATCCTGCTCCTTGCTTGCAGCAGCGATCTCCTGCACCAGCTCGGCCGTCTTCTGGATGTCCGGAACCATCTTCGCCAGCATCTGGCCGGCCTTCTCCGCAACCTGAACGCTGCTTCCCGACAGCTCGCCGATCTCCCCGGCGGCATGCTGGCTGCGTTCGGCCAGCTTGCGCACCTCGGCCGCCACCACCGCGAAACCCTTGCCGTGCTCGCCGGCCCGGGCGGCCTCGATCGCGGCATTCAACGCCAGCAGATTGGTTTGCCGGGCAATCTCCTCGATGATATTGATTTTCTCGGCGATCTGATTCATGGCATTCACCGTCTCGGCAACCGCCTGTCCCCCATCCCTGGCGTCGGCCGCGGACTTGCTGGCAATCTTCTCCGTCTGCAGAGCATTATCGGCGTTCTGTCGGATATTCGCCGCCATCTGTTCCATCGCTGAGGAGGCTTCCTCTGCGGCGGCCGCCTGTTCGGTCGCTCCCTGGCTCATCTCTTCGGAACTGGCCGAAAGCATATTGCTCCCGGAGGAGACGTTCTCTGAGGCCAGCTTGACATTGACAATAACTTCCTGGATTTTCTCCAGCATGGTTTTCAGGGAGGCATAAACGCTTTTGGAGTTCTTGCCGGTCAGACCCAGATTCAGCGTCAGGTCGCCCTGGGCGATTTTGCCGGTGATCTCCTCGATGACCATCGGATCGCACCCGAGTTGCCGCAGAACCCCGATGGTAATGAACAGAGCCACCAGGATCCCCAGGACGATCGCGCCCACAGCGCCGGAAACCTGCATTTTCTCGGCCGAACCGATTTGGTCATTCATCGCCGTCTGCTGCCGCGCGCTCGCCGCGGCGGCCTTTTTCTGCACCACCTCCGCTTCGGTCAGCATCTTCTGGTTGTCGGCGGTCTGCTGCTGCAGGGCCCGATGATACTCGCTGCCCGTTTTCAGGTAATCATCGACCAAGGCATCTATTTTATCCGCCGCTGAGCCCATCGCCGGATAACCTTTTATCATCTTATTCCAGGAGTCCAGGCTCTTTCGAACATTTTCGATCCGCTTCTGGAAATTTTCCCACGTCTGGTCGGTATTCCTCCAGACGGCGTAGACGGCACTGACCCGCAATAAGAGAAATGCCTGGTTGACATCGGCATTCAGTCCTTCCTTGATCGCCACCATCTTGGCATAGGTTCTGATATCTTTCGCCGCATGCGCTTTTGCCATAGCCGGTTCGAGCACATCACGCACGGTGCCCATTTTAACCTTGGTGAATTCCCGCCCCAGGTCGCCCCATTTGACGAACAACTGCTCCTTCTTCTTGTCGAGGGCCACGTAATCGTTCATCAGATCGTCGTATTTGCCGACGTCCGAAACAATCGCGTCGACCGCCTGCCGATCGACCTCATCTTCGAAGCGGGCCTTGAGCGCCTGCAGCCGAACCGTCAACTCTTTTGCCTTGGCTTTTCCCGACTCGAAAGATTTTTTATCTCCGTTGATAATATAGGACTTGTTGTCCTCCCTCACGGCCAGCAGTTGCCGGTTGACCCACTGCATGCCGTTGGCCTTTTCCACGTGATCGACCACCCGGTTCATTCCCCACCAACCGACCAGGGCTATGATCGAAGAGAGGATAAGAACAATGCCGAAACCGCCGGCGATCTTGGTACCCAATTTCATTTTTTTCAGCATAAGATGCCTTCCTTCTCCTGCGTTGGATTGAAGATCAAACCTATTCCCCGGGAACACTCGCGGTAACGGAGGTCTCGCTATCTTTTATCGCCGATAATTCTTCGGTCGAAAAAACCTGATCGATATCCAATATCATAAGGAATTTTTCCTCCTGCCTTCCCATCCCCTTGAGGAATTCGGTTTTCAGGCGCGTTCCGATTTTCGGCGGCGGTTCGATCTCGCTCGGATCGAGTTCGATCACCTCCTGCACGGAATCCGCCAGCGCCCCCAGCACTGTCGTATCGCCATCCAGTTGAATTTCAACAATAATGATGCAGGTGTTGACAGTCGTTTCGATTTCGGGTAGCCCGAACTTTCGGCGAAGATCGACCACCGGCACCACGCTGCCGCGAAGATTGATCACTCCCCGCATGAACGGCGGGGTTTGGGGAACCCGCGTCAGGGGCGTTACGTCGAGCACTTCGCGCACCTGGCCGATATCCAGTCCGAAAACCTCTTCGCCAAGACGAAAAGTCAGATACTGGTTAATTTCCTTCCGTCTTTCCATCGCCCGGTCCTTTCCAGTCACTGGTCTTGATGGGGCATGATTACATGCATCGATGTGATGTGTAGCCAACTGCTGCCCCAAATCCAGCCGGCAAAGACTTTCGATACCACTATCTCAAGCAACACTTCTTTATCTCCCCCTGTGACACTGCCGGAGCGAAGTGAATGTTTTGAGAAAAAGGCGGGCAAATGTCAGAGCGAAGCGAGTTTTTGCCCGCCCTCAAAACGTCTGCGTAGCGCAGGGAACCCGTAGAGCAAGGAGCGGGGTGCCCTTTTTCTGCTTATTCCCTTTGGGCAAGCAAAGAGAGTAAGGCGACGTCTGGGGGCGCAACCCCAGGGTTTTCGATGGGCCTGGATGACCGATGGACAAAGACCGGCGCAACGGCAAAGCCTTTTTTCGTCACACCGGCAGAGCCGGTGGTTTACTGAACTGCTCAATTATTGCTTCGGAGCAGTTATGAAGCATTACAAATTATGTACCTAACAAGACGAAATATTGAGGCCATTTATTAAAATGAAGTTTTATTTCAACATTAGTTAAGATTGCCTTCAAAAACAGCAAAGTGAAAAAGGAAACATCTGGTGAGTCATTTGGGGAGGGAGAGTCGACAATGGGGAAAAGATAAAAGCTTTTGAGAAAAAGGAAGGGGTCAATCAGTGTCATGTCACACAAGTGTGCCAGGCACGAAGGTGTGCCATGTCACACAAGAAACGAAGCCGGTCAGGTTATCAAACCGTACTCAGAGATCTTTCGATAAATGGTGCGCCGACTGATTCCCAGCAGGCGGGCCGCCTTGGCCTTGTTCCCGCCGGCCAGGGCCAGAGCTTCCCGCAATTGTTCTGGTTCGTCATTTTTGGAGGAATTCAGAGAGGAAGCCTCCCTTTCTACCAACAGATCCTTGGGAAGGTGTTCCAGGGTGATGAGAGAGTCGTGGCAAAGAATCAGGGCATGCTCAAGAGCGTGTTCCAGTTCCCGCACGTTCCCCCGCCAGGGGTAGTTCATAAATCGCTCGAGCACTGAATCCATGACTCCGCTGGCCGACCGCTGCAGTTTCCGACCGAAATAATCCAGGTAATGCTCCACGAGGAGCGGGATATCCATGCGGCGCTCACGCAGCGGCGGGATTTCTATATGAACCACCTTTATGCGGTAGAAAAGGTCCTCGCGAAATTCCCCGCGCCGGATCTTGGCCTCCAGATCCTGATTGGTGGCTGCGACTACCCGGACATCTACTGGGATGGGCGTTGGGTCGCCAACCCTCTCGATGACTTTCTCCTGCAACACGCGCAGCAAGCGTGTCTGCAAGGCTGGCGAAATGTCCCCCACTTCGTCGAGAAAGATCGTCCCGCCATTGGCCCGCTCGAATCGTCCAACGTTGTCCCGGACCGCTCCGGAAAAAGCTCCCTTGACGTGGCCGAAGAGTTCCGTCTCGAGAAGGGTCTCCGACAGGGCCGCACAGTTGACCTTGACGAGTGGCCCCTCCCGCCGGGGCCCCTGAAAATGCAGCGCCTCGGCGACGAGCTCTTTTCCCGTTCCGCTTTCCCCGGTGATCAGCACCGTGGTCGGCACCTCCGCCAGCTTTTCCACCAGAGCATAGAGGTCCTGCATTTTCGGGCTGCGGCCGACCATCCGATGGTAGCCGGTTCGCTCCTGAAGGTCCCGCTCCAGGGCATTCAGGCGCGTTTCGTCCCGCACCACCATAACCGCACCGATCGATTCCCCCCCTGCGCTCAGAAGCGGCGAAGTCCGGACCGAAACCACCTGTTGGGCTCGATCTTCCCGGTGACAACGGATATGATGCAGCACCGGCGCTTCCTTGTTGCGGAAAGCGGCCTCCAGCGCCTCCAGACATTGGCGCCGGCAGGGCAGCTCCAACCGGTCAAAGCGTTGCCCCACCTTCTGCGAAGTAAAACCGCAGATTTTTTCGGTGGCGGCATTACACGCCGTCAGAATCCGATGGCCGTCCAGGGTGATGACGGCATCGGTGACGCTGCGGAAAATGGCATCCAGATTGGCCTGGTACAAACGTTTTTCATCGGTCAGGCGCTTGAACTGAAGGGCCTTTTCACTTATGCGCAACAGGGTGTCCTGGCGCACCGGTTTGGAAATATAGTCGTAGGCCCCGAGCCGAACCGCCTCGGCGGCGCTTTGGACGTTGGGATAACCGGTGATCATCACCATCGGGGAGGATAATGCCATCTCCCTCACCCGAATGAGAAGGTCCTGGCCCCTTTGTCCCCCGAGAAGGATGTCGGCAAAGATCAGATCGAAATCGTTTTCATCGAGAAGTGCAATAGCCTTCTCCAGTGTCCCAACTGCCGAAACCCGGTATCCCGCCCCTTCCAGAAAACGCGAAAAGGTAAAGCGGATGCTCTCTTCGTCGTCGACGATCAGGATATGTTCCGCCATCTTCGCCTCCATCGATTACGCGGCCGGCAGGGTGAAAGTGACCCGAGTATATTTGCCTTCGGTACTTTCGACCTGCAATGTACCTCCGTGATCCCGAACGATGCCGTGGCTGATACTGAGCCCGAGACCGGTCCCCTTGTCGACCGGTTTGGTCGTGAAAAAAGGGACCAGGACTCTGTCCAACACCTTATCGGGTATTCCGGATCCAAAATCGGTGACCGTTATCCGAACGCTTTTCATTCCATGGCGTCCAACTGCAGTGACACTGACCGCCAGAATTTTTTCAGGGTGGTTACCGGGGAATTTCTCGTTAAGGGCATAACGTGCGTTGCTGATGATATTGAAAAAAACCTGCTGAAGCTGCTGGCCGACAGCGGAAACCGGGGGCAGATTCTCGTCCAGGTTCACTTCCAGCCGGATGCCGTCTCTGTGTAAATGGGAAGCCACCAGCTCGAGAGAGGCCGCAAGGGGAGCGGCGATTTCGGTCGGCTCTTTTTCTTCGCGTTTTTCACGGGCAAAGGAGAGCAGATTCCCAACGATGCCGGCAATGCGCTCTCCCTCGCGGATAACCCGATCGGGAAGGTCCCGGCTGCGGCCGTCACGAATGGCCTCGTTAAGAAGGAGCTGGCCGTAGTTGATGATGCCGTTGATCGGATTGTTGATCTCATGGGCGACTCCGGCTGCCAGCTCCCCCAGGGCCGCCAGGCGGCCCGCCTGCTCGACCTCCTTACGGCGATGTAATTTCTCGGTGACATCCTCCAGAACCGATAGTTTGGTTTGGAGACCTTGAAAAGCCAGATCATGGACGGTGACTTCCACATCAATGTAAGAACCATCTTTTTTCCTATGCCTCCAAACTCCGACGTTCTCGAAGCGGCCTTTTAGATCGGCCACCCTCTGCAGGAGCTGTGGGATATCCTCTTCCGGACGAATGTCTTTGAGAGTCATCCCAAGAAATTCCTCTCGCGAATAACCGTATTGGCTTATGGCGGCTTGGTTAACCGACTGAAATCGCAGTGTTTCCAAGTCATAAACCCACATAGGGAGCGGGTTGTTTTCGAAAAGTCGTCGATAGCGCTCCTCAGACGCCCGCAAAGCCACCTCGGCCTTTTTACGCGCGGAAACGTCGCGCACGATGGCGCTGACCCGCAGGCGGCCGTAGCGGTCGCAATATTCCGAAGCCGAAATTTCGGCCGGGAAACGGCTGCCGTCCTTCCGAATGCCGACCAATTCTCCCTGAAAGCGGCCCGTGCGTTCCTGAATTTCCAGGCGCCTGGGGTAACGAGGCTCCTCGGTATCGAAGATATCGGCCCTGCTGAGACGGGTCAACTCCTGGGCATCGCGTTGAAACATGGCACAGGCGGCCGGGTTGGCCGCCAGAAATCTGCCTTTCTTGTCGGAGAGGAAGACAGCGTTGCTGCTGTTATCAAACAGAGAGTGAAATCGTTTTTCGCTCTCCTGCAGCGCCTGCTCCGTGCGCCTCTGCAACAGAGCCGGGGTAATCATAGAGGCCAGGTTTTCAAGGAGACTGACGGTCTCACCAGTCAGTCGCCCCTGCTTCCGATCGTTGACCTGAAGCAGGCCGATGACATCTTCATCGTCTATTCGCAGCGGCACCAGCGCCACAGATTCAAAGCTCTGTAAACCAAGAACACATGCGGGGCCTGACAAAAGCCCTTTGCAAGAAGCAGACATTAGCGCAATCTTACGGTTGACCCAGAAACTCCCATGAGCGGAAAAACAAGTGCTATCCGGCCTATTTTGACCGCCAAAAATCGCACTGCAGAGACCAGAATAGATCGCGTCAGACCGGGCCTCTCCCGGCGATTCTGTCGCATCCGTCATTATGCAAGCGGGATTTTTTTGAGCAAAAAATTTTTCAGGGAATCCTCGACTAACAAAACGGGGAGAGACACCCACATCCCAGAGCCAGACTGCGGCCGCTTCACACCCGGACCACTCGCACATGATTTTCAGCAACTGATCGGCAAAGGTTTCGAGAGCGAGGTCCCCGGCACTCAACTGAAGCAGGGCAACACGCAGGTCACGAAGTTCCTCTCGGCGCTTATCGCTGGAATTCCTCTCCATCGTCCCCTCGAATATCTCGGCACGCTTACCGCGAAAACTACTCGGAAGCTCGCTCAATCGCAAACCGCCTCAACTCATCACGATCATGACTGTCAGGTAGACCCCGTACAAAACGCCGTTTAGCAGAAGCCCCCAGATCGGCAGCCCCTTGGATCGCGTATGGAAGCGAAGCCAGGCCGCGGCGACCCACGTGACGATCACCCCACCGAGCACTTCCGGGCGCGGTTGCCAGGGGGTGAGCATGATGCCGATGGCCGGCAGCAATGTTCCCTGAAACACCATCGCGCCAGTGATATTGCCGATCGCGAGGGTGTCCTTTTGGCGCCGGATCCAGAGGATGCTGTTCACTTTTTCAGGAAGTTCCGTCGCCAGGGGGATCAGCAGCAACGACAGGAGAAGTGCGGAAACGCCAAGAACGTCCGAGACGCCCTCGACCCCGTAAATGAACCCCTTGGCGCCGCCGACGAGCAGAACCAGCCCGATGCCGAGCTGGGCCAGAATGGTAAAGAGATTGGTCGGCAAACCGATTCTGGCCAAAAACATGTGCTTCTCGGCCTCCGTTCCGTGGCCAGCCTCGACCAGGTTTCCGGAAGCCCGCAGGGTCAGCAGAATGTAGATGAAATAGGTCAGCACGAGGGTGATGCTCAAAGTCCCCCGGATGTAGCGCGCCTCCTGCGGCACGTACATGGCGACCCCCGCCAGCGCAAAGGCGAACAAAAAGAAATTGAGATCGCGAACCAGACCGGTGCGCTCCGGCCTGACGCGGCCGGACATCCCCCGACGCTTTAACACGGCAAACGCCATGAGCGCAGTGGAAAGGGTCGAGAGCATCAAGGGAGCACCCAGAATCGAACCGACCCCGATCTCCTCATTGACACGGATGTTGGCTGTCCCGGCCAGCAGAGCGAGTAGCGGTACCACGGTTTCCGGCAGCGCCGTCCCGACCGCAGCGAACAGCGAGCCGGTCACCCCTTCGGAAATTTTCAGTTTTTCCCCCAGATGCTCCAGGGCGTTGGTGAACAGTTCCGACGCGCCGAGTATGACCAGCAGCGCCGCCACCAGATCAAGAGCGAATTTGCTCATCTTTTTGTCACCTCTACATACTGAAACGGCGAGGAAGAAAGAGAACCATGCTTCGGCGGACGATGCCGTTTCCGAAAAAGCCCTACATAACGGCATCTATCGTAAATTGTCAAATATATTCGCGATATTGATTGTTTCCTGTGCGCCCCCACCAGACGACCGCTCAATCCAGCGAGGATCTTAGTTGGCGAAGGTTGGCTACGAAGGTGAGTTGGATCAAAAAGGGGGAATCATCGCCCTTGACTTACGCAAAATATACGCATATTCTTCGAAACCGACATGCGTATATTTTGCGTAGTTTTTTTGAGGTGGCCCATGAGTCCCCTGACTCCGAAACAGAAAAAAATTCTCGATTTCATCGAAGCCTTCACCGACCACGAGGGGTATGCGCCCTCTCAGCAGGAGATCGCCCACGCCTTCGGTTACCGCTCCCTCGGCACAATCCAGAACTATCTGGTGCGGCTGCAGCGCGAGGGATTTCTGATCAAGGACGGAAACGCCCGGCGCGGCCTGCGGGTGGTGCGCCCCGAAACCGGCGCCGTCACGTTGCCCCTTGCCGGCACCGTGGCCGCCGGCAAGCCGATCGAGGCGGTGGCGAATCCGGATACCGTCGAGGTCCCCGCCTCCATGGTCGGGCCGGGGGAGAACTTCGTCCTCAGGGTTCAGGGGGATTCGATGATCGGCGACGGCATCCTCGACGGCGACCTCGTGCTGGTGCGCAAGCAGGCGGTGGCCGAGAACGGCCAGACGGTGGTCGCCCTGATCGCGGGGGAGGCGACCGTCAAGCGTTTCTACCGAAAGGGGAAACGCATCGAGCTGCACCCCGCCAACCCCGGCCATGGTGCCGATCGTCGTCGAGGACGAAGAGAGCTTTCGCATCGAGGGGGTGGTGGTGGGCGTCATCCGCCACTGCCTGTAAGACCATGGAGCGCGACATCCTGCATCTTGCCATCCCGGCCTTTCCCATCGAACTGGCCCGGGTCGGCGACGCTTCCCTGCGACAGCGCCCCGTCGCCGTCGTTCCCGGCAACTCCGAGCGCGCCCTGCTCACCTGCGTCTCGGCCGAGGCCCGCGCCGAGGGGGTCTACGAGGGAATGCCCCTCTTTCGCGCCCGCCGCCTCTGCCCCCCTCTCCTGCTCCTGCCTCCCGACCCGCAAAAAGTTTCCCGGGGGATGAACGCCCTGCTGGAAGTCTCGGGCCGCTACACCCCGCTCTGGGAACCGACCGCGCCGGGGCGGCTCTTTCTCGATCTGACCGGCGGGCGCAAGCTCTTCGGACCGGGGCGGGATGTGGCGGCACGCCTGGAGCGGGAGATGACGGGGCGGCTGCGCCTCTCCGGGCTGCGTCGGGGTCGCCGGCAACAAGCTCGTCTCGCGCATCGCCGCGGGATACTTGAAGAAGGCCGGGATCTGCGACATCCTGCGCGGCAGCGAGCGCAGTTTCCTCGCCCCCCTCCCCGTCTCCGTGCTGCCCGGCGTGGGAAGCGCCCGGGAGGCGGTGCTGATGCAGGATCTCAACCTGCGCCGGGTGGAGGAGGTCGGCGCCCTTTCGGTAGCACAGCTGCGCCTCCCCTTCGGCCCCTTTGCCCCGCTTCTGCACCAGCGGGCCCGGGGGGTCGATCCCTCGCCTGTCCAGCTGCCCAAACGCTCCCCGGAGGTTATCGAGGAAGCTTTTCTCTCGCAGGAGGAGACCGACGATGAGCTCCTGCTCGCCGAGCTTTTCCGGCTGGCGGAAGGGTGCGGCCTGCGCCTGCGCCGGATGGGCCAGGCGGCCGGCCGTCTCGCGCTCGCCCTCACTTTCGCCGATGGGGTGACGGAGCAGGGAAAAACCGATCTTCTCCCTCCCGTGGCCAACGACCTCGCCCTCTTCGCCGCCCTCGACGAGCTCTTCTACAAAACCTGCCGGCGCCGGGTACGCCTGCGGGCCCTGCGGCTCGCCTGCGAGCGCCTCACCTGCGGGAAGAGACAGCTCGATCTCTTCGACGACGAGACCGCGGCCTCGCCCCATGCCGAGGTCCTGCAGGACGCCCTCGACCACCTGCGCACCCGGCACGGCATGGACGTCGTTCGCTGGGGTCGCAGCCTGGCGTGAGGCGGGAGGAGGCTGGAGGACTTAAACCCCGAAAAGAGCTCCCGTGCAACCGCCCTGCCCGCTCGACACTCGCAAGTACTGCTGAAACCACGTGGAGGCGCCACGAAGCGGTGGCGGGGGAATTTTCCCCGGCTGGTTGAAGAAGCCCCAAACCCGGCGAAAGAAATGCCCCCGGCAGGGAAAGGCGTTTTTTGCTTACTTTTTGTCGCCGCCTGGACAAAAAGTAAGGCGCCTGGCGGGGCGCGACCCGCCGATTTTGATATGGGATCAAGCTTTAACTTTTTTGAGTTAAGAATTTAATTTATGAGCACTTTCGTCCACCTGCACGTCCACTCATCCTTCTCCCCCGCCTGGGGAATCCACGCCCCGGAGACGCTCTGCGCCGCCGCCCGGCAGATGGGCATGCGCCGCCTCGCCCTCACCGACCGCAACGGCCTCTACGGCATCCCCCGCTTTCTGGAGGCCGCCCGTGAGGCGGGGATCGCGCCGATCATCGGCGCCGAGGCGGTGACCGAACGGCACCAGGCGGTGCTCCTCGCCCGCGACGAGACCGGCTACGCCAATCTCTGCCGGCTCCTCTCCGACCTGCACTGCGATTCCGGTTTCGATCTGCCCGAGCGGCTGGGGACTTATCGCCAGGGGCTCTTCGTTCTCTCGGACGATCCGGACGTTCTCTCCCCCCTGCGACGCCGCTCGCCGGAAGGCCTCTTCGTCGAGCTCTCCCCCGGCCACCAGATGCACCGGGCCCTCGCCCTCAGCCGAGAGCTGCGCCTGCCGCCGGTCGCCACCAGTCGTGCCGTGCTTCTGTCGCCGGAGGACGACGAGCTGCACAAAGTCCTGCGGGCGATCCACCTGAACACCAAGCTCTCACGCCTGAACGAAGAGGATACCGCCCGGGAGGGGGACCGGCTCCTTTCCCCGGACAGCCTCGCCGATTTCTTTCCCCATTGTCCCGAAGCCCTGGCGAATGCGGCCCGCATCGCCTCTTGCTGCAAGACCGACTGGGATTTTTCCGAGACGATCTTCCCGGCTTTCCGGGAGATGGGCGGCCCCGATGCCTTCGCCGAACTGGAGCGCCGCGCCCGGGAGGGGGCCCTGCAGCGCTACGGCCGAATCGATGGCAGGGTGGAAGAGCGGCTGCAAAAGGAACTCGCCATCATCGGCGCCAAGGGGTTCGCCCACTATTTTCTGGTCGTCGAGGAGATCGCCAAGCAGTCCCCGCGCACCTGCGGGCGGGGCAGCGCCGCGGCCTCCCTGGTCGCCTACTGCCTGGGGATTACCCACGTCGACCCGATCCGCCACAACCTCTTCTTCGAACGCTTTTTGAACGAGGGACGCCTCGATCCCCCCGACATCGACATCGATTTTCCCTGGGACGAGCGCGACGCGGTCCTCGACTTCGCCTTCGCCCGCTACGGGGCCAGACGGGCGGCGATGGTCGCCAACCAGGTGGGGTTCAAGGGGCGCGGCGCCCTGCGGGAGGTGGCCAAGGTTTTCGGCATGCCGGACGGGGAGATCAAGGCGCTGACAGAGCGCATCTCCGGCTACTGGAAGGCCGACCAGACGGCCCGGGCGGTGGAGAGCCATCCCCTCTTCCGTGGGGAGAAACTGAGCAGCGACTGGCAGAGCATCCTGCGCATCGCCAGCAAACTGAAAGGGCAGCTTCGCCACCTCTCCCTGCACTGCGGCGGGCTGGTGGTGGTGCCGGACGAGATCCGCCGCTATGTGCCGGTCGAAGTCAGCGCCAAGGGGCTGCCGATGATCCAATGGGAGAAGGATCAGACCGAGGCCGCCGGGCTGGTGAAGATCGACATCCTCGGCAACCGCTCCCTGGCCGTCATCCGCGACGCCATTGCCGGGGTGAAAAAAAATACCGGCACCGAGATCGACTACGCCTCCTGGCACCCCCTGGAAGACGAGCGAACCCGGCGGCTTCTTTGCAGCGGCGAGACGATGGGCTGCTTCTACATCGAGTCGCCCGCCACCCGCCAGCTTCTCAAACGCATGTGGATCGGCAACCCCCGGGGAGATAAATGCGACCTCTTCGAGCACCTGGTGATCGCCTCCTCCATCATCCGCCCGGCGGCCAACCCCTATATCCTCGAATTCGTCGCCCGCATGCGGGGAAAGCCCTGGCGCGCCCTCCATCCTCTTTTGGACGAGGTCCTTGACGAAACCTACGGCCTTGCCGTCTACCAGGAGCAGATCACCCAAATGGCCATGGCCCTCGCCGACTTCTCCCCCTTCGAAGGGGACCAACTGCGCAAGATCATCAGCAAGAAGCATAAGGAGAAGAAGCTCGAAGACTTCCGCCAGATGTTCTTCGCCGGCGGCGTGCAAAAGGGCGTTCCCGAAAACGCGCTGCAGGAGGTCTGGCGCCAGATCCTCTCCTTCGCCGGCTACTCCTTCTGCAAACCGCACTCGGCCTCCTACGCCCTGGTGAGCTGCAAAAGCGCCTACCTTAAAGCCAACCATCCGGCCGAGTTCATTGCCGCGGTGATCAGCAACCAGGGGGGGTACTACTCCCCTTTTGCCTACCTTTCCGAAGCACGGCGCATGGGCCTCAAGATCCTGCCACCCGACATCAACGAAAGCGTCTGGCCCTACGCCGGCAAGGGGCGTGCCGTGCGGGTGGGACTGATGCAGATCGAGGGCCTCGCGCGAAAGGCGGCCGAGGCTCTACTGCAAGAGCGGGAGAAACGCGGTCCCTACCGCAGTTTCGCCGACTTCCTCCATCGGGTCCCCGTCGATCCCGCCGACGTCCGCCTGCTCGTCAAGGCCGGCAGCTTCGACGCCCTGGAGGGAAAGGAAAAGCGCCCGCGCCTGCTGTGGGAGCTGCTGCGCTTCCACCAGAAGTTCGATCGCAGGGAGGGGCTTCTCTTCGATGAGCCGACCGCCAGCCTCCCCTCCCCGCCCCCTTACGAAGAGAAGACCGTCCTCAACCAGGAGGTGGAGACCCTGGGGATGCTCCTCTCCTGCCATCCGTTGCTGCTCCATCGACGGAGGCTGGCCGGAATCAAGCCGGTGGCCGCCGCGAGGATAGCAGAATGGGTGGGACGCACCATTACCGTGGTCGGCTGGTGGGTGACGGGAAAGACGGTGCAGGACAAGAACGGGAGACCGATGGAGTTCGTCTCCTTCGAGGACACCACCGCCATCTTCGATGTGACCTTCTTCCCGCGCGCTTACGAGCGCTTCTGCCGGAAGCTCTCTCGCAGCCGCCCTTATCTGCTCAAGGGGAAGGTGGAGGAGGCGTTCGGAGTGGCGACGCTGAATGCGGAGTGGGTGGAGTTTCTGAATTGAAAAGTGCTAAGAACGGCAGGGAAGAGAACCCGAAATCCGTCAATGAAGTCGATGGAAATCCTGGCTGGAAACGAGAAGTTTATTCCGCGAGCAAAAGCGCGCCCGCGGCCGCAACAAGAACCTCACATTAACATCCGATAACGATGTTTTATTCAAATCCAAACCTACCGCATTCGCAATCATCTCAAGTAAAAATGCGACGACAAAACCAGCTGGATATGCCAACAACCACAACCGGTGATCTGCAAAGCACCTTGATTTTAATCTTGAATTCTCAGTAGAACGCTATATCATAACGACCAGACACCTGTACCCTCTGTCGTCCGGCGTTACTCCAAACCGCCAACGAAAAGGACGGAATCGTGAATCTACAAGAGGTCATCGAGCGCACGGAATTTGAGCCCACCCTGCATGACGAGAGCAAGGATTGCTGGGTGGCCTTCTTGGATCGGGACCTGAAAATCGTCTCCACCAACGGAAAATGCAGGGAACTCTTCGGCTGGGCCCCCGATGATATCCGAAACAAACGATTGGGCGACGTGGTCAACCTTGCCCCCTTGACGTCTCTTATCGTCCTGGGGTTCTGTTTTCGAAAAGAACCGAAGCACATCAAGGGCAGAAAAATGCTCTGCAGTTATGTGCCTATCCTGGAAGACCAGAATGCCCTCGGCGGATTCCTGTCCCTCGGCGAGGCCGACGGAGAAGCGGAGCCCTCCCTTCCCGAGGATACCTGCAATGTTGCCCGATCAATGGGTCCCCTGATCGATATCGTGCAGGATGGACTCGTCGTGGTGGACCGCGAGGGGATAATCCGCATGGTCAACCAGCATTTCGCCGATGCCGTGGGAAGCCGGGCGCAGGATATGATCGGCAAACAGATCACCGAAGCGTATTCCAACTCGAAGACTTCCCGACTGCCGGTGGTCATGGAGACAGGGCAGGCGGAGGTGGGGTGGCCGCACCTGATCAATGGCAAAGAGGTCGTCGCCTGCCGCTATCCTCTGATTCGCGAGGGGCGCTGTGTCGGAGCCCTGGGCAGAATCATGTTCAGCGATGTGCGGGAGGTCACCCTTCTGGCCAACCAGATCCACAATCTGATGAACCGGGAAAAAATACCGCCCGCCATTGTCTCGAAAAACTGCGACTTCAAATACGACATCAACAGCATTATCGGCCACAGTAAAGTCATTTCCCAACTCAAATCGACCCTGCTGAGAGTGGCCAAACGGGGCTCCAACATCCTCTTGGTGGGCGAAAGCGGCACGGGGAAGGAGCTTTGCGCCCATTCCGTTCACGCTGCGAGCAAGCGCCGGTACGGCCCCTTCATCAAAATGAATTGTGCAGCCATCCCCGAGCATCTGCTTGAGTCGGAACTCTTCGGGTATGCGGAAGGCGCCTTCACGGGGGCTCGCAAAGGGGGGATGATCGGCAAATTCGAGCAGGCCCACGGCGGCACCCTGTTTCTCGACGAAATCAGCGACATGTCCCTTTCCATGCAGGCCAAACTTCTTCGCGTACTGCAGGAAAAAGAGGTCACTCCCCTGGGCAGTGATACCACCCGCCCCGTCGACGTGCGGGTAGTCGCCGCCACAAACGTGAATCTGGTGAATCTGGTCAAGGAGGAAAAATTTCGCAAGGATCTCTATTTTCGCCTCAATATCGTCGCCCTCTCCATCCCGCCTCTGCGCGAACGGGTCGAGGATATTTTTTTCATCACAAAGCAGTTCATCGATTCGTTCAATACGGAATTCGGGCTCAAGGTGGAGGGCCTCGAACCCCAGGCCTGGGATCTTCTTAAAGCCTACGATTTCCCCGGAAACATCCGGGAGTTGCGCAACGTGATCGAGAATGGGTTCAACGTGGTGCGGGGCTCTCATATCCGGGCTACGGACCTCCCCGACTATATTCGACAATCCTCCTCGCTCATGCCCCTGGAATCTGAAGGGTACCTGAACGGCGACTATTCGGCCCTGATCGGCAAAAAGCCCCTGGGACAGATCCTGGAAGAGGTCGAGCGCAATATCATTGAAGAGGCCATCGTTCGGACGGGCGGAAACAAACTGCAGGTGGCGAGCCTGTTGAAAATCTCCCGGCCTGGTCTCTACAAAAAACTGCAGAAGTACGAACTGAGCTAAGCCATCCCGCGTTTCTCCTACCTCATTGACCTTCCCGAATCAGGGAAGGTCTTTTTCTCTCGTTCCTCCCGACTGTAAACACCCGGCCATTCTGTAAACGGTTGTGACAAACGAAGATCGTGTGACCCAACTCCCCGGAGAAAGTACCATTTCCCCTGGGATGCCCCTCGCTTCTCGGTGTTAACAGAGGTTGAATTATACCCTCCTAACCACCCTGTCAAAACATCTCACAATCTCATCAATGGCATATTTTATACCATTATTTCGGTATCTTGGCAGACTTTATATTTCACAGAACACCGTTTGGCATTGCTCTTGCTGTTTCAGGAGATCAAACGAAAACTCCTCTTCCCCAAATTTACAAGGAGGTTGCCGTGAAAATCGTCGTCCTGGTCAAACAGACCTTCGATACGGAAGCGAGAATCAAATTGACAGCGGCCGGGGAAATCGACTCCCAGGGAATCAAACGGGTGATCAATCCCTACTGCGAATTCGCCATCGAAAAGGCCCTGCAGATGATCGAGCAGGCCGGCGAGGGAGAAGTGATCGTTCTGGCCGTCGGCGGGAAAAGCACCGATGCGACCCTCCGCTCCGCTCTGGCCATGGGGGCTCACCAGGCCATCTGGGTCGACGACCCGGCCTTGGCGGAGGTCGACGAATCGGCTACGGCCCGAGTTCTGGCCGCCGCCCTGGAAAAAATCGATTACGATCTCGTCCTCGCTGGCTTTCAATCGGTGGACGATACCACGGCGCAGGTTCCCTCCCGGGTAGCCGAGATCCTGGACATCCCTCTCGTCACCGTTGCCTTGGCGGCCGAACTTCATGATGGATCCGTAACAGTGACCCGGGAGATAGACGACGGCGTAGAGATCATCGACGTGGCCCTACCCGCCATGGTCACAGCCCAGCAAGGATTGGCCGAACCCCGCTACCCTTCCATGCGGGGCATCATGCAGGCGAAGAAAAAACCGCTGCAGACTTTGTCCCTAGCCGATCTGAATTTAGACGGACCGGAACTGGCAAAATCGATCCGGGTGCATTGTTGCGGCCTCTCCCTGCCCCAACCCAGGCAGGCTGGGAAGCGGCTCGAAGGCGAACCGCGGAGCGTCGCTCTGGAGTTGCTGCACCTCCTCCAGGAGGAAGCAAAGGTCATCTGAAGAAGTTGCCCCGACGGAGCACTTCTTGGAAACGTGCCGATTTTTCGCCGCGTCGAAAACCGATTCAAACCACAAGGAGGTCCCGATATGTCCGGAGTATGGATTTTTGCAGAACAGAGAGAGGGGAAATTTCGCCAGGTCGTTTTCGAAATGCTCGGCGCCGGCCGTCAACTGGCAGATCACCTGAACGAGCCGCTGGTCGCGGTGGTCTTCGGCCGCGACTGCGGCGAGCTGGTAAAACCGCTGGCAGAACATGGTGCGGATCGGGTCGTCACAGCGGAGCACGACCTTCTTGCCGAGTATACCACCGACGGCTGGTCCCGCCCCCTGGCCGACTTGGCCAGCTCCGAGCAGCCCAGCGCCATTCTCTTCGCCCACAGTTCCATCGGGCGCGACCTCGCTCCCGCCGTAGCGCAGAAACTCGATGCGGGGCAGATTTCTGACGTGGTCGCCATGCGCCTGGAGGATGGCATCGCCTTCCAGCGCCCCGTTTATTCGGGAAAGGCTTTTGCCTGGATGGAATTCGCCTCCCCCGATGCGACCATGGTGGTGACCGTCCGTCCCAAATCCTTCGAAATCCCCGAAAGGCAGCCGGGACGCAGCGTTGAAACCGTTCAGGCCCGAGTCGCCATCGACCGGGACGCCATTCGCCAGAGAGTTCGGGAGATCCGGCGCAAGACCTCCCACCGGGTGGAACTCACCGAGGCAGACGTGGTCGTCTCGGGGGGCCGCGGTTTGAAAAGCAAGGAAAATTTCCAACTCCTGGAGGAACTGGCCGACCTTCTCGGCGGTGCGGTGGGCGCCTCCCGGGCCGCCGTGGACGAAGGGTACCGGGAGAGTCATTACCAGGTGGGGCAGACCGGCAAAGTGGTGGCGCCGAATCTCTATATCGCCTGCGGCATCTCGGGGGCCATTCAGCACCTGGCCGGGATCAGCCGCTCGCGGGTGATTGTCGCAATCAACAAAGATCCCGAAGCGGAGATCTTCACTGTGGCCGATTACGGAATCGTTGGCGACCTTTTCGACGTCGTCCCTGAACTGCTGAACGAACTGCAGAAGCAGGAACTGCAGGTCGCCTGAATCACGCCACCCGGGGAGAATGTCTATGGAAGCAACGCGAGCACTCGGCACCTATCACACCCATTACTGGCTCATGTATCTTTTGAGCGCCGCCGCCCTGGGAATTTTTGTCAAGGGGGTCTCGGACCGCTACCGCACCTGGCGGCTGGGGACGGGCTCTCTTGGCGACCGGCTTGATCATCCAGGCAGGCGCGTCGGCGCTCTGTTGCGAAACACCCTGGGCCAACAGAGGGTTCTGCGCAAACCCTTCCCCGGGCTCTTTCACGCCCTGCTCTTCTGGGGATTCGCTGTTTTTCTCCTGGGCACCCTCTCCGTTATGCTCAAAGAGGATCTGGGCCTGGCCACCTTCCAGGGATCCTGGTACCTGGGGCTGACCCTGGCGCTGGATCTCTTTGCGGTTCTCGCCCTGGGCGGCGTCGGCGTCCTTGCCTGGCGGCGATACGTCCGGCGCCCCAAGGAGCTGGGCAGCGAAGGACGGGACGGCCTCGTTCTGGGGCTGCTCGCAGCGATCCTCATGACCGGGCTTTTGCTCGAAGGGGTGCGCATGGCGATGACGCCCGATCGCTGGGCGGGCTGGGAACCGGCGGGCAATCTGATTGCCGCCGGCCTCTCGGGGCTGTCTCCCGCGATTTTTCCGGCCCTGCATCAGGGGCTCTGGTGGATCCACCTTTTTCTCGCCCTGAGCCTGATCGCGATCCTGCCTTATACCAAACTCTTTCACCTGCTGGCCGCTCCCGCGGGGCATTTTTTCAACAATCCCGAAGCCGCCAGGGCCCTTCCCCCCATGGACTTCGAAGATGAGAGCATCGAGCAGTACGGGGTCGGTAAAATTGAGGAATTCAGTTGGAAACAGCTCCTCGATACCGACGCCTGTGTGCAGTGCGGGCGCTGTCAGGCCCAGTGTCCGGCCCATGCCACGGAGAAACCCCTCTCCCCCCGGGAGATCAGCCTCTCACTGAAAAAACACCTGAGGGAAAAGGCGCCCCTGCTCAAGGCAAAGACGAGCCGAGAAGATGCGGATGGCGGCGCCCGGCCGGAAGTCATGAATCGCGAACTCACCGGCGAGGTGATCGCCGACGAGGCGCTCTGGTCCTGCACCACCTGCCGTTCCTGCGAAGTCCAGTGCCCGGCAGGAGTCGAGCACGTGCCGCGCCTGGTGGAGATGCGGCGCAATCTGGTCCTCATGGAAGCCCGGTTTCCCCAGGAAGCGCAGACGGCCTTTCGGGGCCTGGAAAACAACTACAACCCCTGGGGACTGGCCTGGGCCTCGCGGGGGGAATGGGCTGAGGAAAAGAACGTTCCGCTGCTAAGCGAGGCGCCTGAGGCCGAATACCTCTTCTGGCCCGGCTGTGCCGGCGCTTTCGACAATCGCAGCAGGAAAATCGCCGGTGCCGTCGCCGAACTTTTTCAGCGTGCCGGCCTCTCCTTCGCCATTCTGGGAAAGGAGGAGAAATGCTGCGGGGATACGGCCCGGCGCCTGGGGAACGAGTTTCTCTTCCAGATGCTGGCCGAACAGAACGTGGAGACGCTCAACAGTTACGGCGTGAAAAAAATCGTCACCAGCTGTCCCCACTGCCTGAACACCCTGAAAAACGAATATCCCCAGTACGGGGGCCATTTCGAGGTTGTTCATCATTCACAGCTGTTGGCGGATCTGCTTCGTACGGGGAAAATATCTCCCTTTAAGCCTTTGCAGGAAGTGGCCACGTACCACGATTCCTGTTACCTGGGGCGGTACAACGATCTCTATTCGCCCCAGCGCGCGATCCTCTCGGCCATTCCCGGCCTTGAGCTGCGGGAGATGGCGCGCTCGAAGGAAGAAGGATTCTGTTGCGGCGCCGGAGGGGGACGGATGTTTCTGGAAGAACGCCTGGGACGGCGTATCAATCTGGAGCGGACAGAACAGGCGTTGGCCCTCGACCCGACGGTGATTGCCACCGGCTGCCCCTTCTGCCTGACCATGCTCGGCGATGGCACCAAGAGCCTCGACCGGGAGGAAACGGTCCGGACCCTCGATCTTGCCGAAATCCTTCTGGAAAGCGTCGGCCGGATGGAACAGCCCAAAGAGAATGTGGAATCGAAGGCGGTGGAAGCCGCCTGATCCGATTTCTCACACCCAACGATAAGGAGTTCCCATGCAAAACGTTTACGTCCTTGATTCCCGCCGGACTCCCTTCGGGAGCTTCGGCGGCGGCCTGGCCGGAGTTCCGGCACCCGAACTGGCGGCCGGTGTCGTCAAAGATCTGCTTCAGCGGACCGGTACCTCACCTGAGGAAATTCACGAATTCATTGCCGGGCAGGTTCTGACCGGCGGCACCGGCCAGGCGCCGGCACGCCAGGCCATGCGCAAAGCAGGGCTGCCCGACTCGGTTCACGCCATGACCGTCAACAAGGTCTGCGGCAGCGGCCTGCAGGCGCTGATGCTCGCCGCTCGCGCCATCCGCCTGGGCGAGGCCGGCCTGGTTTTGGCCGGAGGCATGGAGAACATGTCTCTGAGTCCCCATGCCCTGCCCCAGGCCCGCTTCGGCCTGCGACTGGGCAATGGCGCCGCCGTGGACCTGATGCTGCACGACGCCCTGGTCGATCCCTATTCGGGGCGTCATATGGGGGAGATCGCCGAAACGCTGAACCAGGAATTGGGGTTCTCCCGGCAGGAACAGGACGCCTGGGCGATCCGCTCCTATCGGCGCGCCCAGGAGGCCATTCAAAAGGAGCGGCTCGCCGCAGAGATCGTCCCGGTTCAGATCGACTCCCGCAAAGGAACCGTCACCGTCGCCACCGACGAAGAGCCCTTTCGGGTCGACTTCGACAGACTCGCCTCCCTTCGGCCGGTCTTCCAGAAGGACGGCACCATCACCGCCGCCAACGCCTCCACCCTCAATGACGGAGCGGCTTTCGCCCTGCTGGCCGGCGAAGAGACGGTCAGCCGTCGGGGCCTTCAGCCCGAGGGGCGCCTGGTGGCCGCCGCGACCCACAGTACACATCCCGACCATTTCCCCCTGGCTCCGGTGGGAGCGATCGAAAAAGTCTGCGCCCAGGCTTCGCTCTCCCCCGAAGAGATCGGGCTGTTCGAAATCAACGAGGCCTTCGCCTCGGTCACATTGATGGCGATCCAACGACTCAAGCTCGACCCGGAGCGGGTCAACGTCAACGGGGGAGCCGTGGCCATCGGCCATCCGGTAGGAGCCAGCGGCGGTCGGCTGGTCGCGACGTTGCTCAAGGAAATGGCGCGCCAGCGCGAACGCTACGGCCTGGTCACTTTGTGCATCGGCGGCGGCGAGGCCGTGGCCGCCATTTTCGAACGTGCCTGAACCATCCTCAACGGGAGGTCATCGTTATGAAAGTACGGGAAACGATCGAACAGGCCCTGGAGGGCATCCGGGATGGCGACACCCTCATGGTCGGCGGCTTCGGACTGGTGGGGATCCCCGAGAAACTCATCACGGGGTTGCGCGACAAGGGGGTCCGCAATCTCACCGTCATTTCCAACAACTGCGGTGTCGACGACTTCGGTCTCGGCATCCTGCTGCAGAACCGCCAGATCCGAAAAATGATTTCCTCCTATGTTGGAGAGAACAAGGAGTTCGAACGCCGGTATCTCTCGGGGGAACTCGAGGTGGAACTGCTGCCCCAGGGAACTCTGGCGGAACGGATTCGCGCCGGCGGCGCCGGGATTCCGGGGTTTTACACGCCGGCCGGCGTGGGCACGCCGGTGGCGGAGGGAAAAGAGGTGCGCAATTTCGACGGCAAGGAATACCTTCTGGAGCGGGCACTGACCGCCGACTTCGCTCTGGTCAAGGCCTGGCGCGGCGATACGGTCGGCAACCTCGTGTACAACAAAACGTCGCGGAATTTCAACCCCATGATGGTCGCCGCCGCCCGGGTCACCATCGCCGAAGTCGAAGAGTTGGTGCAGGAAGGGGAACTCGACCCCAATTTCTGCCACACACCGGGCGTCTATGTCCAGCGGATCGTCCGCGGGAAGAGTTATCTCAAACCGGTTGAGCGCCGCACCGTACGGGCGGCCTGATGACGGGAGGCACTGCATGGCACTCACACGTGACCAGATCGCGCAACGCGCGGCACAGGAGATCGAAAACGGCTATTACGTTAACCTCGGCATCGGCATCCCGACCCTGGTAGCCAATTATATCGGAGAGAAAAAGGTTTTCCTGCAATCGGAAAACGGCTTGCTGGGAATCGGCCCCTATCCTACCGAGGACCAGCTCGATCCGGAGTTGATCAACGCCGGCAAGGAGACGATCTCCATGATTCCGGGCGCCTGCCTCTTCAACAGTGCCGAGTCCTTCGCCATGATTCGCGGCGGTCATATCGATATCGCCATCCTCGGTGCCATGGAGGTTTCCGAACGGGGGGATCTGGCGAACTGGATGATTCCCGGAAAGATGGTCAAAGGCATGGGGGGCGCCATGGACCTGGTCCACGGCGCCAGGAAGATCGTGGTGATCATGGAACACTGCAACCGCCGGGGAGAGTCGAAAATCCTCAGGGAATGCACCCTCCCCCTGACCGGGAAGCAGGTGGTGGACCGCATAATCACCGATCTGGCGGTCCTGGACGTCACTCCGGAGGGTCTCCTTCTGATCGAGACCGCGCCGGGCGTGACGGTCGCGGAGGTCCTCGACGCGACGGAGGCGGGAATCACCGTCACCCCGGCGCTGAAACGGGTCGCTGTCTGAGCCGGGAGTGGGGGATACATCATGAACCGACCATCGCAGCGCCGCACGGGAATGCTGGTCAAGACTCTCCAGCCCGAGGACACCGACGGGAAAGGACGGATTGACGCCTCCGCTCTTCTTCGCATCATGCGGAAGACCGCGGAAGCGGCTGCCTGGAAGTATGCCGGATCTCCGGTGGTTCCGATCCATGTCGAGCCGATCGGGATGCACCGCACGATCCGGACGGGCGAGGTCGTCACGGCCCGAGCCATCGTGGTCTACACCGAAGGAACCACCATGGAGGTGGAGGTCACTCTGCAGGCAGGTGAGTCTTCCGCAGGAATGGGCGGCCTGGCCGCCGCCGGATTTTTCACCCTGGTGGCTCTCGACGCCTGGGGAAAACCTACTCCCGTTATACCCTGGATGCCCGAAACGGCCGAAGACCTGAAACAACACCGGGCGGCAGCCGAACGGCGTCAACGCCGGATGGAGCGGGCTCCGGCCGCGTAGAGACCCATACCATGAAGGGAGAAGTGATCCGATGCCATTCCCAAAGCTGGCGGAATCGACTCTGGAGGTAGAAAACAGGGTTGGCCTGCTGACCTTACAGCGAGACGATGTGCGCAACGCCCTCACCGGAACGGCCCTGGCGGAGGACATCGTCCGGGCGGTGGACTGGGCCGATTCCTCAGGCGCGATCGCCGTCCTGATCCTGACCGGCGAAGGCGCCGCCTTCAGCTCGGGAGGCAACGTCAAGGACATGAAGGAGCGGCGGGGGATTTTTGCCGGGGCTCCTTTCGATCTTCAGGAAAAATATCGCCGCGGCATTCAGCAGATCGCCCTCGCCATAAACCGCATGGAAATCCCCACCATCGCCGCCATCAACGGACCGGCGATCGGCGCAGGGTGTGATCTGGCGTGCATGTGCGACCTGCGCATCGCCTCGAGCCGGGCGGTTCTGGGGGAAACTTTCGTCAATCTGGGCCTCATTCCCGGTGACGGCGGTTCCTGGTTTCTGCAACGCCTGGTCGGGTATCAGCGGGCTGCGGAACTTACCTTTACCGGACGACTCCTTTCACCGGAAGAGGCCTGTTCGCTTGGGTTGACCCTGGAAACCGTCGAACCGGAGAATCTGCTTCCCCGGGCCAGGGCCCTGGCAGAACAGATCGCCCGGCAGCCGGCGCCGGCCCTTCGCATGAGCAAACGGCTCCTCAAGGCGTCTCGAAGACTCGACCTTCCCGATTTTCTCGATCTCTGCGCTGCCTGCCAGGCCTCAGCCCATCATACTCCTGACCACGAGGAGGCCCTGAAAGCGTTTCTCCATTCGGGGAAATCACCCTCCAAAGGTTAACGTCCCGATCAATCGATCAAGCTCAGCACAGAGAACACTTCGAATCGACGACGCTCGCCCCGTGGGCGCTATCGCACAGGATAGCGCCCTTTTCAATGGCGTTTGATTTGCCGGAAAAAGTCCTTTCCTGAAGATCAATTCGAAACCTCGACAGCATCCTGATTCTCCTGTCTAAAAACGGATAAACTGTAAACAGGCAGCTATTGCGTCGCATAACCTGCTTGAATATTTAAGCTTTTCGTTTATTTGCCGGGGATAGGCCTTCCTTGCCCCTCATTTCCTGTAAACACTTTTTGAAAAATTAAAATTACCTATCCTTCCATACGGCCTCGGCCCTAGTTATTTTCCCTTGCGATATCGTTTACTTATAAAATTTTTGGTTAGATCAAACCGTGTTTGGTATCTGACTTGCTATTGCACTACCGCAACAGCAATGTTTCGCACTTCACAAGGAGGTCCAACCATGAGCACATACCCAATCCTCAATTTCGACCTTGGAGAAACCGCCGACCTGCTGCGCGAGTCGGTGAGCAACTTTGCCGCCGACGAAATCGCCCCCCGGGCCGATGAAATCGACCAACAGAATCTTTTTCCGGCCGACCTTTGGAAGAAGATGGGAGACTTGGGAATTCTTGGGGTTACCGTTTCGGAAGAGTACGGCGGGGCGGAAATGGGCTACCTGGAACATGTCATCGCCGTAGAGGAACTGAGTCGGGCCTCCGCCTCGGTCGCTCTGAGCTACGGGGCCCACTCCAACCTGTGCGTTAACCAGATTTTCCGAAACGGAAACGCCGGGCAGAAAGAAAGATACCTCCCCAAACTCGTCAGCGGCGATTTCGTCGGCGCGCTGGCCATGAGCGAGCCGGGAGCCGGCTCCGACGTGGTCGGGATGAAACTGAAAGCGGAAAAGAAAGGCGACCGGTACATCCTTAACGGCAACAAAATGTGGATCACCAACGGTCCCGAGGCCGACGTCCTGGTGGTGTACGCCAAGACCGATCCTTCCGCCGGCCCTAAGGGGATCACGGCTTTCCTGATCGAAAAGGGATTCCCGGGATTTTCCACCTCGCAAAAGCTGGACAAGCTGGGGATGCGCGGCTCGAACACCTGCGAACTTGTTTTCGAGAACTGCGAAGTGCCCGAGGAAAACGTCCTCGGCGGCATCGGCAAGGGCGTCTACGTTCTCATGAGCGGTCTGGACTACGAGCGGGCAGTGCTGGCCGGGGGACCGCTGGGCATCATGCGCGCCTGCATGGATGTGGTCGTTCCCTACCTGCACGAACGCAAGCAGTTCGGCCAGCCGATCGGCCATTTCCAGCTGATGCAGGGGAAAGTCGCCGACATGTACACCACCATGAATGTCTGCCGCTCGTACGTCTATACGGTGGCCCGGGCCTGCGACCGGGGCGAGACGGCGAGAAAGGATGCCGCCGGGGCGATCCTCTACGCGGCGGAAAAAGCCACGTGGATGGCCCTGCAGGCGATTCAGGCCCTGGGAGGCAACGGCTACATCAATGAATATCCGACGGGGCGATTTTTACGGGACGCCAAGCTCTACGAGATCGGCGCGGGGACCAGTGAGATCCGCCGCATGCTCATCGGCCGGGAGCTCTTCAATGAAAGCGCCGCGGCCTGAAAAATCCGCCGCCGGAGAAACCCGACGGCAGCCGTCAACCCCTGAATGACCGAGGAATCCATGACCATACTCAAGAGTTCCCTCAATCCGCAGTCTTCCGAATTTGCCGCCAATGCGGAGAAAATGCGCGCCGTGGTGGACGATCTGAAAAAAACCGTCGCCACTATCACCTGCGGCGGAGGGGAAAAAGCCCGGGAGAAACATGTCGGCCGGGGCAAACTCCTGCCCCGGGAAAGAATCCGACAGCTCCTTGACGTCGGCTCCCCCTTTCTCGAGCTCTCCCAGTTCGCCGGCTGGGAACTGTACGAGGATGCGGTTCCGGCAGGAGGCATCATCACCGGCATCGGCCGCGTCTCGGGACGGGAATGCATGATCGTCGCCAACGACGCCACCGTCAAGGGCGGCACCTACTACCCGGTAACCGTGAAAAAACACCTGCGCGCCCAGGAAATCGCCGAACAAAACCACCTCCCCTGCCTCTATCTGGTCGATTCCGGCGGCGCGTTTCTGCCCCGCCAGGACGAAGTCTTTCCGGATCGCGACCATTTCGGCCGGATTTTCTACAATCAGGCCAACCTCTCAAGCAAGGGCATTCCCCAAATCGCGGTGGTCATGGGCTCCTGTACCGCAGGGGGGGCCTACGTTCCGGCCATGGCCGACGAGAGCATCATCGTCCGCAATCAGGGAACGATCTTTCTCGGCGGCCCCCCCCTGGTCAAGGCCGCCACCGGCGAAGTAGTGAGCGCCGAAGACCTGGGCGGAGCTGATGTTCATTGCCGCACCTCCGGAGTAACGGATCACTATGCCCAGAACGACGCCCATGCCCTGGGGATTGCCCGCAGCATCGTGGCCAACCTCAACACGGTCAAGCAGCCGGAGCTGGATCTTACCCCTTCCGCCGCCCCTCTTTACGACCCGGAAGAACTCTGCGGGGTTATCCCCGCCGACCCCCGCAAGCCCTTTGATGTCCGCGAGGTCATTGCCCGGCTGGTAGATGGTTCCGAGTTCGACGAATTCAAGAAACTCTACGGCGAAACCCTGGTGTGCGGCTTCGCCCGCCTGTGGGGCTACCCCCTGGGGATCGTCGCCAACAACGGCATTCTCTTTTCCGAATCGGCAGTCAAGGGTGCCCATTTCATTGAGCTCTGCAGCCAAAGAGGGGTTCCTTTACTTTTTCTGCAGAACATCACCGGGTTCATGGTGGGCAGCAAATACGAGCAGGGCGGGATAGCGAAGGACGGCGCCAAGATGGTCACGGCCGTGGCCTGCGCCCGGGTCCCCAAATTCACAGTTCTGATCGGCGGCAGCTTCGGGGCCGGCAACTACGGCATGTGCGGCAGAGCCTACAACCCGCGCTTCCTCTGGAGCTGGCCCAACTCCCGGATTTCAGTCATGGGCGGCGAGCAGGCGGCCAGCGTTCTCGCCCAGGTCCGCCGGGACGGACTCGAGGCGCGGGGTCAATCCTGGAGTACGGAGGAGGAAGAAGCCTTCAAAGCCCCTATTCGGGCACAGTACGAATTTCAGGGGCATCCCTACTATGCCAGCGCCCGGCTCTGGGATGACGGCATCATCGCCCCGCAGGACACCCGCATGGTGCTGGGTCTGGGCATCTCCGCGGCCCTGAATGCGCCCACCGAAGAGACCCGGTTCGGCGTCTTCCGAATGTAATTCCATCGGCTTCTCTCGGGAGTTTCCGGATGGGAACCGATGCCTTGAACCTCAATCTCTTGCGACCACAGGATGAATCCATGACGTCACCCTATCTCCACACCGAAACCGACGATCGGGGCCGTGCGACCTTGACCCTCAATCGCCCCGACCGGCACAACGCCTTCGACGATACTTTGATCGCCGCCCTGACCGAGGAATTGCAGCGCTTGGACAAAGACCCCGGGGTACGCACCGTCGCCCTGACCGGAGCGGGGAAAAGCTTTTCCGCCGGCGCTGATCTGGGCTGGATGCGCCGCATGGCCGACTATACCGAGGAAGAGAACCACGCGGACGCCCTGGCCCTCGCCGAGCTGATGCGCACTCTGGATACCCTCTCCAAGCCGACCATCGCCCTGGTCCAGGGGGCGGCCTTCGGCGGCGGCGTGGGACTGGTCGCCTGCTGCGACATCGCCCTGGCCGCGCCGGCCGCCCGTTTCTGCCTCTCGGAAGTCAAGCTCGGCCTGATTCCGGCGGTGATCTCCCCCTACGTGGTCGCCGCCATCGGTCCGCGGGCGGCGCGACGCTACTTTCAGACCGCTGAACGTTTCGATGCCGAGGAGGCCTGGCGCCAGGGCCTCGTTCACGAGGTGGTTCCGGATGGGCAGCTCGAAGAGCGAGCGCGCCAGATCAGCGACCAGATCCTGGGGAACGGACCACGGGCCATGGCCGAGGCCAAGAGTTTGGTTGCGGCCGTTGCCACCGGCCCCGTCGATCATGCCAAGATCGTCGATACGGCCCGGCGGATCGCCCGCATTCGCGCCAGCGCCGAAGGCCGCGAAGGAATCGGTGCTTTCCTGGAAAAACGTCATCCCGCCTGGGTGAAAGGATAACGGCCATGTTCGAGAAAATTCTCATTGCCAATCGGGGCGAGATCGCCTGTCGCGTCATCCGCACGGCCAGAACCCTCGGCATCCGCACCGTTGCGGTTTACTCCGACGCCGACGCCCGGGCCCTGCACGTGGCTCTGGCCGACGAAGCCTGCCACATCGGGCCCGCTCCTGCCCGAGAGAGCTATCTGCGGCCAGAAGCCCTTCTCGCCGCCGCCCGTTCCACCGGTGCGCAAGCCATCCATCCCGGCTACGGTTTTCTCTCCGAAAACGCCGCTTTTGCCGAAGCCTGCGCAGAGGCGGGCATCGCGTTTATCGGCCCTCCGCCTGAGGCGATTCGGGCCATGGGGATCGAAAAGCGCCGCCAAGCAGATCATGGAGCAGGCCGGCGTGCCGCTGGTCCCGGGATATCACGGCGCCGAGCAGGACCCGGCACGACTGGCCGAGGAAGCTGGCCGGATCGGCTTTCCACTACTGATCAAGGCGAGCGCCGGCGGCGGCGGCAAGGGGATGCGGGTAGTCCGCTCCGCCGACGAATTCCCCGAAGCCCTGGCCGGCGCCAGACGCGAAGGGGAAGCGTCCTTCGGCGATGGCACGGTCCTGCTGGAGCGCTACCTGGAGCAACCCCGGCACGTGGAGATTCAGGTCTTCGCCGACGGCCGCGGCGCGGCGGTGCATCTCTTCGAGCGGGACTGCTCCATCCAGCGCCGTCACCAGAAAGTGATCGAGGAGGCCCCGGCTCCCGGCCTCTCTGCCGCGTTGCGCAAACGCATGGGCGAGGCCGCCGTCGCCGCCGCCAGGGCCATCGGCTACGTGGGGGCGGGAACGGTGGAATTTCTCCTCGATACCGACGGCTCCTTCTACTTCATGGAGATGAACACCCGCCTCCAGGTGGAGCACCCGGTGACGGAAATGATCACCGGACAGGACCTGGTCGCCTGGCAGCTGCACGTGGCCGCCGGCGAACCGCTTCCCTGCACCCAGAAGGATCTGGCCATCTCCGGGCATGCCTTCGAAGTTCGCATCTATGCCGAAGATCCGCAGAGGGACTTTCTCCCGTCCATCGGCACCTTGACGCACCTGCGCGTCCCCGCAGAAGGGGCCCATCTGCGAATCGATACCGGCATCCGTCAGGGGGACGAGGTCAGCCTGCATTACGACCCCATGGTGGCCAAGCTGATCGTCTGGGACGGCAACCGCGAAAGTGCCCTGCGTCGCCTGCGCCGGGCGTTGGAGGAGGTCCAGATCGTCGGAGTCGCCACCAATGTCCCCTTTCTGGGGAAAATCGCCGCGCATCCCTCCTTCGCCCGCAGCGAGGTGGACACGGGATTCATTGAGCGCCACCGCGAGACGCTCCTCTCTCCTGTGCCGCCAGCCCCCGATTCCGTGCTGGCCCTGGCCGTTCTTGATATTCTGCTTCGCCGGGACCGGGAAGCGCAAGCGGCGGCCGCGGGCTCGGCGGATCCCTGGTCCCCCTGGGATCTGACCGGCGGATGGCGCCTGAACGGCGACAACCACCACAGCCTCACCCTCACGGAAGGGGACCGCAGCATCCCGGTCGTCGCTCATTACCGGCAGGGGGGGTATCTCCTCGAACTGCCCGGAGGCGACCTTGAGGTGCAGGGGGAATTCGGCCCCGACGGAGAACTGGTCTCCAGCCTGGGCGGAATACGGACCGTGGCGAGAGTTATCGGTCGGGACAGGGACCTGACGGTTCTGCGCTCTGGCGAGATCTACCGTCTTCACCTGCAGGATCCCTATGCACAGGGGATGGAGCAGGAGGAACCCGGAACGGGGTTGACCGCTCCCATGCCGGGCAAAGTGGTGGCGGTCATGGTGGAGTCGGGGGCGGAGGTCCGGAAGGGGTCCCCCCTGCTGGTTCTCGAAGCGATGAAAATGGAGCACACGATCAGCGCCCCGGCGGATGGCAAGATCGTCGAACTGCACTATCCGGTGGGCGCCCAGGTCACCGAAGGCAGCGCCCTGGTGGCCTTCGAAGCGGCGGGAGGAAACTGACATGAATCTTCCCAAAAAGGTCCATCTGGTCGAGGTCGGCCCCCGCGACGGGCTGCAGAACGAGCCCTCCCCGGTTCCCACCGAGGTCAAGATCGAACTGATCCGTCGGCTCACCGACAGCGGCCTTAAAACGGTCGAAGCGACCAGCTTCGTCTCCCCCGCGCTGGGTCCCGCAGATGGCCGACTGTGCCGAGGTCATGGCAGGAATCGAACGGCGGCCGGGAGTCCGCTACCCCGTCCTGGTCCCCAACCGCAAGGGACTGGAAGGGGCTCTCGCAGCAGGAGCGAAGGACATCGCCATTTTCGGGGCCGCCTCAGAGACTTTCCTGCAGAAAAACGTCAACTGTTCCATCGCCGAGAGCCTGAAGCGGTTCGGCGACGTCGCCGCCGCGGCCCTTCAGTCGGGTCTTCGCATCCGGGGTTACGTTTCCTGTGTCGTTGGGTGTCCCTACGAGGGGGCGGTCCGCGCCGGAACGGGTGGCAGAAGTGAGTGCGGCGCTGCTGGAGCTGGGCTGCTACCAGATCTCTCTGGGAGATACCATCGGCGTCGGCACCCCCCGCCAGGTCCGGAAGATGCTTGATGCGGTCATGGCCCGGATGCCGGTGGAAAAGCTGGCCGTGCACTTTCACGACACCTACGGCCAGGCCCTGGCCAATGTCCTTGCCGCCTTGGAGCAAGGGGTCGCCACCGTGGACAGCTCGGTGGCGGGCCTGGGCGGCTGTCCCTATGCCCGGGGCGCTTCGGGAAACCTGGCGAGCGAGGATCTTCTCTACATGCTCGACGGACTCGGCATCGACACGGGCGTCGACCTGAACCGCCTGATCGACGCCGGTCGCTACGTCTGCGGTCGCCTCGGCCGCCCCACAGGATCGAAGGTCGCCCAGGCCATGGCGCCTCCCCTTTTGGGAAAAGGATCTCCAATCCCCGCGGTTAACACCACCCGATCCAATCTATAAAACAGGAGGTAGGATTATGCCGAACACCGCCATGAAGCTGGACAAGTTCACGCCCGACTACCGGGAAATGTATCAACGCAAGCTCTGCACCCCACAGGCCGCAGCGGCGGCGGTGCAGTCCGGGGATCACCTCTGCTTTCCGATATGCGCCGGAGAGCCGACCCTTTTCGTGCAGGCTCTCGCCGAACGCAAAAAGGAGCTGAAGGACGTGGTGGTCAACCAGCAGCACCACCTCAACCCGGCCTATTTCACCGAGGATTCCTCGCCCCACATACGGGTCAACTCCTGGTTTACCAGCGGAGTCTCCCGCCAGGCCGTCCAGAACGGCTGGGCCGATTTCGTCCCCAATTACTTCCATGAGGTTCCCAAGCTGCTCCGGGAGTACTGGCCCGTCGACGTGTTGGGGACGGTGGTCTCCCCCATGGACGAGCACGGGTATTTCACCTGCAGCCTCTCCGTCGCCTACACCCTGGAGGCCCTGAAAAAGGCGGGGAAGGTCGTCGTCCAGGTCAACCCCGAGGCGCCCCGCACCCACGGCAACTGCCATATCCATATTTCCCAAGTGGACCACATCATCGAGTGCAACGATCCGCTGATCGAGCTGAACATCCCCCCCGTCACAAAGATCGAAGAGGCCATCGGCGGCTACATCGCCGAGTTGATCGAGAACGGCTCCACCCTGCAACTCGGCATCGGCGGCATCCCCAACGCCGTCTGCAAGGCCCTCCTCGACAAGAAGGATCTGGGCATCCATACCGAAATGATCACCGACGGCATGGTCGACCTGATGATGAAGGGCGCGGCCAACAATTCCAAAAAGAATATCAACCGAGGTAAAACGATCGGGACTTTCGCCCTGGGGACCCGGCGCCTGTACGAATTCATGAACGAAAATCCGATGATCGAGATGCATCCCGTCGACTATACCAACGACCCCTACGTCATCGGCCAGCATGACAAAATGGTATCCATCAACGCCACCATCGAGGTGGACCTTCTCGGACAGTGCGCCTCGGAGAGCATCGGCACGGTCCACTGGAGCGGCACCGGAGGCCAGGCCGATTTCGTTCGAGGAACCAACATCTCCAAGGGCGGAAAGAGCTTCATCACCCTGGCCTCATCCGCCAAAAAGGGGACCTTGTCCAAAATTGTCCCCACGCTCCAACCCGGTGCGGTGGTGACCACCGGCAAGAACGACGTCGATTACGTAGTCACCGAATATGGCGTCGCTAAATTAAGAGGGAAAACCGCCCGTGGGAGGGCTCTGGCCCTCATCGACATCGCCCATCCCGATTTCCGGGAGGAATTGCGGGAACAGGCGCGGAAGATGAACCGGATCTGACCTTATCGGGACTCGGACCCTGCCCAGCGAGCGGGTCCCTCTCCTTCACCTCTACTTGGAGAATACATCATGTCCGAGAACAATCTGGCGGTAGCCATCGACTCTGAGCTGGATGAAGGCATCCAACTCCTCAAAGGCCTCAGCAAAGAGGAACTGATACAAATCATCGCGGATGATGCGAAAAACTGGCTTGCCCATGACGGGCTCTGGTTTCAGGCCGTGGAGGCAACCCACGGCATGGAGGCAGCCATGGATGCCGACCGGGAGGCCTGGCGACGTTTTACCGTCATTGAGGCCAAACGGATTATGGCGCGTCTTGGCATAGAGTCCGGCGGCGGCATCCCGGCCCTGGTGGAATGCCTCAAACACCGATTTTACGCCCGCCTCAATCTGCAGAAAGCGGTGGAGGTGACCGAATCGCGAGCCGTTTTCCGCATGGTGGAATGTCGAGTCCAAACGGCCCGCACGCGCAAAGGCCTGCCCGATTTCCCCTGTAAATCAGTGGGAATCGTCGAATATACCGAATTCGCCCGTACTGTGGATCCCCGCATCCAGACCCGCTGCATCTCCTGCCCCCCCGACGCCCACCCGGAAGGGTTCTGGTGCGCCTGGGAGTTTCGGATCGAAGAGTGACCTGCCGGTTGGACCGCGCCAGGGTTACGCTGGACTGAAGGTATTCTGTCTTGGAAAAAACGAGTCAGAGAAGGTGCGATGAGGCACGGGGATAGGAAGTGTCTTAGGTTGAGGCAGGAAAAGGAATCGCGATTTCTCCAAAGGGAGCAAAACGGGGGCCAAGTTATCCCCTTGGCCCCCGTACGTTGCGGATTTTCGGCCGGCGTATTCAGCGCGACTGGTGCTCCAAGTCAGGTAGGCGCAACGCAGACAGCGCCGGGGAAAACCGGTACCAGACGACTGCGATGAGCCACACGGCACATCAGGTCACAGGGTTTTGCCCAAGTCTCTTTAGCAAGCCATTCACCGCCGCCCGCGCCCGCCGGCGGGGAATCGCCGCAGTCAACCCGCCCGATTCGATCCCCGATTCGGGCTTTTCCCCTCTTAAAAGGCTGAGAACCAGATAGTAATCGGCTTTGATCCAGGCGGTGAGAGCGATCTGTTCGCCTTTCTGACGGATCTCCACCATAGCCGGCGCCATGAACCACCCGTGGCCTTTCCGGTAGAGCCGCCGGGCCTTTTCCTCCTCGACAAGGGTGAAACCCGTCTCGGCGGCCCACGCCTCGACCAGGGGCCACAGTTTCCCCCGGTAATTAAATTCGCGAACGGTGCGTTTATCCATGTCTGTTTTTCCCTATTGGGTCGAATTTTTGGGTCGGGTACATTATTCGCATCCAGTGAGTTTTTGCGAAAGCAGACACAAGGTCTTAGGCTTCAATTCGATTTGATCCTAAGTTTCCGCCTTTTCGGCGCACCATGGCCTTTCCTTTACGCGGTGCACCCCTGGCTGAAGATCAGTGCATCAGGTCATGGATTGCTCCTAAAAAAAGCGATCGGCGAAAATCAGGACAGGACAGAACTGGAGGTTCCCACGACAGAGCGTTGCCGGCGTCACTCGGCGGCGTTGATCGTCACGGCCTTGATGTTTTTCAGAGCCGGGCTCTCGCTGCCGGCCATGGTGCCGTTCTTGTCCTGAATGAAATACACCTTGATGCCGGCCGATTTAGCCACCGCGTCCCCTTCGCTCTGGCCCATGCACAGCATGGCGGTCGCCCAGGCGTCACCCACCCGCGGGTCGGTATTGATGACCGTCGCCGACACCAGATTGTGGGTTACCGGACGTCCCGTGCGTGGATCGAGGATGTGCGAATAGGCTTTGCCATTGGCGTCGAAGAACCTGCGGTAGGTGCCGGAGGTGTTGATCGACACGCCGTTTTCGTCATTGACCGTGACGATGTCCTGCGCCGCCTGGTGTCCCGGCCCCGGCCGCGAGATGGCGATGCGCCACTTTTTCGGGCCGGGCTTGTGACCCTTCACCAGCATGTCGCCGCCGAACTCCACGATGTAGTTGTTTATTCCATAATGCTCAAGAACGCGCGAAAGACGCCAGATGGTGTAACCCTCGCCGATGGAGGACAGGTCGATGTCCAACTGCGGGAGAGTCTTTCGCACCTTGTCGTGTGCGGCATCGATCCGGATGTGGTCGAAGCCGATGTTTTTTTTGACGGCGGCAATCTGTTGGGCCGTCGGCACATGGGGCTTTTTGTCGCGGAAGCCCCAAAGGTCGAACAACGGACCGACGGTCGGATCGTAGCAGCCCTTTGAATCGCGGTAGATTGGCTTCGCAATCTCCAGCAATTTGATGGTGGATGCGGGCAGTGATTGCCAAGCCGTCGAGCGACTGTGGTTGAATCCCTGCAGAATCGAATCGTTACGGTAACTCGAAATCTCCTTGTCGATCTCATTTATCGCCTTATGGATGTCCTGCGACAGGGCGACTGTATCAACGCGCTTCGGGTTCCACCAGGTGATGTGATAGAGTGTGCCTTCGGCAAAGCCGTCGATTTCGTGGAGTCTGGGCGATCGCTTGCATGCGGACAGGGACGCGGTCAGGGTTATTATCGCGACAAGGCCGATGAGGGACGTGTAAACCGTATAACGAAATCGCGGCCTTTTGGGCAAGTTCACGAAGTCACTCGTCCGCGCGCCTGGACTTGGGGTACTCGGGGACCGACCCAACCAACCCACTGATATTCGAGAAAACGTACTCCAAGCTTTTCTCATCTCACCTCGTTCAATGGCCGGCCTCAGCCATTGCCTGACGGCACGTGGAATCTGGAGGGGATGGGTGCTGTTACCTCATTTAATCGTCCACAGCCGATGCAGGCGATGATGTCCCTTTGAATTTTTCCGAAACTCGCCCGCCTGGCCAGCGGCGCCCCGCATTTGCCGCAGGTCGCTTCGTATTCGAGAGGATTAACGCCGGGCCGGGGAGAAGCCGGTAAGATGTTTTTGGCTTTGGTGAACATAGCGATTCCTTATCGGATTCAAAATTGGGGCCTGAAGACGACGAACCGATAGGTTCCTACTGGCCAACATAACAGTGGGGCCGGTCATAGCCTTTTTCCTCGGAGAGACCCGCTCCGGTGTTGGTAAGGGCCATATGTCCGGGCTCGCTGATGATGGGTTGGGCATTCTCGGCGATGAGGGCAAACAGTGGCGGCAAGAGATTTAATTGGTCTTACCATTATTGCATTAAACAATAACCGAGATTCTATTTGGGTGTCAAGAATATTGGGAAAGTTTGCTGGCATCGCAAAAAGTCCGCTCTACGACGTTACGGCAATTTCTCAGGATCTCGACCTACCCGATGGTGGCCTTCGTTCCTGAGAAACCACCAGGCCTTGTAGGGTGAAATTTTTGTTTAAACTGTCCAGTGCGTATTGGTCTTCATCAAAGATGAAACCCTGTTGCTCCCCACTGGATTTGCGTTTTCTGAGTGTCGGGATCGGCGTGATGAAATCCGCGCGGCGGCGCTTTTCGATGACCTTCTGGGTCGGCTGCCCCTGGAGTTCCCAATGTCGAGCGGGATATTCGGAGGGAGAGTTAAGAATTGGTTGATCGAAGAACGGATTGTCCGTTTATTATTTACTCTCCAGGGATAGGATTAGTTCAACAAAATCAGATCTCCGCCTAATCCCTTGGCTGATTCGGCAATTTCCCAGTGATGGGTAAAGAGGATAATCTGGTTTTTCCGGGCCAGACCAGCCAAGGCTTTCAAGGTGGCCTGCGCTCGCGCCTCATCGAAATTGACCAGAATATCATCGACAATGAAAGGCACCGCCTCGTTTTTCTCCAGCCGATGCTCCAGCGAGGCCAGCCGCAGGGCGAGAAAAAGCTGATCCCGGGTCCCCGAACTCATCCCCGCGACGGCAACCCGATCTCCGCCATTTCGCAAGCCGACAATCACCTGCTCACCCCGGTCGTCAATATCGGTACGCAGCCCCTCGAAAGAGCCCAGAGTCAATTCGGAAAAGTATCCGGCGGCCAATTTAAGAACCGGGTCCTGGTTTTCCTCCCGGTAGTGCTCGATCTCATCCTCCAGGACCTTGGCCGAAATCCGCAGGCGGGCATAGCGCTCCGCCAGCCGGCGCACCTCGGCGAGCTTTCCCTCGGCCTCTTCGGCCATCCGCGCCGCCTCGGATCTACCGTCCATCCTTGACAGTTCAGTGCGCTCTATGCCGATTCGCTCGGAGAGGTCGCTGATCTGCTGGTTGACCTTTTCGAGTTCTTCTGAAATTCCCTGCAACTGCCCAGGGATCTCATCCGGATCGACTTGGTCTGCCTGATCTTCGAAATCTTCCAGGGATTGGCCGAGGGCAAGCCGGCGAAGTCGCTCTTCTTCTTCTTCAACCCGTTCTTCCAGACGAAGTCTCTCCTGCCACCGGCGCTCGGCCTCTTCAAGATCTTCCTGCCGGTCGCATCCGGCTATTTTGCAAAGCTCGGTCAGCTCGGCCTCGGCAATTTCAACCTGGAAGGTCGCCTGGCGAATTTCATTCTCAGCCTTTTCAATTTCATCACGGCATGTTTCCATGGTGACGGCATCCTTTCGAGCTCGGGAAAGAAGACCGCTAAGCCGCTCAATCGCCTGATCGATATCGAGGGGCATGAGATCGGGAGCGACCCGCCTGAGAAGCCCTTGAACTTTGTCTTTGAGGTGGTCGGCATCCCGCTCGATTCCGATGATGCGCTTGCGAAAATCTTCCGCTTTTTCAAGATGGTTTAAACAGTCTTCAAGATCCTTGAAAAAATCCTCTACGCCACCGGGTGTTTCCCGTTCGGAAAGCCCAAGTTCCTGGAGAATTTCCCCCCACTGTCTTTGCCAATCCTCCACCCCTTCCCTGGCTTGATCGAACTCAGTTTTGACCAGGGAGATTTCGTCATCCAACTCGACCAGGCTCTCCTGAAGGGTATTTCGCTTATTTTCCATTTCCGAAGCCTGTGCGTGGAAATCTTGCGCCTTTTGCAAAAGGGGCGCGAGGTCCTCCCCTTCCGGAGTCCTGATCTGAAGATCTGCCAGTGCTTCGCGAAGGCGTTTGCGAGCAGCCCGGCGCCGTTCGGCAAGATTCTCGATTTTTTCTTCCTCACTGACAATCTGGCGGGCCTGAAAACGCAGCTGCTCGATTTTGGAAATCCATGTCGCCATTTCGGCCGGCGGCAAGGGCGAAACGCCGCAGGGTTGCCAAGTCTCCTGCCAGCGCTGTACCTGAATCGAAACCCTTCCTGGCAAGGCGGCTTCCAGTTCCGAAAGCTCCGTCATCTCCTTATCGGCGCCCTCCAGATCCGCGACAAGATGTGCATATTTGTGTACCCGCTCCGCTTCCCGCCGCAGGCGATCGGCGGTATTATCCACCTGGCCTACCTGTTGCTCGTAGGCCTCGGGCAGGGGAAGTTCGGGATTGTAATCACGACTCTCGACGCTGACATCCTCCCCTTCAAGCCACTGACGGCGCAACAGTTTCCATCCGCGATCACGCAAGGCCCGAAACTGAGAAAGCTCCTTTTCAGTCGGCACCTCACCCGCTTTCTCGATCGTCCCGATATCCCGAAGCAGGCGCTTTTTGTTTTTGTCCAGTTCCTCCCGTCGCTGTTGCAGCGACTCCTGCTCTCCGGCCAGTTTCCGAAGATCTTCAGCGAAGCGGTTAATCGTCTCGGCCAGAGGGAATCTCTCCTCCAGCAGGTCCCGGGGCGAACCGCACCAGAGACCGATCTGTTTCAGTCCGGACGCATAAAGTGTCTGAGTGTGTGAGAGTTCCTGGGATCGATTTTGCAGCGTGGCATCGATATCGCCCAGGTGAATGGCGTTGGCAATGGCCTCGGCGAGCGGTTGCAAGTTTCGGCAGGTCGGAAGGTTTTGCAGAGAAGTCTTCGCCTTGCTCCTGGCTTTCTCCACCTTGCGCAGTTCTCGGGTTGTCGTGTTTTCATGTTGTTCCAGCAGGGGAAGCTTCCCACCGACCTCATTTATGCCGCGGCGACGACGCAGCAAAGGGCTGAGTTCTTCGGCTTTATCCAAGGCCAGATCCGGACGGATTCGGCGCAGGATATTACCTGCCAAGGTCTTCTCCTGCACCTGCTTGCCCTTAAGGCTCGACAGATCGCTCATTCCCTTGCGGTAAGCTCCGATTCGCTGGTGGAGGTCCTCAATGGTGTCGGCCTGGTCGAGTAATTCAGTGTTGAGATGAATCTCTCCAGCTTTCTTCTGAAATTCCTGAAGGCGGCCGCTGGCGGCGGTTAACGTCTGCCGAGCGGAGCGTAACAGACTCTGGTTTTCAGCCCTGCGCTGGGAGAAATCCTCTGGCAGGGGGCGAACTTCCCCCATTTTCGCCAACTTCTCCATCAGGTCCCGACGCAGGCCCAAGGGCTTGATGGCCTGCCGTATGCGCTCGAGGCGATTCTCCTCGCGGCTGTATTCAGTGCGCTTTTTTTGCGCCTGCTCCAATTCTCCTTGCGCATAACGCAAGGCCTTGTCGTGGTTCTTGTACTCGCGGCTTGAAAGAGAGGCCTTGTGGATTTCTCTCTTAAGGTCGGCAAAGTCGCGAAGGGCCGCATTTAGAGGTGGCCTGGATGCGCGTCCTTTGAATATTTCATCGCTTTCGGCCCGCAGGTCGGTCAGCACCTGCTGCAGGGAAGCGATGCCGGTACCGGCGGAAAACAGAATCGTGCCGGCACTTCCCTTCTCCTGGAGAATGGTGGTGCCCCCCTCAACCAGGGTGTCGTGGTCGAGTCCGAAGAGCTGTTTAAAGGTGTTCTGGTTGATACCGTGCAGCATGGCGGCGAGCAACCCCGGGTCAAGGGGGTTGCCGGTGGCATCGAGAAGATCGGCTTTGCGCTTTTTTCGCCGAGCGATATAGAGCTCTTCGCCAGGAGAGTTCTCCAGCAGTCCGGCAAGCAGGAGCTGATCGTTGGGGTGGAGAAAGTTGTCCCGGGTGCGCTCGTCGATTCCGTAGAGCCAGGCAATCAGCGCCCGCAGAGTACAGCTCTTGCCCGCTTCGTTAGGCCCAAAGATCACGTGCAGCCCAGGTGTGGCGCCGGCGAACTCCAGAATCTTGCCCGTGAAGGGGCCGAAGGCCTTGAGCTCGAAACGCTTGATTCTCATGCCTCCCTCCCGTGCCGCAGCAATCGGGTGAGCAGCAGGTCGCGCACATCATCCTGGAGTTGCGAAAGCTCTTCAGAGCGGCGCAGGTCAAAGGGTTCTTCTGCAACGGTGAGCTCGTAAGGCAGCCTGGTCTGCAGTTCTGCAAGCTCGGGAATCTGTTCATAGAGGTCGTCTGACAGGCTCAAATCCTGCACCGCATGAACGAGGCCGGCCAGGGGCGAGCCCTCCTCCGGAATCTCTTCCCCACCACTTTCCGGACGGGTTTCCAGTCGAACCTTTTCGAGCCATAAATCTCCAAGACTGGCCGCCATGTTGCGGCATTCCTCTGTCCAGCGGGCGGCGTTGCGATGCAGCCAGTCATGCATGGAGCTCTCGCCGACAAAGATCAACCGCACGGCCAGCGGCCGACCATCCGCAGAGGCTCTTGCCGTTTCCAGGTGTTTGCGCAGATCCCGAAACAGGTCCTCCTGACTTTCGCAGCCGCTCAGATCGATGTGACACGTCTGCCAACGCAGCACGTCAAGCTCCCGGTGTTCAACTTCCTCAACCCTTCCCTCCTCGACGGTGACCAAGGTGCATCCCTTGGCACCGCTTTCATGAATATGACGCCCTTGAGGGTTGCCGGGAAAGATAACCCAGGGGGATTCGCAGACTATTTCGCGTTGATGCACATGGCCGAGAGCCCAGTAGTCATAGCCCTTGCTTTTAAGCATGTCGAGGGTGGTAGGGACGTAGGATTCGTGCCCGGGACGGCCGGTCAAGGCCGTATGGAGCAGACCGATATTGAACAGGCCGGGTTCAGCGGCGGGATAGCCGGCGGCGAGATCATCGCGTGTGTCTTGGATCTGGTAGCCCTGACCGTGGATGGCGACACCGAGTTCTTGGAGCCGTTGGGTTTCAGGGTGCCTTGCGGGGAAGACGCGGACGTTCTCCGGCAGGCGCAAGGTCTTGGCGATGGCGCTGGCGGCATCGTGGTTGCCTGAAATGAGAAAAACTCGGATACCCGCCCCATGCAAACGCCCCATGCACTGGGTGAAGAAGATCCCGGTGTTGTAATCCTTCCAAGGACCGTCGTAATTATCGCCGGCCAGAAGTACGAAGGCGACTTTCTCCGCGATCGCCAGCTCCACCAGATTCTCAAGAGCCCGGCGGGTGGCACCGCGGATCTGCTCCACAGGTGCGTCGGGATATTTTTCGAGGCCGCGAAGGGGACTGTCCAAATGTAGGTCTGCTGCGTGCAGAAATCGAAACATACCGCTAACTCCTCAGGAGGAAAACACCAAAAAAAAGGAAACCGCCCTTCCGACACAGCAGACCAAAGGGCGGTTTCCAGTCGTTTGTCTTGTCAGTCCCTCTCGCCATTCTCGATTCCGATTCATCTGACAAATCAGTGAGATAAGCTAATCTACATCAACGAAATTCAACTGTCAAAAAAAAGGGTTTTTAATGCCGAATGAGAGGGGTTGGAATATAGCGTTGAGATAAAAAGACTGGCATTTGAGAGTAAGGCGACGTCTGGTGGCACAACCTCAGGGTTTTCGATGAGCCTGGATGCCCGACGGAAAAAGTTCGCCGGAACGGCATAGCCTTTTTTAGTCGCACCGGCAGAGCCGGTGGTTTACGGAACTGCACAATCAGGCAAACCAAAACCGAAGAGGTATTTCTTCTCATAGGAACCAGGGTCTCGAAACTTTATACAGACCGGTATAAATTATTGGCATTTTATACCAAGTCGTATATGGTGATCCTTAAGATCATTCGGTATACGTTCCGAGGCGTCAGCTCCTTGAGTTGGCATCCCTCGCGGAGAGAGTTTCTGCCGCAGGAACAGCGCCGGCCGAGAACCGACAATCGGCCCATTCGCATGGAAGCTACGGGCACAGCAACCATTTAAAAGAACGAAAATGATCACGGAGGGTTCATGCAAGTCCTCAAAAATTCACCGCTATCAGAATACTCTTCCCGATTCCGCATTGATCTCAACGAAGCGCTGGCAAATGCCATTGGAGATGCCGTCATTGCCGTGGATCCTTCTGGGCGAATTCTCCTCTCCGCAGGGAAAGAAAGCAAAAAGCTCGGAGTGACCGCGGGAGCGACCTTGGCCGATGCGTTACCCCAGATATGGCCAAAGGTTTTGAACACGCTCGAGGATCGCCGCCAACGAATAGAAATAGAATTTTCGATCCCGGGAAAAGCGAAAAATTATTTGATCTGGATGAACCATCTTCCCAAGAATTTCGGCATGGCCGGGGTTCTTTGCGTTTTCGTGAAAATCTCCGAGACGGAAGAGTTTGCCGAGCGATTAAGATCTTTCCAAGCCCTGGTCGGTGAACTGGACGCCATAATCGACTCATCCTCGGATGGGCTATGGATCTGCGATGCCAGAGCCAAGGTCATTCGAGTCAACCCCGCATCAGAGCGCATCAATCAAGTCAACGCCGCCGATGTCGTCGGTCGGAGCACCCGGGAACTCATCACGCAGGGCCTTATCGGGGGATCGGTAGTGCAGGATGTGATTCAGAGCAAAAAGGTCGCAAGCCTGCTGCAAAGTTGGAAAGGTCGTAAAATGATTTCCACCGGGACCCCCGTCCTCGATCCTAACGGAAATATTATCCGCATTGTTATAAGCGAGCGGGATATTACGGAAATCGACGAATTGCAGCGAGAACTGGAGGAGGAGCAGGCGATGAAAAACCAGTTCCGCCATCATATTCTCGAAATGCAGTTGGAGGAACTGAAATCCCGCATTGTCATTGCCAAAAGTCCCTGCATGATCAACGCCTTGCAACAGGCACTCAAGGTAAGCAAATCAGATTCCACCGTTTTGATTCTGGGAGAATCCGGCGTCGGGAAAGGACTTTTTGCCGATGTCATCCATAAAAATTCGACGCGTTCCGAAAAACCTCTCATCAAAATCAACTGTGGGGCCATTCCAGAATCGTTGGTCGAGTCCGAATTGTTCGGCTATGAAAAGGGGGCCTTCACGGGAGCCCAGGGAGGAAAACCGGGCCTCCTGGAATTGGCCCACGGCGGCATTCTATTTCTTGATGAAATCGCTGAATTACCCATGTCCTCGCAGGTGAAACTTCTTCGCTTTATCGAAGATGGCCGAATGAGTCGTCTCGGAGGTACCCAAGTGCGGGATGTCGACGTACGAATACTGGCGGCTACTCACAGAAATCTAGAAGAAATGATTGAAAACGGGACGTTCCGTCTCGATCTCTACTACCGGCTTAACGTGATTCCTCTTTACATCCCCGCAGTGAAAGAACGCAAGGATTGCATTCTCCCCTTGCTTCGCCATTACCTAACGTATTTTTCAAAACGCAACGATATCCAGAAACGTCTGACCATGGCGGCGACAGAGGCACTTCTCTCCTACGATTTCCCTGGAAACGTTCGAGAATTGATGAATATCTGCGAGAGATTGGTCGTGATGTCTGAAACAGAGGTCATAGACCTGCAGGATTTACCTGCATTCATTACCGGAAGGAACCCCTTACCCTATTCTCCTCCAAGAGTGTGGGAGGACGGGATCCCCTTGCCCAAGGCGGTGGAGGAGTTCGAACGATCCATCCTCATTCAAGCTATGGCCAAATATGATACGCAATGCCAGATGGCGGAGTCGCTTGGAGTCACTCAAGCAACGATTGCTCGCAAACTCAAGAAATATGGGATTCCCCGCAAAGCGCTCCAAGACTGAAAAACAGGTTATCTGAATTTTAGGAACCTTTTATACCGATTTGTATAATGACTCCCCTGATCGTCTCATAAAAACTCCATTCTATTTTCCGTAAGAATAGAATCTAAAAACTTTTCCCCCTATTTTCACGCCCCTGATATCGCCGATTCCAGGGGCATTTTCATCCTCGTGCAAGCTCCTTGAACCTCCCCCTGAAAGACGACTCAAGTCTTTGATTCTTTATGGAAAATACTTTAGAGACCGATCCGAAAGGACCGGCATATCGAAGTGCCTCCTCCAGACACAGGGTATCTTCATGCTATGGCGAAATCAGAATCGCATAAAAAATATAACTACGTTTGGCACCTGCCTTGCTTATGGAAAAGATAACGTTTGTTGGCGTCGCAAAAAGTCCGTTCTCCGGCGTTACGGCACCTCGACATACCTGATTGAAGTGTCTTCGCCCCTGAAAAACCACCAGGCCTTGTAGGACGAAATTTTTGCTTAACCATCCTCTGAGTTTTTGCGAAGCCATCGACTTTTGAACTTGGACATTTTTTAAAAGGAGAATTACCATCCAAGGATTCTGATAATTTTTTCCGACCGACTGAATCGTATTTTTGAAAGCGAAATTAAAAAACAATTTTTTCGCTTTTTGTCCCCCTCTGGAGGGGAATCCCTTGGTAAATAGTGGTCGAAGAAAGGAGAAGGTTATGCGTATCATGAAATTGGCGATCGTATTTGCTGCCGCTCTTGCCCTGCAGTTTCCTCTTGGTGGGCCGTCCTTCGCGGGACAGACCTGGAAGTTGGGACATGTCTGCGTTCCGAAAGCCGACAATCCATACCAGGCCACGGCCCTCAAGTTCAAGGAACTGCTCGGCAAAGATGCCGGCATAACGGTCAAAATCTTTCCCCAGAGACAACTGGGTGATGATGGGACAATACTGTCAGGCGTCAGGAACGGGCTGATCCAGGTGACCGCGGCCACCCTTGGGCCTGTCAGCAGCTATGACCCGAAAGTGGAACTCCTGGAACTTCCGTTCCTCTATAAAAACACCGCCCATCTGGATGCCGTCATCGACGGGCCAATCGGCAGAAAGCTTTTGGATGGGCTGGAAAAATCAGGCTTCAAGGGTCTGGGGTTTTTCGATGATGGAATCAACAACATCACCAACTCAAAACACCCGATCCACAGCGCCAGGGATTTTCACGGGCTGCAGATGAGAACCATTCCGGGCCAGATCCGAAGTGCCGTCATGAAAAGCCTTGGAGCCAACCCTGTCCCGGTTCCCTACAGCGAGTTGTACACGGCGCTTCAAACGGGGGTGGTCGACGGTCAATCAAATCCCAACTGGGTCATCTCCGCCAGAAGTCTTTGGGAGGTCCAGAAATACGTGTCGGTCACCCAGCATATATGGGGCGGCGCTGCGCTCGTGATGAATCTCAACCTTTTCAATTCTCTCTCGCCTGCCGAGCAGAAAAAAGTCCTGGCGGCCGGGAAGAAAGCGTGCCAATACGGACGGAAAGTGGGGCGTGCGGCAGATGCGAATTACCTGAAAGTTGCTATCAAGCACGGCATGATCGTGGATCAGCATCCTGACCTCGCCTCGATGAGAGCAGCAACCGCTCCGGTGTACAACAAAATTTATAAGCTGCACCCTGATTGGCAGTCGACTATCTTGAAAATCAAGGAAGAGGGTAAGCAGTTTTAAGTTTTTTTGCCGCTAAACAAAACACAGAGCATTAGAGGTATCGAAATGGAAGTGACGGAAGCTCCGAGGATCGGATCCGCAACAGCAAGACTGACCATCGCCCTGCGAAATCCACTTCAAGGTCTGCTCAATTGGATCGACCCTATCGTTCGCTTACTGATAGGCGCCGGGATGGCCCTTATTCTGGGGGCTGTTGTTTTCCATGTCGTCGGCAGATATTTCTTCGGCCGAACGTATATGGGAACATTGGAGTTGGTGCGCTATACCACGGTTTGGGTGTCCATCCTCGGAGCTTCCGCAGCTTTTGGGTCCAAAGAACATGTCGTCATCGATGCCCTGGCGGAAAAGGTTCCGAAGCACATCTGGTTCTGGTTCAGGCTTCTCGCCGACTTGATTCTCTGCGTTTTTTTTGTCGTCATGATTATCGCAGGACAGAGAATGGCGATTCAGGATTTTTCACAGACCTCATTGGGATTGCAGATTCCCATGTTCTACCCATACTTGGCCATTCCGGTCGGGGGTGTTTTGATGCTGCTTTATACCCTGGTGGACATACTGAACTCCTTTGCCGCACGGTATTTGCCCCAAGAATGCTAACGGCTCGCTAAAAGGATTAAATCATGCTTTACCTGACCTTTGGCCTCTTTATCGTCTTTGCCTTCCTCGGGATTCCGGTAGCCTTTTCCCTGGGGGTTTCGGCACTGGTCTTCATGTTTGCGAACCATGTCTCCACCGCTTTGGTTCCCCTGGACATCTTCACCGGCATGGATTCTTTTTCTGCTGACGGCCATTCCTTTGTTCATCCTGGCAGGCAACCTCATGAATGCCGCGGGATTGACCGAGGAATTGATCGAGTTCAGCAAGCTCTTTGTCGGCCGGATTCGTGGCGGACTGGCCTACGCCAATGTCATCATCTCCATGATTTTTGCCGGCATGACCGGCGCCGGGGTCTCCGATACCGCCGCCGTGGGCACCATCATGATTCCGGGGATGGAAAAAGATGGCTATCGAAAGGACTACTCGACAGCCGTTACCGTTCTTTCTTCCACCATCGGGCCGGTCATTCCCCCCAGCATTCCATTTATCGTTTACGGTTCGATTACCGGCCTCTCGATCGGATCCCTTTTCGTCGCCGGCATTGTTCCCGGAATACTGTTGGGGCTCTGTGTGATGGGCACCATTTTTGCGGGATCCAGAAAGGAAAAACTTCCCCGAATCGAGGAAAGGCTGCCTCTGCGGCAAAAATGCATCGTCATCCGGGATGCGGTTCTCGCTCTCATGATGCCGGTCATCATCCTCGGTGGGATTCTCGGAGGGATCGCCACCCCAACCGAGTCGGCCGGCATCGCCGCTTTCTACGCCTTCATCATCGGGGCATTCGTCTACCGAAAGGTGACCCCCAGGAAATTCATGAAGGTCCTGATCGAAAGCGGCATCACCACGGGAGCGGTAATGATTCTGATGGGGACCGCCGCGATTTTCGCGTATCTTCTCGCCTCGGAGCAATTCCCTCAAACGGTCTCGAACCTGGTCCTGTCGGCCACCACCAACAAATATTTAATTCTGGTGCTTATCAACGTCATCCTGTGGATCTTCGGCATGTTCCTGGATGTCGTACCGGCTCTTCTCATTTTGATCCCGGTTTTCCTCCCTCTGGTCGAGCACGTCGGGGTCGACCCCCTGCATTTCGGCGTAATCTGCGTTCTCAACCTCTCCATCGGCCTGGCAACGCCGCCGGTAGGCATGTGCCTCTTCGTCGGAGCCAACATCTCCAAGCTCTCCATTGAAAAGATTTCGCGAGCACTGGTTCCGTTTCTGGCGGCGTCCGTGGTCGCGCTTCTTATCACAACGTACTGGCAAAACCTGATTCTGTATCTTCCAAGACTTTTCGGCTACCAGTGAGTCATCCTCCACCCGGGACAATGCGCTAAAACAACCTGACATTTTTTGCACAGTTGAGGGACCATGAATCTCAGTCGAATAATCACAACCATTGATACCCATACCGCCGGCGAACCTACACGAATCGTGACCGGAGGCATCCCATACATTCCCGGCGCCACGATGAAGGGGAAAAAACAGTGGATGAGAGAAAACGAGGATGATTTGCGAAAAATGCTGATCTGGGAACCTCGCGGACATCGAGATATGTTCGGGGCCATTCTGACCGCGCCCGTCTCTCCGGATGCTCATATAGGAATCATTTACATGGACAGTGAAGGATACCTGGACATGTGCGTACATGGATCTATCGGCTCGATCACAGCCATACTCGAAACCGGTATCATTCGCTTCGAAAAAAAGTCCTCCCAAGTTCAAAATATTATTCTGGATACACCTGCCGGCAAGGTAGAATCGTTTGTTCATCTGAAAAATGGGCGAGTAGAAAGCGTAACGATTAGAAACGTGCCGTCGTTTTTTTACGACCAGATCAATATCGAAGTACCGGATTTCGGAATTGTTCCCGTATCGGTTTCTTATGCAGGAAACTATTTCGGGATTGTCGATTGTCAGTACTTCAATCTGTCAATAGAACAAAAAAATATCGAAAAATTTATTCATTACGGGCTCGCCATTCGGGAAAGCGTCAATCGTGCATTGGAAATAAGACATCCTGGAACCGGAGAACCAGGCAAGGTCAATCTGGTTGAATTTTTCGAGGAAACCGCGCCGCCGAGAAATGTCGTGATTTTCGGTTCCGGACAAGCCGACAGGTCCCCCTGCGGAACGGGCACTGGCGCCAAAATGGCTTGGCTGCATTCTCAAAAAAAGCTGGGCATCGGTGAGCCCTATCCCTATCGGAGCATCATTGGAACGGAATTTGTTGGTGAAATCCTCGCTGAAACCACCGTTGGTGACCGAAGAGCCATCATCCCTACCGTCACCGGACGCGCCTATATAACCGGGTTGCAAAAATTTGTTTTCGATGAAGAGGACCCCTTCAAATACGGATTCGGATCCTTAAAAAGTGCCTGAATATTATCGGCGTTCATGAATTTACGATAAAGTGAGACCCCCGCCAAATGGGGCCTTAGTGGTTTATCCTCCGCGAATCTATCCAGCAGCCTCTCACCTTCGCCACCAGACGTCAAAAAGCCCGATCCGTGGATCGGGCTTTGGTGTCTTGGAGGTACTCACGGCCTTTCAGCGGCAGAATGCCCGCAGGGGTATCCGATTCCGCTTATAGCCTTCTCTTCCCTTTTTGCTCTCCTGCAAGAAACGAACTGATCGCCCCCTGGAAACTTCACATAAAGGGGTGCAGTGGGGGCGGGGTATCAGCACCCGCACCCGCAATTGTGACACACGATCTTGTCGCTTCCCTCCGGCTCGATGGTCTCGGGGGCGAAAGCCACCCGGTTGACGCCGCGCCGTATGTCTTCGAACACATCGCGGTTGGGGCTGACCCCGATGATATGGCCGAGGCAGAGATTGCCGATGCCGTCCTCCGGTGAACGGATGCGGATGGCGTTGAGCAGGTCGCCGTATCCCTTGACCTCCAATTGCAGGCCTGCCTCTTCAACCCTTTTCACGTCGATCCCCAAAGGGGCAAGCTCTTTTTCCAGCTCTGCGAAAAACGTCTCTCTCGAAACCTCATCGATGACGAGAGCCGGGTCCTGGCGCACCAGGCGACGACGGTAAAAAACAACGGAGATTTCTTTTTTCATGTAATTAACCCTGACACTTTCGCAAATTCTAATTAACATGCCCGAATGATTCTATCGGGCATCCAGGATTTAAATACGTTACAATCTGGATTCCCGCCCAAAATCATTGCGGGAATGACAATTTAATTCACGATTTGGATCACATTAGTCCGCCGACCGGAAGTTCCTTGCAGAGAACACAAACTCAAGCAAATCGGCTTGGGCACCGGGGCCGAAGAACGATGCCGCGGAGGTCGTAAAAAGGGGCTTACATTACCGGGCGATAAGTTATTTCTGCGGTTTGAGCAGTCGCACCCCGGGAGTATGAACCGGCTTGGTTTCGAGAGCCTTTCGCACCAAAGTCACCGCGTGGGGTCCTGCCACCCCGGGTCGCAGGAATTTGAGGGTCAACTTACTTCCGACCGGCCCCCAGAGATACCGCTTGACCACCTTGGCAAAATCGCTCCCCTTCAGCGGAAAATCGTCCACTTGAACGATCATGTCGCCCGGTTCGAGACCGGCCGCCAAAGCGGGGGAATCCTTGACGACATTCAATACCACCAAGTCGCCATCGATCGTGGGGACCACCTGCAGACCGACCCCGCCGAATTTTCGGTTCTGCGCCTGACCGGGTGCCACCCAGAACAGGAACAGAAACGCCACCATCACTCCGATTCGCAGGGACCGTTTCGCCTTCATAGCGCTTTTTTCTCTTTTCAGGGGGAGCAGTGAAGATTCAAAGTTGACGCACTCGCAAAAACTCACCGGATGGCTAAGCAAAAATTTCGCCCTACAAGGCTTGGTGGTTTTTCAGGGGCGAAGGCCTACATCAGGTAGGTCGAGGTGCCGTACCACCGTAGGGCGGACTTTTTGCGACGCCATCAAAGTTGATGGATCCAGGAGACGTCCCCGCTTCCCTGGCGTAACACCTCGGCCTGATCGTTGAACAGGCTGATCACCGTAGAAGGGTCGCCCAGCAGGATGCCGCCGTCAACCACCAGATCGAGCATCTTGCCCATTTTCTCTTCGATTTGCAGGGGATCGTGGAACGTCTCCTCCCCGGCGACATTGGCGCTGGTCGTCACCAGCGGATGGCCAAGTTCGCTGACGATCGCCAGAGCGATGGGATTGTCGGGGATACGGATCCCCACCGTCTTCTGCTTGGTTGTCAACAGATCCGGGACGATACGGGTCGCCTCGAGGACAAACGTGTAGGGCCCGGGAAGGTTCCTTTTCATCGTTTTGAAACTGAAATTGCTGACTTGGGCGTAATTGGCCGCGTCGGAGAGGTCGGCACAGATGAAGGAGAAGGGTTTGCGGGGATCTCGCTGCTTGATCTGGTAGATTTTTTTTACACCTTTTTTGTTGAAAATGTCGCAACCGATACCGTAGGTCGTATCCGTGGGATAGGCGATAACGCCTCCCTGTTTGAGGCACTCGACAACTCGGTGAATCAGGCGTGGTTGGGGATTTTCCGGGTTAATGGACAGGATCATGGCCGAGTTCCCTCCCATGGGCCGAAACGGTTCGTCATTAAAAAACAGTCTACCAGAAATGGCGGGGGCAATAAAACTCAGAGCAGATACTTCACCCCCTCCACCTGCCGCAGAGAAGTGTAAATACGGGATAATTGCTCGAAAAAGCCTACGCGCACGACAACCGATACGCAAAGATAGGCCCCCTTGGAGCTCGGTCGCACGGTGATGGCGCCTTCGGAAATCGGAACCTCCTGAGCAACGGCGGATCGCACCTCCGCCACGAACGACTCTGTTCCGTCATTTGGGCCGAAGGCCTTGAACACATGGTCACAGGGGAAATTCAGCAGCTCTTCCGGACGTGGATGGCCTTTCATGACGACCGGGCTTCCCCGAATCCGGTATGGCCGAACCCTCCGGCGCTGCGCGTGGTTTCCTCGAGGGTTTCCACCTCTGCCAATTCGGCGCGCTGGACGGGCGCGATGACCAGTTGGGCGATACGGTCTCCAGGCGCAAGCGCCACCACCTCGTTGCCGTGGTTGATCATCAGAATGCCGATCTCGCCCCGGTAATCTGCATCGATGGTTCCGGGCGTGTTGACCAGAGTCACCCCTTTTTTCAAAGCCAACCCCGACCGCGGGCGCACCTGTCCTTCGTAGCCCGGGGGAATGGCCATTGCCAGCCCCGTCGGCACCAGGCACCTTTCACCTGGAGAGAGCTGCAGCGGCAAATCGAGCGCAGCATGTAGATCCATGCCGGCGGACAGTTCCGTCATGTACCGGGGCAAGATGGCCCGGTCACTCAAGCGTTTGACGTGAACGGTAATTTTTTCCATGGAACGTCTCTTTCGCCGGGGAAAAACCCAGGTCGGCGCGGGAGCAGGGCCAGCGGCCCATCACCCGAGGGTTAGGTCGAGCAGGGGGAAATCCCCTTCCCGCACTTTGCCCAAAAGTTGCAGATTCAAATACTCATCCTGCAAAGTAAACTCGGCCAATTTGAGAATCCCCTCCCGCGTGACCTTTTCAAAACCGTGGAGAACTTCCTTAAGGGCTAGATTGCGCCCCATATAGATCTCGTTCTTGGCGAGCCGAGTCATCCGGTTTTCGGTACTCTCCATCGACAACAGCAGGTTGCCTCTAAGCTGCTCTTTTGCGGATCGCAGTTCGTCTTCACCGACCAAGTCGGTGACAAACCGTTTCAGTTCCTTCAACAACAGGGCCACGGCATGGGGAGCATCTTCGGGAGAGGTTCCGGCATAGACGACAAGCGCCCCGGCATCGGAATGATTGTTGAGATAGCTGTAAACGGAATACGCCAGGCCCCGCTCTTCGCGGATTTTCTGAAAAAGGCGGGAGCTCATGCTCCCGCCCAGAATGGTGTTCATTACATAGGATTCGAAGCGATTGGGATGGTTCTGAGGAAACGCCCGCGTGCCCAGACAGATGTGAACCTGCTCGAGGTCTTTCTCGACAAATTCGATCCGCCGTTGATATTCGGGCAACGGAGATGGCGAGGTTTCCCCTCCGGTGGGAATTTCCTGAAACGCCTCAGCGATAAAATCGACGATTTCCTGGTGTTCCAGGTCCCCGGCGGCACAAACCAGGATATTGCGCCCGCAGTACCGCTCCTGCAGGAAGACCAGGAATTGGTCGCGGGCAAGGCTGCCGACGCTGTCCCGGGTGCCAAGGACCGACTTCCCGAGGGGATGCCCGCGCCAGAAGAGCTGGCTGAACAGATCGTGCACCTGCTCGTCGGGCGAATCCTCCTGCATATAGATTTCCTGCAGGATGACCCGGCGCTCTTTCTCTATCTCGTCCAGATCAAAGATCGGAATGCAGGACGATGTCGGATAGCAGATCGATCGCCAGGGGCAGCTTTTGTGCCAGCACCTTGGCATAATAGCAGCTGTACTCGCGGGCTGGTAAAGCCGTTGAGCACGCCCCCGACCGAATCGATCTCCTGGGCGATATCCAGGGCACTGCGCCGTTCGGTCCCCTTGAAGAGCATGTGCTCGATGAAATGGGAAATGCCGCTTTCGGCGGCCCGCTCGTGCCGGGAGCCGTTTTCCACCCAGAAACCCGATGGTAACCGAGTGGGCCGCGGGCATCTTTTCGGTGATGACCCGGATACCGTTATCAAGGACCGTTTTCTGGATCATTGCGACAGCCTGTTTAACCTTCTTCGGGGAGGGTCTGGCCCAAGGCCTCTTTGCGCGAAAGCTTGATTTTGCCCTGCTTGTCGATGCCGATGCACTTGACCAGCACCTGGTCGCCTTCCTTGAGAATATCGGTGACGTTGCGCACCCGCTCCTTGTCCAGTTCGGAGACGTGGACCAGGCCGTCGGTGCCCGGGAAGATCTCGACGAACGCGCCGAACTCCATGATCTTCCGCACCGTCCCCATGTAGAGTTTGCCGACCTCGGCCTCCTGGGTCAGGTCGCGGATCATCTTGATCGCCTGCTTGCAGGCGTCGCCGTCGGCCGAAGCGATGTTGATCCGCCCGTCGTCCTCGATGTCGATGGTGCAGCCGGTCGCCTCGATGATGCCGCGGATGTTCTTGCCGCCGGAGCCGATGACGGTGCGCACCTGGTCGGGTTTGACATAGATGGTGGTGATGCGCGGGGCATAGCGGGGAGAGCTCCTGCGCGCGGCGCCGAGATCGCTTTGGCCATCTTCGCCGAGGATGTGCAGCCGGCCCTCCTTGGCCTGCTCCAGGGCCTGCTTCATGATCGTCCGGGTCGACGCCGGTGATCTTGATGTCCATCTGCAGCGCGGCGACGCCGTCGGCGGTGCCGGTGACCTTGAAGTCCATGTCGCCGAGGTGGTCCTCGTCGCCGAGGATGTCGGAGAGAACGGCGACATCGTCCCCTTCCTTGATCAGCCCCATGGCGATCCCGGCCACCGCTTCTTTGACCGGCACACCGGCGTCCATCAGGCCAGAGAAGCCGCCGCAGACGCTGGCCATCGACGAAGAGCCGTTGGACTCGAGGATGTCGGAGACGATGCGGATGGTGTAGGGGAAGTCGTCGTGCTTGGGCAGAATCTTGGCGACGCGAACGCTCGGCGAGCATGCCGTGGCCGATCTCGCGGCGGCCGGGGAAGAGCCGCATGCTGGTCTCGCCCGACGCAGAAGGGCGGGAAGTTGTAATGCAGCAGGAATTTCTTGAATTCCATCCCCTGGATATTGTCCATGCGCTGCTCGTCGCCGCTGGTGCCGAGGGTCGACGGCCACCAGGGCCTGGGTTTCGCCGCGGGTGAACAGGGCGCTGCCGTGGGCGCGGGGAAGCACGCCGACTTCGCAGCTGATCGGCCGTACCGTATTCATGTCGCGGCCGTCGATCCGCACCTTGTCGCTGGTGACCATCTGCCGCACCACGCGCTTTTCGAGATGCTACCGAGGATAGCGCCGATCTCACCGTTGCGTCCTTCGTACTCCTCGCCGAGGGCCTCCTGAACATCTCGGCCTCGACCTGCTCGATGGCCGCGTAGCGTTCCTGCTTGGTGCGGATGTTCGCCGCCTGGCACGGACCTTCTCCGCGGCCATGCCTTGACCTTGGCTTCCAGGTCGGCATCGGTGGCCGGCAGGATGAATTCACGTTTGGCGTTGCCGACCAGTTCGCTGCAAGCTTGAGCTGCACGTCGATCAGCGGCTGCAGCGCCTGGTGACCGAAGAAAATCGCCTCGAGCATCTCGTCTTCGGAGAGGAAATCGGCCTCCCCCTCGACCATCATGACCGCCTCTCGGGACCCGGAGACGACGATCTCGAGGTCGCTCTCGGCCATCTGCTCCAAGGTGGGGTTGGCGATCAACTGGCCGTCGACCCGGCCGACGCGCACCGCGGCAATAGGACCGGCGAAGGGGATGTCGGAAACCACCACCGCGGCAGAAGCGGCGACCATCGCCAGGGTGTCGGGATCATTGACCAGGTCGGCGGAAATGACCGTCGGCATGATCTGGGTTTCAAACATGTACCCCTTGGGGAAGAGGGGCCGCATCGGCCGGTCGATCAGGCGGCAGATGAGGGTTTCACGCTCAGTGGAGCCGCGCTCGCGGCGGAAGAAGGAGCCGGGGATCTTCCCGGCCGGCGTAGAATTTTTCCTGATAGTTGACGGTCAGGGGGAAGAAATCCCTGCCCTTCGCGCATCTTCCTGGCCGAAACCGCGGTGCACAGAACCTTGGTTTCGCCGTAGGTGACGACAGTGGCGCCGTCGGCCTGACGGGCCATTTTGCCCGTTTCGATGGTCAGGGGCTGACCGTTGAATTCGACTTCGACTTTTTGATATGCCATGCTTTTTTCTCCTTTGCGGGCAAATGCCGCCAACCGGGGGATTCCCTGCCAGCTGTTGTCTTTGCTTTGATTCTACAACAAAAAATGGCAGAAGGAGGATGGCCTGAGACAGAACCGGAGCACCGCACCCTTAAAGCGCGACCCCAGATTCTCTCTCCGGACAACCTCCAGAGCCATTACCAAAAACGAAGGGCAGCAGGCTCCTCGCGGTGGCGAAGAGCGTGCTGCCCGATGTTACCGGCGGATTCCTAATTCCTTGATAACCGTGCGATAACGCTCGACATCTTTCTTCTTCAGGTAATCCAGAAGCCGTCTTCTTTGGCCGACGATCTTGAGCAGACCCCGACGGGAATGATGGTCTTTCTTGTGGGTGCGGAAATGCTCGGTCAGATATGTGATCCGTCTCAGAGAGAAGCGCGATCTGCACTTCCGGAGACCCGGTGTCACCTTCATGGGTCTTGAATTGATCGATGATCTCTTGTTTACGTTCCGTGGCCAGCACCTTGCCACCTCCTTTCAATGATTTTTTCCTGGGTAAATCCCGGACTTTCACCTTATTGAAGTATCGGATCTTTTATCATAAATCCCCAGGAGTGTAAAGGGGATTATCAAGCGGACGTCGCCCGAATAAACACTTTGATCAGTTCGAAATCTCCCCGTTTTTCCCGCTGTCGCAAAGGGGCGAAGCGAGCGATCGCCGCCAGCTCGCCCGACACGAGAAGCCGCAGCATCTCCCCTTCAGAACAGTCCGGCGTGCCGACAACATCCTCAAGGGTTGGCGGGATTCCGTTTCTGAGCCGAGCGACAGCGCCGGGGGTCAACCCCAGGGCAGGATACCCACGCAGCCCCTCGGCCAGAGAGAGTAGCGGAGGCGACGCCTGATCGGCTTCGAGCGTCTCGAGGGCGATGCACTCATCCTCCCCGAAGCTGCCGTTACGGGTCCGGCGCAAGGCGGTGAGATGCGCTCCGGGACCGAGCGCCAGACCGATGTCATGGCAGAGAGTGCGAACGTAGGTCCCCTTGGAACAGTCCACTTCAAAGGTGACGTAAGGAAGCTGGACGTTCGTGACGCAGAGCCGGGCAAGGTGCACGGGCCGCGGCTCCCTTGCCACCTCGATGCCTTGACGGGCCAACCGATGCAGGGGGATTCCACCCTTTTTCAAGGCAGAAAACATGGGGGGAACCTGCATGATATCGCCAACGAAGTCCTCACAGGCCCGTTCAATCGCTTCGCGGCCGAACTCCGGCACCGGGCGCCGTTCGAGGGTAATCCCCTCCGCATCCTGGCTGTCGGTGATTTCCCCCAGCTTCATGGTGGCGCGATAGGTCTTGTCGCCCGCCATCAGAAACTGAACGATCCGCGTCCCCTCACCGACCGCAACCGGCAAAACACCGGTCGCCAGAGGGTCGAGGGTTCCGGCATGGCCGACGCGCCGGGTTTTCAGGGCCTTCCTCACCCGGCGGACCACATCGTGCGAAGTAATCCCCTGGGGTTTGTCGATGATCAGAATGCCATCCACGCCGCTTACCCCAAAAGCCCCTCGACCTGCTTCAGGACGGCGGAGCGTACCTGCTCGAGAGTTCCCTCGACCACGGCGCCGGCGGCATTATGGTGTCCGCCGCCCCCCAGCTCCCTGGCGAGGGCGCCCACGTCCACCGCGCCCTTAGAGCGAAATCCGACCTTGAAGGCGTTCGGCCCGATTTGACGGAAGAAAAGTCCCACCTCGACCCCCCGTATGGAACGGGGGTAATTGACAAAACCGTCGGTATGTTCAGGCCCGGCACCGGTCTCCTCCATCATCGCCGTAGTAACGCTGACCGAGGCGAGACGGCCGCAGGAAGAGGTCGTCAGGGTCGCCAGGGCTCTGGCCAGCAGCTGCAGCCGTTTTTCATCCTGGCTTTCATAGAGCCCGGAGGCGACGCTCCAGGGATCGACGCCCCCCCGAACCATTTCGGCGGCAATATGGAAGGCCTCGGGGTCGGCATTGGAATAGCGGAAAGAACCGGTATCGGAGAGAATGGCTGTGTACAGGCAAGGCGCCACAGCGTCCGAAATCGGGTGATCCATGCCCTTCAGAATACGATAGATCAGGGCCCCGGTCGCGCTTGCCTTTTCATCGACAAAATAGATTTCGCCGAAATCTTCCGAGAAGGGGTGATGGTCGATATTGATCAGGGTGCGACATACTGACCGCAGGTGATTACCGGCCCGGCGCAACTCTCCGGCATCGAGAACAAAACAGGCATCGAAAGGCTCACGGCCTTCGAGCTCACGCACCACGGTCGATGCACCGGGCAGAAAGGCGAACCCCTCGGGGACGCCATCCACATTGTACGCCACCGCCTCTTTGCCCATTTCCCGCAGGGCGTTGGCCAACGCCAGGGTGGAGGCAAGAGCATCGCCATCGGGATTTTCGTGAGACGCGACCAAAAAGCGTCGCCCCTCCTTAATTATCTTCGCGATCGCCGTGATCATCTTCGTCGGCATGTATTTCCTGAATGAGCGACTCGATCCGGTTGCCATATTCCTGAGAGGAGTCGTACTGAAAGATGATGTCGGGGACATACCGTGTGCGCAGCCGCCGTCCAAGTTCGCGGCGAATGAAAGACTCCGAACTTTTCAGCCCTTTTTCGGATTCTTTACGGGCGGCGGCATCCCCCATGACGGTGAAATAGACCCGAGCCAGATGCAGATCCGGGGTTACCTCGACGCCCGTAATCGTGACAAATCCGATGCGCGGATCTTTCAACCCCTTCACCAGCAGCGCCGATACTTCTTTTTGAATTTGCTCACCAACCCGGCGAGCCCTTTGGGATTCCAAGCAAACACCCTTCGTTAGAAATGCAGAAATTCAGTTTGCCGGGCACTCACCTCGGCCACTCCCGTTCGAGCGATCTCCTCTTCAACCCGGGCAAAGATCGTCTGAATGGGCGCTTCCTCGCCATGGACAACGGCAAACCCCATTTCGGATCTCTGCCAGAGATCCTGTAATCCCGTCTCAGCACAGGAGACGGGAAACCGCACCCGGCAGCGATCAAGTATCTTGCGAACGATCCCCCGCTTTTCCTTGAGGTTCTGCGGGGAGTAAAGAATCAACTCGATTCTGAGGACACCGACCACCATAGAGGGCTCCCGATTCTCAGAGGGTCGTCTTCACCTCTTCAATTTCAAAGACTTCGATAATATCTCCAACCTTGATATCGTTGTAGTTCTCCAGGCCGATGCCGCATTCGTAACCGCTCGCTACTTCCTTGACATCGTCCTTAAACCGCTTGAGCGAACTCAACCGGCCCTGCCAGACGACCACATTGTCTCGGACCAGCCGCACCTGAGCACCGCGCTGGATCTTTCCGTCGAGCACATAGCAGCCGGCGATCGTGCCCACCTTGGAGACGATAAACGTATCGCGCACCTCCACCCGGCCAAGATATTTTTCCCGGAGGGTGGGCGCGAGGAGTCCCTCCATGGCATCGCGGATGTCGGCAACGGCATCGTAAATGATGTTGTACAGCCGGATATCCACCCCTTCCGCTTCGGCCAACGCATTGGCCTTCGGCTCGGGGCGAACGTTGAAACCGAGAACAATGGCGTCCGAGGCCGAGGCCAGCGAAACGTCGCTCTCGATGATCCCCCCGACACCGGTATGGATCACCAACAGTCGGCAGGCATCGGTGGACAGCTTGCTGAGCGAATCCTTGACCGCCTCGACCGATCCCTGCACATCGGCCTTGAGGATGACCTTGAGCTCCTTGACGTCGCCCTGTTGAATGCGGGCATAGAGCTGCTCCAGGGAGATTTTGCTGGTCTTGGCGAGCTCCGCTTCGCGCAGTTTCTGCTGCCGGTGCTGAGCTACATCCTTTGCCGCCCTTTCGTCTTCGACGGCGTGGAACAGGTCCCCCGCCTCGGGGACACCGGAAAGGCCCGTGACCTCGACTGGGAAAGAAGGCCCGGCCTCTTCGACCCGCGCACCGCGGTCATCGGTCATGGTCCGCACGCGACCGTAATGCACGCCGCTCACGACCGGGTCGCCGATGCGAAGGGTGCCGCTTTCAACGAGAACCGTCGCTACGGGACCGCGCCCTTTGTCAAGCCGCGCCTCGACGATGGTGCCTTTGGCGCGCTTATCGGCGTTGGCTTTGAGATCCATGACCTCGGCTTGCAGCAGAATCATCTCCAACAAGGTATCGAGGTTCTGACGTTGTTTGGCGGACACTTCGACAAAGATGGTATCGCCCCCCCAATCCTCGGGCACCAGACCGAACTCTGTGAGTTCCTGCTTGACCCGGTCGGGGTTGGCATCGGGTTTGTCGATTTTATTAATCGCCACAATAAGAGGGACTTCGGCGGCCTTGGAGTGATTGATCGCCTCCTTGGTCTGCGGCATGACGCCATCATCGGCGGCCACAACCAGGATAACGATGTCCGTAACCTTGGCCCCACGAGCTCGCATGGCGGTAAATGCCTCGTGACCCGGGGTATCGAGGAAGGTGATTTTCTTTCCTTCCAGCTCAACATCGTATGCACCGATATGCTGGGTAATGCCTCCGGCTTCGGCGGCCGTGACATTGGTCGCCCGAATGGCGTCCAGCAGACTGGTCTTGCCGTGATCGACGTGACCCATGATCGTCACCACAGGCGGCCGCGGCTTGAGATCCTCGGGTTTTTCCTCTTCTCCCTCCTTCAGGCTGTCGTGTTCCAGAATCGTTTCTTCATCAAAGGCCACGTTTTCGACCTCGTACTGGAACTCCGTGGCCAGAAGAGCGGCCGTTTCGAAATCGAGGGGATGATTGATGGTGACCATCGACCCCTGACGCATCAGTTCCTTGATCAGGTCATTGGCCTTTACGCCCATGCGCTTGGCCAGTTCGCCGACAGTGATCACGTCGCTGATCCGAATGATCCGCTTAATCGCCTTGGAAACGGTGACTTCCGTTTTCTTGGTGGGCTTAGCCGCCCTGCGGCCCCGGCGGAGTTTGTCGCTGCGCTGCGGCTCGAAAACTTCCCGCCGGTCACGGCGCCGGGCGCCTTCACTGCGGGCACCCCGTGCCTCGCTGTAATCGGCGCCTTTTCCCTTCTTCTTCTTTTTCCCGCCTCGGGGTTCCTTACCGGGAAAGGGTTCGCCCGGTCCGGCCGGAGGCACGGGACCCGGCGTAGCGGGGCGTCCCGGCCGGGCTGCAGGAGCCTGACGGGGCCCGCCTGGCCCCCCACCGGCACGCTCGGGCCGGCCACTGTCGGCGCGACGCGGCCGACCGTTGCCGGCCTCTTCCCGTCGCGGCGCTGCCGGAGCCTGGGGAAGCTCAACCCGCCCGAGAATCTTGGCCCTGGAAGGCGTGGCCTTTTCGACCTTGGCTTCCTTTTTGGGCGGCTTTTCTACTGGCTCGGAGGGTTTTGCCTCGGCAGAAACCGGCGCGGCAGCCTGCTCCTCGGGAGCGGCGGCAGGTTCTTCGGCCAGGGGCGCCTTCTCGGTCGCTTCCCGGGTTTCGCCGCCCACCTCGGGAACCGAAGCGGACACGGGAGTTTCAGAGGGAGCGTCCTGGGGCTCGGCCGGCGCAGACTCAGCCACCTCCGGAACCTGCTCGGCGCCAGGTTCGGTCTCGCCCGTTTCTACCTCGGAAGGCACAACAGCCTGGGGAGTCGCAGCTACAGGCTTGGGAACCTCCTTACGACGCCGGCGGATAATGCCCGGCGTGATCCGCTCCTCTTCGACCTTTTCGACCTTGGGCGCGGCGGCTTCCTCGAATTTCTGGAGGTCCTCCTCTTCCAGGACGCTCATGTGCGTCTTGGCGTCGATGCCCCTCTCATGCAACTTTTCCAGGAGCGCCTTATTCTCAAGGCCCAACCTCTGCGCTAATTCATATACCCGTGTTTTTCCCATCAACTCTCCCCTACGATGTTCATATATCGTAACAGCTCGATCGATAACTTTTCGGCCAGAGGCCCCGCTTTGATCCCGACGGCGCTGCGCTCGATCTTTCCGACCTGCCGCCCCAGAGTTTCCTTATCTTCGAACCGAAAAAAAGGCACATGGGTCGCTGCAGCTTTTGCGCTGACCTTGCCTGCGATTCCCGCCGAAGTATCCGTCGCCAGAAGGACCAGGGCCAGGTTCCCGGGAGTCCCCAGAGCCTCCTGCACCGCCTGTCCCCCGGTGACGACATTCCCCGATTTTCGCGCCATCCCCAAGAACCCGAGGGCGCTTTCCCGAACGCGGTCGGCAACCATCTTTATCAGCCTCTCCGCTTCGGGAGCGACGTTCTTTCCACGAAAGGCCCGGTCGAACTGCCGCCGCTTGACAGCATCGACGATGCAGCTGCGATCGAGACAGGTATAAGCCCCTCGCCCGGGAAGTTTTTGCCGATAATCGACAACCACTTCGCCTTGAGGGGAAAGGGTATACCGCACAAACTGGCTCTGGTCAAGAACTCGTCGGCATCCGAGACAGGTTCGCTGTCCCCTTTTTTCAGCAGCAGACAATCTCTACTCCTCGACTTCTCCCTCGTCGGCTACTTCGATCGCGGGCTCTTCGGCTGCCGTGCCCTCTGCTTCCGAAACACCTTCAGCCTCGGGAGAGAGGGGTGCCTCTTCCGCAACGCCCGCGTCCTCTTCCTCGGCCTCGGCGTTCTCAGCGAACTCTTCGAGTTCTGCTTCGGCGGCGCGGGTTTCGCTCTTAATATCGATTTTCCAACCTGTCAGCTTGGCGGCCAAACGAACATTTTGGCCTTTCTTCCCAATAGCCAGCGAAAGCTGGTCGTCGGGGACGATGATTTCCATCGCCTGCTCTTCGTTGTCCACGTAGACCCGCGTCACCTCGGCAGGAGAAAGGGCCGAACAGGCAAACCGGGCAATGTCCGGCGTCCAGGGGATAATGTCGATCTTCTCCCCGCGAAGTTCGGAGACGACATTCTGAACCCGGGAGCCGCGCATGCCGACACAGGCTCCGACCGGATCGACATCCGGATCATGCGAGAGGACGGCGATCTTGGCCCGACTGCCGGGCTCGCGGGCCACGGATTTGATCTCTACGATCCCCTCGGCGATCTCGGGAACTTCAAAATGAAACAGGGTGGCGACCAGTCCGGGATGGGTCCGGGAGAGGATGATCTGGGGTCCCTTGGGAGACATTTTGACCTCGGAAATATAGCCACGAACCCGGTCTCCCTGCCGGTAGTTTTCCCGCGGCACCTGCTCCCGATGGGGAAGAAGCGCTTCGGCCCGGCCGAGATCGACAATCAGATCGCCCCGCTCGTATCGCCGCACGATGCCGTTCACCAGCTCGCTGACCCGATCCTTGAATTCATTGAAGACACCTTCCCGCTCCGCTTCGCGCACCTTCTGGATAATCACCTGCTTGGCGGTCTGGGCGGCAATCCGGCTGAAATTGCTGGCGTCCATCTTCATGCCGAGGGAGTCGCCTATCTCGACATCGGGATCGATTTCCCGCGCCTCCTCCAGGTCGATCTCCTTGTAGGAATCCTCCACCTCTCCCACCACGGTAACGAATTCAAAAAGCTCGACCTCCCCCAGCTCATCGTTGTAATGAGCTTCGAGTTCCCGCGTATTGCGATACTTTTTGTTGGCGGCGGACAAAACAGCGGATTCGAGGGCTTCAACCAGAACGGTCCGGTCGATCCCCTTATCTTTTACAACCTGATCGATAATATGGTTAAGATTTACAACCATCGCAGTAACCCCCTAGGCGTCTGCGCGAGAGCCTGTCGCATCCCGGCATTATTTAGATCTACCTTCTAAGAAATATTTACTTAAAGTGCGTTCTCGGTTCAGCGTTTTCGGGCCTTGCCGTCAAGCGATTTCGGATAGAGCCGAAAGCCGCGTCCCCGGTCAAAAGTCCGGTTCAAGATTGGCTTTGGCGATGGCCTCCGGAGGGAATGCGACCACCCCGCCCTTTTTGTCCGTCTGGCGAATCCGCACCCGACCTTCTTCGACCCCCAGCAACTCACCGACAAAGGTTTTCCGCTCATGTCCGCGACCGTCGGGGTCCATTTTCTCGAAGGTCTTGACCTTGACCAGCTCCCCCTGAAATCGCTCAAAGTCCGGCAGCTTCTTCAAGGGACGGTCGAGTCCGGGGAAGAGACCTCCAGGCGATAGGCGGTTTCGATCACGTTCTCGACTTCAAGTACGGCACCGACTCCCCGGCTTACCTCGGCGCAGTCATCCAGAGTAACGCCGCCGGGTTTGTCGATAAAAATACGCAAAAACCAGTCGCGTCCTTCCCGTTTGAATTCGAGGTCCACGAGTTCAAGAGCCATATCTTCCAGGATGGGCTCCAGCAATTGCTGCACCGTTTCCAGAATCGTCTCTTGCGCCACTCTCTGGTTCCCCTAAGATTTCCGGTTCCGACCGCGCTCCCTGAAACACCTACCAATTTTTGTCGTCTCAAGGGAGCTTTCACCCCGCTTCAGCGGGGCTCGAAATAAAAAAAGTGAGCGACTGGCCCACTTTTTTTGAGTGAACATATAAAACATTTACTAGGTACCATAAATAGTACGATATTGCAAGGGAAAAAAGGCTCAGGGCTTTCCGCTCTCCGTCAGGGAGATGGATCGCAGGATTCTGACCATGCTCCCGTAATCCCGGCTATCTTCAAGCGGATCGGTGTAGTAGAAATAAAACCAGCAGGGTCGGAGATAACCGACAATGCCGAGGAACTTTTTCGGCTTCCCATCTCTGGTGAAATGAGCTTCGATGCGGTATGCGAAGCTGGCCCCCCTCACCTCGGTTTCACCGGCGTTCTTGGAAATCAGGCGAACCCCTTTCTCGCTTTGCAGCGAACCCAGTGCGTAGCGGGACGAGGCGGCGATATCCTCTGCGTCGGGGGGCTCCTCCCCGGGGCGCTCACGGCTGAAATCGATGGTGAGAACGGCCCCGCTGGCAGGGTTGAAAACAAAGGCCTCGTTGGCGTCAAGCCTCTGCTGAGCGATTTTCCGGACACGCTCGGCAGAGGCGTCTTGCCCCTGGGCAAGAAGGTCACTCTTTATCTGCGCTCGGGTTTGCGCAACCAAAAAGGCCGGCGCCTGATGTGAGAGAACCCAGTTTTTATCAGGCAGAGAAAGATGCAGAGAAGTCCCCGCTCCCACCTGAATCGTTTCCGCCTGCGCAGGAAACGGAAGGATCAAGAGCAACGCCCCAACGATCAATAGCAAATTTTTCATCTTTTTCTCTCCCGCATATCTCCCCCCTCTGCGACCGGGCCCACCACGAGATCTTTCAGAAAGAACCATTCCTTTTGTTGAAGAGTATAGCAGTTCTCCCCCGAGAATGCTCCCGAAACGGTGTCGGCAATCAGGCCCTGCACGGTTAGCCGGTTCGGCTCAGCAGGGTAAGACTTTCGATGTGATGGGTTTGCGGGAACAGATCGAAAGGGCGTGACCAGACCACCGAATAACCTCCATGCAGCAGGGGCACCAGATCCCGGGCCAGGGTTGGCGGGTCGCAGGATACGTAAAGAATCCGCCCGGGAGCAGTTGCCACCAGTTCCTTGGCGACCTGATAAGCCCCGGTCCGAGGAGGATCGAGAAGCACCAGATCAAAGACGGACCCCTTCCCCATTTCACCAGCGGCTCCTTGCGCCGAGCGGGCGAAAAACCGGGCGTTGCCAACCCCGTTGACCCGAGCATTGTGCCGCGCCTTTTCTATCGAAGGCACATAATCTTCCACCCCCACCACCTCGGCAGCCCGCCGGGCGAGGGGGAGCGAAAAGTTCCCCATTCCGCAAAACAGGTCGAGTACCCGTTCTCGGCCGCTCAGTTGCGTTTCACGAACCACCTCGGCGACCAGAGCTTGGTTCTGCTCAAGGTTCACCTGGGCGAACCCACCGGGACCAAAGGCGAGCTGCAATGGGGGATGATCGACCTCCAGCAGGAGATCCTCCTCCCCATGGACCCAGCGGAGGGTTTCCTTGCGTCCGGTCTGCAAAAAACAGGAGAACCCGCCCTCCATGGCCAGCCGGGCCAGAATGGGCATCAGTGTCTCTGCCCCCTCCCCGAACAAATGGATTTCGGCCCGGACCCTGCCGTCATCGCCCACCGCCAGATCGACCTGCGGAATCCGCTCCGGGAAGGGAATCGTGGGCAGATGCCGGCGCAGATATGTCAGCACCTCATTCAATCGGGGATGGGCGATCGGGCAGTGCGAAACGTCCACCACGAAATGGCTTCCCCGGCGGTAGTACCCCATGACAAACCCATTGGCGGTCTGCCGGCATTTGAACTGGACACGGCTGCGATAGCCCCACTCCCGCGGGGCGGGAGCCAACGATTTAAGGCTTTCTGAAGGAAGCCGACATTGCCGCTGAAGGATGTCGCCGAAAATCCTCGATTTCCATGCGCTCTGGACCTCATAGGAAAGATGCTGCCACTGGCACCCGCCACACTCCCCGAATACCGGGCATGGGGGCGTTCTCCGCTCGGGCGAAGGTGTGCCGACCTGTACCAGTTCTCCTTCGGCATAGCGCTTGCGCTCCCGCACGATACGGCAGTCGACGACGTCGCCAGGGGCCGTAAACGGGACAAAAATGACTTTCCCGTCAACGCGGCCAACACCGCTGCCGCCGAAGGCCAGGGTTTCGATGGAAAGATTTCGAATCATGCAGGCGGTCCGTTTTTCGTAACAGTAATAACCCGCGGAGAGTCAGAGCGCGGGTTTCGGTCGAGGAGGTTCTTTGGCAGACGGAGCAAACCGGGTCCCGGCGAAACGTCACTTTCGTCCGGAACTTTTTTTCCGCTCTTGATCAACCCAATCGATGCGGCTCCAAAGGCCGTGGAAAATCCTCACTTCCCGGTCATTGAGGCCCGCTCGTCCGAATATTCTGCGAAACGTCCGGAGGATGTGATCAGGATTTTGGGGATCGAGAAATTCGATCTCCAAAAGGGTTTGGCGCATGTGCCGATACATCGATTCGAGGATTTTCCCGGAGGCGAATTTCTTGCGTCCGTGGGGTGGACCGGAATCCCTTGCGGCAGCCTTGGCCGTCTCATACAGGCACAGGGCCACGGCCTGGGCAAGATTCATGGAGGGGAACTCCTCGCTGGTCGGAATGGTAACGAACCGCTGGCAAAGATCCAGCTCGGAGGTCAGCAACCCCTTGTCTTCACGACCGAAAACCAGGGCTACCCGACCCTTTTCCGTCCAAGGCGCCAGAAACGCTCCCGCCTCGTCGGGGTGAAGAAACTGTTCGCGATACTTGCCGAAGCGCCGGGTCGTTCCCAGCGCCAGATGGCAGTCGGCCAGCGCTGCGGCGAGATCTTCGAAGATTCGGGCACTTTCCAGCAACGCCCCGGCCTTGACCGCCATCCGTCGGGCCTCCTCGCCAAGATGGTCGACTTGAGGGTTCACCAGACGCAGGTCGGAAAATCCGAAATTGCCCATCGCCCGACAAACCGAACCGATATTCAACGCCCCCTGGGGTTCCACCAGAACAACGCAAACGTTTTTGAAATGGAGAGGAGATTCAGTCGTCACGAATTAAAAAATCGGATAGAGGTGGGAATTGGTCTCAAGCCGCTCAGGAGCGAAATAGTGCTGCACCACACATTTTCGCCCCCTTTCCAGAGGCAGAGGTCATCGTCGAACGGTCGTAATATACCCAAACCCACGGCATCAACCAAGGGAAAATTCAAATTCCCGGCCAGTCTTGTCCATCGGTTGCTCTCAAAACGAAGAGGATTTTACATCAAATTGCCTTACGCGACAAAGGGTTGCCCTAAAAGGACACTCTTCGTTCTCCATTTGACGGAATAGATTTTCGCCGCACAGGATTTGCAAAATGATTTTCTTAAATTTATCAAACCTTCGATCTTTAAAGCCCTGTCATCACGTCTTCCGATAGCTTTTTCATTATGGTTCCCCTGCCTGGGCATTCAATTTGCACAAGTCCGAAAGGCAATTGGATTTGTGCGTACAAACAGATGCCTTCGCAAAAATCCATAAACAGGATCACGGAGGCCCATGCCACGGGATAACTCTAGCCATCAACAGGAAAGTATCACAATGGAAATGAAAATGAAAAAAATCTTAAGCTATGTACTATTGGCCTCTCTCATCATCATTTCAGGAGCTTCTTTTGCTTTCGCCAGAGATGTGACCCTGTCATGGGTTCAAAGTACCGACCCCAATGTGGTTGGATATAAAGTCTATTATAAAGCAGGCTCTTCCAGCACCCCCCTCGATGGAAGCAGTGCTGCAGAAGGTGTCTCCCCCATCGACGTCGGCAACAACACGACAGCGACTCTGACCAACCTGCCGGACGGCCAGATCTATTACTTTGCGGTTTCCGCTTATGATGCCTCGAAGAACGAAAGCGGTTTATCCAATATCGTTGCAAGTCAGTGGGTTCCCGCGTTGAACTACCCCGCCAATGGAGATGCCGATGTCCAGGTACCGACCCAGTTCAACTGGAGCGAACCTCCTGCCGGGACTAATGCTACTTACACGCTTTATTATGGAACCGACCCCAATCTCGATCCTGCCAATGTTGCCGCCAACCAAACCGGGTCCCTTCCACCGGCCGGTCGCTCGACCCTTTTGGCCGGAGCCTTCTGCCTGGGACTTTTCGGGTTGATCCCCTCGCGCCGCAAGCGGATGAAATCTCTCTTCACTCTGGCGCTTTTCGGCCTGACCCTGACACTCAGCAGTTGCGGTGCGGATAACAGCAACCTGTCAGGCCTCACCCTGCCGGTCGACATCGGCTCCGGGGGCACGATAACACTCCCCGGCGGAACCGCCTCTCTTTCCGGCACTTCCGGCACTTCCGGCACTTCCGGCACTTCCGGCACTTCCGGCACTTCCGGCACTTCCGGCACTTCCGGCACTTCCGGCACTTCCGGCACTTCCGGCACTTCCGGCACTTCCGGCACCACTGGCACCACTGGCACCGATGCCGGCACCGGAACGGGAACAACCTCCCCCGGAACCGGCACGAGTCAAACGCCAGCCCCCGCCCCGCTATTCACCAAGGTCGTCTCTGGGCTCACCGATAGTTACTACAACGTAACCGACTTGCAGCCCTCAACGAAGTATTATTGGAAAGTCGTGGTCAACGACGGGCAATCGCAGGTGGAAAGCATAACGGGCAGCTTTACGACCCAGCCATATTAAAACCGGTCGCTTCATCCTGGACCTTCAAGGTCCGCATAAAGGAGGGGACTTTTCCCGGGCGCGATCGCGCCCGGGGAAAGTCACTGTTGATGCTTTCGCAAGAAAGCTAATGACTGATGGGTAAGCAAAAAACGCCAAATGCAAGGCGCGCAATTGTCGAGCAGTGAGGCGTACTACCGTACGTCGAAGCAGCGAGATCCATTGCAGCAACGCAGCAGTTGGTGAGTTTTTACGACGCCATCACTGTTGGGCCTGAGGAACATGCAGGCAATGTTTTTTCATCAGGTCATACATGGTCGGTCGGCTGACTCCGAGCGTATCGGCTGCCCTGACGATGTTGCCTTCCTGCTTTTCGATGGCCAGAGCGACCAGCTCTCTTTCGAGCTGGTCCCTGGCCTGCTTCAGCGTCAAGCCATCAAACCTGGGATCCGCTCGCAGAAAATTTGCTGGGGGTTCGGTAAAACCGAGGTCCGCCGCCTCCACAATCGGAGTTTCAGCAAGAACGACCGCCCGCTTGACTTTATTCTCCAGTTCCCTGACATTTCCCGGCCAGTTGTGGACGCGCAGCGCCTCCAGCGCGGCGGCACTGAACCCCCGAATTCTCTTGCCGAATCCATCGCTGTACCGACGCAGAAAAAGGTTGGCCAATAAGATAACATCGTCTCCCCGCTCCCGCAGGGGCGGCAAACTGATCGTTATCACCCCGATCCGGTAATAGAGGTCCTCCCGAAAAGCGCCATTGCCAATCGCCTGCTCGATATCGATATTGGTCGCAGCGATAATTCTGGCATCGACTGCAATGTCTTCACGCCCCCCGACCCGCTGGATCTTCTTTTCCTGGAGAAACCTGAGCAACTTGACCTGCAACGGCAAAGCCAGTTCCCCGATTTCATCCAGGAACAAACTCCCCTGGTCGGCATATTCCACCTTTCCCTGAAGCCGACCGTGCGCTCCGGTAAAAGCGCCTCTTTCATGACCGAACAGTTCCGACTCCAGTAGGTTTTCGGGGATGGCTCCGCAGTTGATCGGGATAAATCGGCCATCCTTTCTGAGACTCTCCTCATGGATCGCGCGGGCGACCAGTTCCTTGCCGGTGCCGCTTTCACCGAGTAGCAGTACCGGGACATCGCAGGTGGCCACCTTGCGGATCGTGGTAAAAACTTCCGCCATCTCGGCACATTGGCCGAAAATCCCGAAAAATCCCGACCGTTCTTTTTCCAAAGCGGTTTGCAACCTCCCGAGCTCGGCCTCGAGACCCGCCAGATGGAAAGCGCGGGAGAGGATGACTTTGAGTTCTTCGAGGACGATAGGCTTGTGATAAAAATCATAGGCCCCCAACTGAACCGCCTTCAGAGCGTTTTCCCTTTCATCATGGCCCGTAAGAACGATGACTTTGGTCGCCCTGTTCTGTTGCAACAGGCCCTGGATACAGCGCAGGCCTTCTTTCACTCCGTCGGCCTCGGGGGGCAAGCCCAGATCGAGCGTGACCACCTTCGGTCGGTGCAGGCCGAATAACTCAAAAGCTTGATCAGCATTTTTCGCCGCTATGATTTTATAATCTCTTCCCAGCCCCCATCGGAGTTGCTTCTGGATTTCCGCTCCGTCTTCTACAATGAGAAGTTTTTCCATTTTCCTCTCCCGGCAATGATCACCAATCAACACATCCGCACGATCAACCGCCCTTGTCCGCCAGCGGCAGCAGTACGGTAAAAGCCGTCCCCCTTCCCAAACCGCTTTCAACTTCGATTCTGCCGCCATGGGCCTCGACAATATTCTTGCATTGATACAGCCCTATCCCGAAGCCGTTATTCTTTGTGGTTTCAAACGGCTTGAATAGTCGCTCGCGAACAAAATCGTCGGACATGCCGCACCCCTTGTCGGTAATCCTGAAATAGGCCAGGGCCCCACTGCCGACCTCGACAGATACGGCAGCCGGGTCGGTGACGGCCTCCAAGGCATTGAGCGTCAGGTTCAGCACCACTTTGTGAATTTCCACAGGATCCACCCTGGCGAATACCGGCTCCCCTTTAAAAGCAAACGATCCTGACCGAGCCGCCCGAACTCCGTCGGAGACGATTTCTCTTAAATCGCAGACCTCCAAGCTCAAAGCCGCTTTCTCTTCAAGATTTTTCAACCGAACGATCATCCCGTTCATCTTGACGACCGTCGATTCCAATGTTTCGAGCATGTCTTTCTGGAATTCGGGTTCATCAAGGTAGCTTCTGGCATTTTCACTTACCAGGGCCAAACCGGATACCAGATTTTTGAGATCGTGGAGCATAAAAGCCGACACCTTGCCGATCGCTGCCAATTCCCGCGCCGTCGACAGTTGGGCCGACAGCTTGAAACTCAAAAGGGTAGAGATGGCTTGGCGGGCCAGCATTTTCATCAGATCGAAATCTTCATAAGTGGGTCTTTCCCTACCGTTGATCTGGCGACCCAAAACCACAAACCCTTCCAGCGGCTCCTCCAATTGCATCGGAACGATAAAGGAAATGCCGTTCCGTTCCAAAAATGCCCCATTTTCTGTTATGACTTCCCCGGGAGGATTTTTTTCACCGGGATAAAAGACCTTTTTCTCCTCTACCAGGTAATGAATCAAGGCGTTCTCTTTTTCAAAAACGCGGTCAGCGACCGAGTTTCCGGCGCCGGCAAAATTCCGATATATGCCCCCTTCGGTGTCGAAAAGGAACAAAGTTGCCCCTTGTACGGCAAAGGCTTCCATGAAAAAAGACAGAATCCCTTCCTGAAGGTTCTCTTCGTTTCTGGCCGCCGATAGTTTATTGGTGAATGCCAGCCATTGCGACCGATAGTCGTATTTTTGCGTATAAAAATTTTTATGGATGAATACCTTGATCTTTCGCCGCAATGTCTCAGACAGCAGAATAACCACCAGTGCGATGCCGCTGACGAAACCGAGAACGATCAGGAAGGACCTCTGGGAAGAATCCCCCCAATACCGCATCCCCTCGCCAATCAAGCCCAGCCCGAGAAAATAGACGCCGACCATCAGAACCACAACGGATCGGAATGCCATCTCCCGGGAGATTGAAACCGACCGGGCATCCCCCCGCCGCAGCCGCGAGAAAATCATCATCCCGACCCCTACCAGAATCGCGACGCTGCGCACCGGCAAGAGGTTCATATTGATCGATCGATAGAGCAATCCCTGGCTGTAATAAACCACCAGCATGGCCAGCAGGGCTCCGATGCCAATCAATTCAAATTTGACCCGCCACCGGTCAAGCTTCGACAGCGCCCGGTAGGTGCGTTCGAGTTGGACCAGGGAAAAAACGAGATAAGAAACAATGCCAATAAAATATAAATATCCCGGTTGCCCCAAAAAGAGCATCTTTTCAGTTACAAAGTCGGGGGAATAGAAAAAACTTTCAAAGGGGAGAAAGACAGCTACGGGGACAAAAACCAAGGCGACAACCAGGATGACGACCTGGAATTTGGAAAGGGTCTTGAGAGCCTCACGCCGATAAAAGATCAGAGAAAAAAGATAAAACGCAAAAGGCAGAAGGCTCTCGGAAATGAGAGCTCCCCTCTTCCATACCGGGAGAGCGGACGGGAAAAGGATTGCCAGCAGATCAAAAGTTTCTACAGAGGCGCAGACGAGAAAAACCCCGACCAAGACCATGGAATTCCGGTCGCGGCGCGTCCACAGCTGGTGTGTACAGTAGGCCACCAACAAGAAAATAGAGAGACTGGATAAAAGCATCTGTCCCATAAACTTCATTCGGCAATTTCAGCCGGACCTGAGAAAGAAGATACCGCTACCGTGGCAGAAACGACTCGATCACCGGGTAAAAATCCCGAACGAAACGCCGCCCGGTCGCCAATGCATTTTTATCGCTGCCGTCGAAAGGAATGGAAATCCGTATAAAAGCCGCATCCCTCCTTCCGTGAACGATTGAATTGAAGATATCCGTCAGTTTCAAGGAGTACTCGTTCGTGAGGCATTTCCCCATGACCTGAAACCAGTAGAGAAAAAGTTCTTTACTTTCGCCATTCTGGTATACAGCCTGAACCATGGAGACCCCCTCCCCGCCCACGTGGATACGGACATTTTGCTCCGAAAGCCGATGCCATCCGGCGCCGGGCAGACAATGTTTTGGTGAATGAACCGGACCGCTGTTCTTCCCCCCTCCGTGGTATCCCAGGTAGAAAGAAACCCGACTCCCTTCAGACCCGACATACTGGCGATAAACGTAATCGGTCGGTTTCAGCACCTGCAGGATGCTATCGTCGAAATGCCACTGGGAAACCATCCGCCACCCCTGAAGGTGTGCCGGAATTTCCCGCAGGGGACGGTTCACCGGCACGGTGATATCGTGGTGCAGATGGACAAAAAAGGTCGCCCCGATTAAAAGTACATAGACAATCCAGAAGCGAAATTTCTTTTTCATCGCCCGACTCTCTTCAACAGGGCTCCGGTAGAGATCAACAACACGATGGCCAGACCGAAAACAACCAGACCTGCAAATTCGTGAAAAAAGCCCTCAGCGGCCCGGGCGCCCCAATACTGGGCCAAGACGCCGGTGGCAATTACGCGAAAACCATTCGTCACGATGGCAATGGGGACGGCGGCCGCGATAAGCACACCTCTCTTCCAGGGAACTTTTTGCGACAAAAAGGCGTAGGCGACGCTCAGGGCCAGCAAGGACATGAGCGATCGCAGCCCGCTGCAGGCATCGGCCACCTCGAGCACCACCTGCGGGAACATGATGATGTTCCCCTCCCGCAGGACAATTATTGACATCGCCTTCAGGGCTTTGACGGAGTATTGGGCCACGAAGAGCTTGAGCGGAAAGGCGATGGCGTCGTAGACGATGTACGGAAGCGGGATCATGAACAGCAGATACCCGATGGGAAGGCCCAGAATTTTAAGGATTTCCCAGCCGAACCAGTAAAGAACGATCCCCGCGATCAAAAAGATCAGAGACGCCCGCATGGAGAAATATTCCGTGCCGACATATCCGGCGATTAACAGCAGAAGGCTGCCGATCACGACCAAAAGCCCCAGGTTGTTGGGACGAACCGCGGCGCTCCGCAGTTGCCCCCGCCGTTCATAGAGGAAATAGGCTGAAATCAGGGGGACGAGGAAGCCATGGGAATAATTGGGGTCGTGGTACCAATCCGACACCATTCCCGGGACAATGCGGGAATAGAGAGCGCCCAACAAAAGAACGGTTAGGAGGATCGGCCAACGATAATCGCGGAAGCCCCCAACATCACTTGCTTCTAATTCCATCGGATTCTCATACGGAAGAATTGAAAATTTCACCACATTAATTCCACTTGAATAAATAGACCATATTTTCAGCCATTGTCAAAAGGAGGGTAATGCGAAGGGCAAGATAAAAAATCGGAGGAGATTTCTGTTACTTACAATAACAAACAGAGGTAAAACAAAAAAACCCTCCAGCGAACTGGAGGGCGATAGGGTTAAGCCTGAAGGAAAATCTTACAACGAGAAACGTTTATTTCTGTTCAATGATCTTGAGATCCGATGGCGGAGCAACAGTCGTGGGTCCCGTCGTGGAGGAGGTATCAGAACCGGAAGAGCTGCTGCCGATGACATAGTCGGAAGGAATGGGCGTCGTACTGACGACCAAATCATCGAAGGCGTACCACTGCTCTCCCGTGGCGGGTGCCGGGCCGGCAAAGGAATTGTGCGAATTGCCACCGATAGCGACGACATTCCAACCGACATCTGTATTTGGGGCGTTAGCTGAAACCCATGAAACATTGACATGCTTCTCGCCCCAACCTCCGTTTGGGTAAGTATATAACGAGACATTTGCATGGGAGGTATCGACTGATGTAGGGGTTTCAGTAGTAGGATCTGCATCCCAATACTCTTCCATTATCCCATCTGCCACTCCTGGCGCACTATTTAATTTAACATGAACATACATTCTATGCCATTGCCCATCAGCAATCATTCCTTTAGACGTAGGAGTCCAACCATCCGAAGGCTTCCCAGTGCCTGGGATCAAATAATCCTCATCTCCTCCGCCGTTTCCGACAGATTTCATGTCAGAACAATAATAGTCTGTTGATTGAGGATCACATCTATAGGCGGTATGAATCCTGTTGCCATATTTAGTTGAATAATACCACTCCCATAAATGTACTGGAGCCGTATTCCCCGAAGAGAAGAATTGGAAAAAATTACCCGTTCTGTCATAGTGCTGCACCCTCAGAAGCTTTGCCATGGATACAGCACCGTCACCAGTGACTCCGGCCCATTTAAACCCTGGCTGAGTTCTGATCCAAACACTGACATAAAGTTCTTTGTAATCTTGTTGGAAATATTTTGCCAGAATGGAATCTCCCGGCCAATTTTGGGTAGGATCCGATTCATTGGTGACAACATATGCCTTACCCGAGGTTGTATCAGTGGTATGATCTGGCAAAGAATCAGGTAGCGGAATAATGCGCCCCGGAGGAGTAGTGAAACCTTTCCCCGGGATTGATCGTGTTGCCTGGAACCCCGTTGGGGCTGTGGCACATGGAGGCCCACATTCACCGTTTGCAGAACCGTCAATATTCCAGCTTGGAGTAGAGTTAAAATTATCTTGAAAAATAACTGCACTCATCGCTATAGAAGGAATACATAACATGGTGCATAAAACTATTATAAAAGTTTTTGTTCTTGTTAGTTTTGGAAACATATTTACCTTTCTCCTTTCTGGGGGTGCTCTAATTCTTCATTTTTCACATTGATAACGATTTTTTGGTATTCAGACCTGTTTTTACACACTAAAAGAATCCCACTCCAAACACTTAGCAATCCCCCCATCCTCAATTTTTTTGGCCTAAGATAACAAAAAAAACAAAAACAATATATGACTCACAGAAAGACTGCCGAAAAAAAACCACCTTGTTGAGGAATATTGATTAGCGTCTTCCCTGTATGGCCCTCCATGCTATCTTGTTCCCTCCAAATATAAATTGATTTAATAATACCATAGTGCACTTCTCGTGCTCCTAAACAGCCTGATAGTTGCATCAGCATATAAATCAGTAGACCGATTAAGCACAATGCGTAATACCTCAACGATAGCGACGCCTAGCGAAACAACAATCCCTGCAATCATCCTGCCACTTACGGCGTCATGCGACCACCAAAAGTAAATATCCTCCAGAAAAAGTCCTCGGGGGGGCAAGCAAGGTCAGGTGATACACCCCAAGATGTTGGCCTACGTGCAAAAGAAAATACCGCCTCTCCCCTCCCTCAGCGAAGAGATCGGATAATTCCATTGCCAGGTAGTTTTGTAGATGAAGAAATTACAATCCAATGAAACGCAGATCGTTGCCAATTTCAATGGTGGCGAATACCGGAAGCCCTCCCAAGGACATTTGTGGCCATAACGTAAAACATTTTCCACTTATCAAAGAGACGCGGCAGTGCCCCAAGAGGTTAGAATTGCGTCGCCGAACGTAACCCCTAACCCCAGAAAGGACACTGCCATAGAGAATGATTGTACATCAAATCGTGGCAAGATCATCTAATTGAATGAAGCCGGTGTTCGAAATTACCTCGGGCAACCCCTACGCAGCACCGTGGACCAGCCCCTCCATGAAAACGCTCGATGCCAAAGCATACCGGTTGTGCAATGCCGAGAAATTCCAACATAACGAGGCCCTAACCGATACCCGAGCCTGTAATTACCAGCGAAATCTACAGGCTCAGGCGAGAGAGGCGACGTTGAAGGGATAACGTAAAATATTTTTTGCTTTTTTCATGAAGCACGGCAGTGCCCCAAGAGGTTAGAATTGCGTCGCCGAACGTAAACCCTAACCCCAGAAAGGACACTGCCGTGGAGAAGGATTGTACACCAAATCGGGACAAGATCATCCAACTGAATGAGGGCGCTGTCCGTAATCACCTCGGGCAGATTGTGCGCAGCGCCGTAGAGCAGACCCTCAACGACATGCTCGACGCCGAGAAATACCAGCGCAACGAAGCCCGCACCGATACCCGGGCGGGCCACTACCAGCGAAAGCTGCAGACCCAGGCGGGAGAGGTAACGCTGAAGGTGCCGAAACTGAGAAGGCAGACGTTTGAAACAGCCATCATCGAGCGCTACCGGCGGCGCGAAGCCTCGGTGGAAGAGGCCCTGATCGAGATGTATCTCGCCGGCGTTTCGGTCCGGCGTGTTGAGGATATTACCGAAGCGCTCTGGGGCACCAAGGTGAGCCCCGGCACGATCAGCAATCTCAACAAGAAGGTTTACGCCAAGATCGAAGAGTGGCGAAATCGCCCGATCGAGGAGGAATTTCCGTACGTTTATCTCGATGGCATCGTGCTCAAGCGCGCCTGGGCCGGCGAAGTGAGCAACGTCTCGGTCCTGGTCGCCATCGGCGTCAATGCCCAAGGGTATCGAAAGATCCTGGGGGTGATCGAAGGGCAGAAAGAAGATAGAGCCGGCTGGTCCAAGTTCCTGCGGCACTTGAAAGAGCGTGGCCTCAAAGGGGTGCGGCTCTTCATCACCGACGCCTGCATGGGGCTGGTGGAATCGCTGGCGGAATTCTACCCCGACTGCAAGTGGCAGCGCTGCATGGTTCATTTCTTACCGCAACGTCTTCGGCGCAGTCCCCGCCAAGAAGGTCAAGGAAGTCGCCGCGATGCTCAAGGCGATCCACGCCTCAGAAGACAAGGAGGCGGCGCTGCAGAAAGCCGAGCAGGTCTGCGAAAAACTCTACGGGATGAGGCTTAGCGAGGCGGCCCAGAAGATTCGCGAGTCGATCGGCGAACCCCTGACCTATTACGATTTTCCCCGCGAGCATCGAACGCGGATTCGAACCAATAACGCCCTGGAGAGGATCATGAAAGAGATCCGCCGGCGAACACGGGTGGTTGGCGCATTTCCCGATGGCCATTCGGCCCTGATGCTGTGCGCGGCCCGGCTGCGGCATATAGCCGGGACAAAATGGGGATCGAAGCGCTACCTGAATATGGACTGCTCCGAGAGCAAGAACTAGAGCTGAAGATGGCGATGCCGAGGCAAGCTAACCCTGACAGGGGCACTGCCGAGAAAAAGCGAAAAATTCTTTACACTACCGCAAGACAAGGGGATAGCCGGGTCATGTTCGACAAAAACACTGACCTCGCCGGCAGTAAGGGCGAGTTTCACTTCGGCGACCTTCCAGGGCGACCGAATGCCAAGAATTTGAGCGTAGAGATCGGTATCTTTCATGCGAGGTACCCTAACCGACCCACTCGACTTGGGGAAGGGCCGCAAATTGAATTCACCAACTGATCAAAAGAAACTTTCGGGACGCAGGAGACTCTACTTGCAAACTCTCTGCTTGAAGAGGAAGCTTACGATATCCTGAATCCGTGAGATTACAATCGTAAAAATTTCCTGCTGAATGCACTTAAGTTGCTGAATTTTATTGACAATTGTGTTACCCTACAACCCGTTCAAATTTCACTTGGCGGGTGAATACCATGAAGCGTTTCATTATCGAGAAATCCGAGGACGAGTTCTACACCTCCCACTCCGGCGTCGCGCTGATCGGTCTGTGCCTCAACCGCTACACCCGGCTTGCAAAGCTTCTGGCCGGGGTGTCCGGGCTGATAAAGGGGAGCCATCTCCCACGCCGATGTCGTGCGCAGCTATATCGGTTTGCTTCTGCCTCGGCAAGAGCGACTTCGCGGCCATCGAGGTCTTCCGTTCAGGACCACTTTTTCAGGGACGCTCTGGGGCTTGCAAAAGGTTCCCTCCGAACCGACCCTACGGCAACGCCTGGAAGCGAGCACGCCGCAGCGTTTCGACAATCGTGGACTTTTACGTTCACCGAGTTTCTGCAAAAATCCGGAGCCCTGTTCTCCGCGCTGGCCACCGGTCATGTGCCCCTGGACATCGACGTCTTCACCCATGGACAACTCCGGCACCAAGAAAGAAGGGGTCTCGCCGCACCTACCAGGGTATGGACGGTTTCGCCCCGATCGCCGCCTATCTGGCCCTGGAAGGGTGGCTGCTGGAGATCGAACAGCGGGAAGGCTCTCAGCACAGCCAGAAGAATTTTATTCCGTTTCTTGCCCGGGTGTTGCACAAGGCGCTGAAGCTGACGGCCTTGCCGCTTCTGGTGCGCCTCGATTCGGCCCACGATGCCTGGGAGACCCGTATCGAGTTGGCCCGGCATGAGCGCATGGACTACATCCTCAAATGGAATCCCCGGGGGCAAAGCAAAACCCTCTGGCACCGTCGGGCCTTTGCCGAAGGGCAGAATCAGCGAACCGCGTCCGGGAAAACGGGTGGCCCTGTTAAATGTCCGAGACACCCATCCTGGACCGACGAGACCGGCACGAAACGGGAGATCTGACCTGCCGCCGCGTTGATCCGCGTGACCGAGCGCACCATCGACAAGAAGGGCCAGCTCTTGCTGGAGCCTGATATCGAGTTCGAAGGCTGGTGGACCTCCCTGAAGCTGCCGGCCGAGAAGATCATCGCCCTCTATGAGGACCACGGCACCAGCGAGCAGTTCCACAGCGAACTCAAAACGGACATGGACCTGGAGCGGCTGCCCGCCGAAAGCTTCGAGGTGAACAGCCTGATCATGGCCTGCGCCGCGCTCGCCTACAATATCCTGCGCTTCATCGGCCAGCTCGGGCTGCTCGGCGACAAAACGCCGGTGCGGCACGGCGCCAAGCGCCGACGGCTCAAGACCGTCATGCAGGAGCTGATGTACCTGGCTGCCCGCCTGATCGCGACCGGCCGGCGGTTGTATCTGCGTTTCAGCCGTCACAGTGGCCTCAACCATGCGGCGTTTGATCGGGTCTATCAGCGTCTGGCCTACGGATAGGCCGATCGCTGGGCCGATAGATCTGAAAAATCTGGACACCGGCAGTGTTCACGGTCTAACTCGTTTCGAAACCGGCACAAACCGGGGCATTGCGGTCAAACTGTCAAAGATCGGAGCTTACATCGACTCTCAGAGAGCCGGTTTTGCCAATCCTGTGCGCATTCACGCCCCCCTGACTCACTTGCTTGAGGGTAAAATTGGGATGCAGGATTTTTCCCCACGGATTCAGGGATATGATTAGACTATTTGTGGTTTAATTTCAAAGTTCTAAAAAACCTATTGTTCATTTTTTTACAAAAAATTCCACAAAGCTCATCAGCACCACTCGATGACCTCGCAAAATAATAAACCAACCACACCAATACAAGGTGTGGAAAATACCTAATGTCACTAATTTTATACGATATAATCATTGTTTTTAAAACTGGAAATAAAAACAACAAAAACAAACTCATAATAATGTGGTTTATATTAAAACTAACAATAGAGAATAAAAATATCACCATAAAAACCAAAAACAATATAGGCATAATTATACTTGGCATTTCTTGCCAAACAAAACCGTGAGCCATAAACCCACTATAATTGTTTTTACCACGCCAAAATTCTTTTCTAAATAAATGTTTTAAATTTTTAGCCTCACCATAATGTATGGCTTTAATTTTCTTTGACCATATAATTTTATATTTTTTAGACAATCTATACCCCAGGTCGACGTCTTCGCAAGTTTTTAGGCTCTCATTAAATCCGCCAATTTCAATAAAAACATCTCTTTTAACGAACATATTCATTGATGCAATCCATTTTGGAGTGATTGTTTCTGGTTTCCCCTTTTTATGCAGGTGCCAGACTTTCTCTACCCAAGTTGAATCAACAGGTATTGATGGGCTACATCCGACGCATCCAACAGAATCAACTTGAAGAAAATTTATTGCGTTTTTGATCCAATCTTTACTAACAGAAACATCGGCATCAACAAAAGCCAAGATATCGCCTTTAGAATTTTTTGCTCCCAAATTCCTCATTCCGGCAATTGTTAAGTTTGGTTCGACAAAAACCTTTGCTCCATATTTTTTAGCTATACAAACAGTTTTGTCTAAAGACCCATTGTCTACGACAATTATTTCAATATTGTCTTTAGGATAATCCACACACATAAGTGAATTAAGACACCTCTCAATGTTACCCTCTTCATTTTTGGCTGGAATAATTACAGAAACTAATTCATTCATATTTTCACCTCAAAGATATCTATATGAATATTTAAAAACTAATTCTAAAATATGACCAATGGTAAAATTAGTATTCTTTCAACTTACACCCAAAATATATTTGAATTTGAAGCATACATATAAAGTTATTTTCAAATTTCAGAAATTATAACCTTGAATTTGCCAGTTTTACTCTTTTCTATATCTTCTACAAGTTTGAATTCTATTTCCATTTCCTCACCCAACCTTTTAGCCATTTCCATCCTAATGGAATTAAAAATTTTCGAACTAAAATTATCTCCAGGCACGATTTTGACAACAATTTTGTTGAGTCTAATTTGGATGATTTGCGCCAACTTAATGCAATCCATTCCCCTGAAAACAGATGCTAATCGACCAACCAACCGACCGCTTGGAGTCTTGATCATATCGTCGGCCCTTCCGTAGATTTTCTGTAGGACAGGAAAATTCCGGCCGCACCGGCAGGGTTCCCCCCCCCAGGTTGCCATATCTCCCAGATCATACCGGATCAGGGGCATTGCCCGGTTCATGAAACTAGTACAAACAACCCTTCCGATCCTTCCCGGAGCCACAGGTCTCCCTTGGTCGTCCACAAGCTCTATGAGCCCGAACTCGGGATGTACATGGTAGGTCCCGTATTCGCATTGAGATACAAAATGAGCCTGTTCTGTGCAACCATATTGGTCAAAAACGGGACAACCAAAAGCTCGCTCTATTATATCGCGTTGATTTTCAAATAGGGTTTCGCCGCTGGTGATAACCGCCAGGGGCTGGGCAGGCTCTAGTCCTTTTGAAAGAATGAATTGAGATAGAAGATAGGCTGCGGAAGGATACGCCTCTATAAAGCGTGGTCGAAATTTTCGAATTTTTTCATAAAAAAAAGGAAGATTTGAATTGGCCATATGATAGATACTGAACAAATAATTGTCCATGGCCGCATTGTAGCGCCAGAAAACATTCCTCCCTTGCGCATGAGGAACAATAGTACGTCCTCCCAAAGTTATATTGTGGCGGCTGTCAGGCAGCCCAACCCATTGATGAAACCGGGAGGTAAAGCAGTAACATTTCCTTCGGGAGGGGAGATCAACATAGACCCTAAGGCTTTTTCCGGTCGTGCCGCTGGTATTGAGCGGGACCAGACTACCTGTAGGTATGGTGGTTGAAACCAGGTCCCTGGCCCTAGTCCTGAGGGTTTCTTTCTGTAAAAAGGGCAATTTGCCAAGGTCTTCCAGCCTGTTGATGTCGTCTAAATTCAATGAGAGGTCAGCGAAAATCTTGCGGTAATAAGGGACAGAATAGGCGGCATGCCTGAGGAGCTCCCGCAATTTATCTCGCTGTAGAGAAATCAGCTGATCCCGAGAGAACCATTGCGACTCCATCAATTTATTCATGAATTCCTTGTCTCTGCGGAAGTATCTCTCGTAGAACAATTTGGCTCCATACGCTGAAACCATCATGTTCTGCACAAAGACGGGAGAATTGTCATATATTTTCGTCAGCATAAAGCGCTCCGAATTCGACCAGTTGCCAAGCATCGCGAGGGAACGGCTCAAATCTATTTTGTGACCCGTGATCCTTGACTGAAGTTTTGTTTAGGCCAGATTCCCGTACAAGGCGTTCAACCCGTCGATGAACTTTTCCTTGGAGAAATGTTCATACGCATACTGATACGCGTCCCGGGAGTAGTTTCGCCTTTGGTTCTCATCTTTCAACAACCCGACAATCTCTTCCTCAAAGGCGCCCTCATCCAGGGACATGGCTATGCCTATTTTTCTATTGGCAATGATTTCCGGAATTCCCCCAACGGAACTCGCAACCACCGGCACGCCGGCGGCGATCGCCTCAACCAGTACGAGGCCGAACGGCTCCGCCCGAGATGGCAAAAAAAACAGATCCAAACTGGCCAGAATATCGGGGATATCGTTTCTGGGGCCAAGAAACATGACCGTGTCCCCCAGGCCTTTTTCCCGAACCATCTCCCGCATTTCTGCCGCGTAGGCCTCCTCGCCAATCGCTTCAGGCCCGACAATCAAAAATCGGGTGTCCGGGAGGGACTTCGCTACCTTCTCTGCCGTGGCAATAAAGATATCGATCCCCTTCCGATGACAAATCTGAGCAATCGTACCGACGACTCGTTGATTTTCTTCAATTCCGAATGTCGCGCGTATAGATTTCCCTCCAGAAAAATGCTCGAAATCTATCGGATTATAAACGACTTCCGCCTTGTTTCGGATATTCTCGCTCCCCTTGCATTCTTTTATGAGCGAATTCGAGACGAAAATAAATTTATCCCCAAACAGGCAATTGATATTTTTACGGCTGAAAACAGCGGGGTTATGATTATGTAATATAACAGGTATTTTCAGAATCTTGGCGGCAACAACCAATTCGAAGTTGTACCCAAGTTCATTAATATGAACAATGTCTATCTTGTTGCGTCGCAATAATTGTAGGATTTTCTTTAAATTGAAGGTGTTTTTAACTAACCCGGCCTTTGAAATCATTCCATGTTCACTAACCAAGATGGGAACATCTTTTTTTTTCATCTCCAGGCATAGGTCGCCATTTTGGCTTGCCAGGAAGAAAGGACGATATCTTTCCCTGTCAAGGCAATCTATGAGCCTCAACAAAACCTGCGGCGATCCCGTGTGAACTTGCTGAGATGAATAATAGTAGAGGATATTCAATGTCTTACCCCGGCTTCGATCTGATTGGTTTTCAGTTTCCCTGATGGCCCGCCATTCCGAAAATCTTCTTTGCCCGAAAGATCGCCTCCTCCCGATGTTCCTGGGTCAGACTCAGGGGAACTCCCACCGCAAGGAATGCCGCCGTCAGGGTGACACTTTTGCCAAAAATTTCCGGGTAGGTCGTCGCCCCGCCGCCCAACATCTTGCCTACGACAACGGCCATGGCAAGTCCGGCAAGGGGCCCGCCGTATCCGTGCAGCAAATACCCGCTCCATGAGAGCCCCAGTTGACGGCAGGTATAGACCAGAATGGCCGCCGAGGCGAGCAGAAGCGGAACCATAGTCCCTACCGCGACCCCTTCGATACCGTAGGGGCGGGCGAGCAGGAGACTCAGCCCCAAGTTCCCGACAGCCTCGAAAATGAGGATAAACGCCAACCAGCGATGGCGGTCGGTCCCCTTGAGGATCCCCTGGGCGATCAGTTGCGAAAATGCCACTCCGTAACCGACCAACAAGAGTCGCAGCACATACTGGGAGCGAATTCCGAACTGGGGCCCCATCCACACCCCGATAAAGTCGTCCCCCCAGAAAAACAGCGAGAGGACCACGGGCAAGCAGATCAAAAGAACGTATCGTGTCCCGGTTGAATACGAGCGACGCATTGTTTTTTGGGGCTGCAGTGGCGTCATTGGTGCTGATGACCGGGATCAATACCGCAATCATGGCCCAGGTAAACTTTTCGACATAATCGAGCAACGTCGAAGGGATGGCGTAGAAGGTCACGGCCTTAACGCTGATGAGGGAGCCGATGACGATGGAATCGGTGTAAAACAGCACCTTGAGACAAAGAGCGATGATGAAACTGTAAATGCTGTAGTTGTAGATAGTCCGCAAGGTTCTTCGCCGGACCGCCCGCCATGCGGAATCGCAGAAATCCGTAACGTTTCCTGAGACGCAGGTACTGGCAAACTCCGCGAAAAACCATGGCCGAATATCTGCAGCAGGATCAGGGAGAGGAGGCTGTAGCCCCGGGAAATAAAAAAGACGATCAGCAGGTTTTTTATCAGGTTGGTCCCGATCGCCACCCCGTTCACAAATCGGAATTCCTGCAAACCGCAGAGGGAGCCGAGGAAAACCGAAAAGAGCAGGCCGAAAGCGAGATCGACACAGGCCAGGAAAAAAACCAGGTAAATATAGGAACTGCCGAAATGTTGGAGGCCAAACAATTTGGGGAAATAGGGTCCTAAAAGGGCAGCCAGGCAGATGATGGTCAGGGCCATGACCCCAAAAACGGATATGGCCGTCGAATAGACGCGACGAGCCTGCCCCGTGTTGCCTTCCGCAACATACTTGGAGATGTAACGCACAATGGCTGTGTTGATGCCGAAATCCAAGACGGTAAAATATCCCGTCACCGAGACAATCAGGACCCACACCCCGTACGTTTCCTTGCCGAGACCGTGGACGACAATGGGACTGACGAAAAAGGCCATAAAAACCGATATGACCAAATTGGCCCAGTTGGAAAGAATATTGGTGAGAATGCGTCGGGATGATGCCATGGGGATTCCTCAGACCGGAAGGGACGAGGGGCCGGCCAAGCCGGGGGCCTCCTCCAGAAAATATTTAAGTTCGCCATGCGCCAAACGGTCCATCGGGGTTGGATGTCCGAAAACCTGCACCCCCTGGATGGACCATTCCAGCAGGAACAAATACAGAAACAACCGGAAAAGAGAGGCCTTGAGCTTCAATTGAGCCAGGAAGGCCGTCAGACGATCGCGCCTCTCCCTACAGAGGATATCTTCGCCGCTGCAAAACGCCCGAAACCCTCTGGAGTAATCGTGAAAACCCATTTGGGCCATATAAACCTCGATCACAGTCGAAATAACCATCCAGAAACAATCGAAAACGCAGGCACTTTCAGGGCTTGAACGCTCCCAGTCAACAACCACCAGACGCTCACCACAAATGATGAAATTCCCGGGCCACAGATCGTTGTGGGCGATAACCGGGATCAAACCGGGGTGCCCTGCAGAGAGCCTTTTCAATTCTGAATGGACCTCGCGATTGAGACGATGAACATCTTTTTCACCGGGCCAGTATTGTCGGTACCTGTCGAACAGGGAGGAATAAAAGGTGTAGAGAGGCCGCGCCTCCCCCCTAAATGCACCTCGATAATCGCCAAACCATCGCTCCTGACGCTCCAGGTACTGCTGAACTTGTGTCCGATCATGACAGACCCCCGGGTCGACTAACTTGTCCCGCAGGGTGCGCCCGCCGACATATTCTTCAAGATAGAAATGACGCTCTCCGACTTTCAAGATTCCCGAAGGCAAAGGGGAAAAGGAAACATGGGATATTAAGCGGCTGAGATATTCCATGGTGCGAAACTCCCGGCCGGCGGTCTCCAGGGCCTTGGAATTCCATGCGGTCTTTCCCACGACCCCACTTCCCCGCACCAGGTTCTCCGTCGCAAGAAAGAGATGCTTGCCTTCCTGGTTGGAGTAAAAGAGAAAATCGAAAGCCCCTCTCCCATCCGCTACCCCTGTCGCCTCCTGGGGCCTCGCCCCGGAGGCGATAACGAGATACCGGCCGGCCGCCCTCAGAGAAAGTGGGGCCCAGCCTCGGAGCCTTTGGTGCCAACCACGGCGCGGGGGCAGGTGCCGAGCGGCAAAAGCACGATATCCCACCGCACGATCAGAAAAAAACAGACTCGAAAGAAGGCCGTCGTTCATGGCCAGCACCTGGCGCCCTCCCCTCCGCAGGCGGAAAAGCCAGCCGGCCAGCAAAAAGATCGGCCAACCTTTGCGCCCGAAGGCCAATACCCTGGTCTTCTGCGTGCCTTCCTTCCGAAACAGAGAAAACCAGTCCTTCGCCCTCAAGCGCGAATCGGTCTCCCCTCCCCATTCAGCTTGGCAGACGACCCTCAGGAAAAGTCGGAGGCTTTCGATGCCCGTCTCCATGTCCCTCATGCCGACTCCGGCAACATTCCGACGTTACGCCCGTCGGTTTGTGCCACGGGAAGGGGCGCGACCTGATCCATCAGCAAAAAGGCGATCGTGATCTGCACGTAGAGAAAGACGGCCAGGGCAGCATCAAGGGTCATGATGCAAACGCTGAAGCCGGTAATGCCGGCGCTCACCGCGCTCAGGAGCAATATCCCCTGGCGGTCGGCATGTTTTTTCGAAAGGAGCGAACGAGCCCGAAAACCGTAGCGGATACCGAGTAAAACCAGAAGGATGAAAGGGATCCCTCCCATCAGGCCGCAGTCGGAAAGAAGCTCGATATACGTATTGTGCGTCACCTTCTTATGTTCCCGGCGGAACACCCATTTTCGGAAACCTTCATCCAGGTTGTAAAAACGGTCCTCGTACCCCATTTTCGCCTGGGGATAGGTCATGAAACCGGTGCCGAAGATCGGGTGGTCGGCAAATACCATCAGGCCGGCCTGCCACAAAATCAGCCGGGAGCGGGCGGACGCATCCAGCGTATGACTGCTTCGCATGGTCTCTATTCGTTTCGTATAAGTGTTGGTTATAAACGGAAGCGCTACAATCGCCGCCAAAAAGGCCGCCAGAAGCACTTTTTTCACCGAACGGGAATACCAGGCCAGGGCGAGGAATGCGCAGACCATCCCCACCAGGCCGGCCCGCGATTCGGTAAAAATCACCAGAAGAACCATAAGAATGGTGGCGGCAAGTCCGAGAAATTTCCCCCGTCTGGTTTCGGCGAAAAGGTATTTTCCCAGGGCCAGAGGCAGGAACAATACGTACACCGAGCCGACCCCGTTGGAGTCCCCCCAGGCCGTGCCCCCCAATCCCTCCAGACGAACGTTGCCCAGAAAATGCTGCTGAATTCCCCAGACGGCCAAAAGGGACATGCAGAAGATCAACGCGTTGGAAAACGCCTCCAACTCTGTCCGCTCCCGGAGGACGAGGGTCAAGAGAACGCAAAGAAGAAAATCGACTGCCAGGTTCTCAAAATAATAGGAGGCCCTCGGAACGGCGGGGAAAGGGGAAAACAGCATTGAAAGCCAGATGGCGGCAAAGAGCCAGGCCATCAGGCCGATCTCGAAACGCAGGCTCCGACGGAGGCTGAAAAAATAGCCGTTGATGAAACAGGAGAAGAGCACCAACAGGTAATAGGTACGAAATACATAGCTGCCCGAATAGCCTCCCCAGAAGAGCATTTCCGGCCGGATGATATTGAACCCCAGGTAGAAAACCAGCCCCCAGAAAGGCTTTTTCAGAACGATCGGCACCGAGCAAATCACCAAGCCTAACAAGAAATATTCACGCATGCGCCCTTTCCTCCTTTCGGCATCCGTCCCTGCCTAACCCAAATGGGTCCTTCCCCAGGTAAAGATTCCGATAGCTGCCCATCATCTCGGGCGAAAGCAAATCTTTCGATCGCCCGGGATCGACCGCATTCCCCGAACCGCCTTCTTTTTTCACTGTCATGCAAGAGCTCTAAAATTTCGCGGCCATCTCCCGCTCCCCATTGGCCGGAACGAGATAGCCGGTTTCTCCGGGAAGCACGACCTCCGGATTTCCGCCAACCGCCGTCGTGACCGTGGGGATTCCACTTGCCATCGCTTCGAGCAGGGTAATCGAGATGCCTTCGGTATGGGACGACAGCAGAAAGATGTCGAACAGCCGATAAATTTCCGGTAAATCATAACGAAGACCGAGGAACATGACCGCGTTCGAGATCCTCAACTCCGCTGCCAAATTTTTCAATTCCGCCTCTTGGGGACCTCTGCCGGCAACCAGAAGGCGCGCATCGGGAATAGCCTCCAGGACTAACCGAAAAGCACGCAGCATCATGGGAATGTTCTTGATTTCGTCCAGCCGGGCCGCAGTTCCCACGATGGGGCTGCAGTCGGGCACCCCCAACGATCTTTTTTTTGCAAGTATGTCGAAATCAGGCATCAGATTGGCGAAATCGACTCCGTTCTGAATCACCTGAATTCTCCTGGACGGAAAATTATCGTAATGCACCATGGCCTGCTTGGTGCTGGCGGAGATCGACACGATATGATCGATGCGCATCGCCACCAGGGGATTCAAAAGATAGCGTTTGAACCGGCGCCGTTCGGGATATAGCCTTCCATGTTCGGTGTAAACAAGATTAACTCGAGGGCATAAAAGAGTCGCCATGACAGAGAAAAAGAGGGGCGTATACTGATGGGCATGAATGACATCAATATTTTCCCGGCGGATTATTCCCCTGAGCCATGCAATCAATCCCCAGTCGAAGCCGGGAATTCTCTGGCTAAAGTAAACGGGGGTCCCCTGCTCCTCCAGTTTCTCCCCCAGGGGGCCGACCGACTGGAGACAGCAAACTGAAGGCGAATACTCATCCGTCGGCAGCCAACGCACCATGTCGTAGACAAGCTTTTCTGCCCCGCCGACCCCGAGCGACAGGACGACGTGCAGGATTTTCAGGGGCTTATCCGGCAAATACCTCTTTGTCATCCTTCCAATCCGCACAATTCCAATCCTCTTCTGAAGTAATATTGCATGGTTTCCAGCATGGATGGATAGTAAACCCGCATATTGCAATTTCGGCAGAGGGGGATCTGCTTCCTTTGCTGATATCTGACAAAATCCCTATGCTTCGCGTTTCCCCAGATCTCTTCCAGGGGTTTCTCGACCAGGTTCCCGATAACGTATGAGCGGAACGAAGGACAGGGAACGACATCACCGTTGGGATTGACCGTTACGAATGTGGTAGCGATATGACAATGTTTAAAATCATAATTCCCGGTTAAAAAAGTGCCATCTTTATTTCCACAAAAACTTCTGTAATTGACATATAATTCTCGGTCCAACTTTTTTGTGTCATTCATAATCTGTTTCATCTTATGAAGCTCTTCAATCGTCATAAGGTGCGAATTTCCGTCCGAAGAGGTGAAGTAGGGCTCAGGAACAGCACCATTGATTACAGAATTTTGGATATTTTCTTTCGAGAACTCCCCCAACGGTCGCGGGTATACAGCGTTGATGGGGTATTTTTCAAGAAATTCCAATAGGTAAGGGAAATTTTCATAGTTCAGGTTTGAAATGGTCGTGCAAATAATAATTTTTGGAGAAGAACCTGAACCTCTTTCTTCCACAAACCAGTCCAGCGCTTCCTTTACCCGCGAAAAGGTTCCTTCGACTCCCCTTACCTTATCGTGCAACTCGCCGATGTCGTCTATCGACAGATAAACGGTCCCAAGGCCTGCATCGATCAATTGTTTTACTGTTTCCCTGTCGCACAAATTGGCGTTTGTCGGGAAATAGGTCGCGATATCGTTTTCTTTGCAATAGCTTAAAATCTCCAAGACGGTATCTTTCCGTATCAGAGCATCCCCTCCGAACACTTCAAAAGAGCGTATCCCGTATTGCTTCAACCTCGAAAGAACGGTGATCCAATCTTTTTCTTTCAATTCGTCACGATCAGGGTTGACCCTGCGCTTCCAGATGTTGCAGGTATGGCAGCGGCTGGTACAGCGGTATGTGATGAACCCCATGGAATCCATGGCTTTGATTTGAAAGTGGTGATATTCCTTCTTCGTCTCCTCCACCATCTCCCGGCACAACCCTTTAATCCTGTTCATGGCTATTTCTTTTTTCATTCGGTTAGTTCCTCATGATTTCATTAGGATATCGACCAGTTCGATCCGCTCGGGATCGTCAACGCCGAGCCCCGCTGCGGCTGCCTTTCGGATAAAAACCGGCTGTGGCGATACGGGAGGGAGGCCTTTCTCCCGCCGCTTCGCCTCGATCATCCGCCAGCCCAGAGAATCAACGGCAACCGGATCGTCGGCAATAAGCAGCTTATTGAAGATATCGACATACGTCTGATCCCTGCCGTTGACCCATTTGTATTCCCCGAAAATCGCATCCAGAACGATCAGGCGCGTCTTGCTGCGGATTTCCGGACGAGCGTTCAACTGGGGCAGGAAGTCCATCAGTTCGTGGTGATGCTCCCCCGGGTTGCCGATACTCCCGAAATGGTTTTTCATGCTCAAGCTGACCCCGCTGTATCCGTCCAGAGCTTTGAGCACCGGCACGTTGATCAGATAGTCGCAATCGTAGGGTCTGTCCCAACCGGCCAACACCAGCGAGCAGAGGCCCCGCACCGGCGCCCAGGCACTTTCCCTTTTCAACCGGGCGACGAGATTCAATCCCGAGTTCGGGTAGCCGCCGATCAACAAATTCGCCATCCGGTCGAACAGAAACCTGGCATACCCGCCGAAATCGGCGACCGTCCCCACCTTGACTCCCGGCCCGAGGTTTTTCTCGAACCCGGCCAGGGCAAACGCCGTGTCCCGCATGTCGTAGATGAAAATGTTCTCGGGCGACATCCCCGCCGAGAGAAGCCCATCGACAATCGGATGAACGACGGTACTTTTCGTATAAATTCCTTCGATCTGGCAGTTGATCTTTATGGCCACCTTTTTGTTCGGATCGGGAATGATTGTCCGCCACGCCTCTTGCCGGCTCTTTTTTCGGGTAAAGGCTCGCACCCCGTGATCCACCATTCGGGCCACCACCTCGGCCCTCAGATGGCAATTGTCCCGGCCGCTGCCGCCGATCGTCGCCTGGGGATGAAAGAGAGAAACCACCCGGCTCCTCGTGCGGGGTGCGACCGCTTCGGCGGCAGCGGAGCCGCGTGGCACCGCGACCCCGGCCAGGGCGATAAACGCTCCCTCCATCATCTTGAGAAATTGTCGTCTTCCCATTGCGCCGCCCACTCTGCGCCTCCCTATCCGGCCGAAGCGATTGCCAGGCTTCGCCCCCTCTCCTTCGTTTGCAGAGGATGGTGCGAAAACAGCCGGAAGCCCAGCAGCCGCAAGTAGCGGACATGGCCGATCCGGCTGAACCCGAGTCCCTGATAGAGTCTGATCGATGCCGTATTCCAACCGGGGATATGACAAAAAACGAATTTCACGCCACGTTCGCCCAGCCGGGCGAGGGTCTGTTCCAGCATGAGGCGCGCCAGTCCTTTCCCTCGCAGTTCGGGGAGGATGAAGGTATCGCAAATAAAGGCTTCGTCCGACGACAGCGGCAGGCAATCCTCATAGTCTTCGACAAAGGCCATTTGGAAGGCGATTTTTATGTACCCCACCGCTTTTCCCCCATAGGAGAGCAAAGGATAAAAGTGCCGGTAATTTTTACCGACCTCCGCCTCCCGAGCGTTGTAAACCCACCCGAAGCGCTGCGACTGATCCCTGATCCAGGCGATGGACGTTTCGAAATCCTCCCACTCCAGGCGGGCCGCGTCCGGTGCCTCTCCTGCGGAAAGGGCGAAAGCCTGTTCCGGCAGTCGACGGCAGAACCAGTAGGCATCGTTGGTTCGCCAGGTCCGCCGCCAGGCCTTTCCCAGCAGACTGCGCACAGAGTTTTTTTTCCGATCTTCCATTACCTTCTCCTCCCGCTCTCAGTCAGGCTCCCTCAGGGATCCGCGGTCGTCGGGACTTTGCCCCCAGATCCCTGAGTTGACGCAGGCCGCCGATCACTCCGTACTCCCAGGCGTGGAGCAATCGCGACGAAATGCGGCGATTGAAAATATGAACGTTGACATGGCTTCTGAACTCCGTCGTCCATTTCCTTTTATAAATATCGAAGCTGCCCCCCATGTCGTATTCCGTGACCCCATCTGTCGATTCAAAAAGCTCTTTGACAATAAGATAATCCAGGAATCCTCCTGGAGAGAGCCGGGCATGTTCCTCTTTGTAGGAAGCCCTCAACCCATGATTTTTGCCGTTGCATTGCAGGTGATACTCGAAGGCGACCGCCTCGCCGTTGACCTGCAGGAGCCAGAGGGCCAGCCACCGGCGCTCGCAGGCAATCCGGGTCAGGTCGTCGAAGAAAGCCAGATTCCGGCTGCTTGCCAGGGAATCCCCTGCTTTCTGGGTCCAGCTGTTCTCGGCAATTGACCGTATCTGGTCCCTGGCGGCCTGATAGTCGGCCCAGTTGCTAATTTTCTGCAGGCGGCACGATCCCCATTTGTTCAGCCTGTTCCGGATATTCCGGATGGTCTTGCGGGCCCGTCCGGAGCGACCTGCATAAAACGTCTCCCAGCCGGCATCGATCCGGATACAGGGGGAATTCAACCCGGTACGGACCCTCCATTTGACGTTCATTTCATCGAACAATTCCCTGCAGAGGGGGTAGTGTTTTCCAGAGGGCATGTTCTTCAGTTCGACCAGGTCCCAGCGCCGGCAGTTTTCAAACAGGTAGTTGAGGATGGCGGACAGCGCCTCCGCTTTCCGGTCGGGTGCCAGAATGAAGTCGTTATGCAGCGAGTTTCCGTTTTCCATAAACGCGACCATCCTGACCGGAACCCCCCGATAAACGGTTTTTTTCAGACACAGAGGCGCGATGCCGATGATCTTTTCCCCTTCACGCGCGACGACGATAAAAAGCGCCATTTCCCCCCCGAAATGCTTCCACCAGGTTCGATACCATTCATGGGAGCTGAACAGGCTGTTCCCCATCCTGTCTTCCTGCCACAAGCGGGACCATTCCGATTCGAGCTTTTGGAAATCATCGATCCTGTCAATGCAATTAACTACAACCATATCCGGCCACCTGATCCGTTTTTCTGACAGGCCCCTTCGACGCCAAGAAACGGCGGCCGGCAGCGAGCACGCCGGCGGCGTTCAGCCTGAAATAGTAAAAATCCGAGGTAATATCGCTTCCCACCGGCACCCGTTTGATCACAAAATGATCACTGTCTTTCATCGAATGAAGTCCCGACAGGGTGGAAAAAGCGCACTGAAATCCGTAGCATTTGAGATAATCACGATGCTCTGCTAAAAAGTCGACGTTCGGAATTCCGTTGGGGTAGCAAAAGGCCGTCATGTTGCGGTTCAACTTCTCCTCGATCCGGTGTTTGGCGCCCCCCACTTCCTTTTCCAGTTCGCAATCGGCAAGATGGCTCAGGATCGTATGATTGGCGGTATGCACACCGAACTCCACCAGTCCGCTCGCCTCCATGGTTTTGACGTCTTCCCAGTTCAGAAACCCGAAATCTTCGGTAAACCTCTTCTCTCCCCGGTGCGCCCCGTAGCCCAGACGCGCCAGCCATCTTTCCCGCTCCTTCGCCTTCATCCGCTTCATTTTTTCGACGATATGTAGGTACAGCCGGTCCAGCGCCCTGTCCGCGGCCAGCTCTTCGCCCGCCAGTTCCCGAAGCACATGAAGATTCTGTTCTCTTTCCAGGGCGTCCCGCAGCAGCCCGTAGAGTTCGTCCACCCAGAGGAAGCGGTCGGTTCCGATATAATCCGCGGTCAGGAAGATGGCGGCCGGGATGGAAAACTGCTGCAGGATCGGGAAAGCCACCGTGAAATTGTTTTTCAGGCCGTCGTCGAAGGTCAGCAGTGCCGCCCGCTCGGGGAGGGGGCGTACGCCTCGGATTCCGGCGAGCAGATCGGAGAGGGAGATGAAGGTATAGCGGCTTCGCAAATAGTCCAATTGCTGACGGAAAGAGGAAACGGGCAATTGGGTCCAGATGGGGGGACGATAGTCCGTTTCGGTAACCCCGTGATACATCACCACCAGCAGCTTTTGACGATTCAGAAAGCGGAACAGGGAATCGAAGCGCAGGGCGACCAAGGTCCTGCAAAGCAGATGCTTGGCAAGATTTCTCCTCGTCATTCGTTTTCTGTTCGCGCCGCTCCCCATCGTTTGGCTCGCAAATGGGGGAGGATTCTAGCGCAGTCTTGCCTTCAGCCATGAAAGCTCCCTCCTCAAGCGTCGTGGCTTGCACCGCCCCCATCAATTCTTCGGCATGCACGAGTGAAAACCGTCCGCGGCTCAAGAAAGGCGTCGGTTTGCCAGAGGGTTTGATTTTTTCTGCCGCCGATTCGGTGGCCGGCAATCCTTTCCGCCAGGCGGCTCTCCACCCAGGCGTTCTGCAGCACCAACGCCAGGGGGCGCGCCAGACAGCTGGTCTCTCGGGCAAGGAGTTCCCGCCACCCGGCCTCGCAAAAGAAAGCGCATCGTTGTAGGTAGTGGGCAGCGCCAGTCCCCTTCGGAAAATCGGGCGGCATAGTACAGAACCACGCTCTTTCGCAGCTCCTGGGCGGCCCAGGTTTCGTTGGGATATTCAAGATCTCGGGATGGTCGAGATAGGGGGATTCGTGATCCGCCATCCAGTCGGCATAAGTCAGAAGAGCACGCCCGTCCATATTCGAAACGGCCCGTCGATCTCCCGGCGTCGGGCTTTTCCTTCCAAGTACCTGCCGAGAGACGCCAGGAAAACCGTATAGGACCAGGCGACCTTTCCGCCTGGAGCAGGTTACGGGTATCGACCTCGTCTCCCGGGATGGACGGTCCCCCGGATAAGTTCTTCGACCGCCCTCAGGTACCGCTCGTCGGCCGTCAGTTCATACGCATCCAGGCAGGCGTTGATGGTATTGCCCGTCCCTCGGCTCAGGGGGTATTTGGGAAAGACTCGAGGAGCATTCGCCCCTTTGGTCCGCTTGAGAGCGGCAAAAGACCTTCTGGCCCGATTCAACGTCCCCAACACCGTGGCCGGCCCGCCAAGGACCCGTCGGCATCCAATCGGCCAGCCCCAGAACCGCCTCTTTGGCCTTTTCGTCCCCGGTCAAAAAGTAATGGAGCATCAGCCCGGAGGTGTAGCAATGCTCGGGCCCCGGTCCGCCTCCGCAAAACCTGCGGATCCTTCTGCCCCAGGTGATCCCTGGAAAAGGAACGGTGCGTGGCGGTGCCCGCCTCCAGGTAATGATCGGTGTGCCAGAACAGCCCCTGGTTGTACTCTTCCCGGTCCAGCTCGGTATGATAGATATCGATGTCGATGACATGGCGGGCCAGGTCGGATGCGAGGCGCTGCCAGAGCGGATCGCCGGTGACGAGAAATTCTCGGTACGCACAGAAAATCAGATCGTACTGATTGTTGTAATGGGAGACGAAGGGCCCATCGCCCCGGTGATAGGCAGATTCGTGATCGGCATAGACTTCACCGAAATTTCGCCAGCCGTATTCGTCGATGATTTCGCGACGGGAAAAAATGGCTTCGGCCGGCGAAGCGGCGTTACCGGTCAAATTCGCAATTCGCCGTTTTTCCGGGCCGCCGGGAAGAGGCAAACCAGAAACGACTTTCGCTTCGCGGATAACCTCCGGACAGGCCACGGGAACCATCGGCTCCCGCACCCAGTCGAGGGCTTCCCGGGAAGTTTCGACATCGATGTAAAAGGTATGAGTTTTCTGCTCCCCTCCCTGCAGTTCGAACAGATCGGGGAAAGAGCCGGGGAACAGGCCGATCTCCATCGCTTCCCCGTCGGCGGATACCGCTTTGGGAAATTGCTGCCAGAACTCGGTCATGGCAACGGAGACCCCCGATTCGCCCTCGCCGACCCAGGTCACCGGAAGCGCCCGAAGGCCCTTGCCGACCGTCGTTTCCCCCGCCTTCACTTCATAACCTCTGAAGGAGAGCGGAACCTCCCCGGTTCGATTGCGGTGGTTGGGACTGCGCCAGTTTTCCCCGCCGCTCGATTCCTGGTAGAGGGAAAACCCGTACCCCCCTGTTCGCACGAGGTGAGCTGCTGCCCGGGTCAGGCGAGAGGAAAACGTCACTCCGGTCGGAGTGAGGCAAGGCCACCCTCAGGGCCAGCTCTTTGAAAAGCAGCGACCCCGGATCGCCCAGGTCCCACAAGCCGTCCGGATGCCTGGCCGCCCGCGGATTGCGAAGGGTGAATTCGACTTTTACCAGACTGCGGTTTCGGTAGAAGTGGAGGCGGCTGAAAAATACGGGGGAGGCTTTCTCGAAGCCCGGGAACCTTCCCCGGACCAGGAGCGTGGTCCGCACCGGGCCACTTCGTTCCACACGGATCTCTTCCACGGCCGGCACCGCGGCGTTTCCGTCTTCGAGAGTCAACCGGCAGGTCGATTCCCCGGGGCGAAGAAGGTGACGGGTTCCCTTCCGCACGGCCGTGAACGGGCGGAATTGGCGGGCGTCGAGGAGAAACTCGCAGCGTCCCGTCTCGATGGTCCAGAAGTCCTTGTCCGGATGGATGAGGACGCCGTCGTCGGCGGCCCGCCTCGGAGCTTCTCGTTGGAGGAATCGAAAGTGGGTCGTCCCCCGGGCAACGACCGATGCGAAGAAATCGACAACGACCCACTTGGGGCTGCCGTCGGTCCAGGTGGCGAGGGTGGTCGCCTGCAAGGGAAGAGAAGCATCCCGCTCATCGACAAGTGCCAGATGGTCGGCAGAGGCGATCTCGCCGGGGGAGAACGGGATGCCCAGAGCGACACGGGTTCGCCGCACCGTTCGACACCGAGGGTCTCCCGAAGGATTATCTTCTTTGTCATTTTCTTTCGATTCATCTTTTAACCGCTTTATTCATTTGCGTCGTTTGAGATCGGATTCACGTAACCGCCATCCCTGAAAATCGCCCGTAGATCTCCTCCATGGTTCGCACCCTGTGGTCGAAGGCAAACCGCTCCTCGATTCGCCGCCGGGCGGCATTCCCAAAATTTACGCGCATTTCGGGATTGAGCAACAAAGTTATGACCTGCCCGCTCAAACCCTCGACATCCCCGACTTCGGCCAGAAACCCCGTGATGCCAGGTTCCACCAGCTCAGGAACGCCCCCCACGGCCGTGGACACCACCGGAAGACCCAGGGCCATCGCTTCGAGCATGGTATTGGGAAGCCCTTCGGTCAGCGAGGTCATCAGGAACAGGTCGAAGGAGGCGTAAATGTTCACCAGATCGTTGCGGTGGCCTGCAAAATGGATCAAGCGCTCCAGACCCCACTCCCGTACCTGGTCCCGGGCCTTCTCCAGTTCGTCGCCGTAACCGTCCCCGACGATGGCAAAGCGGACCTGCGGCACCCGGGTCGCGACCTTTTCGGCCACCCGATAAAAGGTCGGGAGGTCCTTTTCCATGGTGATTCTGGCTACCGTTCCGACCAGAAAGCCCTCCGCTGGGATTTCCAACTCCCGGCGGAAATCCGGCTTTGCCTTCTGCCGGGACCAAAAGCCGATGTCGATACCGTTGTGCAGAACCGACACTTGGTCCTTTTGCAGGCCGTTGCTCACCAGACGCCGCTTAGTCTCCTCGGAGACGGTGAGGATTCGACCACGATAGCGCTTCATCAAAAAGATCTGGATCTGCTGCCGCAGGCGGAATCTCAGGTAGGAAGCACTCCCCGGGAAATCCTCCCGCCGGTGCGCCCCATGGGAGTGGCAGGTGTACATGACCCGCACCCCGGGCGTGATCAGTTTGAGGAGCCAGGCGTACAAAAGGGTCTTGTCGTCATGGGCATGAACCAGGGTCACCCCATGGGCTCGGATGAGAGCCCGCAGCCGCTTCAGGCAGCCGAGGTCGAGCATGCGGCCGTCAAACACGTCGACATAATTGATGCCAAGGGCCCGAGCCCGTTCAGCTATTTGGAATTCATGATCCTTGGGATTTCGCAGATAGGTGACCAGCACATAGACTTTGGCCGGATCGTGCAGAGCGGCGGAATTGAGCACGGTTTTATCCGGACCGCCCCCCCCTTTGTACGTCCCCCGCAGATCCATCACTCGTGGCAGGGGCATTTCGGCGGCGGGTGCAACCGTGGGTTTCAATTCTTCTGGCTTGCGCTGGCGATAGCGGCAGGGGGAGCCAACCGCCACCGCGGCGTGGGGGACGTCCCGGGTGACGACGGTATTGGCCCCGATGATGCTGTCGTCGCCGATGGTCACTTCACCGATGAGCTTGGCGCCCGCGCCGATCAGCACATTGTTGCCGACGTGGGCAGCTCCTCCGCTGCCTCCCCGATCGCCGATGGTGACCCCGTGATAGAGTGTGCAGTTTTCTCCCAGACGCGTCGTGGGGTGAAAAATGATGCCGCCGAAATGGTGGATGCGCAGGCCCTTGCCGATGGTGCAGGCCGCGGGGATGGAGATCCCGGTGGTGATTTCAATGAAGCGTTCGCAGAAAAAGCGCAACGGCTGGCCGGGGATCTTCTTGCGAAGACACCAGTTGAAAAACCGATAGACCAGAATCGCCTGGAATCCCTGGGAGAGCAGTCCGGCGACAAGGCTTCGGAGGGTCGAGCGCCCGGAAGGGCTCAGACGCTGAAGATCGGCTTTTACGTTCTCGAACATGGCAGTTATCCGTTCGCCAACGCCGGCAGCCGCGAAGGAGTTGCCGGCACCGCCTCGGCGCTGGAATTCCCCAGGTACATCCGGTGCCAGAGGGCAAATGAGAGCAGACTGAACAGCAAGGTTCCGTGATCCTGGCGCTCGCTTTGATGGGCGTCCCACAACGCCTGCAGACGGGGAAAGGAGAAATAGTTTCCCATCGCGCTATCTTCCAGAATTCGCTCTTCCGCCAGTTGGCGCAGCCCACCGCGAAACCAGGCCCCCAGGGGCACGGTGAAGCCGTGCTTTTGTCGATTCAGAATCTCGGAAGGCAGCACCTTAGAGAAGGCCTTTTTCAGGATGATCTTCTTGGAGGACCCCCGGATTTTCCAGCAGCTCGGCAGGGACGCGGCAAATTCGATGACCCGGTAATCGAGCAGGGGGGCACGAACCTCCAGGGAATGGGCCATGCTCATCCGGTCCACTTTCACCAGGATGTCCCCCGGCAGATAGGTTTTGAGGTCGGTATACAGCATACGGCTGACATGGTCCGCCCCTGCCAGTCGGTTCCAGTAGCGGTCAGTATGGTGGGAGGGTCGGTATCCGCGACAGGCTTTCCGGAGGGAGGGGCTGAGGAGAGCATCCAGATCATCATCCCCGATGAAGGTATTGGTGCGGTAATAGCCGACGGCCGGGTCGCTGAGAGCGCTGTTGGTCAAGGTTCGGGCCTTGCGCTGCAGCCTGCCCTCCCCGTGCGAAACCCCACGGCAAAGCCAGCCGAGAACCGTTTTCGGGACCATCTGGCGGACGCGGTTTTCCCGCAATTCCGTCACATACTTGTCGTAACCGCCGAAATTCTCGTCGCCCCCGTCCCCTGCCAGGGCCACCGTCACCGCCTGCCGGGCGAGCCGGGAGACGTGGAAGGTCGGAACGGCGGAGGAATCGGCGAAAGGTTCATCGAAATACCGGGAAAGCTGGTGCAGGGTGTCGACGAGATTTTCGCGGACAAAAAACTCCCGGTGGTCGGTGTCGAAGAGTTGGGCAATCTGGCGGGCAAAGGGGGTCTCGTCGTGATTTTTGTCGGAGAACCCGACGGTGCAGGTCTTCACCTTGTCCTGAGAGGCCCCCGCCATCAGGGCAACCACGGCACTCGAATCGATCCCCCCGCTCAGGAACGCCCCAAGAGGGACGTCGGCGACGAGGCGCTCCCGGGTGCTCTCTCCGATCAGTGCGTGAAGTTCTTCGGCCACATCCTCGACACTCCCCTCGATGCGCCGGGAAAAATCGATATCCCAATAGGAGCGAACCACTGGGATCGCATCGAGGTTCAGTTCCAGGAAATGGCCGGGAAGCAATTTAAAAATATTGTTGAAAATCGTTTTGGGGGCCGGGATATAGAGATATTTGAGATAGTCGACGATCGCCGTCGGCTCGATCTCCCGGGGGATGCCGGGAAGCTCGAGAAGCGCCTTGATCTCCGAGGCGAAGGCGAGCCGATTGCCGCCGCCGTGGTAGTAATAGAGGGGTTTTTTCCCGATTCGGTCCCGAGCCAGAAAAAGGGTTCGGTTTTTCTTGTCCCAGACTGCGAAAGCGAACATCCCGTTCAGACGGGCCAGACAATTGCTTCCTTCCTGTGCGTATAGGGCCAGGATGACCTCGGTGTCGGTCCGCGTCCGAAAGGCCCACCCGCTCTTCTGTAACTCGGAGCGCAATTCACGAAAATTGTAGATTTCTCCGTTAAACACGATAGTCCAGCGACCGTCGTCGGATACCATCGGTTGGGTCCCTGCTTCCGACAAATCGATGATGCTCAGTCGCCGATGGGCCAGACCGACGAAGGGGTCCAGATACTCGCCGTCGGCATCCGGCCCACGGTGAGCCATGACAGCCCCCATCCGCTTCAGGATCTTGCGGTCGGCCTGTGGTGAACAGGTCCGAACAAAACCGGCGATACCGCACATAGACAACCCCCTTTAAAATCCGGCGACGTTTCTCAAGGACATCGCCAGGTGACTTTTTGGCGACCGGTGAACCCCCTGTAGCAACCGGCCAGGGAGGCCAGATTCAGCATGAAAAAGTAATGCACCAGATTGAGCGCCTCGAATTTTCTGCATACCGGCAAAATCGTTCCCAGAGAGGCCACGCCGAGGCCGCCGACCAGCCCGTATGACACCAGTGTCAGCACCGGCCCAAGGTCGGCGCCGATAAACCGGAGGTAGAGGAGCAGGTACAACAGGGTTACCAGAAGGGCTCCGCTGAACCACCGCAGAACCTTGTGGGAAACAAACTTGAAGAACAAAAAAGGCGGGGAAACCCTCGGGATGCCCTCTCCCCGCAACAGGCACTGGATGCCTCCAGCAATGATTCGGGCCTTGCGCCCGATTTCGGCCCGAACTTCCTGAACGTTTTTTTCATACCCGACGGCCTCTTCTTCATGAACCAGCCAATAGCCCTGCTCCACCACCTTCATCGAAATGACAAAATCATCGAGGATGGTGTCGGCACTCGGGGGGCGGAACAGTTTCTGACGAATGGCGTACATGGCTCCGTCGGCGCCCATCATCGCTCCCGTTTCCCCTTCTTTTTGCTGAATATAGTGTTCGATGTCGTAATAGCGGCTTTCCGCCTTGCCGTAGCTGATATTGTTATTGATCAGAATGACCCTACCGGAGACCGCCCCTACCCTTGAGTCGTGGAAGTTTCGAACCAGCTTCCTCAAGGCGTCCGGCTCATACATGACGTTGGCATCGGAAAAGACCACCACTTCCGAGGAAATCTCATTCAGAACCCGCCTCAAGGCGGACATCTTTCCCGTATTGGGTATATAGGCGAACAGTTCGATCCCTTGCTCGGAAAACCCTTCCGCAATGGCGTTGGTTCGATCGGTCGAGCCGTCGGAAACGACCAGAATACGCAGGCGCTCCGTGGGATACTCGAGGGCCAGAGAATTTTCGAGCTTCTCTTCGATCACCGCCTCTTCGTTGTAGGCGGAAATCACAAGGACCACCGGGGGGAGGTAGGTATCATCCCGGTCGACCTCGATCCGTCGAAAACGGGTCAGGATACCCAACACCGCCGGGTAGCCGAGATAGGTATACAGAAGCAGTAGACACAGAAGGTAGGCCCCTCCCATCGCCCATTGTCTCTCCCACCCGTACCAGCCCGCCAGCCGAAGAGAGACCCCAAGTCCGCCGAGAAGAAACAGAAGGGGCAGAACAAGGACAATCCGGTATTCCCGTCCCCTTTCTTCCCGCACGGTATCCCAGGTGCTGATGGTTCTCCCTCTGATGCGCAGCCAGATCCCGACGGCCGATGCGATATTCATCAAGCAGAGGTAATACGGCAGATAAAAGAGCCTGCTCCCTGGCTTCCCGTTACGGTCCTGCCGGTAGCCCTCCAGGGCCAGGATCCCCCCAATGCCATAACAGAGGGAAAACCCCATCGCGACGGCACCTCCCCATCCTTCCCGCGGACTCAGCAAGGTCAATAGAAAATGGCAGGCAAGAAAGTAGGGGGATAACCAGCGAAGGAGTTTGTGGGAAATCACCTGCCAGGCAAACCGCCCGGTGAGAAAGGGGTTGCAGGCGTCCGGCACCCGCAGCAGGCCGTTGAAACTGCGGTTGGCGATTCTGACCTTCCGTCCGAATTCCTTCTGGAAATCCCCTGCGGGCGACTCGAAACAGATCGCTTCCGGATCGAAAATGCCTCGGTACCCCTCCGCGACGATCTGTAGGGGATTGACGAAATCATTGATATCCGTCTCCTTGAGGGGTGCATAAAGGTCCCGACGAATGGCATAAATTGCGCCGTCGCCGCCGACGACCGAAGAGAAATCCGATTCCCACTGTTTGAGCCGGGTCTCGAAGTTCCAGTAGGTCCCTTCGCTCTTCCCGGCCGCGGTCGCGCGGCGGTCCTCGTACCGAGCCTGGCCGACCACGTACCCGACGCTTTCGTCGGCAAAATGTCTGACCAGCTTGCCGATCGCCGAGGGATGGTAGATGGCATTCGCATCGGAAAAAACCACGATGTCGGTGTCGATTTGACCGAGGGCTGCATTCAGACCCGCCGTCTTTCCGCGCCGCGGCTCCATTCGGACCAATCGGACACGGGGGTCGTTCCAAACTGAAACGATCTCATCGGTTCGATCGGTGGACGCATCGGAGACCACGACCACCTTCAGTTTTTCTCGGGGGTAATCAAGGGACAGGGAGTTCTCCAGCTTTGCCGGAATCACCTTTTCTTCGTTGTGGGCCGAAACAATCAGGGTGACCGAGGGACGATATTGTTCATCCTGCCGATGCGTTCGCGGAAAGAGGTGCGCCATGACCCCCAAAACCAGGGGATAGCCCAGGTAGATATAGAGAAGCAGTGCCGTGATCAGGAAGAGCAGAATTGAGATCATTTGCGCTTTTCCGTTCGGTTTCGACAAAGGGAAAAATCAACCTTTGAAAATTCACCCGGCCTGCCGAATTGCTTGCCGCCTGGGGCGCTCCACTCGGCCGAACGCAGCAGAATCGCCGAGCCGCGCGCAAAAAAGTAGAGATTCAGTAAAACATACAATCGGACAGCCAAGGTTACCCTTGGAGCTTCCCGCGATTTCCATAGGGCACCAAACGCCAGAGGGAGTTGCCAGGCCGCCAACGAGGACAAGGGGATGGCGGGATTCAAGCTGGTCGGGGCAATCCCCCACACGCTCAGGGCGGCCGCGACCCAGAGGCCCAAACCACAATAGATGGTTGGCAGCACAAGGCTTGGCAACTCGCGCCACTGCAAACCGTGATATAAAACGCCACGGAGGTTGCTGGTCCCCCGCCATCGTTCCTTGTGGAAAAACTGGGTTAACGTTGCAGCCTCACCGTGATGGACCGCCGAAATACGGCCATCGGCCACGATTTTTCCAAAAGATTTCAACCGAAGACAAAGATCGTAATCTTCACAGGTGATCAGTCGCTCATCGAAGCCGTCTACCGACTCAAATGCGTCCCGGCGGACAAACATGTTCATTGATTCCAGCCATTCGACCTCCATAATCTCCCGCTGGTTACGACGCACCTGATACCAGGCTTTTTGAACCCAGGTTGCCTGCTCGGGGATGCCGGGAGGAGCCCCAAAACAGGCGATGGAGTGTGCCGTTAAATAGCGGGCGGCCTCATCAAGCCAGGTGGAACTGACCGAACAATCCGCATCGAGAAAAACCAGAATCTGCCCCAGAGCCCTTCGGACGCCGAAATTGCGCAGACCGGCAATGGTTTCTTCCGGAGCAGAAAAAACCGAAGCGCCTTTTACCGCGGCGATCATGGCTGTTTGGTCGGACGAGCCATTATCGACAACCAGAACTTCAAACCGATCCCTTGGATAATCGGTGTGAAGGATCGAATCGAGGCATCTTCCGATATACGCCTCCTCGTTTTTCGCCGGTATGATGATGGAAAAGTCCAGCAACTCTCGCCCTCCAATGGGATCGATCGGATTCCGAATTTTGTCCGCTTTCCAACTTTCAGCGAACGTACTTGCGACAATCGGTTAAAGACTGACGTAGCGACGGATTCTGGGGCCAAGAAAATTGCAGAGAGTCAAGGGCATCCGCCGCCACACCGCCTCGATCTGTGCCCGACAGACGGTTTGATTCCCTCCGGCAGCATTCACGCCCGTCGGGAAGACCTCTCTCCAGTCCAGGGGAATCGCCTGAGCTCCCCACTGTTTTTTGAACCGGTACGTTCCCTCGCCGGGAGTAGAGCGGCCGAAGTCGAAATGCTTGTATTCCCTATCGGCGGCAAAGGAAAGAAAGCTCCAATACAAAAGCATATTAGGGTTCAGCCTGTTGTAGCGACGCAGGGAGGACGCCCAGGGAACGGTGACCATGGCCCCGTGAAGAAGAATAAGGCCTGCGGCGGCCGGAACCCCGTCAGAGGCGTAAACCACGCCAACCCGGACATCCTTATCAAAGAACCGAAGAATCGCCCCAAACCACTGCCGGCTGTGGACCGGAGAGCCAAGATCGCGCATGTTCTCGGTAAACACGGCATAAAAATCCGCGAGCAGTTCCGTGCCCCCGATCCGAAAGGAGAGACCATCCCGAGCCGGCTTCAGAATCTGGCTCCGTAGTTTCGCCTTAAAACCAGCTAAAAGGGCTTCGGAGCTCTCCGGCAGATCAAGAACCATCCGTACTTTGCCAAAATCCCCGGCCGACGGCCGGGACCCATGGGGGAGGGAAAATCGAAGATCGAGAACCTTTGCCCGGCACTCCCGGGCCAACTCCTGGGCATGCGTTACAAGGGCCTCCTGGGTCATGGAGTCGTCCGCAAGGACCCCGCCCACATCGCAATACGGAAGGGAGACCAGCGTGCCGCCCAACAAGGGCCTTTTTAAAAAAATCATGGGCAAAACGCCGCGAATCCGCCCCACCGTTTCGGCAAGCAAGTACTTCCCGGCAAATCCATAGGCCGTTTCGACCGCCCTTTTCCAGGCAAAGCGGTGGTAGGCCAAGCCGTTCAAATGCCCGAGAACATAGGAATCCCAGATCCCTTGATCCGAATTTTGGGCCATCCGGATCCTCATAAAGCACCTCGTTTCTACGTTGGTTGCAAACGGGCGAACCGATTCTTCATCAAGACACCGAGGGGTTGAAATCGAAAATCTTTGAGCAATCTTCGAAACCGCTCCTCCGTTTTCCTTAGATTGAGATAATGACGAAATCGGCTTTTCAGGCCTGCGCCGGCCATTCTTGGCTGGTCTGGATCGAATTCCCAAGGGTGCACGTAAAAGACGATGGGCGTTTTCTCTTTGTCGTTAATCCGACTCAGCCCCCAACGCGTAAGCGCATAGGGATAAAGCCGAAAATATCCCCCTCCGGCAATCGGCAGGTTGGTTTTTCCGACCCTCAAGGTGCTTATCGGCACCTCGAGGATATCCTGCCCCAGTCCCCCATCACTGTCGTCCCGCCCAGCTCTCGGGTCACTAAAAACAGCCCCTGGTTCCCACCTGCCATCCTCACGCCGCCGCACCATGGACGGAAAGCGGGGCCAGGACGGCATACCGTAAAAATCGTGACGGACCGGAAAAACACTCGAATCGTAGCAGTATCCGGCCTCGAGAAGTTCATCGAAAGCCCACATGGACCGGGGAGAAATCGAATAACTCGGAGCCCGGTATCCGATCACTGGCAGACCTGTGAGATCTTCGAGCAGACGTTTACTCCGGCGAATATCCTCTCGAAATGCAGTCCGGTCCTGAGTCGAAACCCGTTGATGTCCATACCCGTGGCTGGCGATCTCATGACCTTCCCTACCGATGCGCCGGATCAGATCGGGACATCTTTCGGCCACCCACCCCAGGACAAAAAAGGTTGATTTCACCTCGGCTTCGGCCAAAAGCGAGAGGACCCGGTCAGTATTGCGATCGACCCGAAGTTCTCGGCTACTCCACGAGGCCGGCGGGGAGATTTCTTCGAAAGCCGAAACGTGAAAATAATCTTCCACATCGATTGTCAGCGCATTGATCATGAAAATCTCTGTCTTCTGATTAAGGGGAAGGGTCCAGCATGCCAGAGCCTCATCCTGGCGAGGCCCTGCCTCGCGATCCCGGTCGACCGCGAATCTCAAGGGAAAAGTCTAAATGAACTTTCTTCCCCAGAGACTTTCCCGTTTTTCCAGGCGCTGCACCGCTCTGGTCATTCCATCCATCTGGGATGAGATGTTTTTGAACATCTCCTCAGATCGCTTCGATTCGGTCTTCTGCCGATCGATAATGTTCCGAAGAATCTTTTCGTGCGCCGACAACCTCTCCGAGAACGGGTCCCGCTTGGGACCGAATCCGCTCCCATCGCCGGTGAAATTGGCCGCCTCAGACCCGTCCTCCGCCATCGACGAATCGCTGGCAACCACTCCCAAAGACGCGAGGTCGGTTCCTCCGGCGACATCCCCTACCACCTCTTCGACAAGATCAATGGTCAACTCGTGGGTCCCCTCCGCGAAAGCCGCCAGGAGCAGAAAATCACAGAAAACGTTTATAAGCCGAGGGATTCCGTGGCTGTAACGATAGATGACATCGATCGTCCCTTCGAAGAATTGCGCCGCATCCCGGTTCCCGGCGGTTTCCAGACGATGGAAAATATATTCTTCAGCCTCCCCTCGGCTCAACGGGTTGATATGGCAGGCAATGCCGATACGTTGCCGAAGTTGTCTCAGGCTTGGATGCGCAATAATCTGCTTCAGTTCAGGCTGACCGACCAGAATGATCTGCAGAAGCTTACAGGTGTCCGCCTCCAGGTTGGACAAAAGACGGATCTCTTCAAGCGCCTCGGCGGAAAGATTTTGCGCCTCGTCGATAATGAGAATCGGGCGACATCGGTTCGCATGTTGCTCCACCAGATATTCGTTCAGATCTTTAAGAAGGGATATTTTATCCTTCCCCGCAACGTCCAGCCCGAAGTCGTCGTTAATGAGATAAAGAAGTTGTTCGGGGTTAACACGCGTATTGAAAATCAACGATAGACTTGTCTTCGAATCGATTTTGTTGACGATATCTCTGATTATCGTCGTTTTGCCGCAACCGACCTCGCCGGTCAGCAAGATGAATCCGGCTCCTTCGTTAATCCCATACCGAAGGTAGCTCAAAGCCTTCTTATGGGATTTGCTCGGGAAAAGAAAGGTCGGATTCGGAACCAATTCAAACGGTTTGGTTTTCAGGTTAAAAAATTGCTTGTACATAATTGGTCATCTCAATGAAGATAAGAATTTGTTTTCTTTATCTTTTGCGCCGAAGTTAACTCCTACCTGCAGATAAGCAATGTTGTTATTGAAATCATTGCTGGCAAAATTTGAGGTCCCTTTTTGATAAACATATCCGAGTGAACAAAAGTATATTTTGTGAACATACTCGAGCGACCACCCAATCCCATACCTTTGAACATCTTCCATCTCGGGAAGAAATCTGTAATAGGTATAATTTCCACTCAAATTCAAATTCAGATCGCCGATTAATGGGAAGATAGCGCTCACGACGCCGCCGGCGGAACGATCTTCCCGGTCGATCGAACGATAAGTGTCGTCGTTGGCGAACAGACGACAACGGGACACCACCTTGGCTTTGTATTCGGCAAGGAAAACGGCAGCTTCCCTTTGGAAAAGGCCGTTATCCACCGAGATCAGGAATCCATTGGAATATTCCAGGGAATATGTGGCGCGGTCCGTCGCACGGAAGTCGAGCCGTGTCTGCCAGATTCCAAAGGTGTGGTCGCCGGAATATTCAAAATCGATCTTAGTCGCGCCGCCCTTGCCGAGAAAAGTCAGCCGTGGCCCCAGGCGATAGGAAATTCCCCCGGTCAGATCCTGGCGACGGAAATCTTCACTGTATCGCGCCTGGTGAAAATGAATCCCATAATCCAGCAGGATTTTGAACCGAGGGGAAAAGGACTTTGTGAGATCAAATGTCCCGGAATGGGTGTTGGAATCGTCCGCCTTCAGAGATGGGTCGCTGGGGGCGCTATAGGAAAGGTTTTCATACTGGTAGCCAATGGTTGCCTCGAGGGTAGGGATGGACCTGAACCGGTATCGAGGATTTACGACAAAATCATTTAAATTCGTTTTGTGCAGAAAGGTATTCTCAGAGGTCACCGGCAACCGTTCATCGACGGTTACCCTGGATATCTCGTCCTTGACGAGTACGGAAAAGTCCCGTCCCGGAAACAGCTCCGCGTCGAGTACGCCCCGTTGCGTATCGCTGAAACTAGTTTCATTCAAGTCGCTATGGTCCGCAAAGACAAGGAAATCGAAGCCATAATCGATATTCAAACGCAGATAGTTGGAGGGCCAGGAAATCGCCAGGCCGGGCCTGACCCTGGTAATGAAATCGTCCTGCCTTCCCGTGGCGCTCAGGAAAATATTGTCGTTATACTCCTCCCGAACGGTCAGGTGAGGGGCAATGGTCGTGCGAGCCCACGTCCATGAAACGTTCCCTAAAATCATACATACCATTGCACTCAAGAGAAACATCATCCGACGCACTTTCAAACCTCCCGGCAAATACATCAATAATAATAATTGTGCCCCTTAGGCGGGCTGAAACTGGCATCGTTAAATACCACTCCCAGCAAATTAGCGTCTTTCAGACTAACCAAAGCTTCCTTCATCTGTTGGGTCGGGGCAACACCGTCGCGCACGACAAACACGACCCCATCGACCGCTGGCCCCAACACTTGGGCTTCGGCAAAAGGGTAGACCGGTGGAGTGTCGAAAATAACGAAGCGTTCCGGATAGCGAGCTTTGACCTCAGAGATCAGGGATTTCATTCGGTTGGAAGAAAGCAGCTCCACCGGGTCGGAGACCGTTCCACCGGCAGGAAGAACCACCAGTTTTCCAATGCCGGTTTTGATCAACGCCTGGTCGAGAGACACTTCTTCACGAAGGCACTGCACCAGACCAGTCTCAGGTTTCAACCCGAGGAATTCATGAATAGAGGGTTTCCTGAGGTCTGTATCGACGAGCAGAACCGTATGGTCATATCCCTGAGCAAGAGCAATTGCCAGGTTGATCGAGGTGAGAGATTTCCCCTCCTCCCTTACCGTACTGGTGACCAGCAGGGTGTTTTGGAAGGATTGTCCCTTGGTCAGTCTAATGATCAGGGATTTCAGCTTCTTGTAGGCTTCACACACAGTATCGTTGTTTTGGTGGGCCATCACCAGAAACGGATTTTCGATCGACAACGGATCGACTTCCAACAGTTGCTCAAAACCGGACTTTCGGCCTCCCGCCTTCGGATACGGATCTGCCTGGGGCAAAGGAGCCTTTGTTTCGGTGGAAAAATTTCTTAGTTGGGCGGCACGTTCGATAGCTTTTTCTATTCGGCTCATAATAGGGCCTCACTCAATAAAGGTAGTCTGGAGATTCAGACCAATCGTTTAACAGCTTCATAAGCAAGCAGACAGACGACACCTGAGAAATAAACGGCCGTCAAGCCATAAACCAGAAGGTCTTTTCGACGACGATTCAGCTCTGCGGCATGGTCGCGGATTTTGGGAATAACAGCCAATACATCGACGCCCAAGTCCTGAATGTCCTCGACACCCCTGACCGTGCCATCCAGATTGTCTGCCAGAAGAACACCTCCGATCCCTCCTCCTATGCCTACCAGCAAGGCCAGCAAAATCATTTTCACCATATCGGGAGAAATTGGCTCTGTGGGGTAAAGTGCCGGGTCCACCACGCGGAAATTGGTTGTTTTGTCCCCGATTTCCATTTGCTTGGAAACTTCCGATTGTCCCATCCGCATCAGGAGTTGGTCATAAATCCTTTTCAAAGAATCTCTCTCTTGAACCAACATAGCAATTTTTTTGCGGTTTTCCGGAACAGTTCGGATCTCCATCTTTCGCTGGGCAAGAAGCTGTTTAAGACGTTGCAGTTTTGCTCTTTGAGCGCTGATATCGGAATCGAGTTCAAAGGCTTTTTGTTGCACGTCCTGGAAAACAGGGTTGACCGAAGTCATTTTGGTTTGCGTAACTTCAGAATTGTCACCTGTCGCTTGTTGGGATTTCAGGGCCTGAACTTGTGCCCGCAATTTTACAACTTCGGGATATTTGCCAGTGTATGTCACAAGCAGTTGTTTGATTTTATTTTCCATAGTAAGTATGCGATCATTTTTCTGTTGTTGACTGAATATGTCTACTGTTGGATGAATTGCCATTAGTTGTTTTTTAAATTGATTTTTTTTTGCATGAAGAGTATCGAGATTTAATTCAATGTTGTCTATATCAGAACTGTATTTTTTAATTTCTTCCAAAATTGTTTTTTCGTCATCTGTAACATATATATTATGCTTTTTCCTGAATTTTATTAATGCGTCTTCTGCCTTATCTAATTTTCCTTTGAAAAGGGTTATTTGTTCATCTAAAAACCGGTTAGCGCCGTAAGTTTCTTTTCTTTTTGAAGAAATGTTATCTTCGAGATATCTCTGAATCAGTCTGTTTGTGAACTGTTGGGCAAATTCCGGATCTTGGTCTACGAAAGATACGGTAAAAAGATCTTTGCCCTTCACATAAATCTTAGTCCTTTTTCGGATGCTGCTGACAAGATCCTGCAATTTTTCTGGACTTCGAGTTTTATCGTTAATATCCATCTCATTGAGAACCTTTGCAATCAGTTCTCGACTCAATAAAGCGTATTGCAAAACCCTGATTTTGTCATCCATTTCAGGGGTTACCGCTATGCCCTTAACAAGATTTTTTATTACATTTTCTTCTATAAATACGGTGCTATTCGCTTCATATTTTTTGGGAAGAAAATGGCTCCATACAATCACCGTGGTTGTCAGAATTATGAACAAAACTACAAATAAATATTTTCGTTTATAAAGAATTTGCCATTTTTTTAAAAGTTCATCATATTTTTGTTCCATTGTTCCACCCTATCCTATGATTTAGAATAAACCTTCTTCGATAGTTACATAATCTCCTGGTTTTAAAAAGACATTATATGCTGTATCTTTGCCATCAATAATATCTTTTAATTTTACATGAATTCTAGTACCATTCTTCCTTAATATTGTTACATCATTTTTTTTGGCATAATCATTAAAACCATCTGCCTCAAGAATTGCATCAAGAACACGCATTCCATCTCTATAGTAGATAAATTTCGGCTTTTTCACTGCGCCAAGAACGTATACCTTGTCCAGTTCCTTGTTCGGGATAAAAACATCGTCGCCCGATTGCAGTTCAGGATTTTTGGAAAAATTGCCATCGATCAACAAATCATGAAAATCGACATCAAGCTTCTTTCCTTTTCGCATCAGATATGCGTGACGCAAATCGGCGTTCTCAAGACTACCAAGACTGCAAAGCAATTGAAAAAGGGTCGTCTTCCCAGGCAGATTCACGACGCTGGAAGGCACTCCCCCGCCGGCAACGTACACTTTGTTATTGGTAATGCCCGTCACGCTCACTGTAACGATCGGTTTCTTAACAAAGGATTTGAGGACTTTGGTTAATTTCCCGCCCAACCGTTCCGGGGTTTCCCCGGCCGCTAAAACGTCCCCCGCCGCAGGTAAAGTAATTTTCCCATCGGGGCGAACCGTTACCTGGCCACTCAAGGCGGGCTCTCCCCAAACCGAAATTTGCAGAACATCACCATCCCCGATAACATAATCACCTGCAAACACGGTACTCGCGGCTAGCATAATCACCAACAACCCAATAAAAGCTTTCATTTCTCTATCGGCCTCCTCTCCCGAAAAGTACGACTTTGATCGTTTCCAAGATAATCAAAAAATCTAGCGACGGCGCATAGTTTTTGATGTAAAACAAATCGTATCTCAACTTTTCCAATGCATCCTCTTCTGAAGCCCCATAGGGGTATTTAACTTGGGCCCATCCAGTGATGCCTGGCTTAATACTGTGCCGATTGGTGTAGTAAGGAATGGTTTTTTCCAGTTTTTCGACAAATTCCGGCCGTTCCGGGCGAGGCCCAACAAAACTCATATCGCCCTTTACCACATTGAATAACTGAGGGATTTCGTCGAGTCGCGTTTTCCTCAAAAACCTTCCGACCTTGGTGATGCGAGGATCGTTTTCTTGGGCCCAGACGGCTCCTGTCATTTTTTCTGCATCATTATTCATGGTGCGGAATTTATAGATAAAAAATAACTTATCAGCATATCCTACGCGCCGCTGCCTGAAAAAAACGGGCCCCCGGGAGGTCATCTTTACAGCCAAAGCGATCAGCGGCATCAAGGGCAGGGTTGCCAAAAGTCCCAGAATGGAAAAGACCAAGTCAAAGAACCGTTTAAAAATTCGCATAATCGGGGTAAGCCGAAAACCATCGGAAAAAACGAACCAGCTTGGATTAATGTTTTCAACCATCAATTTTCCGGTGACCTGTTCGTAAAAGGACAGTCCGTCGACAATCGAGACGCCCTTCAATTTACATTTCAAAATGTCCCTCATAGGCAAAATCCCGCGCCGCTCCCCCAACGAGATGACGATCTTGTGTACCCTTTCCCGCAAAACGGTTTCCATCAGATTTTCGGTCGTCCCCAATACTGGCCCGGACGAAATTGTAATCACTTCGCCTTCTGGTTGTATAAACCCTGTCAATATCCAACCGTTGTCATTGTTTGAGATCGACTTTTCTATTTGTGATGCAAAAGGACCAACTCCAATAATGAGTATCTTTTGAGCTATTCCAGGTATCTTTAACAAAAATGAATATCTATTGTGCCAAACGAATTGACATATTCCAAACGTTACTAATGTCAAAAAAAGATTTTTATTTTCTAGAATACTATATTCAGAAAGATATGAAACAATAGAGAGTATGAGGAAGGCAAGAAATAGTGATATAGCTATTCTTATACTTATTTCTTTATTGTTGTAACTTCTAGCTTCACTATATAGTTCTGAAAAGAATGTGGTTGTTATAACTATACCCACAAAAATAGTCAGATTGGCCAAATCGCTTTTCATAATTTGATCTAAGGGTGGAATTTTATTGAAATGTATAATAACGCCACAAAAATGCACAATCATGGCAATCAGTGCATCACCAACCATCAATATAAATAAAGTTTTACCCATGATTTGCCTCGCCCTTCCTTTAACTAACTGGACAGTTTTTCAATTATCCCCTTCAAGGGAATCGCATCGGGCAAACTTTTCGGCTTGCGAGCATTTTTAAGCAATCTATCTGCCACTGAACCTTCTCCGAGTGCTTTGTAGGCGAGAGCCAGGTGGCGCACCACGATAGGATTGTCACCAAGCAATGAGGCAGCTTTTTTAAGCAAATGAACGGCTTCCCCGGCACGCCCTTTTTTTAAAAGAACATACCCGAGAGTATCCAAAACGTTTGGATTCCACGGGTCATTCCTGAAGGCTTTCATTGCTAGTTCCAATGCCTCATCGATTTCCCCGTAATTTTCCACATAGAGATAGGCCAGATTATTTAATGCGGGAGTGTAGTTCTTGGAAATATCAAGAGCTTGCTGATATAATTTGCGCGCTTTCCCTTTCTGGCCCATTTGGTCGTAAAGCGCACCAAGGGAAAAGAGGACAGCATAATTTTTTGGTTGTTTTTCTAAAATTTCACGGTAAATACCGATCGAAAGATCATATTCTCCAATATTCTGGTAAATACTGGCCTTTTTAAGTTTCAAGACTCTATTTTGGCTAATATAATTTTTTGCATTATTTAACACATTGATTGCATTTTGTTTTTTTCCCATCTTCATATATATGTCTGAGAGTACAATATATCCAGTAATGTTATGTTTGTTTTTTGATATATATTGATTTAAATTTTCAATTGCCTCTTCTTTTTTCCCGATTTTAATATAAATATCGGCTATAGGTCCAAGCGCAAGTCCTGGTAAAGCCCTTTCCAATCTACTATATGCTTTAATAGATTCTTGGTATTTCCCCATTTTAAAGTATAAATTGCCCAAATATCCCAACATCTTAATATCGTCCTGAGTTTTCTTCATATATTCTTCAATAACTTTTACGGCATCTCCAAAATTATTATTTCTTTGATAATAATTGGCAAGTCCCACATAACCGCCAATTTTGTTGGTATTTTTAGCTTTTTTATAAAATTCTAAAGCATTTTTATTGTCCTGCATTAACTCGCATGTCAGGCCACACAACAAAAGAGCTTTCATATTATGTGAATCTATTTTCAATACCTCTCGATACTCTTTAAACGCCGCCTTAAAATCACCTTTAGCAGCATAAAAATTTCCGAGATTATAATAAGGGGCAAAATAGTCAGGGTTAGATCTTTTGGCCGAATGCAGTGCCTTAATGGCAGCCTCCGGTTTTTCTTGAGCGAAGTAAGCGACGGCAAGAATATTGTAAAAGAGAGCATCCGTTTCTTTTCCACACAACCCTTTGTTTAAAGTTTTTATCGCAGCAGAATAATTCTCCTGTCGGAGATAAAATGAACCCAACGCCAGCCTCGTCCCGGGGATGGCAGGAGCAAGAATGACGGCTCTAGACAACTGGCTCTCGGCTGATTTCGTGTCCCCTCCGGCCAATGCAAGAATCCCCTTTTCAAAATGAGCCGCTACTAGATTTGGATTAAACCGGATTGCCTCATTGAATTCCTTCATGGCTTTATCGAACATCCGCTTGGCCAGATAATTACTACCAAGAACCTGATGTCCTAAGGCGTTTTCAGGATCGTCCTCCAAGGCTATTTTCACCTCGTTTATTGAATCATCATACCTATGTTGTTTTAAAAGAATCATCGCAACCATAACCCTTGCAGGAATAAAGTTAGGCTTATAGTCAAGTAACTTTTGGAATTGATTAAGCGCTAATTCTAACTTTCCTGTTTTTTCATAAGTTTTACCCAAAAAGAATAATGTTGTTAATGTAGCATTGATTTGGTTGCATTTTTGTAACGAAACGATTGCATCTTCATATCTATTTTTTTTATATAAAAGTATCCCATTTAACTTATAACTATTTTCGGTTTTGGGGAATTTCTTATTCAATAATTCTGCTACTTTGTCGCATTCTTTTATTTTCCCCAATGAAGCTAAAATTAGTCCTTCCATGTAAAACGGTTTCGGATCTGATGGATATAAATTTTCCAAATTTCTATATATTTTTAATGCTTCGTCGAAATGACCAAGCTTTGCTTCCAATTGCCCGAGGATTGAATTTGCCTTTTTATTGCCAGGGTTTTTTAAAACTACTGATTTCGCCAAAGCCTCTGCTTCGTCAGTTTTCCCTTGTTTGATATAAATACGGCAAAGATTTAATTGAGGGCCAAGAGTTGAAGTCCCCTTTTCGATTGCAGCTTTAAACTCTTTTTCCGCAGACTCCATATCCCCTTTCTGTGCATACGATTCCCCCAAGAGGTTGAGCGCCCCATCATCTTTTCCTTTTTTTGCAATGTAGTCTTTAATTTCCGCTATAGCTTTATCGGGATGATGGTTGAATATAAATAATTTGGCGAATTTAAGTTTAAGCCCAGGATATGACGGGTCCTGTAATCTAACTTTCTTGAACTCCATTTCAGCTTTTTCAAACTTTTGCAATGACAAATATGTATCGGCCAATTCGTAACGAGCTTCATAAAAGTTCTCATCCCTTTCCAGGGCATTTTTAAAAAGAACGATGGCGCCATAATAATTACCATTACTCTTCAATGCGACCCCATCTTTTAACATTTGATATTTAGTCTTTTCACTACAGGCATAAAGTGATAACACTATTAGAATTATTGATAATATTTTAAAGTATTTCATATCCCAAGGCTCTCTCTATTTTTTTTGTCATTATGGTTTCAATTATTTTGCTGAATTTACTAAAATCGACAGGCTTTATCATACAGAATGAGGTTTTAACTTTTTTAAGGCAATTCAATAGGTCGTTATCAACGCAATCAGAAAGCACCACCACCGGAATATCTTTATTCTTCAACCTATCAAGAACATCCACACCATATGGATAACTTGTAATGATCAGATCAAAATTTCTGAAATTGGCCAATTTTTTCAACTCCTGGACCTGGACAATATGCTCAGGGACATAGCCATCCAGCTGAAGAAGGGCATTACAGACCTTGGCGAACCTTCCCTCGTCAAAGATAAGTATTTTTTTATGTCTCATTTTGATCGGACCTATAGTTTCAGACATTTACGATATGGACAAATTTTTAGCCTTTCCGTTCGAGGCCGCAAATTATTTATATTCAGTTCTAAGCATCAACTGTGCCACAAATACAACTTATTGTTTTATTTATACTTTATGGAAATTTTTGTTTTTTTTAATGTTTTTTATTCAAGGCTCTGTTTCCAATGGAAGCACCTTATTTCATGAAGCGTATCCAAAGGAAACACCTCCTGCAATTAATTGAAATAACTTAACTTATATTGTGTCGAATGGAACCACCTTGCACCCTGTCAAAAAAAAACCCTCGAACAAATTCGAAGGTTGATGCGAAAAACCAAAAATGATAACGTCGCAAATTGTCATTCCCGCAATGATTTTGAGCTGAAATTCAGATTGTAACCTATTGAAATCATGGATCCCCGAAAGAAACATTCGGTCATGACAATTAGAATTTACGAAAGCATCAAAAAATGGTGCACTCAACAAAACTCACTGGCGGCTTCGGAGTAACTTCAAGATAACTACCCGAAATCAGGTATTTTTGAATATTTAAGTTTCACTAAGAAAAATCGTCCCGAAGGGGCGAAGGTCGCTAAGCAAAAGTTTCGTCCTTCAAGGCATGGCGGTTTTTCAGGGGTGAAGACCTTCATCAGGTCGGTCGAGGTCCCGAGAAAGAAACGTATGGCGGTACGGCGAGCTCTCTGCGACGCCATCCCCCCCGACACCCGCCATAAGAGCCAAGATAGTGGAGGGAGTTCAGGCTATTTGGAAATCTCTGAGCCTTTTATACAGGGCCTTTCTCGAGAATCCGAGCATTTTTGCCGTCTGAGATTTATTACCCTGGCATTTCTCCAATGTTTCGCGAATGGCCTGAGCTTCCAACTCTTTAAGAGTCTGGATAGAATTCTGGACCGATGGGCCACCTTCGGAAGAACAAACAAGTTCTTCCGGGAGCTCGCTCTCTCGTATGGCATCCCCCTTGGCCAGCACGACGGCGCGTTCGACAACATTGCGGAGTTGCCGGATATTGCCTGGCCAGGAATATTTTTGAAATTGCTCCAAAATCGAAGGGTTTATGGTCAACAGCTTTTTTTCCCGTGCGCAAAACTCTTTCAGGAATTCGTTGACAAGCAGAGGAATATCATCCTTGCGTTCACGTAAAGAGGGTATTTCGACTTTAACCACATGGATTCGATAGAATAAGTCTTCCCTGAATCTCCCCTGCGCAACTTCCGTTTCAAGGTCACGATTGGTCGAAGAAATCAATCGAAAATCAACAGAAATTTTCTGGTTCCCTCCAACCCTTTCGACCTCCCTTTCTTGAAGAACACGAAGAAGTTTGGACTGGACGGCGAGTTCCAACTCACCGATTTCGTCAAGGAAAAGGGTTCCCCCCTTCGCTTGTTCCATTCGTCCGATCCTTCGTCCGGTAGCTCCGGTAAAGGCCCCTTTCTCATAACCGAACAGTTCGGACTCGATAAGTTCTGAGGGGATAGCGGCGCAATTGACGGCGACAAATGGCTTATCTCTACGCAAACTATCAAAATGGAGCGCCCGGGCGATCAACTCTTTTCCAGTTCCCGTCTCCCCGCAGATCAACACATTACTTTCGGAATCCTTGATCGAATCGACAACGGAAAAGATTTTCATTAATTTCGAGTTTTTACCAATAATTCGAAACCTACCGGTCTTTTCCTCCAGGCAATGTCGGAGTTGCCGCAATTCCCCTTTGAGGCGTCTTTGTTCTACAGCTTTGGCCAGAATCCCCGTCAAACTTCGATAATCCGGCGGTTTGATGAAATAATAATAGGCCCCCCTCGTCATGGCACTGACTGCCGATTCAACAGTACCGTAAGCCGTAAGAAAAATGACGGGGATATCGGGAAGCGATTCAGCCAGATAGTCGTGAAGTTGCATGCCGTCTCGCCCTGGCATTTTCATATCGGTAATCACAGCGTCAAGCTCGTTTTCATTGGCCACTTGAATGGCCTTTTCAACATTTTGCGCCTGGTGCACGGCATATCCTTCTCCGGACAAAATTGCAGACAGGACCTTAAGAGCATTCTGCTCATCATCGACAATCAAAACACGTCCATTATTCATTTGACCCATTTCAATCCTCCACGGGCGACTCAAGAGGGAGGCACAGCTTGATGGATGTGCCCTTCCCTTTTTCGCTCCTAATTTCTAACATTCCTCCATGATGTTTCATGACCTCCCTGGAAATGAACAAACCAAAACCTTTTCCATTGCCTTCTGCAAACATTTCCAAGGAGGACGAATCCATCGCGCCAGATTTTTGTAAGAAACCGCAACCATTATCTAGGATGTCAATGACTGCGAGCCTACGATTATTATAATTTTCTTTTTCACATTGAACTTTAATTTTACCATTGAGCTTTGAAACACTGAAGGCATTATTGATTACATTCAATATAGCCTGTTCGAGTTGAAACAAATTTGCGTAAACAAATATTTCAGTATTATATTCAAATTCAATTTCTACGTTTTTCATTTTTGCTTGAATTTTTGTTAATATTTCAATTTTTCTTATCAATTCTGAAAGATTTATTTTTTCTTTTTTGTTTTTGTTACTTGAAACACTCAGAAACTCAGTAATGAATTTATCTAATCTAGTAATCTCTTCTTCAATAATGTCAGTGAATTCAAGCAATACAGACTCATTGCCATACCTGTTTTTCAGATAAGCAACGGATCCTTTGATTGCATTGAGGGGATTCCTGACCCCGTGGGCAAGAATGGAGGCGTTTTTGCCGATATCGATTAAATGCTGGCATTTTCTGAAGGAGTAAAAGAAATCACCCTCTCGAATGAAGTGGATCCTGACCAGGGCCCCGGAAGGATAAATATTTTCCCCCCAGACAGGCGACACCGCGATATCGGCCGCCAGAGAGTCGAAGAAACAACCGAATTTGTATCCTTCGAGGGAAATCGGTTTCCCGAGCGTTATAACGGATTCAACGATGTCGTTGTTATCGGAAATTATTCTGGGTAACAACTCATGGTAAGGCGTGCCGTGAAAAGAACGGGAATTGGGGATGCTCAGCCTCCCAAAGTCTTCATTAAAATTCACGATTTCCAAGCTCTGATTAACTTCAAACTCAAGAAATTCCATTATTAAACCCTAAGATATTAAATCTAAATTAAATTGAAATTTTGGCGATTGATCAAAAACTCTCTCCCTCGAATGCATGTTCACCTGAATCAAGCTTCTTTGTATTAGTTTCATATAACAAAGATTTCTCAAAAAACCAGTGCTCAAAGGACTTATTTACCTTCCGTACAAAGTATTCTGCCAGTTAACGAGCAAATATTAATCCGTCGAGAAATTTACCGAATTAACGAGAACTCCCGTCGAGAAACCTTACATTTTTCGGGACGGGCCAAGGCCGAACCATAATTCATCAATATTCTAGGCAACATAGAAGCTTGGCACGACTCATGCTGTAGAGTATAGCCAACTGGGTTTCTTTTAACCATAATAAGGAGGAAGAGGATATGACGACAACAGGATTGGGCGCTAAATTTTCTTTTTTAATGGTACTCCTTATAGGCCTGATGGTCTTTCCGAAACCATCATCGGCCCTTTGGATCTCCTCGGGGAACACATTGCACGCGGGAGGGATCTCTTATTCGGATACCGGCGAAACCTTCGCAACCCCAATCGGCAATACTATCACTGCTTTCATTCTATCAGAACAGGGAACCTTTCAAACGACGAACACTTTTGGAATTTATGGATATACCATAGCGCCCGATGGAACGACGGTTCTGGGAAACACCCTTGAGCTCTTTAATGGCCCCGACACCACAGGAGCCAGTGTTACATTGGACTTCGATCCCGCCACTAAAGAAATAACAGCCACTTCTCCGACCATCGGCTCGCCAGTTTACATGGGCCCTCAGCTCGGTTTCTACCTGGACAGTTCGAGTCAAGCGCGAGGGGGGACTTTTTATTCGCAGCCCGAATTAAGCACAGATTTTGCGGACCACTTCAATTTTTACGCGACCGGAGGCAGCTCATCCGTTAACGGCGCTGATCTCGTTCTGGGAATGGAAGATTTGAGCAATAACTATTGGGATAGCAGTTATAACGATATGGTCGTTGGATTTACGGGAGTCGACCCGGTTCCCGAACCCGGAACACTTCTTCTGTTCGGCTCTGGCCTGGCGAGCCTCGGATTTTACTTCCGGAGGCGACGAATCTAAAAACTTGTCTCTTCCACGAAAAAAGCGGCGTCTAGGCGCCGCTTTTTTCGTGGGGACCGCTACACATTTCACCAACTGGTCAAAACCCATACTCCTTTGAATCAGCCAAAACCCCCTCAAAGGCAGTGACCACCTCAGGATCGAACCTGCCTCCCTCTTCTTTTTTTATCTCGCCAAGCGCCTCTTCGCTACTCAAAGCCTTTCGATAGGGCCGTTCTTCGATCATGGCAAAAAACGCATCCACGATCGCCAGTGCCCTGGAAACGAGGGGGATCTGGTCGCCACTGAGACCGTCGGGATATCCGGTCCCGTCAAACCTCTCATGATGATGAAGAATGATATCTTTGACCGGACCCGAGGGTTCAATGGCGTTCAGCAGGTCCAGTGTGGTATAGGGATGAAATTTCAAGGCGCTCTTTTCTGCGGAAGATAATTTCGCCTTCTTATCGATAACTCCCTGATTGATCATCATGAGGCCGAGATCGTAGATCATAGAGACATACAGAGCGAATTTACGTTCTTCCTCACCCGTTCCAAGAACCTTCATAATCCCCTCCATGAAATGAGCCATCCGGGGATTTTTTTTGGGATATTTTCTTTCTGCGGTCAGAAGATCATCCAGAGACGCGAGCAACTGCGTCAATTCTCCTTCGCTTCGCGGTCGGGCATACACCCCTTCGATCAACGAAGATATCCCTTCGACGAAAATACTCGCCGCCTCCAGATCGCGTCCGGTGAAAGGAGTTCCGTCTTTCTTGCTGTTTAAATTCAGGACGCCGACTACCCGGGGACCAATTTTCAAAGGAAGGGAGAGTTGTGATTTTGTCGGGGAAACCGAGACCGGTTCATATCCGCCTAAACAAGGGTCGGTGCCGAAATTTTCAACCAGCGACGGCGCCCCCTCGTGAGCGACCCACCCGGCGATTCGGTTCTCCCTGCTGATCCGAGTCCTTCTGATCGTCTCATCATCGATCCCACGGGCGCAGTTAATGACCATGTCGCCGGAAATTTCGTCATTCATCATAAGGGAACAGATATCTGCATCAAACAATTCCGAGGTAAATTCAAGAATCATTTCCAACGTGGCATTGATTGTGGCCTCAAATTTTTGCCTGGCGATTTTAGGAATAAGAAGAGATAGACGAAATCCTTTGTCGCGATTCTCTCTGGTCATCCGCCACCCATGACTCTCGGCGGCTTTAAGGGCAAGATATAGTTTCACAGCCCCTTCAGATGATCCGGAAAAGTAAAAACTGTGGAATGTCGTTGGGTTGTCCAAAACCTCTAGGGGGAGCGTGGATGCTGATTCAAACTTTACCTCGACATGCTCAGTGTCCTCGACGAAAATATTCAGCGGTTGGCCGGGTTCTAAAAAGAAAACAATGCCCTCAATAAGATTAACAAAGAGCTGATTTACCAGTACTTTATCACCTACTATATCAGTACTTTTATCTTTATAAAAAATATTTATTTTTGAATTTTTTGTATTTATATTTTCTTTTATCAATCTTGAGTTTAAAATAATATCAATTGCTTTTTCCAATGAAATTATTGTCTTTTTTATAATGCGAAATTCATCTTCAAGCCTAAGAAAATCTAATTGTTTTTCAACTATGCTTATTAGTTTTTCGGTTTCTTTGGAAATGATATCAATAAATTCTGTTTGATCACCAATATTTATTAGTCTTGAATTTTTAAGGTGATATACCGAACCCTTTATTGAATTCAAAGGGGTGCGCAAGTCGTGAGATATTCTTGTTAAAAACTCTGATTTCCCGATATCGGAATCAATAAGTTTTTGATTTGCATCTTCCAATTCTACTGCTTTTGATTTAATTTCATTAAATAGAAGGGCATTTTTCAATGCGACTGCCGCCTGATTTGAGATGATCTTTACCAGGGCGAATTCATAATCATCGAAAGGACTCCCATCTTTTTTGTCATTTATATTCAAAACCCCGAGAACATTATTTTTACTTTTAATGGGGCATGAAATGAAAGAACGCGTTTTGTAGCGGTCTTTTTTTATATCGTGAAACCTGTGGTCTTCATCAATATCGTCGACTTTCACCGGCAGACCTTGTGATGCGACAGTGCCCGCAATCCCCTCTCCTATCTTTATTCGATAGCTTCGGGCGAGTCCATAGTCGATTCCCCGTGCGCTGAGAATGGTGAGTTCCTGGCGCTCGTTGACCAACATGAGTGAACCTTTGCCGGCATTCGTGTGCCGAATAGTCAAATCCAGTATCAAATGTGAAATCGCATGGATGTTGTCGGCAACAGCCAGACCGCCGGATATCTCCTCCAGGACGGAAAGCAACCCCTCGCGCCAGCGGTTTGAAGTTTTAAGACGAGCCATTTTTCCCTGTTTCCCCCCCCTCAAAATAGCAAAGGTACTTCGGATGGGAGCGATTCGCCGCCACACAGTTCGATGCAAGAACCGTACAAATCCTTAAACCATTGAAATGACAACCTTTTAATGGCAAGGTTGCCTTGCTGTAAAAATCTCCGACAGCCCTATGGAATGAAGTTGTCGGTTGTCTACAGGGCGAGTTTTTTCAGCCCAGATCACCGAGGGCAAACTGAGTCATTGCCGTCCCCACAATGGCCGCGGTTTCAGTTCGCAAGATCCGAGGACCGAGAGAAACAGGGGTAAAGCCGGCCGTGAGTGCTTCTTCCATCTCGGAGGGTTCGAATCCACCTTCGGGGCCGACCAATAGTGCGATCCGGCTCACTTTTGCTTTTCCCAACGACTCTTTCAGGGTACAAGGAGTCTGCCCTTCAAAAAGCATCAGTTTCAGTTCTGCTGGGGCGGCAAGAGAAACCGTCTGTGTCCAATCCAGGGGCGGATAAAACTCGGGGATCATGGCGCGTCGGCATTGTCTGGCAGCCCGTAGGACGATATCGGGCCAGCGGTGGGATTTTTTCTGCACAGAGTCCCGCTCGGCAAGGGTCGATGAGCGCTGAGAGGTAAATGGAACAATCCGGGCAACACCAAGTTCGGTGAGTTTCTGCAGAATGAGTTCGAAACGTTCCTTGGCGGGCAACGCCTGATAGACGTCTACAGATAGCGGGCTTTCGGGCGAACGGGGAAAGGTAAAAAAGGGAACCCCCCTGGCTGGTTCTGATGAGGTGTGGGTTAAACGGACGCGATGGCAGACACCTCCGGGATCCATCGCGGTAAGAATTTCTCCAGGGCGGGCCTGCCAACAGGAAAGGGCCTTGAAGGCGCCGGAAGCAAAAACCGCCTCGGTTTCCAGTTCCGGAACTGCAGCCAGCCGAATGATGCTATCGGCACCTCCCCTATTGACGCATGCCGGGATTGAAACCTGCCTCCCGGTATCGGACAAAGCGTTGGCGTGCGGCATTGGCCAGATCCTCGGCATAGATTTCGGCGAAATCGAAAGCGCAATCGAACTGACGGATAAATTCCGTTGAACAGGGCTTACCCATGATCAAAACCCGGGCGCCATTGGGGTTACGCTCCCCTGAGGTGATGACGACCGGCTCGTCGAGACAATCGACGGCACCATTATCGAAGGCGTGCGGAAGAAAACTCCCCTTCTGCCACGTCCACATGAAACGATCCAGAGTCACCCCCTGGTTGTCGTCCTGAACGGTAACCAATACCCGCTTGCCGTCGGCAAAAAAGGTATGCGCCAGCTGGCAAAGATGCTTGGCTTTCTCCGGCTTGCGAAGCTTGATGAATTCAACTCTGAGCATACATGGTTGTCTTTCGACTGAGACATGCTGACTCCCATGCCGGCGTGTCCCTCAGACCGAGTTCGGCACCCTATTGCATATCCAACGCGAACTGGGCACCCCGGTCGATGGCTTGGATGTTCATGGGAATGAAGCGATGGTTTCGCTCGGGAAGAACATGCCTGAGCGCTTCTTTCAGACTTTCGGAAGAGACGGCTCCGGTCTTCTCCACGTAGGCGCCGATGGTCACCATATTGACCAGCCGCGGGTCCCCGATCTCTAGGGCCGTCTCGTTCAGTGGAATCCGCAAAACGGCAATGTCGCTTCTCGGATGAGTCGCCTCTTCCACCAGGGAAGAGTTGATCAGGCAGAAGCCTCCCGATTTGACCCGGTCGAAATATTTCTCCATCGACACTTGGTTGAGGATCAAGGCGGCGCTCGGGTCCCGGATCACCGGGGAACCGACTTCCTCATCGGATACGACCACCGTGCAGGTCGCGGCACCGCCCCGCTTCTCCACCCCGTAAGCAGGAAAGTAGGAAACGTTTTTCCCTTCCAGAATCGCGGCATAGGCGAGAAGGTTGCCGATCAGCAAAACCCCTTGGCCGCCGTAGCCGGCCATAAAGACGTCGTAAGTCATTTGGTAGTCCAAAGTTAGTGAATGTCGAAAAATAACCGCAAGTGAGACTTATTGAAGGGGATGGCCATCCCTGCAGCCCATCCGCCCCTGTCGACCGTTTGCAGGGCGGTCAGTTCCCGCCTTGCTTTGCCGCATCCTCCTTGAAGGTGCCCAGTTGAAAGTAGGGGATCATCTCATCCCCGACCCGCTCGTTGGCTTTCAAAGGATTCATCCCCCAGTTGGTGGGGCAGGCAGAGAGGACTTCGACAAAGGAGAACCCTTTGTTCTGCACCTGATACTCGAAAGCCTTTTTGATCGCCTTGCCGGCCTGAAGAACGTTTTTCGGATTGTTGACGGCCACGCGAACCGAATAGGCAGTCCCTTCCAGACCAGCCAGAAGCTCTGCCATCCGAATCGGATAACCGTCGGTCTGGGTGTTGCGACCGTACGGCGAGGTGACGGTTTTCTGCCCCGGAAGGGTGGTCGGAGCCATCTGGCCCCCGGTCATCCCGTAGGTGGTGTTGTTGACGAAGATCACCGTCAGGGCCTCGCCCCGGTTGGCGGCGTGGATGATTTCGCTGGTACCGATGGCGGCCAGGTCCCCGTCCCCCTGATAGGTAAAGACGATGCCGTCCTTGCGGACCCGCTTCACTCCGGTGGCGACGGCGGGCGCCCTCCCATGGGGAGCTTCCACCACATCGACGTCGAAGTATCCGTAAAGAAAGACGCTGCACCCGACCGATGCCACCCCGATGGTACGGTTCTGAACGGCGAAATGGTCGATCGCCTCGGCGACCAGACGATGGATGGTGCCATGATGACAGCCGGGGCAGAAATGGGTCTGTACATCCTGCAGAGAGAGGGGGCGGTCGAATACTTTTGTCATGCCCGTGGTCATGTTCATGCCTCGCAATACTTGCAGATCTGAGTGAAAAGTTCCTCCGGCGTGGGCAGCGAACCGGCGCCGGGAGGTCGCCCGTAGAAGAAAACCTCCGCATCGCGGCCCACCGACAGGCGGACATCCTCGACCATCTGTCCGGCGTTGAGTTCGATACAGAGAACCTTCTTCGCCGTCTCAGTAGCGCCCCGAAAAGCAGCCTCAGGAAAGGGGAATAGCGTAATCGGGCGAATCAGGCCGACTTTCCGACCCGTCTCGCGGGCCATGCGAATGGCGGTCTTGGCAATGCGGGCCGCCGATCCGAAGGCGGTCACAACCAGTTCGGCATCCTCGAGACCGGTCCCCTCGAAACGGACCTCGCTCTCCTGCAATTGGGCATACTTTCGATGCAGGCGCCAGTTGTGCGCCTCCAACTCCCCGTCGCCGAGGTAGAGGGATTTGACGACATTGAGTTTTTCGCGGCTCCCCTTGCCGGAGACGGCCCACTCTTTTTCAGGAAGCTCCGGGGCCGTGTAGGCATGAGGGGTGAGGGCCTCTTTCATCTGCCCTACCACCGAGTCGCCGAGCAACAGGGCGGGGATTCGATAGCGGTCGGAAAGGTCGAAGGCCAGCATGGTCAGATCGTACATCTCCTGCACCGAATGGGGGGCCAGGACGATCAGGCGATAGCCCCCATGGCCTCCTCCTTTGACGGACTGGAAATAATCGGCCTGCGAGGCATCGATCCCCCCGAGCCCCGGGCCGGAGCGGGAAATGTTGACGATCAGGCCGGGCAGCTCGCTTCCGGCCATATAGGAAATACCTTCCTGTTTCAGAGAAATGCCGGGGCTCGACGAGGAGGTCATCGCCCGCGCTCCGGCGGCACTCGCCCCCAAAAGCATGTTGATGGAGGCAACTTCACTTTCCGCCTGGATGAATTCGCCGCCGAGGGCGGGAAGCTCCCGGGACATATACTCAGGAATGTCGCTTTGCGGGGTGATCGGATATCCGAAATAATAACGACAGCCGGCCTCAATGGCCCCCATAGCCACCGCTTCATTGCCTTTGACAAAAAGCCGCTTGTTCAAGGTGTCCTCCAAAACGGGAACGGGTGAGAAACGAGCCAAGCCCTTTCCGCTTCCCTGTTACCGTTTTCTCTCTTCGCGATAGACGGTTATGGCGACGTCCGGGCACATTTGCGCACACAGGGTACACGACGTGCATTCCCGGAGATTTTCGGCCGATATCTGCGCCGGCAGATACCCCTGCCTGTTGATCTTTTCACTCATGACGATCAGGTTGCGGGGGCACGCCTGGGTGCACAGGGCGCACCCCTTGCAGCGCATTTCATCGATAACGATATTAGGCACTCCTCAGAACCCTTTCCGAAAACGGTGGAATTTTCACTCTCATTACGCGAATTTATCAGATCGCAGGTAAAGTAGTCAATCTAAAACTCTATTCTAAATATCGGGACATCTTCTCGCAACAAATTGAAATTGTTATCTTTTTCAATAAAGTCAAACGGTCGGCAAAGACCTGATGCTCCAGTCGGGGTTCCTCCCCTTCAGTGATCGCCGCGAACGAGAAGTGTCATCAGTTCATGGCCGGCACGGACCAGCACGCCGGTTGCCGCCGCCTCCTTTTCGTTGAATCCGGTCGCCGCCGTCGCCGAAGCGAACTCACCGGAAGAACCAAACAGAGCAAAAGGCACCGGATCCATGGTATGGGTCATCTTGCGAACCGGAGTGGGATGATCCGGAAGCACGAGAGCCCGAAATTCACCCTGGCCGGAAAGGCCGTCGACGACCGTTCCGACCACCAGCTCATCGAACGCCTCGATCGCCCGGATCTTGTCTTCCAGGCTCCCGGCGTGGGCCGCCTCGTCGGGAGCCTCCACATGCAAGTAGACGAAATCCCGTGTTTTCAGCGCCTCCAGGGCCGCCTCCGCTTTCCCTCGGTAATTGGTGTCGATATATCCGGTCGCCCCCGGAACGTCGATGACATCGAGCCCGGCCTTGATTCCGATCCCCTTGATCAGATCGACGGCGGAGATGACCGCTCCGGAGAGACCGAATTTCTCCTGAAACGTCTCCATCCTGGGAGTTCGCCCCTGGCCCCAGAGCCAGATGGAGTTGGCATCGGGAAGATCCCGCTTTTGCCGAGCGCGGTTGATCGGATGGTTGTTGAGAATCAGTTGCGCCGAGGTCATCAGGTGAATCAGCCGATCGGCCCCATCACCGGCGGGCAGATGGTCCTCGATACTCTGGCCCGTCAGATCGTGAGGAGGCGTGAAGCGCAGCTTGTCTTTCCCCCCCGCCATACCAGCAGGTGGCGATAGGAAATTCCGGGATAGAACCGGAACTCGTCGTCCCCCAGTTCCTCCTGCAGGGCCTCGATCAGCTGCTGGGCTTCCGGGGTCGAAATGTGCCCGGCGGAAAAATCGCCCATATACAATTTGCCGTAATGCGCAACCAGGTAGACCAGGTTGAGCCGAAAGGCGACATCGACCGGGGCCAGCTCCACCCCCATACTGGCCGCCTCGAGAGGCGATCGTCCGCTGTAGCAGGCCGCTGGATCGTACCCGAAGACGGACAGGTTGGCCACATCGCTGCCGGGAGGATATCCCTCGGGAATGGTTTTCACCAGTCCGGTTCGCCCCCCCGTGGCAAGCGCATCCATGCGCGGCGTCCGAGCCTGTTCCAGGGGGGTTTTGCCGTCGAGTTCCTCAAGCGGCTCGTCGGCCATGCCGTCACCGAGCAGTACAACGTATTTCATCGTCTCCTCATTTGTTTTGATAAAAGGCCTCGGACGAACGGGCGATAACACCCTTCTCCGAGTCCGGCCTGTTTCGTCAGAAAGGGTCTCCTGCAAGGAAGCCGAATCATCCCCGCGGGTGGAACTGTTGATGGATTTTTTTCAGCCGCTCCCTCGTCACATGGGTATAGATCTGGGTGGTGGAGATGTCAGCATGCCCGAGCATGGTCTGCACCGAGCGCAGATCCGCTCCGTTTTCCAGCAGATGGGTGGCAAAGGAATGGCGCAAGGTGTGGGGGGTGATGTTTTTGGTAATACCCGTTTCCATGGCACGGCGCTTTATAATCTTCCAGAACCCCTGACGTGTCAACCCCTTCCCGTTGCGGTTAAGAAAAACGAAGGGGCCGGCCGCCTCCTTCTCGAGAAAAGGCCGACCGAACTGCAGATAACGGCGCAGCTCGGCCATGGCCGATTCTCCCATCGGCACGATCCGCTCCTTGCGCCGTTTCCCGAAGGCCGAAAGATAGCCGACCTGAAGTTGGAGATCCGACATTTTGAGCCCCACCAGTTCCGAAACCCGCAGGCCGGTGGCGTAGAGAATCTCGAGCATCGCCCGATCGCGCAGGGCCAAGGGTTCGTCACCGCCCGGGGCGACCAGCAGGCGCTCGACCTCGCCCGGCGAAAGGATCTGTGGCAGCGGGGTCAGGCTTTTGGGAGCCTCCACCCGGGAGGCGGGGTTTGCCGAAGCAATCTTTTCGGCCACCAAAAATTTGTGAAACATCCGCAGGGAAACCAGCGCCCGGGCCCGGCTGCGCGGCGAGAGCCCAGCGCTTTTGAGATGGGTCAGAAACTGTATGACCACAAGCGGCGAGATCCCGTCGGGGTGGGATATGCCCTCCTTTTCCAGAAAATCAAGATACCGGGCCAGATCCCTTCCATAGGCATCGAGGGTATTGACCGAGAGGCCCTTCTCAACGATCAGGTAATTGAGGAAAAAATCGAGATACGAGTTCATGGCCCGCGCGTTTGAAAAAGGTTCTGAGCTGGCGCCCCGCCCGACTGACGCTGAAATCCGAAAACAAAGCCCGTTTGTCAGTCCGCCTCCAGTCCTTCGAGCAACCGGGTGCGGATTTCTTCGATTTTGTCCTCTTCGGTCACTTTTTGCCCGAAGATATCCTGAACATAGAACGTATCGGCCACCTGATCGACCTTGGTGGAGATCTTGGAGACCCCGATGTAAAGGCCCAGCTCCTTGAGCGCCTTGGTAATGTGGTAAAGGACGCCGACCTTGTCATGGGCGTAGACGTCGAGCACGGTGTATTCTTCCGAGACCTCGTTGTCGACCTCGATTCGGTTGGGAAAGCGCGGACGAGGCTGCGCCGCAAGGAAACTCGGGCGATGGCGCTTCTTCACCAGCTCGGCCACCCGGACCCTGCCTTCGATGACGCCGGTCAGGTCCTCACGGACCTGCTGCCACTTCTTTTCATCGGCAATCGCCTCGCCGGTCTGGCTGGTCACCTGCAAGATATCCAGGGCCACTCCGTTTTTCTGGGTGTAAATCTGGGCGCCGAGGATATTGATGCCGTTGGCGGCCATCACGCCGGTGATTTTCGAGAAAAGGCCCGGGATGTCGAGGGTGGTCAGGGTAAGCTGGGTGTACTCTCCCTGCGGGCCATGGTCGATCTTCATGGCCAGGTTTTTGCCCTGCCCTTCGAATATCAGACGGATATGTTGAATGATTTCCGCCGACCGATGGGAGAGCAGGTAGCGGGTGCTCATCACGCGGAGAACATCTTTAACGGCTTTGCGGTCGAATTCGTCCTCCAGCAGACCGACGATCTTGCGTTTGCGGTTGCGAACTTTTTCCGAGCGTTTTTCGAGCTGGAAATTCCCCCGTTCCAGGATATCGTAGGCCTTCTCGTAGAGTTCCTGCAGGAGAAACCCCTTCCACTCCGACCAGACGTCGGGGCCCACCGCCTTGATATCGGCGAAGGTCAAGAGGTAGAGCATCTTGAGGTTTTCGCTCATCGCCATCGGCTGGGCGAACTGCACGATCAGTTTGTCGTCGTGCAGGTCGCGGCGCTGGGAGATGTGGGCCATCTGCAGGTGGTTTCGAACCAAAAACTCCAGCCGCCGGCTGTCCTCCCTGTTCAGACCGAGGCGCCGGGCGATGGTGGGGATCATCTCCGCCCCTTTGTTGGAGTGATCCTTCCCCTCCCCTTTGCCGATATCGTGGAAGAGTACCGCCAGCAGCAAAAGCTCCCGTTTCTCGATGTCGTTGGCCACCGCCGTCAGAAAAGGTTTTTTTTCGGCGTATTCGCCGCGCCACAACTTGGCGATTTCCTCCACGGCGAAAAGGGAATGGATATCCACGGTATAGATGTGATAGGCGTCGTGCTGGACCTTGCAGTAAATCCGCTCGAATTCAGGGATAAACCGGCTGAGAAACTGAAGATGATGCATATCCCCCAGGGCCGTTTCCACTCCCTTGGGATTGCGTAAGATCTCGAGAAAACTCTCGCTCATCTCCCGAGAGCGCCGTACCCGGTCGTTGATCCGGTGCAGATTCTGGCGGATCAGCCCTTTCAGCGCGACACTGAGCGGCACCCCGTGGCGCTGGGAGAGCAGAAAGGCTTTCATCATCCGCGCGGGGTGTTCTTCGAAGATATCGGGAGAGCTGGCCCGCAGCTCTCCGCGCAGGATGTAAAAACCCTCCTCGACCGAGCGACGGGTCAGATAGCCGAGGATCTTGAATGTCGGCTCGTCCTGCTGGGTGGCTTTGGTGATCAGCGACGAGGAGAGATGCTCGACATGGGTGGCGTGGGCATAGTAATCCTGCATGAACTGCTCTACGGCCAGCGCCTGCTTGTTGTTCCGGTATCCGAAAAAACGGGCGATTTCTTCCTGCTGGTCGAAATTGATCTGATCGTTCTTGCGGGTCGAAAGATAGTGGAGTTCGTTGCGAATGCGCCAGAGGTAATCAAAAGCGTCTTCAAAAGCCTTCCCCTCCTTTTCGGTCAGAACCCCCTTGATGATCAGCCCGCGCAAGGAACGAGCCTTGAATTTGACCTGGGCGACCCACAGAGCGGTGTGCAGATCGCGCAATCCGCCTTCGCCTTCCTTGATATTCGGCTCCAGCAGATACACCGAGGAGCCGTATTTGCGCAGGCGCCGGGCATTCTCCTCCAGTTTCTCCCGCATGAAACCCTGGCTGTTGCGGCCCAGCACCGCCTCCATAACGGTTCGCTCGTAGGCCTGGTAGAGCTCCTCGTCCCCGACCAGGTAGCGGGAATCGAGCAGGGCGGTGCGCGCGGTGATGTCCTTGTCGGCCATCTCCAGGCAGTCCTTCTCGGTGCGCACGCTGTAGCCGACCTCCAGCCCCAGGTCCCAGAGCAGGTAAAGCATCCGCTCCGAAATCTGTTCGGCGAAGGGCCGGTCCTTGCCGCTGTAGTAGAACATCAGGTCGATATCCGAGCGCGGATTGAGCTCGCCGCGGCCGTAGCCCCCGAGGGCGATCAGGGTGCAGGCGCCGAACCCCTTCTCCGATATGTCGGCAGAGACGCTGCGGTAGAGGTTGCGGATCAGGGTATCGGTGAGAGATGTCAGGCTCCCGACGGTCTGTCGACCGGGGGCGCCGGCCCGGTGTTTCTCCCGGATGAGACCGGTGTGGTATTCCAGAAACGACCGTGAAGCCTCAAGCAGCAAGTTTCGGCGCTCCTCGTATGCCATGGCGGGATCGGTCAGCAGCTTCCGGGAGAAAAAGGATTCGACTTTTTGTATTGAATGAGGGGTCATTTGGTCGCAATCAGGTTGAGGGCCTTGGCATAGTTGCGAACGCCATCGGCAATGGCGTCGACGGCGGCCCGATCGTATCGGGAGTTGGTGAGGCGGGATTCTTCGCGTCTGTTGCTGATAAATGCGGTTTCCACCAGAACCGACGGCATGGTAGCCCCTAAAAGGACATAAAACGGCCCCTGGCGTACGCCGAGGTTTTTGATGTGAGAATAGTGGTGACGAAGCCCCCCCACCAGGGATTTCTGGATTTCCGCCGCCAGACGGCTTGATTCGTTGATCTTGGAGTTAGCCATCAGGTCGAAGAGAATGTGTTCCAGATCTCCGACCTGTTTGAGAGAGGTGTCGTTTTCCCGGGCCACCACGGCGGTAGCCTCTTTGTTCTTGGAAAAGTTCAGATAGTATGTCTCGATGCCATAGGCGTGCGCGTTCGGACTGGCATTGGCATGAATGGAAATGAACAGATCGGCCCCGACCTTATTGGCGATGGCAGTGCGCTCGCGCAGAGGCAGAAAGGTGTCGTCGTCCCGGGTCAGAATGACTTCACAGCCGAGTTCTTTTCGCAAACGGCTCGCCAGAGCCCGGGCGATTTTGAGGGCCACATTCTTTTCCTCCACCCCGTCCGGACCGATGGCCCCGGGATCTTTCCCGCCGTGGCCGGCATCCACCACGATCCGTCGCAGTTCCTTTTTCCCGCCGGCTGCGGAAAGAGGCACCTTCAGAGATGGCTCGGAAGGGGTTTCCTGCAGGATCTTGGCGATACCGTCCTTGGCACCCGGCGCAATGGAAGGGGCAATCTCTCCTTTGGCGGTCCCCCCCGGAGACGACGGGTCGGCCACATCAATGATGATCCGAAAGGGGTCGGCCAAGGGATACACTTTATAATCGTGGGAGCCGGACAGGTCGAGGACCACCCGGACGGTCTCCGAATCAGGTCGACCGGTGCGTATCTGCCGCAGGGGCCCGTCGTCGACATCCATCGTTTCGGCAAGTTGCGAGGCGGCAGCCGCATCCCGGACATCGACATAGATCCGGGGAGGAATCTTCTCTTTGTGATTTGGACCCAGGTATTTAGCGACAAAATCCGCCTTTTGGCTCACATCAATGGTGACCCGTGTACATCCCTGCGCGGATCGGCATTGAATGCCGGTCACTTCGGCCGGGCCATCGGAAGGTGCCGGGGAGGCCGAGGCTTGGGCCGCAGCGGGCGCATACCGGACCAACTCGGCCGCCCTGTGCCGGGCGCGCTCGGCCATGTCGCCCGCCGGGTATCGCTTTACCGCCTCTTCATACCGATGGTAGGCGGCAGGAAGATCGGCCAAAACCTTCTCCTCGATCCGCCCGCCCAAAACCAGGGCATCGTCCGCCAATGAGTCGTCCGGATGCTCCTGGACGAGGGAATCATACAACTTCACGGCCCGGCGGGCATCCTCCTTCGAGCGGGACACCCGGTAGAGGCCCTGGCTGGCTTTCCCGGCCATGTACAGGGCATCGGCCGCCCGCGGGCTGCGGGGGAAGGAGCGGCTCACGGCCAGAAAACCGTCGATGACAGCCGTCCAATGATCGCGATAACGCATCTCCCGGGGCGATCGCAGGAGCCTGTGATAACGGCTTTTCGCCGACCGGTAGGCACGATCGGAGGCCGAAGCCGCCTGGGACAAGGAAGGCATCAGCAGAGACAGAGCCAAAACCGCCATCGAAATCCGCAGAAAAAACATCCCTCACACCATCTTCTTCAGAGCATCCAAAAGGTTCAGGGCTTCCAGGGGAGTCAGCACCGAGACATCGACCTCGCCAAGCTTTTCACGCAGGGCATCGCCCTCAGCGGCAAAAAGTGAGAGCTGCGGCCCGGCCTTGGGCCTGCGCCCCTGCGTGCTGCGCGCCAGACGTGGTTCGCCTTCGCGCTCGAATTCGCCCGACTCGAGATTTTTCAGCACCTCCCGGGCCCGATCGATCACCGGCGCCGGCAGCCCCGCCAGTCGCGCCACCTGTATGCCATAGGAGTGGCTGGCGCCTCCCTTGACGATCTTGCGCAGAAAAATGATTTGATCATTCCACTCCTTGACGGCGATGTTGAAGTTCTTTACCCCCTCACGCGTCAAGGCCAGATCGGTCAATTCGTGGTAATGGGTGGCAAAGAGGGTTTTTGCGGAGACGTCGCGATTGTCATGCAGGTATTCCGCCACCGACCAGGCGATGCTGATGCCGTCGAAGGTCGAGGTCCCACGGCCGATCTCGTCGAGGACGATCAGACTTTTCGGCGTGGCGTGGTGCAGGATATTGGCGGCTTCGGTCATCTCCACCATGAAGGTCGATTGCCCCCGGGCCAGGTTGTCGCTGGCGCCGACCCGGGTGAAGATCCGGTCGACCACCCCGATCCGGGCCGAGCGGGCCGGCACCAGACTCCCCATCTGGGCCATCAGGGTGATCAGGGCGACCTGGCGCATGAAGGTCGACTTTCCCGCCATGTTGGGACCGGTGATGATCAGAATCTGATTTTCCCGGGTATCCAAGGAGACGTCGTTGGGCACAAATCTCTCATCAAGGCTCATGGTCTCGATGACCGGATGCCGCCCCTCGACAATGACCAGTTCGTCGCCGCCATCGATTTCAGGGACGGCATAGTTGCGCTCATGGGCGATTTCGCCCAACGCCAGCAGCACATCGAGAGTGGCCAGGGCATCGGCGGTGGCCTGGAGGCGCCGTCCCTGCAGGGCAACCTGCTGGCGCACCTGCTGGAACAGATCGTATTCGATGCCTACGACCTTCTCCTCCGCCCCGAGAACCTTTTCTTCGTATTCCTTGAGAGCGGGAGTGACATAGCGTTCGGCGTTGGTCAGCGTCTGCTTGCGCTGGTAGTCTTCCGGGACCCGCGAAAGCTGGCTTTTGGAGACTTCGATATAGTAGCCGAAGACCTTGTTGTAGCGGACCTTTAGGGTGGCAATTCCGGTCCGCTCCTTTTCCTGCGCTCCAGCCGGGCAATCCACCCCTTTCCTTCCCGGCTGATGTGGCGCAGGTCGTCGAGTTCGCCGTTGAAACCGTCCCGGATCAGTCCTCCCTCCCGCAGCACGAACGGCGGATCATCGACGATGGCCCGGGCGATTACCTCGGCGATATCCGTCAACGGATCGACACGCTCTTGCAGGTTACGAAAAAGCGGGCTTTCCAGACCGGAGAGCTGATCGAGGATGCCGGGAAGGCGCTCGAGAGAGCTTTTCAGGGCGATGAGATCCTTGGCATTGGCGTTTGCCATGGAAACCTTGGCGTTCAGCCGCTCCAGATCGTAAACCCCGTCGAGACTTTCGCGCAGCTCCCCCCGCTTGAGACTTCTTTCGACCATTTCGGAGACCGCCTGCTGGCGCTGACGAATCCGCTCCACATCCACCAATGGATGGTTGATCCAGTGCCGCAGCTTGCGCCCCCCCATGGCGGTGACCGTACGATCAAGAACTCCCAGCAGCGAGCCCTTCTTGCGGCCATCGTGCAGAGTGGCGGTCAGCTCCAGATTGCGCCGGGTCGCGTCGTCCAGAACCATATAGTCCCGCGAGTGGAAGGTCGACAACGCCTGGATATGGCCGACGCTGCCCTTTTGGGTTTCTTCCAGGTAGTGCAGCACGGCCCCGGCAGCTCGAATCGCCTCGGGGAGATGGGCGCAGCCAAAGGATTCGAGGGAGGCGCAGCTGAAAAAATCGCGGATAATCCCCTCGGCCCGATCCCGCTCAAACACCCACTCGGGAAAAGGTGACGCCAGGCGCCCCGCCAGCTGGCCTTCGAGGCCCCGCCGGAGCCGATCCTCCTCGGCGGCGCAGAAGAGGATTTCCCGGGGGTCGAAGGAAGCCACCTGGCCCCGAAGCCCATCCACCCCGCAGATCTCGGTCACCCGGAAGTCGCCGGTGGTAATATCCAGCACGGCAATCCCCCAAGTCTCCCGGGCGCCCGAAGCGATCGCCATGAGGTAATTGTTTTTCTTCGGCTGCAGGGTGGCGGTATCGACAACCAGCCCCGGAGAGATGATCCGCACCACTTCCCTCTTGACGATTCCTTTCGCCGTCTTCGGATCTTCAACCTGCTCGCAAATCGCCACCTTGAAGCCGTTTTCAACCAGACGGGCGATATAAGGCTGACAGCTGTGATAGGGGATTCCGCAGAGGGGGACCTCCTCTGCCGCCCCCTTGTTGCGCGACGTCAAGGTGATATCGAGCACCCGGGAGGCGGTTACCGCATCCTCCAGGAACATTTCATAGAAATCGCCGAGCCGGAAAAAGAGGATTGCATCGGGATGCCGGGCCTTGATTTCCAGGTATTGGCGCATCATCGGAGTGGCGCTGGCCATAAAAAACCTCTCGGTGAAACAGCGAACATCGAGCGCGGGGAGTTGCGCCCTTCACGGAACGACGCCTCCGGCCCGAGAAGAGCGGGAGTTATGTTAACAAACAGCCTTTTCGATGTAAAGTGAGTCTATACGGAACCATTGGAATAAACGATTTATGCTAAAATTTGTCGACCCCCGGGAGCGGAAATCGGAAATCTCCTCTCCCCGCTCATTTTCCTTGACCGGTAAAAGACAGAGATGATAATAAACCCGCAACAATCGGAGGCATTTATGAACCGGTCCCATTCCGCTGAAGTCGAAGCCCCGGATTTCGACACAAAAAATTTCGACATCGGCAATCTGCAGGATGAAATTCGAGTGGATGCGCTCTGCGAACGATTTTTGCGCCTCTTTCACCGACATCTGATCGAAGGAAAAGGATTCGCTGTCGGCGAAGCAGGCTCCCTGACAAGGGGCGCAGACTACTTTCTGCGGGATTTCATTATCCCCGACCGTCGCGAGAACATCTTCGCTCTGCACCCCAAAAGGGTGCGCCAGTTCGCCGGGAATTGGTATATCGTCAAGAACCTCGAGCCCAACATGGCTGAACTCGTTCAGATTCTGGCAGGGGTCCAGGCGTTCTACGGGTTCTGCCGGGAGATCGGCAAGGTTCCCCCTGCCCGGGCCGAGGAGGTCGAGAAAGAATGCGCGGCACACGCCTATTACCGGGAGCGTATCGACCGGTTCTGGGAAATTGAAGACAACGCCTATATGAGCTGGGAGCAGGAATGTTCCCTCAAGGATTGATCATCGCGGCCCTGCCATGACAACCTCTCCCAAAATCAGAGCGGCCCGTTTTTCCATTGCAACAGCCACAGGCCTGACTCTTCTGAAACTGGCCACCGGCGTTGCCACCGGGTCCATGGCCATCCTCTCCTCGGCCATCGATTCTCTTCTGGACATCGTCATGTCTGGGGTCAACTATCTGGCCATCCGCCAGGCCGAACAGCCGGCCGACCAGAGCCATCCCTTCGGCCACGGCAAATTCGAGACCCTGGCGACGCTCATCCAGGCCCTGGTCATTGCGGGATCAGGCATTGGAATCATCTACGAATCGACCAGGCGCCTGCATCAGGGAGTCCACCTGGGCCTTCTCGACGAGGGCATCGTGGTGCTGATTCTCAGCGCCGGAGTCTCCTGGCGGATCAGCCGTTTCCTGCGAAAAACGGTCGCCCGGGAAACAGATTCATCGGCCCTGCAGGCCGACTCCCTGCACTTCGCCATGGATGTCTATACCAACCTGGGGCTGGTGGTGGGGCTGGCCGTCATCAAATTCGTCAACGTCCCATGGCTCGATCCAGTCCTCTCAATTCTGGTCGCACTCTATATCCTCTTCGAGGCACTGCGGCTGGTGCGCTACGGCCTGCGGGACGTTTTGGACGAGAACCTTCCCGAATCGGTCCGGCAGGAGATCGCCCGCCTCATCGAAGCCCACAAACACGACCTGTTCGGCTACCACAACCTGCGCACCCGGCGGGCCGGATCGCAGAAAATCATGGATTTTCACCTCACGGTCTGCAAACATCTTTCCGTGGAAGAGGCCCACGATATCGCCGACCATCTGGAGAAACGGATTCAGGAGGAAATCAAGGGGTCCGACGTCACCATCCACATCGAACCGTGCCGGCGCGAGGATTGTCCCGGCCGCGAACGCTGCCCCACTGAAAAGGCACGCCTTGAGGACACCTCGTCCGATACCTAGAGCCGCCCCTGCCATCTCGCTTCGCCCCACAATCGTCACAGGCCGGCGACGATCCATCGAAAAACGATCGTAAAAAAAGCTGCCTCCTTCGGAAGCAGCTTCTGGGAATCGCCTTTTTCAGCGGGATTTCTTAACCGGCAGCCCGTAGCGCTCAGGCATCGGCCTGTCCGAATTTTTTCAACCGCTCCAGGCGCTCGATAACATCCCGGCTGACCACCTGCCGGGCTTCCATCTCGGAGAAGATCCGGGTCATCATCTGACTGACGGATGCCGCGGCAGACTCGATTTCATGGGTATTCTGCTTCTGCTTCTCCGTCGCGGTCACCATGTCGTCGGCCATGGTCTTTACCTCTTCGATCGACTTGACAATGCTGCGGATTCCCTGGCTCTCTTCTTGTGAAGCGAGAGAAATCTGTCCCGACATTTCGCCGAGTTTTTCAATCGAGCGGGTGACGAATTCGGCGCTTTTGGACACCTCCTGAGTGGCCTTGCGAATATCGTGGGCCATCTCCATGGCCACCCCGGCACTGTCCAGAATCTGATGAAGGGCGGCCTCCATCCCCTGCCCGAGACCGATGCCGTCCTGAACCAATTGTCGGGTTTTGCCGACATGGCCGACCGTCTCTTCGGTAAAAACCTGAATTTCTTCGATGATTTTAGCAATAGCACCGGTCGATTTGGCCGCCTCCTGAGACAGGTTGCGCACCTCTTCGGCGACCACGGAAAAGGAGCGACCGTGCTCCCCCGCCTGGGCGGCGATAATCGCCGCATTTAATGCCAACAGGTTGGTTTTCTGGGTGATCTCGGTGATGACCGTGGTGATGCCGCCGATTTCTCCGCTTTTTTCGGAAAGCCGGCCGATGGCGGCCCCAGTTCCTTCAACCGCCCCGGAAATCTCCTTCAGCCCCTGCAGCGCATCAGCCACCGAAGCCACGCCTCCCTCCGCCTGCTTCTTGACCGTCTCGGACATGCCGTGGGAACGCACGCCATTCTCTTCCACCGATTTGATCGTTGAAGAGATTTGCGTCATGGCAGAGATGGATTTATCCATGAACTCAGTGAGCTGACTGAGGTTCTGGGCCACCTGATCGATGGAAACCGAGATCTCACTGGTGGACGACTGGGTGGAATCGACCGCGTCGCGGACCACATCGGCACCGCCGGCGATATCCTTGATCGCCTCGATCGTGGACGCAGTGGCCCCGCGCAGCGAAAGATCGAGTCGGGAATGTTCCTTTCGGTACTTGAGCAGCTCTTGAAATGTCTTGTCGAGCTCCTGAGTCAGGGTATCGACCGCCTCAAGCAGATTGATCTTGGTCAGGGTCGAAGAAACCTGGTCGGCAAACAGTTTGACCGTATCGACGTCGGTTTCGTCCAGGCCTTTGCGTTTCTGCTTGTTGTCCACGCCGAACATGCCGACCACTTCGTCGCGAACGACGATCGGGCAGATGATAAAGCTTTTGGACCGCAGCTGATGAAGGTTGTCACAGGGGGCTTTTAAATGAAACTCTTCGGGCATCCGCGTGATATCGTCGATCAAAAAGAGTCGATTTTCGGCCACGGTTTTATACAGGGCACCTGCCCGCTCGTCCAGCGGCAGGGTGATTCCCGCAACGTTATCGTCGCCGGAACCGCGGCTGGCCACGAATTCCAGACAGTTTTTATCCCGGTTGACCATCAGAATATTCACCCGGTCGTACCCCAGAATCTCATGCAGGCCGTCGCAGGCCAGGGCGAGGACCTCTCGGAAGTCGACGGACTGCTGGATATGAGCATTGATTGAGTGAAAATTTTTCAGGCTGTTGTTGAGGGTCAGAAAGCGACGTTCAAAATCCTCCTTCTGATGGGCGATGGTATGGTTCAACTCATCCAGGCGCGACGCGCGTTCATGGATATGCTCGTACGCCCGGCCGAGAAAAAAACCGAAAAGGGCAAGAACCACCGCCGTCCCCCCCCCCATGTAGATATAAAGCGTGATGCTCTGGGGGGAGCGCGTGATGTCGGCTATAATCTGGTTCCATGCCCCCTGTCCCGTCTGCCAGAACAGGATCAGCCGTAGAACTATCCAGCCGATGGGAGCCGAACCCCCCAGAAAAAATCCGAGAACGGCATACCGCCAGCTTCGCTCCACTTTTTTTTCTCCCCCGGATGTATCCATTTCGCGATACCCCCTATCCACAAGAAGACCGGGACACCTTTCCCGGCCATCGCCCGTTCGCGGGCGGGTGCAAGACGCTCTGCCGCAGCGCCCATTTCAACGATCCACCATCCCCCCCCCGCTAAATGCCTTCTACTTTATTCGGATAACTTTATTGTCTTTGAGAACCGCTCAAGATTTCGGGCGTTGCTCGGTGGCGATGGCTAATTTACTGAACCCTGCCTCGCGCGCGGCATCCATGAGCTGCACGACCCGACCGTGACGGGTATCCTTATCGGCGAAAAGCAAAAAGGTCATCTCCTTCGCCTTCCCACGATACGTCTTCAGGCGGGCCTGGAACGCATCCAGAGATATCTCTTTTTTCTGGAAAAAGATGGTCCCCTCTTTCGACAGGTACACTTTGACTTCCTCTGGCTTCTTCATAACCGCGTGCGAAGACGATTGCGGCAATTTCACGGCAATGCCCGACGTATCGACAAACGTCGTCGAAATCATGAAAAAGATCAGCAAAAGAAAGACCGCGTCGACCATCGGGGTCAGGTCGATCCGGGGATCTTCCCGTCTTTTCTTGCGCAGAAACCCCATCCCCTACTGTTCCCCCAGAAGGTCTGTGAGGTGCAGGGAATGCTCCTCCATTTCCAGAACGATCCGATCCACCCGCGACGTAAGGTATTTATGCATGAGGATCGTCGGGATGGCCACAACCAACCCGCCAACCGTAGTGATCAATGCCTTTGAGATGCCCCCGCCGAGAGTGGCCGGCGTACCGACCCCCTGAACGGCCAGCACATTGAAAGCTTCGATCATCCCGGTCACGGTTCCCAGGAGCCCCAGCAGCGGGGAGATGGTGGCAATAGTTCCGAGCAGCCCCAGGTAGCGCTCCAAAGGGGCCGCTTCCCGAGAGCCCACCTCCTCCACGGCAACCTTGATCTGATCCCGCGGGCGGCCGGCGACGCGCAAAGCGCGGATGAAAATGCGGGCCAATGGCGTACCGGTCCGCTGGCAGACAACCAGAGCCTCTTCCAAACGTTTGTCCCGAATCAATGTTTCGACTTCATGGACCAGGGCTTTGGTTCCGCGCACCGTCCTCGCATAGGTCCACAACCGCTCGAGAAAAATGGCCAGGGCCAAGACCGAGCAGAAGAGAATCGGATACATGAGCGGACCGCCCTTATGAAAATACTCCAGCATCTATTTTGGAATCCTTTCGTAAAAATGGTCTTTATCGCGGCAGAATATCACAACTGCCCCTTCTTTTAAAAGAAACAAGGGGGGATTTCGAAAGAAACATACGCGAACATACGCGGCACTACGGGCGGGTCAGTCTGCCGGGATTCTTTTCTCAAAGGCCGCCGCCAATCGATCGTAGGTGGTCTCGAGGTGTTCGGGGATGACTCTGACGTCGGCAAAAACGGGCATGAAATTCGTATCACCGCTCCACCGCGGGACAATGTGCAGGTGGAGGTGATCGGCGATTCCCGCTCCGGCCACCTGCCCCAGGTTCATGCCGATATTGAAGCCATGCGGATTAAGACATTCTCTCAAAACCTCTCGGCAAAGGACCGTCAGACGGTGCATTTCGAGGGCCTCGGCCTCGGAGAGTTCGCCGATATCGGCGGTATGGCGGTAAGGAGCCACCATCAGGTGCCCGTTGGTATAAGGGAATTTATTCATCAGGACGAAAACCCGGGCGCCGCGGAGCAGGATCAAGCGATCCCGGTTCTCCTCCTCCCGATCCCCGACGCAGAAGACACACCCACTTTCCTGCGGCTTCGAATCGGGTTGAATATAGGCCATCCGCCAGGGAGCCCACAACTGTTTCATGCCGTTGATCTCCTTTCGAAAACGCCGGACCGCATCAAAAATTACACGGGTGCGGGCTGTCGTTGCTCAACTTTCATCATCGATCCGGACGATCCGTCCACTGAGTTTTTCGCCCAGGTCGAGGATTCCCACCGAATGAAAAGGGGCCCGACGCCGATCGGTCGGACTGCCCGGATTGAAAAGGAGAATGCCGTCCTTGACATGACAGGCCGGCCGGTGGCTGTGCCCATAGACCAAGCCGTCGAGGCAATGGCCTCGAAAGATCGGGAGTATCTTCTCCTCGAGAGAGCCGGGCTCCCCCCACCCATGAATCAAACCGATCCGAAACCCATTGACCGTAATGACCCTTCTCTCGGGCAGATCCCCTGCCGGAGGGTCCATATTGCCACGGACCGCATAAACAACTTTGTCAGGAAAGGCCATCAGGATATCGGGATTGACCAGATCCCCGGCATGGAGAATCATATCGACGCCAGTCCAGTATCGCGCAGCCAATTCTTCGAGAAACGCCACCCCTTCCTTCAAGTCATGAAAGTGAGTATCGGCCAACACCCCAATTCTGAACATAGATCCTACATTCCCGTAAATGACGGGTTTTTTGACATCTCGTAACTCGCAACGGCTGCGGTCCAACCCCCTTTTACCCCTGCCCGCCGTCGGGTGTCAATCCTTTATCCGGAGTCAGGATAGAAATGTGGCCAAATTCCGCCTTTTATATTCAGCTCTTGCCACCCGGCGCCCGCTGAATTTTCCCATTGCCTCTGGGGATATCAGCCTTGACGGTTGGGGAATTAGCGGTATTCATAAGAAAAATGCGCCCCCTCCAATGGCTTGGCACCGCCGTTGCTTCTGTGGAAGGGAGGATATTTAAACACGGTTTTTTTTCGCGAGTCCCGACAGGATATTCTACTTGACAACCATGCCCACATGTGACTATTTTCCCATTTAATAAAAATAAAAATCAAGCAATAGACGCACATCGACGCTCGGCATACCAATGAAGCATAATGGCACTACCCAGGATGCGGCCGAGATGAAAATACCCTATTTATTTTAGGGAAAATGAAATTTATGGAAACCAAAAACCCCTACCTCCGGAGGTATCAAAACAATGTCTAAACGCCAGGACGCCCTGGACTATCACAGTTCAGGGCGCAAAGGGAAAATCGAAGTCATCACGACCAAACCCTGCGCCACCAGTCGCGACCTCTCTTTGGCCTATAGTCCCGGGGTCGCCGAGCCCTGCCTGGAGATCGAAAAGAATCCTTTGATGGCCTATGAATACACGGCCAAGGGAAATCTGGTGGGAGTGGTCTCCAACGGCACGGCGGTTCTGGGCCTGGGGGATATCGGCGCGCTGGCCGGAAAACCCGTCATGGAGGGTAAGGGGGTTCTTTTCAAGCGTTTCGCCGACGTCGACGTCTTTGACATCGAACTCAACACCAAAGATTCTGATGAGATCATCCGCACCGTCAAGCTGCTCGAACCGACCTTCGGCGGCATCAACCTCGAAGACATCAAAGGGCCGGAGTGCTTCTACATCGAGGAGAAGCTCAAAGAGAGTATGAATATCCCGGTCTTCCATGACGATCAGCACGGCACGGCGATCATCGCCAACGCCGGCCTGCTCAATGCCCTGGAGCTGGTCGGCAAGGAAATCGGGGACGTCAAGATCGTCGTCAACGGCGCCGGCGCAGCCGGCATTGCCTGTGCCAACATGGCCCTGGTTCTCGGTGCCCGGCCGGAAAATATGTTTCTGTGCGACACCAAGGGTGTGATCTACAAAGGACGCGCCGAGGGGATGAATCCCTACAAGGAGCGGCTGGCCAACGACACCTCGGTCCGCACCCTGGCAGAGGTCATGGTGGGGGCCGACGTCTTCTTCGGCGTCTCCGCCAAAGGGGCGGTCACGCCGGAAATGGTCAAGTCAATGGCCAAGGACCCGATCATCTTCGCCATGGCCAACCCGGACCCGGAGATCACTCCGGATGAAGCCAAGGCCGTGCGCGGGGACGTCATCATCGGTACCGGCCGCAGCGATTATCCCAATCAAGTTAACAACGTCCTCTGCTTCCCCTTTCTGTTCCGAGGAGCCCTCGATACCCACGCCAGCGCCATCAACGACGAAATGAAAATGGCGGCTTGCCTGGCCCTGGCCAACCTGACCAAGCAGGATGTTCCCGATGCGGTCCGCAAGGCCTATGGCGACGTCGAAATCAGCTTCGGTCGCGAGTACCTGATTCCCAAGCCCTTCGATCCGCGGGTGCTGTTGCATGTTGCCCCGGCTGTTGCCAAGGCCGCCATGGAGAGCGGAGTCGCGCGGCGGCCGATCCCCGACATGGAGAGATACCATGAGTCCCTTGAGGCCCTGCAGGGGCGTTCGAAGGAGATCATGCGGACCCTGATCAACAAGGCCAAGGCCAACCCGAAACGGGTCGTCTTCCCCGAGGGGGACGATGACAAGATCTTGCGAGCTTCCCAGATCCTCATCGACGAGGGGATCGCCAATCCCATCCTTATTGGCGACGAGGAGGAAATTCGCACCCGCATCCAGGAACTGGGGCTCGATCTCAAGGACGTCCGGATCATCGATCCAGCCTTTTCCCCCAAACGCGGCGAGTACATCGACGAGTTGTTCCAACTTCGGCAGCGCAAAGGGATCACCCGGGCCGAGGCCAAACGCCAGATTAAAAAAAATCGCAACTATTTTGGCGCCATGATGGTGGAGAAGGGAGACGCCGACGCTCTACTCTCCGGCATCAACCACCACTACCCCGACACGATTCGCCCCGCCCTGGAGATCATCGGCCGTCTGGAAGGTCTCTCCAAGGTGCATGGGATGTACATGCTGGTCTTCAAAAAGGATGTCGTCTTCTGCGCCGACACTACGGTGGACATCGAACCAAGCGCCGAAGAGCTGGCCGAAACAGCGATCCTCACGGCAGCAAAAGCTAGCCACTTCGAAGTGGAGCCGCGCGTTGCCATGCTCTCCTTCTCCAACTTCGGCAGCACCGAGCATCCACTGACCCTGAAAGTCAAACGGGCGACGGAACTGGTCAAGGAACGGGTTCCCGATCTGGTGATCGACGGGGAAATCCAGGCCAACGTCGCCCTCGATCCGGAGTTGATCGAAACCCAATACCCTTTCTCGACCCTCAAGGGAAACGCCAACGTGCTGATCTTCCCCGATTTGCAATCGGGCAATATCACCTACAAGCTGCTCATCAAACTGGGGGGGGCCGAAGCGGTTGGGCCGATCCTGATGGGGATGAAAAAGCCGGTTCACGTCCTTCAGCGCGGCGACGATGTCGCCGATATCGTCAACATGGCGGCCGTTGCCGTTGTCGATGCCCAGCAGGCGGAAAAGTAACGCCTGAGGTGTCTCGAATCCATCCCGGGGGGAGCGCCCAGCGCTCCCCCTTTTTTTATTCTTTTTCTTCCCACCGCTGGGCATTCCTGTTAAGATTCATGAATTGTTCTGTGGGGTTGTTTCCTCTGGGCCTTCAGCGCCTTCGACAAAAAAACACCCTCTCAATCATATTCCGGGAGTCAACAGCATGCGTTACCTGAGCACCCGCGGAAAGGTCCGCGACATTTCCTTTAAAGACGCCGTCATGATGGGCCTGGCGGATGACGGCGGGCTTCTTTTGCCCGAGACAATCCCCGCCCTCAGCCCCGGGGAACTCGCCGCGCTTGAAAAACTGGCCTATCCCGAACTGGCGTTTCAGATTCTGTCGCGTTTCGTCGAAGACATCCCCGCCGCAGACCTGAAAGGGCTCATCGACCGGTCCTATCGAAGCTTCGATCATCCCGAAGTCACTCCGATCAGACATGAGGACGGCGTCTACGTTCTGGAGCTTTTCCACGGCCCGACGCTCGCCTTCAAGGATGTGGCTTTGCAGTTTCTGGGCAATCTTTTCGAATACCTGCTCAAAGAGCGAAGCGAAAAGATGAACATCGTCGGCGCCACCTCGGGGGATACGGGAAGCGCTGCCATTTACGGGGTGCGCGGCAAGGAGAATATCAATATCTTCATTCTCCATCCGCACCAGAAAGTGTCCCCCATCCAAGAGCTGCAGATGACCACGGTTACCGATGACAATGTTTTCAACCTGGCCATCCGGGGCACCTTCGATGATGGCCAGCGGATCGTAAAGGAGATCTTCGGCGACCTGGATTTCAAAGCCCGATTTTCCCTCGGCGCAGTCAATTCCATCAACTGGGCCCGAGTCCTGGCGCAGATTGTTTATTACTTTTACGCCTGGGGACGGGTGCGCCGCGCAACCGGCTGCCAGAACCTGTACTTCTCCGTTCCCACCGGCAACTTCGGCGACATTTTCGCCGGCTATGTGGCAAAACGGATGGGACTGCCTATCCGCCGCCTGATTCTGGCCACCAATGAGAACAGCATTCTCACCCGATTTGTTCGCAACGGCGATTATTCCATCGACAAGGTGGTCCCCACCCTCTCCCCCTCCATGGATATCCAGGTGGCCAGCAACTTCGAACGCTACCTCTACTATCTCTTCGACCACGATACCTCGCGGGTTCGCCAGGCCATGGCCGATTTTCAGCAAACGGGATGTCTTCATTTCAGTGCCGGGGAACAAAGCCGGGTGGCAGAGGATTTTCTGGCCCTTTCCGTAACCCGGGAGCAGACTCTTACCACGATTCGGGATTTCCACGCCACCACCGGCTACCTTCTCGATCCGCACACCGCCGTCGGGGTAAAAGCCGGCCGTGAACTTGCCGGCGGAGAGGCGCCGGTCGTCTGCCTCGCCACCGCTCACCCCGCCAAGTTCGGCGATGCCGTTCGCCAGGCGATCTGCCGCGCTCCCGAAGTTCCCCCTGCTCTCACGGGCATCGAAAGCCGCGAGCAGCGCTGTGAAATTATTGATGCCGATACCCGGGCAGTGAAGGACTTCGTCGAAAAACACGCCCGGTAAGACGGTTCCGCTTCCCTCAACTAAGTACTGATACGCTGACGCCAAGCGAAACAAAAAGCCCCCGGAGAACTCCGGGGGCTTTTTGTTTCGCTTGGCTCTGTTTTTTTTAAAACCGGTCGATCAGCAATCGAAATACAGGGCGAATTCGGCAGGCGTGGGAGCCATGCGAACGGGATTGACCTCTGCCTCGGTTTTGTACTCAACCCACTTTTCGATCAGATCCTCGGTGAAGACGTCTCCCTTGAGCAGGAAGGCATGATCCTCCTGAAGGGCCTGCAGGGCCTCCTGCAAGCTTCCGGCGACGCTCGGGATATCTTTGAGTTCTTCCGGGGAAAGGCCGTAGATGTCCTTGTCCAGAGGATCGCCCGGATCGATCTTGTTCTCGACCCCATCGAGGCCCGCCATCATCATGGCGGCGAAGGCGAGATAGCCGTTACAGGAGGGATCCGGCGTCCGATATTCGATCCGCTTCGCCTTGGGATTGCTGGTGACGGGAATACGGATCGAGGCGGAGCGGTTCCGGTTGGAATAAGCCAGATTAACCGGCGCTTCGAAACCGGGAACCAGACGCTTGTAAGAGATGGTACTGGGGTTGGTGAAGGCGCAGAGCGCCTTGGCGTGCTTGATGATCCCGCCGATGTAGTACAGGGCGGTTTTGGAAAGCCCGCCGTAGCCGTCGCCGGCGAAAATATTCTGGCCGTCTTTCCACAGCGACTGGTGGCAGTGCATCCCGGAGCCGTTGTCGCCGAAGATCGGTTTCGGCATGAAGGTGACGGTCTTGCCGTTTCTGAACGCCACGTTCTTGATGATGTACTTGAACCACTGGAGGGTGTCCCCCATGTCGAGCAAGTTGTCGAAGCGCATATCGATTTCGCACTGGCCGCCGGTGGCCACCTCGTGGTGAGAGGCTTCGATGCGGATACCGACGCTTTGCAGCACCTGAACCATTTCATTGCGCAGATCGATCATGGAATCGGTGGGAGCGCAGGGGAAGTACCCTTCTTTATGACGAGGCTTGTAGCCGAGGTTGGGATATTCTTCGCGGCCGGTATTCCAGATTCCTTCCGCGGAATCGACCGAATAGAAGGACTCGTTGGCCGAAGACCCGTAGCGGACATCGTCGAAAATGAAGAATTCGGGCTCGGGGCCGAAGAAAGCGGTATCGGCGATGCCGGTGGACTTCAGATAGGCTTCCGCTTTCTTGGCGACGAAGCGCGGATCGCGGGTATACCCTTCCTTGGTGATGGGATCGATGATATTGCAGATCAGGCTCAGAGTGGTCATTTCGATAAAGGGATCGAGCTTGGCCGTGCTCGGATCGGGCATGAGCAGCATATCGCTGTTGTGGATGGGCTGCCATCCACGGATGGAGGAGCCGTCGAAACCGACGCCCTCTTCAAACGTTTCTTCGCCGAACTCACTGATGGGGACGGTGAAGTGCTGCCAGATGCCGACGAAGTCGAGAAACTTGAAATCGATCATCTGAACGTTTTTTTCCTTGACGAACTCTACTACTTCTCTGGGTGTCATCTACAGTCTCCTTTAACGATGGTTATCTCAACCTTCCGGAAGAGAAGGCGTGAAACGCAAGCCGCCCCGCGCCGGGGCGTGACTCAAAGAGCGTCGTCTCCCCGTTCGCCGGTACGAATACGGACAACTTCATCGACCGGAGTAACGAAAATCTTGCCGTCCCCGATCCGGCCGGTGCGAGCCGACTCGGCGATGGTATCGACGACTTTCGCCACGAGATCGTCGCGAACGATAATTTCCATTTTAATTTTCGGAATAAAATCGACAACGTATTCGGCACCACGGTACAATTCGGTGTGCCCTTTCTGGCGCCCGAACCCCTTGACCTCACTGACGGTGATCCCCTGGATACCGATTTCGTTCAAAGACTCTTTGACTTCATCCAATTTAAAGGGTTTGATAATGGCCTCGACTTTTCTCATCTTGGATACCTCCCGACCAAGTAGTGTTTCCTGCGGATAAGCACGGAGTCTTCCCCATTCTCGGGCCCCATGGGCGAAGAATCAGCCTTCATTCCATAAAAGAAGGCATTTCCCATGAAAGACCGCCCGAGACGGCGTAATCTTCTATGTTCCCGGCAGCAATCTTCTGAGCGATGCCCCAGGGTATCAAAGAGAAATACCGTTAACAAATGGCCACTAAGTATATATTTCTCGCAAGTGGCAATCAAGGTGAATTTACAAGACCCCCTTGCCCCGCCTGCACCTAGTCTTCTCAGCAAATTCTCTGCCTAAATGGATGCTTTAAAAAAAGGGTTTGTAATTTATTGAAATTTCGAGCGATTCTTTCAAGATACGCCTGAGAATGCCGAGCGAAGGCCTTTCCGCCACGGGCACTTCCTGCCTATAATTACGGCAGGCCTGGCGACTGCTGCCTAATTTCTACACACCCCGATCAACGGCCATTATCGCCGCTAGCTCCCGGCGTAGCGAAACCGGGAAGGTTTTGTCCCTTCCACTCGCTAAACAGCTCCCATTCCTGTTCGAAATTGGGCGTAAACAGGTTCGTTCCCAGCGCGGCCTCAATCTCCGACTCCTCCCAGAAGCGAACCTCCCGAATTTCCTCAGGGGGGAAAACCACGTTTCCGTCGAATCTACCCAGATAGGTAGCGACGTTCTCCGATTCAACTGCGTTTCGCATTTTTGAAAAGTAGAGGAAGGTCAGCGGAATTCCCCGGATTCCCAACTCTTCGGCCATCTCCCGATAAGCGGCCTCCAGATAGCTCTCTCCGGCTGAGAGATGGCCACCGACGCTGGTATCCCAGCGCCCGGGCTGGATATCCTTATTTTCCGAACGCTTTTGCAGCAAGAGTTCCCCGTGGCGGTTGAAGACCAGAACATGGGCAACACGGTGGATCAAAGAGGGGTCTCCGTGGCAGCGAGAACGCGGCGCCAAGCCGATTACCCGATCCTCTTCATCGACGATTTCGAACATTTCCATTTTTCAAAACTCCACTCAAGTTGCCGCGACCGTCGGAAATAACTCAAAAGGCAATAACACAGCGGGCGCCTGGTATCAAGCCCTCGCCAGCGCGAATTCGTCTGCAACTCTTTCCTGCACGGCTCGCCGCAGAATTTCTCCCATTTTCCCGACAGAGGAATTCAGCTTGACGACTTTCGCTGGGGGATGCTACCTTCTAAAAATTCCTTACCTTTACAATGATCATTCAAGAATGAAATCAGCCCCTATCCAAAAAGTTGCGATCCCTCGAAATCTTCACGGGCTTGTTCCTCACAGCCTGTTGAAAGGGACATTTTTAACCGCTGGGAGGAGAACGGCATGGAGGACGGCGCAAGGCAGGATCTGAGCGAATCGGTAGAGATCAGTGACGGGGTATGGTGGGTCGGAAGCGGAGGCCGGTCCTTTCTGCGGCGCAACAGCTATCTGCGGGTCTTCAAGGGAAGCGGCAAGACCGCCAACCTGCTCATCGACCCTGGCCCCCCCGTCGATCTTGAAAGCCTGAACAGCAAGGTCTCTGCCCTCATCGGGAGTCTTGGAAAAGTCAATATGGCTTTTTTCAACCACCAGGACCCGGACGTGGTTGGAAACCTCCCCTATCTGGCCAAACTCAACCCCAACTGTTTTTTTCTGGGGACCGAAGACACCTGGCGCCTGGTTAATCTTTTAGGTCTGGAGATGAAAAACTTCCGCCCCGTCGAGCGTTTCCTCAACCAACGGATCGTGTTGCCCAGCGGCCAGCGGCTGCAATTCATCCCCACCCCCTTCTGTCATTTTCGCGGTGCCGTCATGCTCTACGATTTTGAATCGCGGATTCTTTTCACCGGTGATCTGCTCGGCGGCATCGCCGCTCCGCACCTGACCGCCACAGAAGAGAACTGGACGGGGATCAAGGCTTTTCACCAACTCTATATGCCGAGCAACGACGCCCTGCGCCTGGCCGTCGAACGCATCCGCAACCTCGACCCGGCGCCCCTCATGATCGCTCCCCAACATGGCGGCATTATCCAGGGGGACCTCATCGAATCCTTCCTTGAAAAATTAGAAGAGCTTCCCGTCGGTCTCGACATCCTCCGCAGCCTCCATGAGCAACTCCCTCTGCTGATCGACGCTGTCAATGAAATCGTTTCCTCCGGGCGAGAGATTCTGGGCGCCGAGAGGGTAGCGGCCATCATGGGGGCGTTCCATCCCGATGGCTCCTATCCTTCCTTTTTCTCTCTTTCCCGCAGCGACACCGTGACCGCCATCAACGGCGAGCCCTTTGAAACCCTCGAGGCGCTGGTCAAGCTCTTCTTCCGTGGCCTCGACGAGCGGCAGAAGGGCCAGCTCACGACCCGCATCCTGCGCATCATGCTCGACCGCAACCTCCCCCCTTTCGATATCCTGCTGGCGCAGGAAAGCGAGGAGATCATCGAGTTGCTGGAGGAAGAACCGTAAGGCCCTGGAAAATTTTATCCGAATGTCCCCGACCGATCCGGCTGCAACCTCCACGGCGGCACAACGTGGCACTCCGGGCATTCGTGCAAAATCAGCCACGGACACCAGATCAAGCGGAGCGAAACCCGGGAATCTCTATATCCCGGTTTGCGCGCGCACATCCCGTTCAACCACCGGGCAGAATTCCCCTTACCGCGATGGCGATTCCTCCTTGAAAGTTGCCTTCGAGAAACGTATCATCCCCCGCAGAACGGTTTGAATCACCGGCGCCGCTCCCTTTTGAAAGAATCGGGGATTCGCGATCGGTCGGACGCAAAGGATTCTCCGTCCATCGCCGTTGGAAATGAGTTGGTGTCCAAAGCGTGCATTTGGCAAAGACGGAAGGTTCTTTACATCCCTGTAACAATCCCGCGAAGGGGCCACGGGGGGCCACGGAAAGGCAAGGTCGTATCCAAAGATGAGCATGAAGGAAATCACCTGGGAAGAATTTGAACTCGTCGAATTGCGCGCCGGGAAGATCGTCGCTGTCGAAGATTTCCCCGAGGCCAGAAAACCGGCTTACAAGATCCAGGCGGACTTCGGGCCGGAGATCGGCATTAAAAAATCCAGCGCCCGCGTAGCCGACCTTTACACCAAAGAAGAGCTTTTGGGAAAACAGATTATCGGCGTCGTCAACTTCCCCCCCAAACAGATCGGCCCGATCCGATCCGAATTTTTACTCACTGGCTTTTACCGCGAGGACGGAGCGGTGGTTCTGGCGGTTCCCGAACGGGAGGTGCCGGCGGGCGCAAAGCTCGGCTGATGCCTGAAAGAGCGTCAACGCCAAACGTTCCGGACTGACAAGGGCAGCCGTATCGTGATATTCTGCCCGCGGGAAATGACGCAAAATCGCAATTCCAAACTACATCCGGGGCGCCTATCGCGTCCCGAAGATTGAACAGGAGGAGAGCCATGCCCATCATCACCCTCGAAGGCCCCCGCATTTCCGATCTCGACGCCCGCCGCACTCTTGTGAAAGAAGTGACCGATTCCGCCGCCAAAGCCTACGGTCTTGCCAAGGAGAAGATCATCATCATCCTCCACGAAAACACCCCGGAACAGGTCGGAGTCGGCGGCGAATTGCTGGCCGATCGGCGTTGAAGCGAACCATGCCAGGCAGCCTTGGCGCTCAGCGATGTTCTTGACACGAGTCATGCCGACTTTGGATAATACCGTTCTTTCTCCCACAGTTGCCCCACCCTCGGGCGACTCTCCCGTTCCTTGTTTGCCGCGAGAGGAGAAGAGGAAGTGACGCAAACCCCTCTCGATACCCTTCGGGATGTCTTCGGCTATGACGGCTTTCGTCCGCATCAGGAAGAGATCGTCAATACCTTGGGCAGAGGTGAGGACGCCTTCGTCCTGATGCCGACCGGCGGCGGCAAATCGCTCTGTTATCAGATTCCGGCCCTGCACCGGCCCGGTGTGGCGATTGTCGTCTCGCCGCTCATCTCGCTGATGAAGGACCAGGTCGATGCCCTGACGGCCAACGGGGTGCGGGCCGCCTTCTACAACTCCTCCCAGCAAAGCGCTGCAGCGCGCCAGGTGCTGGCACAGCTGCATCGAGGAGAGCTTGATCTGCTTTATCTGGCGCCCGAGCGCCTGATGAACGAAGCGTTCAGCGAACGTCTTCGCGATCTGCCGATCGCCCTGTTCGCCATCGACGAAGCCCACTGCGTCTCCCAATGGGGCCACGACTTCCGCCCCGAGTACGTCCAGCTCGGTCGCCTGCGGCAACTCTTCCGGGACGTGCCGGTGATCGCCCTGACCGCAACGGCCGATCCCCAGACTCAAACTGATATCCGTGCACGCCTAGGATTGGGCGAAGCGAAGATCTTCGTCGCCGGATTCGATCGCCCGAATATCCGCTACACGGTGGTCGACAAACTGAAACCGATGAGCCAACTTGCAGCTTTTCTCAAAACCCGGCGCGGCGAAGCCGGGATTGTTTATGCCCTCTCGCGCAAGCGGGTGGAAGAGATCGCGGCCAAATTATCCGCAACCGGATTCCGGGCGGCTCCCTACCACGCGGGATTGCCCGATAAGGAGCGCCAGCGGGTACAGGAGGCATTTCTGCGCGACGACCTCCAGATCGTGGTTGCAACGGTTGCCTTCGGCATGGGTATCGACAAGCCGAACGTGCGCTTTGTCGTTCATTACGATCTGCCCAAGAACATCGAGTGCTACTATCAGGAGACCGGGCGGGCGGGACGCGACGGGCTGCCGGCCGAAGCCCTGCTGCTGTTCGGCTACGGGGATATCGCACTTGTGCGGGGATTGATCGAAAAGGGCGGCAACCCCGAACAGAAACGGATCGAACTGCACAAACTGAATGCCATGGCCGGTTTTGCCGAAGCCCAAAATTGTCGGCGCCGCGTGCTGCTGGGCTATTTTGGCGAGTCGCTGACGGAAAACTGCGGCAACTGCGACGTCTGCCTCGACCCGCCCGAGACGTACGATGCCACCGTCGATGCCCAAAAAGCCCTTTCGTGCGTCTTTCGGGTGGGGCAGCGCTTCGGCGTCGGTCAGGTCCTCGACGTCTTGCGCGGCGCCCGCACCCAGCGCATTCTCGAATTGGGGCACGACAAGCTCTCCACCTACGGCATCGGCGCCGACCACAGCGCCGAATACTGGGGAAGCCTGTTCCGGCAGCTGGTCCATCTCGGCTACCTGCGCCAGGACGTGGCCAATTACTCGGTGCTGAAACTGACCGAGGCGGCCCGCCCGCTACTGCGCGGCGAACAGGAGCTGGTTTTATCCAAACCGCGTCTCAAGGTCGCGCAGGAGAAGAAAGCCCCCCGGCGGAAGGCCGGCCAACTTGATTACGATCCCGCCTTGTTCGAGAATCTGCGATCCCTGCGAAAACGCATCGCCGACGACGCGGGAGTGCCCCCTTACGTCGTCTTCGGCGATGCCGCCCTTGCCGAGATGGCCGCCTACCTGCCCGAGGACCCGCAGGCCTTGTTGCAAATCAACGGTGTCGGCAAGCTCAAGCTGCAGCGCTACGGGGAGGATTTTCTCGAGGAAATCCGCAGTTACCTGGCGGGCCAAACCTGAGCGGCCCCCCAGCAACCTGAAGGCCGTGACCTTATAGCGAATTTTTATTTGATCTTCTCGACGTCTCTGCGTCTTGAGAGAGCGAAGCGAACGGGCGTTAAAGTTGATTTGCCTTGCTTCCCGGATACTCAATCCAAAGGAGTTTTCACAATGACCGTTTCGAACCCCCTCGTCCAGATGGAAACCACCAAAGGCGAGATTCTCATCGAACTCGACGCCGACAAGGCTCCTATTTCGGTCAAGAATTTCATCTCCTATGCCCAGGCCGGGCATTACGACGGCACGATTTTTCACCGGGTCATCAAAGGATTCATGATTCAGGGAGGCGGATTGACGCCGGATATGGCCGGCAAGCCGACCGGGGCACCGATCAAAAACGAGGCCACCAACGGCCTGAAGAACAGGACGGGAACCCTCGCCATGGCCCGCACAGCCGAGGTTGACAGCGCCACCGCGCAGTTCTTCATCAATACCGAGGACAACAAATTCCTCGACAATGCCGGGTTGGCACCGGCGGTCTACGGGTATGCGGTGTTCGGCAAGGTAGTGGATGGAATGGATGTGGTCTACACCATTGAGCAGTGCCCCACGACCAGCGCCGGAGGACACCAGGACGTTCCGGTGGAGCCGATTGTGATTACCAAGGTGACAGTGATCGAATAGCGGGGAAGAAGGCGCGCCTCTTTACCGGATCGCTCGGCGCCGGATTACCTCATGAGGCTGGCGACTCAGGGAAAAAAGAGAGTTCGTCAGGGGTTCCGGGCCGAATATCCGCGTCGGGATACCGCTCGAGCAGACTTCGGCGCATGGCGGCGAAATCCCCCTTGCCGCGGGTTCGGATCACGACCGTGCGCAACTCCGAGGGGGTATGGGCGTGGGAGGAGAGAATACTCTCCAGACCGAAGCCGTGCTCACGGATGATATCCCCGGCCTCGCGGATGCTGCCGGCGACGTCCTGCAGTTGAAGACAGACCCGGTGCCCCCCCTGTTTGACGCCGGTGATGTTAATGAGCGCCGCGTACATGTCCTTGTCGGTGATAATGCCCACCACCTTCCCCTCCCCAAGAACCGGCAGGCAACTGATCTGTTTGTCGTGAAGAAGCAAAGCGGCCTCTTCCACAGGGGTTTCGGGGGTGACGGAGAACACCGGAGCACGCATGATCTTGCGGATTTTGACCTGGCCGATAAGATAGTGAATTTCAAAGATGTCGAGGGTGGAAGCCTCCGAGGGCAGATAGTCCTTGATGATGCGGTCGGAGAGGATGCCGACCAGCTTACCCTTTTCCACCACCGGAAGATGCCTGATTTTGCGCTCCCGCATCATTTTTATGGCGTAGGGCACCGTATCGTCCGGCGACAAGGTCACGACATCGTGCGTCATCCAGTTCTTGATGTACATGTATCCTCTCCTTTGCGACTCCCGCTACATCCCCAGATAGATATCCTTGATCTGGGGGTCGCCCAGCAGATCCTTTGACGGACCCTCCTTCACCAGGCGACCTGTTTCCAGTATATAGGCATAATCGGAATTCTCCAAGGCCAGTTGCACGTCCTGTTCAATCAGGAGAACGGTGGTGCCCAGCTTGTTGATCGCCGCAACGATCTCCACCAGATTGTCGACGATTAACGGGGCGAGCCCGAGGGACATCTCGTCGATCAGAAACAGCCGGGGCCGGCCCATGAGACCGCGCCCGATGGCGACCATCTGCTGCTCCCCTCCGGAGAGACTGCCCGCCTTTTGTCGGCGGCGCTCCTGCAACCGGGGAAAAAGATCGTAGACATGGGCCAGATCCGGAGCGATTTCAGGATCCCGCCGGCGATGGTAGGCCCCCATGAGCAGATTTTCCTCCACGGTCATATCCGAGAAAAGCTTGCGCCCTTCCGGCACCTGAATCACCCCCCGCTTCACCACCTCGTCAGATCCCAGCGAGCCGAGATGTTCCCCCTCGAATCGGATTTCCCCCCGTTTCGGCGTTTTTATACCGGAAATAGTCTTCAACAGGGTCGTCTTACCGGCCCCGTTCGAGCCGACCACAGCGATAATTTTCCCCTCTTCCACCGAAAAGGAAACATCCCACAAGACCTGTACGTCGCCATAGGCAACGTCGAGGTGGCTTACTTCCAGCAACATCGCGTCCTCTCCTACTTGGTTAACTGCTGGTAACGCTTGCCGAGGTACGCCTGAATAACCGCCGGATCGCTCAGGACCTCTTCCGGCGGCCCCTCGGTAATTTTCTCCCCATGTTGCAAAACGAAGAGACGGTCGCTGATCGCCTTGATCGCCTTCATTACATGCTCGATAACGATAATGGAAATGCCTCGATCCCTGATTTGACGAATCAGGTCCACCGCCTTATCGATTTCTTTGGGGTTCAGCCCAGCCATGACTTCGTCGAACAGGATCACCTCGGGCTCCATGGCCAGGGCCTTGGCAATCTCCAGCCGTTTACGGGAGGCAACGTTCAGCTGGTCTGCCGGATTGTCCCGAACCTTTTCGAGACCGACAAATGCGGTGATCTCCCGAGCCGCTTCCAGTGCCTGCCTGGCACTGTGACGCGTTCCCCGCCGACCGAACATGGCACCGACGGCAATGTTCTCCAGCACCGTCATATGGGGGAAGGGTTTGACAATCTGAAAGGTGCGGGCAATTCCCAGGCGGCCGATCCGGAAGGGTTTCAGGCCCTTGATGGAGCGGCCCTTGAACAGAACGTCGCCGCGGGTGATCGACGTACTGCCGGAAATCATGCTCACCAGGGTCGTCTTGCCGGCTCCGTTCGGCCCGATCAAGCCGAGGATTTCCCCTTCGTGGAGGGTGAAATCGATTTCGTTATTCGCCCTGAGTCCTTTAAAATCCTTGGTCAGACCCTTGCCTTCGAGGATGACCTTTGGTTTCCCCGGCATAATCACCCCGCTCTAAACCTTGTTTTTCCGAATGTTTTCAAGAAAATACGCCACGCCCACCTTTCTGCGCCCCCTGAAAATATCGGACACCCCCTTCGGTGCGAACAGAATGACGAGAATGACGATCGTGCCGAAAAAAATCGTGTGAATGACGAGAAAATGTGCGGAGAGGAAATTGGAAAGAACATCAATGATGACCGCCCCGATGGTCGGCCCCCAGAGACTGCCGATGCCGCCGAACACCGCCATGACTATCATCTTGACCGTACTGGCGACGGTAAACACCGGTCCCGGCTTGATAAAGCCCTGCTGATAGGCATAAATGGCGCCGGCGAAGCCCGAAAACAGTCCGCTCAGGCTGAAGGCCGTCGACTTGAAAAGAGTCGTATTGATGCCGATGGAATTGGCGGCATCTTCATCCTCACGAATAGCGATCAGGCCATAGCCGAGCTTGCTTCTCAACAACAGCCAGGTAGCGAGCAACAGAATCACCAACACGCCCAGAGATGTGTAGTAGAAAAACCGGTAGGAAGCGTCGATGCCCAGAGTGGGAATAGGCAGATACATCCCCGAATTCCCCTCTGTAATCCCCAGGTTCTGAACCAGGGCCTTGGTCGCCTCTGCCAGCCCCAGCGTGGCGATGGCGAAATAGTGCCCGCGAAGGCGCAGAATCGGAAGCCCGGTCAGATAGCCGAAGGCAGCGCCCACCAGGCCACTCAGGAGCAGAGCCGGGAAAAAACCGAGGCCGAGATTGTTCATGCAAATGGCCGCGGCATAGGCGCCCAGGCCGAAAAAAACAATGTTGCCGAAGGAAGCGTATCCGGTATACCCGCCGATGATGTTCCAGCTGCTGGCCAGAATGGCGAAGATCAGGATATCGGTCGCCGATCGCAGGGTAAAGTTGCCGAGGAAAAAGGGCAGAGCGGCGGCAGCGACCACCACCACTCCGGAGACGATGAAGGATTTTTTCATGGTCTAATCCCTTCCTCCCAGAATCCCTTTGGGCATGAAGATGAGTACCAGCAGGAAGATACTGAAACTGATCAGATTTTCGTAAGTCGAACCTAACCAGTTGGTGCCTACGGCTTCGACCACTCCGAGGATCAGCCCGCCAATGAGTGGCCCCAACATGGTACCCAATCCCCCGATGATGGTCACCACAAAGGACTTGAGGGTCAAAATCCCCCCCATGGTCGGGTCGATCGGAAACAGAATCGACCAGAGAGTTCCGGCGGCTGCCGCCAGGGCGGTGCCGATGCCGAAAGTGATGGCGTAGATGTTGCCGACCTTCACGCCGGCAAGTTTGGCTGCATCCAGTTCCTGGGAGGTCGCCCGGATGGAGCGTCCCAACCGCGAACGGTTCATGATGTAGAAAAGAATGGCGGAGATGATCAGAGCCAGGACAAAGGCGGCCAGGCGAACTGCCGGGACGGTGGTGCCGAGAAGCTGAAAGTTGCCGGCTCCATAACTGACGTTCACCTTGCGGACGTCAGCTGTCCAGAAAAGAAGCGCCAGATTGTTGATCAGAAGTTCAATTCCAAAGGTCAGCAGCAGAGTGATGAAGATATCCGCCTGTACCACGAAATTGATCAGGTACTTCTGCACCAACCACCCGAGAAAAAACATGATCGCCATCGACAGAGGAAGGCTGACGAAAGGATCCACGCCAAATTGGCTAAACAGCCAATAAGTCGCATACGCGCCGAGCATGATGAAGGAACCGTGGGCGATATTGATGATATTCATCACCCCCCAGATGAGTGACATACCCATGGCCATCAGAGCGTAGAGACCGCCCTTGAGCAGTCCATTGATAAGGACCTGTGTGAACATCTATCTTCCTCGACCGGGGGTCAAAAGAAAGCTCCCGGGGGAATCCCCCCGGGAGCGAATGGGACCTAACGCTTGTTCCACGCCGGCATGGGAAAGACGGCATTGTGGCCCATATTTGGGTAGACCTGGAAAATGTTGCCATTCAGATTCTGCAGCACAACACTGGTCCCTTTGATCTGGCCGTTATCCAGGAAGCGAACCTTCCCATAGATGGTGTCCAGATTGGTCTTGGCGATAGCATCGCGGACCTTTTGCCGATCCAGAGTGCCTGCGTATTCGAGAGCATCCTTGTAAATAGCGATATCGGCGATTGCCGAGGCATTGTGATAGTCGGGGTCATAGCCGAACTTTTTCTTGAATTCCTCAACGAAGGTCTGCGTATTTTTAAAGATCGTTCCCGGGAAGTTCATTTGCGGAGACCAGGAGGCAACCCCGTAGATATAGTCGGCGTCCTTGCCGAGGGCTTTGCGGAAATCGGCCTCGGTCGGCCCCACAGTCAGGCTCAACAGGTAGGGAGTAACATTGAGTTCCTTGGCCTGTTGCACGAAGTTGATCGATTCGCCGGTGTGGCCGGCGACCAGCACTGCTTCGGCACCTGCAGACTTGATCTTGGTCAGGATTGAGGAGAAGTCGGAAGCGCCCTCGGCATATTTTTCGAAAAGAACAATGTCGAAGCCCATTTTGGGAGCTTGGGCTTTCGTCCCCTCGCCGACGCTCACGTCGAACTTGTCGTCGGCATAAACAATGGCGATTTTTTTCGCCAGCGGTTTCTGCTTTTTTAGAAATTCCAGAGTGGAAGTGAAGTAATCCTCGGCTCGCGGAAGGGTCCCGAAGATGTACTTGTTCCCTCTTGAGAATATCTTGCTCGAAGCGCCGCCCCCCTCAATCATCGGCACGCGGTAACGCTGGGCGACGATACTGTCGGGAATCGTGACACCGCTGCTATACGGGCCAAGCAGGAAATCGACCTTGTCTTCAGCGATCAGTTTCTCGACCAGCCGGGAGCTTTCGGTCGGTTCGCTCTTGTCATCATAGAAGACGAGTTCCAGTTTATAATTTTTCCCCCCGACCTTGACACCGCCGGCCTCATTGACCTTGTCGACGGCAAACTTGTAAGAATCGACGTACAGTTTGCCCGTCCTGCTGAGATGCCCCGTGAAAGAGGTGGCACATCCCAGTTTAATGACATCCTTGGCGGCGAAGCCGGGTCCGGCGAACAGCAGTACCGCGCTGAACGTCAGGACCAGAGAAAGGCAACGAGACAGTGTTTTGGTTTTCATAGTACCTCCTCCGTCTGAAATTAAAATTTTGTTCACATCTCAGTATTTTTTACCATAAAAATACAGGAAAGCAAACAAATTCCCAAAATCGCAATAAAATTTCAAGGGTCTAGGAGGGAGCTTTTTTTCATATCGATATAATTGTGTTTTATTTTTCCGACCTTCCTGGGCATTGCCTGCCCGGGAATGTGGAGGGGACAGCATGAAACCGACAATTTTCGCCAACACAATCGGTTACGTTTTGCCAAGTGGTCGAAGGGAGAAAATCAACGTTTGGGGAGCTCAGCCCCTCGGTTTCGCGCCACCAAGGGCAAGAGGGTCTTTCGCCCGGACAGCGACAGCCGGACCTGGAATGACAGACAGTCCATGAAGTGGCCCATGGCCACAACCACGGACCTGCTTGGCACTTAAGTGATGGGGGGGGGGGGAACGGTGGGAATGAACAGGCGGAAAAAGAAACACGGCAGCCGAGCGGAACGGAACCATTGACCGGGGCCTCCTTCCGCTCCCACACCGTACCGAAAACCCGATCAGTCGCTGATCGCCCTGGCGATCAACTCCCGCCGGATTTCTCTTAGCTTTTCCTTGATTCGAGCGGCGTTATCCTCCCCCAGGCGAATCATGATCTTCTGCCCGGCGGAAAGTTTTTCCAAGCTCGAGTCGGCATATTTGTAGCGCACGACGTGTCGGAGCACTTCGACCGGTTGGTGCACGTCGGGGGTGGCCAGCAGATGGTCGATGACCTCGATCAAGCGATCATTGAAGTGCCCCTGCGGGTACCCCAACTGTTGATAGGCTTGCTGGAACAGGGGGTAAAAATGGGCATAGAGCGCGACCACCTTTTTGGCATCCAGAGCGTCGACGAAATGGACGAAGGAGGCGTAGCGCCGATAATTGTCCGGGCTGATGAATTGATGCCCCTCCTCCCCCTGCGTGACAAAGTTGCCGGAGGCCGGACGGGTGGGAAGGCGGTTGATCGGCAGCGCATGCCGCGGCAGATTGTCGACCATCAGCACAAAACGCTGGACAAAATGATCCCCGATAAACAGGGAGGCGAGCTTGCCGGCAGGGTAGAGTTCCGCCAGGGTTTCCTGCATGGCCTCATCGCTGTCATTCAAGGTGGGCAAAGGTTTCTCCCCGGCCTTTTTTTCACCTTTTGGGGCAGTTTCCGTCTGCTTTTCGGGGGAGATGGGGTAGCGGGCAGCGGGAGGGGCCACTTGCGTGGGCATCGGGTGCTTTTCCGCCACCCGGGGGGCCGGCGTAGTTTTGACTGCTGGCCCCTTCAAGAAGACAAAGGCGACAAGAATTCCGATGGCAACGCCCAGCACCAGGGTAACAAAAACCATAATCGAAGTTGATTTCTTCATAGGTTTACTCCTGTTCGGAAAGGAAGGCAGCGGCGTGGTGCTCAGGCAAAAAGGGATTCCAATGCCGATAACAAGAGAGGGTAGCGAAAATTAAATCACTTATCAAGCAGGAAAACCGCCGGATACGGACAGGAGAGCCACAGAGTCGGGCAGATCGCAACACGCCTCGGGAGCCTCTTTAATTCGAGGCTTTTTACCAGGTGCCGACCCCGAACACCCCTGCCACCCAGAAAAGGAGCATGCCGACCAGTACCGTCCCGCCCAGGGACCGGGTGCGCAGAGCGAATAAAAAGGTCGGGATGGCCACCAGAAATTCGGGCTTGCCCAATTCAAACGTCCGTGGCTGGCCGCCGGCGAACAAGGTCGGGGCGACAAGGGCGCTGAGGATAGCTACGGGAATCAGGCTGAGCCAGTCGATCAGCCATGGCGGCAGCCTGCGCTGGGCCAGAGCGACGATCGGCAGACAGCGGGGCAGATAGGTCACCGCCCCCATCCCCACAATCAGCAGCAGATAATCTCGAAAGGTCATGAGCGCCTCCCGGGGGCATTGTGCCACCGCTTCAGGAAAAATCCGACCGTCGCAGCTCCCACGGAAGCCACCACCACGTAGGAGTCGCCCGGCACCCACACATACCAGGTTACGGCAAATATGGCGGAGATTATGGCTGTAAAAATATAGATCCGGCCCTGCAACTGGAAGATTAGCAGGCACAGAAACATGGCCGTCAAAGCATAGTCGATGCCGAAAGCCCCCCGCGGGATGAAGGCCCCGGCCAAACCGCCGGCGACGGTGGCAACGATCCAGGCAAGGTTGGCAGTCTGGTTGACCACCAGGGCGCGCCACCGATCCCACCCTCCCTGGCGGAAACGGGTCATATTGACGGCAAAGCTTTCATCGGTGATGCCGTAAGCAAACAGGCAAAGAAAAACCCGGGGAACCTTGCGCAGATGAACCGCTAAAGCGGAACTCATCAGAAAATGCCTGAAATTCACCACCAGGGTGGTCAGGATGATGGCGGCCAGCGAGGCCCCTCCATCGAGCATCGCCACGGCGATGAACTGGGCGCTGCCGGCAAAAACGAAGATCGACATGAGCCCGATCCACCAGGGGCTGAGTCCTGCCTTCTGTGCCAGCACGCCAAGGGCCAGGCCAAGGGGGAAATACCCCAGGCAGATCGGCCAAGCCGCAGCCAGCCCCTCCCTGAGCTTCTTTCCGCCCGATGTTTCTGCCTCTTGGGCCGAATAACCATCCCTCAATTCCAATAATCCTCTCCCGATCAAGTCAGTCCGGGTCGTTTTCGGAAAGGGCCCCCTGCCCGCTTTTGTTCTGGATCGAAGCCGCGGCGTGCCCGGCCACCATGACGCCCCCGAGGATGAGAACGCCTCCGATGGCGATGTGTATCGTCAACGGCTCACCCAGGCCGATGACGCCAGCCAGAACTCCGACCAGCGGAATGCCGTAGAGCAGATTGTTGGTCGCCGACACGCCCAATGCGGGAATCGCCTGATTCCACAACAGATACGCGATCGCCGAGCAAAAAATACCGAGAAAGCCGATTCCTGCCCATGCGCCCGGCGAAGGCCAGGGGATCGGCTGGCGCCAGAGTTCGAACACAGCGCCTGGGAGCAGCGTAAGCGCACCAGTGAGCATGATCAGATAGGTCAGAAGCAGATTCGGATAACGGCTGACCAGACGATCAGCGAGAAAGGTATACCAAACCCAGGTGATCACCGCGCCGACGACAAACAGATCCCCCCGCAGGGTGGCGCCGCCGCCGTCAGAGTGACCGATAATGAGAAAAACACCGAGCAGAGCGGCGAGCAAACCGAAGAGCATCCCGCGCGCCGGGATCCGTCGGCGTAAAAAAGCGTCGGTCAGTTCCGTCGCCAGTGGAATCGTGGCGATAATCAGCGCCCCGTGGGAAGCGGTGGTGTATTTAAGACCGGTATTTTCGCAAGCAAAATAGAGCGTAACACCAACAAAGCCAAGAAGAAAGGTGTCGCGACGATCCTTTGGAGCAATGCGCACCTGTCGATAGCGACTCCGAACGAGGGGCCAGAACAAAAGCGTTGCCAAGGTAAAGCGCAGAAATGCGATGGTGAGGGGAGGCACCTCCCGCACGGTTGTTCGCGTGACGGAAAAAGAGACGCCCCAGAGCACAATGACCAATAAGGCGAGAAGCAGAGACCTCACGTTGGATCGAGAACGGGGGGAAGAGTTGGCCGAGGTGGATATGTCCGTAGTATCCTGAGAGTTTTTTTCATCCATATGTTCACAACATGACAGGTTGGGGGTCGGACGATGCCGAAATAGGCGCGTCACATACCAGGTGAGACTTTAAGTAAAAAGGACGTCCTTGCAACATTTCGGCTTGCGGTTTATGAGGTTAAAGTACCTGACTGAGAAAAAGCTTGGTTCGGTCTTCCCGGGGGGGCGGTAAAGAAATGCTCGGGCGTCCCCTCTTCAACCAATTTGCCCTGATCCATGAAAATGACCCGGTCGGCAACCTCGCGGGCGAAGCCCATTTCATGGGTAACCACAACCATGGTCATCCCTTCGCGGGCAAGCTGTTTCATAACGTCCAGAACCTCGCCTACCATCGGGGGATCGAGGGCACTGGTCGGTTCGTCGAAGAGCATGATCTTCGGGTCCATGTCGAGCGCCCGGGCGATGGCGACGCGCTGTTGCTGGGCGCCGGAGAGCCGTGAGGGGTACTCGGCCTCTTTCTCGGCCAGTCCCACTTTATTGAGCAGGCGGCGCTCAACGTACCGCAGCAGGGGAGCATGGTCCTGCCGCCGGTAGTGCCGAGCCAAAGACTGTCGGCGCTGAGCTCTTTCGTGGGCTGCATCGGCCCCATACGCTCGGCCGCGAAAGGCGGGGCCGTTGCGCTTGAGCTCGCGGATGATCGAGGTATGACTTCTTCCCAGCCGACGACTGATCTCGCGCAGCCGAACCGCGCCCCGGACATAACGATATCGAACTTCTTGGTCATCAGAAAGGAAATAATGCCGTCCCAGGCGGTACTCACCAGTTCGAGCTTGACCCCCATCGCCTTCGCCATCCGTTTGGCGATATCGACATCGAAGCCGATGATCTCCCCTTTTTTATTGGTCATCTCAAAAGGCATATACCCCGGTTCCAGCCCGACGCGCAGGGATCCCCGCTTAAGAATACTGTCGAGAGTATCGGCCCGGCCGCTCTTCGGCGCCAGGGTGATGGCGGACTACAGCAACAGTACGACGACGGCGATTTTTTTCATCAGGTTCCTCCCTCTTCATCCGAAATGTGGCCAAATTACACCAATGCGCTTAAAAAGATTTTCCTTCATCCAGCAACTCTTCAATAACCATCGGGGTGCCACATTCCGGACATCGCGGCAATTCCCGGGGAAGGTAAATGATTTCCGTGTATCGGCAACGGGGGCATTTAACCTGAACAGGTTCCATTTTGCCACGTTCCATGCTAGACTCCCGCGCTACGTAAAATTGTTCCGGTTAAACACCGATTTAGTCAGGCGAAACCGCATATACCATAGAATTTCCAAAAAAAACAAGCATGATTCCCGCCGGCCCGCCCGCCGAAGCCGGCTCAATAAAAACGCACCCGATGAAACTTGATAATCGCCGATCACTGGCTGAATTTCTCCTCCTTACCGTGACCGTTTTCTGGGGAGGAACTTTTCCCATGGTCAAGGATGCCGTCGCGGAGATCCCGGTTTTGTCTTTCCTGGGACTTCGCTTTGCCCTCGCCGCCCTGCTGCTGGCGCTGCTGGCCGGTCGGCGCCTCGGCAGTCTCGACGCGCGGGGAATACGCCGCGGTGTTTTGCTCGGATGCCTGCTTTTTCTCTCCTTCCTCTTCCAAACCTTCGGACTGCGGCTGACATCCGCGGCCAATGCCGGGTTTCTCACGGGCCTCAACGTCGTCTGGGTCCCCCTGCTGGCCGGACCGGTTTTAACGAAGCCGCCCGCGGCAGGAGCGCGCTTCGGCGTCGGACTGGCCCTGATCGGCCTTCTGTTGCTGACCTGGCACACTCCCTGGCACCTTAATCCCGGGGACATCCTGGTTGTCATCTGTTCGATTTTCATCGCCCTGCACGTGCTCGGTCTCGATGCCTTGACCGGCGGATACGACGGGCGAGCCCTCGCGTTCGTCCAAATCGCGACCATGGCAGTATTGAGTCTGGGGGGAAGCCTGGCGTTCGAGCCCTCGACCTGGCCCACCGCCTGGAGTGCGACCCTGGTGTGGGCTCTGATCATTACGGCTGTCTTTGCCACAGGCTATGCCTTTTGGGTTATGACCACCTTCCAGCGCCTGACCACACCGACCCGCGCTGCCTTGATATACACCATGGAACCGGTCTTTGCGGCGCTTTTTTCCGTGGTTCTGGCGGGGGAGCACCTGGGAACGCTGGCCTGGGTCGGCGGCGGATTGATCGTACTTGGAATGGTGGCGGCTGAAATGTGGCCTGTCCTGACCGAAGCTCTTTTTGCTGGATCAATCACCCCCGGTGAAAAATAGCCCAAAACGGCCAATTTTAACCAATAGGCATCCCGTGGGCCCCGAACGGCACAACTTCCGCAGAAGATTAAAGTGCGCTTAAGTCATCCGGACGCTTCATACTTCTTGACTGCAAGGGGTTGTATGAACTATAAAGTCCACACATTTGTCGATGTTCTCAATACACTTTTTGGAGAAGGAGGAAACGATGAAGACTTCCCGCTTCGGTAGATTTCTGGGAGTCGCCGTGGTCACTGTGGCGCTCTCGCTGACGCTTGTGGCCTCAGGCTTTGCCGCCGACACCATCAAGATGGGCGTCGTCGGCCCCCACAGCGGCGACCTGGCTCCCTACGGCATCCCGACCCTGCAGGCGGCCAAGTTGGTCGTCAAGGACATCAACGCCAAGGGCGGCATCCTCGGCAAGCAGGTCGAGCTGTTCGTCGAGGACGACCAGTGCAAGCCGGAGATCGCCACCAACACCGCCACCAAGCTGGTCACCGAGGGGGTCAGCGTGGTGATGGGCCCCATCTGCAGCGGTGCCACCAAGGCGGCCCTGGGGATCTACAAGGCCGCCAAGATCGTCGTCATGTCCCCCTCGGCGACCAACCCCGCCCTGACCCAGAGCGGCCAGTACCCCAACTTCTTCCGCACCATCGCCTCCGACGACAAGCAGGGCAAGCTGGCCGCCGACTTCGTCATCAACACCCTGCACCGGAAAAAGGTTGCCATCCTCAACGACAAGGGCGACTACGGCAAGGGCTTTGCCGAGTACGTGCAAAAGTCCATCGAAGAGGACGGCAAGGGCAAGGCCAAAGTGGTCCTGTACGACAGCATCACCCCCGGCGCCTTCGACTATTCGGCGGTCATCCAGAGGGTGCTCCGCGCCGAGGCCGATGCCCTGGTCTTCGGCGGCTACCACCCCGAGGCCTCCAAGCTGGTGCAGCAGCTGCGGCGCAAGCGCAGCAAGATCCCCTTCATCTCCGATGACGGCGTCAAGGGCGACAGCTTCATCAAGCTGGCCGGCCAATACGCCGAAGGCGTCTACGCCACCGGTCCCAAGGACCTGTCGAAGAATCCCCTCTACGTCAAGGCCGTCAAGGAATACGAGAAGGCCTACGGCGACAAGCCGGGCAACTTCTTCCCGCAGGCCTACTCCGCCACCCTGGCCCTGCTCAACGCCATCCAGAAGGCCGGCTCCACCAACTACGACGCCATCGTCAAGGCCCTGCACACCGATTACGTCGAACACCCCGGTAGGCCGCATCCGTTTCGACAAGCGCGGCGATGCCGAAGGGGTCGGCTTCTCGGTCTACCAGGTTCAAGCACGGCAAATACGTCGCAGGTCCAGTAATCCGGCGCCGATTCTGTCACCATCCTTCATCTCAGGGGACGGACGCCTTCGTCCCCTGAGATTTTCTTTTGGCCGGCAACATTGCACGCCCGGCGGCCCGGCCGGTGTCGACCGGGGATACTCTCACTGCAGATGTCGGTAGCGCATTATGGATTACTTCTGGCAGCTCTTTTTCAGCGGCCTGACGCGGGGGGCCATCTACGCCCTGATCGCCCTGGGCTACACCATGGTCTACGGCATCATCCTGCTGATCAACTTCGCCCACGGCGAGATCTACATGATCGGCGCCTTCTCCGCCCTGATCGTCGCCGGCGTGCTGACCATCTACGGCTTTCACGGCTTCTCCATCCTGATCCTGGCGGCCCTGGTCGCGGTGTTCTATTCGTCGGCCTACGGCTACACGGTGGAGAAGATCGCCTACAAGCCGCTGCGCAACTCGCCGCGGCTGTCCCCGCTGATCAGCGCCATCGGCATGTCGATCTTTCTGCAGAACTACGTGCAGCTCGCCCAGACCTCCGACTTTCTCCCCTTCCCGAGCCTGATCCCCTTCGACTGGAACTTCATGGGGCCCCTCGGCCAGTACCTCGAGGCCTCCGATCAGGTGATTCTGGTGACCACCGTGGTGGTCATGGTCATGCTCACCCTGCTGATCAAATTCACCCGCACCGGCAAGGCGATGCGGGCCACCGAGCAGGACCAGACCATGGCGCGGCTGGTGGGGGTCAATGTCGACCGGGTCATCTCCGCGACCTTCGTCATCGGCTCGGCGCTGGCCGCCATCGGCGGGGTGCTGATCGCCTCCAAGGTCGGCCAGATCAACTTCTACATGGGCTTCATGGCCGGCATCAAGGCCTTCACCGCCGCGGTGCTCGGCGGCATCGGCAGCATTCCCGGCGCGGTGCTCGGCGGACTGGTCCTCGGCTGGGCGGAGAGCTTCGCCACCGGCTATATCTCCAGCGCCTACCAGGACGTCTTCGCCTTTCTCATCCTGGTGCTGATTCTGATTCTGCGGCCGTCGGGGATCCTCGGCAAGGCACGCAAGCAGAAAGTTTAAGGCGGTTCGAGCATTATGAAAACCATCAAAAAATCCTTTATCGTCTCCCTGTGGTTCATGCTTCTGACCTTCCCGATCATGGTCATCCGCGTCAACACCATCGAAAAGGTGGTGGAATGGCGCTGGGCGAACCTGGCCTGGGTGGGGCTCGGCATCCTTCGTCCTCTCCCTGCTCTGGCACTACCTGCTGCCCGCAGCAGGAGGGGGGGCCGCAGAGAGCAGGAGCAGACGAGGCGGAGGCCGTCCGACATCGCTGCTGCAGCGTTTTATCGAGGACAAGCGGATCTACCGGCCGGTGGTCGCGGCGCTGGTGGTCCTCGCCTCCATCTTCCCGCTGGTCTTCTCCACCTATCAGACCAACATCATGACCTCAGGCCCTGATCTACGTGGTGCTCGGCCTGGGCCTCAACATCACCGTCGGCCTGGTCGGTCTGCTCGATCTGGGCTATGTCGCCTTTTTCGCCGTCGGCGCCTATACCTATGCCCTGCTCAACGCCTATTTCGGCATCGGTTTCTGGCCCGCGCTGCCCATCGGCGCAGCCTTCGGGCGCCTTTTGCGGCATCCTGCTCGGCTTTCCCGTGCTGCGCCTGCGCGGCGATTACCTGGCCATCGTCACCCTCGGTTTCGCCTCCATCGTGCGGATCATCCTACAGAACTGGGATTCGGTGACCATGGGGCCGAGCGGGGTGGCCAACATCTCCCGGCCCGGGCCTCTTCGGCATCCATCTCGATATCTACCAGACCACCGATTACATCTACTACCTGATGGTCATCCTGATGATGATCACCGTCTTCATCACCACGCGCCTGAAAAACTCCCGCATCGGTCGGGCCTGGGTGGCGCTGCGCGAAGACGAGATCGCCAGCGTCGCCATGGGCATCGACATGGCGACGACCAAGCTCACCGCCTACGCCCTCGGCGGCGCCCTGGCCGGGCTGGTCGGGGTGATCTTCGCCGCCAAGACCACCTTTATCAATCCGGACAGCTTCACCTTCATGGAATCGGCCATTGTCCTCTCCATCGTCGTTCTCGGCGGCATGGGCTCGATCCTCGGCGTCATCATCGCCGCCTTTGTCCTTATCCTCCTTCCCGAATACCTGCGGGCCTTTTCCGAATACCGGATGCTGGTCTTCGGCGCCTCCCTGGTGCTGATGATGGTCTTTCGGCCCGGAGGGCCTGATCAGCAACGTGCGCCGCAAGTACGAACTCCATGATGCGCCGGAAGAGGCAAAGAAGCTGACAGGAATCACCCATGAAAACGCTACTCGACGTCAAGGAACTGACCATGGATTTCGGCGGCCTGCGCGCCGTCGACCGGGTCTCCCTGCAGGTGAACGAGGGGGAGATCGTCGCCCTGATCGGCCCCAACGGCGCCGGCAAGACCACCTTCTTCAACTGCGTGACCGGCATCTACACCCCGACCGGTGGCGATATCATCGCCCACCCGCCCAACGGCAAGAGTCACCGCCTCAACGGCACCAAGCCCCACAAGGTGACGGCCCTCGGCATGGCCCGCACGTTTCAGAACATCCGCCTCTTCCACAACATGACGGTTCTGGAGAACGTCATGATCGGCCGCCATTGCCGCACCCGCACCGGGATTCTCGGAGCGATGCTGCGCGGCCCCAAAACGCCGCGCTGAAGAGCAGGAGACCGTAGAGCATAGCCACCGGTTGCTGAAAAAGCTGGGGCTGGCCCGTTTTGCCAACGAGTTCGCCAAAAACCTCCCCTACGGCGCCCAGCGCCGCCTGGAGATCGCCCGGGCCATGGCCACCGATCCCTTTCTGCTGCTGCTCGACGAGCCGGCGGCCGGCATGAATCCTCACGAAACCCACGAGCTCGACGAACTGATCAGCCGCATCTGCGGGGAGGAGGGGATCGCCATCCTGCTCATCGAACACGACATGAAGCTGGTGATGAACATCTCCGACCGGATCTGCGTCATGGAGTACGGCAAGAAGATCGCCGAAGGCGCACCGCAGGAGATTCGCCAGGACCCCAAAGTCATCAAGGCCTATCTCGGGGAGGAGGCCGATGCTTAAGCTGAACAATGTCAGCACCTACTACGGCAACATCCAGGCGCTGAAGGGCATTTCCATCGAGGTGGCCGAAGGGGAGATCATCACCCTGATCGGCGCCAACGGCGCCGGCAAGTCCACCACCCTGATGTCGATCTGCGGCATTGTGCCGCCCAAACACGGCGAGATCCTCTTTCAAAGGAAAGCCGATCCACCGGCTCTCCGCCGAGAAGATCGTCTCTCTCGGCATCAGCCAGGTCCCGGAGGGCCGGCACATCTTCCCCGACATGAGCGTCCTGGAAAACCTGCAGATGGGGGCCTTCCTGCGCCGCGACAAGGCCGGGATCAAACGGGACCTGGACTACGTCTTCGAGCTCTTCCCGATCCTCGCCCAGCGCCGGGGCCAGGCCGGCGGCACCCTCTCCGGCGGCGAGCAGCAGATGCTCGCCATCTCCCGGGCCCTGATGGCCAGGCCGAAGCTGCTGCTGCTCGACGAACCCTCCCTGGGCCTGGCGCCTCTGATCATCCAGCAGATCTTCGAGATCATCGCGAAGATCAACGACGAACACGACACCACCATCTTCCTCGTCGAGCAGAACGCCAACCAGGCCCTCAAGGTCGCCCACCGCGGCTACGTCATGGAAAACGGCCGCATCACCCTCTGCGACACCGCGGCCAGCCTGCTCGACAACGAAGAGGTCAAAAAGGCCTACCTCGGGATTTGACGATGCGCCTGGGGCCTTTTTACTGAGCAGTAATAGACATTTGGATATTTCAGTCCTGTCGCAACCCCTCCCTGGCCAGCGGAACTCGCGGCATGCTGTCCCAGGCGCTTCCTGTTTGCAGGAACCTCTTGGGCGGAATCAATAGACCCAGTGCTCACTTTATGGTAAGCTCTGGTCGGTTTCCCAAAATACCAATCTGCCCGCAACTGAATAAATCCTACATTTTTTCGTTCCGCCGAAATCGGAGAAGCCGCAGGTCTGTTTTCAGACTGGCCGAGGAGCGCGAAAAATCTTTTCGTCAGACACACCACCCTATCGATAAATTGCATGTATCCCGGACTGCGGTCGTTTCAGCAGCGACATCCCGGCAAAGCCCCGGTCGCCCGCAATCTCGGCCGCCCCGTGCATGGGAATGTTTCGACTGTCTTGATCTACAGGCTCCAATCCAAAGGGGGGATCCGGCATGGATGATCTCAACTCAGGTCTCAAACACCCACGGCACCGCACAGGGTGCTCCGACAGAGCTCCGGGATGCACTCAGGATGAGGCACGCACCGCTATGCAGGTTCTTGCCACCAGCGTCCTGAACACGACCGGTCAGCAATGTTTCGATCGGGTTGCGGAAACCCTCGCTCAATGGCTGGAGGCGGATTGCATACTGGTTGGCGAAACGGTCGCCGGAACCTTTCTGAAAGCGCTCGCCATGCGGATCGACGGCAAGGAGCTGGATGAATTCACCTCTTCGCTGGCGGGGAGCGTGGATGAAGACGTCATGCGGGAGGGATTCCGCTTTATCCCCCGGGACGTCAGCCGTCTCTTTCCCGAGGATCGGCATTTGCAGGATCTCAAAGCCAGCGGCTATCTGGGGGTGGCCATTTACGGTTGGGAGGGTCAACCGATCGGTGTTTTGAGTGCCGCATTCCGCAGCGAGGTCGCCCTTCCGGAATTCGCTCGGCAGGTGATGGCCATCCTGGCGACGAAAATCGCCACGGAGGTCGAGCGCCGGCTCGCTGAAACGGTGCTGCATATGAACACCGACTATCTGAAGTACATCGGCAATAACGATGCCCTGACCGGCCTGCCCAACCGCGTTCAGTTCCGCGACCATCTCGGTCTCGCCGTCTGCCAGGCGCACAAGGCCTCCCGCCAGTTGGCCCTTCTTCTGCTGGACCTCGATCGCTTCAAAAACATCAACGATTCCTTCGGCCATGAAACCGGCGACCAGGTCATCTGCGAGGCGGCCCGACGGCTGGCGGGGTGCGTCGAGGGAGCCGGACAAGTGGCCCGATTCTGGGGGGATGAGTTCACCATCGTTCTGGATCAGATCGATTCGGTCAAGGATATCCTCTCCATGGTCGAGAAGATTCAAACGGCCCTGTGCGAACCGTTCCAGGTGATCGATCCTCCCCTGTTTCTCACGACGAGCATCGGTATTGCCGTCTTTCCCGCCGACGCCGGGGAAACCCAGAAACTCATCGACTGTGCCGATGCCGCTCTGTCGCACGCCAAGCTGGCCGGTCCAAACCACTTCCGCTGTTATTCTCCGGAAATGAACTTTCGGGCCCGGAAACTGCTGATCCTGGAGAGCTATCTGCGCGAGGCTCAGGAGAAGGAACAGCTGACCTTGCATTATCAACCCCAGATCGATATGAGCTCGGGCCGGGTGATCGGAATGGAGGCTCTCCTGCGCTGGCAGCACCCCGAACAGGATCAGATCTCTCCGGCCGATTTCATTCCCCTGGCCGAGGAAACCGGTCTTATCGTTTCTATCGGCGAGTGGGTACTGACAACGGCCTGCCACCAGAATAAGAAACTCCAGCAGAGCGGTTACCCGCAGGTTCCCGTGGCGGTCAACATTTCCGCCCAGCAGTTTCGCCATCCCGGCCTGGTGGCCACGGTGACCCGCGCTCTGGCGGAAAGCGGTCTCGAGGCCCGCTACCTCGAGTTGGAAATCACCGAAAGCGTCATTATGGCCCACGTGGATAAAGCCGTTCCCATTATGGAAGAGCTGACCGGCCTCGGCGTCAAGATCACCATCGATGATTTCGGCACGGGGTATTCCTCGCTGAGTTACCTGAAAAAATTCCCCATCACCGCCCTGAAGATCGACCGCTCCTTTGTGCGCGACGTCACCGAGAATCAGCAGGACGCGGTCATTGCCTCGGCCATTATATCCCTGGCCCGCAGCATGCGTCTCGCGGTCATCGCCGAGGGGGTGGAAAACCGGGACCAGGCGGAATTTTTCCGGGAGAGAGGATGCCCCAACGCCCAGGGATACTTTTTCAGCAAACCGCTTCCGGCAGAGGAACTGCAGATGTTTCTCGCTCGGGGGACGTAAACCGTCCATGGACACCCCCAGGCACACCGTCGTGGTCGGCGCTCTGGTGCGAAACCGCGAGGACGCCATTCTGCTGATTCGCCACCCCAAACGGGGCTGGGAGATCCCCCAGGGCCGGGTGGAGGAGGGCGAAAGCCTGACAGCGGCGATCCACCGGGAGATCCTCGAGGAGACAGGCCTTCAGGTGAAGCTCGGGCCGCTTGCCGCCGTCTTTTCCAAAGTTTCCCCTCCCCCCGCCGTCGTCTTCCAGTTCCTGGCCACCTGCCGGGGCGGGATCCCGCGAACCAGCGAGGAAAGCCTGGAGGTCGGCTGGTATTCTCGCCGGGAAGCCCTGCGCCTCGTCACCCATCCCGTGAACCGCGACCGTCTCACCTCCCTGCTCGCCTTCTCCGGGGAGGTTCTCTTTCGCTCCTATACGACCGGCCCCTACCGGATGCTCTCCGAATAACGAATGCTCCCGACCCACCCTCATCCCTGTTGCCTTACCTTGCTCTGCGTTTTGGCCATCCGCTGATAGGAGACGGCCACACCCCAGAAGAGAAGGCCGCCCGCGCCCAGAAACCCGATATCGACTAGACTTAAAGGGGTGATGTCAAAGAGCTGCGCCAGGGGCGTATAAAGGAGCAGCGCCTGCAGGGCGACGGCCAAGCCGGCCGCGCCCCAGACCCAGCGGTTGGCGAACAACGGAACCAGGTAGTCGCGACGGATCACGAACGTCAGGACCAGCTCGTAGAGCACCACGAAATTGAACACCATGGAGCGGGCGTGCCTCAGGGCCGCCGAGGAATCGGAAGCTCCTCCGTAGAGATAAAAAAGGGTCAACGCCAGTGCGGTGCCCAAACAGCCCAGAACTCCGAGGAGGGCCAGCTTGTCTGCGGGCAGAATCCCTTCCTCCCGCGGTTTCGGCCTGCGGCGCATGATGTCCCGTCCATAGGGATCGACGCTGTAGGCCAGGGCCGGGGCGCCGTCGGTCACCAGGTTGATCCAGAGCAGCAGGATGGCGGTTAGCGGCAGGTTCATACCGAAGAGGACGGCGAGAAAGATGATGAGGACCTCGCCGAGATTGCCGGAGAGGAGCAACATGATCGACTTCTGAATATTGTCGTAAATGCCCCGCCCTTCCTCCACGGCATTGACGATATGGGTGAAGCTGTCGTCGAGCAGGACGAAATCCGCCGACTCCTTGGCCGCGTCGGTGCCGCTGCCCACGGCTACCCCGATATTCGCCTTTTTCAGCGCCGGAGCATCGTTGACCCCGTCGCCGGTCATGGCGACGGTATGCCCCATCCGCTGCAGGGCCTCAACGATTCGAAGCTTATGCTCGGGATCCACCCGGGCAAAAATATTGGTCTGACGCCGGAGGGCGCTTTGCAGAGCGTCAGCGTCCATCCGCGCCAACTGTTCGCCCGTGACAAGCTCCCCTTCGATGCCGATCTCTCTGCCGACCGCACGGGCGGTTTCCTCATAGTCGCCGGTAATCATGAGAATCCGGATGCCTGCGCGCCGGGCTTTTGCGATCGAGTCGGTCACCTCAGGCCGGGGCGGATCAATCATCGCCTGAAGGCCGATAAAGGTCAGCTCCCCCTCTTGAAAATCCCCCGCTGCAGAGTCCCTTTTCATTGCAAAGGCCAACACCCGCAACGCCCTTCGCGCATACTGTGCATTTTGTCCTTCGATCCGCTGCCTGAGGGCATCGGTCAAGCTCTCCTCGCGGCCATCGGCCAGAGCCCGACTGCAGCGCTTCAGAACGCTCTGCAGGGCGCCTTTTGTATAAACCGTCTCCCCTGCCCCATCCCGGACCAGCACGCTCATCAGCTTGCGCTCCGAGTCAAAGGGAATCTCATTGATCCGGCGGGTTCCCGAATCCTTCACCCCGACCTTGGCGGCGCTGGCGAGCAGGGCGGCTTCGGTCGGATCTCCGGAGATCCGCCACTGCCCCCCTTCTTCTTTGCGCAGTGACGCATTATTGCAGAGAACGCCGCAACGAAAAAGGTGCGACGAGACCGGTCCCGATACCTCCCCGTCCGGCCCGTACCCCGTACCGGAAAGAGTTGTTTCACCGTCAAGCGACCAGGCGTAGCGGACTGTCATCCGGTTCTCCGTCAACGTCCCGGTTTTGTCGCTGCAAATCGCATCACAGCTGCCCAGCGTCTCAACGGATGAAAGATTGCGTACCAGAGCCTTTTTTCGTAACAATCGTTTGGCGCCGACACTGAGCGCGATGGTGACCACCGCCGGCAATGCGGTCGGTACGGCAGCCACCGCCAGGCTGATGGCTACAAAAGCAAACTCGATGATCGCATGTACGTTCAGAACGCCAGCCAGATATTCCTTGCCGACGGAGAGGAAAAACACGACCATGCAGATCCCCACAATCGCGACGCCGAGCTTCTTTCCGAACCGATCGAGGCGTTTTTGCAACGGGGTCATTTCCTGGCCCGCCTCCTGAACCATCGCGGTAATTTTCCCCAGCTCCGTCTGCATGCCGGTGGCGACAACCAAAGCTTTGGCATGGCCTGCGGCCACGGAGGTCGCAAAGAAGACCATATTTTTCCGATCCCCGATCGACACGTCGCGATCGATCTCCCCGAGGCTCTTCTCTACCGGCAGACTCTCGCCGGTGAGGGCCGCTTCTTCCAATTTCAACCGCGCCGCTTCGACCAGGCGTCCATCAGCCGGTACCCGGTCCCCCGCCTCCAATTCGATGATATCGCCGGGAACGAGGAATCGAGCATCCAGCATCCTTTTTTCCCCGCCACGGTGAACGGTGGCCCGGACGGTACTCATCTTTTTCAGAGCCTCCAGGGACCTGCCGGCGCTCAGTTCCTGGAAAAACCCGATCAGGGCATTGGCAACCAGGATGGCCAGGATGATCAGCGTGTCGACATATTCGCCGATCAACAGAGAGAAGACCACGGCAAAGAGGAGGATGTAGATGATGAAACTTTTGAATTGATTGAGAAAAATGAGCAGGGGATGGACGCCGCTTCTGGTCGCCAGTTCATTGTATCCGTGAAGGGCCAGCCGCCGCTCGGCCTCTTCCGGCTCCAACCCTGCAGGCGAGCTATCCAGGGAGGCCATGATCTCGGCCACGGTTTTCCGGTAAAAGTCCGACATCCCAATTCATCTTTCCAAGGTCGCGAGGTGCAAATCTTCTCGGGGCGGGATGATTCCCGAACGAGAAAAGTCTACCCTGAAACAGGCGCGGTTTCACCTTCTCTATTGACACAATCGGGAGGGAGTATATGCTGTCAATAGAGGACATTTTTGGTTATATATCCCCGCAAGCGGGGGAAAGGAGTTGGGATGAACGTCATCGACTTTGCCATTGAAGTGGAACGAAGAGAACAGAGATTCTTGCGTCAGATTGCGCAACACAGTGATCGCCCGGACCTGCAAGCCTTGTTTCAACGCCTGTCGGAAGAGGAAGGGGCGTCGGTGCGGAACTTCGAGGGGATGAGGGAACCTGGTGCTGAAAACGAAGACTCTCCGCAGCTCACCGCCCTTCTGACAACGATTAAAAGCCGCCTCGATCCCGGACCGATTCTGGGAGCGAGCGACGAAGTGGATGCCTATCGTCGGCTGACAGAGACGGAAAGGGGCATCTGCCGTTTGGTCCGTGAAGCTGCAGGGCAGGAAGTCAATGAAAAGTCCGCCCGACAACTTGCGCAGGTGGCCGGTCTGGAATGCCGGCAGAGCGAGGAAATGGAAACTCTATTTGATTTCGTCAATGCCCCCAACGAATTTCTCGCCTGGGCCGAATTCAGCAACATCGATGAATTCCACAACTTCGGCCGCTATGTGGGGGTAACGAGGATTCTGCCTGATCGGGAAATCCTGCATTAGGCTGAGGTCTTCAAGAAAGACTTAGGCAGCTTTGAACGTTTCATAGGCCCAGAGGCCGAGGAGTGCGACCGCCGTTATCCAGATAACGACGATCACCGCTGCGGCGACTCTGCTCACCGGTTTCCCGTTCCTGAAGACCTCTTTTGCGCGGGTACGACATTCGGCCAGAACCGGACCCGGCACCAGCTTGAGCGCCAGGGCGATGCCGAGCGGGAGAAGAACGAGGTCATCCAAGTAGCCCAGAATCGGCACGAAATCCGGAATCAGGTCGATCGGGCTGAACGCATACGCGACAATGCCGGCGATGAGCAGTTTCGCATACCAAGGGGTCCGCGGGTGATGTGCGGCAAGGTAGAGGGCGAAACTCTCTTCCTCGAGTTGCGAGGCGTACCGTTTGAGGTAATCGAGCAAGTTTTAACCTTTTCCGTTTACGACTGCGGTTTTTTAGCCGGATGCGCATTCAGGATAGTAGCTGGCCTTCAGCAACTCCAGTCGGATAGCCGCGTTCACGAGGCGCCCCTTTTCATGGCGTTGCGGGTGCGACGATACACGTACAAGGCCGGAATCAGGTTGGTGCTGAGCAGCGCGCTCCAGAGGATGCCGCCGAGGATGACCACCGCCAGCCCCTGTTCGGGCGCCGCTCCCTGGCCCCAGCCGAGGGCGGTGGGGAGCATGCCGAGGATCGCCGTGAGGGTGGTGAGGAAGATGGGACGAAAGCGCACGTGCACCGCCTCCTTAACCGCCGCCTCCGCGCTCATTCCCGCCGCCTCGTTGCGGCGCACCCGGTAGAGAAGGACGATGCCGTGGTTCAGGCTGAGTCCCACCAGGGCAAGAAAGGCGACGAGGCCGGTGGCGTTCAGCCCCACCCCGCTCAGCACCAGGGCCACGGCCCCGCCGGTGAAAGCGAGGGGGATCTGCAGCAGAAGCAGCCCCGGGATGAGCAGGCCGTCGAACTGCAGGACGAGGATGCCCGCCATCAGAATAAAAGCCGCGATGGCGGCGACGCCCAGGCCGAGGGCCGCCTTTTCGAGCTCCGGGTAGAGCCCGCCGAAGCCGATGCGGGTGCCCGTCGGCAGGGGCAGGAAGGCGAGGGCCTGACGGGCAGCGCGGATCGTACCGCCGAGAGTGCCCGTCGGCGTGGCGAGGATCTCCAGGGCGCGGGCTCCGTCGATGTGGCGGATCTGGTTGGGGGTTTCGACCAGCTTGAGTTCGGCAAGAGTTGCCAGGGGCGTCCAGCCCTCGGTGCGGATCGGCATGGCGCCAAGCTCCCCGATCGATTTCTCCGGAGCATCGGCGAGGCGCAGGTAGAGAGGGAGCGGCACGTTCCCCCGGGGCACCTCGGCGACGACCTCGCCGGCAAGAAGCGGCCCGAGCTGAGCGTAGAGCCCTTCGGGAGTGAGATGGTAGGCGGCGAGGGCCGGCGGTTTGGGCAGGATCTGCAACTGGGTGACGGGGTAGCCGTCGTTGTTGAAGATGTCGGTGAGGGCCGGCACCGTCCGCAGGCGCTTCGTCACCTGCTCGGAGAGGGGGCGCAGCGTCTCCAGCCGGCTGCCGAAGAGACGCACGACGAAGGGCTGGGGCAGCCCCGAGAGACTCTCGCCGACCCGTTCCAGGGTGGGAGTGCCCAGAGAAAACTGCATGCCGGGGGTGCGGCTTGCCTTGAGCAACCGCGCGCCGATGGCATCGAGTGTGTTCACCGCGATGTTCGGCTTGAGCGCGATCTGGATCTCCCCGGCGTAGGCGGGTTCGGTGTAGGCGCTGCTCTCCGGCGAGCCGATGCGGGCGAAGGTATGGGCCACGGCGGGATCGGCCCGCAGACGCCGGGACACGCGGAGGACGGCGGCTTGCGTGTCCGCCAGGGAGCTTCCCGGCGGCAGGGTGAAGCTCTCCAGCAGCACCCCTTCGTTGGGCAGCGGCAGGAAGTTGACCGGCACCAGTGCGAGCCCGGCCAGACTGACGAGGAGCAGCCCCGCGCAGCCGAGCAGGCTCAGCCGCGGGCGGCGCAGCACCTTGTCGAGCAGGCGCTCGTTCCAGAGGCGCAGGCGGTCGAGGGCGCACCCGCCTGCGGTTGGTTTGGCGCGCGGCCGCGCCTGAATGAAACCGAGCCCCAGCGGAATGAGGCTCAGCGAAACGAGAAGCGAGGCGAGCAGGGCGATCGCCATGGAGAGTGCAAAAGGGATGAAGAAGAGACCCGCCAGGCCGCCAACGAAAAGAAGCGGCACGAAGACCGCGACGGTGGTCAGGGTGCCGGTGATGTCGGGGCTGGCGATATCCCCGACGCCCTGCCAGATCCCCTCCCAGTGTTCGGCGCCCCCCTCCCAGCGGTGGTAGATGCTCTCCAGGACGATGACCGCGTCGTCGGCGAGCATCCCGACCGCCACGGTCAGCGCCCCGAGGGTCATCAGGTCGAGGCTCTGACCGAGGGCGTAGAGTCCGGCGATCCCCATCAGCAAAGACAGAGGGATGGCAAGGGCCAGCGCCCAGATCCCGCGGCCCGCCCCCAGAATCCAGAAAAGGCCGGCGATGGCGAGGGCGGCGCCGATCAGCAGGTTGCGACCCAGATCGGCGCCGATCAGGTGCACCAGGTGCCCCTGGTTGTAGGTGCGCACCCAGCGCACCCCGGCGGGAAGCTGGTCGAGGGTCTCGGTCAGAGTCCTGTCGACGGCCCGGGTGACGGGGATCGTCGAGGCGCCGGGTTGCTTGAAAACGGTCAGCGCGATGGTCGGTCGGCCGTCGAGAGAGACGGCGTTGTGGGTAGGCAGCGGCGCCCGCACGATGCGGGCGAGATCGCGCAGGGGAATCGGTCCGGCGGGAGCGGCCACCGGGATGCTCTCCAGGTCGGCGATGCTTGTGGGCAGGTGACGCGCCTCTACGAGGATGTCCTGGTGCCCCTGCGTGAGATAGCCGGAAGGGCCGATGAGGACCTGCTCCCTGAGCGCCCGGACAAGAGCGGTGACGGGGACCCGATACCGGCGCAGAGCCGCCAGGTCCGGCTGCACCCAGAGCGCCTCGTCGCCGCTGCCGTAGACCTCGACCCGCTGCACGCCGGGCAGGGCGCGTAGCGCGGGCGCCACCCAGGCGCGAACCGCCCGCTGGACTGTCATCGGCGCCACGGCGGCAGGAATGTGGAGAGTGTAATCGGCAACTTCGTTGATGGCGTTCCCCATGATCTCGGCGTAGGGATGGGCCGTAGACGGCAGTTTCCCCCGGGCGCGGTCGATGGCGCTGTTGACGGCCTGCAGGTCCTGCTGCGGGTCGGTCCCCTGGGCGAAGCGGATGTCGGTCTGCACCGTGCCGTGCCCCATGGTCGAGCGGACGTTGATCAGGTTCGCCAGGCCGAGGATCTGCCCTTCAAGCGGACGGGCGATCAGCGTCTCCAACTCACCCGCCGTGGCGCCGGGCCGATGGGTAACGACGCTGATCTGCGGAAAGTTGAAGTGCGGCAGCACTTCGACAGGGATCCTGAGCAGAGCATAGGCGCCGTAGGCGATCAGGGCGCCGTAGAGGAGTCCCCAGAGCAGGGGGCGCAAAAGGATTTTTTTCACGGCTCCCATCACGTCCATGGCATCAATCCGGCTGTTGGTAGTGGCGGGAGAAGTCCCGGTGGAATTCGAGATAGGCGTTCTCGACAACAACTTCCGCTCCGGGTTTAAGCCCCTGCGCGATCAAAGTGGATGTGCCGCGGCTCGGTCCCGGGACGACCGCCTGCCGCCGGTTTCCTTTGGGCGTGCGCACCAGCACCCACCACTGCCCCCGGTCGAGAATGAGGGCGCGGGTCGGCACCGTGACAAACGTTCTTTTTGCCCCTTCGAGGATAACCGTTCCCGCTTCGCCGCTTTGCCAGCCGGGAGACGGTCGCGCCGTCGCGAGGCCGACCGCCCGGCCGCCGTCAGGCCGCGTTGCCCCGATAACCGTGCGGACCGTGACCGGGATGGCCGCGCCGCCGGCGGCGGGGGCAAAGCGGCCCGTCATGCCGACCTGCACCTTTTGCGCCTCGGCTCCGTAGAAGACGGCCCGCAGCCAGAGGGAGTCCGCCGGCTGCAGGGTCAGGATCGTCTGACCCTGCTCGACCCGCTCGCCCGCCGCAACCTCGACCTTCAGGACCGTGCCGGTGGCGGGCGCCCGCAGGATGAGGGCGTCCTTAGCGACCCGAAGCGCGGAACGGGCGGTGTCGAGGCGCGCCCGGGCTTTGGCCAGGGCCGCTTCGGCCCGGTAAACGTTCTCCCGGGTACCGAGCCGGGCCGATAGCTTCTCGCGCTCCAGAGCCAGGGTCTTACGGGCCGCCGTCCGTTCGCCCCGGGCGCCGACGAGCGCGCTGCGGCGGCTGGCAATCATCGCCTCAGCGGCGGGTCCCTTCAGATGTCCGAGGACGGCCCCGGCGTCGACCCCCTGCCCCGGCAGGACCTTCCACCCGGTCACCATCCCTTCCTGGGCGACCCTGAGCCGGGCCAGAGCGACGGGCTCGACCCGGGCAAAGCCCTGCAGGGATGCGGCCACCGTGCGCGCCTGGGCCACCACCGTCCCGCTGCCGGCCCAGGCGGTGGTCCCGGTCAGCAAAACCCCTATGACCGCCAGTCCTCGTCAACCACCGCGGTGGGCGATGTTTTGTCATCCTTCGCATGGAAGTCTCCAAGATGTGGGCAGGTAAGAAGCGCTGACTCGACCGACACCGGAAATACAGGTTTTTTTCATGCTCAGTTTTCTTTCCCTCCAGCGATACGCCCGTGCCAGGTCCCGGCGACCAGGTCGAGGGCGACAGCCGATTCCGCCTGCTGACGCTGCAGTCGCAGCAATTGCGCCTGCCCGTCCAGATCCGCCTCGACAAGAGGCAGGCAACCGGTTCGGGTCTCTGCTCCCAGTTCGGCAGCATCCCGGCAGGCGTTCGCCCGTCGGAGAATCCCGGGCAGAGTGCTCCGGAGGGTCCGGAGCAGTGCCCCCGAGGCGGACCATCGACTTCGCAGTTCGGCTACCTTGGCGCGGGCGTCGAAGAGACGTGCTGTGTACTCACTGAACAGCTCCTGGCGGGTAGCCCGAGCGGCCTCAATGGTTCCCTGGTTGCGGTCGAAGAGGGGGAGTCCAAGGGTGATGGCAACCCCCGCGGTCTGCAGCCGATCACTGTCCCGCCCGCCGGTCAGGCCGATCTGCAGGCGCGGGAACTGGGCGCGGACCTCGGCGCGCAGGCGGGCTTCCTGGCTGGCGTACCCGAGGCGCAGGGCCACCAGGTCGAGGCGGCGCTGCTCCAGGCCGGCTTCCAGCCGATCCAGTGGAGGAAGCGAATTTTCAGCCGTGGCCGCCGGCGCCTGCAGGGGAATCGTGGCCGAGGGCGGAAGGCCGATGGCACGGTTCAGGGCGAGCCGTTCGGTCCTCTCCTCTCCCTGAAGGGTTTTGACTTCCAGCCGGGCGGCGACGGCGGCCTTCTCGACCGAGGCCAGGTCCACCGAGGTCGCCTCGCCGGACGCGACGGCGTCCTGCAACGCCTTCTCCTCAATGGCAAGGAGCCGGTAGCGCCTGGCCGCAAGCCGCTGCTGCCGACCCATCCAGAAAAGGCGGACGGCGTGCAGGCGGGCCGCCTGGGCCACCTGCCATTCCTGCCAGGCGATATCCAGGTCGACGGCCGCCGCCTCGTGCTTGGCGGCCTGCAGCCGGGAGGATCGGCTCACCAGACGGCTCACCTCCCAGTCTAGACCGACTCCGAAGGCGGCGACCTTTCCCTCACGCACGCCCCCGACCGGGGCGTCGAGGCTGTAGGAAAGGTCGGGATTGGGGAGGATTCCGGCCTGCAGGACCTGCGCCGCCGCCACGCCGCGCCGATCGCGCAGGGCCTTCAGCCCCGGGTTGGCGATCACTGCCAGAACCGCCGCCTCATCCTGTGAGAACCCGTTGCCGGGATTAAAGGGGATGGCACGCAGAAGGGGATGTCGGAGCGCGCCGGCCCTTATCCGCAGCTCCACCAGGGTCGGCGGTTTCAGTTGTGCCGCGACCCTGGCGGGTGTAATGGGGGCCGGACGGTATGCGACGCAAGCGGCCGCCAGAAGGCAGAACAGCGGGATAAGGGCGGGCCGAAGGGCGTGTATCAAGGGGACGGGTGGTCGCTTCATCGAGGTATATTCCTTCCAGAAGGAAAGCATACCGCGAAAAGATGACCGCCGCCTTATCGGAAGATTACCGATTGGTCATCTTGGATTGGTTCGTGAGGAATGAGAGGGTGCGGAGAAAACACGAGGCCCGAGACATTTTGAAAGGTTCCGCGTCTTTACCCAGCGGCAGGCATGTCGGCAAGGGGAAGGGTGACGGTGAAGGAGCTTCCCTCTCCGCGACGGCTGGTGGCGACCACCTCGCCGCCATGGGCGCGAACCAGGGCACGAACTAGGCTGAGGCCGAGACCGTTGCCGGGCAGGGAGCGACTGCGGTCGCCGCGGTAGAAGCGGTCGAAGATTCGGGGCAGCTCGCCGGGCGCGATTCCCGTCCCCGTGTCGCTGATGGAAAGAGTGACAGTTTTTCCGGCGGTCGCCAGGGTGACTTGCACGCGGCCGCCAACAGGGGTGAATTTGAGCGCGTTGTCGAGCAGATTGGCCACCACCCGGCGCAGGCGCGTTTTGTCGCCGAAAATCCGGATGGGCGTTTGCTCCGCTTGGGTCGAAAGATCGATTCCAAGATCTTCGGCTGCCGGCTGAAACAGCTCTGCGGCCTCAAGCACGATGGCCCTCAGATCCACCGGCATTCTATCCAGCGCGGTGATACCGGCATCGGTTTCGGCGATCTCCAGCATGGTGTTGATCATTTCGACCAGCCGGTCGCTCTCCTCCACGACCTGCCCGGCCATTTCCCGATACTCCGTCGGCTCCTGAGGGCCGGTCAACGCCATCTCGGCAATCCCCCGGATGCGGGTGACGGGGCTGCGCAGGTCGTGGGCGACGTTGTTGGTCACTTCCTTCAATTCTCCCACCAGCGCGCCGATGCGCTCCAGCATGTCGTTGAACGCCTTGGCCAGCAGGTCGATTTCTTCCCCCTCTCCCCCCAGAGGAACGCGGTGAGAAAGGTCTCCTTCGCCGATTCGTAAGGCGGTCTGCCGGACCCTTTCGACGCCGGCCATGGCCCGCCGGGAAACGGCAAAGCCGACCAGGGCACCACACAGGATGATGACGGCAAAAGAATGACCGAAGGTTTCCCGGTAGCGCTCAAGAAGGCGATCATCCTCGGCCAGGCTGATACCCAATTGAAGGACATGCCCGTCGCCGGTCGGTTGAAGAATCGTCCGGACCCGGTGGTGATGCCTGGAGATGTTCAGGGTCTGCAGCAGCGTCCTGTGGCCGCGGTAACTTTCCGGCCATGCCGGGCTCCGGGCCAGGTCCGGCCAGTCTTTGAGATTGGATGCGACCATCGTCTGGCCACTGGCATCGAGCAGCCGGAAAAAGACGCGACGGCTCCCCCGGGCCTCTGATTCCCGGCCGAACTCGGCCTGTAGTGCCTGCATATCACCGGTGCGGTACAGCTCGGTGAATTCCCGGGCTATGTCCTGGAGGCGTTCATCCATCCGGGTGCCGAGACTGGAGGACAGATGGAGGTAGAGCAGCACGAAAACCGCCAGGGAAAGCAGGGAAAAAAGCAGGGCGTAAAGAACGGTCAGTCGTGCCGTGACGGTGCGCAGCATCTCAGCCCCTGTCTTCCAGAACGTAGCCGGCGCCCCGAACCGTGTGGAGCAACTTTCGGTCGAAGTCGCGCTCGATCTTGTCGCGCAACCGGCAGATGCGGGCCTCGACAACGTTGGTCTGCGGGTCGAAGTTATAGTCCCAGACATGCTCCATGATCATGGTCTTCGACACCACCCGTCCTGCGTTGCGCATGAGGTATTCCAGCAGGGCGAATTCGCGCTGCTGCAGGTCGTTTGCCGCCCGTCCCGGGTCACCCGACGACGTAGGAGGTCGAGCCGCAGCGATCGGCCATCGTCAGGCGGGTCGGCTCCGGCATCCGCGCAGGCGCGGCGCATTCATCGCCTGGATGCGGGCCAGCAGTTCGGAAAATGCAAACGGCTTGACCAGATAATCGTCGCCTCCTGCGTGAAGGCCGCGAATACGGTCATCGACCGACTTTTTCGCACTGAGCACGATGATAGGCACCGCGACCTTCTCTTCCCGAAGCTTCTCGATCATCGTCAGCCCGTCGAGTTTCGGCAACATGATATCGGCGACCGCCACGTCGTAGGAGCCGATGCGGGCCATCAGCAGGCCCTCCTCGCCGTCTCTGGCGCGCTCCACCGAATATCCGGCCTGTCTGTACCCTTTGGTGATGAATCCGGCGGTACGGTCGTCGTCTTCTATGAGCAGGATTTTCATATGGCTGGTTGTCCTTACGGGCCATTCCGCCGCAAGTGGCGAGAAAGGGTATTGTGACCTCAGTGCGTGTAGTCGATCAGCGCGATCTCGGGACCGACGGCGTTGCGGATGCTCTCCTGCATGGGGGCGAAGTGTGGGCAGGCCATCCCGATAGGATTTCCCCGGCTGATGCAGGAGGCGAGGACGATGGCCCTGGCGCCACGCTCGACCATGACCTTGGCGCGACCGACCGCCCTCTTGCCGGGGCATCCGCCGCAGGAGACGAACCCCATGACCTCCACCGGCCCTGTCTCCGCGAATCCTTTCAGCCCCTCGGCAGCCACCTTGAGATCGGTGTTGCCGGGGCAGAGATCCTCCGTTTGCTGACAGCGAATGATGCCGACTTTCATATCATCTTCTCCTTTGTAATTCTTATCGATTGTACGGCCCCAATTGGGGGATGGTGTTCTTCTTTTCGATCAGCAGGCCGCGCTGCCCCCAATCCCGGCCCCCCTCCTCCATCCACATCGCGCGAACCCCCTCGGCTCGCAGGATCTCCACGGCGTGCCCCCCTGTCAGAACAGCTCCTGCAGTTCCAGGCACTTCGAGCTGCCCATCGCGTTGCCGATGCGGGCAAACTGGTCATAGATGGCGTCTTTGTACCGGCGTTTCGAACTTAACAAGCGAATCCCTCTCAAATTCAATAAATTTCTTGAATAAGGACCACAACGCAACATCTCTGTCAACCTCGATTTTTTTCGATGTGTTTTTTCAAGGTTAAAGAAACTTCAAGAAAAGAACGCCACCGGAAGGGGCAGGACCCTTGACAGTTCAATCGGTACGTTATAATGTTTCATCTGTCTGTCGGTTAACCCCACCGAATACAACAAACCATTCATCAGGATTCAAAATGAAGACTGTTGCTGTTGCAGCTGTTGGCGTGCTTCTTTCCATAATAACCGCCTGGGCGCAACCTGCCGCCACGCCCGTCAAAATCGTCGCTGCGGAAAATTTCTACGGTTACATTGCCCTGCAGATCGGCGGTACGGACGTCAAGGTGACCAGCATCCTGAGCAACCCGGACCAGGATCCCCACCTGTTCGAAGTGAGCCCTTCGGTGGGACGGGCTGTCTCGACCGGGCGCATCGTCATTTACAACGGCATCGGTTATGACCCCTGGATGGAGAAACTGCTCGAGTCCGCCAGATCAACCCATCGCAGAACGATTGTCGTCGCCGAGTTGGTCGGTAAAAAGACTGGCGACAATCCTCATATCTGGTACGACCCGACGACGATGCTGACTTTGGCAAAAAACCTTTCCCAGGTACTGATCGAGGAAGATCCTGCCCACAAAGCCGGATACAAACAGCGCCTGGCACGGTTCGAAGCTTCAATGCAACCGGTTCAGGCGAAGATCGCCGAGCTCCGCGGGCGGTTTGCCGGTACGGCAGTCACGGCCACGGAGCCGATCTTCGGCGCCATGTTCAACGCACTCGGCATGCAGGTCCGGAATCAGTCTTTCCAATTCGCGGTGATGAACAACACCGAGCCAAGCGCTTCGAACGTCGCAGCCTTCGAGAAAGACCTCAAAGCCCACCGAGTCAAGTTACTGATTTACAACAGCCAGATCACGGATCCGATCACGGAGAGGATGAAGAAGATTGCCAAAGCGTCGCACGTTCCCATCGTCGGGGCAACCGAGACCGAGCCTTACGGCGAAAGCTACCAGCGTTGGATAATGTGCGAGCTCGACGCCGTCGACCAGGCTCTCTCCAGGCAGACCCCGTGAACGCTGTCTCCTTCCGCGATGTCACGTTAAGGCTGGGCAATCATGTGGTGCTGGGCAATATCAGCCTGGAGATCGCGCCACGCGAGTTCGTGGGAGTTCTCGGGCCGAACGGAGCCGGCAAAACCACCTGGATGCGTGCCGTCCTCGGCCTGGTACCGGTCGCCAGCGGCAACATCCGTGTGCTTGGCCGACCAGCGGCCCGGGGCAATCCCGACATCGGCTATATGCCCCAGGTTCGCAGCGCCCTCGGCACCATGCGGCTGAGCGGGTGGGATTTCGTTGCCGGGGTGGTCAATGGCCATCGGCTGGGCATGCCGATCCTCGGCCGGGCCGCCCGCGCCGAGGTCGACCGCGCGCTCTCCCTCGTTGGCGCCAGCGAACTGGCGCGGCGCCCCTTGGCCGAAACCTCTGGCGGAGAGCGACAGCGCCTCTTGTTGGCCCAGGCGCTGATCGGCCGGCCGCGGCTGCTGCTGCTGGATGAGCCATTGAGCAATCTCGATCCCCATCATCAGCAAGCGGTGGTAACCCTGGTGAAATCACTCCAGGTGGAACTCGGGATCACCGTCCTGTTCAGCGCCCACGAACTGAACCCGCTGCTCGGAACGCTCGACCGCGTCCTTTATCTCGGCAGGGGGCAGGCGGCGCTCGGCACCGTAAATGAGGTCATTACGGGGCCGATCTTGTCACGCCTCTACGGCTCCGAGATCGAGGTCGTCCGCTTGAAAGACCGAATCTTCGTGATGTCGGGCGGCCACGACGTGGAACGCGACGAGCACCGCTCTACGCACACGCGCGCGTTCCAGGGAGCACATGGCAACGATGCTTGAATACGAATTCATGCAAAACGCCTTCGCCGCGGCGACCATCGTCTCGATCGTGGCGGGGCTGGTCGGCTATTTTCTTGTGCTGCGCGGAGAAACCTTCGCGGGCCATGCTCTTGCCCATGTCGGCTTTACCGGCGCCACGGGTTCGGTCCTCATCGGCGTCGCCCCTCTCTGGGGCATGGTCGCGATGACCATAACGGCCGGAGTCGGCATGGGCCTCCTGGGGGAGCGCCTCGCCCAGCGCGACGTGGCGATCGGCATCGTTCTCGCTTTATCGCTTGGCCTTGGTTTATTATTCCTGCACTTCTATACGGCTTTCGCAGCACAAGCAACGGCACTGCTCTTCGGGAACGTCCTCGCCGTCGATCTCACGACCGTGTGGAGACTCCTGACGCTTGGCATCCTCAGCGTGGCGGCTCTCGCGGTTATTTCCCGGCCACTGTTATTTGCGAGTCTGCAGCCGGAATTGGCCGAAGCGAAGGGCGTTTCCCTTCGTCTCTATTCGGTTTTATTCCTCGCCATTGTGGGGTTGGCGGTCGCCGAGTGTGCCCAGATTGTCGGCGTGTTATTAGTCTTCGCCCTGATGGTCGGTCCGGCGGCGGCCGCGCAGCGCCTGACGACCGAAATCGGACGGGGACTCCTGCTCTCTGCCGCCCTCGCGTTGGCGGAAGCCTGGGCCGGGATCACTCTGGCGTTCTACACCGACTGGCCCAGCAGTTTCTGGATCACGGCTCTGAGCGCGGGCATCTATCTACTTTCGATTTCCCTGCCCCGGATAAGGGGTTTCCGACAGCCGCCTCTGACTGAAGACAGGCCTGCATGAGGCTCGTCGGAACGGTGGACCATCTATTACCCCCACTGGAAAAGCTTGGGTAACCAGAACGAAAGTTACGAAAAAATCCGACTATGACCTCTTCGGCCAAAGACATATTCCCCAGGAAGAATCATCCCCACCAAAATTGTATCGCCGACGCCATAATGGCGGCTGAAAAGCTCTGTCAGAACCGCGGACAGCGTTTGACGCCCCTTCGACGCCGGGTTCTGGAACTAATTTGGACCGGACATAGCCCTATCGGAGCTTACGCTATCCTGGAAATGTTGCAGAAAGATGGGCGCGTAGCACCGCCAACCGTCTACCGATCCCTCGATTTTCTCCTTAAACAGGGCCTGGTTCACCGACTCGCCTCGCTGAATGCATTCGTTGGCTGTTCTCAACCGGGGGAACCCCATGACGGGCAGTTTCTTATTTGTGACTCCTGTCATGTGCTGGTGGAGTTGGACGATCGGAAGGTGACTTCGGCCATTGAAGGCAGCGCGCAATTGGCGGACTTTCGCATTCGACAACAGACTGTCGAAATTATGGGGCGATGCTCTCGTTGCCGGCAGGAAGAGACATGATTTCGAAAACTGAAATGGTTCCGGTTTACTTTAGAGCCACGTCGAAACCTCTCCCCTTCTCTATAGCAACTCCCTGACCTTGGAAACATACCACCAAATTGGGTTCAATGGCCCCAAAGGGCATCGAAGGGCATTGACTCATGATCTGCCCAATCCGGAGTGGACAATCCCCTCGAAGATCGCGTTCCTATCCCGCCTGCCGGCGCGCTACGACCATAATCAGCGGGGCCGACAGCAATTGCATGGCGACCGAAAAGGCCACCAGGGTCGGGATGGAAAGGTCGTAGAGCGCGCCCATGGCGGCGCTGCCGAGAAACCAGAAGATGCCGAAACTCAGGTTGTAGACGCCGAAGGCGGTTCCGCGCAGGGCCGCCGGGGACATTCCCGCCACCGCCGCCTTCATGACCGATTCCTGGGCGCCCATGCCGACTCCCCACAGCACCGCTCCGGCCAGTGCCGACCCGAACCCGCCGAGAAAAACCAGGGGCGCCACCGGCACGGCGAGCAGGGCGGCTCCCGCCACAACGCCCATCCCCCGACGGTCGTAGAGACGGCCCAGGGCGAGCGCCGCCAGGGCATCCACCCCCATAGCGATGGAGTAGAAGATCGGAATCCAGTCCGGCGGCACCGTCGCCGCTTTTTCGAAATGATAGGCGATCAGCGGGTAATCGGCGAAGCCGGCGGCGAGGCACGCCGTCCCCACCAGATAGAGCCAGAAGGGGCGGTCGAAGCCGTGCGTGCCGAGGTGCGGGGTGGCGGTTTCGAGCTCGCGGGGGCGCGGATAGGCAGCCCTGGCCGCCAGCAGCACCCCGAGGGCGATGAGCGCCGGGACGAGCAGCACGGCAAAGGCCAGATGGTAATCGCTGCGCCAGTACATCACCCCGGCGATGATGAGGGGGCCGATGGTGGCGCCGGTCTGGTCCAGCGCTTCGTGCAGGGCAAAGCCCCAGCCGCGTCCCATGCGCCGTCCGGCGAAGGAGAGCATGGCGTCGCGAGCCGGAGTGCGCAAGGCTTTGCCGCTGCGCTCGATGAACATCAAGGTGGCCGCCAGGGGCCAGTTCCCTGCGAGGGCCAGGGCGGGAACGGCCAGCAGATTGACCGCGTAGCCAGCCAGCACCACCGCCCAGTAGCGACCGGTGCGGTCGGCGAGGCGCCCGGAGAAGAAGCGCAGAGCATAGCCGAGGAGCTCTCCCAGCCCGGCAACGATTCCCACCACCGTGGCACTAGCCCCCAGGACGGCCAGGAAGGGGCCGTTGATGCTGCGGGCCGACTCGTAGGTCATGTCGGCGAAGAGGCTGACGATGCCGATGAAGATAACGAAGCGCGTCGCCCGCCCGACGTCGACGCCTTGGGACGACAGATTATTTCCGTTGGGATGAGATATCATTGCAAATCCAATTCTCCTGAAAATTTCAGTTATCCACGAAAAACGCGAACACAAGCGGAAAAATCAGCTTGCTGAAAGACTCAGCGATGCGCATTGCAACGTCCCTTCGGAAAAACAGAAAAACTCCTACCCTCACGATCGAAGGTAGGAGCCATCAGCTTCTAGCGCGAAGCGGTCAACAGCGAACTCCATCGCGGAATTATCTAACCAGCCCTTCACAGAATGAAGGGTTTCCCGGAGAACCCCGCCGGAACCCTCAGCGACCGATACTGCAGTATGCGCCCCGCCCGGCATAGCGGGCGGCGGGGCCGAGCTCCCGCTCGATCTGCAGCAGACGGTTGTACTTGGCGAGCCGCTCCGAGCGGCAGGGGGCGCCGGTCTTGATCATGCCGGTCAGCCGACCGACGCACAGGTCGGCGATGGCGGTATCCTCCGTCTCGCCGCTGCGGTGCGAAACCATGGCGGTGAAGCCCGCCTTCTGGGTCATCTCGATCGCCGCGAGGGTCTCGGTGACGCTGCCGATCTGGTTCAGCTTGATGAGGACCGAGTTGAAGCACTTCTCCCGGATGCCGCGGGCGATCAGCTCGGTATTGGTGACGGTCAGATCGTCGGCGGTGAGCTGCACCTTCGCCCCGAGGCGTGCGTGGAGCTGCTGCCACCCGGCCCAGTCGTTCTCGTCGAGGCCGTCCTCGATGCAGATAATCGGGTAGCACTTAACGAGCCGCTCCAGGGTGCCGATCAGCTCGCCGGCGGAGAGATCCTCGCCGGTCGAGGCGAGATGGTATTTCCCCTCCTGGCAGAAATTGCTGGCAGCCAGATCGAGGGCGATGAAGACCTCCTCCCCCGGGCGGTAGCCGGCCTGCTCCACCGCTGCGAGGATCAGTTTGAGGGGCTCCTCGTTGTCGGAGAGGTTGGGGGCGAAGCCTCCCTCGTCGCCGATGGCGGTGGAGTGGCCGCCCTTCTTCAGGGTCTCCTTCAGTACCTGATAGACCTCCGCCGCGCAGCGCATCGCCTCGGCGAAGGTGGGCAGACCGGCGGGTACCAGCATGATATTCCTGGAAGTCGACGTTATTGTCGGCGTGGGCGCCGCCGTTGAGGATGTTCAGCATCGGCACGGGCAAAAGGTCCGCGCCGGCGCCCCCCAGATAGCGGTAGAGGGGCAGGTCGCTGCAGCGGGCCCCGGCATCGAGCACGGCGAGAGAGGTTCCGAGGATGGCGTTGGCGCCGAGACGCTCCTTGTTGGCCGTGCCGTCGAGCTCCAGCAGAAGCCGGTCGACGGCGCCCTGGTCCCGGCAGTCCACCCCCCGCAGGGCCGCGGCGATCTCGTTCTCGACATGGGCGCAGGCCTTGAGGACCCCCTTGCCCCGGAAGCGCTTCGGGTCGCCATCCCGCAGCTCGCAGGCCTCCCGCTCCCCGGTGGAGGCTCCGGAGGGGACGGCGGCGCTGCCGACGATGCCGTTTTCGGTGGTCACCAAGACCCGCAGCGTCGGATTGCCGCGCGAGTCGAGAATCTCCTGGGCCTCAATCCGTTCGATCCCTGCCATCCCGTGCTCCTTTCACTCGTCCTCGTGTTTGTGGGTATAGCGGATCACCGTGGCCTTCTCCAGGGTGATCATGCCGCCGGACATCTTTTCGTCGATCTTCGGCATGACCGCATCGATCTTGTCCTGATCTTCCACCACCTCGATGATCACCGGCAGATCCGCCGAGAGACGCAGCAGCTTGTCGGTGTGATAGAGGCTGTGGGCGCCGAAACCCGCCGCACCTTTCAAGACGGTGGCGCCCGCAAACCCTTCGTGCCGGAAAAGTTCCACCAAGGTTTCGTAGAGAGGGCGATGGCCGTCCTTGTCCCCTTCGCCGATGAAAATCCGCATCAATACTTTCTGTCCGGTAAATTTGGTCATAGCTGTTTTTCCTCCCTTAGATGGCCCGGGCCAGAGTAATTCCGACCCAGGCAAAAATGACGCAGATAACGACGCTGCCTGCAGCGTTGAGACCGGCAAAAAGGATTTCTCCCTCTTCCAGCAGCCGAAAGGTTTCATAGCTGAAGGTGGAGAAGGTGGTCAGGCCGCCGAGAAAGCCGACGGTCAGCCCGACGCGCAGACTGGTCGGGATCAGGGTGCTGTGAAGGCCGAATTCCATGAGAAAACCGATGATGAGGGCGCCCAGGATATTTACCGCCAGGGTCCCGAAGGGGAAACTTTTCCCGAGCCAGTCGTAGACCCAGCCCGAGACAAAATAGCGGCTGAGGCAGCCAAGGCCTCCGCACAGGGCAATCATTGCAATATTAATCATACCTCGTTTCCTTTCGCCAAAAATTCTCTAAACGCAAAAACTCCTGCCCATCTAAAACGAGCAGGAGTCATCAGCCCCGCACGGGGCGTTTAAGGGCGAACTCCATCGCCGAAAATTTTCCGAAATCTTATGGGATGAGGCCGAAATTGTCAACCGGATTCATGATGTGATGCACTCGCCAAAACTCACCGGATAGCTACGCAATCATAGAAGGAACAAGACAATCCCCCCCACCGGCCCATTTCACCTCTGGTCAAGCCCGTCGAAAGTTGGTATAAAAGGCGACCCTGTCTGCCCTCAGCAAAGAAATCTTAATCCCCGAGCACGGTTCTCCGACCCTTGTCTACCGCAGCCAATCTCAGAAAACTCTGCGCCTTTTCCTTCCTGAAGATGGCCCTTTTCCCTATGGCCATCATCACCCTGTACTGGAAGGACCACATCGGCCTGAGCCTGACGCAGATCCTGCTGCTGCAGGCGATCTTCTCCATAGCCACCCTTCTCATGGAATACCCCTCGGGGTACCTGAGCGACCGGCTCGGCTACCGCCTCTCTCTCAATCTCGCCTCGGTGCTCGGCATCGCCGGCTGGGGTCTGTACACCGTGGCCAGCTCCTTTGCCGGCGTCATGGCGGCGGAGCTGCTGCTCGGCATCTCCATGGCCTTCATCAGCGGCTCGGACAGCGCCCTGCTCTTCGAGACGCTGCGCCAGCAGGGGCGGGAAGAGGAGTACACCCGCTTCGATGGACGCATGACCGCCTTCGGCCAGGTGGGCGAAGCGGCGGGCGCCCTCTTCGCCGGGTTGCTCTACGCCAAGGCGCCGCTGCTCCCCTTCTTCATCCAGGTCGCCGTCTGGGCCCTGGCCCTGGGGGTCACGCTCTCGCTCGCCGAGCCGCCGGCCGAAGCGGCGATAGAGATCCACTCCCACCTCGCCGAGGCGCTGGGAACCTGCCGCTATGCGCTGGTCGAAAATCGGCGGCTGCGCACCACCATCCTCTTCTCCATTTTCCTCGGCCTCTCCTCCTACCTCCCCGTCTGGCTCATCCAGCCCTACATGCAGCAGGCCTCGGTCCCCCTGGCCTGGTTCGGTCCCGTATGGGCCGGCGCCAACCTGACCGTGGCCCTTTTCTCAACCATCAGCCACCGCCTGCAGTTCAGCCTCGGCGACCGGGGTCTGGCCGTTCTCTTTTTCCTCCTGGTGGTCGCCGGCTACCTCGGCCTGGGCCTGTGCGGCGGAGTGGGAGGCTTTCTCTTCTACTACCTGCTGACCGCCATGCGCGGCATCCAGGAGCCGCGGCTGCGCCACCACATCCAGCAGGGGGGCAAGCGCGGCAACCGGGCGAGCCTCCTCTCCCTCAAGTCCCTCTGCTTCCGCCTGCTCTTCGTTGCTACCGGCCCCCTCGTCGGCTACCTGGCCGACCATGCCGGGCTGCACGCGACCTTCCTGCTCCTGGCCGGGGCCTTCGGCATCGTCCTGCTCCCCCTCGGGCTGCTCTTCATCCGGCACCTCCCACCCCGGCCCGAGAACCTCTAAGCCCAGAAAAATCCCTCACTTTTCTCCTTTAAAAACCAATTCAAACGCTGTATCTTTGGAGTAAGTATCCCCCAGTCAAACTGAGGGCTTTAGGCGATTGCTAGTGTCCCGATTGGTTAATTCCATTCATTAATTCTGGTCCTTTTGCCCGCTGGCTGCGTTCCGTCTCCTCGGCTTAGCGCAGGCTAGGCCTGCGTCGACGCGCCTTGCCAGCGAACAAAAGACCTCAGAATTCTCTAAAAGGACTAACCAAACAGGACACTAGCCCCTCAAAGGGGCTTTAACGCAATCGCAAAGTCAAAAGTTTGGATCAAACAGGCTTTATCAGGTCCCTTTCCGGCAGGAAGTCCTTCCCGGATGTTCCCGCTCTCCGGAGACATGCGCTGACGAGGGAAAAACAGGCGATTCTTGCCGGTCACTCAACGGTTGCCGGGCAAGGATCCCGAGCGGTCAAAAGGCCAGGTGCGCCATGGAACAGCTTGATGGCAATTCGTGGAAGAAATTCATCAAGAACGGCTATCGGATTTTCCTCGGCACCGGAGCCGCCTGCCCCCATACCCTGATCGCTCTGTTCCTGGAATCGGCCAGGCATTTTCACGAACTGGAGTTCATTTACCTGCTGACCCTTGGCGAGGCTCCCTGGACCGACCCTGTTTATGAGCCTAACCTGCGGGTCAATACCTTTTTCCTGGACCAGGGCTCCCGGGCCGCGGTGCGGGCCGGAGAGGCCGACTATACGCCCTGCTTTCTGTCGGAAATCCCCGCGCTGCTGACTGAAAACGTCCTCCCCGTCGACATCGCCTTCGTTCAGGTCTCTCCGCCCGACGCCCAGGGATACTGCTCGCTGGGCGTCTCCGTCGACATCGTCCTGGCGGCCGCCCGATCGGCAAAATATATCCTGGCCCAGATCAACGACCGGATGCCGCGCACCTTCGGCCAGTGCTACCTGCATCGGGACGAAATCGCCGCCTTCCTGCCGGTTTCCAAGCCACTGCCGACAGTCAGCCCGACGACACTCACCGCAGAAACCCTGCAGATCGGGAAATACGTGTCTCTGCTCGTCGAGGACGCCAGTACGCTGCAGATCGGCATCGGCCAGGTCCCCGACGCGGTGCTGCGCCAGCTGACTGACCGCAACGATCTGGGCATCCATACCGAAATGTTCAGCGACGGCCTGTTGCAGCTGAGCAAAAACGGCAACATCACCAACCGCTTCAAAGGGATTCACGAGGGCAAGACGATTGCCTCATTCTGTTTCGGCAGCCAGGAACTTTACGACCACGTCGACGCCAACCCCCATTTCGAGTTCCACGGCTCCGACTACGTGAACAATCCTGCGAACATCGCCAAAAACCACAAGATGTGTTCCATCACCAGCGCGACCCAGGTCGACCTGACGGGGCAGATCGTCGCCGATTCGGTCGGCGGCAAGTTCTACAGCGGCATCGGCGGCCAGGTCGATTTTATCCGCGGTTCCGGCATGAGCAAGGGGGGAATGCCGATCATTGCACTGCCCTCCACGGCCGAGAACGGCAGCATCTCGCGCATTGTCTCGGTGATCAGTCCGGGGGCCGGGGTGAGCGCCACCCGTGGGGACGTGCATTACGTGGTTACCGAGTACGGCATTGCGACACTGCGCGGGCGTTGCATCCGCGAACGCATCATGGAGCTGATCCAGGTGGCGCACCCGAAGTTCCGCGATCAACTTCGTGAAGACATGCTGAAGGACTACAAGCTTCCCGCCTACCAGCGCAGCACCCCGGTTCCGGTCAAGGAACTCGGCGACACCGAGGTCGTCAAGCTGAGAATCAAGGGAGAGGACTATTTCCTGAGGCCGCTCCATCCCTCCGACCAGCGACGGCTGCAGAGTTTTTTCTACTCCCACACCACGGCAACCCTCTTCCAGAGGTACCGCAACGAGCCGAAAAAGATGGGGACGGCCCGGGCTTATCGCCTGGTCAACACCGACCTGGCCAGGGACATGGCGCTGTGTATCGTGGAGCGCCAGGGCCCCAGAGAGGTGATTCTGGCCGTCGGGCGTTATTACGTCCTGGAGAACGGGATGGGGGCGGAAACGGCTTTCGTGGTGCATGAAGCCATGCAAGGCAGGGGATTTTCCACCATCCTCCTCGAACGGTTGATCGCCATCGCCCGGCAGCGAAAGTTGAAATTCCTCACCGCCAACGTCCGCGTCGACAACCATTCGATGCGCCGGGTGTTCGAAAAATTTCACTTCACCAGCAAGCGGGCCGAAGATCCGGCGGAGCTGGAGTATCTGCTGTCCCTGGAGTAACGGCCATGGAGCTGGACAAGAGGTTTCCGTACCGAAAAGACTCCCTGCAGGTTTTTTACCATCCCGACTGCCGCCTGCACGAGGTGGGCGAGGGGCATCCGGAAACGCCGGCGCGTCTTGACGCCATCCTCCTGGGCTGCAATCAACTGCCCGCGCACCTCCCCGTCTCCTTCCGGATTCCGGCGCCGGCACGCATGGACCAGCTGGAACGGGTACACGACCGCGGTTACCTGCACCTGCTGGAGAGTTGCTGCCGCAGGGGTCGGCCCTACTTCATGTCGCCCGACAACCACATCGGCCCGCACACCTTCCGCGCCGCGCTTGCCGCCGGAGGATGCGCCCTGGCACTGGCCGCGACCCTGCTGGACAGGGGCGCCGGTTTCGCCCTGACCCGGCCACCGGGGCACCACGCGGGAAGAAAGGTCGCCGAGGGGTTCTGCTTCATCAACCATATCGCCCTGGCGATCGAAACCATCCGGCAAAAGGAGCCGACGGCAACCTTTCTGGTCGTCGATTTCGACGTTCACCACGGCAACGGCATCGATTACCTCTACGACGACGATCCGCGGGTCTTCTACTACTCCCTGCATGGGGAGCCCGAGCACATCTTCCCCAACACGGGCTACAAACACGAAACGGGCCGGGGGGAGGGAAAGGGGTACTCGCGCAACATCACCCTGCCCCTGGACAGTTCGGGCGACGACTGGTTGCGCCAGTTCAAAGTAAATCTGACCGATTTCGAAAAAATGATCCGTCCTGACTACCTGCTGGTCGGTGCGGGCTTCGATGCGCACCGGGACGACCCTTTCGGGGCCATGGCGGTCGAGGACATCCATTTTCTGGAAGCGGTCCGCTGTCTCGAAAAGGTGGCCGCCGACCATTGTTCGGGAAGGATCGGCCTCTTTCTGGAAGGTGGCTACGCGACTTCTGTTCTGCAGCGCCTGGTGCCGCAAGTCATTGCCGTGGTTGCTGCGGGCCGCGCCGCAGTATCGGGTTGCTGAACGGCCGTCTTCTCAAATCCCCTCCCAGCCCCCCTCTTTCCAGTCGAAATGCTCCCGGGGGCGGAAATGATCCTTGTACGCCATACGGCCGCACCCGGGCACGTAATACCCCAGGTAGTAATAGGGAAGCCCTCTGCTCCGGGCGCAGTCGATCTCCCGAATGACGCTGTAGGTGCCCAGGTTGCGTTCCGAATAGCGGGGATCGAAGCAGAAATAGACACTGCTCAGACAATCCTTGCCCCGATCCAGAAAGCCGACGGCGACCAGCTCCTCGCCGAGGAAGTATTCGGCCTGCAGGCTGGGGCAGGAAGGAAGGAAAAAATTACAGATAAAATCTTCCCGATCGACATCCAGAGAAAACCGGACCCGGGAATGCTCCAGGTAAATTTCAAAAACCCGCTCGGAAAACCGCAGAGGACCGAAAACGACCCGCAGTTCGGAATTTTTCTTTGCAATGCGTCGCTGACTGCGGGAGAGGCAAAATTCCTGCGTTCGGACCCGTAGCGGAATGCAGCGCCGACAACCGGGGCAAGCCGGACGAAAATAGTAGAGGCCGAACTTACGCCATCCCGTGGCCAGAAGCTCGGACAATTCGCGGCCGTCGATGCTGTGGGCAAAGAAAAACTCATATTGCTTCTGCTGTTGCGGCAGATAGGGGCAAGGAGCAAGGTCATCCCGCTGGGGTCCTTGAATTATCTGCATTTCCGTAAGACCTCCAAACCGCACGACCCGCGAGCGGGTGAGGGAAAAATCGGGGTCCGGCCCTGACAAAAGAACGTTGTACGAAAAAAGTCTCGCACCGCCAACCGACTCTACAGGACGACGGGTTGCCTTTCATCCCCTTTTGACCGATGATAAAGGTATCGAACCCGCCTTCTTCCCGAACCTGTAGCCGAGGAATGCTTTGACCATGTGCGGAAAAGGCCCCGCGTTAAAAACTCCCTCAAAAACCGATGGACTCTGAAGGACTTGCCGATTGATGGATTTCCCCGCCGCCGACATTGAACAGACCCTGAGCGAACACCAGCCGACGGTCCTTTCCCTGGAGGAGCGCAGACATGCCGCAGTGGCGATGATCCTGCGGGGGTTGCCCTCACAGCCGGAGATGCTTTTCATCAAGCGGGCCCGCCGTGATGGCGATCCCTGGTCGGGCGATCTTGGCTTCCCGGGCGGGAAGGTGGAACCCGTCGACCGAACCCCCCGGGCTGCGGCCGAAAGGGAAACCCACGAGGAAGTAGGTCTCAAACTGGAGACGGCCCGTCTTCTGGGGCGCCTGGACGATATCTCCGGCGCCCATCAACCGATCGTGATCTCCTGCTTCGTCTACGGCTTGTACCGGCCGGCCCCGGTCAGATTCAGCGAAGAAGTCTCCGAGGCGTTCTGGTTTCCCCTGCAGAAGCTGCTCGACCCAAGCCGGCACATCGAAGCGACCGTTCATTTTCGCGGCGAACCGATGCGCCGTCCGGCCATCCGACTTCTCGAACCGGGGCAGCCCGTTCTCTGGGGAATCACCTATCGCCTCGTCCTCCAATTGGTCCGTCTTCTCGAAAACCCCTCCCCGTATATCAAGCAGGCTGAAAGCCCCTCTGCTCAAGCCCCGAACCACAGGCCGGCATCGGCGAAAAAGTCGCTGCCGTCGGCTAAGCCTCGGCGAATTGTGCGGCGAGGCGGTTGTCGATCACGTACATGCAGACCTCTTTCGCGCCGTTTTTGGTATAGCCGTGCTTTTCGCGCAGGTTGTTCATCAGGAAGGTGACATCGTCCCGGATGCGTTGGTCGTAGGTCTTGAATTCCATTTTATCGAAGTCTTTGATGGCACTACGAAAGTTTTCATTCTCGAGAAACGGATCGAGCACCTTTTCTTTGAGGTTGTAGCTGTAGCGATCATACAGGGATTGGTACAGCTCGGTTTCAGTGACCGGTTTGCCCTGGAACATGATTTCCTGAGTGAGGGTTCTGGACGTATATTCCCGCTGCACCTGACGGCGAAACGCCAACCGCTTGGCACGGTCGTTCTCCGCTCCCAGAACGCGATCTTCGAACGTCTCGAAGAGACTTTCCGTAATCTCCAGTTTTTCTCCCGTGAATTTGCATGTTTCCACGGTCCCCGTCTCGAAATTCACCGCAAACAGGTAATTCTGGATATCCCGGGAAATCTGCTCTTCGTTGTAATAGTACAGCGACTCCTTCACCTCCTGTAGCACCGTGTAATTGTACATCCGCAACAAGGAATCGAGGACGCCCCGCGGAAGCATTTCGTTCAGGTCCCGATGCATTTTGGTAAAGTAATTGCGCAGGATGGACATGTTGATCAGCTTGTCCTTCCGGTTGAAGGTCGAATAGAAATCGTTGAAAATCTTCAACGCGTCCCGCCCGGAGAACCCCTTATCGCCCTCGGTCTCCGACTCGGCGATAATTTTGCGCCGCCGCTTGGCCGTCAGCCGCTTCACATCCTCTTCGGAGAGCCACTTGGGGATGTAGCCGGTATAGATCTCCATCTTGAGCAACTGCAGGTTTTCGTCGCAGTAGAGCCGGTATTTCTCCGGGTCGCCGATCCATTCCAGCATCGCCTCGGAGCGGGTGTTCAGACGGGAGGCGATAATAATCCGCGCGAAATTGTGGAGCACTCGGGGAAGAAAACTCCCGTCGATCTGACTGCCGAACACATTGCGATAAATCGCCACCTCGGTATTGATATCGAGGACATAGGGGATTTTTATATATTCGATCCGGTCCGAGAAGGACTGAAACCCCTGGATATTGACCTTGTCCTCGGGATTGATCAAGGCCAGAAAGAGGGAATTGACGTTCTCCTCCACGTCATCCACCTTATGAACTCCCTCGCTGATGATATTGTGGAGCTCGATAAAGCGGTCGGTGTTGTGGGACTTGATGTCCATCAGGGCATAAATGCCGTTGTTGGTCTTGGCGTACTGGGAAAAGACGTATTTCACCTGGTTGCTGTCCTGCAGAATTTCGTTGATCCGGCTCTGCAGTTTGGGATTGGTCAGAGTGTTCACCTTCAGGGGCTTGTCTCCCGGATTGAACACGGTAATCCCCTCGCCGAGACGCCGGTTGAACTGGTAGGGACGGGCATAGAGCATGCGAAATACTTCCAGCGGATCTTTCAGCCGGCTCTGCAGGGCCTGGTAGAGAGAGCTGCAGATCGTGCAGGGGCTGCTGCGAAATACCCATTCGAATTCCTTGTCGGTGAACAGCTTCTCTTTGGCCGCGCCGTCTTTGAGCAAATCATCGAAAAAGGCCCGCCGGTAATTCTTGGGAACCATCAGAATCGGATTGTCGTGGCTGGGGCAGGGAATCTCGATAAACTCGTCGGCGGAAAGGAGCGATTTTTTCGCCTCCTCGAGATCGTTCTGGCTGAATTCGAATTCATCGAGCAGCACCGTGAGCCGATCGAGAAACTGATTGGCCTCGGTCTTGGTAAAGCTGCCGAGGGTCTTGCGGTCCAGCATCCAGACCGTCTCGAAAAGACGCCCCTCTTCGGTATTGGCGTACTGCTCGAAGCGCATCAGCAGGTTGTTGAGAAAGGTGCTCTTGCCGCTGCCATGGGGTCCCTCGAAGAGGTAGATTTTGTTCTGCTGGGTACCGCGTTTGAGCGCTTTCACCAGGTTGACCAGGCGGTTGGCGAAAAGGCGGTCGGCAAAGAAGGGCTGATCGGAGCCATCCACGAAAAGCCGGCTGCAGTCGTAGTTCAGATAATGGATGGACTCCGGATCGTCGGGATATTCGTCGTACCCTTCCGAGATATGACTCTTGATCAGATCGTGGAACACCTGAAAGATATTGCGAAGAACCCCGAAGGGTTGGGAAAGAAGTTCCTGGAGAAATTCCTCGAAGGAGATCGGCGCATGCTGCCCCCAATCCCCCATGGTGTGATTCATATGTCGTAACGCTTGGTCGATCGAGTTCATAGCGTCTTTCACCGGTTCCCTTCAGCGCAAATGGAAGTAGCCTCAAAGGGCGGTTTTGGAAAGTTTTCGATTGTCCATGGTATAAAGCACCCTTTTCCATTCCACGGGGGGGGGCTGATCGTCCCCCCCGCCCAGCCCAGTCGTAGATCGCCGCGGCGGTGCCTTGGCCACCGCCTCGCTGGTCTCCAGCGAAACCGGCTTTCCCCACAGGTATTCGAGGCCGATCATGGTGTTGCGGATAAAATCCTGCACCAGCGGTTTCCCCTCGAAAAGGTGGACGAGGTAAAGGGCGCCATCCGCGCCGCCCTTCTCGGGATCAACGGTAATGTGCGGCGGGTGATACAAGGTGCCTTGCAGCATAGATCGATAATCCGCCGCCTTGCGGCTCTTGACGAAATATTCCCAGACCATCCGGGAGCGGTTCAGGCGCCGGTCGGCCACGAACAGATTGTTTCGGTCGACAAAATCCTGGTCGACGAAGGTGTTGATGAAGGTGAAATCGCAGAAGTTTTCCCGGACCTTGAAAATCGTCTCCCGTCCGCGCCCGGTGGCGGCGTCGTAGCGGTTTCGGGCCTCGGCACCCTGAAGGCGGTCGAATTCGGCGCTGAGCTTCCCCTTCTCCGCTTTTTCTTCAATGTCGGTAAAAAGGCGCATTCCCAGTGCATAGGGGTTGAGTCCCACCCGGGGCAGGCTGGTCACCTGGGCGTGAACCCGGGCAAAACTCACCTCGTTGCCGCGAATGCGCTCATCTTCGAGAAAAAGCTTTTCATGCCAGTAACTGGCCCACCCCTCGTTCATGATCTTGGTCCGGATCTGGGGCTGAAAATAGATGGACGTTTTTCGAATGACCTGCAGGACCGACTGCATCCATTTGTTCTCGTCCTTCGCCAAAAATTCCGAGTTGTCCAGCAGAAATTCCATCAGGTCCATCTTCCGGTGGCTCTTCTTCCCCCGGCTCTTCTCGTAGATCGCCTCGAACTCGGGGTACTTGCGCGCCACGCCGGCAAAAAATTCCTGCTCGCCCAGCTCTCCGTTGTCCCGCCGGCAGGCGTTGTACCGTTCGATTTCCCCTATGTATTCGTGAACCTTCACCTTTTTGAGCGACTGGAGAAAGACGTCGAAATAAAAGTCGATCCGTTTCGACTGGGGTGCGGCGACGGTGCGGTTCATGCGGGACAGTTCGTCGAAATATCCCACCAGGTTGTCGATACCCCGGCCGAATTCGATGACATAGTCGACCCAGCGCCCCTTTTCCGATCGCAGCCGGGCGATCAGCCGCTTGTCCGAAAGGGCCTGGCCGGTCAAGTCGTAATCCCAGGTATGGCGGAAAAACAGGTTGTTCTGGAAAAAATCGATATGGGCCAGTACATGATAAAAGATCATCACGTTGAGCCAGTCCGGATTGTTATCGTTGTAAAAGGAGATCGCCGGACGGGTGTTGATGACCGTTTCGTAGGGGTTGCCCGGATAGAGCTCGTAGCGGCCCTTTTCTTTCATCACCTCGACATCGTGGACCCAATAATCGTAGAGGGTGGGAATCATGAGTTTGGGAGAGAGTTCCAAAAGATCCCGGTTGGTGACGATATATTCCAGGGTCTCCTCCTGAAACCGCAGACCGGCCTCCCGGGCCCGCGCCTTGCACCCTTCCATGATTTGCTTGGTGTGTTGATCGATGAGTTCCATAGCGTTTTCCCGTTGTAGGGCGTTGCTTGTCATCGCCCGTGGGCGCCCACAAGGGGTCCCCCCTACGAAATCAGATTCCGGATCCCTTGAATCAGCCGCGGTTCGTCCGCATCTTCCCCCATGACGTCGAGCCGGCAGAGATTCGTGTGGCTTTCGAGCAGCCCCGAACTTTTCAGATACCTCTCCACTTCGGTCTGATTGCCGGAGCCGTAGGGGTGTTCGGCGATGGTGACCCCGACCCGGTTGGCGTAGGTCAGCATCTTCTTCAGCTCCGGGATCGACTCCTTCCCTTCGGAATCCCAATCGTCACCGTCGGTGCCGTGGAACACATAGATATTGTAATCGCGCGCCAGGCCTTCTTTTTCCACGATCTCGTTGACCATCCGGTAGGCCGAGGCGACCTGGGTCCCCCCGGCGACCCTGGAATTGTAATAGGTATAAAAATCCGGAACTTCTTTTCCTTCCGTGTCGTGCAGAATGAAGCGGGTCTCCACCTGCCGGGCATATTGATAGAGCAGCCAGCTGTAGATCAGCACATGCTGGGACACCACCAGTTCGGTGGCCTTGCCGACCATCGATCCGGAATAGTCCCGCAGGAAAAAGACCATGGCCTGGGATTCGTAATCCATTTCCCGTGACAGGATGCGGTAAACCTTGTCCCTTGGAGCAATCAAAAAACGCGTCGGATCGATGTGGGTCACATCGGGCACATGGCCGAGTGCCATGTTGGTTTCCAGTATCTTGCGCAGGGTGGCCTTTTTGTCGAGAAGCTGGCCGAAGCCGCGGTTTTTATCGGTCAGATCGTAGGTGTAGCGGGTCAGGGAGGACTTTTTCCCCTTGTCCTTGAGGTTGGGAAGCTCGAACTTCTCGGTGAGAATTTTTCCCAGATCATAGGCGCTCGATTCCATCTCGTGAGACTCGCCCTGTCCCTGGCCGGCCTGGCCTTCGCCGCTCTCCCCCGGTTCGCGCACCGGCTGCTCGCCGATGACCTCCCCTTCCTCCCCGTCGCCGGCCCCCCCGGAGCCCTCGCCCCCTTCCTCGGCGATCCGGATGCGGTCGTGAATGAATTTTTCCTCCACCGTGGTGGGAACGACGACGATTTTTTCCTTGCCGCCCTTCCCTGGCTTGATCAGCCGCCCCACCCGGATCTTCCTGGGAAAGCCGTCTTTTTCCCGTTGCCGGTCGCGTTCGAGCAGCTCTTCGAGCGACCGGATGTTGGCGGTGTGCGAGCTCTGGGGCTGCGGCATGGCCTGGAGCAAAGCGAAGTCGCTCCAGGCGTAGAGGCCATCATACGGTGGCGTTGGGGGCTCTGCGAGGGCTTGTTCCAGTTCGGACGCCCGGTTTTCCTCGCGTCGCAATTCAGCGAGAAACCTTTCCTCCTGCTCGACGGAGAGGCCTTGTTCTTTCAGTCGCCGGAATATTTCGAGAGCTTTGCGATTCATCGTGTCACCCGCAGGGGCCCGTAGGGGCAATTCATGAATTTCCCCTACGGTCTTTTATCCCTGCCGTTAGTTTTCATCCTCCTGGGTGCAGAAGTATTCGATGGTCTTCTGCGCGCAGGTTCGGCAGTATCCCAGCTTGTTCAGCATGGTGTCGATCAGCCGATCGTACAGTTTCTGGTTTTCTTCGTTGGTGCGGTTGGCCAGGGCGCCGATGAGGCTGCCGGCCCCGGCGATGTCGGACTTGAGCCGCACGTCAGTGACCGCTTTCACCAGTTCGAGATTGTCCATGAAGTCGTAGTTAGGCTCGACGGAGATCTTCTGGCCGTAGATTTTTCGAATCGACGTACGGAAGGTTTCCCGCTGCTCCTCCGTCTTGAGCCCAAGCCGCTCCTCGATGCTCTTGACGTAGCGCTCGTCGATCTTCAGCGCCCGCAGTTCGCCGGTCTGAGGATCTTTGTATTTCCACATCCGGTCCGGCCCAAGATTTTCGGCGTCGATGCCGATGATCATGTTGACGTAGTTGAGGACGTCCTTGCGAATCGCGTGGGGCTCATCCATATAGGCGTTGAACATTTCCGTCATGATCCGCTCGCGATAGAGCCCCTTGGCGACCTTGAGGTCTTCGAGGTACTTGGCCCGATCGGTCGCCTCCGATACGTAGTCCAGAATCACCCGTTCAAGGGCCTTGAAGATGTCGAAGGCGAACATACACCGCCCTTCGTTGGTCTCGGAACTCTCGACCATCAGCTGGATGGCCCGGCCGAGGTTGCGCTGCCCGAGCCCCTTCTGGCCGAAGCGCTTGGTGATGTCGGGGTCCTGGTTGAGGGTGTCGATGACCTCGGCCAGGCTTTTCATGCTCTTCTCTCCTGCAACCTCCCCGGCGGCCAGCTTCATCGTCTCCATCATCGTCAACTTTTCGGAGCGCGGCAGCCGGGTCAGAACCACCGCCACGGAACCGGAATAGTTGAGGTTCGGGTCCTGATGGAGGCGTTCGCGGGTCAGGGTAGTCTTGGTTTCGCTGCCGATGGCGTAATCGGTGAGCGCCTCCTGCATCCGGTAATTGGTATTGTGAGAGACGTAGCAGATCCGGCACCGGTCGACGATCGGCGCTTCCTCCTTCTCGGCGAGGAACCGGTTGAATTCCGAGTTGTTGGAAGTGGCGACGATCAGGGTATCGATCGGCCACTTGTAGCCGTCGATCTCGATCACCCGGTTCTGGATCACCCCCAGATAGACCTGGACCAGGTCCTTTTTGTTCTTGTAGATCTCATCGGAAAAATGGATGCCGCCGCCCGCTACCCGGGCCAGGGCTCCCCGGCGCAGGTCGAAACGGTACGGATTGTTGGTATCGGTGATATGCAACAGGCGCTGAATCGACTCTTCGCCGAGCAGATCGACGGCCGAGGAGGTGATCTTGTCCTTGGCCGCATACTTGCCGGTGACCGTCCCCAGGCTTTCCAGCAGGGGCACCGGAACCACCTCGATGAAGCTCAGCATCTCCTCGATATTGCCGCCGGTATAGCCGCGAATATCGTTCCAGATATAGCCGCTGCAGGCCCCCAGGGGCCGGAAATTCTCGTACAGAGAGTCGATTTCGGCGTCGGTGAAGCCCCCTTTTTCGGCGATATAGGCCTGACTCTGGGTCGGGTCTTCGAACAGGTTCATGGCCAGAATCATCGGATCTTCATAGGTCTGGGATTCGATCGTGCCGATCCGTCCGTAATGGCCGAGCTTATCCATGTTGACGAACCGGAAGGTGTACTTGGTATTTTCCGGGCGGGTCAGAAATTGTCGGTATTTCCCGCAGAGGAATTCGACGAAAAAGGTCTTGCCGTTGCCGGGCTCACCCACCAGCACGAAGGCCATCTCCTTGGAGGAGCCCCCCTCTGCGGCATCCTTGACGAAAGATACCAGGCTGTTGATTTCGTCATACATGCCGATGGCGTGCTTTTTCCCGTTACGGAAAACCGGAAAATCGTAGGTGGTCTTGCCGTTGACCAGGGTCTTTTCGACCCCGCCCTCGAGGATCATTCTGGCCACGCCTTGAAAGGCGTTTTCGAACCGGCGCTTTCCTTTCTTGACCTCGGCCAGATGGAAGGGTATTGCAGGATTTATCTTGGACTGTGGCATGATTTCCTCCCCAGGGAGTTGGTGTCAATTTCCTCTAGTATACATGCGGTCACCCCTACCGTGCAACGTCACCCGGGCAGGGCCCTTACCGCTTCCCCCTTGTGGAGGCGGCCGGCGGCGAATCTTGCCCCATCCGGTTGCGACCGCTGATTTCACCCGGTCAAGCCCGATTTAAGGCTTGTGGAATACCCTCTTCGGCCTGTAAGATATTTTACCGTCGATGGGAAATCACCAAACAGGCGAGTCGCTCTGCCGACGCTGGTCCCCTCATCCGGGCGATATTTATCTGATACACTTGCGGAGGAGGGCGTTTCTTTCATGAACAGTGCTCCCTGAGGACTGAACGCTCCGGGCCGCAGCCAGGGTCTGCCGGCCGCCCGTTCAATTTCACCTTTACCCACCCGCCCCGTCAGCGACCGATGGTCGCACCCAGACGAAGGGCCCTAAACAGGAAAGTTTCACCCATGTTTCACCAACTTGTAACCTGGACGGTGGAAACCGTCGGTCAATGGGGATATCCGGGCATCGTCACCCTGATGTTCCTGGAATCTTCCTTTTTCCCCTTCCCCAGCGAAGTGGTGGTGGCTCCGGCCGGCTACCTGGCCTTTCAGGGAGAGATGTCCCTGGGACTGGTCATCTTGTCCGGAACGGCGGGCAGTCTTCTGGGCGCCTGTTTCAACTACTGGCTGGCGGTCAAGTGGGGACGGCCGTTTTTCGAGCGCAACGGCCGCTACTTTCTTCTCAGTCAAAAATCCCTTGACCGGGCAGACCGTTTTTTTCAACGGCACGGCCATATCAGCACCCTGGTGGGGCGCCTGTTGCCCGGAATCCGCCAGTACATTTCCCTGCCCGCCGGTCTGGCCCGCATGAATCTGGGCCAGTTTTCCCTCTTCACGGCCCTGGGGGCCGGAATCTGGGTGACGGTGCTGGCGGTGGCGGGCTACCTGTTCGGCAAGAATCAGGAGATGATGATGACCCGTCTGCACGGCATCGGCCTGGCGGTTATCGGCCTGTGTCTGGTGATGATCATCATCTACCTGTGGTTCCAGAGACGCCCGAACGGGCAAACATCCTGAATCGTGCCCGGCGGAGCCAGAGGACCTATTCCCGCAGTTACCCTTGAACAAAAGGAATTGCGCATGACCTCCGAATTCACAGAATTGGATGATCCCCCCTATCCCCCCATCGCCGATTACGCTTATATTTCCGATTGTCACTCCGCGGCGCTGATCTCGCGTACCGGCTCCATCGACTGGTGCTGCATGCCGAGAATCGATTCGGGGAGCTGCTTCGGTCGCCTTCTGGACTGGGAGAAGGGGGGGCACTGCCGCATCGCTCCCACGGCGCCCTGCCGACTCTCACGACGGTATCTGAAAAACACCCTCATTCTGGAGACGACCTATCGCACCCATGAGGGGGCCTACCGCCTGCTCGATTTCTTTCCCATGCGCGAAGGGGGAGAACACCACCCCCACAAACAGATCCTGCGCATCGTCGAAGGCCTTGAAGGAAGGGTGGAGCTGACGCTGGATCTGATTCCCCGATTCGAATACGGTTCGATCCGGCCTTGGCTCAGGGCCCTGGACGATCATTTTCTGGCGATGGGCGGCGAAGACGGCCTGCTCATCTCCGGCAACTTCTGCTTCGAGATGAAGCATCGCCATCGCCTGGGCGGAACCTGTACCGTTGTGGCGGGCGAACGGCGGTACCTTTCGATCCTCTACGATAAGCCGGAAAAACTCGACGAGGACCTGGTTCCTCCACCGGGAATCGAGGAGTTGGACCGGCGGCTCGAAGAGACCATTTCCTGGTGGCAGAGCTGGGCCTCGCAGGGCGGCATCGACAGCCCCTATGCGGATTCCGTCATGCGTTCGGCCATCGTTCTCAAGGGCCTCTCCAACGCTCCGACAGGGGCGATCGCCGCCGCGGCGACGACCTCGTTGCCCGAATCGCCCGGAGGAGCGCGCAACTGGGATTACCGCTTCAGCTGGATTCGCGATTCCGCATTTACGGTCCGCTCCCTGACCGAACTCGGCTACATGCGGGAAGCCGACGGGTTCCGCCGCTTCATCGAACGAAGTTCGGCCGGCAGCGCCGACGAAATCCAGATTCTGTTCGGCGTGGGAGGTGAGCGGCGCCTGCACGAATTCGAACTGGAACACCTCGCCGGCTATCGGGGTGCCCGACCCGTACGCATCGGCAACGCCGCCGAAACGCAGTTGCAACTGGATATTTTCGGCGAACTGCTCGATCTCGCCTGGACCTGGCACACCACGGGCCGTTCCCCGGACGACGACTATTGGGAATTTCTGGTCGAACTGGTCAACGCGGCCGCCGAACTCTGGAAGGGGCCGGATCGGGGAATGTGGGAGATGCGCGGCGATCCGCGCCACTTCGTCCTCTCGAAGGCCATGTGCTGGGTCGCGCTCGAGCGCGGCATCCGCCTGGCAAAGGACCTCGGACGAAAGGCACCGCTGGAACGATGGCAGGCGGCGCTGAGGGATGTACGCGCGCTCATTGAAGATAAAGGCTACGACAAGGAACGAGGGGTGTTCATTCAGGCCTTTGACCGGCCGGTAATGGATGCGTCCCTGCTGCTGCTGCCGGTCTTCGGCTTTGTCGATTATCGGGACGAGAGGATGGTCCGTACCGTGGAAGCCATCCGCCGGGATCTCTGGCAGGACGGCCTGGTTCTGCGCTATGCATCGGAAACCGATGATCTTAAGGGCGAGGAGGGAGTCTTTCTGGCCTGCTCCTTCTGGCTGGTCGAGTGTCTGGCTCGCCAGGGCCGCCTGAGCGAGGCGCACCAGGTTTTCCAGCGAGCGCTTTCCACCGGAAACGACCTGGGGCTCTTTGCCGAGGAGTTCGATACCCGCCGCGGCGAGATGCTGGGAAATTTCCCGCAGGGACTGACCCACCTGTCGCTGATCGCCGCCTCGGTCGTTCTGACCAAAATGGAAAACGAGCGACAAAAGCAAGGCTAATGTCCCGTTTGGTTACTCCTTTTAGAGAATTCTGAGGTCTTTTGTTCGCTGGCAAGGCGCGTCGACACAGGCCTAGCCTGCGCTAAGCCGAGGAGACGGAACGCTGCCAGCGGGCAAAAGGACCAGAATTAATGAATGGAATTAACCAATCGGGACACAAACACCCCCCATTCAAGGATCCGGCTCTGTGACCGATTGGGAATCCCTTTGCCGCCACTGCGGCCAGTGTTGTTTTGAAAAATGGATTGATGGGGATGGCACCATTCATCCGACCGCCATCCCCTGCCGCTATCTCGATGTCGTCACCCGGGAGTGCAAGGTCTACCATAAGCGCCTGGAGGTCGGGGAAGGCTGTATTAAACTGACGCCGGAGGTCGTGGAAATCGTCCAGTGGCTTCCGGCGGACTGCGCCTATGTGCAGCACGTGAGGGGGAGGGAAAATTCTTGATTTCGCCAGCATGGGCCGACCCGGGTCGGATATCGGAAAGGCCGAACAACGGCATCTGCGCTCTCTTCGATCGCCCAGAATGCAGGCACGATGGCTGAGCCGGCGAAAAAGGCGGCATGGTTCGGCTGGTGCATGTACGATTGGGCCAACTCGGCCTTCGCCACCGTCATTCTCGCTGCCGTGCTGCCGGTCTATTTCGCTTCGCTGGTACCGGCCGGAGGGGCGCGCCTCTCTCTGCTGGGCCGGCAGTGGACGCTGCCGGCTCCCGCTCTCTGGGGGTACGCCGTTGCGGCGTCCATGCTGGTCGTCGCCCTTTCAGCGCCCTGGCTGGGCACCCTCGCCGATCATCGGGGCTGCCGGCGGAAGATGTTCATCGGCTTTTGCCTGCTAGGCGTCGCCGCCACAGCCCTGTTGTTTTTCGCCGGTCCCGGCCGCTACCTTCTGGCCGCACTTCTCTTCATCCTTGCCAATATCGGCTTTGCCGCCGGCAACATCTTCTACAACGCCTTTCTGCCCGCCCTGGCCCGAGGCAAGGATCTTGACCGGCTCTCGGCCCGCGGCTTCGCCCTCGGCTACATCGGCGGCGGTCTTATGCTGCTCATCGTCTTCGCCCTGATTCAGAAATATGCCGCCCTTGGTTTTCCCGACCGGGGGAGCGCCACCCGCGCCGGCTTTCTGCTGACTGCGCTGTGGTGGGGCCTGTTCGCCCTGCCTGCCTTTCGCTCTCTTCGAGAAGAGGCCTTCGTCCGGACGCCGGGGAAACTGCTCAAGGGCTTTCGGGGATACCTGCGGGTATTTGCCGAGGTGCGCGGCTACAGGGACCTGCTTCTGTTTCTGTTCGCCTTCCTTTTTTACAACGACGGGATTCAGACGATCATCGTCGTTTCCGCGATTTTCGGCCGGGACGAACTGGGGCTTTCCCAGACGACGATTCTCGGTACATTTCTCATGATTCAGTTCGTCGCCATGCCCGGCGCTCTGCTCTTCGGCCGCCTGGCCGATCGCTGGGGAGCCAAGCGGGCGGTCCTCGCCAGCCTGCTGCTCTTTATCGCCGTAACGGTCTACGCCTTCTTCATGCACCACGGCTGGCAGTTCTGGCTGCTGGGGCTGGTCGTCGCCCTGATTCTCGGCGGGAGTCAGGCCATCAGCCGCTCGCTTTTCGCCTCGATGGTGCCGCCGGGAAAGAATGCGGAGTTTTTCGCCTTCTACGCCATCAGCGGAAAATTCGCCGCTATTTTGGGCCCCCTCCTGTTCGCGGTGATCGACAGCTGGACCGGCTCTACCAGACTTTCGGTCCTCACCCTGACCGCATTCTTTGTCCTGGGCATCCTCCTGCTTCTGGGAGTGAACGTCGCACGCGGGGTGTCTCTGGCCCGAGGAGAAGAGTCATGAGCACTCGCTATTTCGACCCTCCCCTCCCCCGCCTGTTCGGTCACCGGGGAAACTCGGGGCACTTTCCGGAGAACACTCTGCCCGCCTTTCGCTCCGCCCTGGAGACCGGGGTGCCGTACCTGGAAATGGATGTTCACGCCACGGAAGACGGCCATATCGTCGTCCACCATGACGCGACCGCTCTGCGCCTCTGCGGCGTCGACCGGCGGATTTCGGACCTGCCCCTGGCGGAGCTGAAGCAGCTTGATGCCGGCTTCGGCTTCTCGGCCGATGGCGGAGACACCTTCCCCTTCCGTAGCCGGGGGATTGCGATCCCGACCCTGGAAGAAGTGTTTCAGGCTTTTCCCGGAGCCCTTTGCAATATCGAGATCAAACAGACAGCGCCCTCCGTCGAAAGACAGGCCGTAGAGGTGATCTGCCGGGCGGGAAAAGAGGAGGAGGTCTTGCTGGCGGCGGAGCAGGACCGGGTCATGTCCGGCCTGCGCCGGGAATGCGGGGAGATTCCTACCAGCCTGAGCTACGGCGAAACCGCGGCCTTTTTCGACTGGCTGAAAAACGGTTGCGAAACTCCCTACCGCCCCCCTGGACAGGCACTTCAGATTCCTGAAACCTATCAAGGCCAGGTTCTGGTGACGCCCCAAATGATAGAAGCGGCCCATGCCGTCGGTCTCGAGGTCCATGTCTGGACGGTAAACGATCCGCAGGACATGGGCCGGCTTCTGGCAATGGGGGCGGACGGCCTGATGAGTGATTTTCCCGAACGGCTGGTTCGGCTGGCGGGATCTTCGGCCTAGCGGATAGAGGGTGTTCCGGAAATCCGTTCCAGGTATGGAAGAAAATCGGCAGGAGGCGAAGCTTCGATGGTGCAGCCGACGCCGGTCGTGGGATGTCGAAAGCGCAGACGGGCGGCGTGCAGCAGATGCCTCGGCACCGCCACCCGCTCGCCGCCAAGAGGAAGGGCCACCGGACCGCCGTAGAGGGTATCGCCGAGCAAGGGAAAGCCCTCCCCGGCGAGGTGAACGCGGATCTGGTGGGTCCGGCCGGTGTGTGGAGAGGCCTCGACCAGGGAAAAACCATCGCCCCGGCCGAGGGTGCGAAATTCGCTGACGGCCAACTGGCCCCCCTTCGTAACGATGACGGTCCGGCCTCGCTTCCCCGAACGCAGACGGTTTTCCACTCGAAAAAAGGGGGGCGGCGCCCCGGCGACAAGCGCCAGGTACGTCTTTATCAATCTCCCGCCCGGCGAACTGCCCCGCAAGGGCGCGATTGGCAGCGGCGTGAAGAGCGAAAAGAAGAACGCCGGTGGTCTCGACATCAAGGCGATGCAGCAGGATGGGGCGCTCCCCGCTCTCTCGGGAGTGAAGGAGGGAAACAAGTCCCTCCAGGGCGTTGGGACCGCCGTCGCCGGTGGGGTGGACCGGCAGACCGGCCGGTTTGTCGACGGCGAGCAGCGCCTCGTCGCGGTAGAGAATGGGCAGCGCCGGTGCCATGCGCGGCGGAGCCGGCAGATCGAGGGTCAGGGTCACCCGGTCCCCGCCGGCAAGAAGCAGCCCGGCACGCCGCTCGCTTCGGCCATCGACAAAAATCCGGCCGCCGTCGAGGGCCCGCTTGACGGCCTTGCGCGAAACATCGCCGAGTCGCCGGACGATGAACCGGTCGAGGCGCTCCCCCGCGGCTGCGGGCTCGGCCACCAGGATCTCCCGACGCCCTTCTCCTGTCACGCGCGCTCTCCCAACAGTCCGCGATCGTCCCGATCGGTGATGCGAACCTGTAGCCGCTCCCCTTCCCTCCCATCGGCCGCGGGCAAAAGCACCGTCAGGTAGTTGCGCGTCAGGCTCCGGCGCATCCCCTCCTTCGCCTCTCCGCCCTCCACCACGACGTCGAGCGTCCGACCGAGGAATCGGTCGGCGAATGTGCGCTGCTTCGCCTCGCCGATCGCCCGCAACCGCCCGGCCCGCTCCCGGGCGAGAGCACCGGAGACCTGGTCGGGCATCGCCGCGGCCGGCGTGCCGGGACGACGGCTGAAGGGAAAGACGTGCAGGTGGGTGACGGGGAGCTCTTCGAGAAGGGCGGCGGTGGCGGCAAACTCGGCATCGCTTTCGCCGGGGAAGCCGGCGATGACGTCGAGACCGATGGCAGCATCGGGGATTCGGCGGCGGATCTTTTCCACCAGGGAACGGAAAAAAACGGTATCGTAGTGGCGATTCATGCGCTCAAGAACGCTGTCGGAGCCGGCCTGCAGGGGGATGTGAAAGTGGGGGCAGAGGATCTCCGAGGCGGCCACTGCCTCGATGAGTTTGTCGGGTATCTCCGTCGGCTCAAGGGAGCCGAGACGCAGGCGCGGCACCGAAGTTTCCCCCTCCAGCCGCCGCACCAGGGTCAGCAGGTCGGTCGGCCTTGCCATATCGGCGCCGTACCCACCGATATGGATGCCCGTCAGCACGATCTCCGGATAGCCGGCGGCGCAGAGGCGCTTCGCCTGCGCCACCACTTCGTCCGGAGGCACGGAGCGGCTTCTGCCGCGGGCATAAGGGATGATGCAGTAACTGCAGAAAGCATCGCAGCCGTTCTGGATCTGCACGAAGGCGCGGCTCCGCTCAGCGAAAGAGGAGAGAGGCGACACCTTCGCTTCGGACGTCTCGCGAATAGCCGACACGCGGGCTGCGGGCTCTCCCCTGTCGGCATCTGCCAGCAGGGCCAGAAGGTCCTGTTTCTCCTCGTTGCCGAGGACCAGGGAGACACCGGGGATGGCGAGCAGCGCCTGCGGATCGACCTGGGCGTAGCAGCCGGTGACCACCACCCGGCAGGACCCGTTCAGGCGGCGGGCCCGGCGCACCAGATTGCGCGACTGGGCGTCGGTGGCGGCGGTGACCGTGCAGGTGTTGACGATGACCAGCTCGGCCCCCTGCTCAAAGGAAACACCCCGGTAGCCGGCCTCGCACAGACGCTCCTTCATCGCCGCCGATTCGAACTGATTGGTCTTGCAGCCGAGGGTGGCGATGGTGAAGGTGCGCTTCCCCTCTCCGCCGGGCAGAGGGGGGCCGTCAGGACGGGTGAAGGGGGATTTGCGAGTCATTCGATCCACCCTCCCCCGAGCACCCGGTCCCCCTCGTAGAAAACCGCCACCTGCCCGGGGGTGACCCCTTGCTGGGGGACATCGAAGCGCACCCTGGCCCGCCCGCCGGAAAGGGGCGTGATCATGGCTGGAACCTCGCGATGGCGGTAGCGGATGCGGCAGGCGGCTCGCAGTGGCTCGGACGGCTCGGCACCGCCCCATTCGACCTTGTGAACGGTCAGCTCGCCACACGACAGATGTTCCTTCTCGCCGACCACCACCCGCCGGTTCTCGGCGTCGATCCCCGTCACGTAGAGGGGTTGTGGCCAGGCGATACCCAGGCCGCGGCGCTGGCCGATGGTGTAGCGATAGGTGCCGAGATGGCGTCCCAGCACCTGGCCGGAAACGTGAACGATCTCCCCGTCCATCCGCCCGCTGCCCCGTTCCTCCTCGAGAAAACGGACGTAGTCGCCATCGGGGACAAAACAGATGTCCTGGCTCTCGGCCTTCTCGGCCACCCGCAGCTGCAGGCGGGCGGCATGGGCACGCACTTCCTCCTTGGTCATGTCGCCCAGGGGAAAGAGGACCCGACCCATCTGCGCCTGGGTGAGGGTGAAGAGAAAGTAGCTCTGGTCCTTCGCCGGGTCGCGTCCCTTGCGCAGGGCGAAGCGATCGTCCTCCGCGATGATCCGCGCATAGTGCCCGGTGGCCAGATGGTCCGCTTCCAGCTCCCGCGCCCGGCGCAGCAGCAGCTCGAACTTGAGTACCTGGTTGCACAGTACGCATGGGTTGGGCGTGCGACCGGCAAAGTAATCGTCGCAGAAGCGGTCGATCACCGTGCGCTGGAAGTCGTTTTCGAAGTTGACCACGTAGAAGGGAATGCCGATCGACTCGGCCACCCGCCGCGCATCGTAAACATCGTCGAGGGAGCAGCAGGTGCCGAAGGTCTCGCCGTGGTCGACGGTGAAGGTCGAGTAGTCCCAGATCTGCATGGTCATGCCGATCACCTCGTGCCCCTGCTCTTTGAGCAGGGCCGCGGTCACCGACGAGTCCACTCCGCCGCTCATAGCGACGACGATACGTTTTTTGGTTTCAGACATGATTAGGCCGCACCAGACAACCGTAGGGGCGCAGCACATGCTGCGCCCCTACCCGTTACGAATTCACGATTTCCGCGTCACGCGTCACCCTCTTACCCGTGCGTCTCCCGATAATTTTTGATCGCCTCATGCAGTGCATCGGCTGCCAAGTTAGAGCAGTGCAGTTTCTGCGGCGGCAGTCCGTCGAGAGCTTCAGCGACGGCCGCGTTGCTCAGCTCCATCGCCTCGTCCAGAGTCTTGCCGATCGCCATCTCGGTCACCATCGACGAGGTGGCGATGGCGGCGCCGCAGCCGAAGGTCTTGAACTTGATGTCCTTGATAACATCGTTCTCCACCTTGAGGAAGATCTTCATGATGTCGCCGCAGGAGGCGTTTCCCACCTCGCCGACGCCATCGGCATCCTCGATTTCACCGACATTGCGCGGGTTGCTGAAATGATCCATCACCTTTTCGGTATACATAAGCAGCTCCTTAATCGTAACGGAATGGATTCCGCCCGTGACGCGTCACTCGTCACGCGTCACGGCCTTTACCTTTATTCACACACCTTGCGAACGACCTGACACTCATCACAGGTCATCGGTTCCTTGCGGTTGTACAGGGGACTCATTTCCCGCAGGCGCTGCACGATAGGGGGCAGCACCTCGAGAATGGTGTCGACGTCTTCCTCGGTGTTGTCGTGACCGAGGCTGAAGCGGGTACTGGAGTGAGCCAGCACAACGTCGACGCACATGGCACCCATGACATGGGAGGGCTCGAGCGACCCGGAGGTGCAGGCCGAGCCGGAGGAAGCGGCGATTCCCTGCATGTCGAAGTTGAGCAGCAGCGACTCCCCCTCGATGTAGGCAAAGCTGATATTGAGGGTGTTGGGAAGACGCATCGCCCCGTCGGGATGGCCGTTGAGCTTGACCTCGGGGATCGCCTCGAGGATGCCCCGTTCGAGCTTGTCGCGCAGGGCGCGGATACCTCCCATCACCGTCTCCATTTCGGCGCCGGCCAGTTTGCAGGCCAGGCCCAGCCCGACAATGCCGGCCACGTTATGGGTGCCGGCCCGGCGGTGACGCTCCTGGTGACCGCCATGAAGAAGGGGAGTCAGTTTGGTGCCGCGGCGGATGTAGATGGCGCCGACCCCTTTGGGGGCGCCGATCTTGTGGCCGGAGAGAACCAGCAGATCAACATTGGCCTTCTGCACGTCGACCGGAATCTTGCCCACCGCCTGCACGGCGTCGGTGTGGAAGCGCACCTTGTACTTGCGGGCGATTTTACCGATCTCCTCAATGGGGAAGATATTGCCGGTTTCGTTGTTGGCCCACATCACCGAGATAAGAATGGTCCGGTCGGTGATCGCCGCCTCAAGCTCCTGCAGATCGAGCATGCCGTCGCGATCCACTGGCAGAAAGGTGACGTCGTATCCCTGTTTTTCCATATACCGGCAGGTTTCGAGCACCGCCGGATGTTCCACCGAGGTGGTAATGATATGGTTGCCTTTTTCGCGCAGGGCATCGGCGGTCCCCTTGATCGCCATATTGTCCCCTTCACTGCCGCAGGCGGTGAAGACAATCTCGGCCGGAGAACAGTTGATCAGGTCTGCCACCTGTTCACGGGCCTTCTCCACGGCTCCGGCGACGGCCTGTCCCGCCCAATGGACACTCGAGGGGTTTCCGAACTGCTCCCGATAAAAGGGAAGCATCGCTTCGAGCACTTCCGGACGGACGGGCGTGGTGGCGTTGTTGTCCATGTAGATGCGTTTCACAAGTTTTCCTCCATATTCATTGCGGTCAAACTCTGTAGGGGTAGGCCCCTGTGCCTGCCCAGGGCGGCCCCAGGGGGCCACCCCTACAGGGATTCGATCTTCCCCTGGGCTTCCCGAGTCAGGTCATCCAGGGTGATCGACGCGAGAAAATGACGGATCTTCTCCCCCAACCCCTGCCAGACCGTGTGAGTGACGCAGTGATCCGTACACCGGCAGCTGCCATCTTCTTCCATGCAGGAGACCGGCACCAGGGTCTCCTCGACGCTGTCGATAATCTGATCGACCCGGATGGCCTCCGCCGGCCGCGCCAGCACATAACCCCCGCCCGGTCCCCGCACGCTGTTGACGATCCGGCTGCGGCGCAGCTTGACGAAGAGCTGTTCCAGATAGGGCAGAGAGATATCTTCCCGCCGGGAGATCTCCCGGATTGAAACGGGCGCGCCCGCGGCCATGAGATTGAGGCTTACCATTGCCCGCACGGCGTACTGGGCCTTCGTCGAAAGGCGCATCTCAGGAGATCTCCCTCTGTTCCGCAGGGGGCGACTCGTCCTGGTTCGTTTGCTGCGCTTTCGTCAGTTCGTTAACCTTGCGTTCCAGTTCCCGAACCTGGTCGAAGAGGCAGGTAATGGCTTTCGCTTCGGGGTCGGGCAGACGGCCATGCTCGAGATCGGCCCTCTCTTCCGTTTTCCGGCCCTCGGACATGACGACCCGACCGGGGACCCCGACGACGGTGGAGTTGGGAGGAACCTCCTTGACGACGACGGAGTTCGATCCGATCTTGCTGTTGTCCCCGACCTTGAAGGGACCGAGGACCTTGGCACCGGAACCGATGATGACGTTGTCGCCGAGGGTAGGATGACGTTTCTCCTTGGCCCAGGAAGTCCCACCGAGGGTCACGCCGTGGTACAGGGTGCAGTTCTCGCCGATTTCCGCCGTTTCCCCGATCACAACTCCCATGCCGTGATCGATAAAGAATCCCTTACCGATTTTGGCTCCGGGGTGGATCTCGATGCCGGTCAAAAACCGCCCGAAATGCGAAACCAGACGACCGAGAAAATAAAATTTGCGCTGCCAGAGGGCATGGGCAAGGCGATGAAAAAGGACCGCGTGGAAGCCGGGATAGCAAAAGATTATTTCGAGAACGCTCCGGGCTGCGGGATCGCGCTCAAAAACCACCTTACAATCTTCTTTAAAAGTTTCAAACACGTTCACCCTCCTTCGGCAAAGATATGTTCCTCCGGTTTCCTTCAATCGATAACATACCTGAGCAAAACTGTCAATTATTTTGAGGCTGAAATTATTGGTTTTTGCGGACGGGTCGTTCACCTCAGCCCGACGAAAGGGAAAAGCCGACCACCCCGAAGGGATACGATCGGCTTTCATCTCAAAAAAGGGTAAACAAGAGCGACGATGGAACCATTTGTTTAGTGCAACCGCTGCTTCTCCTTCAGGAGCAGCTCCTCAGCCCTCGGCATGTCTTCTTCCGCCACGTGGATCTGCTGGGACCCGATCCCCTTCTGGGACTCGTTCCTGAGGAAGTATTCGATGCCGCCGCTTTTCAGAACCCTTTCAACGCGCGCCAGATCGGCCTCGTCCGTTGGATCGTAAAATCGCACCATGGGATCACCTCCTCTTCTGTTCGTTTCCCTACTGCTAAATTCTACCACAGTTCGCCCCGCCCTCATCTGCCCTGCGAAGGATCTGAAAAGCAAGGGCATTTTTAACGCGCAGACGCGGAGGCGCGGAGGAATTTCATCCGGCACTATCCTTGGGGTTCGCCCTCGGCGTCTTTGCGTCTTGAGAGAGCAAAGCGAACGGGCGTTAAAGCTGGATTTGCTTTGATGGATTTGCTTTGATTTTTGCGTATCTTTCTCAAAGAAACAGCCGGTAGGCCGGGTTGCGGGTCTCCTCCACGAACCGATACCCCAATTTGGCGAGAGACATACGGAGGGCCCCTTCATTTCCGCCCGGGATTTCCAGGCCGATCAGCACCCGGCCGAAATCCCCGCCCTGCATCCGGTAATGAAACAGGGAAATGTTCCAGTTCGTCCCCATGGCGTCGAGAAACCGGGCCAGGGCGCCGGGGCGCTCCGGGAACCAGAAGCGGTAAAGGACCTCCTGATCGGCTTCTGATGAACGCCCTCCCACCATATAACGGATGTGGGTCTTGGCCAGCTCGTTGTCTGTCAGATCGCTATTTTCGAATCCATGGTCCGCCAGTTCCCGGCCAAAAGCAAGGCGCTCCTCTTCGTTGCGGACGGAGATGCCGACGAAGATGTAGGCCTTTTCCCGCCCGGCCAACCGATAATTGAATTCGGTGATGTTCCGTTCACCGACCACCTCGGTGCAGAATCGTTTCAGGGATCCCGGCGTTTCCGGGATGGTGACGGCGAAGAGGGCTTCCTGCTTCTCCCCGATCTGGGTCCGCTCGGCCACATAACCCAGCCGCTCGAAATTCATGTTGGCCCCGGAGTTGATCGCCACCAGGGTCTGACCGTCGACCTGTCGGTCGCGAACGTATTTTTTCAGCCCGGCCATGGCCAGTGCTCCTGCCGGCTCGACGATGGAACGGGTGGCAAGATAGACGCTTTTGATGGCGCTGCACAGCTCGTCGATATCGACCCGGATGATTTCATCGACAAATCGTCGGCAATAGTCGAAGGTCAGCTTGCCAGGCTCCCGCACCGCGACCCCATCGGCGAAAATCCCCACCGAATCGAGGCGGACCCGGCGGCCCTGCTCAAGAGAGCGGGCCATGGCGTCGCTGTCGACGGGTTCCACTCCGATCACGCGCACTTCGGGGCATAAAGCCTTCAGGTAGGCCCCGATCCCCGAGATCAGGCCGCCACCGCCGACCGGCACGAAAACCGCGTTCATTTTCCCGGCGCTCTGGCGCAACAGCTCATCCGCCACGGTCCCCTGACCGGCGATCACCAGCTCGTCGTCAAAGGGATGGATAAAGGTCATCCCCTTCTCTTCGATGAGTTTCTGGCAATGATCGGCCGCCTCGGAATAGTTGTCCCCGTGCAGGACCACCTCGGCACCGTATCCCTCGACCGCCGCCACCTTGATGCGGGGAGTGGTTACCGGCATGACGATGACCGCGCGGATGCCCAGGCGCAGGGCGGAGAAAGCCACTCCCTGGGCATGGTTTCCCGCCGAGGCGGCGATGACCCCTCGGGACCGCTCGGTGTCGGAGAGATGGGCGATTTTGTTGTAGGCCCCGCGGATTTTAAAGGAAAAAACGGGCTGCAGGTCTTCCCGTTTCAAAAGAATGCGATTGCCCGTGTCTGCGGAAAGTCCTGCGGCCTCCTCCAGAGGCGTTTCCACCGCCGCCTCGTAGACCCGCGAGGTCAGTATCCGTTTCAACATCTTCTGCATATTCTGATTCCGTTCTAAAAAAAGTTCAGGCAGCCGGCTGGCACCGACTGCCTGGGAGAATACAAAAAAATAGATAGTTTGGCAAAGGAAAAGCCGACCGGGACCGCCTCACAGGCTCCAGTACAAAAGCCCCTCGCCCTCGACCTCTTGGCGGTCGAGAACCGCCTTGACGTCGATCACAACCCCCTGGCCGTTGCCATTGGCGCAGAACGACCTGAGTTTGGCGAGCGTCAGTTCTGCAAAGGCGCGATGCGCCACCGCCCAGATAACGGCATCCACCTTCCCGGCTTTTTCCAGATCGATCAGAGAAACCCCGTACTCGGCCTCGGCCTCCTCGGCAGAGGCAACGGGGTCGTGCACCACGGTCTCGACCTCGTACTCCTTGAGTTCCTGCAGAATCTCGACCACCTTGCTGTTGCGGATATCCGGCACGTTTTCCTTGAAGGTCAATCCCAGGACCAGGACCCGCGACCCCTTGACCGCCTTGTCGGCCTGGATGAGCTTTTTGACTGTCATTTCGGCCACGTATTTACCCATGCCGTCGTTGATCCGCCGCCCGGCCAGAATCACCTGAGGCTGATACCCGATCTCCTCGGCCTTGTAGGTCAGGTAGTAGGGATCGACCCCGATACAGTGCCCGCCGACCAAGCCGGGGGTGAACTTCAGAAAATTCCACTTGGTGCCGGCAGCTGCCAGAACGTCCCGCGTCGAGATGTTCATGCGGTTGAAGATAATCGCCAGTTCGTTCATCAGCGCGATGTTGAGGTCCCGCTGGGTGTTCTCGATGACCTTGGCCGCCTCGGCGACCTTGATGCTGGAGGCGCGGTGAATACCCGCCTCAATGACCATTTCATAAACCTGGGCCACCGTTTCAAGGGTTTCGGCATCCTGCCCGGAAACGACCTTGATGATTTTGTCGACGGTGTGGACCTTGTCCCCCGGGTTGATGCGTTCGGGGGAATAGCCGACCTTGAAATCGACCCCGCAACGCAGCCCCGATTCCTTTTCGAGGAGGGGAACGCACACCTCCTCGGTAACCCCGGGATAGACGGTGGACTCGTAGACGACGATCGATCCGGGAGAGAGGTTCCGTCCGATGGTTCGAGAGGCCGAAACGACGGGCGTCAAATCCGGCTTCTTGTGATCGTCGATGGGCGTCGGAACGGTCACGATCAGAAACCGGGCTTCCCGGAGACGGGCCGGATCGGTGGTAAAATCGATCCGCGTCGAGCCGAGTTCCTCGCCGCTCAATTCGCCGGTGGCGTCGATGCCCCGCCTGAGTTCTTCGATCTTTTTACCGCTGATGTCGAATCCGATCACCTCGGCCCGGCGGCCGAAGGCCGCAGCGAGAGGCAGGCCGACATATCCGAGACCGACCATGGCGATTTTCGCCGCTCCCGTCTTGATTGCATCTCCCCTGATCATAAATAAAGCCTCCTTAGAAAAAGCGGATACCAACCCGTTAAATCACGGCCCTCACATGACATAAGAGCTACCTAATCCAGACCAAGGTACCACATTTAGGGAAGTTGGCAAGAAGACCGGGATGAGCGTTCATTTCTCATCCCTCCGGCAAGGTCTCAGCCCTCGCCAAGAAGGTAATCCGCCGCGGCGCTAAGATCCGCGAATAGAGACACCTCATCATCCGGGAGATACTCCGCTTCCTGAACGCCGTAGCCGGTCAAAACCATCAGCGGGGTACAACCGGCCCGCCGCCCCGCTTCGATATCCACCCGCTTGTCGCCGATCATGAAAGAGCGCGCCAGGTCGATATCCAGCTCGGCTGCCGCCTGCAAGAGCATTCCGGGACTCCCTTTGCGGCAATCGCAGGCTTGGCGTAGTTCTCCGCGGCCGGCCGAGGGATGGTGCGGGCAGGTGTAAAAAGCGTCGATCGCGGTCCCGATTTCAACAAGCTGCTGCTGGATATACCGGTGCAGGGCCGCCACATCGTCCAGGGTGTAGTAGCCGCGGGCCACCCCGGACTGGTTGGTCACCACCACAACCAGATACCCCGCGTCCCGGAGACGCTTGATGGCGCCCGGAGCCCCTTCGATAAATTGGAAATCCTCGACGCGATAAAGATACTCCCGTTCGACGTTAATGGTCCCGTCCCGGTCGAGGAAGACCGCTCTGTTTTTAGGTTCGAGTTTCAAGGTTCGAGGTTCATCCGCGTCACGCGTCACGGCGTTATTCCCGATACTGCTGGAGAATTTTTTCAATGATGTTGGTCGTCGATTTGCCATCGACAAAGCGGATTATTTCCACCCGGCCGCCACTCCCCTCGACGATTTCCCTGCCGACCACCTCTTCGGGGGCGTAATCTCCCCCTTTGACCAGGATTTCGGGCTGCAGCGCCCGGATCAGCTCCAGGGGGGTATCCTCCTCGAAAATCACCACGTAATCGACGCAGTCGAGCGCCGCCAGAACATGGGCCCGCTCGTTCTCTCCGATGAGCGGCCGCTTGGGACCCTTGAGCCGGCGAATAGACGCATCGGAATTGAGTCCGAGAATGAGCAGATCCCCCAGTTGACGAGCCTTTTGCAGATATTTGACGTGACCGACATGCAGCAAGTCAAAGCAGCCGTTGGTAAAGACGATCCTTTTTCCCCGTTGCCGCTCGGCCTCAAGGAGCCTTCCCAGAGTGGCCCGATTCCTGATTTTCAAATCGGTATCCTGATGCTGCCGGGCGACCGCCTCGTGGATCTCCTCGGCGCTGACCGTGGAGGTTCCCACCTTGCCGACGACGATCCCCGCTGCCAGGTTGGCCAGCCGCGCCGCTTCGGCGATCGACAACCCCGTCCCGAGGCCGGCGCCTAAAAAGGCCAGCACCGTATCACCGGCTCCCGTCACGTCAAAAACTTCCCTGGCCTGAGTGGGAAGATCCTCTTCCCGGCCATCGCGGAAGAACAGGGTTATCCCCTCTTCGCTACGCGTCAGGACCAGGGCCTCGAGATCGAGACGCTCCCGCAGGGCTCGGCCCGCCTCACGCAGGCCGTCCGCTATCCCGCATGTCATCCGGGCCGCGGCGAGGGCTTCTTTACGGTTCGGAGTCAACAGGGTCGCGCCCCGGTACTTTGTAAAGTCCGGGCCCTTGGGGTCCACGACAACGGGGATTCCGAGCTCTTGGCCAACGGCGATGACAGCCTGAATTAGCCCCGGTGTGAGGACCCCCTTGAGGTAGTCGGAAATAAGGATCACCTGAAATTCCGGGGCCACTTTTCTGACATAGGCGGCCAGTTGCGCTTCGTGTTCGGAGGAAATGGGCTCGCAGGACTCCCGATCGATACGCATCATCTGCTGATTGCTCGCCAGAACCCGCGTCTTGCGGCTGGTGGTCCGATCCGAGGTGCGCAGCACACCTTCGGTTCCGATTCCCTTTTCCGCCAACATGGCGACCACGCGGCGACCGTCCGCGTCGTCGCCCAGGACGCTGGCCACCGAAAGCCGGCAACCGAGGGCGGACAAGTTATGGATGACGTTGCCCGCCCCTCCCGGCCGAATCTCTTCCCGAAGGACGTCGACAACCTGCACGGGGGCCTCAGGCGAAATCCGCTCGGTGCGGCCCCACAGGTACTCGTCGAGCATCAGATCGCCAACCACCAGGGCCCGCAGGGTGCCGAGGCGTTCCAGAAACCTCTCCACTTCGATGCGGTTCATGGAAGGTTCGACGATCATGGTTGTTGCAGAGCGCAGATTTCCTGCTCCACCAGGTCGCAAAGCAGGTGGAGGATCGTCACGTGGGCCTCCTGGATGAAGGGCGTCTCCTGTGCCGGCACGATCAGACTGACGTCGACGATGCCGCTGATATTGCCTCCCTGGCGCCCGAGCAGACCGATAGTGGTGCAGCCGATTTCATTCGCCTTGGTCAATCCGTAAAAGACGTTGTTCGATTTCCCGCTGGTGGAGATCCCGAGGACCACGTCGCCCGGGGCGGCGAGAGCTTCCACCTGTTTTTTGAACACTTCGTCGAACCCGAAATCATTGCCTATGGCCGTCAAGATGGAGGTGTCGGTGGTCAGAGCGATCGCCGGCAGGGCCTTGCGATCCCGCATGAACCTCCCGATAAACTCCGCCGCCAGGTGCTGGGCGTCCGCCGCCGATCCGCCGTTGCCCATGATCAAAAGCTTTTTTCCCCGCTTCAAGGCGTCGGTGAGCAGCGTGCTGCAATGGGCGATGCTCTCGGACAAATCCCGGGAGACGGCCTCGATCGTTTGTATGTGACCGGTAAAGTAATTCTGGATTTTTTCCATCATATCGGTTCTCTCCCGTCGGTTATGAAGCGCTCCCGACAGCCGGACAGGGTTCGCCCTGCGGTCGCCATCTTCATGCAGGGTTCAGCCTAGAGGTTATTTTTATACCAGTCAATAGAGCGCTGCAGGCCTTCCTCAAACTTGATTTCAGCCGAATAACCGAGAAGGCGCCGGGCTTTCTCAATGTCGGCCAAACTATGGCGTACGTCTCCGGCGCGGGGCGGACCATGAACCACCGGGATTTCCATCCCGAGCAGGGACTGAAGGCGTCCGTAGAGTTGGTTGAGGGAGGTCTGCTCATGACAGGCGACATTGAAGACTTCGCCGATCGCCTCGGCAGGCGCCTTGCAAGCCAGCAGATTGGCGGCGACGGCGTTGGCGACGAAAGTAAAATCCCGGGTCTGCTCGCCGTCGCCGTTGATGGTCGGCGCCTCGCCCCGCAGCAGGGCACTGACAAACAGGGGGATGACGGCGGCGTACTGGGAAAAAGGATCCTGACGCGGACCGAACACGTTGAAATAGCGCAGTCCGACCGTCTCCACACCGTAGCAGCGACCGAACACCTGGGCGTACAGCTCATCCGCGTATTTGGTAACGGCGTAGGGAGACAGGGGCCGGCCGATCCGCTCTTCGACCTTCGGCAGACCCGGATGGTCGCCGTAGGTGGAGGAGGAAGCTGCGTAAACAAACCGCTTCACGCCCGCCTCCTGCGCGGCAAGGAGCATCTTGACCGTACCAGTGACGTTGACCTCGTGGCTGGTCAGGGGGTCTTCGAGAGAGCGAGGGACGCTGCCCAAAGCTGCCTGGTGAAGGACGAAATCGGCGCCTTCACAGGCCCGCCGGCAGGTCTCCAGGTCGCGAATGTCCTCCTCGAGAAATTCGATTCCCTCCAGGCAGTGGGCCAGGTTTTCTCTCTTGCCCGTGGAGAGGTTGTCCAGGACACGGACCGTTTCGCCCCTGCGCAGGAGTTCGTCGACAATATGAGATCCGATAAAACCGGCGCCGCCGGTCACGAGGTAGGTTGCCACGCCTCTTCTCCTATTTAATTGAGACCTCAAAATGACAAATGAACAGGGATAAAAGCGGATAAATTCGGATAAATTGAAGACAAAAGCTTTTTTTGCCGCACAACCCCTCGGGTTAAAACGGTAGTCTTAAAGTCCGCGAAAATCCGGATTTATCGTAATTTATCCGCGTGCCAAGGCTTTTTCTCGATTGAATCAAGCCAAAACCGAAGAGCAAATTCCCTTATTCTCCGCCCTTAAAAGTATACCCGAACATTTCAATGTCCCGCTTGAAGTGTTCGGCTACCAAAGCGGCCGTCTCCTCCGTATAATATTTCTGATAGGAAGAGCGGTCCTTGGCCTGACGTTTGTGAGCGAGTTTCGGCGTCCGAATACCGATCTTATCGCAGATTTCTTGAAAATCTTCTTTAAGGTTCTCGTACTTTCCGATGAAATCCACAATAACATTTCCATGCAGGTCGACCAGATAATCGGATTGCAATTCGATGGAGGTATCGATATGAAACTGATAGGGCCGCTGCGGGTCGAGCTTCCAGCGCAGAAAGCTCTCGAAATCCCTCTCACCGACCAGATGCGGCCGTTCGCGCTTGAGGTGATGAAAGGAGCTGACCTGCAGGTCCCAGGGATTGCGGACGAAAGCGAACTTGAACAGGGAGTCGTAGAACTCCCGCGGCAGCATCTCGTACGCGGCGATCGCCTTGGCGTGACGTGGAATCTTCGCCCCGATTTTATGCCCGGTCCAATGGCTGAGGCGACTGCAGATGAACTGGGGAATATAATAGGGGTCGCTCCAGCGCAACCGGTTCAGCGTAGCGCGAACGCTAGTGCCGCCGGTTTTGGCGATATGGACGAAAAGAAATTTGTGTTTATTGGAAATAAGCATGGGATAATTTCTCGCTAATTATTGATTTTCTGTCCCAACAGCACCTCCAAGTAGCGTCGGCTGCTTTTCTCCATTGTATAGTCTATGGTGGCTTGCCTGAGAAATCCTTTTGCAAGAGGTGCAGAAATTGTTTCCAGCATGGCTTTGGCCATCTGAACCGCGTCCCCGACGGGAACAAGCAGGCCATAGTTGCCGCTTTGCAAAATCTCCCGCGGGCCACTGGGACAGTCAGTGGCGACAACCGGAACACCCAGAGCTAGTGCTTCTGTAAGCACGTTCGGCGAGCCTTCCCAAGCGGAAGATAAGACGAAAAGTGCGGCCTTCCTCAAATAGCTGTATGGATTGGCGACGAAGCCAGGCATGGAAACATCATCCGACACCCCGAGCTCCGCAGCCAGAGCTTCCAGCCCCTCCCGGCTCCCCCCCTCGCCGAGGATAACCAAGCGGCAACGGAAATTTTTTCGCACAATGGAAAATGCCCGAAGCAGGGTCGGAAAATCCTTCTGCCGGGTCAGTCTTCCAATCCCGAGAATGATCGGGGTGGAGTGGTCGCTGAACCACGGATGAGAGGTCGGCTCCTTGGCTAAGGACTCGAGCCGTGGGGTAATGACCGGGTTAGCAATTACGTGAAATCGGGTTTCGGGCAGATGCGTAATATGGGCAAGATCTTGGGCCACCCCGCCAGAGACGGCAACAATCCCGTCAGCTCGGGGATAAATCAAACGCATTGGAACATACCAAAGCAATTTTCGCCAAAAGCTCTTCCCCTCCAAGGCCGCCGACGGCGTGGTTCCGATGCGGAAGACCACCCGCGTCCGCACCCCGGCAAGCCGGCGAGCCACAACGGCGACTTTTCCCGCCCGGTCCTTCGCTGCGAGCAGTGCAGACGGTCGATTTCTCCTGAGGTAGGCGGCCAAGCGCAAGACACTACTAAAGGTATGGCCAGCGTTGAGCTTAACCACCCTGACTTGCGAAGAAAGTCCGGCGAGATGTTCGCTTTTGGTCTTGACCAGAACCAAGTCCACCTCGCATCCCTCCGCCAGTAACCCCTCGCAAAGATTGACCAGCATCCGCTCTACTCCGCCTTTACCGGAGAAAGAAGCAAAAACGGCTATTTTGGGTATCGAATCAGACATATCTCAAAACGATGAAGGGTGAATTTCGCGGTTAACCTGCTTGAAGAAATCGTCCGTGAGATGACCGCAAACTCAGGCGATCCAGTCAAGTGGATCCGTATCAAGTGGAGGGGCACTGCCGTCCCCTGCAATAAACAGGCGATGCCAGATGGCAAATTGCATCAAACTCCAGATTTCCCGAGCCGTGTTTTTGCCTGCTTGTCGGGCCCGGAACAAAGCCCTGACCCCTTCCGGTTCAAACCAGCGCAGGATCCCTTCGTTAGCGAGCAACCTTTTCTCGAGTTGGTCGAGAAAAGATCCGACAAACCATTCTCCGATGGGGACATGGAATCCGCGCTTTTTCCGCCACAAATAATCGGCGGGCAAATACCTTTCGGCCCATTTTTTCAGGAAATATTTCCCCTGCCCGCCGACAACCTTCAGCTCATCCGGCAGGGACAAGCCGAATTCCACCAGCCGGTGATCGAGGAACGGTACCCGTCCCTCCAAGCCGAAGCTCATCATGATGCGATCGGCTTTCACCAGGAGGTCATCGGGAAGGTTGGTCATCAGATCAACGTATTGACGTTTGGCGAGAGGACTCCAGCGAGGAGAAGCCATCTTCCAATACCTCCGGTACGGAATCCGCCAGTTCCCTTCGAGCGAACTCAGGTCGTTGCCGAAGACCCGGCGAGGCCAAGGGCCGCGCCAATGGCCCCGCGTCCGGAATCCACCGGAGCCCGGCCACAAGGCGCCCTTGACCAGGGCTTCGAGGCGCCCGGGTCGGTAGCGGCCATAGCCGGCGAATGCCTCGTCGCCTCCTTCGCCGCTGAACACCACCTTGAGATCCCGGGAAGCGAATTGTGACAGCAGCGAAACAGGCAGAGAGGCGTAATCGCGCATTAGGTCGTCAGTCGCCCACACCATATGGGGCACTCGGCGAAAGAGGACCTTGCGATCCAGAATCAATTCGCAATGTTCGGTGTCGAACTGGCTGGCAATCCATTTAGCGTCTGCGGCCTCATCACGCATGCGTACGTCCTTGAAGCCTACTGACATGGTTTTGACGGTTCGTCCTTGTAATCGACTCAACATGGCCAGAAGAACCGCTGAATCCACCCCGCCAGAGAGAAACAATCCGAAGGGAACATCCGATCGCATGTGTTCCGTCATGACCTGATCGAAAAGCGGACTAAAGACCTCTTCAGCCTCGTTCAGCGTGAGTCGTTGCGGGACAACGTCAGAGGCCGACCAGTAGCGCGTCCTCTTCGCATCGAGATTGGAAGTGACCGTCAGCAACTCCCCCGGCGAGAGGCGCTCAATCCCCCGCACAATAGTTCCCGCACCGGTCGAGAACTGGCTCTGCAGATATTGCAGAAGCGCCTCTGGTTCCACCTCAGGCCTCCTTGGCAGAAGGGGCAGCAGGGCTTTGAGTTCAGAGGCAAAAGCAACCCGATCGCCGAGCGTCAAGAAGTAAAGAGGTTTGATGCCGAGACGATCCCGCCCCAATATAAGGGCTTCCTTTTGCGGATCGTAGAGGCCAAAGGCAAACATGCCGTTGACACGGCGCACAAAATCAATCCCATGGAGCAGGTATCCCTGGAGGAGCACTTCACTGTCGCTGGCTGTTGCGAAACTGGCCCCTTCGCGAAGGAGGTCTTCTCTGAGTTCGAGATAGTTGTAGATCTCTCCATTGACGACCAGTGCGGTGCCGGATTGCGGATCGACCAGGGGTTGGCGGCCGCCGGTCAGATCGATGATCGACAGACGCGTATGCGCCAGCCCCATCCGACCATCCACATAGGTCCCTGCTGCATCGGGACCTCGATGTACCAGACGTCGTCCGAGGAGCGCTACCTCTTCGGCAAGGACCTTTTCATGGCGAAGATATAAACCCGCTATGCCACACATAAAAGACTATTCGCCTTACAGATGATCAAGAATATACCTGTATGAAGATCAAGGGGCAGATCGGTTCCAAAGAAACAGACTCAGATTCACCGAAATCAATTTAAAAACCTCATAAAATTTCCATGGATAGCTCTTTCGCGTATAAAAGATAATCCTCAAATAACGCAAAAAGGTTTTCCGGTCCATGCAATTTTTTCGAGTACGAATTTCAAAATCCAGAACATGACTGAATACGTTCTCAGACAAGTGGAATTTGCTCAAGAAGTACTCAATCTGAAAACATCTCCGATATAGATTTTTAAACCGATATTCGTCTTTACTCTTATCGATTTTATGTGCGTTCTTTTCGTGCATCCGGTATAGAACCAGAGGAACCGAACAATAATATTTTCGGGCACCAGCCAGTGAGGCGCCCGAAACAAGCGGAAAGTCAGCGGAAACAGGCCACTCATTCTCTAACGGAATGGGGAATAATTTTTTCAGAAATTTTCTTTTGATTGAAATAGAGGAGGTCTGACTTCCAATGAACGCCTTCATAAAATAGGTTAAAGCCGCACTGTAGCCAAGATCGCGACTTGTCTTATAAATTCTGCGCGTGCTTGTAGACGCACCGAAATTCTTCATGGCACACGAAACGAAATCGGTATTTGTCGCTTCATAAATGCCAACAATATGTTCGACATAATCAGGCAACCAGATATCATCCGAATCCAGAAAGAAAACGATATCGCCGGTGACATGCTTGACGGCTTCGTTGAAAGCCGAGAGTTGCCCACCATTAGATTTCTGGACCAATTTCATTGTCGAGTGTCTTTTTCCATAAGCCTGGATTATCTCAACCGACCTATCGGTAGAGCCGTCATCAACGACCACCACCTCATCGGGAAGGCGAGATTGTCCGAAAACGCTGTCAAGCGTTTTGGAAATATATTGTTCGTAATTATAACTATTTACAATTACAGATATTTTCAATTCATCACCATCAGAATTTAATGCCGGGAATCCAGTACCCCTTTGCGCACCGACAGAACCGAATGCTTTTATCCAACTGACTTACAAAATCAAGAGACTCATAAACCAAGTTTCTATTTTTAAACAAATAGGCAAAAAGCTTAAAGTTGAAAAATCTCTTATAAAAATTTTCGTAATGGTCAGAAATAATAGTAAAAAAATCACCCGTGATTTTATGAGACTTCAAATCCATAACTACGTTTTTATATTTAATATTTTTAGCTAAAATCCTTTCCTTTCGCATTTCTTTCTTTTTTGGGGGCCCTACCTTTACGCGTATTTTTTTATTATTTATGAAGTTTTGTTCATGCATCCTATGTTTAGCAAGTTTTGCATTTATAAAATTAACGTCATAAACTATACTTGCAATCAGAGCCAACCATTGGTCGAACAGGATACTTGATGAAAAAGGAATTGCCAAATTGGCCAGTCGGCTGGAAATCAGAAGGTTATGGCCTGACACACAGTTTGTGGATAAAAAATAAAATGGGTTCTTGCCATAGACTGGCTTGAGTCCAAAAAATTCTATCTCACTTTCAGCAATCGCGTTCCCCCTAGAATCTACAATAAATGCATCACTATAGAGAAAGTCTTTGTCTCCAATCTCAAATGACATTTCTTTTATTTTATTTAAGTCCCAAATATCATCTTGATCAGAGAAAAAAATTAGATCCCCGGTCGAAATCTCCAAACCTTTTTCAAAATTCTTATTCGGCCTTAGATTCTGTTCATTTCTGAATAATTTTATAAAGTTATATTTTTTTTCATAGATCTGTAAAATTTGAAATGTACGGTCGGTTGATTTATCATCAACGATGATCAACTCGTCTGGAAGGACAGTTTGGTTGATGATACTTTCCATTTGTTCTGTTAGATATTTCTCTCCATTATAAGTACATAGAACCACTGATATCTTTTTTTTCATGATATATCTATCCAAATATCAGCATTTTCAATCATTTGCCAAGGTCATAGATGCAGGATCATGAGCCAAGATGTCAGCCGAGTATCATCTTATAAATCTCATGATAAGCCTCCACCATAGCGGAAACAGAAAATTTCTGTTCCACCATTTGGCGGCCTCTCTCCCCCAAGCGCATAGAAAGACCTTGGTCCTGAAGTATTTGAACGACCCGGGTCGCAAGGAGGGCAGTGTTCCCCGGAGGGATGAGAAAACCATTGATACCCTCCTCGACGATTTCCGGAATTCCTCCCGCTCGCCCGGCCACAATGGGAAGCCTAGCTACGGATGCCTGCAGAAGGGAAACCCCCAAACCTTCCATTGTTGCAGGATGAACCAGGAGATCCAGACAGGGCAGTATGCGATGCAGGTCGTTGCGGAACCCGGCGAAGATCACCTTGGAGAGGAGGCCGCGTTCCCGACACATAGCCTCCAACCTTTCCCGGAGTGGTCCTCTGCCCAAAAAAAGAAAACGAGTTTCCGGGCAGCCCTTGAGAATGGCCGGAGCGGCGTCCAGCAGATAGCGGTGGCCTTTGCGGGGGATCAGCTGAGCGACGACACCGACAACGCGGTCCTCGGGCGAAAGAGCAAATTCCCGACGAAACCACGGATCGTCGCACGGTCGATCGTATGTAGCGACATCGACGGCGCTGTGAATGCACCCCATTACCCGGGGAGGAACGCCGGCGTCCCCCAAAACCTTCCTGATACCCTCTGATATAGCGATCACCCTATCGTAGGGTCGGTACTTCAGACCGGCAAGCCATCGAGACTCCGGATTATCAACTCTTCTGGTAATCAGGCTCTTTACCCCGCATCGCCGGGCCACCAGCCCTCCCCACCAGTCAGCGCCCCGGCGGCTGTGAACGTGAACCAGATCGGGCCGACAACGCCGGACCAGTTGCAAAAGAGCCACCGGAAAGCGAAGGTCAAGGTCGCCTGCCATGGGCAGCTCAAAGACCTCGGCAAACTTTTCGGCGGCAGCAATCTCGCTTCCGGAGGGGCAGGCCAGAAGATTATCTATTCCCTTCTCTTTGAGCCCGCGCATCAAATAATGGACCTGCAGAGCGCCTCCGTAAAGATGACGGCCCGTTTCGATATGGAGGACCCTCATGACGCGCCTCTTTCGGCAGTCAGGGAGCGCTCAGCGGCCGCGAGAACCGACTCCACGGAGTGTCGCGCCATGCAGGGGAATTCCCCGTTGCAGACCGGGTTTCGCCGACAGGGGGAACAGGGCTGCTTCTCGTAGAGAACGCGAGTTTTGGAACTGGCGGTCTGCAGATAGGGGCAGGTCGCTCCGAAGAGAGCGATGGTCGGACGCTCAAAAGCGGTGCCCAAATGCGTCAATCCAGTATCCACACCGATCACCAGGGTACTGCGTTCCACCAGGGCGGCGGCCTGGCCGATCGATATTTTTCCGCAAAGATCGAAAATTTTCCCTGCGCCGCCCTCCCGGATACGGCCACTGGCCTTCGCATCCCCGGGCCCGCCGAGAATCACCACGGGCAAACCGAACCGCTCGTAGATCCTCCGCGCTAGCTCCCCCCAGCGCTCCTCGACCCAGTGTTTCTGGGGCCGCGTGGTGAACGGCGCGAAAACCACGAAGTCGTCTCCGATCTCCCGAAGCAGATCCTGCGCAGCTTGGCGATCCTTTGGGGCTGTCGCAATCGATGGCGCAAAAGCGCCGGGGTGCAGGCCGAGTTCTGTCATGAGATGACGGTATTCCGAACTCATGTGCTTGCTCTCGGGGCCTTTGGACACGATGCGACTCATCAGAAACCGCCCGGGCTCCCGCGAAGCGAAACCGATGCGTTCCCGCGCGCCGGAGAGCCAGGCGAGGAGCCGGCTCCGCAGCAACCCCTGGGCATCCAGAGCCAGATCGAAGCGTTCTCGGCGCAGTGCCCTGGCAAATCGCCAGATCTCGCGGGCGAGGGTAAACAGGCGCCCCTTTCTCAGCAGCTGCCGCCACTGCGCCTTGGACCACAGAATGACCTGGTCCAGGGCCGGGTTGGCCTCCAAGAGCTCCCGCACCTGAGGGTCGGCCAGCCAGACCAGCCTCGCCTCGGGATAGGCCTCGCGCAACACCGTGATCATGGGCGAAGCCATCACCACATCGCCGATAGCGCTGGGGCGAATTATGAGAATGCTGCCAACTGAATTCACAGACTTCCGTTCGTCAACGGCAGGTGCCGAGCAGTTCTTTGTAC
>CAWANI010000014.1:0-89828 GCA_963783365.1 uncultured delta proteobacterium | reverse complement strand
GCCGAGGACTGCCCCGAATGCCGGGACACGTCGGTGCTCTTCCGCCAGATCGACCTGGACTACCTGCACGATGTCAGGCGCATCGGCACCCGGCTCTACCTGCGGGACGACGAGCTGGACCTCGGCTACGGCTACCGCTACCGGGTGGTCTCCTTCACCCGCTCGGGATTCGGCGGCGCCGCAACGGTCGCCAAGCGTATTTTTCTCGCACCGCCGCCGGCACCGACGGGGCTCGCCGCAACGGCTCTCGACCACCTGGTCCGGCTTTCGTGGGAGCCGCTCGGCACGGCGCCGCCGCATGGCAAGCTGCTTGGCTACAACGTCTACCGCCGCGTCGGCGATCGGCCCTTTCCGCCCGATCCGGTGAACAGCACGGTCCTTTCGACGCCCCGGTTCGAGGACTTCGGCGCCACCAACGACACGCACTACCATTACGCGGTGCGTTCCGTCGCCCAGGTGCAGAACCAGACCATCGAGAGCGCCCTCTCGGCGGAAGTCGCCGCCACTCCCCGCCGGGGCCAATGAGCCCCGAGAGGCGGGAGCCCAACCGGGGCAATCTCCCTTAGCTCACCCGGGAAATACCCAGCCGGAAAGGGGATCGGCCGCCGGCCGGACGAAGCGGCGGCGAAGGGCCTGTACGGCGGCAAAATCCCCGGCTGCGGGCGCTTAGGCCGGTGGGGGACTTTGACTTTGCCCGGCAGGTATGTTACCAATAACACTTATTTCGGGTTAATTTTTTCGGGGAATTTCCCACTCCCCCCCGGCAATAACGCCCGCACTCATGCCGCGAATACCCGTATGGGGTCAGATAAAGAGGGTTCAATCCCATCCTGGAGGAGGAAACCTATGTTCAAAGGATCCATTGTCGCCATTGTCACTCCTTTCGACAGCCAGGGGCGCTTCGACGAGGAGACCTACCGGCAGCTCATCGAGTTTCAGATCGAGAACGGCACCGACGCCATCGTTCCCTGCGGAACCACGGGCGAATCGGCCACCCTGAACTACGAGGAACACAAACAGGTCATCCGCACCTGCATCGAGCAGGCCGGCAAGCGGGTTCCGGTGATCGCCGGAACCGGCTCCAATTCGACGGCCGAGGCCATCGAAATCAGTCAGCACGCCAAGGAGATGGGGGCCGACGGCGTTCTGCTCGTCTCCCCCTACTACAACAAGCCCACGCAAGAGGGACTCTACCAGCACTACAAGGCCCTCGCCGAGGCGGTGGCCATTCCCCAGGTGCTCTACAACGTGCCCGGACGCACGGGCATGAACGTGGAGGCGAAGACCACCATCCGCCTGGCCGAGTTCGACAATATCGTCGCCATCAAGGAAGCTTCGGGCAACGTGACCCAGGCGAGCGAGATCCTCGCCCAGGCCGGCGACAAGATCGACGTTCTCTCAGGAGACGACTTTCTCACCCTGCCGCTCATGGCCTGCGGCGCCAAGGGGGTGATCTCGGTGACCGCCAACATCATGCCCGCCGAGGTCAAGGCGATGGTTGCAGCCGTCGCCGAAGGCCGCTGGGAAGATGCCCAGCAGATGCACCTGAAGATGCTGGCCATCCACCAGGCGATGTTCATCGAGGCCAATCCCGTGCCGGCCAAAACCGCCCTGTCGCTCATGGGCAAGTGCCGCGCCGACGTTCGCCTGCCGCTGGTCGCCCTGCAGCCCGCCAGCCTCGAGAAGCTCAAAAGCGTGATGCAGGGATACGGAGCGCTCTAACAGGCCGGGACGCTTTTACTCAGGGAGCTAGACCATGATCAAAGTTGCCGTGACCGGCGCCGCCGGGCGGATGGGCGGACGCATCATCACCGCCATAAAGGAAAACGACGAACTGGAACTTGCCGGTGCCGTAGAGCGTGCGGGGCATGCCCTGGTGGGCGCCGATGCCGGCAGCGTCGCCGGCTGCGGCGCCCTCGGGGTCCCGATCTCCGGCACCCTCGAAGAGGCCCTGCAAAACGCCGACGTCCTCATCGATTTCACCTTCCCCGAGGTGACCCTGGCCAACGCCGCGGTCTGCGCCCGGCTCGGCAAGAGCCTGGTCGTCGGCTCCACCGGCTTCACCCCGGAGCAGCGTGCCCGCCTCGAAGAGTTCGCCGCCACGATTCCAGTGGTGCTCGCGCCGAACATGAGCGTTGGGGTCAACCTCTGCTTCAAACTTCTCAAGGACGTCGCCAAAACCCTGGGGGATGCCTTCGACGTGGAAATCGTCGAGCTGCATCACAACAAGAAAAAGGATTCCCCCTCGGGAACCGCCGTGCGCATGGGCGAAATCGTCGCCGATGCCCTGGGACGCGATTACAACCGGGTGGCCAACTACCACCGCCAGGGGATGGTCGGCGAGCGCACCAGGGAAGAGATCGGCATGCAGACCGTACGCGGCGGCGACATCGTCGGCGAGCACACCGTGTACTTTATCGGCATGGGCGAGCGCATCGAGATCACCCATCGCGCCATGAGCCGCGACATGTTCGCCCGCGGCTCGGTGCGGGCCGCCGGCTGGCTGGCCGGCAAGCAGCCGGGGATGTATGATATGCAGGATGTGCTGGGGCTCAATTAAAAGACCCGAGGGACAAGGTTCGAAGATTTTCTTATTCCTCCCTTTGAGCGAAGCCGAGCGGAGGGATTTTAATCCGAGGATTTCGGGGACGAATGTCCGAAGCCCGCAGGGCAAGTTTTCGTCCCCGTCGGATTAAAATCCTGCAGCGAGGGTACCCCGCAGGGGCGAAGCGGTGGGACGCCCTTTTCTTTGCCTTCTTTCTTTTGGGCGTGCAAAAGAAAGGAGGGCGGGGCCCGGGGGGTGCAACCCCCGAACCTCCGACCGAGAATCCCAAACACTCCCAATTCCGGGGGTTTCGCCCCCCCAGCAACGACCGACTCTTTTTGCTTGCCCAAAAAGAGTCGGCAGAAAAAGGGCCCCCCGATCGCCCTGCCCGCCATAGCCCTTCGGGCGACGGCGGGTTCCCTCCGCGCAGCAGACGTTTCGGGGCCGGGCAAAAACTCGCTCCGCTCGAACATTTGCCCGCCTTTTTCCCGAAACGTCCACCGCGCTGCGGCAGGTCGATAAGGGGGATTTTTATAACTTCAAATCTCAATTCACCATAAAGGAGAGTAAATCAGAATGGCTCGTATCAACGAAAACTATCTCAAACTTAAAGCCGGCTACCTCTTCCCCGAGATCGGCCGCCGCGTCAAAGCTTTCACCACCGCCAATCCGGACGCCCAGGTGATCCGCCTCGGCATCGGCGACGTCACCCTGCCGCTGGCCCCCGCGGTGCTCAAGGCCTTCCACCAGGCGGTGGACGATCTGGCCACCCGCGAGCACTTTGCCGGCTACGGGCCCGAACAGGGCTACGAGTGGCTCATCGACACCGTCATCGAAAAGAGCTACCGCCCCTTGGGCGTCGCGCTGAAGAGCAGCGAGCTCTTCATCTCCGACGGCTCCAAGTGCGACTGCGCCAATATCCTCGACATCTTCGACCTCGCCAACAAGGTCGCTATCTGCGATCCGGTCTATCCGGTCTACAACGACACCAACGTCATGATCGGCCGCACCGGCGAAGCCGACGACAAGGGCTACTACCAAGGGGTCGTCTACCTGCCCTGCACCGAGGAGAACGGCTTCACCCCCGAACTGCCGAAGGAAAAGGTCGACATCATCTACCTCTGTTACCCCAACAACCCCACCGGCACGGTGGCGACCAAAGAGGAATTGAAAAAGTGGGTCGACTACGCCCTCGCCAACGATGCGGTCATCTTCTTCGACGCCGCCTATGAGGCCTTCATCACCGAACCGGGCATCCCCCACTCCATCTACGAGATCGATGGGGCGAAAAAGTGCGCCATCGAATTCCGCTCCTTCTCCAAGACCGCCGGCTTCACCGGCGTGCGCTGCGCCCTGACGGTCATCCCCGAGGAGGTCACCGCGAAGACCGCCGGTGGCGAGGCCCTTTCCCTCAACAAACTGTGGAACCGCCGCCAGAGCACCAAGTTCAACGGCGTCTCCTACCCGGTGCAGAAGGCCGCCCAGGCCGTCTATTCGGACGAGGGGTGGGCGCAGGTACAGGAGAGCATCGCCTACTACATGCTCAACGCCAGGATCATCCGCGAGGGCCTGCAGGCCGCCGGGATCACCTGCTACGGCGGAGTCAACAGCCCCTACATCTGGCTCAAGACCCCCGAGGGCTTGAGCAGCTGGGACTTCTTCGACAAGCTACTGAACGAGTGCCACGTGGTCGGCACCCCCGGCAGCGGTTTCGGCCCTTCGGGCGAAGGGTACTTTCGGTTGTCGGCCTTCGGCGACCGGAAAAACGTCGAAGCCGCCGTCGAGCGAATCAGGGAAAAATGGGGCAAGTAACGGAGAGGGCGGCCGGCTGGCCGCCCTTTTCTTTGGGCGCATCGATCGAAAATACTCAGGAGGACGGTTCCATGGCGGTATTACAATGGTCGGAGGATTTCAGCGTCAACATCAAGGAAATCGATGATCAGCACAAAGTTTTGATTAGCATGATCAATGAGCTTCATGAAGCCTTGCTTGCCAAGAAGGGACGCGAGGTCCAAAAACCGATCATCGACAAGATGGTCGCCTACGCCAAGGACCACTTCGCCCTCGAAGAAAATTATATGCGGAAGTTCAACTACGCCGATTACGAGGCGCATCACAGGTCCCACGCCGTCTTCACCCAGAAAGCCGATGAATTGCAGGAGCGCCTCGAGAAGGTCGGCTTTGTGTTCACCGTGGAAATCATCAATTTTCTCAGGGACTGGTTGCGGGACCATATACTCGGCGTCGACAAAAAATACTCCCGACTGTTCAATGAAAACGGGCTCTCCTAGTGTCCCGTTTGGTTAGTCCTTTTAGAGAATTCTGAGGTCTTTTGTTCGCTGGCAAGGCGCGTCGACACAGGCCTAGCCTGCGCTAAGCCGAGGATACGGAACGTAGCCAGCGGGCAAAAGGACCAGAATTAATGAATGGAATTAACCAATCGGGACACGAGCCCACTCGGCAAACGGAGGCTGCGCAGCCGTTTTCTCAACCGACCGCTGCCTCTCCTACCGCTTTTTCGAAAAGGGCGCTCCTGGGACCAGGGACGCCCTTTTTCCTTTTCCTCCCTTTCCTTCTGAGAGTTTCCGAGCCCGGCACCAGGCTCCTCGTCTCCCTGGAGAATCGGCGGGGTGGCGGATAGCGGGTTTACCTTGGACCCTATATGGTTTATTATTCCACGTCGATAATTTTTCTTATTTTCGCTGCCACCGCCGTGTAATGGAGTTGCCATGATCATCCTTTCCCTCGCCTGCCGAAAGAGCTGCCTCGCCTATCATCTTTGTGACGAAAGAGACAACCATCTCCTGGCCCGGGGCCGGATGGACCTCGGATCGTCCGGCGACTCCTTTCTCACCCTGGAAGTGCCGGGCCGGGAAACCTACCGGCGGCAGGCGTCTTGCCCGACCCACCATCGGGCTCTGGAAAGCCTCCTCGGGACCGTCGCGGACCCCGCTCACGGCCTCCTGGCCGGCCTGGGGGAGATCGGCGCCGTCGCCCACCGCGTGACCCAGGGCGGCGAACGGTTCCGCCACACGGTGCCCGTCGATCCGCAGGTGGTCGCGGCCCTCAAAGAGATCGCCCACCTGGCGCCGGCACACAGCGGAGCCGAGATCGCCGGGATCGAGGCAGCCTGCGCGCTGCTGCCGGCGACCCCACAGGGAGCCGTCTTCGATACCGCTTTCCATCAGACGATGCCTCCGAGAGCCTATGTCTATCCCCTGCCCTACGACCTGTACCGCACCTACGGCATCAGGCGCTACGGGTTTCACGGCCCCGTTCACCGGTTCCTGGCCCGACAGGGAGCGGCCCAACTCGGAAGGAAGCAGACCGACTGCAGCCTCGTCACCGTGCACCTCGGCACGGCGGTTTCGGTCTGTGCGGTAAAAAACGGGGCCGCCATCGACACCAGCACAGGCTTCACCCCCCTGGAAGGGGCGATGTCAGGAACGGGCTGCGGCGATATCGATCCGGGGATCCCCGCTTTTCTCATGAACGAGGGGGTCCTTTCGCCGCAGGAGATGAAGGACGCCCTCGGCCAGCAAAGCGGGCTCCTCGGCGTGACCGGCCGTAGCTCCGATCGCGACGTCGTCTGGCGCGAGGGAGCTCGGGGGGATGAGCGTTGCCGCCTGGCCATTGCGATGGAGGCCTACCGGCTGCGCAAATACCTCGGCGGCTACCTGGCCGCCCTCGGGGGCGCCGATGCGGTGATCTTTTCCGGCGAGGGGGGCGAGGCGCAGGCGGAGCTGCGGGAGACGACCCTGACGGACCTGGGCTATTTTGGGCTGCATCTCGATGCCGGACGGAACCGGGCGGCGGCGCCGGCGAAGGGAGCGTGCCGGATAAGCCGGGACGATTCCCCGGTGCAGGCGTTCGTCGTCCCCGCCGAGGAGGATTTCATCTGCGCCGGCGAGGTGGCCGCCCTCTTCCGGGCGCCTGTCGTTGGCGCGACCCCGGCCGATGGCCGGGAGAGCTGCGCCTGCTGACGGTCTTCTCGGCAAGGGCTCCCTGGGGGACGAAGCCGAACAGCGGGTCTCCGAATGAAGGCTCTCGGGAAACCCGCAGGGAGCCGAGCCAGCGTCCGTCACCGGCGAGAGGGTATTCGCTTCGGCAGTGGGCGCCGCCAATCTGGAAATCCCCCCGCAGCTCCCCGCGGAGGAAGAAAGCCTCCCCTGACCTCCGGGACGCCTCCCGCTCTTGTTTCCAGCCCGTCCATTTTTGAAAATAATTTTCTTTTTCACATTCAAAATTCCCTTCTTTAGGGTATAATAGATTTGAAACAAAACCGTAAGTAACTAATTTGTCGCCTATTTTAATTAAGTCGACCGAAAGGAGAACACCATGAAACCCGAGACAATCAAAGGGAAATCAGGCAAAAAGGTTGGGGAAAAAGGACTGAGGGTCGTCAACGGAGTCAACGTGGAGCAACTGGAAGAAAAACTCCAAATGATGTCCGATGAGCCCGGGCTGGCCAAAGCGAAATTCCGAGCTACCAACCGCTGGGTCAACGGCGGCTACAACCGGGCGACGATCGGCGACTTCTACTGCGCCAACCAGGAAAATGCCCATACCCAAACGTTCACCTTCGACATGGACGAACACCAGCTGCTTCTCGGCGAAGACCACGGCGCCAACCCCGTAGAAGCCGTGCTCGCAGCCCTCTCGGGCTGTCTGACCACGGGCCTGGTCTTCAATGCCGCGGCGCAGGGCATCGACATCGAAGAGATCGAATCGGAATACGAGGGAACACTTGACCTGCGCGGTTTTCTTGGTATCTCCGACGAGGTTCGTAACGGGTACGAGGATATCCGGGTGAAGTTCCACATCAAGGCCGACGCGCCTGAGGAGAAGATCGACGAACTGATCCGCTTGGCCCAGGCGCGCTCCCCCGTCTTCGATATCGTCTCGAACCCGGTCAAAGTGAACGTGACGGGGGAAAAAATGGGAAGGCGTCTCCATTAGCGCGCGGTGAAAAACATTTTCGATGAAAGATTCTTGTGACGGCGGCGGCGAAGCCGTTTTTTTTTGCCTGGAAAATGACTGATGGCGGGCGTTTGCTGCGAAGGGCGATGAAATGCGTCGTGACGTCTTTAGGGGGTCTGGGCAGAGGGGGCGGTCCTTCAGGAGCGCCTGGCGCTTCGCCAGGGCGAATATGTCCGAACCCGGCCCGTCCCCCCCGATTGCACTCACCTCGGGCGGTTTCACCAGGAGAGGTGCTGCATTTTTCGCATTCGCTTGAGCATCCGCCGCCGCGCTTCGGCCTGCTTGCGCTTGCGCCGCATACTCGGCTTTTCGTAAAAACGCCGCTTTTTCAGATCCCTGAAAAAACCGTCCTGCTGCAGCTTGCGCTTCATGACCTTCATCGCTTTGTTCAGATCGTCGTTGTGGACCTTGATTTCCATACACATTCTCCTTTCCTGATGGGGTGAAATCGTTTTTCGGCACTAAAATCCGCGCCCTTTGGCTGATTTGACTGGGAATCGCAGACCTGCCGTCCGTCAGGCAACAGGAGGCCGCAAAAATCCCGCAGGACGCGGGTACTTCCGATCGATACCGTCAGTGTGATTGGTCTGGTCGAAGACCGGGAAAAATCAGAAGGCTGCTTGTGGGCGCGCCGTCCATGGGGGAATCAGGCGGCGCGAGAGATGAAAGGGAAGAGAAGGCGCATCTGCCGCTGAAAAGTCGGCGGGAAAAAATTCGGCTTTGGGCGCGGAGAATTTCAAGTGAAGTGAATAGTTATGTGAGGTGCGGTGACAAGTGCGTTCCCTGTGCGGCTTCATCTCTCCCTTTCTGTTGACGTTCGACTCGAAGTGACCCCCAGAGTGTTAACATATTGCCTGCCGCATGTCAAAAAAGGTGGGGGCCCGCTTGCAAAAATCGCCCAGGCCGGGTATAAGGTTGCGGCTGTTATTATCCTCCTCACCAGGCACCCCGATGGAACCCTCTCTTCCCTTCGACCACACTGCCCTTCTCGAGCTGGCCGGGATGCGCATGCCCTTTGGCAAACATGAGGGGATGCGGCTGATCGATCTGCCCGAACCCTATGTCGTCTGGCTTTCCCGCCAAGGCTTTCCGGAAAGCAAGCTGGGGCGGATGCTGGCAGTGGTCTATGAAATAAAGGTCAATGGGCTGGAGTACCTCTTCGAGCCCCTGCGATAATCAGCCGCCCCCTTCTCAGGAAGCTTCCCCTCCTGCGCAGCATCATCGCGCGCCCCCGCCACTCTGACCGCCGCGGCCAGGGAACCTTTTTTATTCCGATCAACCGATTAAACGACTTCCCCCATATCGCAAAAGATTAAAAACTGCGAAGTGTCTTTAATTATTCCCGGGCAGGCGCCTTCTCCCCGCCGCTCGACGACGATGCCGACACCCACCAGTGTACTTACACCAGGAAACTCTGGTAAGATTGAACAAGCAATGGGAGCCAGCCCAGGGCGCACCTCTTCAGCGGGTCGCTAATCGATTTTGCCGGCTCAGTGCGGTAAGAGAGGCGCGACTGCTTAGAAAATATTTTTTCCCCAGCCCGCAAAAGCTCTGGGCGATGATAAAGGGTTGCGACATGGCGACAAAGCAGGGAGATACCATTTTCGTTACCGGCGCGACCGGTTACATCGGTGGGCGTCTGGTTCCCCAATTGCTGGCCGAAGGGTATCGGGTCCGGGCGGCGGCGCGCAACCCCGTCAAACTGCGGACGCGTCCCTGGGCCGAGCACCCGAGCGTCGAGTTGGTGGCCGCCGATGCGTTCGATTCGGATTCGATGCGAGAAGCGATGCAGGGCTGTGCGGCGGCATATTACCTGGTTCATTCGATGAATCCGAAGACCGATGATTTTGCTGAAGCCGACCGCCGGGCGGCGGTTGTCGTTTCCGGTGCCGCCGCAGCCGCAGGCGTGGGACGCCTTATCTATCTGAGCGGACTCGGCGAGGAACCCGAGGGACTCAGCGAACATCTCAGCTCCCGAGCGGAGGTGGCGCGCATTCTACGAAAGGGACCGGTGCCGGTGACGGTTCTCCGGGCGGCGATGATCATCGGATCGGGGAGCGCCTCCTTCGAAATTTTGCGCTATCTGGTGGAGCGGTTGCCGATCATGATCCCCCCTCGCTGGATCGATACCCCCTGCCAACCCATCGCCGTTCGCAACGTTCTCAACTACCTGACCGGGTGCCTGAGGTGCCCCCAAACCATCGGTGAAACATACGATATCGGCCAGCCCGAAGCCACAACCTACCGAAGCCTGATCAAGGCTTATGCCGAGGAGGCAGGGTTGTCGCGACGCTGGATAATGGCCGTTCCCGTTCTGACCCCGCGGCTCAACTCCTATTGGATTCATCTGGTGACACCGGTGCCGGCGGCCCTGGCGCGCCCCTTGATCGAGGGTCTCGGCAACCCCGTCATCTGCCGGGATCGGCGCCTCTGCGAGTTGATCCCCCAAGAACTTCTCGACAGCCGCGTGGCCATCCGGCTGGCGCTGGAGCGATTGCGGACCGACAAGGTGACCACCTCCTGGACCGACGCCGGTCCGCTCCCTCCCGTGGAGTGGAGCTTGCCGGGGGATCCCCACTGGGCCGGCGGGACCATCTTCGAGGATGCCCGTCGCCTGGTGTTGGAGGCCACACCGGAGGAGATCTGGCCGGCGCTCGCCCGTATCGGCGGTCGAACCGGATGGTACTACGCCGATTGGCTCTGGCAGCTGCGGGGGTTTCTCGATCGCCTGGTCGGAGGGGTGGGTCTCAGTCGGGGGCGCCGGGAACTGGCTGAGATCCGGGCCGGGGACGCCCTCGACTTCTGGCGGGTGGTGCAGGTCGTTCCCGCTCGCCGGCTGTTGCTTGCGGCCGAAATGAAGCTGCCGGGAAGCGCCGTTCTCGAATTCACTTTGCACGAAGCCGGCCCGGGCCGGACCGAGCTACGGCAGATCGCTCGCTTTCTTCCCCGGGGACTGTGGGGGATGCTTTACTGGTATGCGGTGGTCCCCTTCCATAACGTGGTGTTCAACGGCATGCTGCACGGCATTGCCCGCAATATCGGCTCCACACCGCTGGCCGGCCCCGAATTCATCCGCGCAGAGGGGTCCCGAAGGAAGGCTGTCGGTGATTGATCTTGTGGACGCGTTTGAAAGATAGAGAGCACCTCGGCATACCCCTTGTTCAGGGAATAGGCCCCATCATCAACGGCGTCATGGGCTGACTTCCTGGGTCTGAAATTAACCTCTGGCCAAGGCTATATATAACGTTGTTCTTAAAAGCGAGTTTTTTACCCCAAAATGGGCCTCTTAAAGCCGAATAAGCTACGAAGAGAGAAGAAAAGGGCCTAAATATTAATAGATTGAATGGATTTTACTTGGCCCGACCCCACCACAAAGACCCTTGAAGAGAACAGGGTCCGGCCGCTTGTTTATTTCTTCGGGAGTCACTTGACGAGAGACGTTTCCCCGGTAGACTTTGGGCCTTAACCGCTGTTGGATTCAGTCGAATCCGATTAAACCCCAAGAGGAAATGAATCTATGAAAAAAATTGTACTTACGATTATTTGTTGTCTCTTTGCGACCGGAGCCTACGCAGGGACCAAGCCGTTTCAGCTGAGCTTGACCCCCGATATCGCCGTTCAATCCCGAGACACCCAGATCAATGGCGTCACGCTCAACATCTGGGGCGAGAACCCGCAACACGCCCTGGCTCTTGGCTTCGTCAACGGCTCCAACGACGACAGTTCGGGCGTATCCTTCGGGTTTCTCGCCAATTATGCGCAAAGCTACAAGGGTCTGGAGTTCGCCTGGCTCGCCAACTACGCCTCCGACAACTTTTCGGGGCTGCAACTGGCGGCGTTCAACTACGCGGGGAACCTGCGAGGGCTCCAGCTCGGCTTTATCAACTTTGCCCAGACCTCGCAGCAAGGTCTGCAGATCGGCCTGATCAACATCATGGCCGAAACCAAGACGTGGTTTACCGACTTCCCCCACGCGGTGGCACCCGGTATGGTTTTGGTGAACTGGCGCTTCTGACGAAAAGATCCTTTATAGAAACAGACGCAAAAAGGCCATCCACTGAGGATGGCCTTTTTGCATTCAGGGCGTCGCAGGATTCATTGAACCCTGAAAAATAGATCCCCTTATTACGGAAAAAAATAGATCCGTCCCCCTTTTCCTTCTCTTTTTCCTTGAACGACCTGGAAACCGGAGCTTTGCCACCTCACGACTTTCGATTCGTCCGTTCCTGACGGCGTAGGCCGTTTTCCACCCGCCTTCTATACCGGCGGGCGCCGGCGGCCGAAGATCAGGGAGAGGATGAATAGAACCAGAAAGACGAAAAAAAGGATCTTGGCGATTCCGGTCGCAGCCGCGGCGACTCCGGTGAACCCGAAAAATGCGGCAATGAGTGCAATGACTAAAAACACAATCGACCAGCTCAGCATAATGCCTCTCTTTCTCCCTCATTCCGTAATTGGCGATATCGGGTCAAAAGGCGGTTCCGACTCGGCGGATCACCCATCTTTCCCCTCTCCTGCATCATAACATTTCGCGAGGACTTTGCTTCGAAAGAGCCCTGCCGGACCAGAAGGAGCGCACCTGGGCGGCCGGGGAAGGCGGTCCGCTGAGAAAACCCAGGGGCACGGGTCGGACCGACGAATATGACTTATATGCCACTGTTATTGGGCTGCGGGGTCAAGTCTTTACTCTTGCATTTCCAACGATCCGGCTCACTGCCGAATAATGAAGGCCGAGACGGTCGGCAACCTCCTTCTGGCTGTATCCCCATTTCTCTACCGCCTCGACAATCTTTCCGTTGCGCGTATCGCGCCCCTGAATGACGGCGAACAACGCCTCCAGCTCAGGGCGCCCGGCGACGCGCTGGCACCTGGGAATTTCGGCGAGCTCTGACTTGTTTTCGAGAAACGGTTGGATTCTCGCGAAAAAACGCTCACCCCCGAGAGCGACCTGTCCTCTCACGTTGTCGAAGGGATTTTCGGCCTTCATGCCGTCCCGGACGAAGGATTGGAGCCGGCTGATCGCCGTTTGCCGCTCTGATCCAAAATTGCCGAGCACCCAGTCGACACACAGGCAGGGGTGAGCATTTTCTGTCCCGCAGGTTCCTCGATAACTGCTCCAGCGCCACTCCTCAGGGACCTTCGCCGCACCGGCCCGCACCGGATTGAGGACCACATACCGGATCACCTCCAGCAGATGGCCCTCCTTCTCGATGAGGATCGCCTTGTAGCGGCCTTGAAAGAGATGCCCGGTCTTGCGGTGCCGGCGGTTGTAGGCCTGGGTGTAGACACCTCCAACCTGCCGCATCCCTTTGGAAAGGTTCCCCTCGGGGGTTTCGATGACGAGGTGGTAGTGGTTGTTCATCAGGCAATAGGCGTGGCAGAGCCAGTTGTGGCGGCGGGCGGCATGGGCGAGGATGCCAAGAAACCGCTCCCGATCCTTCTCGTCGACGAAGATGTCCTGGCGGTGGTTGCCGCGGGAGGTGACGTGGTAGAGAGCGCCGGGAAATTCGATGCGCAGCGGGCGGGCCATTGTGCCTCCTATCCCCAATAGATGCCGGTTGGGTCTCGGTCGACCTCCTGAAGAAGGCGATCGAAGTCCTTTACGGGATCGATTCCCTTATCGGAATGCCAGTGCGTGTTGCGGTCTGCCCAGAAGAGGGCCCAGAGGTTGTCTCCAGTGTCGTAACGGAACTGCGCCACCGGAATATCAACCCACTTCTCCGGCATGCCGAAGGCTGGGCGGCTTTCGAAAAGGGTGATCGAGTTGCCGCGGAATTTGAAATTGAGGCGGATTTCGTTGTGCAGGTGAGCGGGGATTTTCCTCTGGCAGTAGGCTAAGAGCTTCTTTTCGGCAAGTTGTTTAACGAGCGGGGGAAGGGGCATAAGAAATATCCTTTCGGAAGGAGAGATTTGAAAAGGATAGTTGGGAGGGTTGAAAAGTCAAGAGTAAAGACTTGACCCCAAAGGTCGTGACCCGTTCATCGACGCCGATCCGCTCGGGTGAAACGGCCTTACGCCTTTCCATCCCCCGGCTGACGGCCCGCTGCATGATGCCGTCGATGGCATTCCAGCTCAGCTTGAGCTGACGGGAGACGGCCTGGATTGAGGCTTCCTTGAGCCAGTCGATGACCAGTGCCTCGAACAGGGCGGTGAACCCGGAACCCGGCTCGCCCCAAGGAACCTTGACCGTCAAGACGCCGTGTTCGGGGCATTCAACCCGCGGCACATCGGCAACCAAGAGGGTTTTGAACTGGCAGGTATCCAGATGTCGCCATTTTCTACGGCGCTTATCGTAGCCAGGACAAGCTCTTTCCGCACTTGGGGCAGATCAGAGCAACTCCAGGCTCTTGCTCAACGAATACGCTGACTTCACCAGCCGCATGTGAAAGTTCAACATCGGTCACTCTCCAGGGAGAGCGAACGCCAAGAATTTGCGTATAAAGGTCAGTATCTCTCATGTGCCTTACGCTAACCTACCCACTTGATTTGGGCAAAGGTCGGACGCCGGCACCTAAAAAATCCCGGCGCGGCGGCGGTTGCCGCTCAGATCAACGGCCGCTGCTCGACCACCCGGAACCAGGCGGCATGGGTGACGGCGGCGCCCGTTCCCGGACCGACCACCCGGTCGGCGTTCTGCTTGATCGCTTCGAGCATCGCGCCCTCTTCCTCGGTGCGGATCAATTCGAGATCGAGGCGAATGCCGCTGAAGCCGGGACCGTCGACTTTGAACAGGTAGGAAGCCCGGGGATTCTGAGAGAGGTTGCCAAAAGTGCGACGGTCGGTCATGCCCCACACCAGGGTGGTCTCATCGATGACCCGGGGACGGCTGTAGACGGCGGTATCGACCCGCCCCTCGGCATCGGCAGTAGCCAGCACGCCCAATCCGTCCTGCTGGAAAAGTTCCGAGAGTTTCATAAGATTTCCTCCTTTGGTTACAAAAATACCCACCGCGAAATCGGCTCTTGGGAAAAGGATACCACGGAGAAAATCGCCTGAACCTCATCGGCCCCTGCCCTTCAGCAATCCCCCGCGAAAAGGCAAATCCGTTTCATGATACGTACCGCTTCGGGAAAGAGGCGGACAACGACTCGCTCAAACAGCGAAAATCGTCCGGTGGGTTTTCGGGGTTGGGCGCGCCGCCGAAGGTGCGATAGAGAAAAATGAGGCTGGGGGCGAGAATGATAACCCCGCAGGGAAGCACGGTGAAAAAAGCGGTGAGGGTGGGCGCGGGGGCGGCCGCGGCAAGGATGGAGAGCTGGCCGAGAATCATGTCGGGATAGAGGGCGGCGCCGAAGCCGGCAAGGATGAAGGCGACGGCTCCGGCGGCGGCGAGCTGGCCGGCCCGAAAGAGCCGCCGCCAGAGGCAGGCTTCGGCGGCGAGCCCGAAGGCGATCGCCAGGGCGATACAGGCGAGGGTGCGCGGCGCCAGCAGGCGTGCGGCAAAGACGGGAGCGGAGAAGAGCGCCACCGGGATCTCAAGGGCGGAGAGCACGCCGAGCACCCACCCGGCGACCATCGCCCGCTGGCGAAAATCCTCCCGCAGCTCGCCCACGGTACGCAGCGTCATGAAGACCGGCGCCAGGTAAGCGCAAATCGTCAGCCCCACCACGCCCCCGCCGATGGTGAAAGGCGTGATCCAGTCCCACGGCCCCGACACCACCTGGCCGCCGGCAAGCCGGATGCCGCCGCCCGCGGCGGCGGCCACCGCCATGCCCATGGCGAAGGGGGTGAGGACGCTGGAGATTTCGAAAACCTCGGCGACGAAGGGAAGGGTCTTGCCGTTCTCCCGCCCGAAGTGACGGAAGGCGAAGGCGGCGCCGCGGAAGTTGATCCCCACCAGGGCGATGACCAGCGGCATGAGCAGGGCGATGAAGAGCGCGGCGAAGCCTGCCGGAAAGACCATGAAGAGGACCACCACCACGAAGATCAGCCAGACGTGGTTGGTCTCCCACACCGGACCGATGGCGTGAAAGAGGCTCTCCTGCTGTTCGCGCCGGCGGGGACCGGAAGCGAGGGCCGTCCAGATGCCGCCGCCGAAATCGGCGCCGCCGAAGACGGCGTACATGATGACGCCGAGCAGCAGGATGGCCGCGGCCAGGGCGCTAAGCGTGGTCATCGTCGCCTTCCTCTCTCCCCGCGTCGGCAGGGCGCCGCAGCAGCGTCTTCAGCAGCCCGACGGTGAGCAGCAGGTAGACGCCGAGAAAGAGATAGAAGACCACGGAAATCCCCGGGGCGGGCGTGGCCCCCTGCGCCACCCGCATGTGGTCCATGACCACCCAGGGCTGGCGCCCGAACTCGGTCACCAGCCAGCCGCTCTCCAGAGCGATCATGCCGAAGGGCGAGGCGACCAGGACGGCGGCAAGGATCTTCCGCTCGCCGGGAAACGCTCCGCTTCGCCAGCGCCGCCACCAGAACCAGCCCGCCGCGAGGGCCATGAGGAAAAAACCACCCACCATCAGGTCGAAGAAGGGATGGACGAGGCGGGGGTCGGGCCGCCGGTCCGGCGGAAAGGCGTCGAGCCCGGTCACCACTCCGTTCGGATCGCGGTCGGCGAGCAGGCTGAGAAGCTTGGGAATCTTCAGGCCGTAGCGCACCGTCTCCGGCCTGCGGGTCGGGCCAGCCGCCGACGATCAGGGGGCCCCGGCGGCGGTCTCGAAATGGGCCTCCGCGGCGGCCAGCTTGGCTTTCTCATGGTGCGCCAGGAAAGTGGCGGCCCAGTCGCCGCTGAAGAGGAGCAGCGGCAGGGCGATGGTTCCCACGGCGAGCGTCAGAGTCAGCGCCTTGCGGCAGTAGCGGGTCCGGCGCCCCCGCAGCAGGGCCAGGGCGTAGATCCCCGCCATGGCGAAGCCGGTTGCGACGTAGGCCGCCAGGGTGCCGTGCACCGCCTCGTGGGGCCAGGCCGGGCTCGCCAGGGCGGCCAGGGGATCGATGCCCGGCCGCCTTGCCCCCCGCCAGGTGAAAGCCGGACGGGGTGTTCATCCAGGCATTGGCGCTGATGACGAAGACGGCCGAGGCGGCGGCCGCCACAGTGAGGGGGATGGTGCAGAGAAAGAGGGCCCGCCGCGAGAGGCGCTTCTCGCCGTAGAGGTAGAGCGCCAGAAAGATCGCCTCGGTGAAGAAGGCGAAGCCCTCCATCCAGAAGGGCAGCCCGATGAGGGGCCCGCTGAACTTCATGAAGCGCGGCCAGAGCAGGCCGAGCTCGAAGGAGAGGATGGTGCCCGAAACCGCGCCGATGGCGAAGAGCACCCCCGCCGGACGGATCCAGCGGCGGGCCATCCGGTGATACAGCTCGTCGCCGGTGCGCAGCGCCGCCCCCTCGGCGATCATCAGCATCAGCGGCAGACCGACACCGATGGTGGCGTAAATGATGTGAAACCCGAGCGAGACCCCCATCAGGGCCCGGGCAGCAAGCATGTTGTCCATGACGTTCCCGGCAGTAAAAAATTCCTGTCCTCCAGCGGGTGGTCTAAGGAAGGCCCCTCAGGGGCGACCTGCTTTGCTTCACCCCCCTCCCGTGACGCAGCCGGAGCGAAGTGGACGTTTTGCGAAACAGGCAGGCAAATGTCTGAGCGAAGCGAGTTTTTGCCCGCCCGCAAAACGTCTGCGCAGCGAAGGGAACCCGAAGGGCTAGGAGCGGGGTGCCCTTTCTCTGCTTACTCTTTTTGGGCAAGCAAAGAGAGTCAGGCGTCGTCCGGGGGCGCAACCCCGGGATTGGCAGTGCAGGCCGAGTGTCCCCCCCGAAACAGACGACCGGAACGAAAAGCCTTCCCTTCCCCCCCGGGCACGGGGGGGTTTTCCAACGGTGCAACCCTCGTCAGTGTACCACCGCAATCGACGATCACCACCCCTTCCCGGCGCCGCCAGCCGGCTCAGCCGATCTCCAGCTCGAAGGGCCAGCCGAGAATCCCCCCTTCCATATAGCGCACCCGGGAGAAGCCCGCTCCCTGCAGGATGCGCAGGGCCTCGTAGCCGCGCAGGCTCACCTTGCAGAAGAGGATGATGTCCCGCTCCTTCGGCAGCTCGTCGAGGCGCTCGCGCAGGGCGCCGAGGGGGAGCAGGGTGGCGCCGGGGATGCGCACCTCGGCGTGCTCGGCGGGGGAGCGTACGTCGAGAAAGAGGAAATCGCGGCCGCTTTTGCGCAGCTCCTCCACCGCCACCGGATCGAGACTCTCGCCCAGACCGTCGAGCTTGTTGCGCAGGGCGTTGGCCGCCTGGTGCAGCGGGTCCATGGCCGCCGAGTAGGGGGGCGCGTAGGTGAGATCGAGCTGGGCCAGCTGGTCGACGGTGGCGCCGAAGCTGAGGGCGGTGGCGAGTACATCGATCCGCTTGTCGACGGCGCCGGGACCGACGATCTGCGCGCCGAGCAGCCGGCGGCTGCCGCGCTCGGCGATCAGCTTGATGACGATCGGCCGCGCCCCCGGAAAGACGTGGGCCCGGTCGGGCGACGCCGCCACCAGGGTCACCGGATCGTCGCCCACCAGGTGGGCGTCCTCCTCGGAGAGGCCGGTGCGCGCCACGGTGAGATCGAACACCTTGACGATCAGCGAACCGAGAACGCCGGGGAAGGATTCGGGCCGGCCGGCGATGGCGTTGGCCGCCACCCGCCCCTGCTTGTTGGCCGTGGAGCCGAGGGGGACGTAGACCTTGCGTCCCGAGACCAGATCGGTCGCCTCGGCGCAGTCGCCGGCGGCGAAGATATCCGGATCGGAGGTGCGCATCGTCGGGTCGACGGCGATGGCGCCCGTCGGCCCGATCTCCAGATCCGCCTCCCGGGCGAGCCCGACTTCGGGGCGCACACCGATCGCCATCAGCACCAGATCCGCCTGGTAGACACCCCGGTCGGTCACCGCCCGGCGCACCCTTGCCCCCTCGCCTTCCAGGCGCTGGAGCGGCTCGGCCAGGCGCAGCGCGACCCCGTGGCGACGCAGCTCGCGGTGCACCAGCGCGGCCATGCCGAAATCGAGGGCTGCGGGAAGCACCTGGTCCTTCATCTCGAGCAGCGTCACCCGCAGGCCCCGCTTGATGAGCGCCTCGGCTACCTCCAGGCCGATCAGCCCGCCGCCGACGATCACCGCGTTCTGCGCCTCGCGCGCCAGCCGGTCGAGAGCCGCCGCATCCTCCATGCTCTTCAGGGGCACCACCCCCTCCAGCTCCATCCCCGGCAGCGGCGGCAGGATCGGCCGATTGCCCGTCGCCAGCACCAGTTGGTCGTAGGGGAGCTCCTCCTCCCGGCCGCTTGTCACCTCCCGCACCCGCAGCCGCTTGCTGGCGCGGTCGATGGCGGTCGCCGCGACGCCGGTGCGCACCTCGACCCCCTTGACCTTGCGGAAGAAGGCCTCATCGCGCAGGACGCCGGTCGGGGTGCGGCGCACCTCGTCGAGGTCGGAGACCACTCCCTCGAGGTAATAGGGCAGAGCGCAGGCGCCGTAGGAGACCTTTGTCCCCCGCTCGAGCACGGTGATCTGCGCCAACGGATCGAGGCGGCGAAGCCGGGCGGCTGTTTTCATGCCGGCGGCGACGCCGCCGACGATCAGGACTCGTCGAACCTGCTGACTCATATTCATTCTCCCTCGGTTTGGATGGGTGAAATCAGACCACGAAAAGGACACCGATATATGCGGTTTTCAACATATATCAAACACATCATTTTAGCAATATTCCGCTCTCCCTTTTTTGGCCGGGAAAGCCGCTTTCGGGTGATTGACAGAGAAAATGTGCACGCTATGGTTAATTAAGGCTAACAAGCGGAAATCAAGATCAACCATCTGTAAGGAGGCAGCCATGGCACGGAAAATCACCCGCCGGCGTTTTATCCAGAATGCGGGAGTGGGGGCGGCAGGGCTGGCGCTCGGACCGTCAATCCTGCGCAACGCCTGGGCCCAGGAGAAGAAAACCCTGAAACTGCTGCAGTGGAGCCACTTCGTCCCGAGCTACGACACCTGGTTCGACCAGTACTGCAAAAGTTGGGGGGAGAAGAACAATGTCAACGTGGTTGTCGACCACATCAGCCTCTCCGACCTGAAGAGCACCTTCTCGGCCGAGGTGGTGGCCGGCAAGGGGCACGATCTGGTCGAATTCATCGCGCCCCCTTCCGATTTCGAGCCGAGCGTGCTCGATTTGAGCGACGTCAACGAGGAGGCGCGCAAACGCTTCGGAGAGCAGCTGCCCGTCTCCACCAAGAGTTCCTACAACCCTCACACCAACAAATACTACGGGTTCTGCTCGGGCTGGACCATCGATCCGGGCGACTATCGCAAGTCCCTGTGGACGAAGGTGGGCATGGCCGAAGGCCCCCGCACCTGGCATGATCTGCTGAAGGAGGGGGGAGAGATCAAGAAGCGGCTTGGCGTCCAGGCCGGCATCGGCATGTCCCAGGAGCTCGACTCGAACATGGCCGGCCGGGCCGTGCTCTGGTCCTTCGACACCAGCATCCAGAGCCCCCACGAAGAGGTGGTGCTCGATAACAAGAAGACCATCGAAGCGGTCAAGTACATGGCCGATCTCTACCACCGGGCCCTCACCCCCGAAGTCTTCAGCTGGAACCCGGCCTCCAACAACCAGCTGCTCATCGCCGGGCGGGCCTCCTTCATTCTCAACTCGATCTCCGCCTACCGCTCCGCCCAGGAGAGCAGTCCGGATATCGCCCGGGACATCTACTTCACCCCAGCCCTGAAGGGACCGGGCGGCACGGGGTGGGCCAGCGAGCACGTCATCTATGTTTCGGTCATTCCTAAGTTCGCTGCCCAGCCCGACCTGGCGAAACAGTTCCTTCTCGATCTGGTCGGAAATTACGACGAGGCGATGTGGAAGAGCAAGCTCTACAACACGCCATCCTTCTTCCACACCAAGATCCCCTCGGGCCAGCGCAATTATCCGGCGGTAAAAGACGCCAAGACCGTCCGCGATCTGTTCGAGACCTGGTTCAGCCACGATCCCTTCGCCCTCAAGGGGGAGGCGACCGATAAGCTCAAGGTCCTTCTCGATGCGCAGAAATGGGCCACCAACATGGGGCATCCGGGTCCGGCCAGCCCGGCCATCGGCGAGATCTTCAGCACCTTCGTCATCCCCAACATGTTCGCCCAGGTGGCACAGGGGGAACAAAAAAGCGGAGGAAGCGGTGAAAGAGGCGGCCGACCAGTGCCGGCAGATCTTCGACAAATGGCGCAAACAGGGGTTGGTCGGCGGAAAGGGGTAGCGGCATGGCCCTCGTCGAATTCAAGGGGGTGAGCAAGACCTTCGAGGGCGTCAAGGCCGTCGACGGGGTCGAGCTGGAGATCCGCGACGGCGAACTGCTGGTGCTTCTCGGCCCCTCGGGAAGCGGCAAAACGACCCTGATGCGGCTTTTTGCCGGGCTCGAGAAGCTCACGGCGGGAAAGATTTTCGTCGACGGGGAGGAGATCGACCACCTTCCTCCCCGCAAGCGGGAGATCGCCATGATCTTCCAGACCTACGCCCTCTATCCCCACAAGAGCGTGTATGACAACATCGCCTTTCCCCTCAAGGTGCAGGGGATGAAGGCGAAGCAGATCCGCGAGAAGGTGGAGTGGGCCTCGGGGCTCTTCAACATCGGCCATCTGCTCGAGAGGATGCCCTCCAAGCTCTCGGGCGGAGAGCGACAGCGGGTGGCCATCTCCCGGGCGGTGGTGCGCCGGCCCAAGGTTTTTCTCATGGACGAGCCCCTCTCCAACCTCGACGCCAAGGTGCGGGATTACGCCCGGGGGGAGCTGAAAAAGTTCCAGCAGGAGATCGGCGTCACCACCCTCTTCGTCACCCACGATCAGGTGGAGGCGATGGGCCTCGGCGACCGGATCGCCATCCTGCACAAGGGAAAACTGCGCCAGATCGGCACCCCCCGGGAAATCTACGACGACCCCGCCGACACCTTTGTGGCGGGGTTCATCGGCACCCCGCCCATGAACTTTCTCAAGCAGGAAAAAAGGCTTCTCGGCTTTCGTCCGGAGACCTTTCTTCCCACCGAGTTCATCGAGGAGAGCGAGCGGGAGAATTATTCTTTCACTGTGGAGCTGAGCGAGAATCTCGGCTCCTACCGGGTCATCTACGGCACCATCGGCGACGCGCGGGTGCGCTCGCGCATCACCCGGCCGTACCAGCTCGAAAAGGGGAAAACCTACGATTTTGCCGTTCGGCGCAAGGACCTCTATTTCTTCGACAAGGAAACGGGGAAAAGGACCGAAGGATGAAGGGCAAACGACTGAGGGACCGGGAAGAGTTTCTGGCTCCGGCGCTGCTGCTGCCGGTGATCCTCTACATCGTGCTCCTGGTCGGCTTCCCCTTCATCATGTCCTTCATCTTCAGCCTCAGCAACGTCACGGTGGGCAATCCCCAGTTCAAGATCATCGGCCTGCAGAATTTCATCCAGATCATCAACGACCAGGCCTTTCGCACCTCCCTGGTCAACACCTTCATCTTCACCTTCGTCTCGATGACTCTGGTGATCGTCTTCGGTCACATCCTGGCCGAGCTGCTGCGGCAGAAGTTCCGCTTCAAATGGCTGGTGCGCTTTCTGATCCTGCTGCCCTGGACGACCCCCATCGCCCTGGGAACCATCGGCTTTCTCTGGTTTTACGACTCGCTCTACAGCCCCATCGACTGGCTGCTGCGCACGGTGGGGCTGCTCGGGCACCCCGGCGCCCTGCTCGGGGCGACCAGCAATATGTACTGGCTCGGCCGGCCGTATCTGGCGATGTTTGCCGTCATCGTCGTCCATGTGTGGCGCCTGCTGCCCCTGGCGGCGATCATCCTGCTGGCGGGGATGAACTCCATCCCCCAGGACATCGTCGAGGCCGCCAAAATGGACGGGGCGGGATATTTTCGGCGTCTCTTCGAAATCGTCCTTCCCCTGCTTCTCCCGGTGATCGGCATCACGCTGCTCTTCGGCACCTTCTTCACCTTCACCAACATGGACGTGGTATGGATTCTCACCAAGGGAGGACCGCCCCCCAACAGCACCCAGGTGCTGGCGACCCTCGCCTTTCTCGACGGCATCGAGGGGGGAGATCTGGCCAAGGGGGCGGCGATCGCGATCTTCTTCTTTCCGGTCCTGGCCGGGATCGCCGGCATCGTGCTGCGGATGGTGAAAAGCGCGGTGGAAAAATGGTGAGCGCGGGCCGATGCCGCGGGGCGGGGGAAGAGGCGAACCTACGATTCGCGGGGAGTGCGGGCCATGCGGAATAATTTCCTGAGGCGAGGAGGGCTCTACGGGGCGCTGGCCCTGTTCATCATCTTTTCGGCAGGGCCTTTCTACATCATGCTCATCTCCATGTTCAAGCGCAATTCCGACCTGATGAACCCCAACTCCAACCCCTTCTTCTTCACCGCGCCCCCCACCCTCGCGCACCTGGAATTTCTCTTCACCAAGAGCCTCTATCCCGATCTTTTTCTCAACACCACCCTGGTCGGCGCGGCGGTGGTGGCGATCACCCTGGTGATCTGCGTTCCGGCGGCCTACAGCCTCGCCCGGCTGGCCGGCAGCTGGGGGCAGTACCTGGGGATCGGCATCTTTCTCACCTACCTGATCCCGCCGACCCTGCTCTTCATCCCGATGGCCAAGGTGGTGTCGATCCTGCACCTGCAGAATTCCCTCTGGTCCCTGATCCTGACCTATCCCACCTTTACCCTGCCCTTCTGCACCTGGCTGATGATGGGCTTTTTCGTCTCTATCCCGAAGGAGATCGAGGAGCAGGCGATGATCGACGGCTGCAGCCGGTTCGGGGCCTTTCTCAAGATCCTGCTTCCCCTGGCGATTCCCGGGATGGTGACGGTCATCGTCTTCGCCTTCTCGCTGGTGGCGAACGAGTACATCTACGCCCTCGCCTTCATCCAGAATTCGGCCACCAAAACCATCGGCATCGGGGTGACGACGGAACTCATCCGCGGCGATGTCTATTTCTGGGGGGCGCTGATGGGCGGAGCCCTGATCGCGGCGATCCCGGTGGCGATCGTCTACACCGTCTTTCTCGACCGGATCATCAAGGGGCTCTCCATGGGGGCGGCGGAGTAGGCTGGCAGGGGTCAGACCCGGATGTCGATCAGGCTGCCCGGGAGGGCGGGAGATGCGGGGGGCATAGCGCCGTAGGTCAGACGCACCTGCTGGCGGGTATGGGGATTATCGGCCAGCTCGGAAGCGGGCTTTTCCGCACCTTTCGGCGCCATGGACGCCTGGCGTCGCACGGCCTCGTCGCTGAAGGAGCTTTTATCCGCACCCTGCCCGCCGACCCCGTAGGTGCGACGCACCACCGCCTGCTTGCGCTGGTGCGCCGTGGCATGCGTCTGCGCGGTGGAAATCGGTATCAGGGCTTGCATGTTCGCCGAGGTCATCTTCTCCGTCCGAAAGATAATCGCCAATTCGGTTTATAAAATATAAGGCATCTGCGGGAGCGGGGCAATGGGAAAAAGACCAAATAACGCTTGAGGGCTTCGCAAGTGAATTCCCAGGCAATTGCATCCGGTTAAAAAGGTGTTAGGTTTTTAATTGGGAAAAGCGGATGGTCGTAGCGGCGACAATCGGACGGGACACCGTTTTTTTGTTAACCCCCACAAAGGAGGACCAAATGGCAAACTTTAAATTTTGTGAGAAGTGCGATTATGCAACGCCCATGCAAGACTACAAGTACTGCGAAAAATGTGGCACCGAGCTGACTGCGAACTGCCCCCACTGCAAAAAACCTTTTGCCAGCGAGCCGTATAAATTCTGCGGCATGTGCGGAGAGGCGATTCGGCCCTCGCAGGAAAATTTCTGATTCCCTCTGCCCTCTTTCGCCGGCACCTTCGGCGCATCCAGCCGTGAGGGCGGGTCCCGCCCCGGCAAAGCAGGTAAAAAGGCGAACGGATTTGGCGTGGTTGGCCAAATTCGGCTCGCCTTTTTTGGAGCCGCTCCCGGAAACTATTTCCCCGTGAGCAGCTCTACCGCCGTCAACAGTTGACGATCCTTGCTGGCCTGCAGCTGGGCCGGCCCCATCCCCTTCTCTTCCAGCGGGAAAAGGGGCGTCACCCCTTCGGCCAGCGGGACGGAGCGGTCGGGAACGATCCCCTGATGCCAGATGGTATGCCCCTTGGGGGTCAGCCATTCCTCCACGGCCAGCAGCAGGGCCGAGCCGTCGGAGAGGGGAAATTCCTGGAGCACGGTCCCGGTACCGAAGGTTTTTTCGCCCACCAGCAACGCCCTGCCGGCATCCTTCAGGGCTCCGGCCACGATCTCGGCGGCACTGGCCGTACCGCCGTTCACCAGCACCACCAAAGGAATGTCGGGGGCCACCCCGTCGGGCTTGATCGGAAACTTGGTGATCTTTCCCTTGGCGTTTTTTTCCAGCAGAACGTTACCCCCCTTGAGGAACTGGCTGGCGGTGCCGATCGCCTCATCCAGAAGGCCTCCCGGATCGTCGCGCAGATCGAGGATCACCCCTTTCAGGTGCTGCTGCTTGATCTTTGTGAGGGCGGCCCGCAAGTCCTTCGTCACCCCCTCGCTGAAGCCGGCAATGCGCAGCTGGGCGAGCTCGGTGCCGGGAAGATGGTACCATTTGACGTTTTTGACGACGATCGAAGCCCTGGTCAGGGTGACCTCCCGGGTGCGATTGCTCGCCGGGTTCAGAATGGTCAGGGTAACCTTCGTGCCGGGCGGGCCTGAAATCCGTTTTACCACCTGGATCAGGGAGAGCCCGGTCGTGTCGCGACCGTCGACCTTCAGGATGATTTCACCGGGCCGCAATCCCGCTTTCTGAGCGGGGGAGCTGTCGAGAGGCGCCACGATGACCACGTGTCCATCCTTCATCTTCACCTCGGCGCCGATCCCCTTGTACTGCCCCTTGGTGAACTCCTTTTCTTCCTGAACCATTTGCGGAGTCAGGAAGGTGCTGTGGCCGGTGTCTCCCAGCGCATCGACCATCCCGCTGATGGCCCCGTAGGTCAAAGCGGACGGTTTCACCGCCGAACGATCGACATAGACCTTGTGGATCGTGTTCCATGCCTCGGCCATCAGAGAGAAATCCGCTTTCGCCCCGGCGGGAATTTCCCTGGAGGGCACGAAGGTGGTGTGACACTGGGATTTCAGGGAAAAAAACAGTATCGCTCCCAACGCCAGGGCCACTCCCCAAACCAGGGCTTTGGAAACTTTCTTGTGCGGATCGCGCATAAACAAGATTCTCCCTCAATTGAAACGGGTATCGGCACCGAAAAAAAATTTCACACGGGCGGGGATTGACGGACCTGCTCCTAATCCGTCTCCCCGAAGATGATGCTTTCGCAAAAACTCATGAAATGGCTGAGCAAAAGTATACAGGCAGAGCCCCATAATATCAAAGGATTGCCGATCGACGCGTCACGGAATTGCTCCGGGTTTCGCCGGCCTGCAAACGGGACGGGCCCGGCTGCCGTCTTCCATGCGACCAGATCCATGCCCCTTTTCAACCGCCTCCGCGGCCTTGAAGCCCCATCGGCGAAGCGCTTTCGACCCTTTGGACAGGAGGCAATCAAGCCCACGATAAAAATTCCAATTGACTTTTATAATTATCTTTCTATCATTGTCTTGTTCTTAATTTCTCTTTTTCAGGAGGCAAGATATGATGAGAAAGTTGGTCGTGGTTTTGATGGTTGCTGCGTTCGTGGTCGGTTTTTCGGGAATGGGTCTGGCCGCCGGGCCGAAAGTGGTTAAGCTGCCCGCCAAAATGATGGGCGACGTCACCTTCCCCCATGCCATGCATCAGAAGATCGTGAAAGACTGCAAAACCTGCCACCACATGGGCGTCGCCGCCGGGAACTGCAGCAAATGTCACGGAGTGAAAGAAGGAGTCCCCTCAGCCAAGGATGCCTTCCACAAGACCTGCAAGGGATGCCATCAGAAAGAGAACAAGGGACCGACCAACTGTAAGGGGTGTCACAAGAAATAATCCCCTCGACATCGGTACGCCCCAAAGGCCCCGCTTTTTGCCGGGGCCTTTTTCTTTTCGATCTGCGGGGGAAGCACGGTCGTTTATCATGGTAGGATAGTCGTGGTGACAGGTGATTTTTCTCCCTCCGAAGGAGCTTGGAAGGCCCATGCAATGAGAGAATGGCCTGGATAACAGCGGGGACGAACGGGAGGATCTCAGTGGAAGAAAGACCTCCGGTGAGCGGCCCCTCTTCCGAGGAGTGCGTGATGAACGAGGATCATCTGCCGGTTTTCGTTTACGGCACCCTGCGTCCCGGGGAAAAAAATTATCCCCGTTTTCTGCAGGGCAAAACCCGCCGCGAGACGCCCGCCTTCGCCGAGGGGCGGCTCTTTTTCGTCCGGGACGGCGGCTATCCCTATGTCCTGCCCGGCGACGGGCGCGTGGCAGGGGACCTGATGGAGCTGACCCCGGCGACCTATGACGCTACCCTGAGCGGGCTCGATCGCCTGGAGGATTACCATCCGCAGGAGGAGGCCGGCAGCCTCTATCTGCGTCGGAGCTGCTCTGTCACCGTGGCATCAGGCCGGCGGCGGATGGCCTGGATTTACTTCTGGAACGGACCGGCAGAGGCCGGCGACAGGATTCCGAGCGGGGATTTCCGCAGGCGCCGGGGCTGATGGCATTAAAAGGAAGAACCCGGCTCACGGAGAAAGGCTTCTTCTTCGACGGTTGAGGGGCGACCGAGGACGGCGTTGCGGTGGGGAAACCGCCCGAAGCGTTCGATAATGTCCCGATGCCGGATGGCGAAATCGAGAAATCCCTCCGCCATTTTCTTCCCCCCCACCGGGGCCTCCTGCCAGAGACAGGTAAAGGCCGCGACCGAGAGCCGCTGCATGGCGCTCTCTTCGGCGTGCTCGAGAGGCAGGTAGAAAAAGGCCTTTTCAGCCACAGCCAGAAAACGGTCCTGCCCCTGCGCCATGCCTTCAAGGGACAGATTCAGGGCTTTGGCATCGCTGGCATAGGCCTGCGCCGAGCCCCGATAGATATTGCGCGGGAACTGATCGAGCACCACGATCAGAGCAAGAGCGCCCCGAGGGCTGTCTCGCCAGGCGTCGTAATCACCCCTTCGAGCCGCCTCCAGGTCGCGACCGAAACGCTCTGCAATCAGCCGGTCGGTCTCCTCATCGCCGCCGAACCACAACCGACGGCGCGCGGCTGATACCGGCCCGTCCGGGGAGAGCTCACCGAACCAGAAATCAAGAATTTCCTCCACCCTGCTTTTCGACAAAATTTCGCACGGCCTCCGACGTTTCCAAATCCAGCTCAAAAAATTCCACCCCCATGCCGGGAGGCAGCTCGGGCGCCTTGATCCATTCGGGGTGATTGACCCAGGCCACCCGCCCCCGGCCGTGCAGCGGGAAGCGACAGCCGGGCAGCGAAAATGTGAGATCCAGCAGGGTGTCGACCGGGAAGAAGCGGTCGGCGACGAGGAAAAGGCCCCCCGCATTCAGGTTCAGGATCTGGCCGGAACGGCTCTTCGACCGCAGGGGCCCGCACTGGACGGGGATGTGGGTGACAATTCTGGGCGCCGCCCGATCGACAATATTCAGCAGCAGACTCGCCGTGGTGATCAGGTGATTCGGGTCGATCGGCCTGAAGACGATCTCGTCGCAGCCGGCGTCCCGGCAACGGGCCAGGTCCTCCTGTCGGTCGGGGTACGAGAGAAGCACGATCGGCGTCGGCCGCAGAAAAGGATCCTCTTTCACCCGCCGGCAGCAGCGATCCCCCTCCATTCCGTCCATATCGAGGCCGAGCAGCACCAGGGCAGGGTCTTCCTCTTCGATCATTGCAAAGGCCTGCTCGCCGTCCGCGGCCGTCAGGAAGGAAAAGCCCCCCCTGCGGAGAAAGGAGTTTTCCATCGCCGAGATGAGTTCGGATTCTTCCGCCAGCAGGATTTTTTTGCCCAACACCAGACCCTCCCCGTGCATTTGACACCCTTCGGTTGCTCGTCGGTCCACCTGGAAGGTTCTTCAATGCAAAAAGGATACCCTACCTGGAGCAGAATTTCCCGCAGGAGACGAAAATGGCCGGCACGTTGCCATGCCGGCCATTTTCATCAGGCAGGATTTCCCCGAAAAAGGGAAGAACCGCTCAGGCGACCTCCAGCAGATTAATCTCGAACACCAGGTCCTGACCGGCGAGGGGATGGTTGGCGTCCAGGGTGACGGCCGACTCGGTGAGGTCGGAGACGGTCACCAGGAAGACATCGCCGTCATCCTGGGTCACTTCCAGCTGCCGGCCCACTTCCAGCTCCAGATCCGCCGGCACGTCCTTGCGCTCCACTTCGACCACCAGCTCCTTCTGCCGGGGACCATAGGCCTGCTCGGAAGACACGGTCACCGTTTTGGACTGGCCGGGGCTCATGCCCACCACGGCCTCCTCAAAGCCCGGAATGACCTCGTTTTCCCCCAGGGTGAATTCGAGAGGGTCGCGGCCTTCGGAGGAATCGAACTCGCTGCCGTCGACCAGTTTGCCCGTATAGCTGACTTTGACCTTATCGCCGTTTTTCGCTTGTGTCATGAAATCATCCTTTTCTTTTGGGCGGTTTTCCCTCGGGGCCCCGGTTTGTGGCGCCCGCCTCTCGGGAAAGTCCCGCCGGAAGAGAAAAAGGCCGCCGCGCCAGAGATTTCCTGACGCAGGCGGCCGCTCTCGACGACCTCAGAGAGGTCGGCTGACTATTTGCCGCTGTTGCTTTTCTGCTCGGGGGAAGTGACCTTGAGCAGTTCCACGTCGAAAATCAACACGGCATTGGGGCCGATCACCGGACCGGCGCCCCGCTCTCCATAGGCGAGGTTCGACGGAATGAAAAGCCGCCACTTCGCCCCTTCCTTCATGTGCTGCAGCGCTTCGGTCCAACCGGGGATAACGCCGTTGACCCGAAAGGTGGCGGGCTTGCCCCGCTTGTAGGTGCTGTCGAACACGGTGCCGTCGAGCAGGGTGCCGCGGTAGTTCACCGTCACCGTATCGGTCGGCTTGGGGGTCGAACCGGTGCCCTTCTTGAGGATCTTGTACTGCAGGCCGCTCGGCAGGGTTTTGACCCCTTCCTTTTTCGCATTTGCTTTCAGGAAGGCCTCACCCTCTTTTTTATTCTTTTGCCCCTCGACCTTGGCACGCTGCTGGTGCTTGGCCTTCATCTCCTTCTGAAAGGACTGCATCGTCTCTTTCAACTGCTGATCGGTCAACAGCGGCTTGGCTCCTGTCAGGCCATCCTGGATCCCGCGCTTCAGAATATCGAGGTCAACGTCGATGTTCTGCCGCTGGAAATCCTTGCCGATACTCAGGCCGATGCCGTAACTGACCTTCTCTTTGAGGGTTTTCATTTCGGGGTTTTTGTCTGCGGCGAAGCAGCCGGTCGCGATCAATACGATCGCCAGGGTGCCGACCATCGCCAACGTGCGTTTTTTCATTCTCGATCCTTTCTCGAAAAAACTGAGTTGGACCATCCGGTTTGCGGATGGCCGCAGGGGGAGATTCCGCATCGAAAGAGCGGGAGATTTTCGTCATGGCGAGAACAGCAAGGGAGAGCCGCCGACGCGCACCCGCGCACCGGCCGGACGCCCCTTCCGGACCTGCGCCGTCACGAGTGAAAAGCACCGGTTCTAAACGGAAGCTGGGTCATCCTTGTTGATACTTTCGCAAAAACTCATGGGATGGCTAAGCAAAAATTTCGGTCTACAAGGCCTGGTGGTTTTTCAGGGGCGAAGGCCACCATCAGGGTGGTCGAGGTCCTGAAAAAACGCCGTAACACCGTAGGGCGGATTTTTTGCGACGCCATCCTTTTTAACATTGTCTTAGATACCTCACCCGCCGGGGCCTGTCAAGAGGGGGACTCCCGGCAAAGCACCAATTTGCCCCAGCCCCGCCGACGGCATGCGATCAGCAAACGGGCCGGGGAGCTTCTTTGAGACAACTCGCGGCGATCAGCAGGCTGACGCCGATCACTCCCGAGAGAGCCAGAATGAATCCCGACCAACCGAAATGCCGGTACAGAAAACCGGGCGCATAGGAGCCGACCGTCCCTCCGGCATAATAGAAAGAGACGTAAAGACCGTTGACAATCCCTTTATTGTCCCGGGCCAGGCGGTTGACGAATCCGGAGGCGGTGGCGTGCACCAAAAACATGGCCCCGCAGAACAGGAACATGACCAGGAAAAGCAGCATCACCCGATCGAGATTCAGGCCGAAAAGGGCCAGCCCGAAAAAAACCAGCCCCAAAACGATGGCCCGGAGCTCTCCTCCCATCAGCCTCCCCAGTCGCACCGCGCCGAGGGACGTGACGATCCCCATGATATAGCCGGTATACATGAGGCCGATGCGGAACTCGCTCGCCCTGCTGCTGATTTCCGTGAGACGGAAGGGGAGAAAGTTCATGACCGCCGGCGAACACCAGAAAAAGGCAGAAAACCACCAGGTAGATCTTCAGATAGATCCTTCTGCCGAGGACGGTGAGGAGGGTCCGTGGCGTCGGCCGCGCCAGACTGAGGGGGGCGTCGGCGGTCAGGCGGCGCAGCAGAAAAAAATCCCCCAGCAGACTCGCGGCCAGGATCAGGAAACTGTAACGCCAGCCGAACCAGGTAGCGATCAGCCCCGAGCAGGCCCGCCCCAGAAACCCGCCCAGAATAGTGGCGGAGATGTAGACCCCCAGGGCGCGCTGGACATTGGCGCTCGGGGTGACCTGGGAAATATAGGTCATCAGCGCGGTCAGAATCGCCGGAACGAGCAGCCCCTGAAACAGTCGGATGCCGACCAGAGCCGAAAAGGAGCTGCCGAAAAAAAAGGCCACCTCGGAGAGGGAAAGCAGCAGGATGGCGATTCGCAGCATCCGACGAGGCGAGAGGGATTCGAGGATATAGCCGTAGAAGAGCGGCGCGATGCTCAGCGGGACAAAAGCGATCGTCGTCAGCAGCGCGGCCGTCTCCCGGCTCACGCCGAACTCCCGCACAATCACCGGCAACAGGGGCTGGGGGGCATACATGGCGCTGAGGGTCAGTACGGTGGTGAAGATGACCACCAGCATGGGAGCACCCTGCTCCCCGCCGCGCAAACTCTTGAATGAAAACGTCACGCCCCTCCTCGTCGGCCGATTCCCCTTCCGCGGCCGGGCCGGTCGATTGTCGGTCTTGTCTGCCTCCGGTCGCACCCTCATCAGGAGAAGGTCTGATTCTCCTGTTCCACCACCCGGATGAAGGTCGTGCGCTTGCTCAGCTCCCGCAGCGCCCCGGCGCCCACATAGGTGCAGGCCGAACGCAGGCCGCCGAGGATATCCTTGACGGTCTCGGCCACCGGTCCGCGGTAGGGGACCTCCACCGTTTTCCCCTCGGAAGAGCGGTATTCGGCCACTCCGCCGGCATGTTTGTCCATCGCCGTAACCGAACTCATGCCGTAAAACAGCTTGAACTGTTGCCCGTTGCGCTCGAGCAGCTGACCGCCGCTCTCGTCATGGCCGGCGAACATTCCGCCCAGCATGACGAAGTCGGCTCCGCCGCCGAAGGCCTTGACCACGTCACCCGGGCAGCAACAGCCGCCGTCGGAGATGATCCGCCCGCCCAGTCCGTGGGCGGCGTCGGCGCATTCGATCACCGCCGAGAGCTGCGGGTAGCCGACGCCGGTTTTGAGCCGGGTGGTGCAGACCGAACCGGGACCGATCCCCACTTTGACGATATCGGCCCCGGAGAGAAGCAGCTCTTCGATCATTTCGCCGGTGACCACATTGCCGGCGACGATGGTCTTTGTCGGCGAAGGCGCCGCGAACCCTGCGGACGAATTCCACAAACGCCTCGGCGTACCCGTTGGCAACGTCGATGCAGATGAAGTCCAGGCGGGGATGGGCTTCCAGAATCCGCCTCAGTCTATCGAAATCCTCGTCGGAGGTGCCGGTGCTCACCATGATCCGCGAGTAGATGTCCTCGTCCTGGCGGCCGAGGAACGTCTGCCATTCGGCCAGGGAGTAATGTTTGTGGATGGCCGTCAGCAGCCCGTAGGAGCCCAGGACCTTGGCGACCTCAAAGGTGCCGACGGAATCCATATTGGCGGCGACGACCGGCACCCCGGTCCACTGCTTGCGGCTGTGCAGAAAAGAGAAGGTTCTCTCCAGCGCCACCTGGGAGCGACTTTTCAGATTGGAGCGTTTGGGTCGAACCAGTACGTCCTTGAAGCCTAATTTCAAATCGGTTTCCACACGCATGGCAATCCCCCTTTAAGGCGACCTGTTTCCCCTGGGCGGTCGGCCAGCGGGGGGGAAGACGCCCCGCTGATCGGCCATGTCTATTTACGGTTTTCAAAGATACGTCGCTCTTGCATACCAGCGGTATTCGCCCCCTCGGCTACAGGGATTCAAAACAAATATAGCCGGCATAGGACAAAATTCCTACGCCAATGGCAAAGCCCAGAAATAAGAGTCCGATAAAAACCAGGGCAAAGGTGTGGCGCAGCAGTCGCTGACGCCACGTCAGGATCGATAGATAAAGACAGAGAAAGGCCAGTGGAACCGCGAGAATGCCGAAAACCATGTTGCCGCCACAGATCGATAAATTTTCACCACCCTAACATACTCTCTTTCCTCACTGCAAATCGGAGTCGTTCAGCCAGGTTCATAAGAGGAAACCCACCTGAAAGTAAAAAAAATACTTGCAACTAACGTTTATAGAGGTTAATCTTATAGTGCGTTTTAGGAACCCCTCCTAAAACACCTGTTATTACCCTGGTTGGAGATTTCCAGCCGGGGTCTTTTTATGCAAGCTCCTGTCACATCAATCTTTTCCTTCGCCTCCTTGAACAAAAGCGACCTTTCTACTCCTTGCATTGCAGATCCGGGGCAGATCTCACATGAGTGCCCCGCAGCCCGAACTGTGCGAATGCACACCCTCCGACCGATAACCTGCCTCTTTTTTCTTACGAGCATTCACGTGGCAGTCGCCTCCCCTGCGAGGTAGACTCTTCACCATCGACGGCCCGTTGTGGCAGGCGGGCCGGAGAAACCTTCTTCACTCTCTTCATTGTCCACCTCAATGACGACGGAAAAGCCGGCCCGGGAAAGCCTCCCCTCGGGCCGGCTTTTCTGTTTTCTTTTCCGGCATAAATGGTCGCAGGGTGGCGCTCCTTCAGCGTTTCAACTGGGACAGCAGCTCCCGAACCGACCGGGTGTTGAGTACATCCTCCCTCGTCAACCATCCCCGGCGGGCCTGATCGACGCCATAGCTCATGAAGTCGAGGTGGGTGGTGAGATGCGCGTCGGTGGCGATAGACACCTTGACGCCCAGATCCTTCGCCATCTTGCAATGGATGTCCGTCAGATCGAGCCGGTCCGGATGGGCATTGACTTCGAAAAAACAACCGCGCTCGCGGGCGGCCTCCATCAACCGCTCCCAGTCGAGTTCATAGGGTTCACGCTCGTTGATCAGCCGCCCGGAGGGGTGTCCGAGAATCTTGAAATGACGGTTGTCCATCGCCCGGATGAGGCGTTCGGTCTGCTTTTGCGCCGAGAGGCCGAACCGGGAATGGATGGAGCAGACGGTCAGATCGAGTTTCTCCAGGACCTCGTCCGGCAAATCGAGGGAGCCGTCTTCGAGAATGTCCAGCTCGATCGCCTTCAAAAGGCGAAACCCCTCCAGCTTGCCGTTGCACTCGTCGATTGCGGCGATCTGCTTCTCCAGGCGTTTTTGATCCATGCCCCGGGCCACCGTCACGCTCTGACTGTGGTCGGTGACAGCCAGGTACTCGTAGCCGCGCTCCCGGGCCGCAGCCACCATCTGCTCCAGGGTGGAGCGCCCGTCCGTTTCGTCGGTATGGGCATGGAGATCGCCGCGGATATCCTCCGACCGAACCAGCTCCGGCAGCTCCCCTTTCCCCGCGGCTTCGATCTCCCCGCGGTTCTCCCGCAGCTCCGGCACGATGTACGGCAGGCCGACCGCCTCGAAGACGTCCTCCTCCGCGCGCCCCGAGATCCGCTCCTCGCCGCGAAACACGCCGTATTCGTTGATTTTGAGTCCCTTTTTGACCCCCATCTGGCGGATGGCGATGTTGTGCTCCCTGGAACCGGTGAAATAGTGCAGGGCGGCCCCGTAACTGATCCGGGGCACGACCCGCAGATCGACCTGAAAGCCGGAACGGAGCAGGACGGTGGAGCGGGTCTCCCCATGGGAAACGATCTCGCGCACATCCTCGTAGTCGATGAAGCGCTGCATCACCGGCGACCCCTTTTCACAGACGACCAAGATGTCGAGATCGCCCACCGTTTCTTTCCGTCGCCGATAACTGCCCGCGACCACCACCTCCGCCACCCCATCGGTATTGCGGAGGGCATCCACGTACGGCTCGACGATCTCCTCGGCCACGGCGAGCTTGGTGCGCTTTTCCTTCTTCTGGCGGCGGGCGAGCTGAGTGCGGATCTTCTCCTCGGTCTTTTTGCCGAAGCCTTCGAGGTCGCGGATTTTCCCCGCCTTGGCGGCCGCGGCCAGATCCGCGAGGGTTTTGATGCCGATTTCCCGGTAGAGGACGGCGGACTTTTTCGGCCCCAGCCCGGGAATCTCGAGCAGCTCGGTGAGCTCGGCGGGCGTTTCCCTCTCCAGCTCTTCGAGCAGGGAGAGTTTGCCGGTTTCGACAAATTCCGCGATCTTGCCGGCCAGATCCTTGCCGATCCCGGCGAGCTCCGACAGATCCTTCCCCTCCCCGAGCATCGACGCCACGCTCTGCCCCTGGCTGCCTACGGTGCGGGCGGCGTTGCGATAGGCTCGAATGCGAAAGGGGTTCTCCCCCCGGATATCGAGCAGATCGGCCACTTTGGTCAGGATTTCGGCGATTTCGGAATTATGAACGGGCATGGATCCCCCAAGAATCGGGTGCAAGGCATCGGGCGTTGGGTGCAGCCTTCAGCCTTCAGCCCTGCCGCAGCCTTACCCTTCCAGATAATACCTCTGCTGAACCCCCAGCCGATGATCCAGCTCGTAGACGAGGGGTTTGCCGGTGGGGATCTCGACGCCGGGGATGTCGTCGTCGGAGATATTCTCCAGGTACTTCACCAGCCCCCGCAAGCTGTTGCCGTGGGCCGAAATCAGCACCCGGCGCCCCTGCTGCAGATCGGGGACGATCGCCTCGTGCCAGTAAGGCAGCACCCGCGCGATGGTATCCTGCAGGCTCTCGGTCAGGGGAATTTCGTTCTGCGGCAGGCCGGCGTAGCGGGGGTCGCGGCCGGGCCAGCGCTCGTCCTGCGGCTCCAGAGCCGGCGGCCGCACATCGAAGCTGCGCCGCCAGCGGTGGACCTGATCCTTGCCCACCCGCTCGGCCGTCTCCGCCTTGTGGAGCCCCTGCAGCGCTCCGTAGTGGCGCTCATTGAGGCGCCAACTGTTGCGCACCGGCAACCACATGAGGTCCATCTGCTCCAGGACGATCCAGAGGGTCTTGATGGCGCGCTTGAGATAGGAGGTGTGACACAGGTCGAAATGAAACCCGCTTTCGAGCAGCAGCCTGGCGGAGCGCTCCGCCTCGGCCACCCCCTGTTCGCTCAACCCGACATCGGTCCAGCCGGTGAAGCGATCGTCCCGATTCCATACGCTCTGCCCATGGCGCAGCAACACGAGTTTCAGCATCGTCTCCTCCCGCAAGCTGGTACGGTTTCAAATTCAGGGGCTTTCCGGCAGCCGGCAATCTAGGGCCAGCTGTGCGGCCAATCTTTCCAGAAAACGCCGGACGTCCTGCACATCTTCCAGGGCATAGCGCGCCGCCGTTGCGCGGGGCCCGTCGCGGACCACGATGCCGAGACCGTCCTCGGCGAGCCGGCGAAAAGCGTCCTCATCGGTCAGGTCGTCGCCGATGTAGACAGGCACCACGTCGTCCCCCTCCAGGTCGAGCTGCTTCAGCACCCAGAGCACCGCCCGCCCCTTGTCCCAGGCGATGTCGGGGCGCAGCTCGAAAATCATCTTTCCCCCGGTTTTGCGCAATTGAGGGTGCCGCGCCAGGACGTCGTCCACCACCGCTTCGACATCCACGACGCGGGACGGCGCCACGCGGCGGAAGTGAACCGCAATGGCGAATCGCTTGCGCTCCACCTGAGCTCCGGCTATTTCCGCCAATGCCCCCTCGAGCCCCCGCTGCGCCCGCTCGAGGGCCGGCAGGTATTCGGTCCCGTGCTGATATTCCAGGTGGTAGCCATGCGGGCCGGCGATATCGAAGCCGTGGCTGCCGGCGTACACAATGTCGCCGATCCCCACCAGGGCCTGCACGTCGCGCCGGTCGCGACCGCTGATCACTGCCACGGTGCAGAGCTCGGCCAGCCGTTTCACCGCCTGGCGAGTGGCCGCGGCAAGGACGGCGTCCTCAGGACGCGAGACGATGGGGGTCAACGTCCCGTCGTAGTCGAGAAAGACCGCCAGGCGCCGGCCCGCGCTCAGGCGGGCGATCTCCTCCATCCGCTCGAGGGCGGAGGGAAGTGCATCGGTCGATGGGTCACTCACGTCAGATATGCCTCCAAAATTAGATCAGATTTGCATGAATGGATAGACGAGGCGGATCGGACACCGCCCGGCCTGGTAAAGTCTACCACAGTTTCCGCGGGCGCCTGAGGTTCTCCCGCCGGGAGATGGCGCTGCCCCGGTTGCCGAAAACCGGCATCGGTCGCATGACCACCGTCGGGATACCGGGCCTCAGCCCTCGCTCAGAGCATCTTTTCGTTTCAGAAAGATCTCGAGTACGGTCCAGAACAGGGCCAGCAGAATCGGGCCGGCGACCACCCCGATGAAACCGAAGGCCGCCACCCCGCCCAGAACGCCCAGCGCTCCGACCAGAAAGGAGACATGTCCCCGGCCGCTGATCAGATAGGGGCGCAGCAGATTGTCCATGCTCCCTACCACGATCAGTCCCCAGCCGAGCAGAAAAAACGCCTTCCAGGTGGCGCCGGTGAAAAACAGATAGAGGGCGGCCGGCACCCAGACGAGCGATGTTCCAAAAACCGGAATAACGGCGGCGATCGCCGTCAGGACCCCGAAGAGAGCCGGAGAGGGCAGACCGGCGATCCAATACCCCACGCCACCGCAAATCCCCTGCACCAGACAGGTCAGAAACAGTCCGTAGAGTACCGCCGAAAGAATCGTCTCCATCCGGGCGATGAGTTCCCCGGTGCCTTCGATATCGGTCGGCGCCAGCGCCCGCAGATGCTGCTGGAAATCCTCGCCGTTGCGGTAGAGAAAAAACAGCGCCAGCACCAGGATGAAGAGCTTCATGCTGAAGGAGAAGAGATTCTTGAGGATGGCTGTCGAATAGGTGACCAGAAACGCCTTCGCCTCGCCGGCGGCCAACTGCAGAAGATGATGGATATTCACGCCGAACTGTTCCAGCACCGGTTTCACGGCATTGACGATGGTGCGTATCGGCGGGTAGTGCTCCAACCGCGCAATGGTTAAGGGGCCGCCCTTCCCCGCCCCCAGCTGCAATGTTTCATAGAAATGGGTGACATCCTGGGTCAGGAAAAAGATCAGGGCCACCAGAGGAACGACCAGGCACAGGACAACCGCCGGCGTCATGATCGACGCCGCGAGCCAGTCCCGCCCTCCCACGCGGGAGCGCACCTTGCGGTAAAGGGGAAAGGTGGTGGTCACCAGGATCCCCGCCCAGACCAACGGACGAAGAAAGGGAGCAGCAACCAGAAACACCAGAAACAGATAAAAAAACAGCAACGAAAACGCCACCAGAGTTCCGAAAATCTTCCGATCCATGGACACTCCTTCACACCGGTCTCAAAATCGGAGACCAGGGCAAGATAAAGCCATAACACAATTTTCATCTTAATCGATATTCCCGCGGAGTCCAGCGGCGACGATGGTGCCGGCCTTTTACCGGGGATGCCGTTTCTTCTTGTTGACGTTTCGCTATTGCCTGCTAAATTTTGATTCGTCAAGCGGAACCCGCTTCCTCGGAAAGGGGATTTTATCCCCTTGTGCGGCCCCACCTTGCGAGCGGGATCGAAACGCGACGGGTCTTCCGCAAAAGGGAAAGCCGAACAGTCGGGACCTCTTCCCTGCTGTTCGGCTTTCTTGTCGGCAGAGGCTTGGCCGGCTGAACAGAGACATTAAAAGGTCGGATATGGCCGGTCGGCGAAAAATCCATATCGGCACGTCGGGCTGGCATTACCCCCACTGGAAGGGGTCCTTCTATCCCGACGACCTGGCGCAGGAAACCTTTCTCTCCTGGTACGCCGAACGTTTCCACACCGCCGAAATCAACAACACCTTCTACCAGTTGCCATCGGAGCAGACGCTTGCCCATTGGCGCGATACGGTTCCGAAGGATTTCATCTTCGCCGTCAAGGCCAGCCGCTACATCACCCACATGAAAAAGCTGAAGGATCCTGAGGACTCCCTGAGGCTCTTTCTGGAATGCACGAAGGTCCTCGGTGAGAAGCTGGGTCCGATCCTTTTCCAACTGCCTCCTCACTGGAAGTGTAACCCGCAGCGGCTTCGCGAATTCCTGGAAACATTGCCGCAAGCGCATCGCTATGCCTTCGAGTTTCGCGATGAGAGCTGGTTTTCCACTCCGATCCTGGAGGCCCTTGCCGATTTCGGAGCCGCCTTCTGCATCTACGAACTGGACCGGCGGCTCTCCCCCAGGGAAGTCACGACCGACTTCGTTTATATCCGCCTGCACGGCCCTGAAGGGCCTTACCAGGGGAACTATGATCCGCAAACCCTCGCCGGCTGGGCCGGCGCCTTCACGAGCTGGACGGACCAGGGGAAAGAGATCTACTGCTATTTCGACAACGACGAGGCGGGGTATGCGGCCCGAAATGCCCTTCGCCTCCAGGAGATGCTGGAGGAGCGGTGAAAAGGGAGGCTCCGGAAGATCACCACCGGCCGTTCATGCGACCTGGCCCCTGCGCAGGGGGTCGCTTCCCCGCATCCGCCCGGAAACGCCGGCTTGACACAACCGCGATAGGGGGATAGATTTAAAACGTAAACATTACCTAAACAGTAATAATTACAGCTTCAAATCCGTGGCCGCCGGGGATGAAAATTTTCTCTTCCGCCCCTCGGCGGCGAAAGGCTGAACAATAAAAGGAGGCCACCATGCTGAAGGCTTTGATCAGAACCGAAAAAGACAGCGCCGCTCTGGTCTTGCGGGTTCTTCTCGGGGTGGTCATGTTCCCCCACGGGGCGCAAAAGGTTCTCGGCTGGTTCGGCGGGTACGGTCTGTCCCCCAGCCTGCACTATTTCACCGCCACCATGGGCATCCCCCTTGCCTTTGCCATTCTTGCCATCGTCGCCGAATTTTTTGGCGCCCTCGGCCTCATTACCGGTTTTCTCACCCGCGTTGCGGCCTTCGGAATCGGGATCGAAATGGGGGTGGCGGCCTGGATGGTCCATCTGCCGAATGGATTCTTCATGAACTGGTCCGGAAAGCAGGCCGGTGAAGGGATCGAGTATCACATCCTGGTCATCGCCATCGCGGTGGCGCTCATGATCAAAGGGGGAGGCCGCTGGTCCCTCGACCGGCTCCTCACCCGCAAAGGCGATTGACGCCCGCCCCGATAGGCATCGCTGAGCCAATCGAGGCATCGACCATCGCCGTTTCGCCAACAGGGAGAACAACCATGATTCAACCACGTCGCTCGGAAGATCGGGGGCATTTTCAGTCGGAGTGGCTCGACAGTTACCACACCTTTTCCTTCGACACCTACCATGATCCCCAGTTCATGGGCTTTCGCACCCTGCGGGTCATCAACGAAGACCGGGTGGGACCGGCGCAGGGTTTTCCCCTCCATCCCCACCGGGACATGGAGATTCTGACCTTTATCCTCGGCGGAACGCTGGAGCACCAGGACAGCCTCGGCCACCGCGCGGCCATTCGCGCCGGAGAGGTCCAACGCATCACCGCCGGAACGGGGATCCGCCACAGCGAGGTGAACCCGTCCGAAACCGAGGAGGCCCACCTGCTGCAGATCTGGATTCTGCCGCAGGTGAAGGGGCTGGAACCGGGATACGAAACGAAGACCTTCACCGAAGGGGAAATTAACCGCCTGCAGCTGATCGCCTCGCCGAACGGCGATGAAGACTCGGCCGTTCTGCACCAGGACGTTCGTCTCTACGCCGGCACCTTCGAGAGCGGCGAACGGGTCGACTACGGGCTTCCCCCCGGGCGCCACGCCTGGGTGCAGGTCACCCGCGGGAACCTGAATCTGAACGGAACGGAGCTGCGGCAGGGGGATGGGGCGGCCATCAGCGAAGAGTCCAACCTGGCGATCACCGCCGGAAAGGAGGCGCAGTTTCTCCTTTTCGACCTGAACTGAACCGCGCCGCAGCAGGCAGCAGGCAGCAGGCATACAGGGCTGACAGACAGCAGACAACAGACTGCAGGCTGGAGGCTGTCGGGCTTGCGGCTTACGGCTTGCGATCCCGCGTTTTGCCTTGTCGGAGGCCCGTCAGGAATGGTAAACAGAAGGGATGAAGCTCTTTCGCCGCATCATCAATCCCCTGATGGCCTTTATCGGCATCCAGCTGGTCTGGATTCTGGTGGTTGTCTTCTGGATCTACTGGTTCATGGGAAGCCACCGCAAACTGCGCGCCATCGCCCAGAAGTACGGACCGGAGCTGCTCCAGGGGGGGGTGGATTGGTTCATCCTGGTCGAGGGCCTGGTTCTGCTGCTGGCTATTCTCGTCGGGGTGTATGTCATTTTTCTCTTCTGGCAGCGACAGGCCGCTCTCAACCGGGCCCAGCGCCACTTCATCGCCCAGGTCACGCATGAGCTGAAATCGCCGCTGGCCTCTCTGCAGCTGCACCTCGAAACGATTCGCCGGCGACACCCCTCGCCGGAGAAGATGGAGACCTTTCTCGATACCATGCTGGCCGACACCGATCGGCTCGGCACCCTCATCGACAACCTGCTCTCCACCAACCGCCTGGAACAGAGAGGGCTGAAACTCTTCCTCCATCCCGGCGATCTCTCCGAGCTGGTCTCCCGCTATTTTCGCGCTCGCCAGTTTTCTCTGCCCAAAGCCGGAAAGATGGAGCTGGAGATCACCCCGGATCTTCACGCGCGCATCGAGCCCGAATCGCTTGAGACGGTTTTTCGCAACCTGCTCGAAAATGCGCTGCTGTATGCGAACGGACCGCCGAAGATCCTGATCCGGCTGCAAAAAGAGGGGACCTTCGCCCACCTGAGCTTTTCCGACCAGGGGAAGGGGATCGAGAGAAAAGAACAGAAGAAGGTGTTTCACATGTTTTACCGGGTACGCACCGGCGCAACCATCCGGGGGTCGGGCCTGGGGCTGTTTATCGTCCGGGCGATCGTGCGGCTTCACCATGGCAAGGTCTGGCTGGAAAGCGAGGGGACCAACAAGGGAACCACCATTCACATCCTGCTGCCGCTGATCGAAGAGCCGCCCGCCGAGGAGGGAACATGACCGCCGCCCAAATTCTGCTGGTGGAGGACGAGCCGAATATCGCCCGCGGCCTCGTTTTCAACCTGGAAGAAGAGGGATACGACGTCGATCACGTCGAAACCGGCGAGGAGGCCCTCGAGCGCATCGGGGAAGCCCCCTATGCCCTGGTGGTGCTCGATCTGACCTTGCCCGGCATCGACGGACTGGTCGTCTGCCGCACCCTGCGGCGGCAGGACCCGCGGCTGCCGATCCTGATTCTGACCGCCCGCACCGGCGAAAAGGATCGGGTGGAGGGCCTCGGCCTGGGCGCCGACGACTACCTGACCAAGCCCTTCAACCTCGACGAATTCCTGCTGCGGGTAAAGGGTATGCTGCGCCGATCAGAGTGGTACCGCCCGGGGCCCGCCCAGGGAGGGCGCTACGCCTTCGGCAGCAACGAGGTCGACCTGAAGAGCCACCGGGCCAGGACACCTCAGGGGGAGTTGCCCCTGACCGATCTGGAAGTGCGGATGCTGCGCACTTTTTTTCAGCGGGAAGGCGAAATTCTCTCGCGGGCCGAACTGCTCAGGGCCGTCTGGGGTATCTCGCCGGACACCGAAACCCGCACCCTGGACAATTTCATCGTCCGCATGCGCAAATACTTCGAGCCGGACCCCGCTAATCCGATCCATTTCCTGACGGTGCGCGGCCGCGGCTACCGGTTTGTCCGCGAAGAGTCCTCCGGCACCTGAGTCCGAGAGCCTGCCGTGATGGCCGCAGGACATCGCTGCGACCCACCAAAAAAGGAGCCCGGTCAGGCTCCCTTCCGCAACCCGTTTTCCACCGCGCCCAACACCTCTTCGCGAAAGGCTTCGATTCCCATTTCCTCGACGAGTTTGCCGATCCGGCAGCGCCGCTCCTGGCCCTTGAACCAGCAGATCACGCGGTCGATCGCGGCCAGGGCTTCCCGGTCAGAGGGCAGATGGACGAGCAGTTTTGTCGAAAGCCGCGGCTGGCTGCCGCCGTTGCCGCCGACCATCAGGTTCCACCCCTTGGGGGTGCCGATCAGCCCGACGATCCTTGACGCAGACCTCGCCGCAGTCGTTCATGCACCCGGAGACCCCCATCTTGAATTTCCAGGGCAGCTCCATGCCGTGGTAGCGGCGGTCGATTTCCAGGCCGACTGCGACCGAGTCCTGCTGGCCCCGCTTGCAGTAGTCGGTGCCGGGGCAGACCTTGACCGATCGCACGCACAGGCCGATGGCGGCTCCGGGTTTTTCCCCCAGCTCCGCCCAGATCCGGTCCAACTCCTCTTCGGGCAGGCCGATGATGGCGATGCGCTGCGCGCTGGTCAGCTTCAACGCCCGGGCCCCGTAGCGCTCGGCGACCCCGGCGATCTTGCGCAGGGTTGCGGCGTCGGTGATGCCTCCCGGAATATGCGGAGCGATGGCGTAGGTTTCCTTGTCCCGCTGAATAATGGCCCCCTTTTGCACCAGATCCTTTTTCATGTCGGTTTATCCTTGATACTTTCGCAAAAACTCCTGGGATGGCTAAGCAAAAATTTCGTCCTACAAGGCTTGGTGGTTTTTCAGGGGCGAAGGCCACCATCAGGGTGGTCGAGGTCCTGAAAAAACTCCGTAACGCCGTAGGGCGGACTTTTTGCGACGCCATCATCCTTCCTTCATCCGCCGGCCACTTACGGCGGCGCTCTTTCGCTCCAATCGGGACAGGCACTCACCCTGCCTCGCAGCCCCGCCGGACTGAACGGTTTGGCCAGAAAGTCAGCCACGCCGGCCAGCAGGCCGGTGGCAAAAAACAGAAAGGATTATCGACTGAAATGGCAATTTTTGCAAGCCGGACCCGGGCGGGGGCCCACCTCGGCTCGGACAGCGGGGATAAATGGTTACCACGTGCGTTTTTTCCACTGAAAAGCCAGCTTCCCACCGTAGTGTCCCAGCAGGACCGTGCAGAGAACCATGAGCGGGACCAGTCCCAGATAGATCCCGTGGAGGATACCATCGTCCTGCAGGATGTCGGGATGAGAAAGGCGGATGGCGATGGCGCAGCCGCCGGAGAGGAAGAGGACTGCCGCCAGCGAGATCTTCTTGTAAAAGATGGTCGCCTTCACGCCGCCGAACCGTTTTCGCCAATCGATGATCCCCGAGACGACCAGCACGGGCACGGCCACCCAGGCGAGGATCAGCAGGTAAAATACGGTCGTATCGAAGGCGCCCCTCCCCGTTGCCAGTGCCAGGATCATCGCCAGCAGGGCGGCGGGGATCAGGCCGCTGGGGAAGTGGGAGGCGACGGCATGGGGGACGAAGGAGGCCTTCAAATCGTACAGCAGGTTGAGACGGACCCGCTCGCGGGGAATAAAACGGGCGCCGTCAGCCCCGCACCGGGGGCAGCGGGGCGGCGGCTCCGAGCCGTCGTACAGGTAACCGCAGACCGTACATTTCCATTGCTCGGGCATGGCGATTCTCTCCGGATGAAGGGGTGAAAGTACCTGAAAGGATAGCGGAAAAAGCCTCTCTGGCAAGGGCAACCCCCTTCCCGGAAGACAAAACGGCGGGACCTGGGTCCCGCCGTTTTGATGAGAGACACTTTCCGAAGGAGCCTACACCACCTGCTCCATCGCCCACACCCCGCAGGGACAGATACCGGCGCAGATGCCGCAGCCGATGCACAGGTGATCGTCGGAAACGTATTCGAACCCGCCTTCTGCCGTTTCCACCCGGCGGATCGCTCCTTCCGGACAGGCCTCGAGGCACATGCTGCAGTCGCGGCAGGTCCCGCAGGAGAGACAGCGGCTGGTCTCGTCCTTGGCGTCGCTCAGGCAGAAGCGCCCACGGTTGCGGGGGCGGAAGAGCTCTTTGGAGAGGCACTTCTGGGGGATCGGCTCCGGCTTCTGGCGCGGCACCAACGTCTCGCCGGCCAGATACAGGTCGATATATCCGGCCACCTCCGTACCCGCGCCGATGGCGTGGGTCAGAAGGCCCGGCTTGATGGTGTCGCCGATGGCGAAAACCTCGGGCGCCTTCACCGCCTGCCAGCAGTCGTCGACATCCATCATCCCCCGATCGGTCAGCCACTCACGCGGGACGTAGGAGAGGTCGGGGCGCTCGCCGATGGCGATGATGACCGTATCGGCCTCGATCAGGCGACCGTCTTTGCCGTGAACCCCCTGCGCGTCGATCTTGTCGGTGTAAAAGGGCCAGACGATCTCGCCGCCCAGGGAGTGGACATGCTCGATCTCGTTCTTGTAGGCGGCAGGGCGCTGCACGTCGACGGAGACGACCTTCTTCGCCCCCATGGCATAGGCGCCGAGGCAGACGTCCATGCCGGCGTTGCCGGCGCCGAGTACGACCACCCGCTCGCCCACGGCGGGGCGTCCGCCGGCGTTGATCTCCTTGAGAAAATCAAGCCCTTTGACCAGCCGCTCGTGTCCCGGGAAAGGGATCACCACCGGGTTGTGGGCGCCTGTGGCGATCACCACGGCGTCGTTTTCGGTGCGGATGCGCTCGAAGAGATCGGCATCGACATTGGCGCCGGTTTTCAGGGTCACGCCGCTCTGCTTGATCCGGTCGATTTCGGTGCGCAGCACCGCGCCCGGCAGGCGCTCGGCGGGGATGACCTGACGAAGCTTGCCGCCGACTTCAGCATCGGCCTCATAGACGGTGACCGCGTGGCCGAGCAGGCGCAGCTGCCAGGCGGCGGCGAGGCCGCCGGGGCCGCCGCCGATCACGGCGACCCGCTTCCCTGTTTCGGGTTTGGCCTGCGGTGCCGCCGCTTCCAGGGAGAGCCGTCCGAGCTCCTTCATCGCCACCGGATGATCGACGAACTGCCGCGTGCAGGCGTCCATGCACAGGTTGGGGCAGACTTCGCCGCAGACGCTCGCCGGGAAGGGGGAATAGTTGAGGACCAGTTCCAGCGCCTCGCGGACCCTCCCCTGACGCAGCAGATTGATGCGGTCCTGGGTGGGAATGGCCGAGGGGCAGGTCGCCTGGCAGGGCGCCGCGTAATGTTTGTCCTGCCAGTGGGGGACTTTCAGCCGGTCGTCTCCCGAATTGACCAGACCGGCCACGTGATCGTAGTCGTCCCGGACCACGTCGCCGAAGATCCCTCCCTCGACCCACTTGTCGCGGCGAAACTCGCGCATGGTCGGCCGAGAGTGAGCCTTGCGCTCCTCGTAGGTCTTGGCGACGATCTTGTTCCAGGAAGAAAAATCGGTGAGCTCCTCCAGCAGCTGCGGACGCGCGATTTTCTCGAGGAAGAGGGGGATATTGCCTGCCAGAAACTCCCGGTCGGCCTCATCCAGCTCGAGCAGCCAGACATCCTCGGAGAGCCCCGCTACCGGTCCGCGGACATAGATGGTGCCGCCGACCATGCCGACGCAGCTGCGGTCGCCGAGGACCGATTCGATCCCCTCGCAGCCGACGCCGCAGACGACCCCGATCCCTCCCCCCATGAATTCGAAGGAGAAGGAACCGGTGCGCTTGAGTACCCAGAACTCGGGGGGCTCATAGGCCGGATCGTGTTTCATCAGCGACCCGGAACGGGTGCCGACCCGGCCGCCGACGAAAATCTTGCCGCTCGCCGCGCAGTGGGCGGTCGTATCGCCGCCGTCCCCTCGAATGGTCAGGATGGCACCGGCGTTGAGCCAGCCGGCGTCGGCCGGCGCCGAGCCCTCGACAACGATCTCCGTTCCATCCAGGCCAAAGGAGCCGACCCGTTGACCGGGATTTTTCACGCGGAACCGCAACGGCTTGCCGTCCTCGGTCCACAGGGGGCCGCCGATATTGTGATGCCCCGAAGAGAGAACCTCGAATTCGGTCTCTCCCCCCTCGAGCGCCGCATGGATCTGCAGCAGCAGGCGTTGGGTGGAAATCCTGTTTTTGTTTTCGTCAAAGCCGATGATTTGGGCAGGCATATGAAAACCCCTTTTTCAGGCCCAAGGCAAAAGGCCCAAGGCAAAAGGTATTAATCTTGATGGCGTCGCAAAAAGTCCGCCCTACGGCGTTACGGCGCTTTTTCAGGACCTCGACCACCCTGATGGTGGCCTTCGCCCCTGAAAAACCACCAGGCCTTGTAGGACGAAATTTTTGCTTAGCCATCCCATGTGTTTTTGCGCAACCATCAATCGTAAAGCAGTCGTTTTTGGGCCTCGGGCCTCGGGCCTTTGGCCTAACAGACATACTGAATCTGAAGCCTCTCCGCCACGGCCCGATCGGTGGAGATCAGGGCGTCGGCGCGACCGACGGGCAGAGAGGAGTTGCCGATGGGGGCCATGAGTTTTTTCATTTCCTGGTCCATGGCCAGGAAATAGTTGACGATGTTCTGAGCCACTTTCTCAGGGTCGAGTCGATGGGCCAGCGCCGGCTCCTGGGTGGTGATGCCGGCGGGGCACAGCCCCGTATTGCAGGCGTTGCAGCGGCCCATGTCGTTGCCGACGCAGCCGGCCATCTGCAGGATCAGCTTGCCGGTAAAAACCCCGTTCGCCCCCAGGCAGATCATCTTGAAGGCATCGGCGGCCAGGTCGCCGGTCTTGCCGAGGCCGCCGCCCGCCCACAGGGGAATCTGCCCCTGCCGCCCCTGGGCCACCGCCGCCAGGTAGCAATCGCGCAGCTTGCTGACGATGGGGTGGCCGGTATGATCGAGGGACACCTCGTGGGCCGCGCCGGTCCCGCCGTCGATGCCGTCGAGGAAAAAACCGCCGACGATATTGTAGGGGTCGCGCACCAGGTTGTTGAAGACCGAAACGCTGGTGGCGCTGGCCGCCACCTTGATCGCCACCGGGACGCGGAACTTGAAGGCCGCGTTGAAAGAGAGGAACATCTTCTGCACGCTCTCCTCGATGGAATAGAGTCCCTGGTGGTTGGGTGGGGAGAGCAGGTCGGTCTTGGGCACCCCGCGAATCGCCTGGATATGCTCGGCCACCTTCTGCGCCATGAGCAGGCCGCCGTCGCCGGGCTTGGCGCCCTGGCCGATCTTGATCAGCACGCCGGCCGGGTCCTCGACCATGTGGGGCATCGTCTTGATGATCCGGTTCCAGCCGAAATGGCCCGAGGCGATCTGCAGAATCATGTACTTGAGGTAGCGGCTTTTGAGCAGGCGCACCGGCATCCCCCCCTCGCCGGAGCACATGCGTACCGGCAGGCCGCACTCCTCGTTGAGGTAGGCGACAGCCATCGCCACGCCTTCCCACATGCGCCAGGAGAGGGCGCCGATCGACATGTCGCCGATGATCACAGGATAGATCCAGCGCACCGGCGGCGTCTGGCCGTCAGGAACCAGCCTGCCCGCCGCGTCGACCTTCAAGGGCAGCTTATCGGCGGGGAGAATGCGTCCGAAAGGGGACAGCAGATCGAAGGTGTGACGCTGGGCATCGAGGCTCGGGTCGGTCATCTGCGAGATGCGGCCGACCCGCATCCGGTCAAGGGTGCGGACGGTGGCCTCCAGGTTCTTGCGCCCGCCCCGTTTGATTGAGTCCCCGGCCAGGCAACGGGTGACGATGGGATGACGGGTATCCACATTGCGCACCGGCGCGATGGCATCGTTGGGACAGACTTTTTCGCAGATGCCGCAGCCGCGACAGTAGTTTTTGATCGAGTGGGCCTGGCGGATGACCGGCACGGCCGAAAAGCGGGCCTTCGGCTCGGGGAAATCCCCTTCGGAGAAGATCATCCGTCGCCGCTCGACTTTGGGCTCGATAGCCCGAAAGGAGCAGGCGGCCACACAGGAGCCGCAGAGCGTGCAGCGACTGGCGTCGTAACGGATCTTCCAGGGAAGATCGGTGGCCGTGACGTCGTGTATTTTCATTGTTTCCATCGCTGTACCTCCAAATCGTTGCCGATCACCACGGTTTCGCGTTCATTGGGATAAATATCGGCCTCCCAGTCGCGCTCGGGGAGAATTTCGTTGACGCCGCACACCTCGGAAGAGAACACCACGGTGTCGCTGGAGCGACCGACCACGATGGGGCGCAGCTTTTTGGCATCGCAGCAGGTAAAGAGCGTGCCGTCGGGCAAAACGCCGATGATGGTGTTGGGCCCATTGATCTCCAGGTGCGCGAGCGACTGGCGGATGGCCAGCAGCGGCTCGCGATCCTCACGCCGCCCGATCTCCTCGAAGGACAGCGGGGTGACGACCTGCTTGTAGTAGGAAAGAGGCCACCCGAGCTGGCGCTGAACATAGTGCAGGGTATAGAGAAAGCACTGGGAGTCGGACTCGAAGCCGATATAGCCCCGGTGCAGCTTGCGTTGAAACTCCTTGTTCTTCAGATAGAAGGTGTTCTCGCCGTTGGCGAGCGCCGTATACCCCTGCAGGAAGAAGGGATGCGCGGCGTAACGGACGATATCGTAATTGGTGTTCTGGCGGCACTGGGCGGTAATCACCCGGGCGGTAAACTTGTTATCCGGCTGCCAGAGATTGAAATAGGTGCCGATATCGCGCGGGTCGCCGATCTCCTTGAGGGTCACCACGTCGGGCCAGAAGGAGTAGACGAACCCCTGATCGTCGTCCTCGAGGGCCACCCGCAGCCGCAGGCGCATGTCGAGCAGCAGTTCCTCTTTTTCCTTCTGCGAGGCCTGCTTGTAGCTGCGGGGATAGTCGAAGGTCTCGAAGGCGTAATTGGGCATGGCGTTGATATCGAGGCCGGGCTCGCTGCTGGTCTCCGGCACCCACTGCAGTACCCGCTGGAAACCGGCGGCGTGCAGCATGTCCTCGGCGATCTGCAGCCCCTCGTCGGTGCAGGCCAGCGACAGGGTGGGCAGATGCTTGTACCCTTCGAAAATGCCGCCCAGGTCCTGCATGACCATGGCAAATCCCGAATTGTCGTGTCCCTTCTGTTGCGACTGCATCAGCAGCAGGGCTTTGCTCGGATGCACGTAGTTCAGACTTTTTATCGCTCCGATGCGACACATATCGGGTCACCTCCAGGTTGAATTGATCGATTTCTGCGCGGCTTCGCTGGCCAACCTCGAACACAATTGCAACAAAAGTACCAACGTCAACCAAAAACCGCCAATCTTTTCATGCATCGTCTAGGTCTATAGAAATTCACATATTTTAAAAACTACCATCTCCCCTCACACCCTCTTTTTGCCGATCGGGGGAAGATAAAATGACCCTCTCCCGAATCCTCTTTACTCCATATAAGTACAATTGATACTCATTTTTTGATAAAAAAATGCCCCGGAGACCGGGGCATCGGAAGAATGAAGAAAAGGCTCGCGGCGGTCAGAAATTGTACCCGGTTTCCGAATGAGCCGTCTGGTCGAGGCCCATGATTTCTTCCTCCCGGCTGACCCGCAGCCCCATAGTCGCCTTGAGGACCACCAGGATGAGAATCGTCACCACTACGGCGTAGGTGGCTGCCGCCGCCACCCCGAGCAACTGGATCAGAAGCTGATGGACATGGCCTTCGATCAACCCCGTTCCGCCCACGGTCACGAAAACCCCGGTCGCTACCGCGCCAAAGGCGCCTCCGACCCCGTGAACACCGAACGCATCCAGGGAATCGTCATAACCGATTTTATGCTTGAGCATCACACCGCTGTAACAGACGCACCCTGCCATCAGCCCCATGACCAACGCCCACCCGGGGACCACGAAGCCGGCCGCCGGGGTAATGACGACCAGACCCGCCACCGCACCGGAAGCGGCCCCCAGCGCGCTGGGCTTGCCGTCCCGGATCCATTCCACCAGCATCCAGGAAAGGGCCCCGGCGGCGGCAGCGGTCTGGGTGGTGGCAAAGGCGAGAGCCGCACTGCCGCCTGAAGAAAGGGCGCTGCCGGCATTGAAGCCGAACCAGCCGAACCAGAGCAGCCCCGCGCCCAATAAGGTCATCGGCAGATTGTGAGGGAAAATGCGTTCGTGAGGATACCCTTTGCGGGTTCCCAGAAACAGGGCGAGAACCAGGGCGGAAATCCCCGAGGAAAGGTGCACCACCGTGCCGCCGGCAAAATCGAGGGCCCCAATTTTCAACAGCCACCCCCCGCTCCCCCAGACCCAATGGGCCAGCGGATCGTAGACCAGGGTCGCCCAGAGCAGGATGAACACGCAATACGTCGAAAATTTCATCCGCTCGGCCACGGCCCCCGAAATAAGGGCGGGCGTAATGATGGCGAACATTCCCTGAAACATGACGAAAGCCAGGGTCGGAATGGTCCCGGTCAAGCTCTCGGGGGTGATGCCCGCCAGAAAGACATGATCCAGATTGCCGATCAGGGGGCCGGAGCCCCCAAAAGCGAGGGTGTATCCCACCACCACCCACTGGACGCCGATAAGAGCCATGGCGGCGAAGGAATGCATGGAAGTGGATAAAACGTTTTTCGAGCGGACCATGCCCCCGTAAAAAAAGGCCAGCCCCGGAATCATCAGCAGCACCAGAGCCGAAGAGACCAGCATCCAGGCCGTATCGCCCGAATTCGGACCCGCCGCCGCAAAGCCCAGCGACGGGTACGAGAATCCATCCCAGGAGAGGGAAAATCAGTTTGCCAATAGCGACTCTGCTTTTGTACATCGTCGTACACCTCCGTGTTAATCGTCTCTGACAGGACCGAGGGGTCAAGCGTGATGGCGTCCGGATTATTCTTGAGAACTTGCGACGAAGGCTTCGTGAATAGTCCGGACACAGAGAACCCTCTCAGCAAAGCCTGTGCCACACGGCTATTTCCTTTGTTTTCAAAACCTTACCCGCCCCGCCCAAAAAAGCAAAGGCACTCCATGCCTATTTTTTAACCACGAATGCCTGAAGTACGGGCGGATGGAAGGTCCCGGGAAAAACGAAAAAAAAGATCCCCCCGGCCGCCGGCCGGGGGGATCTCGAAAACGCTCCAAATGGACGGGGAGGCCTAGATGAGCTCCACCCAACCATGGGGATCCGGGAGGCGGCCATACTGGATACCGGTCAGGGTCTCATACAGTTTCATGGTCAGCTTTCCGGCTTCGCCGCCTTCAAACTCACCGTGCGGTCGCGATAGGTGAACTGGCCGACCGGGGAGACCACGGCGGCGGTGCCGGTGCCGAAGGCTTCCTGCAAGTCGGCCGTTTTCGGCGCCGTCGAGGATCTCATCGACGCGTTAGAGCCCGCTCCTCGACCTCGTAGCCCATCTCCTGCACCAGGGCGAGAACGGAGCGGCGGGTGATGCCGTCGAGAATCGTCCCCTTGAGCGGCGAGGTGACGACCTTGCCGTCGTAGAGAAAGCAGATATTCATGCTGCCGACCTCCTCGACGTAGCGGCGCTCAACCGCGTCGAGCCACAGCACCTGGTCGAAGCCGTTCTCGGGCCGCCTCCATGGAAGCGCGCAGGCTGGCCGCATAGTTGCCGCCGGTCTTGGCCTCGCCGGTTCCGCCCGGAGCGACGCGGACATACTCGTCGGAGATCCAGATCTTGACCGGGCTCAGTCCCCCCTTGTAGTAGGCGCCCACCGGGGAGAGGATGATGTAGCAGAGGTAGCGGTCGGCGGGCTTGTACGCCGAGAACGGCCTCGGTGGCGATCATCGTCGGCCGGATATAGAGACTGGTCCCTTCACTGCGGGGCACCCAGTCGGACTCAAGGCGCACCAGCTCCTTCAGCGCCTTGAGAAAAAAGGCCTCATCCACCTCGGGCATGCACATGCGCTGGGCGCTGCGGTTGAACCGCTGACGTTCTCCTCGGGCCGAAACAGGGCAATCTCACCGTCGGCGCGGCGAAACGCCTTGAGCCCCTCGAAAATTTCCTGGGAATAATGAAGAACCAGGGCCGCCGGGATCGAGTGAGAAGGGTCCGTAGGGCGCGATGCGGGCCGAGTGCCAGCCCTTGCCGCGATCATACTCCATGACGAACATCCGGTCGGTAAATTGCTTGCCGAAAACGAGTTTAGATTCGTCCTCGATCGGTTTCTTCTTTTCTGCAAGGGGCAGGGTCTGGATCTCCATCACGAAACTACCTCCCAATTTTTTCAGTATTCAGCATGGTGGATTGAGTGGTTTATTTAAGCATAGAAGAAGCCGCCGGGCAAGGAGTTTCAAACCCTTAGGTACGGCAAAATTTCATGGGGAGATAAAAGGGGAAATGCAGTGGGGACGAATTAAACAGAGGAGCGGGGACCCGCCATCCGGACACAAAACCGACCGGATTCATAGAGAACCGGTCGGGCCACATATCGGAGCCAACCCGGCCTCTCGAGGCTTTTCTTTCTGGCGATCCGACGAAGCCGGTTTTCCCCCCGGCATCGCCGAGATCCTCCCGATGCTCAGCCCGGGTTCTCTTCGTTGCCGGACTGATCCTGATCGGGATCGTAGAGAAGATTTTTGAGATTGGCCCGCTGTTCCTCTTCATGAAAACGTTTCACCATACGGTCATACTCTGCTCGCTTCGCCAGATCCGTAAGGCGATAACCGATCTCCCGCAGTTTCCAGAGTTCTTCCATATCGATGCTCCTTGTGAAGAAGACGCAGTCGCCATTGGTGTGTTTACGGAAGAAATCATACCACTGACAAAATCGTGGTCAAGGTATTTTTTACTATCTATGGTATAACGGCGTTCTGAATTAAATTTTCCGCCGGTAGGCTTCGGAGGGTAAGCCCAATTTTGAAGCGTGCATTGCAGTGACGAGGTCGGCATGGTAAAAAAACAGGAGTGAAGCGAACGGGATTTCTGACTCAGAGCCATTACGGCAGGAGAAGAGGGTCATGACCTTTGAAGAGCTTCAGGAGGCGGTGCGGATTTTCAACCTGCCCATGCGGGCTTCATGGAAAGAGATTCGCTCGCGCCACCGCCTCCTGGTCAAACGACATCATCCTGATCACGGCGGCGGTGATCCGGAACAGATCCGCAGAATCAACGAAGCCTATCGAATTCTCTCTGAATATTGCTCCGGTTACCGCTTTGTTTTTTCCCGGGAGGAATTCTACGAACAGAACCCCGAGGAACGCCTGCGGCGGCAATTTTTTTCCGACGCGCTCTGGAGAGGGGAATAACCAACGGCAGATCCCGTCCCAGCTACCGCGGGTCCTCCTCGCTTCGAGCGCTTGCCGGATTCGTCCTCGGCTCTTCGAAGCCGAACTCGACCCAGAAAGTACTCCCGCCCCCGGGGGTCTGCTCGACCCAGGCCCGCCCTCCATAGCGCCGGGCCGTCTTGCCGACCGTGGCGAGCCCGATGCCGGTTCCGGGAATCTTTCCTGCTGTCGATCCGCGGGTAAAGGGGTCGAAAATGCTGTCCCTTTCCGCTACCGGGATCCCCGGTCCATGATCGCGCACGAAGTAGCGGACACGTCCGTTTTCGACCCAGCCACCAACCTCAATCCGGGCGCCGGGACCGCCTGCATAGCGGATGGCATTGATGAGCAGGTTGGCGAAAACCTGGGAGAGAAGAGTTGCCGGGACGGCCACCGGCGGCAGCGACTCCACCTGAACCGCGATGCCGCCCGATTCGATCTCATCCCGCAACACCTCCAGGCTTTCCCGGACGAGCCCCTCGGCATCGATGGGGCCCGGCGGGTTTTCTATGCGCCCGACCCGCGCCAGGTCCAGAATATCATCGATCAGGTCCAACATCTTTGCCCCCTGCTGTTCGATTTCCTGCAGAATGTCCCGGGCCTGGGCGTCGAGACAGTGGGCATATTCCTCCTGCAGAAAATCAGCATATCCGATAATCGGCGTCAGCGGGGTGCGCAGATCATGGGATAAAGTCGAGGCAAAGGCATCCAATTCCCGATTGGCCTCGCGGAGCTGCTCTTCGACCTCCTTACGCTCGGTAATATCCCGAAAGACGGCCAGTTTGTGCACCGAGCCGCTGACGGCCTGCAGCGGCGTGTGGAGAATTTCGTAGAGCCGGCCGGTTCGGGCCAGCGGTCGCTCCTCCCGCACGGTGTCGCCGGACTGGACCTGTGCCATCGGGCAGGTGGGACAAGGCGCGTCGCGGTTCTGAAACGCCCGGTAACAGACCTCTCCGATATGCGATCCGAAAAGGTCCGCCATCGCCCGATTAGTAAACACCACGCGGAAATCCTCAGAAATGATGTAAGCCAAATCGGTCATGGCGTCGAGGACCCTTCTCAACCAGACGCGCTCTTTTTCGAGGTCGGCCACTCGCTTGCGGACCCGACTTTCCAATTGCCGGGTCCGGCAGCGCAGATTTCTTTCCAGATTTTTCTGGGCAGTGATATCGATGAACGATTCGACGCCGCCGATGATGGCGCCGCTCTCGTCCCGAAGATAATCGACGTTTTTCACCAGATAGAGGCGCTTCCCCTCCCGGCTACGTACCGTGCAGTGGATGCCGAGTACCGGCTTGGCCCGCCCCTCGTCGAAAAGCGCACAATGCAGACCGCAGCGGATGCCGGAGAGAAAGGAACAGTGCTTGCCGAGAGCCTCTTGCGGTGAGTATCCGGTGATGCGGGCGGCCTCGGCATTCCAGTAGATGATGCGCTGATTGCGGTCGACCAGGAAAAGGCCGCTGGGCAGGGATTCCAGGACCCGGTCCTGGTCCAGAAACTTGGTAAGGTCGCTTTTGGCCTCGAACTTCACCGATCCGCTCCTCCCCGCATGCACCCGGTCCAAAAGGCCGGCAGCACGCCCCTTTGCGGCACTGCGCTTTTTCCGACAGAATATCTCTTCGTGACAGAATAAAGGTATTTAATTAATTAGATATATACAAAATATCGTAAATATTAACAAATGATACCGATAAAAACAAGCAGAAGAATCGGCAGCCCCCCCCATCCCCCTCAGAAACGGTGTCGGGGAGCGCGGCCCAGCACGGCGACGGCCACGTCCGAGGCACCGGCCACCCTCAGCACCCGGCAGCATTCCCGGGCTGTGGCCCCGGTGGTGAGGACATCGTCGACCAGCAGCACCCGCTCTCCTGCCAGGGGTCTCCCCGGCGTAAAAGCTCCCTGCAGATTGCGCCGGCGAACGGAGGCCTTCAGCCCCTGCTGGGACGGAGTCGGCCGGATCCGCACCAGCAGCCGGGCCGCTACAGGGAGGTCCCAGAGGCTGCCGAGGCGCTTGGCGAGCAACAACGACTGGTTATAAGTGCGCTGACGCAGGCGGGTGCGATGAAGAGGAACGGGGGTGACCAGATCGGGGCGAAACCGCTTGACATCTGCCCCCAGAGTCCTCGCCAGCATCTGCCCCAAGGAGCGGTCGAGACCGAAGGCGCCCTCGAATTTGAACCGATGGATGGCCGTCCGCAGGGTATCCTCATAGATACCGACGCCCCGCGCCCAGGCAAACGGAGGGGGTGTCCGCAGACAATCCTCGCACAGATGATCGCTGCCGCCATCGGTCAGATACGGAAGGGAGCAGCGGGGACAAAAGGGGGAGCAAAGGGGGTGAATCCCGGCGCGACAGTCGGGACAGAGCTGGTAGGGCGGCGAACCGGGCTGTTCGACGCCGCACAGCGCACAGGCTGGCGGCAGGAGCAGGTCGAGCAATCCCGAGACTTCCGCCAGAAAGGTTTTCAGACCTGAGCGGACCACTTCCCCCCCCCAAAAAAACCAAGGTCGCTCTTACGCCGAGCGCCTCCCGAAACCGGCGGCGTTGCACCACTCCGGCCATTCGACGCCGAGAGCCCCTGCGTTAAGGGCTCCGGCGTTTCCAGCTCAAGCCAGAAGGCTTTCGCCGGTCATCGCAGGTGGCTTTTCAACGTCGAGCAGCTGCAGCGCGGTCGGGGCGAGATCCGCCAGTCTTCCCGGTCGCAGCCCGGCCCCCCGGTGCTCCGGATCGACCAGGATCAGCGGCACCGGGTTGGCGGTGTGGGCCGTGTGGGGCTCGCCCTGGGCATCGGCCATCTTCTCGCAGTTGCCGTGATCGGCCGTGATCAGGAGGCTGCCGCCGGCCCCGAGGACCGCATCCACCACCTCGCCCACGCAGGCGTCCACCGTCTCCATGGCGGCCACGGCGGCCGGGATGATCCCCGTATGCCCCACCATGTCCGGATTGGCAAAGTTCACCACGATGAAATCATACGCCTCGCTGCCGATCCGCCTTACCAGCTCTTCGGTCACCGCCGCAGCGCTCATGGCGGGCTTCCGGTCGTAGGTGTCGACCTCTTGAGGGGAAGGGATCAGAACCCGCTCCTCACCGGGAAAGGGCTCTTCGCGACCGCCGTTGAAAAAGAAAGTGACGTGGGCATACTTTTCGGTCTCGGCGATCCGCAGCTGACGAAGTCCGGCCCGTGAGATCACCTCCCCCAGCAGATCGGCGTGGCTTTCAGGGGAAAACGCCACCGGCAATCCAAAGGTTTCGTCGTATTCGCTCAGGCAGACGTAGGCTGAAAGAGCAAGTGGCCTCTGCTGGGAGAAGCCTTGAAACTCGGCGTCGGTGAAGGCGCGGGTGATTTCGCGCGCCCGATCGGCGCGGAAATTGAAAAAGACAATGGCGTCGCCATCCTCCACCAACCCGTTTGCCTGAGCGTGGCGGATGATCCGGGGTTCGACAAATTCGTCGGTCTGACCCGCTACGTAAGCGCTTCCGATCGCCGCTTCACTCGTTGCACAGGATTCGCCCTTCCCTTCGGTCATGGCCCGATAGGCACGCTCGACCCGATCCCAGCGTTGATCGCGGTCCATAGCGAAAAAGCGCCCCATGACTGTCGCCACCCGGCCGAGTCCCAACGCGCTCAGGCGATCTTCTAGCCCGGAGAGGTACCCTGCCCCGCTTTTCGGCGGGGTATCGCGGCCATCGAGAAAGGCGTGGATACAGACGTCGCCGATCCCCTCGCGTTTGGCGAGCTCCACCAGAGCATAGAGATGGGTATTGTGGGAATGCACCCCGCCGTCGGAGAGAAGGCCCATGAGGTGCAATTTGCCGCCGGCGTTTTTGACCTGCTGCAGGGCCGTGGTCAGAACGGGGTTGCGGAAAAAGTCACCGTCCTCGATGCTTTTGGTGATGCGGGTGAGATCCTGATAGACGATGCGGCCGGCGCCGATGTTGAGATGGCCGACCTCCGAGTTGCCCATCTGACCGTCGGGCAGCCCCACATCCAGGCCCGAGGCCCTGAGGCGGGTCGACGGGTAGTCGCGAAGCAGGGCATCCAGACGGGGCGTTCGGGCCCGGCTTACCGCATTGGAATCGCCGGATTCGTCGAGCCCCCATCCGTCGAGGATGACGAGCGCGAGGGGCCGCCTCACGCCTGGCTCCATTCCGCTCTCTCGCCGTGGTGAATTTCTCGCAAATCCGTCGACGGGGCGCTGCGGATCAATTGGCGCCCGGAGAGGCTGCAGCTCCCCCAGGTGCCGCAGCGCGGGCAGCGGCTGACCCACTCCTCGGATTCGGCGCCGCACACCTCGCAGGTGTAGCCCAGGCGCAGATTGCTGTTGACCCCGAGGGCCTTTTTGTACTCCTGGATCGATTCGTCGATCCGGTCCCGCCGCCGCTGGGCTTCAGCCAGCAGCAGATGCAGCTGCGGCGATTCGACACCGGCGCTCTCCACGGCGTGAAGCTGCTCGAAGGCCTCGTCGACCATCTCCAGCCGCAGGTAGAGTTTGCCGAAGAAGAGCCGGAGCATGAGGTCGTCCCCCCGGTCCATGAGGGCGTTGCGGAAGAAGGAGAGCAGGGTCGCCGGGTCCTCGGCTTCCATATAAAAAGTTTCGAGCCGCGACAGAAAGACGCTTTTGCCCAGTTTGCGATATCCTTCCTGCCACACCTGGACCGCTTCCTCGGAGCGATTCTGCGCGCAATAGGCGTCCCCGAGAGAGACGCGGGCGGGGACGAAATCGGGCGCCGCCTTGATGATGTCTTTGAACTCCGACTTCGCTTGATCGACTTCGCCTTGGGCGAGGTCGGCGTGGGCGACCTCGTAGCGCAAAGAAAGCAGTTTCTGTTTCTCGTCGTCGAGCCGCTTGCTGCCGGTCGAGGCCTTGAGGATCTTTTTCTGCAGATCGAGGGCCTCGCGCCAGCGATCGTGGCGGATGTGAAGATCCCGCAGGCTGCGCATGGCCTTGCGGTTGTTGCTCTCGCGGCTCAGAATCGCCTGATATGTTTCGACGGCGTCGTCATCCCGTTTCAGATCCTCGTAGGTCGCCGCCAGCTTGAAGAGCACCTCGAGACTTCCCGGCTCGATGCTCTTCGCCTTCAGCAGAAGGTTGAGCCCCTCCTGCGGCTCCCCCTCCTGCAGATAGACGTTGGCCATGGCGATATAGGTGTCGATCTTCGAGGGATCCCGGTCAAGGGCCTTCTGCAACAGGGAGTGGGCTTTTTTGACGTCCCCGGAAAGCAGCCGGCCGACCCCGTCGCGATAAATCGCCTCGACTTCTCTGGACTTCTTTTCGGCACGCTCCCGCCGCCAGTTCTTCATCAGGTAGCCGACGGTGCCGAAAAGATGGGCGGCGTAGCCGAGCACCAGGCCCAGCAGTACGCATCCCACCACCACGATCGCCACCGAATAGGTGAAGCTGTGGTTGGGGAAAAAGAAGATGGTGATATCCTGCGGATTGAGCCCTGAGAAATAAATGAAAAAGGCGAGAAACAGGATAATCAGCAGCAAGAAGGACAACAGGGTCATGGTCTTCTCCCGGGGCGGCGCCCGAAGGCAGTAAATGGCAGTTTTTTACAGAACCGTTTAGATAAACGTTGAAAATTCCCCTAACAGCACGCTCAATGCGCTATTCGCCGAATTTCTCCACCTCGGCCTTGCACTCCACGCAATAACGGGAAAATGGACGAACCTCCATCCGGCGCGGGGAAATCTCCTCCTCGCACCGGACGCAAAGACCGTACTCCCCCTTCGCCAGCCGGTCCAGAGCGGCGTCGATATCCAGGAGGGTGCGCCGCTGCGTTTCGCTGAGGTTGAGGAGAACATCGCGACTGTAGGTATGGACCGACATGTCGCCGATATCGGGGACTCCGTCCTGGCCGAGGGTCTGCGAGGCTGCAAAGGCCCCGCGCACCTCGCCGATCATTTCCGTCCGTAACTGCAGTAACCGTTTTCTGATCAACGGCAGTTGTTTCTCATCCATTCAGGGCGTTCCCTTCGACCGTTGGCGTTACCCGTTATGGTAGGGTTCGTTATGCAAAATGGTCAGACTGCGATAGATCTGTTCGACGAGAAAAAGGCGGACCATCTGATGGGTAAAGGTCATCGCCGAAAGCGACAGCAGCAGGTCGGCCCGTTTTTTCACCGCATCGCTCAACCCGTAAGCGCCACCGATGACCCACACCAGCTCCGAGGCTCCAAGAACCCGCGGCTGATCGAAAAGTCCGGCCATTTCCCGGGAGCTCAGGGAGCGCCCCCGCTCATCCAGAACGATCACGAAAGCCGATGGCGGGATTTTGCCGAGGAGCCATTCGCCTTCCCGATCCCGGATGAACCGGGGATCGGCCTTCTTCCCCCCCTTCTCCTCCTTGGCTTCGACCACCGAAAAGGGAAGGTAGCGGGAGATACGGCGCGCATATTCCTCCGCGCCCTCCCGTAGATACGCCGCGCTCAGTTTGCCGACGCAGACCAGGCGCAGCCTCAAGATCCCTGGGCCTTCGTCTCCCAGTGGTACTCGGCCGGAATCGGCACTTGAGCGGCCTCGCGCCACAACCCTTCGAGATCGTAGAATTCCCTGACCGGCTCCTGGAAGATGTGAACCACGACGTCGCCGTAATCGATCAGAACCCAGCGACCCTCCTGCATTCCCTCAACGGCCAGAGGAGCGGTGTCGTGGTTTTTTTTCAGCCCCAGGCGAACCGCCTCGGCCACGGCCTGAACCTGCCGATCGGACCTTCCGCTGGCGATCAACAGATAATCGGTCAGCGAGGAAAGACCTTCGACTTTCAGGATCCGGACGTTGATCGCCTTTTTTTCCAGGGCGTAGGCGGCGCACAGGACCGCCCGTTCTTTCGATTGCACGATTATTATGACCTTTTTCGGCCCCGATACAGGCCGTGACGAAGGATGAACTCTTCAACGGCAGGCGGCACCAGGTAACGTATGGAACGCCCTTCGGCCGCCAGCCTTCGAATACGGGTGGAGGAAATATCGAGAAATGTTTCCTCCAGAAAAATCACCGACATGCCGCTTTTGTGACGTAACTTTTTTGCCGGGGAATCATAGCAGAACTCATCGGCAATGGCAACCGGAACCAGCTCTTGCGGGGCCCCCTGGGCTACACCGGGGCGGGAGACCACAACCAGATGGGCCAGCTCAAAAAGGCTCTGATAGTCTTTCCAGGTGGCGATGTCGCGAAAGGAATCCTGGCCGACGATAAAAAAAAGCGCGTCCTTCGGCCTTGCCCGGCGCAGAATCTCGAGGGTCGTTACCGAATAGCTCTTTCCCTCGCGGCGGGCCTCCAGATCGGACACGGCAAAGGCCGGGTTGCCGGAGATGGCCGCCTCGACCATGGCGAAACGGTGGGCGAAGGAGACGCTCTCCTCTACGGCTTTGTGGGGGGGGCTGGCGGCGGGAAGAAACAGGACCCGGTCGAGCCGGCAGGCTTCGCGCACCTCTTCGGCGATACGCAAGTGGGCGATATGAATCGGATTAAAGGTGCCGCCTAAGATGCCAATTCGCATAACACTCTCCGCAGGGGCGCGGCACGCAGCGCCCCTACGCCCGGATTTGCCCGTCTCCCAGAACGACGAATTTGCGGGTGGTCAGATCCTCCAGACCCATCGGACCGAAGGAGTGCAACTTGGTGGTGGAAATGCCGATTTCAGCTCCCAACCCCAGCTGATTGCCGTCGGAGAAGCGGGTGGAGGCATTGACCATGACCACGCTGGAATTGACTTCCCGCAAAAATCTCTGGCTGTTGCCGTAGTCGGAGGTGACGATCGACTCGGTATGCAGGGAAGTGAAGCGATTGATGTGGGCAATCGCCTCGTCCAGATCGTCGACCACCTTCACCGCCAGAATCAGATCCAGAAATTCGGCGCCCCAGTCCGCCTCGGTGGCCGCCGTGACCTGGGGGGCGAATTCCCGCGTGACGGGCAGCCCCGCAATTCCACCCCGTTGCTGCGCATCCGCTCCACAATCCGGGGAACGAACATCTCGGCGATATCCTTGTGGATCAGCAGCGTCTCCATGGCGTTGCACACGCCGGGGCGTTGTACCTTGGCGTTGATGGAGATCGCTTCGGCCATCTCGAAATCGGCCGTCGCGTCGATGAAAACGTGGCAGACCCCCTTGTAGTGCTTGATCACGGGGATGCGCGAGTTTTCCACCACGAAGCGGATCAGCCCTTCGCCTCCGCGCGGGATGATCAGGTCGATCTCCTCCTCGCGCTGAAGCAGTGCCAGCACGGCGGCGCGGTCCGTGCTGGAGACGACCTGCAGGGCGCCCTCGGGCAGTCCCAGGCGCCGGAGCTCGCCCTTCAGAATGGCGCCGATCGCGGTGTTCGAATGGATCGCCTCCGAGCCCCCCCGCAGCACCACGGCGTTGCCGCTCTTCAGGCAGAGCCCGGCGGCGTCGGCCGTGACGTTGGGCCGGGACTCATAAACGATGCCGATCACTCCCAGGGGGATCCGGACCCGTCCGACCTGCAGCCCGTTGGGCCGCCGCCACATCCCGGTCACCTCGCCCACCGGATCGGGAAGAGCCGCTACCTCGCGAAGGCCCGACGCCATCGCCCCGATCCGCTTCTCGTCCAACACCAGCCGATCCACCATGGCCGCCGACAGTCCCTTGTCCCGAGCGGCGAGCAGATCTTTCTCGTTGGCGGCAATGAGACCGGCGGCCCCTGCTTCGAGGGCATCTGCCATCGCCTCGAGCAACTGATCTTTGACGCCCGAGGAAAGATTGGCCATGATGCGAGAGGCGTCCTTCGCCTCTTTGGCCAGCTGCATGATCGTGTCGCGAATGCTCATAGAAACTCCTTCCGAAAAACCGGGTGCGAGGCTCTCAGCTCTCAGCTCTCAGCTCTCAGCCTTCAGCCTTCAGCCTTTTGCCTCGGGCCTTATTTCTTCAAAACCAGATTGTCGCGGTGGATCACCTCGTCGCCGTACTTATAGCCGAGGATTTCGCCGATTTCGGCGGTTTTTTTGCCCATGATCCGCAGCAGTTCCGGCAGAGCGTAATTGATAACTCCTCGGGCGAATTCCTCCCCCGTCGCCGTTGCACAGCCGCACGGCGTCGCCGCGGTCGAACCCTCCCTCAACCCCGGTAATTCCGGAGGGAAGCAGGCTTTTCCCCCCCTCCACCAGGGCCCGCCTGGCTCCTTCGTCGAGAAAGAGTTTGCCCCGCGGCTTTTTGGCGAAGGCGATCCAGTGTTTCTTGGCGGTCATCCGATCTCGCGCCGGCAGGAAATAGGTACCGAGTTCCTCGCCCTCGAAAAGGCGGGTCAAGACCCCGGGGATACGCCCGTTGACGATCATCGTGCCCACGCCGTAGAGCGCGGCGCGTTTGGCCGCCTTGATCTTCGTGGCCATCCCCCCCGTTCCCAGAGCGGTTCCGGTATCGCCGCCCATCGCCTCGATCTCTTCGGTCACCCGCTCGACCACCGGGATCAGCCGGGCGTCTTTGTCGCCGACGGGATTGCGATCGTACAGGCCGTCGACGTCCGAGAGGATGACCAGCAGGTTGGCCTCGGCCAGATTGGTCACCATGGCCGAGAGATTGTCGTTGTCGCCGAAGCGGATCTCGTCGACGACCACCGTATCGTTCTCGTTGATGATCGGCGTGATGCCGTGCTCCAGGAGGGTCATCAGGGTGTTGCGGGCGTTGAGGTAGCGGCGGCGGTTGGCCAGGTCGTCGCGGGTCAGAAGCACCTGGGCGACGGTGTGCCCCCGACTGCGAAAGGCATCCTTGTAGACCCGCATCAGACGGCTCTGGCCGATGGCGGCCGCGGCCTGTTTGAGGGGAATGGTCTGCGGCCTGCCGACGATGCCCAGATCCCTCTTGCCGGCGGCAACCGCTCCGGAAGAGACCAGCAGGACTTCGTAGCCGCGCTGCAGCAGTCCGCCGACGTCCCGGGACGAGGGAGGCGATCATCGGCAGCGTCCAGGCCATCCTGATCCGGAGATGACCCCGCTGCCCACCTTGATGACGACCCGTCGAACGTGAGACAAAACCGTTTTGCGCATACCGCTGAGCTTCCGTATCCTTTTTCCTCCGAAGCGCGCTGCCCTGATCCGCGGGCCTTGCGCTCGAGAGAACGAGATTAGTGTCTTTTAAAACGGCAAAAAATGATACCCCTGGCCCGGCGGCCCTGTCAAGGCTCCCACGGTTCGCCGTCCGCCACCGACTCACGGCGCGGCCGCAGACGATCGAGCGCTTCGGCGACCGCTGCCACCAGCGCGGGGACGCCCTCCCTGGTCACGGCCGAGATTTCAAACACCCGGAAGCCACGCTCCCGGAAGAAGCCGACGGCCTCCTCGGCCCGTTCCCTGACTTCGGTGATGTCCATCTTGGTCAGCACCACGAACTGGGGCTTTTTCAAAAGCTCCGGGCGGTGGCGGCCGAGCTCCTCGTTGATCACCTCAAAGTTGTGCAGCGGATCTCCCGGCTGCAGCTCGGAGAGATCGACCAGATGCAAAAAGAGGTCGGTGCGCTCCACATGGCGCAGAAAGCGGGTCCCAAGGCCGTGCCCTTCGCTGGCGCCCGGAATCAACCCGGGAATATCGGCCATCACGAAGGTTCGATACCCGCCATGGCGCACCACTCCGAGGTTGGGCACCAGGGTGGTAAAGGGATAGTCGGCGATTTTGGGGCGGGCGGCCGAAACGGCGGCGATCAGCGTCGATTTGCCGGCGTTGGGCATGCCCACCAGGCCGACATCCGCCAAAAGTTTGAGTTCCAGGCGCAAGCTCCGCTCCTCGCCGGCGATGCCGGGCTGGGCGTGGCGCGGGGCGCGGTTGGTGGAGGTGGCGAAACGGGCGTTGCCCCGCCCTCCCATGCCCCCTTCCAGGAGGCGGAGCCTCCCGGGAGCGACCAGATCGGCCAGCAGTTCGTCAGTTTCGGCATCAAACACCTGGGTGCCCGGGGGGACCCGGATAACGAGGGGGTCGCCACTTTTCCCGTGCCGGTTTTTCCCCATGCCGTGGGCACCGTTGCCGGCCTTGTAATGGGCTTTGTAGCGCAGATCGAGCAGGGTACCGAGTCCGGGGTCGACGTCGAGATAGACGTCGCCGCCGTCGCCGCCGTCGCCGCCGTCGGGACCGCCTCGCGGGATAAATTTCTCCCGCCTGAAGGACACACAGCCCCGGCCGCCGTCTCCGGCCTTGACATGGATTTTAACTTCATCGACGAATTGCATAGAGTCCGGGATTCAGGTTTGGGGATTCAGGTTTCGGGATTCAGCCTGACTCCTGTCTCCTGTCTAAAATAAATAAGCCCGAAGTTCGTCAGGAACCTCGGGCTTTTCAAACCTCTACCGACGCCCATCGGTCAGGCGGGGTAAACGCTGATTTTTTTGCGGGTCTTGTCCTTGCGCTCGAAGGTGACCACCCCGTCGATCAGGGCAAAGAGCGTATAATCTTTGCCGCAGCCGACGTTGTTCCCCGGGTGGAATGTGGTGCCGCGCTGGCGGACGAGGATCGACCCCGCGGTCACCTGCTGGCCGCCGAAGCGCTTCACTCCCAGGCGCTTACCGGCGCTATCGCGGCCGTTCTTGGAGCTGCCGACGCCTTTTTTATGTGCCATGGTTTCTAGCCTCCTTAAGCCTCGATGCCTGTAATTTTCAGGCGGGTGATGGGCTGACGGTGTCCATAGGTCTTGCGATAGCCTTTGCGCCGCTTGGAATGAAAGACAAGGACCTTCTTGTCTTTATCCTGCTGGACGATCTGCGCTTTGACTTTCGCGCCAGGCAATAGAGGTGCTCCGATTTTTACCTCTTCTCCGCCGACCATGAGGACTTCGCTCAGCTCGATGGCATCGCCCACCGCGCCTTCGATTTTCTCGACCTTCACCAGGTCGCCCTCGGAAACTTTGTACTGTTTTCCTCCGGTCTTGATCACCGCATACATATTAACTCACCTCGCTCTCGCTGTAAATGCCAATCCGGTAACGGGGCACTTTATCCAGAGATACGCCCCTTGTCAAGCCCAAACTCACCCCACCATGATTTCGAACTGCTCCAGGTGAAAACCGGACCGGGCGGTGATGGCGATCTGTTTTTCGAAGCGCCGCTCCAGATCCTCGATACCGTGGTGTTCCTCGTCGAAAAGCAGGGCGGCGACATCGGGGTGCACCAGCAGGGTCAGCCGGTAGCCGGGCAGATCGCGGATCTCCCGGCGCAGTTCGCGGAAGATCTCGTACGCCATGGTGGTGCGGCTCTTGACGTACCCCTTGCCCTCGCAGTACGGGCAGGGCTCGCACAGGGTCCGGCCGATACTCTCGCGCACCCGCTTGCGGGTCATCTCCACCAGGCCCAGTTCGGAGATCTTGAGAATGTTGGTCTTGCTCTTATCGCCCTTCAACGCCTCCTGGAGGGCCGAGTGGACCTTTTCCCGGTGGAGCTCCCTCTCCATATCGATGAAATCGATAATGATCAGACCGCCGATATTGCGCAGTCGCAACTGAAAGGCGATCTCCTTGACCGCTTCCAGATTGGTCTTGAGAATGGTGTCTTCGAGGTTGTGTTTGCCCACAAACCGGCCGGTATTGACGTCGATGGCGTTCAGCGCCTCGGTCTGTTCGATGATGATGTAGCCGCCGCTCTTGAGCCACACCTTGCGTCCCAGGGCGCGGGCAATTTCGATCTCGAGACCGAAGGCGTCGAAAATCGGCTCGTCTTCGTCGTAATAGTCGATAACGTATTTCAGTTTGGGCATATAGGTGCCGATAAAACGGACAATCTTCTCGTATTCTTCGCGCGAATCGACCACGATGCGGTCGACGTCCTCGGAGAGAATGTCCCGCAGCACCTTGCTGGTCACATCCAGATCGGAGTGGATCAGGCAGGGCGCCCCCTTGTTTTCCTTGCGCCTGCTGATCTCCTCCCACAGCCCGACCAGAAACTCCATATCGGCCCGCAGATCCTCCTCGCTCTTTCCCTCCGAGGCGGTGCGGACGATAAAACCGGTCTCGTCCGGGCGGATCGTTTCGACGATCGTTCTGAGGCGGTCCTTTTCCTCCTCGTTCTCGATGCGCCGGGAAATCCCCACATGGTCAACCGTCGGCATGTACACCAGGTGCCGCCCGGGCAACGAGATGTGTGACGTGATGCGCGCCCCCTTGGTGCCGATCGGCTCCTTGGAAACCTGCACGAGGATTTCCTGCCCTTCCTGCAGAAGATCTTCGATCGGCGGCAGGGGAAGGTGCTCATCGACCGTCCCCTCCTCCGGTTTAGCGTGGTGGCTCGCGCCCTCGATGAACTGCTCGACCGCCTCCATTTCGTCGAGCACATCGGCTACATAGAGAAAAGCGGCCTTTTCCAGACCGATGTCGACAAAGGCGGCCTGCATACCGGGCAGCACGCGGATCACCTTTCCCTGGTAAATATTGCCCACAATCCCACGCTCCCGGGTGCGCTCGATATAGAGTTCGGCGATGTGGCCGTTCTCGAGCAGGGCGACCCGGGTTTCGTGGGAGGTGGTATTGATGACCAGCTCCTTGGTCATGTCACCTCTCCCAAAAAAAGAAAATTATTTAAACGATTTCGAAAAATTATCGTCGGCTGGAGCGCATCTTGGATGCGCTCCGGGGGATCACCGGGATCGCCCCTACCGCAGGACCACGGCCGTCTTTCGAACCCGCAACGTACGAGCCTCTTCCGGTGCCAGGTCGAGCAAATGGGCCGCCAGCGCCACTGGGCTGCCTTTTTCCAGAGTCAGCCAAAGGGCAGCGTCCTCGATCTGCAGGTCGAGGACCCCCGAGCGCATATCGACTTGCGCACGCCTGCCGTCCTTGACCCGAAATCCCTGGACCTCCTCCGCAATCAGAAAGGCATCGAGGCGCTCGGCGAGATCGGCAGGGGCAGCCGGGGGAAGTACCACGCGGTAAAGAACTTCCTTAATGCTAGCAGAGGGGGAAGGAGTTTTCCAGTGAACCGCCGCCCCTTCCAGAACCTTGAAACCTTCCGGGAGCTGTCGATTGAGCCCCTCCACCGCCTCGCGACTGCCGACCGGCCGGAACAATTCGAGGTCGATGATTTCGGCGTCGCTCTCCACCCCGGTGGGCAGTGCATCGGGAAAGGAGATGCGCGGGGCCGGGTGGAATCCGCCGGAAAAACGCAGCGGAAGCTTCGCCCGACGGACCGCCCGATGAAAGACGCTCATGAACTCCAGGTGCCCCACGTGCCGGGCCCTTCCCTCCTTGCGAACCCGCAGGCGCACCTTGTGACGCCCCTCCTCCTCATTGGCGCCGTCGTCCGGCGGCCCGGGAAGGGGCGCCTGGGCTGGCGCGGTGAGACGCATCCGCACCCGGTCGAAATCACAGACTCCGCAGCCGGAACAGGCCCCCGTCCGGCAGTCCGGGGTGTACGTTTCGGCAAAAGCCAAGCGGCGCTCTTTGCGGAAAAACTCCTTCGGGCTGCCGCAATCGATGTGGTCCCAGGGAAGGACCTCCGTTTCATCCCGTTCCCGAAGATACCAGGACGGATCGATGCCGCAGCCGTCGAAGGCCGCCAGCCAGCGGTCGAAATCGAAGTGATCGCGCCAGCCGTCGAAACGACAGCCGAGATCCACCGCCTTCTCCAGAGCCGCCCCGAGGCGCCGGTCCCCGCGGGCGAAAACCCCCTCCAAAAAAGAAAGGGGCGCATCGTGCCACTTGAGCCGCATCTTCTTGCGCTTCAGCGCATCGCGCAGCACGCCCTGCCGCTCCAGGGTCTCGTCGAGGCCGATCTGCCGCTCCCACTGAAAGGGGGTGTGGGGCTTGGGAACGAAGGTGGAAACCGCTACGTTGACGTCCGCGCCCCCTTCGGTTCCCCTGCCGCCGGCCTTGACCCGGGCGGAGAGATCGACGATCGCCTCCAGGTCGGCCCGCGTCTCGGTCGGCAGCCCCATCATGAAATAGAGCTTGACCAGGCGCCAGCCGAGGGAGAAGGCGGTCCGGGTGGTCTCCAGCAGGTCCTCCTCGGTGATCCCCTTGTTGATGACCCGGCGCAACCGCTCAGTCCCCGCTTCCGGGGCGAAGGTGAAGCCTGTTTTGCGAACCTTTTTCAGCTCCTGCATCAGCTCCGGCGTCAGGGAGCCCACCCGCAGGCTGGGAAAAGAGACGGCGATCCGTCCCCGGGCATAGCGATCCATCAGCCCCTTCAACAGCGGCTCGATGCAGGTGTAGTCGCCCGTCGACAGGGACAGCAGCGAGACCTCCTCGTAGCCGGTGGCGGCCAGGGAGCCCTCGACCAGATCGGCGATCCGCTGCGGGCTGCGCTCCCGCACCGGGCGATAGATGTAGCCCGCCTGGCAGAAGCGGCACCCCCGGGTGCATCCCCGGGCAACCTCAACCGCCACCCGATCGTGCACCGTATTCATGAAGGGGACGATGGGGGACGTAGGCCAGGGAGCGGACTCGAGATCGGCCAGAAAGCGCCGCCGCACCCGCTGATAGCTCTCTTTTTCCGGCCGGATGGCGGCCACCCGACCGTCGTCCCCATAATCGACGGCGAAAAACGCCGGGACGTACACCCCTTCGATCGCCGCCAGCCGCTCCAAAAGTGCGGCGCGGGATTCACCGGCCGCCTTTGAGTCCCGCAGCGCCTGACAAACCTCGACCACCGCTTCTTCCCCGTCGCCGATCACGGCGCAGTCGAAGAAATCGGCGAGGGGCTCGGGATTGAAGGCGCAGGGGCCGCCCACCACCACGAGCGGATGCGCTTCGTCGCGCTTCTCGCGGCGGCGCGGGATTCCCGCCAGATCGAGCATATTCAAAAGGTTGGTATAGGAGAGTTCGTACTGCAGAGTGAAACCGAGGATATCGAAACGGCCCAGGGGCCGCCCCGATTCCAGGGTGGCCAGGGACGCCTCCTCCTGCCGCAGTTGCGCCTCTCGGTCGGGCCATGGGGCGTACACCCGCTCGGCCCCCACCCAGTCGAGGTCGTTGAGAACCTTGTAGAGAACGGCAAACCCCAAATGGCTCATCCCGACCTCGTAAACGTCGGGAAAAGCGAGGGCGAAGCTGACATCGACCGAATCGGGCTCTTTCTGCCTGTTTCCCAGCTCCCCCCCCAGATACCGGGAAGGACGGCTGATCCCCGAGAGATCGGGGACGGATTTTTCCATATTTTCCAACTATCGAAACCTTTAAGGGGGGGGAATATCGCACGCGACGAATCAAAAAGACTACCATGGAGAACGCGCGCGAAACAAGTGGTTTTCTGCGCGCGGCCAGCCGGCAAGACGATCAAGGGATCCGCTCTGCGGAATCTCATCGACAGGTCGTTGCCCCGGTTGCTTTTTATCTTATGCAATGCTAAAAAAATTGGACGAATCCGGTTTGAAACCGGATCGCCGTGCCGCCATCCCAAAAGAAGGAGTTTATCCATGAAAAAATCTTTGATTGGCCTGCTGATTGCCGGCTTCGTTCTGGCAGGATGTGCTCAACCGATGAATCGGACGCAAAAAGGGGCCGCCATCGGCACCGGCGTCGGAGCCGCAGCGGGAGCCGGACTTGGCCAGGCGATCGGCGGAAACACCGAATCGACCCTCATCGGAGCGGGCATCGGGGCGCTTGTCGGGGGGCTCTCGGGGGGCTCCATCGGCCGCTACATGGACAACCAGGAGGCCGCCATGCGCCAGCAGCTTGCCGGAGTCGAGGGAGCCGACATCCAGCGTAACGCCAACCTGCTGGCGGTAACCTTCAAATCCGACGTCTTGTTCGATGTCGACTCGGCGATCCTCAAACCCGGCGGCAACGACGAAATCACCCGGGTGGCAAAAGTCCTCAACCAATATCCTCAAACCAGCATTCAGGTCGCCGGATATACCGACAGCACCGGCTCGGAATCCTACAACCTGAAACTCTCCCAGCGACGAGCCGAGGTTGTCAAAACGGCCTTGACTGCCCAGGGGGTCGGCCCCGCACGCATCACCACCATCGGCTTCGGAGAAGCCAAGCCGATCGCCAGCAACGCAACCGAAGCCGGTCGGCAGCTGAATCGCCGGGTGGAGATCACGATCATCCCCCGGACCTGAGAAGGGTCGCCTGATAAAAAGCCCGCCTCCAACAACTCTATGGAGGCGGGCTTTTGCCGGGCTGTTGTTGATAAATCCCGCCGGGTCAGTCCCTCTTTTCTTCCAATTCTTTCCGCGCCGCTTCCTTCTCTTCCTCGGTCTCCCTCATTCCATCCTTGAAATTGCGCAGGGCCTTGCCCATCGAGCCACCGACCTGGGGCAGTTTGCCGGCGCCAAAAACAACCAAGACCAGAACAAGGATAATGACCAATTCCTGAGTGCCAAGTCCAAACATCCGCTTCATCTCCTCTCTGAGGCAGAAATTAGTAAATCGCTTCACTATACACCGTTTGCCACACAAATCTCCAGGGGATACCGTACGATTCTCAATTCTTCCTCCATCGACACCGTGACCCCCCCCCCGGGCGGAAAGCCAAGAGCGCTTCCCCCCCATCGGCCGTCTTATTTTCTCCTCACCGAGCCGAAGCTTCCCAAGGCCCTTCGCCCCAGCTTGAAGAATACCGCCTTCCAACAAAGTGCCAAGAGTCCCGGCGGGTTAAACCACCCGGCCAAGGATGGAATTTTTTTAAAATTTTTATTTTTTCCTGAAAATTTTCTTGCTTTCCCTTTTTCACCATGATATAGAACTTAATAAGTTCCGGTAGAGTACAGGTTACTTTCTAAAGGCCAACCGCACAGCTCCCGAGGGCTCTGCGGTTTTTTTATTGGAAGAACCGGCCGGGACCAACCATTTTCAAACCGGCTTGACCGGCGAACAGAGGAGCAAAGAAAACGATGGCACAAGGTACGGTAAAGTGGTTCAATGACGCCAAGGGTTTCGGTTTCATCCAGCAGGACGGGGGACCCGATGTGTTCGTTCATTTCTCGGCGATCCAGGGGGATGGGTTCAAATCCCTGGCGGAAGGTGAACGGGTCGAATTCGATGTAACCCAGGGCCAGAAAGGGCCCCAGGCCTCCAACGTGGTCAAGCTTTAATCATCCGCCCGGTTTCCGTAGACCAAAAAGCCCTCCCGAGCTGTCGGGAGGGCTTTTTCACGTCTTTTGCGGCCGGCTCGCAAAAGCCAAATTCCCTTTACAGCACAGAGGTTATCGCTTGGGAGGTTTGGCCTTGACAACCCGAGCCGGGATTGCTAACGTTCTTTATTTGTGGGGTTCCTCGGACTTTTTTCTGCCTTTGCAACCCAAAGGGCGCGGGCTATGAAAGTACTGGTAGCGGATAAATTTTCCCCCGAGGGACTCAGGGTATTCGAGGAGGCCGATGGCGTCGAGCTCGAGTACCGCCCCGGGCTCTCGGCGGAAGAGCTTCTCAAGGCCGTCAAGGACTGCGAGGCGCTGGTGGTGCGTGGCGGCACCCAGGTCACCGAGGAGGTCTTCCAAGCGGCAACGAGGCTCAAGATCGCCGGTCGCGCCGGCATCGGTGTCGAGAACATCGACGTGGCTGCAGCCAACCGCAAGGGGGTTGTGGTCATGAATACCCCTTTCGGCAGCACCACCACGACCGCAGAACACACCATTGCCATGCTGTTGGCTTTGGCCCGCCAGATCCCCGAGGCCAGTCGCTCCACCAAAGCCGGGAAATGGGAAAAAGATCGATTCCTGGGCGCCGAGATCACCGGCAAGACCCTGGGGGTGATCGGCGCGGGCAAAATCGGCCGGCTTGTCGTCGAGCGGGCCCTGGGCCTCAAAATGCGCGTCATCGTCTTCGACCCTGATCTTCCCGAAGAGATGGTGCGCCAGATGGGGGCCGAACAGGTGGTGTTCGAGGAGCTGCTGATGCGGGCCGATTTTCTCACTCTGCACATCCCGCTCAATCTCGAAACCGCGAACCTTATCGACGAAGACGTCCTGAAAAAAATCAAACCCGGCTGCCGGATCGTCAACTGCGCTACCGGGGGCCTGATCGACGAGCTCGCCTTGGCCCGCGCCATCGACGAGGGCCGGGTTGCGGGCGCCGCGCTGGACGTTTTCGCCAAGGAGCCGCCGGCGGAAGATAATCCACTTCTGCACCTGGATCAGGTGATCTGCACCCCGCACCTGCGGGCCGCCACCGTGGACGCGCAGATCAATGTCACCGTTCAGGTCGCCCGCCAAATCGTCGATTTTCTCCAAAAGGGCATCGTGGTCAACGCCCTCAACGTCCCGTCGATCAGTGCCGACCTGCTGGCGGAGATCCGCCCGTACGTGGAATTGGCGGAACGGCTCGGCTCATTCCAGGCCCAGCTGCACGCCAAAGGCCTGCACAGCGTCATGGTGGAATACGGCGGCGAGGTGACCGATCATCCGACGGAACCGCTGACTCTCGCCCTGCTTAAAGGCCTGCTGACCCCGATCCTCGGCTCCATGGTGAATTACGTCAACGCTCCGCATCTGGCCCGGGAGAGAGGGCTGCGCGTGGTGGAAGCGCGCAGCAGCAGCGGTCAGGGTTTTTCCAATATAATCCGCCTGACCGTCACCGGCGCCGAGGGCGAAGGATCGGTGTGCGGAGCGCTCTTTGGCGCCGACGACTATCGCATCGTGCGAGTCGACGATTATCACGTCGAGGCCGTCCCCCAGGGACACCTCCTCGTTCTGCACAACGACGACCGGCCCGGCATTATCGGCTTTATCGGCAAGGTGCTCAACGACGCCCGGATTAACATCGCCATGATGAATCTTTCGCGGCGCAAGATCAAAGGCAAGGCCATTTCCCTGATCAACGTCGATAGCAAGATCCCGGAATCGGTACTCGATGAGCTGCGGGCCAACGATCACATTCTTTCGGCAATCCAGGTAACCCTGTGATCCCTGCAGACCCGCCCTTGCCTGCCGCAACGGGTGGTCGTTTCGCTCGGTTCCCCTGCCCCGAGACGGGGCCTGAATCCGCAAAGGACCGGACAGCTCCATGATAACCTCCGACATTGCTCCAGAAGCCATGCTCCCCAAAGGAGTAAAGGACTTTCTGCCCGCCAAGGCGGCCAAGATCGACTACCTGAAACAGACGCTCCGCGGCATCTTTTCGCAGTGGGGCTTTCGGCCGATCATCCCCCCGTCCCTCGAGTTTCTCCACGTGCTGGAAAGAGGAATGGGAGAGGGCTTGAAGGAGAAGACCTTCCGTTTCGACGATCGCCAGAGCGGCAAACTCGTCGCCTTTCCCCCTGACATCACCCCGCAGGTGGCCCGCATCGTGGCGAGCCGGATGCGGGAGATGCCCCTGCCCATCCGCCTCAGTTACAGCGGCCGGGTGCTCCGCCACGCGGAGCAACAGGCGGGCAAGGACCGGGAAATCTTTCAGTCCGGGGTCGAACTGATCGGCCTGGAAAGCGCCGAAGCGGATGCCGAGATGATCGCCATGGCGGTGGCCTGCCTTAAAGCCCTGGGGGCGAAGGAATTCACCATCGACATCGGCCAGGTTGAATTCTTCCGGGGCGTCATGGCCGGCCTGCCCCTTTCGGACGCCATGGCTCTCGAAGTGCAGCGCGCCATCGCCCGCAAAGACAGCTCCGGGCTCACGGCGCTGCTCGAACAGACCCGGCTCGAAGACCGGGCCCGGGAAGAGATCCTGGCCCTGCCCCGGCTCTTCGGCGGCCGCGAGGTTCTGGAGAGGGCCGAAAAGGCCGTCAGCAACGAGCGCTCCCGACGGGCGCTCGACACCCTCGCCCGGGTCCTGCAGACGCTGGAAGTCTACGGGGTGGAGGACTACGTGACCTTTGACCTGGGCGAACTGCGGGGCCTCGATTACCACACCGGGCTTACCTTCCAGGGATTTCTGAGCGGCATCGGCAGGGCTGTCTGTTCCGGCGGCCGCTACGACAATCTGACCGCCCGCTACGGCTTTCCCGCGGCGGCGACGGGGTTCGCCTTCAACCTGCTCAACCTGCTGTTCGCCCTGGACAAGGAGCTGGACCACGTGGCGGCAGGAACCACCGATGTCCTGATTTTCCAGGCCGGCGCCGACAAACGGCCCGCCCAGCAGCTGGCCCGGGCGCTGCGCGAGCGGGGCTATTCAGTCGCCCGCGACATGCTCCCCCGCGGCCTGGAAGAGACGTTGCATTATGCGCACCGGATGAATTTTCGCACCATCATGATCATTGGGGAAGGGGAGGAAGATATCCGGGTTATCCGCCTGGCCGACGGATTGGAAGAAAAGGTTTCCTACCAGGCGGCCCTCGGCGGGGATTTCACCCTCTAACCCATCAGGAGAAAGAGAATTTATGGCCAACGTGATTATCGTAGGCGCCCAGTGGGGCGACGAGGGAAAAGGGAAAGTTGTCGACATCTACACCGAGTACGCCAACGAGGTAGTGCGTTATCAGGGCGGGAACAATGCCGGGCATACCCTGGTCGTAGGATCGGAAAAGACGGTCCTCCACCTCATCCCCTCGGGCATCCTCCACAAAGGCAAGCGCTGCCTCATCGGCAACGGCGTGGTCCTCGACCCCAAGGTATTTCTCCAGGAGGTCGAAGAGTTAAAGAAGAAGGGCTACCTGCACGACGACAGCCAGCTCGTCATCGACCGCAACGTCCACATCATCATGCCCTACCACAAGGCGATCGACATCGCCCGGGAGAAAAGCTCCGGCGACCGCAAGATCGGCACCACCGGCCGAGGCATCGGCCCGACCTACGAGGACAAGATCGGCCGCCGCGGCATCCGGCTGATCGACCTGGTCAATCCCGCGACCTTCTCCAGAAAATTGAAGGAGGTCCTGCCGGAAAAAAACTTTTTCCTCGAGAAATTCCTCGGCGTGGCCCCGCTTGTCGAAGAGCAGATCCTGGAAGAGTACGGCAGCTACGCCCGCGAGCTGGAAAAATATCTCGGCAATGCCTCGGCCATTCTCAACCAGGCGATCACAGCGGGCGATAACATCCTCTTCGAGGGGGCTCAGGGAAGTCTGCTCGATGTCGATCACGGCACCTACCCCTATGTCACCTCTTCCTCCACGGTGGCCGGAGGAGCCTGCACCGGCGCCGGGGTAGGTCCCCGCTTCATCGACGAAGTCATCGGCATCTCCAAGGCCTACGTCACCCGGGTCGGTGAAGGCCCTTTCCCGACCGAACTCTCCGACGAGATGGGTGACCGGCTGCGGCAGGCCGGACAGGAGTTCGGCGCCACCACCGGACGACCACGACGCACCGGCTGGTTCGACGCCGTCGCCCTGCGCGAAGCGGTACGCATCAACGGCATGACCGGCCTGGCCATCACCAAACTGGACGTTCTCAACGAGCTGGAGACCATCAAGCTCTGCACCGCCTACTCCCACCGCGGAGAGTTTCTTGAAGATTTCCCCCAGGACCTCGAGGTCTTTCGGGAGTGCCATCCCGTCTATGAAGAGATGGAGGGATGGAAGTCCGACATCTCATCGGCCACCGCCCTGGACCAGCTCCCCGCACAGGCCCGACGTTATCTCGAAAAGCTCGAGGAAGTGGTCGGATGCCCCATCGTGCTGGTTTCTGTCGGTCCCCGTCGGGATCAGACATTTCAGATCAGAAACCCTTTTGGCTAGGATGCCTTTTGGTCCCCGCCGCGACGGGGTTATGCCTTTCGGGACACAGAAAAAAATTTCAAAAAAAAGCAAAAAATGGTTGACTTGAAAAGCTGATTCCAGTATAAATTCTTTCTCGTTGCACGAGCCGCTAGCTCAGTTGGTAGAGCATCTGACTTTTAATCAGATGGTCGTAGGTTCGATCCCCTACGCGGCTCACCATCAACAACGACGTACCGCGGGGTCATTTCCCGCTAGGTACTTGCAGGTTCAAGTCCCTATCGTCTAGCCTGGCCCAGGACACCGGCCTTTCACGCCGGCGACGGGGGTTCGAATCCCCCTGGGGACGCCAAATGGAAAAACGCCCTTCTGCTTCTTGCGGAGGGGCGTTTTTCTATTCATTGCAACAGGTTAGCCTCCAATTTTTCTGCCTGCCCGCCTACCAAATCACCCCCCACCCTGTTCCACTCCGCTACAATTTCGTCTCCAGTGCGGACAAGCCGGTTGAAAGTTACGGCTTCGCCCCGGTGAGGGCAAGGTTGTTCTGTGCTGGCTGCAGGGGTCCTACAGGGGCTACCGTCGAGACGGAGCGGAGACGCCCTCTCTGCGGGCTTTCTCGCCTCGCCCACCCCATGCCCGCCGTTAAAGCTATTGAGGCCTCAGGGCGCCCCTGGGAGCCTCCTCGGAGGGTTACCCCTCGGGTGCATCCACCTGCTGACGCAAATTGTCAAATCTGCACCCCATAGCTCCGTCACTCCCGCGAGAGAATCGCCAGACCAACGATGCCCCGAAGTACGTGGCCCCGACTTGACGCAAAAACCAGGGGTTGTAAGACAATAGAAATTCGCTCTCGGTTACCACCAGATTTCAATGACACAACTTATCGGGCGGCCTAGTCTCTTGACTTAAAACCGGTTCTTCCGGAGAAATCGGGAAGGACAGAAAATTGATGAACAAACAACAGCAGCCCCGGTGTAAAAACCATGCTCAGGAGCGGGAGTTTCATTTGCTCGCACCCAGCGCGGCCAGGATCAGACCCAGTAGGACCAGAATCACCAAAGCCGTAGACCAATGTTTGAGACGAGATTCGATTCGTCCGATGATCCGTCGCCAATCCACATTGGACCAGGGTCGAATCAGTGAGGTCAACCGCGCATCGCGCCAACGCGGTAATTGCTCCTCGGCCAAGCGGCGGCCATGGGTGAGGGCTGGGGTTATACCACGGTTGATGGGCTCCAACAAGTCGCCCGGTGGAATGCGTGGTATCAGGAACCCGGCGGGCACCTGTCCATTACCCGTCGGCATTGCCCCGGGTTGCCGGGTCAGGTGCGCTCTCAGAAAAACTGCGGTCAATGTTAGCACAGCACCGAGAAGTACCGGCCAGAGACTACCCAGGACGGCAGATTGGGACCACAGTGTCGGTGCTTTCGGCACGAACCACCAGGGCAGGACGGCCGCCGCCGTGACCAGCTGTGCCCACGGCCAGACAATCCCGGCCGGCGAAAAGTGGCCAGAGCCGCCTGCCTTGGGCAGGGACAACAGAAAAAGAAACCGCCCGACCAATAAGGCTGTGGCCACGGAACTCCAGGGCAGAAGCGTTTGCAACGCCGACCCCCAGGGACCGGGCGCGTTGACCGTCTGCGCTTTCAATAAAAACTTCGCCGCCATGCCACTCGTCAGCGGTGCACCCGCAAGCGCCAACGCAGGCAGCCACAAGGCAAGCCATGCCCAGCGCCGTTGCACACCGCGGCATGCGCCGACGACGCCGACTCCGAGAAACAGCGCGCCTTTGCTGAGGCCATGGTGCAGGGCGTACAGGGTGATGACAGTCAGGATCGCCGGGTAGGCTCCAGGGGCCGTGAGCCCCAGTCCCACGGCCATGGTCAGGATCCCCATCTGACTGATGCTGGAATAGGCCAACAGAGTCTTGGGATCCCGCTGCGTGAGTCCTACCGCTACTCCGTAGAAAGCCGCAGCCAACCCCAGGAGCATGAACGCCTCACCCCACTGGAGAAGCGTTACCTCACCAAGCGGCAACAGTCGCAACCAGCCCAACAGACCCGCCTTGATCATGGCGCCCGACAACACAGCGCTGGCGGGGGTTGGGGCGACCGGATGGGCCAGCGGCAGCCAAACGTGCAGTCCCAGCACCCCGGCCTTGATGCCGAAGCCAATAAACGCTAGGAGCATGATCAGGTCGCGAGATTCGGCCTGCGCCAATCCCTGGCGCACGGTATCGAACCCAGTAGATCCGGTAGCGGTGGTCGCCAGAACCATGGCGGCGAACAGTGCGATTTCGCCTATGACCACCAGTACGATGTAGATCCGCCCGGCGCGCAGGGCCTCAATGCTACGCTCATGCACCACCAAACCGTAGGAGGCAAAACTCATCAGGGCGAAAAACAGATAAAAACTCGCCAGGTCCTGCGCCAGGATCAGCCCCAGGTTGCCCGTCATGGACAGCAGAAAATACCCAAAGAAACGACTGCGACCAGGTTCATCGGTCAGGTAGGCCCGGGCGTACAGGCCGGACAGCCACCACAGCAGAGCCGTGAACAGGAGGAACAGGCGACCGCAGTCGTCCAGGCCCAGTTCGGTGCCGAGCAGTAACCAGGGCAGATGGAGCGAAGCGCTTGGGGGTCCGAACACGGCGAAGAGGAACGCAGGCAGGGCCGCCCAAGGCGCAAGTCGCAAAACCGCCGAATGCGTGGCGCTGAACACCATTATCCCGGCCAACAGCAGAGGCCAGATTACAACCAGCAACAAAACCAAGGGGGTGAATACTTCGTTCATGGCTGAAAAAACTCTCGTGCCGCGATGAGTTTCGTCCACCCCAGGGGGCTGAAAGGCAGCGGCGCCAGCAGCCCCGCGCCCAGGGCCATGGCGGCGGTCACCAACGGTGGCAGCAACAGCGCCCAGGCAGTCTCCTTGCGGCCAAAGTCGTGCTCCTCCGGCCAGGCGGCGGGCGGCTCCCGAAACCAGGCAGCATGCAGTATGGGCAGGAAATAGGCGGCGTTTAGCAGGCTGCTGCCGGCCAGCACGAAGATCACCCAGCCCTGACCCGCCTCCAGCGCACCCAGGCCCAGATACCATTTGCTGATGAATCCGGCAATCGGCGGCGCACCGATCATGCCGAAGGCCCCGACAGTAAACGCCGCCATGGTCCAGGGCATGCGCCGGCCCGCACCATTCATCTCGCTGACCTTGTGAATCCCCAGGGTTTCGGCCAGATTACCCGCACAGAAAAACAATGTGATTTTCATAAGACCCTGGTGCACCAGGTGCACCACGCCGCCGATGGTAGCGACAGGTCCAGCGATGGCGACGCCCAGGGCGATGTAGGACACCTGACTGACCGTGGAAAAGGCCAGCCTGCGCTTAAGGTCGTCCTGGAACAGTGCGCGCAAAGAGCCGTAGATAATCGTGATGGCCGCCAACCAGGCCAGCGGACCCATAACGCCCAGTCCCGCGGCAAACTCCACCCCGAACACGTCATAGACCACGCGCACGATGCCGAACGCACCGGCCTTCACCACGGCCACCGCATGCAGCAGTGCGCTGACCGGCGCCGGTGCGACCATGGCCTCGCGGCAGCCAGCCGTGCAGCGGCACCAGCGCCGCCTTCACGCCCAGTCCAGCGATCAGTAGGGCGAAGATGGCCATCAAGGCCGGACGATGCTCTGCCCCCACGCCATGAAGAAACCCCCTTGGTGTAAACTCCAGGCTGCCCGTCAAGGTATAGAGCCACACCGTGCCCAGCAACAGCAACGCGCCACCGAACATGGTGTAGACCAGATAGGTCTGCCCGGCATGGCGGGCCACTTCCGTGCCGCGATGCACGACCAGCGGATAGGTGGCCAGGGTCAGCAGTTCGTAGAACAGACAGGAAGGTGATCAGGTTACCGGCCAGCGCCACGCCATCGGTGGCGGTCACGCACAGGCTGAAAAAACCGAAGAAGCGGCTACGATGGGGCGAGCCTTCCAGGTAACCGATGGCATAGACGGTAGTCAGCAGCCACAGCCCCGCAGACAGGGTGACGAACAACAGCGCCAGCGGGTCGGCACGCAACACCAGTTCCAGATCCGGCAGCAACGCCAGCCGCGCTTCATAATGATGCCCGTGGTAGACCCCCCACAGCATCCAGCCCACCAAAGTGAGGTTAACCAGGGCCCCAACTAGGTTGAGGGCGGTGCGCAGGCTCACCCTGTGCTCGGCCAGACCGAAGATGATCAAACCCGGCAGCAGCGAGCTGGCAACACCAGCAGCGGTAGCCACGCATCCCAGTTCATGGCCTGACCTCCATGACGCCAAAAGGGTCCCCGATGCCCACCAGCGACAACACCGAAGGTGCCAGGAAACCCAGCAGGATCGCTCCGAATGCCAGCAGTAGTGCCGCCCATTCCATGCGTGCAGGAACCGCTTTGGGCTCGTGCGTTACGATCGCCTGGGTGAAGGCATGTCCCAGGACCTTGAACACGTAGCCCGCCGCCAGCAGGCCGCCGAGGATCATGACCGCCGCGAGGTCCCAGCGTCCCTGTGCCAGTGCCGCCTCAAGCAGCAACCACTTGCCGATGAAACCGCCGCTCGGCGGCAGTCCCATGATGCTCACCCCGGCCAAGGCGAAGGCAAAAGCGGTGAGTGGCAGACGCTGCACCACGCGATCGAGATCCGCGATGCGGTCATGGCCGCCGAAGTGCAGCAGATTGCCGGCCGCCAGAAACATGGCCGCCTTCGCCAGTGCGTGGGAAAGCACCAGGTACGCGACCGCGCTCCAGGCGGCCGCCGCGGCCGCGGCCAGCGGAAACGCCAGAAACAGGTAACCGATCTGCGCCACGGTCGAATAGGCCACCAGCAACTTCAACCGGGTCTGGCGCAAGGCCTGCAGGGATCCCCACAGGACGGCCGCGGCACCCAGCAGTCCGAACAGCGCTACGACGCCGTCACCGAGAGCGGCCGAAGATCGTGAGCCACAAGCGCAGCAAGATATAGAACGAAGCCTTTATCACCAGCGCCGAGAGCACGGCGCTCACCGGCGACGGGGCGCTGGCATGGGCGGGCGGCAACCAGAAGTGCAAGGGAAACAGCGCCGTCTTCAGCAGCAGCCCGGCGCTCATCAGTCCCAGCGCGGCCCAGGCTGCCGGCGACCGGCGTCACCCGCCCGGCCAGCGTCGCGATGTCCACGCTGCCGAAGGCGTGATAGAGCAGCGCCACGCCCAGCAGATAGGCGAGCGACCCCGACAGCGTCGCCAGCAGATAACGCATGGCCCCGCCGAGGGCATCCCGACCGCCCGACAACGCCGTCAAGGCAACGGCCGCCAGCCCCATCAGCTCCAGGGTGACGTACAGATTGAACAGGTCGGCCGAGAGAAACAGCGCATTCAGCGCCGCCAGCAGAAACAGCCAGATCGGCCAGAACCGGGGCGATCTTCGCCCTGGAAATACCCGCCGAATAAACGCTGATCCCGACCCGACCAGGGCGGTTGCGGCGAGCATCAACAGGCTCAGACCGTCGGCGTACAGATCAATGCCCAGCGGCGCGTCCCAGCCACCCACCGCGTGATGATAGACGCCATCATCGAGGATTTGCAACCCAGACCCGTGACCGACAGGGTTACGGCAAAGGCCGTAACCAACCCCACCCTCTTCGCCGTCCCTGGCCAAAGGAAGCAGAGCATCCCTCCCGCCAGCGGCAGCAGGATGAGAAAGCCCCCCCAGGGTGTGCCCGTGAGCAGCGCACCCATCGGCGCTACTCTCGCTGATCATCGGAAAGCTCGGCGCGCCCGGTTTCCGACGTCAGCTTCAACATCAAGATAAGCGCCAGAGCCGTGGCCGAGACGGCAACGACGATGCCGGTGATGACCATGGCTTGGGGTACGGCATCCGGCTGAGCGTCCCCATTACGTCTTGCCAGCGCTACCAGCACCAGGAAAACCCCGCTTCCCATCACGTTGATCGCCAGGATCTTGCGCAGACAGATGCGCGTGAACGATCAAGGCGTATAGCCCCAGGGAGAAAAGCCCCACGCCCACCAAGGCATAAAGGAACGCGGCGTTCATGTGTGATCCTTATTATTGGGTGGGCGGCTACCCAGAAACAGGGCGGCTAGCGTTACACCGATAGAGATCGTCGCCGTGGTCTCAAGAATCAGAATCAGGGTGCCCGCCTGCGCCGGGGGATATTCCAGCAACTTCCCTTCACCCAGCAGGGTGAATACAGCCATTGTCAGAAAGGTAGCAGAGCCTGCGACCAGAGCGAGTCGCAAAGGCAGCGCCGCCAGACCGGCGGGTAGCCGCCAACCCGTCAACAACAGCAGCACCCCTGCCGCACCCAGCACGGCACCCGCCTGAAAAGCGCCGCCGGGCGCATGGGCACCAACCCACAGCAGATACGCGGCGACCAGAATCAACACCGGCACCAACAGACGCACCAGGTATCCAACACGGGACCCGGCGCGGCCTCGCGGCGCTGTGCCGTCCCCCCAAGCGACCATACACCCAGCAACGCCAGCAACAACACCACCATTTCCAGCAGGGTGTCGTAGCCGCGAAAATTGAGCAGTACCGCCGTCACCGGATTGCTGACGCCGCTGGTTTCGAGATTCGCGGCGACCTTGCACTCAGTCCCGCCGCATCAGGCGGTAACGACCAGACCGCATAACCGAGCCCGGCAGCAACGAAGCAGCACGAACACCGGCAGCCACTGCGGATGTCGGACCTTCGGCCCCTCGTTTTCCGGCTGTCCGGCTACCTCATCTTTCGCCTCCGCTGAGCGCAGTCTCGCCAACGCACCCAGCAATAAGGCGCCGGTGAGCCCGGCACCGATAGCCGCTTCGGCCAGCGCGACATCCGGCGCATCCAGACGCACCCAGGCCAACGCCATCAACAGGCCAAAGGCGATGAACAGCACGATGGCCCTGAACAGATCGGGCAGACCAGCGCGCGCCAGGCCAACCACAACAACGCCAATCCCAGCAGGTATCGAACGTCCATTGCACCAAGCTCACCGCTTCCATGGCTGAATTCCCCTCCGCAACGCTCCTCGGGCGACCAGATGAGCAACACTGGCCCCGGCGAGCAGAACCAACAACCAGATCAGCAACAACTTACCTGCCACGGCCCATGATTCCGCCTGCACGGCCAGTCCCGCCACCATCAGGCCCAGGCCCACGTTATCGGCCTTGGTCAGGGCATGAAGCCGGGTATAGACATCGGGAAAGCGCAACAAGCCGAAGGTGCCAGCCAGAAAAAAGACGGCGCCGGTGATCAGCAGCGCGGCAGAGAGGTAATCATTCAGAATCATGGCCTGCCTCCTGATCCGGCCACGCTCGCCGCACGAAAGCCACCGCCGTCACCGCGGCCAGCAGGGCGAACACCAGCGCCACATCGCGCAGGGCTGCATTACCATAGGCCTGCGCCAGCAGCAGCAGTACCGCCACCGCGGTGGTACCGAATAACTGCGCAGCCAGCATACGATCGGCGGCGGTCGGACCGCGGAACACGCGCCACATCCCGGCGCCGAGGTTCAACAATAGAAAAAGGGCCAATGCGAGGTGAAATGTCTGCACGCGGACTCAATCCTCCACTGTCACCGGTGTTACGAAGCCGGGCGGCTTGATCGCGAGCACGGAGCAATCGATCTGGTTCAGAATCATCTCTGCGGTATTGCCCATGATGAATCCCGGGACGCCGGTGACGCCCCACTGTGCCCATGACGACAAGATCGGCCTCGATCCGTTTGGCCAGCGCCGGAATCTCTTTGCGGGCCCACCCCTTTACCAGGTGCGTTTGGGGTTTGAGATAATCCATGGTCTCCTGCCCCAGATAGCTGGCCACCTCGTCCATGAGCGCATTCAAATTGGCCGCGTGCTGCCGCCTTACCTGTTCTACGTAGGCAATAATCTTCTCCTCTGGCGTACGCATAAACGCGCCGCGCATGGTGCTCTCGCCGAGCGCATTCCATGCAGACACGATGTGCAACTCGGCAAAGTCGGATAGCGCCAGGGAACCTGCCAGTTCAAGAATCTTCCGGTTGAGCGCATGTCGTGATTTTAGCTCTGAAGGCGGGTGCGTATTGTCGATGTCGACCGACGCCAGGATAAGCCGGTATGATTTTGGCGCGGCCTGTTTGATGAGCCAAACCGGGCAGGGGCACTTGCGCAACAGGTGCATATCCGCACTGCTGAACAATCGATCCAACCAATTCTGAGCTTCGGGGACTTTGATTACTAGGTCGCGCCCGTTGCGCAGCACCTCGCGAATGATTTCCAGAAAAGGCGTGCCCTTCAGCACTTTGGTTTGGATATCGATCCGTGTGCGGTAAGGATCGACCAAGGCGTCCAGACCCTTCTCATGGTCGCTCATCATTGCGGTCTGCAGATCTGCAGCGAGAGGGGCCCCCTCCGGCACCTCAATGCCGACAGCGACACTCTCGACCACGTCAACGACCGTCAGGTTGGCCAGGTTGTTCTCCGCCAGCGTGACGGCGCGTTCCAGGGCAGGTTTGCATGCCTCCCCCGTTTCGACCACGCAAAGAATTTCCTTGAATCGCTTCATATCATTCACCTCCTCCAGAAAGCGTCAGGGATATCCCGAACATCCGGGCCACGCTTTGTTCCACCGCCTCCAGCTCTGCCAGAACACCTTTCCGACTGTCCAGCACATGCACTTTCAACACATTCCGATCAAGCGCAGCACTCAATGTGCCCGGCAGCAGACTGACCGTGTTCGCCATGAACACCCGCGGCAGTCCCGGCGGCAGCCGCAGCGGATATTGAATTAGATCCGGAACGATAGGCAGGCCGGGATGAAAGGCGCGCCAAGCCACATCTGCACCACCGAGCAAGGAACGCAGGAGGAAAAAGGGCACGAACCTTAGAAACTCATACCAGACGAAAGGCGTAGGTGGCAGAAGTGTGGCGCTGGCAGCAACCGCCAGCAATACCGCCGGAACACCGATCCACCAGGACGACTCGGCGCCAGCGGTGAGAATCCACCAGATGAGTGAGAACAAAACCCCCCGCGACACGAGGGTCGACCAGCTAATTCTTTCGTTAACCGATGTCATACGTTAGCACCTTCGGGCGAAATCGGCTCAGCAGCGCATCCACCTCGCGTTTGTCCGAAAGCAGCTTGACGATAATGATGGTGCTGGAGAAGGTTAACGCGACAGCCACATACAGGGAAACAAGCGGGGCCATACCCATCGCGAACGCAATCAGATATCCAATGATGCTGGTAGGGAGGACCTGACCAAGCCTTGTCGCCAGCGCCACAGGCCCCATGATGCAGATAATGTGCAGGCCCAACTTGAGACCGACGACGAACAACAACAAGGTGATGCCAAATTTGGCCAGCAGATCGATCTGGTCATTCGCGTTAACCCTGCCAAGCATCGAGAGCCCGACCAGAATGCCCACCGTAATAAAGACAACAATCAGCGGTTGCCGCAGGCGCATACAGAGCGTTTCCACGCCGGCCGCCGGCAGCAGTACCGCCATTGCAATGAAGATGTTAGGAAACACGTCCATTTAGTTACCTTTCTCACCGGAGGCACGACGGCGCAGCCGCTTCTCGGTACCCACTACGCTGTAGATCGCCAATCCGGCGGTCAGCACCCAGGCCCATTCGGCGATTCCCATCGGCGCGCTGCCAAACAACTTATTCATGACCGGGGAGTACGTGAAGAGAATTTGCAACAGCGCCATGACCACCACACCAAGGACCAGCCAGCGGTTCGAAAAAACGCCCAACTTGAGCATCGAGAAACGTAGCGATCGACAATTAAACAGATAGAAGAGCTCGCCGAACACAAACATATTGACGGCGACGGTGCGCGCCGTTTCGACACCCTGGCCATGCAGCAACGCCCATTTGAAAAGGCCAAAAGCGCCAAGCAACAACATCAAACTCACAAGACCAATGCGGAAACTGAGCACCCGGGTGAGGACCGGGGTCTCCGGTCGGCGCGGAGGACGCTCCATGATCCCCGGTTCCTTACCCTCGAAGGCCAACGTAAGACCGAGCAATACGGCTGTTGTCATATTGATCCAGAGAATCTGGACCGGGGAAATAGGGAGTGCGATGCCTGCGAATACGGCGACAAGGATCACCAGCCCCTCACCGATGTTGGTAGGCAGAGTCCAGGTGATGAACTTCACGAGGTTGTCGAACACCGCCCTGCCTTCCTCAACGGCCGCTTCGATGGTTGAAAAGTTGTCGTCGGTGAGCACCATATCCGCAGCCTCTTTAGCCACTTCGGTGCCACCTACACCCATAGCGACACCGATATCGGCCTGCTTGAGCGCGGGCGCATCGTTGACACCATCGCCCGTCATTGCCACCACATGCCCTCTGGCCTGAAGCGCCTCAACCAGACGTAGCTTTTGTTCGGGGGAAACCCGCGCAATCACCACCGCCCGCTGGGCGACATCCATCAGCTCATGGTCGGCCAATTGCGAGAGCCTATGCCCGCTGATAGCAAAACCGTCCGGATCGTTTTCAGTACTGCCGTTGAGGCCGATCTGGCGAGCGATCGCGGCGGCGGTAACCACATGGTCGCCAGTGATCATCTTGACCTGGATGCCGGCCTTCTGACAGGCGCGGACGGCGGCTATCGCCTCCGGCCGCGGGGGGTCCATCATGGCCTGAAAGCCAAGAAAAGTCAGGCCATCCGCCACATCCGCATGGGCGACATATTGACTGGAGGACGTAACAACCTTGCGGGCAAATGCCAGCACCCGAAGCCCTCTTGTTGCCATCTCCTCGACTTCGTGGTGGAGACCTGGCTGATCAAGCAACTCGAGGTCAGGGCCCGCCCCGCAGGCGTCGTGACAGCGGGACAACACACTTTCAACCGAACCTTTCATATAAATGATAGCCGCCGCCCCTGTTCCGGCGTCGTGCAGCGTCGCCATGTATTGATGCTGGGATTCAAACGGCAGCGTATCTATGCGGGGCAACTCCTGCTCAAGCGCCTCTCGTGAAAGCCCTGCCTTGGCGGCAGCGGTGATCAACGCGACCTCTGTTGGATCACCCGCGATGCCCCACTGTTCACCGTTTTGGACTAACCGTGAATCGTTGCATAACAGGCCTGCTTTCAGACACTCCACCAGGGCGGGATACGATTTCGGATCGATCGCAGATTCGTCAAGCTGAACCTCTCCTTGTGGCGCATACCCTACACCCGAGAAGTGGTAACAGCTGCCTCCGGCACAGACCTGCTGCACCGTCATCTGATTCTGGGTCAGTGTCCCGGTCTTGTCGGAACAGATAACCGTCGTGCTGCCCAGAGTTTCAACCGCAGGCATCTTGCGGATGATCGCGTTACGCCGCGCCATCTTGCCCACGCCGATCGCCAGCATGATGGTCATCGCCGCAGGCAATCCCTCTGGTATCGCACCAACGGCCAGAGCTACCGCCGCCATAAAGGTATCGAGCAGGGGAGCCCCGTGGGACCAGCCCGCCAGCAAGGTCAATCCGGCAAGGCCCAAAATGACCCAGAGCAGAATCCCACTGAAGTACGCAATTTTCTTGGTCAGCGGAGTTGCCAGTGTCGCGGCGCTGGCGATCAGAGCGTTGATCCGTCCGATCTCCGTGCCGTCACCCGTCGCGACAGCAATCCCCGCACCGGTACCATAGGTAACCAAGGTAGACGAATATGCCATATTGCTGCGGTCGGCAAGCACCGTTTCCTGGGCCAGCGGCTCCGGCTGTTTCTGAACCGGAACGGATTCGCCCGTCAACGCCGATTCGTCGATTTGAAGCTCTCGGGAACGCACCAATCGCAGGTCCGCAGGCACCTTGTCCCCGGACTGCAGCAACACAAGGTCCCCAGGGACTAACTCGGAGGCGGCGACCTTTTGTTTTTCTCCTGCCCTCACCACCGTCGCCACCCCCTCCATGGCGTGCGCCAGTGCCTCAATGGCCTTTAACGCCTTGGATTCCTGGATGTAACCGATCACCGCATTGACCAGCACGACACCGAAGATGACTCCACTGTCGACCCATTCTTGCAGTGCAAAAGTGACAACCGTGGCGGCCAACAGAATATAGATAAGCGGCTGATGAAACTGCAGCAGAAATAAGACCAGCGAACTTTTTCTTTTCTTCAGAGTGAGTCGATTGGGCCCGAAATGCGTCTGCCGGTGGGTCACCTCAAACATATCGAGACCCTTGGCGCGGTCCGACTCCAGTAGCGTTGCGACCTCGTCTTGCGGCAAATGATGCCAATGTCTTGAAAATAAGGTATCCATGTTGGCGCCTTTGATTAGGCCGCAGTCTCCACGACCTCTTTCGATTATTTTTTCCCGTGAATCTACACGACGATCCTCAAACGTCGCTGGTTTTAGCATCTCCGGGCCATCGTCCATCATTTCAAGCCAATACGTACAGCCGCAGCCGGGCGTCTCTCCCCCCTCCAAGACCCGCCACCAACAGAGACGGGCAATCTTCGGTACTGTGGCAAGCTCAACTGCGGTTCCCCAAGGCTCCCCGGGAGCAGTCCTCAAAGCTGCGGCTACGTTCTGCTGCCAGAGGAATCCAAAAAAATTTTTCCACAAAATCCTTCCTCCCTGGAGCTCGCTTCGCGGAGGCCCAGGAAATCCTTTCAAACCCAGTCAGGCGACAATGGCATTGGGCAACAGCAGACCTCGGACGCCGATCCGCCAGAGAATTATTTATGGAGCAATAATAACAAAATTCTAACATTTATTGTCTGGCTAGCAGCCTGTCGGACTTTTCATCCGCAAAATGTTAAACTCGCCGGGTCTTGAAAATCCCTGCGAAGGTGAATGATTTCATGAGCCACACGTTCCGCCAAGTTGATCGAGAGACTCTGTTCCTGTTGCCACCATCCATGGACGACTGGCTGCCTGAGGGACATCTTGCCCGGTTTGTCGTTGAGATCGTCGGGCAACTCGATCTGACGGCCATCAAATCGGCTTACGCCGGTCGTGGCTCCAAGGCCCATCATCCCGAGATGCTCTTGGCGCTGTTGTTCTATGGTTATGCGACGGGAGTGTTCTCCAGCCGCAAGCTGGAGCAGGCGACTTATGACTCGGTGGCCTTTCGTTATATCGCCGCCAACGATCATCCGGATCACGATACCATCGCCAGCTTCCGTAAGCGGTTTCTCCCTTTGCTGGAGCCCCTGTTTGTTCAGATACTCCTGATCGCCCACCAAATGGGCTGTCTGAAACTCGGCAAAGTCAGTCTCGACGGCACCAAGATCAAGGCCAATGCCTCAAAGCACCGGGCGCTGAGCTGGAAATACGCCTGCCAGCTCGAAGCCCAGCTCAAGGCGGAGGTCGAAGACCTGCTGCGTCAGGCCGAAGAGGCCGATGCCAGCGAAGCTGCCGGACGGCCTGGACATTCCCGCCGAACTGAAGCGTCGAGAAGATCGCCTGGGTGCCATCGCCCGAGCCAAGGCCGAAATCGAACGCCGAGCCAAAGAGCGTCATGCCGAAGAGCAGGCCGAGTACGAGAAGAAACTCGCCGAGCGCAAATCCAAAGAGCAGAAAACCGGCAAGAAGCTCCGAGGTAAACAACCTAAATCGCCCGAGCCGGGGCCTGA
>CAWANI010000013.1:0-55829 GCA_963783365.1 uncultured delta proteobacterium | reverse complement strand
AGAAAACGGGACAGATTTATTTTCCCCTCCCGTCTCGGATAAACCTGGTGTAGGAATTAGTAGTGTCAATCTTTATTGTTGGCCGATATCCCCTTTCTTTGCCTTAACGATAAGCGTTTTTTCGATGAGCGATCCGCAGGATGAGGATCGGGAACCAATGGGGGTCAGGTCTTGAAATATAAGTTTTTTATCCTATAATTTGCTTCATGGCACGACCTTTACGCATAGAATTCCCCGGCGCAGTCTATCATGTCACCGCACGCGGCAATGCACGGGCCGACATCTTCCAGATGACGGCGACCGTGAGCTGTTCCTTGAGTTCTCGAGTCAGGTTGTCAGGCGCTTCAACTGGCTCTGCCATGCCTACTGCCTGATGGACAACCACTACCACCTGCTGATCGAAACTCCGGAAGGCAATCTGTCCGCCGGGATGCGCCAACTGAACGGTGTCTACACCCAGGCCTTCAACCGTTCCCACGGCAGAGACGGCCACTCTTCAAGGGGAGATTCAAGAGCATTCTGGTGGAGAAGGAGAGTCACCTTCTGGAGTTGTGCCGCTACGTCGTCCTTAATCCCGTAGCGGGCGAAAATGGTGAAGCGTCCGGAAAATACCCCTGGAGCAGCTATCTGCCAACCTTGGCAAGCGGCAACAGCGCCGCTGTTTCCGACCACGGACTGGATTCTCGGGAACTTTTCGACAGCCGACCGGAGGCCTGTCGACGCTATCGGCATTTTGTGGAAGAGGGGATGACAGGGGAGTGAATCGCCGTGGGAAAAACTTTCCGGACAGATTCTCCTTGGCACCGAGGCGTTCGTCAACTGGGGAAGGGAGCTTCTCGGCGGAAAAGAGGAAGTCCCGGAGATTCCGCGAAAGCAGCGGCATGTCGGCCGGCCTCCCTTGAGGAGCTCTTTCCGTCGGCGATTATGAGATCGAAGCAGGAGCGAAACCGCCTGATCCGCCTGACCCACGGCAACATGGATACACCCTGAAGGAAATTTCCCAAGTGCTCGGCGTTCACTACACCACGATCAGCAAGGTGATCAACGGCCAAGAACTTGATTTTTCAAGACCTGCTCCCAAGACTTTTAGGAATCTTTTCGAATTTGAGGTATTATGTATTTGACTCCATATTGCTGGGAGACCATAATTAACCATGGCATGGTCGGTTGTCTTTTGTGATGAGTTCGATGCGGATTTTCAGGAGATGGCAGAAGGTCTGCAGGACGAGCTTCTTGCTCATGCGCTTTTGCTACAGGAGTTCGGCCCCAACCTCGGCCGGCCCACGGTCGATACTCTCAACGGCTCAAAGTTTCCGAACATGAAAGAGCTTCGCTTCAACTGGGAGGGGGAAGTCTGGCGGGTGGCTTTCGCGTTTGACCCAAAGCGCCAGGCCATTTTGCTGGCTGGCGGTGATAAGGCGGGTGCTAGCGCTAGAAGCGCTTTTACAAGCGACTCATCGGAAACGCTGACGAGCGTTATGGCAAGCATTTGACTGAACTTGGCGGAATTCGAGCGGGGGGAAAGGGGAAGACAAATGGCAAGAAATCTTGATCACGTTCTGGAGCGCTTGCCGGCTGAGCGGCGACGAAACGAGGAGCGGGCGGCAGAACTGGCGACGCTGAAAGACTTGCGGCAGGCAATGCTGAAGACGCAGGAGGATTTGGCGGCTGCTCTGCACATCGGACAGGACAGCGTTTCCCGTCTTGAGAGGCGCAGCGACATGCTCTCTCTCAACTTTGCGCGGATACGTTGAGGCGATGGGCGGAAAACTCGAGCTCGTCGCGCATTTCCCCAACCGCCCGCCTGTGGTCATTGAACATCTGGTCGACAAGGCCGGCTCTGTCAAGGAGAACTAAGGGGCTGTTGTCAACAAATAGATTGCCCGGTTTTGTAGCAAATAAAATGTCCGCTTTTGCCTGAAGTGGGGCAATGGGGTCAGGCTTCCTACCTTGACAAATATGTGTGCTGAGGTATTATCCACCCCATGGCACGAAAACCTCGCATTCATTTCCCGGGCGCTTTCTACCACGTCATCTTCCGTGGCAATGCCGGGCAGTCAATCTTCTTCAGCGAGGCAGACCGTTTCCGCCTGTTCCTTCTTCTCCAGGAAGGGACCTGTCGGTTCGGTTACCGCGTCCATGCGTTCTGCCTGATGAGCAACCACATCGATCTCGTCTTCAGGCAGGTGAGGGGGCAATGGGGTCAGGCTTCCTACCTTGACAAATAGATGGGCTGAGGTATTATCCACCCCATGGCACGAAAACCTCGCATTCATTTCCCGGGCGCTCTATACCACGTCATCTTTCGTGGCAATGCCGGTCAGTCAATCTTCTTCAGCGAGGCAGACCGTTGCCGCCTGTTCCTTCTTCTCCAGGAAGGGACCTGTCGGTTCGGTTACCGCGTCCATGCTTTCTGCCTGATGAGCAACCACATCCATCTCGTGCTTCAGGCAGGTGATGTTCCTTTGTCGAAAGGAATGCAGAATCTGGCCTTCCGGTTCACCCGGTGGATCAATTTGCGTGAAAGGAGAAGTGGCCATCTGTTTCAGGGTCGTTACAAGGCGATCCTCGTGGATGCGGATGGATATCTTCTGGAGCTGGTACGCTACCTTCACTACAACCCGGTAAGGGCTGCGATGGTGACTGCGCCGTGCGGATACCGCTGGAGCAGCCACCGCGCCTACCTGGGCGATGAAAAGCTTCCGTGGCTGACGACGGATTTTGTATTGGCGCTATTTGGCATCGGTATGCCACAAGCACGGCGCGCTTACGTTGCATTCATGGCTGCTGGAGCCGAAGAGGAATACCGGAAAGAGTTTCATTCCGGAAGCCATCAAGGGAGAATTCTCGGTGACGACCGGTTTGCCGACAAAGTGCTTGCGCAGGCTGAGGGGGCGCCCTGCAAATCGATCAGTGTAGAGCGCCTGAAAGAGGTCGTGCTTCGGGAGTTCGACTGCACTATTGGGGAACTGGCCACACGTAGTCAGCAGCGTCGATTGGCATTGGCGCGCGCTTCGCTGGGATGGATTGCCATGCAGACGGGTGCGGCGACTCTGACGGAAGTCGGGAAATGGATCGGGCGGGATGTGGTGACCATGAGTGCGGCGGTACGTCGTCTTGGCGAACGAGCTAAGCGGATGCCGGAGGTGCGCGAAGTGATGAAGCGATTGCTGGAGGAGGTGTCAAGGCAGGAATCCTGACCCCTATGCGTTGTTCCGCGAAAAGCGCCGTCGACAGCATCCCCGGACATATTCTCAAAGCTCTGAAAGAGGAGATTGAACATGACGCTCAGTGACAAAGAGCTTCTCAAGCGCGACGCTGATCGCGATATCGGCGAGGAGCTGCTCCAGGCCATTCGGGACATCAAGTCCGGCAAGGTGGGCCGAACCTCTACGGTTGAGATCTCACCCATCGCCGAGGCCCGCCACAAGCTCGATCTTTCCCAGGCTGAATTTATTAATGACGTCGTTCATACAGCACCTCGCCGTGGTCAATGGCATCCCTGATCAGTGGATCTCCCTGGCGGTATCTTTTTTGGGCGTCTTCAGGGTGCCTAACGATCAGGTCGACGTCAAATTGGGGATTCACCCTGTTGAGAATGTCCAGGGCTTTGCGAAAACTGCTTCCCGTGAAGGGCAGCAGGATGAGCAAGTCCACGTCGGAATCCTCACGCGGATTGCCGTGTGCGTGCGAGCCGAAGAGGATTACTTTTTCCGGCTTGAATTCTCGGGCAATCACTTCAGAAAGCGCCTGAATGTCTTCCGCTTTGATCATGGTGTCCCATCGGGGGCTAAGGCAGACATTTTCCTCTGGAAGTTTAACAGGAAAAGCACGATTGGTGAACAGAAAAAGGTGCTGGAGAGAAAACGGGACAGATCGAAAGCGCCGGTAAAAGCCGGTATGGAGTAAAGGGTGAAAGTCCCTGTATGGCATTCGCGGGGTCAAATCTTCACTCTTGATTTTTGCTTCCGCTTAACACGCCCGGGGTGGCTGAACTGTCCGGGATGAGGATTGACTAAAAGTTTTCTTGAAATGTTTTTCTGGTGTTTGGTTATTTGTTTGCATTGTGCTAACATAAAGAATGTTCTCCATCGAATACGCCAAAGCTGCCCGCAAGAGCTTGAAAAGCATGCCGCGCAACACGGCACGACTCATCATGGAGAAGATAGAGGCATTGGCGGCCGACCCGTACGCGTCGAACAACAATGTCCGCAAGCTTACCAATCACCCCGGATACCGTCTGCGGGTCGGGGACTGGCGGGTCGTCTACCTGGTCCATGAGCAGACCATGCTGATTGCCGTGGTGCGCATCGCGCCGCGGGGAGAGGTATACCAATGAAAACCCAGATCATCGAGAAGAACGGTAAGCCCGAGTATGCCGTGATTCCCTATGCCGATTACCTGCGTCTAGTGGAGGCGTTTGAAGATAAGGCGGACGCGACCCTTGTGGCCGAGTTCCACGAGGCCTACCGAGCTGGCCGCGAGTTCCTGGTCCCCGCGGAGATTCTCCGCCGGGAACTGGCGGGCGAATCGCCGGTCAAGCTCTGGAGGCATCATCGCGGTCTGACCCAGCAGGCACTAGCCGAGCGGGTCGGCATCAGCAAGCCGTACCTGTCGCAAATCGAATCCGGCAAGCGGCAGGGTACGGTTGAAACCCTTGTCGCCATCGCCCGCGCCCTTGACGTGCCGCTGGATGTGCTGAGTGAGTGAGCTCTTGCGTGAGCAGAACTTCTACCTAGGCGTGAGGGGGGCACCCATTAAAAGGCTGTCCGTCAAGGGCAAAAACATTCCCTGGGTCCTTGGAGGGGACGTAGTCAAGTTGTCAAATTTCCGGCCCGGAAACGCCCATTCCAGCCCATTAGACTTTTAAGCATTCTTCGACCTGCCGGAAAACCCGTGAGTGACAGGCACGGAAGAGAATAGCGGGCCAGCGGGTCACCCATTGTTGACAAGCCTCCCCAATCGGTTCTGATTCTGGCTTTCGGCATTTAGAGCGGCAAGGATGGTCGGAGCCGCTATTTTTCTGCATATTGGTGAGAAGAGCGGATCGAGAGGCGGGATCAGGGACTATTTGGGAATAAGGGCGGCCTTCACGGGAAAGGGTTAATTCTTGATCCGGGCGTCAACCAGTCTGAAAATCTCCTCCGCTGCCCGGTGGTATCGGGTGGCATCTTCAAGGTCGGGTTTCCCGGAGGGGAGAAAGCCCGTGGAGGCCGGATACCGGGCATCAAGGTAAATCGTGCTCAACTCGATCAGGGTGGTTTCGTAGTCTGAAAACTCGGCCACTGTCGTTTCGGCTGCCAGGGCCGAGAGGCGCACCAGATCATGAACCCTTGGGACGGGTTTGCCGGCTGCCTCAATCATCGCCTTGAAACATTTTTCAATACACTGCTGTGCGTGAAAGGCTGCGATATTGGTCAGCCCTTCGTCATTCCGGAGTTTCTCTACGGTTGCCAGATCTTCCCTGGCCCTGGCAAGCCATGCCTTGGCCATTTCTGTCATTGCAGGGTGACCCCTTTTTCAACGAGTTCTCTGCTGAAAGAGCTGCCGGAATTTTGAACAGCCTGCCATTCTCTTTTATTGTAGACCAGAACGTCCAGTGCGACTTCGCGGTTGATGTCGGCTAGGAGCCTCCGAACGGCGGCAGTGTCAGCCATCCGCTCTCTGAAACTTCCGGTAGGGCCCTCTTTATCGAGAACCACGATAAGATCGATATCACTGTCCGCTTTTGCCTTTCCGCTGGCATAAGATCCGAAGAGAATTATTGTAACGGGATTCAGGACCTGGAGGCGATTTTTGATTTTATTCAATACGGGGAGTTGCTGTGCGGGCATCTTTCCCTCCAGGGAAGAATGTCGGGATGGTGAAGTACCGAGGAAAAATATAAAGTTTCAAAAATAATCTCTTAATAAAGGCGACCTGTCAACGTAAATTTCCTCAGTGATGCCAAGGGGTCACAAACTCTTCGGGATCAAGTCTTTAATCTTGATTTTTTGCCTCAAGAAGATCAAGGAGATGATGGGGACGTTCTTGATTTTTATACATTCGAGAGGCCGGCCGGAGGCGTTCTTGAAATTTTACTTTTAGGGTGTGCTGAATCTAAAGACAGGTGGCTTTTTTTACTTGGGAAGGTTTGTTGAGGAAGGTTGGGGGGGCAAATGTTTTTCCACTTCTTTCAGGCTGAGGCGTTTTCCGCCTTTCTCCAGTCGCGCCAGACCCAGCAGATAGTCCTCGCGATCTTCCAGAAATTGCTGGATCGCCAGGCGCACATAATAGCTTTTGCTGCGGCCGGTTTCCTGGGCAAGCTGCTCTAGTCGTTCTTCCAGTTTTGGATCTCGCAAACCGATCATGGGTGATTCTCCTGTTAAACAAATTATACATGTTATATATGCATGCCCCACCTACCAGGTCAAGCAAAAAGTTTCGGGAACAGGCCTGAGGGCAGCGAGCACAAGCCAGGAGGGGCCACACGTAGTCAGCAGCGTCGATTGGTATTGGCGCGCGCTTCGCTGGGATGGATTGCCATGCAGACGGGTGCGGCGACTCTGACGGAAGTCGGGAAATGGATCGGGCGGGATGTGGTGACCATGAGCGCGGCGGTGCGCCGGTTTGACGAACGAGCTAAGCGGATGCCGGAGGTGCGCGAAGTAATGAAGCGATTGCTGGAGGGGGTGTCAAGGCAGGAATCCTGACCCCTATGCGTTGTTTTCGCGACAATCCCTTTCAGAACCCGCCTCCCTTTGAAAAGCTCGTGGGTGACCTTTCGGGCGCCTATTCAAGACGGATAAATATCCAGCATCGACTGGTTTACCAAGTTTATCCGCGAGAACAGGTGGTCAAGGTTATCCGTCTCTGGACGCATTACGAGTGAGTGAGTAGTGCTGCGGAGGGCCGGCATGTTTTTGAAATCTTGACTTTGATAGCGGTCGCAGCGAAATGCGTATTCCGGTGATTTCATCCAGTGCCGAGAGTGGGGCTCGGGGTGGGTTTTTTACTGTGTCACGGCTTCGGTTTTCCGGTCAAGCGAAGAACGCTTTCAGTGCATTGGGTTTATCCGGCGATACCAATCCATAAGGCGATCAGCCTTGAAATCTCCTGCATCTGGCGATCCGCCAACAGGCCGATCGTTTGTCCCAGCTTTGTTCGCGGAAGGGTCATCACCTTGTCTATCTGGACCTGCGAGACAGTGGTCAGGCCGTTTTCGGGGGCGGGTTCGACGTTGTATCGAAACAACGGAGTTGGCTGCAGGTGGCTGGTCAATAGACAGATCGTGATGCTTGGATGCTCGGAAAAGAGATCCGACTGAACGATGAGGGCCGGTCGGGGCTTGCCATAATCGCCCGGTACCGCCACGAGGACAAGATCGCCCCGCTTCATTCGCGTCCCCAGTCGGCGATCTCGGCCAGTTGCTCAAGATCGCGAATTTCCCCAGGGTCATTGCGGATGATGAGAGACTGTTTCCGGCACTCTTCCGCGAAGCCCGGGGACTTCGGGTCCGGCACCCAGATTTGTACCGACTTGAGTCCTGCCGCACGCATTCGACGCCGGTGCATCTTCACCCGTTCCCCTGGCGATTTGGCATGTGATTGCATCTGAACCTCCCATGGTGAGCGTTACATGTAACATTAGCACGACTGCGGTGCAAGCACAATACAGAAAAACCGCGAGAGAGAGTCAAAGGGGTCAGGCTTCCTTCCTTGACAGATAAGCGGACAGATGAGGAAACGTCCGGGTTTGACATTTAAACATTTTTCTGCGGCTTCAAGACGCGAAAAAATATGAGGGTTGATTTTGCGTACGACATGACGTACGCTTCAGTTATATCAGTCACTGGAGGCAAGCCATGAAATCTCTCACCATCAGTAAGGCCCGCGAAAGTCTTTATCGCCTCGTCGATGAGACCGCGGAGACCCATGAGCCGGTAATCCTCACAGGCAAACGCCACAATGCCGTCCTTCTCTCCGAGGACGATTGGCGAGCCGTACAGGAAACCCTTTACCTGGTTTCCATCCCTGGTATGCGGGAATCGATTCGTGAAGGTCTTGCTGCCCCGCTGGAGGTTTGTGAAGAGGAAATCGACTGGTGAGCTGGCGTTTGGTTTTCACCAAACAGGCTCAGAAAGATGCTCGCAAACTTGCCGGCTCGGGCCTGAAGCCTAAGGCCGAAACCCTTCTTGACATCCTCCGGGAAAATCCGTTCCAGTCCCCCCCTCCTTATGAAAAACTTCTCGGGGATCTTTCGGGCGCGTATTCCAGGCGCATCAACATCCAACATCGATTGGTCTATCAGGTTTATCCAGAAGAGCGGGTGGTCAAGGTCATTCGCCTTTGGACACATTACGAGTAGGAATTCCCGAGGTCGGGACGTGGTTCGGGGGGGATGATGGGGACGTTCTTGAAATTTTTACTTAGGGTGTGCTGAATCTAAAGACAGGTGGCTTTTTTTACTTGGGAAGGTTTGTTTAAGGTTGGGGGTCAAATGTTTTTCCACTTCTTTCAGGCTGAGGCGTTTTCCGCCTTTCTCCAGTCGTTCTTCCAGTTTTGGATCTCGCAAACCGATCATGGGTGATTCTCCTGTTAAACAAATTATACATGTCATATATGATGCACTCGCAAAAACTCACCGGATGGCTAAGCAAAAAGTTTCGGGAACAGGCCTGAGGGCAGCGGGTTCCGAGTCACTTTTGGCCATTGATTTCCCGACAATTTAAAGCCATAATATGCGCATGTTCTGCGCATGGAGGTCGATATGGGAAATACAGCTCGCAAACAACCGACGAATTTAAGTATTCGGTCCGATCTTTTGCAGAAAGCCAAGGCCAGAAAAATCAATCTGTCGCAGGCTCTTGAGAAGAGCCTGGAGAAGATCCTGCAGGAGCAAGACCGGCAGACCTGGGTGGAGGAAAACCGCGAGGCCATGGCAGCGGCGAATCGTTTCGTCGCCGAGCATGGGCTGTGGAGTGACGGTCTGAGGCGGTTCTGATGGCCCAGTTCGATATCTACCGGGGGCGCGGCGAGGGCGTCGATTTTCTGCTGGACCTTCAGGATGAGATGCTGGAGAGCCTTTCGACGCGGGTCGTCGCCCCGCTGGCCTTGCCCGAAACGGTCGGGCCGCCCATGAAAACCGTCAACCCGCGCATCTCCGTCGGCGGCCTTGACTACATCCTCCTTGTCCATCTGCTCGCTGCCATTCCGGCGTCCTCTCTGGGCGCACGGGTCGGTTCGGCTGCGTCGCAGCGGGATGCCATTATTGCCGCGCTGGATCTGCTGTTTACAGGCATTTAAACAGATCGGACCAGATCCATTGGTGGGACGTACTGAACCTCCCCATGGCTAAAGCCAGGGGGTTCTGACGGCAAGACCAACAGCTCTTCGCGGCTCTCGCCTTTTGGCTACAGCATCCGCGACCTCGCTGAGAATCGATCCGTCTTCGGCGGGCGAACGGCTCTGTCTCCGGAGTCCGAAGCTCGCGGGCAGACGCCCACGGTTCGCCGTTTCGTTCAACCTCGACATCGCCCGTCGCAGCAGCGGTTCCGCAGCCGGCCAGGCGTTTTTCGCCTGGCGGATGTCGAGGGTATGGTTGCTACAGTGTTTTGCCAGAAATCCCGAGAAGAGATCCCGCTGCACTTCGACACCGCAGGCGCAGGCGTGGTGTCGCTGTTTCAGCGGCTTCTTTTCAATGGTGCCGCAGATGCAGGTTTGGGACAGCTTGGTCGTTCTGGTATTGATCTGCTCGACGTTTCCGCCAGCATTCGCAGCTTTGCGGGAGAGTTGAGAGATGAACATACCAGGCGCACGAACGGTGATACTCCGGCCGAAGTTTTTCTGAAACGCTTTGTAGGACAGATTCTCGGTCTTGACGTGTTTCCCGAGACTGAGGATTTTATTGCTGAGTTCGCCGTGCTGTTTCTTCCTGGTCGCGGCGAGTTTTCTTTGACATTCGGCGATGCGGGCCTGGCGCTTCTTGTAGCGCTCGGACCGATGCCACTTGCGGCAGCTGCGCTTTACCGTGCCATCGGCGTTGTAGTTGTCGGGGTTGGTGGCACGGCGGGAGCGGTCCTGTGCCCGCTGCTCGCGCCGGATCTCCTTCCAGGGCTGTACCACTTGGTCGCAGAATTGGGTGAGAAGGGCTTCGTCCTCGCCCACAGCGGCGATGGTCGAGGGGCCGATGTCCAGGCCGCAGGCGCCATCAGAGAGGGTGTGATGCGCCTTCTTAAGGGGCGCACCCTCCAGGATCAGTTGCACCGACCAGTGGGGCGCGCCGTTGATGATCCGTTTCACCAGGCGCAGGTACTTCACGCGGCAGGCGAGCGCGTGCGCCTCCACGCCGTGCTTGTCCTTGCTGTCGAATAGTGGCGCCAGCTTCAGCCCACTCCAGACGACGTGATCGTCCCGCCAGCGGATGCCGGCGGCGTTGCTTTTGCCCTCGACCGAGGACAGCCAGCCGAAGCGTTTAAAGCGGGGGCGGCCACGGCCACCGTAGGCGTGTTGTTCGACAGCGGCGAAAGCGCGACTGGCGACTTTTTGGACAACATGCACATCCAGGTGATCGCCGATCCAACAGGCATTTTTTGTTGCAACGGCAAAGGAATGCAGGCCGTATTCCTGGAACTGGTGGGACTCGCGGGCAGCCTTGAAGGCTGCGTTACGCTCCTTGCCTTTCGGCAGTTGCCGCGCCGCTTGATACAGCTTCGACTCCCTCATCAGGTCGAGACGCCGCAACGACTCCCGCAGGCAGGCGTTGTAGAGTTGCCGGGCGGCGTCCAGGCGCACCCCCAGCACCGCCAAATCATGAGGTGTGGTTCGTAACGCAATTTCGTGAATGAAGGTATCGCTCATTTGTTCTTCTGGTTCTCGATGTACTGCTTGATCATGGCCAGCGGAGCGCCGCCGACCGTAGAGACGAAGTAGCTGTTGGTCCAAAGCGTTGGTAGCCGGGACTTGATGCTTGCGAACTCCTGGCGCAGTACCCGCGAGGTTTGCCCCTTGATCTGCTTCACCAACTTATGGATGCCGAACTGAGGATCAACCTCGACCAGCAGATGCACATGATCCGGCATGATCTCCAACTCGATGATCTCGGCATCGTGCTCCAGCACGTTCTGATGGATCAATTCTCTGAGCCGATCGGCTATCGCGCCATCCAGTATCTTGCGACGATACTTCGGGCACCAAATAACGTGGTACTTGCATGAATAGACGACATTATTGTTCGATTTATAATTCATGAAAACAATATATGATTGATAGCCATATATTGCAATCAAAAACAACATCAAAACCGTTCCGCTCGACCCCATGCCTAAAGGCAGGGGCTTGCGCGGAACTTTCGGTCAAGTTGTCAAATCAGCGTCGGGCAAACTCCCAATAAGGGACCGGGGGGCGATTGAGAAACTGAGTGGGGGGCAAATTTTCAGAGGTGATGAATCGCCCTAATCGACGAGCCTGGAATCCTGAAGGGGACGTCCTTGAAATTTTTACATTCAGAGGAAAAGCCTCTTTTCCCCCTAGGAAACTCCCGGGGTCTCCTGAAGTAAAAGGGGAAAGGACGGCCAGAGAGGCCGCTGCTTGCGATTTTTACTTTTAGGGCGTGCTGAATCTAAAGACAGGTGGCTTTTTTCAGGCTTGCCGGGTCGGACCCGCACAACTTGCCTAAATTGTTATACAAAGGTCCGACTTGACCCCCCTAAAAACACATTAGAGGCATGTTTTTTGGGGTAAAATGGAAATTAATGCAATGAGCAGGAGGGGCCATGCCGCGTGCACACCGATATTACCTGCCTGGCCATGTCTGCACATCACCCACCGTTGTCACCAGCGGAAGTTCTTCCTGAAATTCGCCCGGGATCGCAGGCGCTGGATCGATTGGCTGTTCGAAGCGAAAAAGCGCTATGGGCTGTGCGTTCTGAATTACGTGGTGACATCCAATCATATCCATGTGCTGGTCAAAGACTGCGGCAAAGGGGAGATCGCCCGCAGCATGCAGCTCGTTGCGGGACGGGTAGCCCAGGGATACAATCTGCGCAAACGGCGCAAAGGGGCCTTCTGGGAAGATCGTTATCATGCCACGGCGGTCGCCACCGATGGCCATCTGCTGCGCTGCCTGCTGTATATCGACTTCAACATGGTGCGGGCCGGGGTAGTCAAGCATCCGGGGCAGTGGCCCGAAGGCGGCTATGCGGAACTGCAGGACGAGCGGCAGCGCTACAATGTGACCGATCACGGAGCTTTGCTGGAACTTCTGGGCTTGGCTGATCGGGAGGAGTTGAGGGTGACGCGCCGGCAATGGGTCGAGGAAGCCTGCGAGAATTTTGGCAATGCCTCCGGACGAGAGGCTTGCTGGACGGAGAGCCTGGCGGTTGGGTCGCTCGATTTTGTCAGATGCATACAGGGTGGGCTCGGCCGGAAAGGCAGTGACCGGCAAATCTATCGTGCTGGAGATGGATTTTTCCTGAAAGAAGATGCGATAGAATATCGCGCCATCTTGCCGTCGCGGTGAGACTTCTTGAATGGTTTCGAGACTGGCTCGGGTATTGCGATCAGCCTTGAAGTAACCGTCGTTGCAGCAATGTCTGCATATCGCGACGGCCATCGGCAATCACCATGACCGAGAGCTTGTGAGCGCAAGCCCCTGGCTTTAGAAATGGGGATAGCGAACGGTTTTGGGTTGATTATAATACACCATTGCGTATAATAGACACATGCCAGAATATAATATTCTATACAAATCGAATAACAATGTGGTTTATTCCTGTAAATATCACGTGGTATGGTGTCCTAAATATCGGCGTGATGTCTTGAGGGATGGTGCCGATATTCGCTTAAAACAAATTATACAGGATGTTTGCACAGAAAACGGAAGCGACCTCTTGGAGATGGAGATTATGCCGGACCACGTACATCTCCTCGTTGAGGTCGATCCTCAGTTCGGAGTTCACACCTTGGTTAAACGCATCAAGGGACGGTCGTCGCGGATTCTGCGGCAGGAATTTCGCGAGTGCCGGACCCGGCTCCCGAGTTTATGGACAAATAGTTACTTCGTGGCCTCGGTCGGCGGGGCGCCGCTCGAGGTTATTAAACAATATATCGAACAGCAGAAGAGCGTCTGATGAAGCGAAGCAGCACACCGAGTTTTGTTCTCGAACTGCCCCTGGGAGTAAGCCCGGGGGACGAGCGGATTCTGCTCGCTCGGTTCGAGACCGCACGACGGCTCTACAACGCCGTGCTCGGTGAGGCGCTTCGCAGGCAAAGGCTCATGCGCGAGTCCCGTGCCTGGCAGAAGGCCCGATTGCTGAGGGACAACAAAGAACGTGTCGCCACATTCCGCAAACTCGGCAAGGAGTATGGGTTTACCAGCGCGGCCCTCTCGTCCTTCGGCACCGGCTGCAAAAACGCCGCCGGCTGGAAAGACCGGCTTGGGGCTCACGAAACCCAGCGGATCGCGGAGAGGGCGTTTGCCGCGGTCGAAGAGTACGGGTTTGGCAAGCGCGGCAAGCCCCGGTTTAAGGGCAAGAACCGCCCGCTACACTCCGTCGAGTCCAAGACCAACGCCTCCGGCATTCGATGGAAACCCGGAATCGGCTGCGTCGAATGGAGCGAACTTGTTCTTGTCGCCAGACTCGCTCCTGAAGGTCGCGATCTGTGGCAGCAAGAATCTTTGGGGCGAAAGACCAAGTTCTGCCGGATTCTCTGGCGGGTGCTGAACGGTCGCAGAAGATGGTACGTCCAGCTTCTGCAGGACGGGCTTTCGCCCCTAAAAGCGGGACAGATGTTCGGGACCGGTACCGTTGGACTCGATATCGGCCCGTCGACCGTCGCCATTGTCGGCGAGGGGTCCGCCGACCTTGCCGCCTTCTGTCCAACGGTCAAACAGCCGTGGCGAGAAGTCAGAAAACTGCAACGCGCCCTCGACCGGTCCCGTCGAGCCACTAATCCTCATTGTTTCAACGAGGACGGGACGTGGAAGAAAGGAGCCCGCCAGACGGCGTTCTCTTCCCGGTACCGTGAGTTGCAGAGAAAGCTCGCCGAGGCCGAGAGGCGGCTTGCCGCCGGGCGCAAGCGCAGCCACGGTGAGTTGGCGAACGCGATCATCGCCAGCGGCAGAACAATCCAAACCGAAACGCTCTCGTACCGAGCGTTTCAGAAACGCTTTGGAAGAAGCGTTAAAGTCAAAGCCCCGGGGATGTTCGTCTCCCTGCTGCGCCGCAAGGCTGAAAGAGCCGGCGGCACCGTTGTGGAACTAAACACCCGGGAGCTGAGAATGTCTCAGTACGACCACCCGAGCGGCCTTTTTATCAAAAAACCGCTCTCCCAAAGGTGGCACGTTCTTGGCGATGGGAGCGGCATCGTGCAAAGAGACGTTTATTCCGCGTTTCTCGCCCGATGCGTTAAAGAAGACCGGCACCATCCGACCCACATCAAAGAGATGTGGGCGGCTGCGGAACCGCTGCTGCGGCAGGCGGGATGGTGCCGAACCCAACCTGCGAGCGGGAAGGTGAAAACCTTCCCCACGGTGAAGCCGTCAGAGCGGGTCGCCTGCCGCAGACACCTTGCCAACGGTCACATCCCGGATGCTGTAGCGGTAACGCGAGAGCCGGGAAACCCCGTTGGATCCGGTGTTAGAACCCCCTGCCTTTAGGCATGGGGAGGTTCAGATACACATTTTTGGCTATGACCCGGTATATGATGCGGTAGGGTTTGAAAAAAATCTCACGGTACTCTCGAAGTCCGATGGCCAGCAGTTCCTTTGGATAGGTTCCTCGTTCCGGGTTTTCAGAAAGATTCGAAAAGGCCTGCTCTATTTGGTCGAGAACGTAATCCGCTTTTCCCGGCGCGTCGTGGGATTCAATGTAGTCGTACAACGATTCCAGGTCTCGGGACGCATCGTCGGTCAGAAACACCTGGAAAATCATTGGCGACTCTTGTTCCGGTTGCGAAGCCGCTGGGTAACGTCGCGGGCAGGCTGGACTTTACCTTCCTCTACCTGACGTGTGCCGAGCGCAAGAATCTTCAGAAGAGCCATGGTCTCCTGGGTTTGCTCATAACTTTTAATATCCTGCATCACCACCTTGGCTTCGCCATTCTGGGTGATGACCAGGGGTTCGCCTTGACCAGACAGATTGCGCACGATTTCTGCGGTATGGGCCTTTAGGTAACTGATCGGCTTGATTTGAATTGATAATTTCATAACCATCCTCCGTATGCATCTAAATATAGACCTTAAACGGGTCAACTGTCAATCAGTCAGCTGTCATCGATGTGCATAAACGTTTGCGGGAATCCCAAAGGGGACTCCTTGAAATTTTTACATTCAGAGGAAAAGCCTTCTTTCCCCCTAGGAAACTCCCGGGGTCTGCTGAAGTAAAAGGGGAAAGGAAGGCCAGAGATAGGACGCTGCTTGTGATTTTTACTTGCAGGTCGTCGCGTACGGCAACCGCATCGAACTGATACCCGAGCGTGATATTGCCGAAATGAAGGGTTTTCTCAAGGGGATGGACACGGCTGTGGCGCGGGAGGAGGATCGTCTGTGAATGTGGTTGACTCCTCCGGATGGCTGGAGTATTTCGCCGATGGTCCCAATGCTGACGATTTCGCGCCTCCTCTTGAAGGCAGGGCGGATCTGGGGTCTCATGTTCGACGAAACGTCAATCTAACGTTTCTCTATGCCAGAATGATTCTCCACTTTCCGCTCTTGACGAAAACCCCAGCGGCCTGTACAGTATTTTGTACAGGGAGGTCTCGATTATGAAAGCGATCAACTACACGACGGCACGACAGAATCTGGCCAAGGTCATGGAGGAAGTGCGGGATGCGCACGAACCGGTCATTATTACCCGTCAAAGCGAATCGGCGGTGGTCATGATGTCGATGGAAGATTATCAGTCGTTGGAAGAGACGGCCTATCTGCTGCGCAGCCCCAGAAATACGCGGCGTCTTCTGGATGCGATTCAGCAACTGGAACAGGGCGGGGGCGTCCCCAGGGAGCTCTCCGATAAATGACGCTGATTTTTGCGGACGAGGCCTGGGAAGATTACCTTTACTGGCAGCAGAAGGACGAGAAGGTTCTTCGCCGAATCAACCAGTTGATCGGAGAGATCCAAAGAACGCCATATGCCGGCATCGGCAAGCCCGAAGCGTTGAAACATGCTCTTCAGGGCTATTGGTCGCGGCGAATAACCGCCGAACACAGGATTGTTTACAAAGTGGCTGATGAAGGTGTCTTTATCGCCCAGCTTCGTTATCACTACTAGCGAAAAACGGAACAGATCTATTTTCCCTTCAAATCTCAGGGGGACGCGGATTGCGGGACGCGGAATGAGGAAATCAAAAACAGCGTGCGAAGCTGGGGGGGGGCGAGAGGGGGCGGCTTTGATAGCGGCCGCACGGATTACTCTCTAATGGACACGAACTGACTGCTGTCTCGGGCTACAGACTCCGAACCGGGCCTTAACCTGAAGGGCTATTCGTTGATGGCGTTTTTGGCGGCCCGGCGCAAAAAACCCGACCGAGTCATGCCGCGGTGGCGGGCAGTCTCGTCGATAGCCTGCAACTCCTCTTCGGAAAGTGTGACGTTAACCCGCACGACCTTGGCCCTGGCGGGGTGCAGCGGGACCACTAGCACGGCGGCCCCGGCATTTTCGGGGTCGGCGAGAATCCGATCCAACGGGGTCGGCTCGGGGACGGTCTCACCGAATTCGCGCATCGTGACCACGTGTCCGGCCAAGGCCTCGGCGGCCATGTCCTTGGCTTCGTCGAGCGTTTCGCCGGCAGTGACGCAGCCGGGAAAGTCAGGAAAACTGACACCGTAGTGGCTGGTGCTTTCTTTGTGGATAAGGGCGATGTAGCTGGCCATAAGGGCCTCCTATCGAAACTTGAGCCCGGACTGTTTTTCGATGCTTCTGAGGGTGCCTGCCGGCAGGTCCTTTTTTGGATGGGGCACGGTGCAGATGCCGGGCTTTTGCGGGTGCTTGAAGTGCCAGTGGTCCCCTGTGGTGCGCACGTGATCCCAGCCGTCTTGCTTAAGTTTTTTGATGACATCCCGGCTATTCACGATATCACAATACACACAAATCCACATCAGGTCAAGGGAGAAAACCGAGAAAACGCGAGAAAACGGAATTCCAAAGGGGACGTCCTTGAAATTTTTACATTCAGAGGAAAAGCCTTCTTTCCCCCTGGGAAACTCCCGGGGTCTCCTGAAGTAAAAGGGGAAAGGACGGCCAGAGAGGCCGCTGCTTGCGATTTTTACTTTTAGGGCGTGCTGAATCTAAAGACAGGTGGCTTTTTTACTTGGGAAGGTTTGTTTAGGAAGGTTGGGGTGCAAAGGGAGGGTCTAATGGTAAACTTCGCGCCGGTGACCGACCGCGAGTACCAGTACGATCAGGGCATCGCCTTCGATGCTGCAAATAGCCCGGTAATCGCCGATCCGATACCGCCAAAGGCCTTTCTTGTTTCCGCTCAACGCTTTGCCGAACTGCCTCGGATCTTCGCAGCCTTCGATGCGCTCGGCAAAATAGCGAAGAATCCGTCTCTGGGCACTGCGGTCGAGTCGCCCCAAGTCCTCCAGCGCCTGTTCCTGAAACTCAACCGTCCAAGTCAAGGTGCATTTCCACTTCTTTCAGGCTGAGGCGTTTGCCGCCTTTCTCCAGCCGCGCCAGACCCAGCAGATAGTCCTCGCGATCTTCCAGAAATTGCTGAATCGCCAGGCGCACATAATAGCTTTTGCTGCGGCCGGTTTCCTGGGCAAGCTGCTCCAGTCGTTCTTCCAGTTTTGGATCTCGCAAACCGATCATGGGTGATTCTCCTGTTAAACAAGTTATACACATTTATATGTTCATGTTCCACCTCCCAGGTCAAGCGAAAAGTTTCTGGGGGAAGGGGATGTTCTTGAAATTCGCCTCTTCTGGCTTGTTGGGGAATCCCAAAGGGGACGATCTTGATAAATTTACATTTGGCGGATAGTCAATGGTGCCAGATCTCTAAGGAGCTCAAGTCGGCACAAGGGAGCCATTCTTGACCGTCGATGGATTTAATGGTACCGTAAAGAGTACCGTTAACCATACCGGTTGACCATCAGGAAAGAGGGCGGTTATGAAGACGATTCCTGCGAACGATCTCAAAACAAGAGGAGTCGCATCGATCGACGCGGTTCTTGCGGAGCAGGAAGAAGCGGTCATTTCGGTGCGGGGAAAAGAGCGCTATGTGGTCATGGATCTGAAGACATATAATCGGCTCCGTGTTTGCGAGCTGGAGGCTGCTCTTTATCAGGCCCGGCGGGAAATCGACGCAGGACAGGGCATCGAAGAGAGTGTCGACGAGCATTTGGCTCGCCTTCGGAAGTTGGAATCGTGAGTTTTCGAATCGTTTATACGCCCGGCTACAATCGACGGGTGGCCCGCTTCCTCAAACGACATCCGGACCTTCTTCCCCAGTATGAAAAGACTCTCAAGCTTCTTGAAGTTGATCCCTTCCATCCCTCCCTTCGCCTGCATCGACTGAAGGGGGCATTGAGCGAGATCCACTCCGTATCGATCAACCTCAGCTACCGGATCACCCTCGAACTGCTCATTCAAGATCGATCAATCATCCCTCTTGACGTAGGCAGTCATGACGAGGTGTATCGATAAATTGGCTGTCGTGGGGTCTACCATCGGAATTAGAGGAGTGGCTTGCGGGGTCAAAAATACGAGGGGGACGTCCTTGAAATTTTTACCTTCAGGGAGGGAAGCGGAGGGATGTTGTTCATTTGTCAATCAGTTGTGTAAGATCATTCTTTAACGTAGATTTTGCTTCGATGACCAACCATCAGCACCAGAACGAGAATCTTCTCATCCTTGATTTCGCAGATAAGCCGATAGGCACCGACCCGATATTTCCAGCGGCCAGCCAGCTCTTTTCTCAGTGGTGCGCCATAACGACGCGGGTCCTCGTCGGTACCGATCCTCTCCCGGAGGTAGCGCACGATTTCCAACTGGACCTGGCGATCGAGCTTGGACAACTGCTTTTTTGCAGTATCGGTGATCTCAATCCGCCAAGCCAAGTTCTTTCTCCAATTCATCAAGGGTGTACGTCGGTTCCTGGCCGGATTCGACGCGCTTCAGGATCTCATCGGAGAGGTAAGCTGTTTCAAGGTCATCCAGGTGCTCGAGAATGGCCTCGCGTGCATAAAACGATTTGGTACGGCCAGAGCGCTTCGCCAACGCTTCCAGGCGGCGTTCGATATCTGGCGGTAAACGGAGTGCAAGCATAATAGCCTCCTGATTTTTTGCTATACATGTATATTATTCGAACATCTGTTGCACGGCAACTCTTTTTTGGCACTTTCGGGAAATCTCGCGGGATGACCTGTAAGGTAAACGGCAACCCAGCCCATCTTGTTGCGCCGTCAGAATCCCAAAGGGGACGTCCTTGATTTTTTGAGTTTCCTGGGCCGGGATTGAGTCGGGAGATCTCAGGGGATATTGAGGGCGGGCAAAAACTCGCTTCGCTCGGACATTTGCCCGCCTTTTTCTCAAAACGTCCACTTCGCTCCGCCAGCGGGGCTTTCCTCAAGCCACCTGCCATGCAGATCAGGCGAACGATCCGATGGCCAGGGAAGCGCAAGCCGACAAAAGAGGAATTCGATCAGATGGGTCTTTTCGCGATGCGCAGTATAATACGGCCTCAGGCGCTTCAGCTCATGCTGTTCCGAGTCCCCCGAATGGGGTAATTCACGGGGCCGCCGGATGCGGAAAAACTGCATGTCCGGTGGCAACCGGGTGCGAATCGGGGGGCGAGAGGGGGCGGGCGGTGAGGCGGGGCGAGAGGACTTCTTGACATCCTTCCCCGGGGGAAATATGCTAGTAATACTTTGCAAGGTATTACTTTTTGGGGAGGAGCCAGGTCGATGCGGATTACCAGTAAAGGACAGGTGACGATACCCCGGGAGGTCCGGGAGAAGTTGGGGCTGCGGCCCCAAACCGAAGTCGAATTCGTCGTCGAGGGGAACGTCGCCTATGTGCGCAAGGCCGAGGGACCGCCGAGGCGGGGCCGGCGACTCGTAGAACGGATGAGAGGGCGGGCCACGGTAAAGATGAGCACCGACGAAATCATGGCCCTCACCCGGGATGAGTGACGGTGGCCGGGGTTCTGGTCGACAGTAATGTCCTTCTCGATATTCTGGAGGAGGACCCGAAGTGGTTTTCCTGGTCGGCCGACCGCCTTGCTGAATGCGCCGAACGGGCGCTCCTGGTGGTCAATCCGATCATTTTCGCCGAAGTATCGATCGGTTTCGACCGGATTGAAGATCTGGATTCGGCTCTGCCGAAGGAGGCGTTCGAACACCGGCCCTTACCGTGGGAAGCCGCTTTTCTCGTCGGCAAATGTTTTCTTGCTTATCGCCGGGCGGGGGGGATTCGCCGTTCGCCGCTTCCCGATTTTTTTATCGGAGCCCATGCTGCGGTGGAGGATCTGACCCTTCTCACCCGCGACACCAATCGCTATCGCACTTATTTCCCCAAGGTGCGACTTATCGCGCCCTGAAAGCGAAGCTCATGGGGGCAGGCTTTCTTCCTGGAGCTTTGGGGAAAAGGGAATCGTAAACCCTATTCCCCCGTCTTTGGAAGGCCCAGGGTGGACCAGCTCGTTCTTCAACACGCCCCAGCAACTCTCGATTGGGGCATTGTCGAAGCAGTTTTCCTCTGCGACTCATCGAGGGGCGCATTTCGAACTGCCTGCGCAACTTCTGATACTCCGTGGCGCAGTATTGACTGCCGCGGTCGGAGAGAGGAGTGCCGTTTTCTTGGCACAGTGAAGACGTGAGGTCCTCCTCTTTTTTGTCCATCCGGAAAAGGCTTGAGCCCCCCCTCTCTTTAGAGTAGACTGCACGCTCCCTCCGTTTCGAATCCTTTTTCGCCACCCCTGCATTCGAATAGAAGCGACCGCAAGTATCCGAAACAGAGGGATGTTGGAAGGGGGGGAGGACTATGCCTCGATGAATGGCGCGACGAGACCTGAAAACCGATTTTCCCTTGCCGAAGGGAACGTTTTTTGCAAAAAATTAGATCGCATCTCGGGTGACAGAGAGGGGAGCAGCGGTTAATCCGGCTGGCTCAGACCGTCTTTACGTCGGCCCGAGTTCGAAATGAAAAACCGATTTTCAGTTTAGGGGGACCTGCATGCTCAAACAACAATCCGACTTTTTGAAAAAGATCGGCATCTGCTTTGATCTCTTCGCACTTGTCCTGGCTTTTGGTGTCGCCTATCTCATAAGGAGCGAGTATATCGGCAAATTGCTGCCGATCCTCGATTATCTCTGGGTCATCCTCGTTGCCGCCCCGGTGTGGTATTTTCTCCTAAACCGTTATGGCCTTTATTCCTCGATAAGGCGCACGACCATTTACGATATAGTCACCCGAATGATAAACGTCCATATATTGGGTGGATTTATCGTTGCCTCTATGATTTATTTCCTGGAAAAAGACCAGTACAGTCGCCGCCTTTATCTCACTTTTATCGCCTGCTCGTTTATTCTGATGACCCTGGAAAAGGTCGCCCTCCGTTTTTCCCTCGGCGTTCTCCGCTCCAAAGGGTTCAATACGAGAAATCTGCTGATCGTTGGTACCCGGGAAAAGGCAAGAAAATTTCATAAGCTGCTGGAAGACCACTCCGACTGGGGTATGGTGGTGCTTGGCTTCGTCCAGGTCCTTGACGAGCCGCTGACGCCCGAAGTGGAGGGGCATCAGGTTCTGGGATACGTCAGGGACCTGCAGGAAATCTGCAAAACCCATCCTGTGGACGAGGTGGTTTTCTGTCTTCCCAAAGACTACCTGCTTGACGCGGAAGAGCACGTACAGGACCTGGAAGAACTGGGGATCACGGTTCGAATGGTTCTCGATTTTTACGATGTCTACCTCTCCAAGAGGGAACTCAGCCTCTTCCATGACGAGCTTCCCATTCTCTCTTTCCATACGCGTTCCCTGGATACCCAGCAACTGTTTTTCAAGCGCACCCTCGATATCGCCGGCGCCCTGGCGGGACTGGTGCTGCTGGGGGTGATGCTCCCGTTTATCGCTTTTGCCATCCGAAGGGATTCACCGGGCCCGATCTTTTTCGGCCAGGAGCGGGTCGGGGAGAGCGGACGCATCTTCAAGTGCTGGAAATTCCGTTCCATGTACCTCGATGCCGAGGAGCGGAAGAAAGAGCTGATGGAGCAGAATGAAATGAAAGGGGCCATTTTCAAGATCAAGAACGATCCCCGCATTACCCGGGTAGGGGCATTCCTGCGCAAAACCAGCCTTGATGAGTTCCCCCAGTTCTGGAACGTGCTCAGGGGAGAGATGAGCCTGGTGGGAACGCGGCCGCCTACCCCCGGTGAAGTTGCGCAATACGAGAATTGGCACCGCCGTCGGATCTCCATCAAGCCGGGCATCACAGGCAAATGGCAGGTTAGCGGTCGCAACCGAATCGAGGATTTCGACGAGATCGTGCGCCTCGATCTGGACTATATCGATTCCTGGAACCTCTGGCAGGACATCCGGATTCTTTTCAGGACCGTAACGGTGGTTTTCGCAAAAGACGGGAGTTTTTGATCGCCTGAACGATCAGGGCCGGCCGCAGCTTGCCATAATCGCCCGATACCGCCACCAGGGCAAGCTCTCCCCGCTTCATTCGCCGTCCCAGTCGGCAATCTCCGCCAGTTGCTCAAGGTCATGGGTTTCCACGGGGTCATTGCGGATAATGAGGGACTGCCTCCGGCACCCAGATCTGTACCGACTTGAGTCCTGCCTCCCGCATTCGCCGCCGGTGCGTCATCACCCGTTCCTTCGGCGACTTTGCATGTGATAGCATTTGAATCTCCCTTTTCGAGTGTTACCTGTAACGCTAACCCGTCAGTGGTGCATGAGCAATACAAATGTGGAAATGCTAAGGGAACGTCCAGGGCGCAGGGGGGGCGGCGTTGGCCTGCCAATCAGGGAATCGGCTGCTTGACTCTATGCAGGCGTCGGGGAAAAAGGAGGCTGCCGGCCCACTTGACGGCACACATTTTCAGCAGCACATCGCGGCGAATCTTCACCGGCCAAGACATGGAAACAGGCGATCGGCAATAGGTGAGGGGTAATAGGCCCATTCGTGACCCGGTGAGGTCTGCGGCGGCGCGGTGCCGGAGAAGTGGGACGGGAAAGCGACGGAGGGGGAAGCTCGTGAGGCTTCTTTTCTTGACATCTTTTGCGAGGAGGAGTGATTTTCCTATGAGTAAAATTCTCGTCACCGGCGGCGCCGGCTTTATCGGCTCGCACACGGTCGTGGAACTGCTGAATGCCGATTACGACGTTATTGTGGTCGACAATTTTTGCAACAGCTCTCCTGCCGGCCCTGGAGCGGATCGCCGAGATCTGCGGCCGGGCCCCTGCCTTTGCCGAGGTCGACATCCGTGACCGGGAGGGGCTGCGGCGGGTCTTTTCGGCGCATGAGATCGAAGCCGTGATCCACTTCGCCGGCCTCAAGGCGGTGGGGGAGTCGGTCGAAAAGCCGCTTCGCTACTACCAGAACAACGTTGCCGGCACCGCCACCCTCTGCGAAGTCATGGCCGAGGCTGGCGTCAGGAACCTGGTCTTCAGCTCCTCCGCCACGGTCTACGGTGTTCCGGAGCAGTTGCCGCTGCGTGAAGACTCTCCCCTGGGGGCGACCAACCCTTACGGCCGCTCTAAACTCTTCATCGAGGAGATGCTGCGCGACCTTTACGGCGCCGATCCTTCCTGGCGCATCGCGCTGCTGCGCTACTTCAACCCCATCGGCGCCCATCCCAGCGGCCGCATCGGCGAGGACCCCCAGGGCATCCCCAACAACCTCTTTCCCTTCATCACCCAGGTGGCGGTCGGCCGGCGCGAGCGCCTGGCGGTTTTCGGCGGCGACTATCCTACGCCTGACGGCACCGGTGTGAGAGACTACATCCACGTCGTCGATCTGGCCATCGGCCACCTGAAGGCCTTGGAGCGCCTCGCTGCCGGAGACGGCCTGGTTACCTGCAACCTCGGCACCGGTCAGGGGTACAGCGTCCTGCAGATGGTCAAAAGCTTCGAACGGGTCACCGGCCGGAGCATTCCCTATGAGGTGGTTGGCCGCCGTCCCGGCGACATCGCCGCCTGCTGGGCCGATCCGTCACTGGCCGAGGCCGAGCTCGGCTGGACCGCTACCCGCTCTCTTGACGAGATGTGCGCCGACGGGTGGCGGTGGCAGGAGGGAAACCCGGAGGGGTACGAAAAAGCGGCTGGCTGAGGGGATGGAAGGAGGTCGGAAAATTCTTTTTCATCACCCGGTCGCTGCGCTCGCTAGCGGGCGCTGAGGACTGCGTGAGAAAAAACAGGACTCCAATTCTACGTTGTCCAAAGACCCTTGAAGCCCCCCTTTCCGACCCTCTCCCACGGCGGGGGGAGGGTGAAAGGTCAGTGGTGAGAGGATTTTCCATTCGGTCCACAGCTAAATCCCGGGGAAAAGGTCTTTTCTCTTGATTTTTCGCAAGGTTTCGTTAAGATTCTCCCTTTGAAGAAGGGGCGGAACTCTTCCGCCTTTCCTGTGAAAGATCGAGGATAAACGAGACCTGATCATGCACTACGAAACCAAAAGCCGCTCGATCGTCAAGGCCCTCTCCTGGCGCACCTGGGCCACTTTGACGACGGCGGCTCTCGTCTTTATTTTTACCGGCAAACTCGCCCTGGCCCTCACCGTGGGTCTTCTGGAGGTCTTCGCCAAGATGGGCCTCTATTTCATCCACGAGAGGCTCTGGCAGCGCATCGGCTTCGGCAAAAAGGAAATTCCCTCCTTCGTTCTCTGGTTCACCGGCCTGCCCGCCTCGGGGAAAAAGGCGCTGGCCGATCGCGTTTTTCAGCAACTGGTAAAAGACGGTCTGCGCGCCGAGCGGATCGACAGCAACGACGTGCGCCCCCTCTTCCCGGAAACCGGCTTTACCCCTCCCGAAGTCCATCGCCACGTGAAGCGCTGCGGGCATCTGGCGGCCATGCTCGAGAAGAACGGCGTCATCGTCGTCGCTTCCTTCGTCTCGCCTTACCGCGAAAGCCGCGACTTCGTCCGCAGCATGGCCGGAAATTTCGTCGAGGTCTATTTGAAAACCACCCCCGAGGCCTGCGAAAAACGGGATACGAAGGGGCGCTACGAAAAGGCCCGCCAGGGAATCTACACCATGTTCCCGGGCATCGAGGTGCCTTACGAGGAGTCCGCACCGGCCGGAGATCACCATCGAGGTCGATTCCCTGTCCCAGGAAGAGGCGGTGTGCCAGATCGTCGACTACCTGAAGAAAAACGTGCTCTACGGCAAGCAGGCGAAGGTTCCCAAGGCGGCTGCCGTGGAGGTGACCGGCAGTTCGGTTTCGTAAAAAGGAATTTAACCACCCGTTCGCTGCGCTCACTAGAGGACACTGAGAAAGGCATGAGAAAACCAAAGACCTCGGGAATTGTTTGAAAGCAAAGAAGACGATTTTCCAGAGGATTTTCTCAGTGTCCTCGGTGCCCTCAGTGGTGAAAAAGATTTTGACATTGAAAGGTTTGATTCGTGAATGGCTAAAGGCCAAAGCGATTGCACCACCCGTTCGCTGCGCTCACTAGAGGACACTGAGAAAGGCATGAGAAAACCAAAGACCTCGGGAATTGTTTGAAAGCAAAGAAGACGATTTTCCAGAAGATTTTCTCAGTGTCCTCGGTGCCCTCAGTGGTGAAAAAGATTTTGACATTGAAAGGTTTGATTCGTGAATGGCTAAAGGCCAAAGCGATTGCACCACCCGTTCGCTGCGCTCACTAGAGGACACTGAGAAAGGCATGAGAAAACCAAAGACCTCGGGAATTGTTTGAAAGCAAAGAAGACGATTTTCCAGAGGATTTTCTCAGTGTCCTCGGTGCCCTCAGTGGTGAAAAAGATTTTGACATTGAAAGGTTTGATTCGTGAATGGCTAAAGGCCAAAGCGATTGCACCACCCGTTCGCTGCGCTCACTAGAGGACACTGAGAAAGGCATGAGAAAACCAAAGACCTCGGGAATTGTTTGAAAGCAAAGAAGACGATTTTCCAGAGGATTTTCTCAGTGTCCTCGGTGCCCTCAGTGGTGAAAAAGATTTTGACATTGAAAGGTTTGATTCGTGAATGGCCAAGCAACCCGAAAACATGAAATAATGCCGAACGGAGTATCGTCCCCCATGCCCCTGACCCACCTGCAACAGCTCGAAGCCGAAAGCATCCATATCCTGCGCGAGGTGGCGGCCGAGTTCGAAAACCCGGTGATGCTCTACTCGATCGGCAAGGACTCCTCGGTCATGCTGCACCTGGCACGAAAGGCCTTCTACCCAGGGAAGATTCCCTTTCCCCTGATGCATGTCGATACCACCTGGAAGTTTCGCGAGATGATTGAATTTCGCGACAAGATGGCCAAAGAGCACGGCTTCGAGCTCCTCGTCCACACCAACGAAGAGGGGGCGGCCAAGGGCATCACCCCCTTCACCCACGGCAGCGCCCTCTACACCGACGTGATGAAGACCGAAGGGCTCAAACAGGCTTTGGACAAGTACGGTTTCGACGCCGCCTTCGGCGGGGCGCGCCGGGACGAGGAGAAATCACGGGCCAAGGAGCGGATCTTTTCCTTTCGCACCGAGACCCACCGCTGGGACCCCAAGAGCCAGCGCCCCGAGCTGTGGAACCTCTACAACGCGAGGGTCAAGCCCGGCGAGAGCATCCGCGCCTTTCCCCTGTCCAACTGGACCGAGCTCGACATCTGGCAGTACATCACCCGCGAAGCGATCCCCATCGTGCCCCTCTACTACGCCGCCGAGCGCCCGGTGGTCGAGCGCGACGGAATGCTGATCATGGTCGACGATGAGCGGCTCACCCTGAAACCGGGCGAGAAGATCCAGATGAAGTCGGTGCGCTTTCGCACCCTGGGGTGCTATCCCCTGACCGGCGCCGTCGAGTCCACCGCCGCGACACTCCCCGAGATCATCCAGGAGATGCTGCTGACCAAGACCAGCGAGCGCCAGGGCCGGCTCATCGATCACGATCAAGCCGGGAGCATGGAGAAGAAGAAGCAGGAAGGGTATTTTTAAAGGCCAAAGCGGTTGAACCACCCGTTCGCTGCGCTCCCTAGAGGACACAGAGAACACTGAGAGAAGCATGAGAAAAACAAGCCCTGGTTTTGCTTTAAAACCATAAAAAGATTTTTCTCAGTGTCCTCGGTGCCCTCAGTGGTAAAAGAATTTCAGGTTCTTCTTTTAGGAATTCAGTGGTTCAGCAGACCTGATAGAACCACCCGTTCGCTGCGCTCACTAGAGGACACAGAGAACACTGAGAGAAGCATGAGAAAAAACAAGTTCTGGTTTTGCTTTAAAACCATAAAAGATTTTCCTCAGTGTCCTCGGTGCCCTCAGTGGTGAAAGAATTTCAGGTTCTTCTTTTAGGAATTCAGTGGTTCAGCAGATTTGATTGAACCACCCGTTCGCTGCGCTCACTAGAGGACACAGAGAACACTGAGAGAAGCATGAGAAAAACAAGCCCTGGTTTTGCTTTAAAACCATAAAAAGATTTTCCTCAGTGTCCTCGGTGTCCTCAGTGGTAAAAGAATTTCCGATTTCGCTCTTATGATTTTAAGGATAAAGAAGATGGCCCATCAGTCGGACATGATCGCCGAAGACATCCACCAATATTTGAAGCAGCAGGAAGAAAAATCGCTGCTGCGCTTTATCACCTGCGGCAGCGTCGACGACGGCAAATCGACCCTGATCGGGCGGCTGTTGTGGGACTCCAAGCTCATCTTCGAGGATCAGCTGGCGGCGCTCGAGGCCGACAGCAAGCGGGTCGGCACGCAAGGGCAGAACATCGACTACGCGCTTTTGCTCGACGGGCTGCAGGCCGAGCGCGAGCAGGGGATCACCATCGACGTCGCCTACCGCTTCTTCTCCACCGACAAGCGCAAGTTCATCGTCGCCGACACCCCCGGGCACGAGCAGTACACCCGCAACATGGTCACCGGCGCCTCGACGGCGAGCGTTGCCGTCATCCTCGTCGATGCGAGAAAAGGGGTGCTCACCCAGACCAGGCGCCACAGCTATCCTCGTCTCGCTGGTGGGGATCAGGAACGTGGTCCTGGCGGTCAACAAGATGGACCTGGTCGACTACAGCCAGGAGATCTTTGAGAAGATCACGAAAGAGTACGCCGCCTTCGCCCGGCAGCTCGGCTTCGAAGAGATCGCCGCCATCCCCATCAGCGCCCTCAAGGGCGACAACGTCATTTCCCCTTCAGCATCGTCCAGCGTCAAGCCTCCAGCCTCCAGCCCAAATATGCCCTGGTACGATGGCCCGACCCTCATGGCCTACCTCGAGACGGTGCCGGTGGCAGAAGAGACCAGGGAGAAACCCTTTCGCCTGCCGGTGCAGTGGGTCAACCGCCCCGACCTCGACTTTCGCGGCTTCGCCGGCACCATCGCCTCGGGCACGGTCCGCCCCGGCGACGAGATCGTCGTCACCGGCTCGGGGCAAAAGAAGCACCGTGCAAAGGATCGTCACCATGGACGGCGACCTCGCGGAGGCCGTCGCCGGCCAGGCGGTCACCCTGACGCTGCGTGATGAGATCGACATCAGCCGCGGCGACCTGCTCGCTGACCCGCAGGCCCGTCCCGCCCACGCCGACCAGTTCGAGGCGAAGGTGGTGTGGATGCACGAAGAGCCGCTGCTGCCCGGCAGAAGCTACCTGCTCAAGCTCGGCACGAGCACCGTCCCCGCCCAGGTGAGTGCGCTCAAGTACAAGGTCAACGTCAACACCCTCGAGCACCAGGCGGGCAGGACCCTCGGTCTCAACGAGATCGGGGTGTGCAACCTCGCGCTTGGCAAGGCGCTCTCCTTCGATCCCTACGGCGAGAATCCCGGCACGGGGGGCTTCATCCTCATCGACCGTTTTACCAACGCCACCGTTGGCGCCGGGATGATCGACTTTCCTTTGCGCCGCGCTACCAATATCCACTGGCAGGCCCTCGAGATCCACAAAAGAACCCGCGCCGCGCACAAGGGGCAGAAACCCGGCATCCTCTGGTTCACCGGCCTCTCCGGCGCCGGCAAGTCGACCATCGCCAATCTGGTGGAGAAAAAGCTTCACTCCCTCGGCAAGCACACCTACCTGCTCGACGGCGACAACGTGCGCCACGGGCTCAACCGCGACCTCGGCTTCACCGACGCCGACCGGGTGGAGAATATCCGCCGCATCGCCGAGACGGCCAAGCTCTTCGTCGACGCCGGGCTTATCGTTCTGGTCTCCTTCATCTCCCCCTTCCGCAGCGAGCGGCAGATGGCCCGGGGGTTGGTGGAAGAGGGGGAGTTCTTTGAGATTTTCGTCGACACCCCGCTGGAGGTCTGCGAGGAGCGCGATCCCAAGGGCTTGTACAAAAAAGCCCGCGCCGGCCAGCTCAAAAACTTCACCGGTATCGATTCGGCCTATGAGCCGCCGGAAAATCCGGAGATAATCGTCAATTCGGGAGAGACCCCGGCGGAGGATCTGGCGGAGCAGATTGTTGCGCAGGTTCTCGGGGCTGAATATAAAGGAGAAGTTCCCGATGGATCTTTCTGAAGGGCAAAATTCTTTTCACCACTGAGGACACAGAGAACACTGAGGAAATTCAAGAGAAAAGGCCTTTTTCTTTGGTTTAAAACCTTAAAAAGATTTTCTCAGTGTCCTCGGTGTTCTCAGTGGTTCAAATGCTTTAACAGGTTAGGAGGGGGATATGGATGAATCAAGGCATGATGCACTCACAGAAACGATCATAGGGGCTGCCATTGCCGTTCATCGTGAGCTTGGACCGGGGCTACTTGAATCGACATATGAAGCATGCCATGCGCATGAACTTGTAAATCAAGGGCTTTTTGTAGAAAGGCAAAAAGAACTTCCGGTTCGGTATCGAGATGTCCTGTTGGATTGTGGATACCGGATTGACCTCATGGTGGAAGGAAAAATCATTGTTGAATTGAAAACGATCGAAAAGCTTATGCCTATCCACCACGCCCAGCTGATTACTTACTTGAAATTGTCTGGCTGTCGCACGGGCCTTTTGATCAACTTCAATGAATGTCGACTTAAAGATGGCATTAGGCGGATAGCCGTTTAGCGAAAAAGAAAGGTTTCTCTCAGTGTCCTCAGTGGTAAAGATAATTAAAGAAGCAGTTTTCACCACCCGTTCGCTCCGCTCACTGGAGAACACTGAGTACTGCATGAGAGAGCTTGATTTCGAAATTTTATTTTAAAAAACAAATCTTTGATTTTTAAAAGATAGAAAGAAGGGTTTTTCTCAGTGACCTCAGTGTTCTCAGTGGTTCAAGATATTGATGTTGTTTCTGAAGTTGCGCGAAAAGCTGGCGCCGCTATCATGGAAATCTATGATGGCGATCATGCCGTTGAATTCAAAGACGACAAATCGCCGCTGACCGCCGCCGACAAGGCCTCCCACGAGGTGATTGTCGATGGTCTGCAACGGCATTTCCCCGCGATCCCCATTCTTTCGGAGGAAGGGAAAAGCATTCCCTACGAAGTCCGGAAGAAATGGCAACGCTTCTGGCTGGTCGATCCTTTGGACGGGACCAAGGAGTTTATCAAGCGCAACGGCGAGTTCACCGTCAATATCGCCCTGATCGAGAATGGTACGCCGGTGGTGGGGGTGGTCTATGTTCCCGCCCTGGAGGTGCTTTTCTGGGGAGGGAAGGGTAAAGGCGCCTGGCGGCAAAAGGGAGAAGGGGAGCCGGAGAGAATCGCGGTGCGCACTGCCGACCCGGCCAAGGGCCTGACGGTAGTCATGAGCCGCTCCCACCCGTCGCCGGAGCTCGAAGAAGTACCTGAAAGGGATCAAGGTCGCCGAGGCCCTGCCGGTGGGCAGCTCCCTGAAGCTGTGCGCCGTGGCCGAGGGGCGGGCCGATCTCTATCCCCGCCTGGGGCCGACCATGGAATGGGATACCGCCGCCGGGCAGGCGGTGGTCGAGGGGGCGGGCGGAAGCGTTCGGACCCCGGAGGGTGCACCGCTCTCCTACAACAAGGAAAATTTGTTGAATCCCCATTTTGTTGTCAAACGATTGGTTTGAGTCCCCGCCTGTAAAAAACCTTTTCGAAATGAAGGATGATCGAAATGGAGAAAATTCTTGTCACCGGCGGCTGCGGCTTCATCGGCTCGAACTTCGTCCGACTTTGCCTGGAAAAACGACCTGAATGCCGGCTGGTCAACCTCGACAAGCTCACCTACGCCGGCAACCCGAAGAACCTGGCCGACCTCGAGGCCGATCCGCGTTACCGCTTCGTTCAGGGAGATATCGCCGACGCGGCACTGGTCGAGCAAATCTTCGCCGAAGAGCAGATCGATACCGTCGTGCACTTCGCCGCCGAATCCCACGTCGACCGCAGCATCACCGGCCCTGCTGAGTTCATCCACACCAACGTGGTAGGGACCTTCACGATGTTGGAGGCGGCGAGAAAAGCGTGGGGTTCCAGGGACGAGGAATGCGGGACGCGGGACGAGGAAAGCCTTAAGAACTCAGCAACCCGGCCGTTTCGCTTTTTGCACGTCTCCACCGACGAGGTTTACGGCTCCCTGGGCGACACCGGCTTTTTCACTGAAGAGACCCCCTACGATCCGCGCTCCCCTTATTCGGCGAGCAAGGCCTCCTCGGATCATCTGGTGAGCGCCTACTTTCACACCTACGGGCTGCCGACCCTGATCACCAACTGCTCGAACAACTACGGCCCCTACCATTTTCCCGAAAAGCTGATCCCCCTGATCATCAACAACGCCCTTGGCGGCAAGGAGCTGCCCGTCTACGGCGATGGCAGGAATGTTCGCGACTGGCTCTATGTCGAGGATCACTGTGCCGCGATTCTGACGGTGCTGGAGAAGGGGACGGTCGGCGCTACCTACAACATCGGCGGCAACAACGAGAAGCAGAACATCGAGATCGTGCAGACCGTCTGCGATCTGCTTGACGAAAAGGTCGGCCTTCTGCCCGACGGCCAACCCCGCCGCTCCCTTATCCGCTTCGTCAAGGACCGCCCCGGCCACGACCGGCGCTACGCCATCGACGCCGCGAAGATCAACGAGGAGCTCGGCTGGGAGCCCTGCCGTGACCTTCGAGGAGGGAATCCGCAAGACCGTTGACTGGTATTTGGGGAATCGGGAGTGGGTGGAATCCGTCGTCAACGGAACGTATCAGGAATATTACGACAAGATGTATGCAAATCGATAATCGGATTTTCACCGCAAAGGCGCAAAGGACGCAAAGAAGGCCCCCAGTCTCCATTCTGGTTGAGGGGATAGAATCTCCTTGGCGTACTTTGCGTCTTGAGTGAGCTGAAGCGAGCGGGCGGTGAGATTAGATGTGTGAAATGCAGAATTTTCACCGCAAAGGCGCAAAGGACGCAAAGAAAGCCCTCGGGCCAAATCTCATGGGGTGAATTCAGCATCTCCTTGGCGTACTTTGCGTCTTGAGTGAGCTGAAGCGAGCGGGCGGTTTGATTGGTTATGTGAAATGCAGAATTTTTCACCGCAAAGGCGCAAAGGACGCAAAGAAAGTCCTCGGCCCTAATCTCATGGGGTGAATTCAGATTCTCCTTAGCGTACTTTGCGTCTTGAGTGAGCAAAGCGAACGGGCGGTAAGATTAGATGTGTGAAATGCAGAATTATTTACCGCAAAGACGCAAAGGACGCAAAGAAAGCCCTCGGCCCTAACCTCATGGGGTGAATTCAGAATCTCCTTGGCGTACTTTGCGTCTTGAGTGAGCTGAAGCGAGCGGGCGGTTTGATTGCTTTTGTGGAATGCAGAATTATTTACCGCAAAGACGCAAAGGACGCAATGGAAGCCTCCAATCTCCATAGGGTTTGAAGGCTCTGGGTCACCTTAGCGAACTTTGCGTCTTGAGTGAGCTGAAGCGAGCGGGCGGTGAGATTGCTTTTGTGAAATACAGAATTTATTAATCGCAAAGGACGTAGCGGGATATCTCAGGAGGGGGGCACATGACTGTTGAGGATCGGATTTCCAGCAAAATAATTCTTGCTGCAATTGAGGTTCATCGAACGCTCGGGCCCGGCCTGTTGGAATCGGCATATGAGGGTTGTCTCGGTCATGAATTGAGACTGCAAGGCCTGAAATTCGAGCGCCAAATCTCTCTACCAGTCATTTATAAAGGCCTCGAGCTCGATTGCGGTTATCGCCTGGATTTGATCGTAGAAAAGAAGATTATTCTGGAGCTCAAAACAGTAAAAGCCTTTGAGCCTATCCATGAAGCACAATTGCTGACGTATCTTCGCCTGACAGGGCTGAAACTCGGTATGCTTTTAAACTTTAACGTTCCGCTTATGAAAAACGGCATCAAACGCATTGTAAACGGATTGCAATGATTTCTCAGGTTTTGTATTACTTTGCGTACTTTGCGTCTTGAGCGAGTTTTTCGAGCGGGCGGTGAGATGAGGTGTGTGAAAAACGGAATTTTTCACCGCAAAGACGCAAAGGTCGCAAAGAAAGCCTCAAACCTCATGGGGTGAATTCAGAATTTCCTTAGCGTACTTTGCGCCTTGAGCGAGCAGAAGCGAGCGGGCGGTAAATAGAGGGTGAAAATGAAGTTGGCTTTAATTGGGGCAAAGGGAATGCTTGCCCAGGCAGTAAAAAAAGTGGCACCTCGGGAATATGAGCTGATTCTGTTCGACCTCCCCGACTTCGACATAACCGATCGCGAACAGGTTTCGCTGATCTTGGAAGAGATCCGTCCCGACGTTATTCTCAACTGCGCCGCCTACACCAACGTCGACGGCTGCGAGAGCGAGGAGGAACTCGCCACGCGGGTCAACGGCGACGGGCCGGGCTATCTGGCCGAGGCGGCGAAGGCAACCGGGGCGACCCTGGTGCACATCTCCACCGATTACGTCTTCGATGGGTGCAAACGGGAGCCCTACATCGAGGAAGACCCCACGGGGCCGATGTCGGCGTATGGCCGCTCCAAGCTGGCGGGAGAGCGGAAGATTATCGAAAGCGGCCTGGAGCAGTATTTCATCCTGCGCACCAGCTGGCTCTACGGCCCGGGCGGGAAGAACTTCGTCGAAACGATCCTGCGGCTGGCCAAAGAGCGCGAAGAGCTGCGCATCATCGCCGACCAGATCGGCTCCCCGACCTTCACGCGAAGATCTGGCCGAAGCGATTTTCAGGCTTTTGGATTTACCGCGTCACGCGTCCCGCGCCCCGCGTTACGGAATTTACCACTTTCCAACGAGGGCCAGTGCAGCTGGTACGAATTCGCCTGCGCTATCGTCGAGGAGGCCCGCCTGAGGGGCGAGAAGCTTGCAGGTTGAGCGCATCCTGCCGATCAAGACCGAGGAGTATCCCCTTCCCGCCAAGACGGCCGGCCTATTCGGTGTTCTCCAAGGAGAAGTATCGGGCGGCGACGGGGGCGGCGGTTCCCGAGTGGCGGGCGGGGTTGAAGAGGTATTTTGAAGACCGGGACGCGTAACGCGGGACGCGGGGCGCGGAAGTCAAAGGCTCCTCTTGGCTCAAAACGTCTTTCGGCTTTTGGTCTTTCGCGTTCCGCATACCGCGTCCCGCGTACCTGATTTTAAAGGAGTTTTATTTTGATCAAAAAGGGAATTATTTTGGCCGGCGGCGCCGGAACGCGCCTGTATCCCCTGACCCTGGTGGCCAGCAAGCAGCTGCAGCCGGTCTATGACAAGCCGATGATCTACTATCCGCTTGCCACCCTGATGGCGGCGGGGATCGGCGACATCCTGATCATCTCCACCCCCCAGGACACGCCGCGCTTCGAGGCGCTGCTCGGCGACGGCAGCCGCTGGGGAATCGCGCATCTCCTACGCCGTGCAGCCCGAGCCGAAGGGGATCGCCCAGGCCTTTCTGGTCGGCGAGGAATTTATCGCCGGCGAGCCGGTCTGCCTGATCCTCGGCGACAACATCTTCTACGGCAAGTTGGAGCTCGACCGCATCGCCGGGGAGTTTGCCGACGGGGCGCGGGTCTTCGGCTACCCGGTCACCGATCCCGAGCGTTACGGGGTGGTGGAGTTCGACAAAAGCGGCAAGGTGCTCGAGCATCGAGGAGAAGCCGGCCCAGCCCAAGTCCCACTACGCAGTCCCCGGCCTCTACCTCTACGACAGCAAGGTGGTGGAGATCTGCCACAGGACCTGAAACCCTCGGCCCGCGGCGAGCTGGAGATCACCGACGTCAATCTCGACTACCTGAACGCGGCGAGCTGCATGGTGGAAAAGCTCGGCCGCGGCATCGCCTGGCTCGACACCGGCACCCACATGAGCCTGCTCGAGGCGAGCCACTTCATCGGCACCCTGGAGGCCCGCCAGGGGCTGAAGATCGCCTGTCTGGAGGAGATCGCTTTCCGCCTCGGGTTCATCGATAACGCCCGCCTGGAACAGATCATCGAAGCGACGCCGAAGTCGAGCTACCGCGAGTATTTGGTGAGGGTGCTGGAGGATGGCAATTGAAGACCGTGACGCCTCCCGCGTCCCGCGCAGCGAGTGAATTCGTATGAAGATCATCAAAACCGAAATTCCCGACGTCCTGATCATCGAACCGAAGGTTTTCGGCGATGCGCGGGGCTTCTTCTTCGAGAGCTACAACGAACAGCGTCTGGCGGGAGGCGACGGGCCTGAAGACCCGCTTTGTGCAGGACAACCACTCCCGCTCCGTGAAGGGGGTGCTGCGCGGGCTGCACTACCAGATCAAGCAGCCCCAGGGGAAGCTGGTGCGCTGGTGATCGGCGAGGTCTTCGACGTCGCCGTCGATATCCGCAGGAGTTCAGCCACTTTCGGCCGGTGGGTCGGGGTTCGTCTTTCGGCTGAGAACAAGCGCCAACTGTGGGTGCCCGAAGGGTTCGCCCACGGGTTTCTGGTCCTCTCCGAGGTGGCGGAATTTCTCTACAAGGCGACGGACTTTTACGCTCCCGAGCATGAGCGCAGCATTCTCTGGAACGATCCGCAGCTGGCCATCGACTGGCCCCTGGATGAGGCGCCGACCCTCTCCGAAAAGGATCGGCGGGCCCCCCGGTTCACCGCGGCCGAGGTGTATCCTTGAGAACGAAAGGCGTCAGCTCTTGATGCGCGGAGTTAAGCGCCGCAATATGTTCGCACGAGCCATGACAATCCGCATGGCGGTGCTATAGTGGGAACGATGCTTGTTTCGGAAGCAGATGAGACGCCGAAGGAGATTGTAACAAGCGCGAGGAGGTTTTCATGAAAGGCGGGAAGACGCTTCTGGTCGGCTTGATTGCAGTTCTCGCCGGCGTTTTTGCATGGTGCGGGCCTGCTGCGGCGAAGCCGGCCGCCGTGGGTGATGATCTGCGGGCGGTGCTGATGTCCGCTGCGCCGATCGAGGAAATCCCGATCATCGTGCGGATGGGTGACCAGGTGCGGGTGCAACGGCTCTCGGTGACGGTCAGAACGAGGGGAGTCGCCAGGGGGCGCCAACGGGCCGCCTTGATCGAGGCGTTGCGGCAGAGGGCCCAGGTCTCCCAGAAGTCCCTTCGCGAGATGTTGCGGGTCGCCGGGAAGACGGCGCCGACGAATCTCTGGCTCATCAACGGCCTCGCTCTGAAGGCCGATCCCTCGTTGGTCGCCGCGATTTCCAGCTTTCCCGGAGTCGCCTCGGTCACCCTTGACGGGGTCGTTCATCTTCCGGAGGCGACCCCCTCCGCCGTCGCCGACCCGCCCGCCTGGAACCTCACCGCAGTCCACGCCCCGGATCTGTGGGCCAAGGGTTTCACCGGCCAGGGGGTGGTCGTTGCCATCCTCGATACCGGAGTGGACCTGGGCGATACGGCTCTGGCGAGTAAGTGGCGCGGCGGCAGCGACAGCTGGTTCGATCCCTACAACGGGACGACCCAGCCCTATGATTTCGCAGATCCGAGCTCGTCGCTGGCGAGTTTCGGTCACGGAACGGCGGTCATGGGGGTTCTGGTCGGCGGGAGCACGAGCGGCACTGCCATCGGGGTGGCGCCGGGGGCCAAGTGGATCGCCGCGAAAATCTTCGACGACAGCGGTAATGCGACGCTTGCCAAAATCCATCAGGCCTTCCAGTGGGCGCTTGACCCCGACGGAGACCCCAATACCGATGATGCGCCCGATGTGGTCAACAACTCCTGGGGTCTCGATCAGATCGATCAGTGCTATACCGACAATTCGGTCAACGATTTCCAACCCGACATCCGGACGCTCAAAGCCGCCGGGATCGCTGTCGTCTTCGCCGCCGGCAACGACGGGCCGGCAAGTCTTCCACCAGCGAAAGCCCGGCCAACTATCCGGAGAGCGTGGCGGTCGGAGCGGTGGATCGAAGTAACCTTGTGGCGGATTTCAGCAGCCGCGGGCCCTCGGCCTGCGGCACCGGGGTGTATCCGACCCTGGCTGCGCCCGGGGTGCACATCGAGACCACGGGCCTGAACAACACCACCGTGGTGGCCGACGGCACCTCCTTCTCCTCGCCCCATGTCGCCGGGGTTATGGCGCTGCTGCTGAGCCAGGGGGCGTTTCCGAATGCGACGGTGTCATCGCTCGAGTCCGCCCTGAAGAGTACCGCGACCGACCTCGGCAGTTCCGGGCCCGACAGCGATTACGGCTACGGTTTGATCGATGCCCTGGCGGCCTACAACGCTCTGGCGAGGGGAACCTCGGCAACTCCGGCCCTTTCCCTTTCCGATTCCACGCTTTCCTTCGGCAACGTTCCCGTGAGGACGAGTGCGACCAAAACCCTGATGCTGAGCAATGTCGGCGGCGCGGCGCTGACGATCCAAGGCATCGCCGGCACGGCAACTCAGGATCCCTTTTCCATTGCCAGTGATACCTGTTCCGGCAACGCCCTCCAGGCAGGGGCCTCCTGCAGCTTCTCCGTACAGTTTTCTCCGATCCAGCACCAAAGCTATAATGCCAGCCTCCAGATCGCCACCGACCTTGCCTCCGACAATCCGGCGGTGGTGGCTGTGAGCGGCGCGGGCAACTCGGCGCCGACGGCGGCGCAGCTTAACGGCCCCGGCGAACGGGGCCACCGGCCTGTCGATTCCGGTGACCCTCAGCTGGGATGCGGCCACCGATGTCGATAACGATCCGGTAACTGAATCGGTGCGCCTTTCCACCTCGTCGACCTTCGGCCAGTACACGACCTTTCCAGTGACCGCTTCGACGGCGGGTCGCCTGATCCTTTCTGCCGGAATGGGGGGAGGGATTCTGCTGCTGGGACTTTGGGGAGGGGTGCGCAGGCGTGGCAAAATTGCCCTGATACTGGTCCTCGGTATTGCCGTATTTCTGACGCTCTCCTCCTGCGGCGGGGGCGGGGGCGGCAGTACTGCTCCACCTCCTCCTCAGGGAAACGCCAGTCTCATCCTGCAGAATCTGAATCCCGCCACCACCTATTACTGGAAGGTGGTCTCCAAGGATTCCTTCGGGGCCACGACGGAGAGCGCGGCGCGAAGTTTTACGACGCAGTAGAAAAGAAACGACGCGTCTCGACAAAAACAGGCTCCAGGTCTCAGGAATCAGGATTCAGGTTTACCCGACACCTGAAGCCTGACACCTGATACCCGGTCTTCCCTACGAAACGATCAATTCCCGAATCCGCTCCTTGCCCATCGGTACCACCTCGCAATTCCACGTCTCTTCATCCCGTTGTCCAAGGATTGCAACCGTTGGCAGCTCCTGCCCCTTACCGTAGGACGCGACGATGCTGCCCGCCTGTGTCACATCGTCCCCATCGGGTTGGCCGCGGACCAATCCCAGGGGGCCGGAAACGTCGGCCGCCCGTAGCAGCGTGTCGCCGGGGCGGGCCAGAGACTTGATCGTGCGGTTGTCTTCCTCGTTTCGCCCGAGGGTGAGCTTGGCGCGGGGGGAGAGGCGGAACTGCCGGCCGGTCTTGAGCAGCTCTACGTCGGTGACCGTGCAATCGGGCTGGTGGGTGAAGAGGTCCCGCAGGCGCCCGGTGAAGGATTTCTCGGTCAGCAGGCAGCCGCCCCCCGAAGCGGGATAATCGCTCAGGCCCCACTGCCGGGCCAACCCTTCCTGGCGCTTGCGGGAGCGCCCCTGGATATCGAGCAGCTGTTCCCGGTCGACCAGCCCCGCCTCTTCCATGGGGGTGGGCGGCAGCAGCCGGGCGCTCAGGGGGCGCAGAATATGGTCTCGCTGCTGCGAATGTTTGGCGACCGCCTGCAGCGCGCTGCGGTTCTGACTCATCGGTCGCTGTCCGAGCACCTCGCCCGAAAAGAGAAAATCGAATCCCTGCTCCGCCATGATCTCGGCGGCCAGGCGGAACATCATGGCATGGCAGTCGATGCACGGGTTGAGGTTTTTCCCATATCCGTAAACGGGGTTTTTCACCATCTCCAGATGGATGTCGCCGATCGGCTTGACGATGAGGGGGATGTCGATCTGGCGGGCCGCTTTTTCCGCCTTGGCCGATCCGAAGAAGGGGGTGACGAAGGCGATGCAGGTCACGTCCACCCCCTGGCGCTTGAGGCTCAGGGCCGCCAGGGTACTGTCGAGGCCTCCGGACAGAAGGCCGAGTGCTTTACTCATCTATTTCCTCCACTTAAGTCTGATGGCGTCGCAAAAAGTCCGCCCTACGCCGTTACGGCGCTTTTTCAGGACCTCGACCACCCTGATGGTGGCCTTCGCCCCTGAAAAACCACCAGGCCTTGTAGGACGAAATTTTTGCTTAGCCATCCCATGAGGTTTTGCGAAAGCGTCAAGACTATTTATGCCGCTGAAATTTCTCGGTCAATAAATATCACGGATCAGAGCCCCAACTCAAGCCCGGCGCAGAAGTCGGTGTACAAATCGGAAAAACATGCTATTTTTGAATTTAATCCGGTTTGTTTGGTGGATGGTTTATTTATGCGGAGGGAAAGCTCGTTGCGCGAAGATATCGAACGTGTGATCGAGTATTTGTGCCTTTCGGTGAGCGACCGCTGCAATCTGTCCTGCCGTCATTGTCGATTTTCAAGGGCGAAGGAAGCGCCGCTCGAGGCCGATGGGCTGCTGACCGACGAAGAATTCCTGCAGGTGGCCGCCGCGGCTGTGTCCCTCGGCATCACAAAAATCAGGATCAGCGGCGGCGAGCCTCTGGTACGGCCGAATCTGGCGGCCTTCATCGGCCGACTGGCCCGTCTTCCCGGCCCTCCGGAAGTGGGTCTGGTCACCAACGGTCTACTTCTGGCCGAGATGGCCGGCGACCTGAAACAGGCTGGAGTGGCGCGGGTCAGCGTGCGCCTCGACACCCTGCGTCCAGCGCGATTTGCCGCATTGACCGGCGGCGGTGAACTGTCTCGCGTTCTTGCCGGGGTGGAGGCCGCTTCTGCAGCCGGCCTGATGCCGCGGATCATCGTGGCGCCCATGCGGGGAGTCAACGACGATGAGATCGTCGATTTCGCCCGTCTTACCCTGAGCCATCCCTGGGAGGTGCGCTTTACGGAGGGGCCGCTGGCCGGGGAAGAGGCGGAGGGCTGTTGCCGGGAGCGCTTGCCGGTCGTTGCCATCCGCGAGGAACTGGCCCGGCTCGGTATCCTGCTGCCGGTTTCCCTGCCGGGTGCCAGGGGACCGGTCCGGTTGTTCCGCTACTCCTCGAGCCGGGGCCGGGTGGGGGTGATCCACGGCGTCTCCCATCATATTTGCGGCGCCTGCAATCGCCTTCACGTGAGCGCCGACGGCCGCGTCCGTTGCTGTCTTCTCGCCCCGCCGCTGCTGGATCTCAAACCCGCTCTGCGCGGTCCTTCCCGTGAAAAAGAGCTGGCGGAGATCTTCCGGGCTGCCGCCGCCGCAAAACCGCGGCCCCATCGGCTCGATGACGACACGTGCCGGTGGGACGACTGGCCGGCGCCGGGGATGGGAAAGTAGTCAACCCGGCAACGCCTCTGCGATCAGCTCCAGCACATGCACCACCTTCTGCGGCAGGCCGGCGTGGTTGATGGTGTCCTGCAGCTGCATCATGCAGCCGGGGCAGGCGCTGGCCACCAGGTTCGCGCCGCTTTTTTCGATGCCGGGCGCCTTGCGGGCGCCGATTTTTTTGCTCGTCTCGTAGTGGTAGACCGAAAAGGTTCCCCCCAGCCCGCAGCAGCGGTCGGCCCCCTCCATTTCGACGAACCGGACTCCCGGCAACGCTTTCAGCAGCTCCCGCGGCTCGCGGGTGATCCCCTGGGTGCGCAGGTGACAGGGATCGTGATAGGTGACGGTCCGTTCCGGCTCCTTCTGGGGGCAGCTCGGCGAGTTTTTCCGCGAGCCCTTCGCTTGACCAGAAAGACGAGGATATCGGTGACCTTGGCGGCGAGCGCCGCCTGGTCGGGTCCCATCTCGGCGAAATGCTTGCCGAAGCCGGCAGTTGCAGGTGGCACAGGCGGTGACGATCGCCGCGGGTTCCTTCCGCGAGAAGGCCGCCAGGTTGCGCTCGGCCGAGGGCCTCGACCGTGTCGCCGTCCCCCGCCGAGAGGGCAGGCAGGCCGCAGCAGCCCTGATCGGCCGGAATCCAGGTGTTAATCCCCATGAATTTCAGAACCTTCAGCAGCGCCTCGCCGATCTGCGGATAGGCGTAGTTGATCATGCAGCCGGTAAAAAAGGCGACCAGCGGTTTTTCCTCCTCCCCGGGGATGAACTCGGGATGCCGCTCCCGAAAGGGCTTCGCTCGGGAACTCCGGCAGGGTGCGATCCGGCGCGATGAAGGGGGCGGGGAAGCGCAGCCGCAGACCGCTCTGCTTGGGGACCTTTTTGAACAGCATGAGGAGAAGGCGCCGGCGCCCCGTGGCGCCCCATTTCATCAGATTGGGATGCTTCAGGGTGGCGGAGACCGCCTTGCCGAAGGTGGTGAGTCCCTGGCGCCGGGCGATCTCCCGCCGGGCGGCCATGACGATCTCGTCGGTGGGCACCATGTTCGGAGCATTTGTCAAAGCAGGAGCCGCACAGCAGACATTTGGACATGTCCGCCGCGAAGCGCTCGTCGATTTCCAGCTCGCTGATCGAGCAGGGCGTGCGCCAGCGCCACCTTGCCTCGGGCGACCACCGACTCCTTTTTCTCTTCCCCGAACACCGGGCAGTGGGCCTGGCAGGCGCCGCATTTGACGCACTGGCGGATCTGCTCTTCGAGGTCTTTGAGGTCTTTATGTTTGGACATCTTAAATAAACGCTAAATGCAGGTTTCGGGTTTCGGGTTAAACCTGAGGCCTGAAACCCGATTCCTGATTCCTGCCTCAGCTTTCCAGGAAAAATCTTCCCCGGATTGAGGATGTTGTTGGGATCGAGGGCCAGCTTGATGGTCTTCATGTAGGCGATCGCCGCCGGATCGAGCTCCATCGGCATGTAAGGGGCCTTGGTGATGCCGATGCCGTGTTCGCCGCTCATGGTGCCGCCGCGCTCGAGGGCGGCGGCGAAGATCTCCTCGATCGCCTTTTCCGCTTTTTCCAATTCGCCCTCGATCTTGCAGTCGATCATGATGTTGACGTGGATGTTGCCGTCGCCGGCATGGCCGAAGTTGACGATGGGGATGGCGTATCTGCTGCGCGATCGCCTCGACGGCCCGGATCATATCGGGAACCTGGCTGCGGGGGACGCAGATGTCCTCGTTGAACTTGTCGGGGTTGACGTTGCGCAGGCTGGGGGAAACGGAGCGCCGCACTTTCCAGATTGCCTCGCTTTCGGCGGCGTTCGCGGCGATGCGCGTCTCCAGAACCCCCAGGGGGGCGACGATCTCCGCGATGCGCTGCGCCTGCCGCTCGATCAGGTCCCGGTCGCCGTCGACCTCGATGATCAGAACCGCCCGGGCGTCTCCGGAGGATCTCGATGTCGGTAGCCTTGCGCACGCACTCGATGGTGGTCGCGTCCATGAACTCGAGGGTGGTGGGGATGATCTTGCCGCCGATGATGGCCGAAACCGCCCGGGCCGCCCCGTCGATGGAATCGAACAGCACCAGCATGGTCTTTTTCGCTTCGGGCAGCGGCAGCAGCTTGATGATGATCCTGGTGATAATGCCGAGGGTCCCCTCCGAGCCGACCATCAGCTTGGTCAGATCGTAGCCGACCACTCCCTTCATCGTCTGGCCGCCGGTGCGGATGATGTCGCCCTGCGGGGTGACCACCTCGAGGCCGAGAATGTAGTCCTTGGTGACTCCGTACTTGACGCAGCGCGGTCCCCCGGCGCATTCGGCGACGTTGCCCCCCAGGGTGCTGAACTTGAGGGAGGCGGGATCGGGCGGGTAGAAGAGGCCGACCTTTTCCACCGCCAGCTGGAACTGCTCGGTGACCACCCCCGGCTCCACTTCGGCGACCAGGTTCTCCTCGTCGATCTTCAGGATGCGGTCGAGGCGGGTGGTGACCAGCACGATCCCCCCCTTGGTGGGCAGGCTGCCGCCGGTAAAGCCGCTGCCGGCCCCGCGCGGGAAAGACCGGAATCCCCTCGGCGTTGGCCATCTTCAGGATGAGGCTGATCTGCCTCGGCGCTCGGCGGGATAGACGACGACGTCGGGCAGGAATTTGCTGCTGGGTGGCGTCGTAGGAGTAGCAGATGCGGTCGGCCCGCTCGGTGGTGACGTGTTCCGCGCCGACGATGTCCTGGAGAGTTTGGATGATGCGGAGGTCCATTAAATCGGTCCTTTTGTCTGTGGTCCGTGGGTTAATGCAAAATCGATTTTCACCGCCCCTTCGCTTCGCTCACTCAAGACGCAAAGCTCGCAAAGGAGAATCGGAAGGTTAATCCCATGGGATTTGAGGGTTTCTTTGCGACCTTTGCGCCTTTGCGGTGAAAGCAGTTTCCCGTTTCTCTAAACCCTTACTACCGGCAACACCGTCCCGCCGTTGGGGATGACGACGGTTTTCGGGTTGGCCGGAAGCCGCTCCCGGGCCATGGCGCAGCGCCTGGTCGAGGTCGGCGGCCTTTTCCATCCCCATCTGGCGGGTCTCCTCCTCGCCCAGCTCGCTCACCAGGATCACCCGGTAGGCGCGGGCCTTGCTCAGGGTGGCATAGGCGGTCTGGCCGTAGATCTCGTAGTTCTCCCGCAGCGCCTTTTCGAACTCGTCCAGCTCCTGGTGCCGGAACCAGTGGAAGAAGCTCTTGTGGCCGAAGCCGTCGCGGCAGGCGGCGAGCAGGATCACCGTGCCCGCCCGGGCGCACGGCGTTGACGCCGTAGTCGAGGGACTTGTGGGCCTGGATGAAGTTGATGTCCTTGGGGTGGCCGCCGCAGGAGATCACCGCCAGATCCGCCGGCTCGCTCGAGGGGCACGGCATAGAGGCGGTTCACCAGGTCGCAGGCGGCAAGGTGGGCCTCTTCCATGTCGCCGCAGAAGACCTCGAGGATCTCCTTTTCGGGAGAGAGGACCGTGTTGAGCAGAAAGTCGTGGCGCACCATCCGCGCCGCCTCGAGGATCGCCTCGTGGACCGGGTTTCCTTCCAGCACGCCGGTTTTCGCCAGAGGGTGCTTGCCGCCCATCCTCTGCCGGGTTGAAGACGGCGAAATGGGTCTCCATGCAGGTCCGTCGGCCGGCGACGCCGGGCACGAGCCCCTTGCGGCCGCCGCCGAATCCGGCGAAGTAGTGAAAGCCGGCGGTGCCGGTGACGATCACCCGGTCGGCCTCGGTGACCCGGCGATTGACCTTGACGGTCATGCCGCCCGAGGTACGGCCGACGGTGACCAGCTCGCCGGGGTTTGCGCACTCGTGGTCGATCACCCGGACCCGGCCGAAAAGGGGGCCGAGAATCTTGCGGTGTTCAGTTTCGGTCTGGGGTCGGTGGATGCCCAGGCCGATGAGAATTTCGATGTTCTTGTCGGGGACCCCGAGGGCGTTCAGCCGCTCCGCCAGGATCGGCAGATAGTGCTCGCTGCCGGTGTAGCGGGTGATGTCCGAGGTGACGATAAGGACCTTCTCCCCCCGATGGACGATCTCTTCGAGAGGCGGACCGCCGATGGGCCTATCGAGGGCCCGGCGCACCAGGGCTTCCGGTTCGTCGGGGGAGGGCGGCACCTGCGCGGTCAAAACCTGCGCTTCCGGCAGATCGCACGGAAAGGAGCGGTCGTCGTATTTTAGATCGCAAGGGGTCAAAAAAATTCCATCTCTTACCAGTGAGGTCCACGGAGAAAAACTTTTTTCCCGGCTTTTGAAACCAGATTCTTGCTTTTCTTCCGCCCTCTTCAGTGTTCTCAAGTGAACGCCGCGAACGGCTGGTGAAACGAATATGTTTGATGTGCCAATGGCCCCCGCCTCTCGCGGCAGCAGAGAGAAGATCCAACGTCATATAATACGTTTTTCCCGCAAAAAGTGCAAGAATCAGGGCCACGGCTAACCGTGGCCGATCACCGTTGGGGGCAGTTGACAGCTTCGCCTCCGAGGGCTTAGTATAGAGCACTTTTTTCTTCCCGAGGGGGATTTTTGAAACAGAAGACCTTTTATGCCTGCCAGAAGTGCGGTTTTCAGAGCCCCAAGTGGCTGGGCAAGTGTCCCGACTGCCGGCAGTGGAACACCCTGACCGAAGAGACCCGAGCGGTGGCCGGCCCGAAGGGCAGGGAGCTCGGGCCGGCGGGGAAACCGCAGCGGATGAGCGAGGTGGCGTCGACGGCCGAGGACCGCATCGGTTGCGGCCTGGTAGAGCTCGACCGGGTGCTGGGCGGCGGCGTCGTGCCCGGCTCCTTCATCCTGATCGGCGGCGACCCGGGAATCGGCAAATCGACTCTGCTGCTGCAATGCGTGGATCGGCTCGCGCGCAGCGGTTCGGCCCTCTACGTCACCGCCGAGGAGTCGACCCGGCAGATCAAGCTGCGCGGCGAGCGGCTGGGGGTGACGGCCGAGCCTCTCTTTCTGCTGGCGGAAACCTCGCTGGAGGCGATTCTGGAGCGGGTCGGGGAGCTGAAACCCGCCTTTCTGGTGATCGATTCGATTCAGACCATTTTCACCGCCGCCCTGGAGTCCGCTCCCGGCAGTGTCAGCCAGGTCCGGGAGTGCGCCGGGCGGCTGATGCAGCTTGCCAAGGGCGAAGGGATTCCCACCTTCATCGTCGGCCACGTCACCAAGGACGGCGCCATTGCCGGCCCCCGCGTGCTCGAACACATGGTCGACACCGTTCTCTATTTCGAGGGCGATCCCGGCCATCCCTACCGCATTCTGCGAGCGGTCAAGAACCGCTTCGGTTCCACCAACGAAATCGGCGTCTTCGAGATGAAGGAGAGCGGCCTCGCCGAGGTGGCCAACCCCTCCGAGCTCTTCCTGGCAGAGCGGCCCGAAGGGGCTGCGGGCAGCGCCGTGGTCCCTGCGCTGGAAGGCAGCCGCCCCATCCTGGTGGAGCTGCAGGCCCTGGTTTCGGGCGCCTCCTTCGGCACTCCGCGGCGCACCACCATGGGCATCGATCACAACCGGGTGTCGCTGCTGGTGGCGGTCCTGGAGAAGAAAGTCGGCCTGTCCCTGCTGGCGCAGGACATCTTTCTCAATGTGGCCGGGGGGGTGCGCCTCGACGAGCCCGCCGTCGATCTCGGCGTGGTGGCGGCGCTCGCTTCCAGCCACCTGAATCGCCCCGTTCCGTCCCGCACTATCCTCTTCGGCGAGGTGGGCCTCGCCGGGGAAGTCCGGGCGGTCTCCCGGCCGGAGCTGCGGATCAAGGAGGCGGCCCGGCTGGGTTTCGACCGCTGCTTTTTGCCCGGCGGCAACCTCAAGAATCTCGATGCGCCCGCCCGGCATCGAACTGATCGGCGTGCGCAGCGCCGAGGAGGCGTTGGACGGGGTGTTCGAATAAATCCCGCAGTCGGGCTGGAAGCTGGAAGCTGTAAGTCTAAAACCTCGTACCTCGTGCCGCTTAGGAGAAATATCCATGGACGATCGGTTGACGCATTTCGATGGGGAGGGAAAAGCCATCATGGTGGAAGTGGGGGACAAGTCCGCTTCCAAAAGGGTGGCGGTCGCCCGGGGGACGATCCGGATGAAGGAGGCGACCCTGGCGCGCATCCTGGATCGGGGGCTGGAGAAGGGGGACGTGTTCGGGGTGGCCCGCATCGCCGGGATCATGGCGGCGAAAAAGACCTCCGATCTGATTCCCCTCTGCCACCCCCTGCCGCTGAGCTCGGTCGGGCTGGAATTTACCCCTTTCCCGGGGGAGGGGCGGGTCGAAATTGAAGCCACCGTCCGGGTGACCGGCCCCACCGGGGTGGAGATGGAGGCCCTGACCGCCGTCTCCGTCGCCGCGCTGACCGTTTACGACATGTGCAAGGCGGTCGATAAGGAGATGGTGATCGGCGAGATCCGTTTGCTGGAAAAGCACGGGGGGAAAAGCGGCTCCTATGTGCGCACGGAGAAGAGCTGATCGCCGATTGTACATTTGCCGCCTTCTGTTAAACTACCCCTTGGCTGAATTTGAAGAACTTAACCACGAGACCTGAAATGCAAACGTTCTCCATCCGCAAGACGTTTCTCATCCCGCTGGGGCTGCTGCTGGCTCTGACTGTCGTGCTCTTTATCGTCTGTCTGGTGCAGGGTCAGCCCACGGCGAAAATCGCCATTCTGGGATTCATCATCCTGCCCGTCGCCCTTCTGTTCACTGAAAGTCTGGCGCGGCGGGTCGTCGTCGGCGAGCAGGAGGTGACGGTCTTCAAGGTTCTGCGGAAGAAAACCCTGCGCCTGGCCGAAGTGACGGAAGTGGAGACGGTGCGGGTGCGCAAGCGGGTCTTCTTGACCCTGTGCGCCGGGGACGAGTTCATGATTCTTTCCAACGCCTATGCGGATTTCCCCGGGATGGTCGCGGCCCTGCTGGGCCGGGTCCCCTCCGAGGCGGTCAGCGAAGAGACGGGGAAGATGGCGACGAACCCGCCGGTCAAAACGACCGACATCGTTACCTGCTGGCTGGCGGTGGCCCTTCTGGCCTTCATTCTCTATGTTCAGCTGAGAGGCAAGTTCTGACGTGAACCCAACGGGTTGCGGCCATTTTTATTGACTTTAAGGCTGTCTTCATTTACTTTGTTGCAATTCTATAAAACCGCAAGGGAGTAGTGGCATGGATCAGGAAAAACTTGAGGAATTCCGCAAGATCCTTCAAGGCCAGTTGGATGAATTGATGCGCGAGGCGGGCAAGACGGTTTCGGAGATGACGGATGAAAAGACCAACTTTCCGGACCCCACCGACCGCGCATCCCTGGAGTCCGATCGAAATTTCGAACTGCGGATTCGGGATCGGGAACGCAAGCTTATCATGAAAATTCGGGAGGCCCTGGAACGCATCGACAACGGCGAGTTCGGCATCTGCGAAAGCTGTGAAGAAGAAATCGGCGATGCGCGCCTTCGGGCCCGGCCGGTGACCACGTTGTGTATCGAGTGCAAGACCGAGCAGGAGCGGCAGGAGAAAATCGGCTGAGTCGGCAACACCGTGTCTGAGCCATGAGAGCCGGACCGGCTCTCCGGGGAGATCCATGGAGTGCGACCGCTACGAAGTCTTGCACAAGGTAGTTCGCATCGTCAGCTGCACGGCCTTCGAGACTCCCCGAAGTTTCAAGGCCATCCTCCGCTTTCTGACGAAAGCTTTTCATCTCGAAGATGCCGCCTTTCTGCTGCTGGAGAGTCGGCAGAAAATCTTTTCTAAAGTCATCACCGCTTCCGGCTCCGATTTTTTCCTTCCCTGTCGGCAGCCGCTCGGGAAAACCCCCGAAGGTGACGCCCTGCGAAGCGGCCGGCCGGTATTCCTGCGGGACCGCTTTCTCTTTCCCGTTTTCAACAGCCGACGTCGCTTCGGTCTTCTTTCCCTCACAACGCTCCCTTCCAATCCCCTTTCTGCCGATCTCTCCGACCTTCTTCGTACGGTGTGCGACCAACTGGCCGGCCTTGCGCAAAACGCCCTGATCGCTGCCGATGAAAGGCGGCAGGTGGCTGAGCTCAAGCTCCTCTCCGCTCTCGGCCGGGAACTGACCTACGCCCGGACGGCCTCTGACCTGTTGCAGGCGGCCGGCCAGGAAATCCTGCGTCACAGCGGCGCTGCCTGTGTGATTCTCCGGCCCCTGTACGGCGGCACTGTGCTGGGCCGCGACTATCTCTTGACCCGCCCCGGGTATCGCGGGCTGCGTTCCCTGTTTCTCGATCGGGAAGAAAAACAGTCGACCCGGGCAGTCACCGAGGGCCGGCCGGTGTTTCTCAACGACCTCTCCGGCGAGGAAGAGTTGGCCGAGCCGCTTCCTCCGGCGATGGTGACCGTTCCGCTGCTTTTTCAGGGGCGGGTGCTTGGCACCCTGACCTTATTCGGCGGACAGGACGAAGAGGGCATCCCCTTGATTTCCGACTCCGGCGGAAGGCGATTTTTCATCGACGTCGGCTCTCAGATCGCCAACGCCCTGGAGCGGGTCACCGCCCTGGAGCAACTGGGGACTCTGTCGGCGGAAAACGACCGGAAGCTGCGCGAGACCACGCTGCTCTACCGGATCTCCCGCATGATGCACAGCACCCTGCGTCTCAATGAACTGATGCATCTCATCCTCTCCGCGGCGACGGTCCCCGAAGGGGGAGGGTTCGAGCGGGCCATGCTCTTCATGATCAACGAGCGAAGCGGCGTGCTGCAGGGGATGCTGGGGGTGACCCGGGAAACGGCCGCCCTGGTCCTGCCCCTGCGGGAGGACCCCCGCGCCTGGGATCGCCCGGTGGTAACCGCCGAGGTTCAGGAAGCTCAGCACCAGGCTCTTTTCTGTCGGCAGGTGATGAAGCAGCGGCTGCTTCTGGATGAGAAGGATAATGCTCTGGGCCGGGCGGCCCGGCAGGGGCGGGTGGTGTTTGTCCCCGAGCTCTCCAACGAGCCGCCCTCCGGAGTGGCCCTTGCCGAGGAGCTGCGGTTGGGCCCCTACGCCTGCGCTCCGCTGATGGGGCGGGAGCGCCCCCTGGGGGTGCTGGTCGTGGCCAACCCGGTCACCGAAGAGATCACCTCGGCTCTTCTGCGCTTTCTGGAGCTGTTTGCCAACCAGGCCGGAGGCGGCGATGGAGAACTCCATGCTGCTGCATCGCCTGGAGACGGCCCACCACGACCTTCGCGAGACCCAGGAGCGGCTGATCCAGGGGGAGAAGATGGCGGTACTCGGCGAGATGGCCGCCTCGGTCGCCCACGAACTGAAAAACCCCCTGGTCTCGATCGGCGGGTTTGCCCACCGCCTGTCCCGTGCCGCCCCGCCGGGGAGCCAAGAGCAGGAGTACGCCGCGCATCATCGCCCGGGAAGTCCGTCGCATGGAGGAGATGCTTTCCAACATCCTGGCCTTCTCCAAAAAACACATGCTCTGCTCTGCCGAGTGCCGTCTTCCCGAAATTATCGAGGAGGCCCTTGCATCTGGAGGCCGAGGCCCTGGATCCGGCCTCGATCGAGTTGGCAAAGGAGCTCGCCGGCGACCTTCCGACGGTCCAGGGCGATGAACAGAAACTGCGCCAGGTGCTGATCAACCTGATCTCCAATGCCCGACAGGCGATGAAATACGGGGGCGTTCTGACGATCCGGGCCTATCGCAGTACCCTGCGGGGCGACGAGGCCGTGGCGGTGGAGGTGGAAGATACCGGCGGCGGCATCCCGGCGGATGTCCTGCGCAACATTTTCAACCCCTTTTTCACCACCAAGGGCAAGGGAACGGGCCTGGGCCTGTCCATTTCGCACCGGATCGTCGAGCACCATCATGGCGAAATCGAGGTACAGAACCGGGAAAACGGCGTGGTATTCACCCTCCGGCTTCCCATTCGCGGCGGCGCCGCTACCTTTCCGTTGACAAATTTAAGGACTTTGGGTAAGGTAGCGTCGATTTTTACGGGGCTGTAGCTCAGCTGGGAGAGCGATGCGTTCGCAACGCATAGGTCGACGGTTCGATCCCGTTCAGCTCCACCAAATAAAACAAAGGGTTAGCCGGCACGTTGCCGGCTAACCCTTTGTTCGTAAGTGCTCAGTAAGTGAAGGGGCCGCAGTATGGCGGAGCATGTCTGCTTTGATGAGTGAAGATAACATAAGGGGGGGGGTGACTTGGTACTGTATTTCCTTAAGCTATCTAAGACAGGGATGCGGGAGAACTTATCGGACGCGACCTCGCGGGGGCCAGAGTATGTCTGAGGAGTCGTGAGTTATGAGAAAAGCCCACCGGCCCGAATGGTGGGCTTTTTATTTGTTCGTTTAGAACGAAGGCTGTCCAAAACTACTTCAGCGGCAGGTAGATGTCAGTTACCAATTCGTGCTCGTCCACATCCGGGAACAAATTCAAATAGTGGAAGAAAAGCGGGTAGTCACGGACCTCCTCGCCACTCTGCGGAAGCCACTCCCGGTAGAGAGGGTAAATGCTCTCTGCGAGCCGGTCGTGGGAGCCGAGATGCCGCACCACCGCGCAACGCCCGGCGGGAATGGTGCCGTTTTCCACCCCTTGCGGATTTGGCGTCACCGGCTCTGACACTTCGCCGCAGATATCGAAACGGAATTCGTCCGCCGGTGTGGTGTCGGGATCGCCGTAGACGATGCCGAAGTTGCGACTGGTCTTGACCGGCGACAGGCCGCTCGCCTTGCGCCATTCGATAAAGGTCAGCGCCGAGTCGTTGACCCGCTCCGGCGCGCCGCGGTGCGCCAGAAGAGCCACTTTGGTTTCTTTGAAATCGACAATTTGTACATCCATCTTCTCGCTCCTTTTCATGGGGGGCAGCCGGTAGCGCTCGCTCCACGGCTGCCATCGGGGTGATTTTCGGAATTGAGAAGGGGATTGGCCGAAGGTCTGGCGAAATGCGCGGGCGAAGGCTTCCGGGCTTTCGAAGCCGGCTTCCAGGGCGATATCGATGACCCGCTTCCTGCTGAAGACCAGTTGGTGGGAGGCGCGCTTGAGCCGCAGCAGGCGCACGTAGGCGCTCACGCCGATGCCGGCGTATTGAGAAAACTGCCGATGGAAGTGGAACTTCGAGAAATGTGCCACCCGGCTCAGTCGCTCGACGCTCAACGGCTCGTCCAGGTTCCGTTCGATATAGGCGAAGACCTGCTCGAAGCGATGCGCGTAGGCTTTTGACATCAGATCATTCACGGCCAATCTCCCCTCAATTCGGGTTCGATCCTACCCCGATGCCGAGAATCAATCCTGACAGAAATTGCTCAATGACGAAAGAAAAGTACCCACCCGGGTGGAACTGCTTCAGGCGGCGCCAGCCATAAAGATAGCGACCCGTTCGACGCCGGCATCGCGGTGAATCTGGCTGCGGTTTTGTCTTGCGGCGATCCAGTTAGGTGCAGGACCAAGGCAATCCGGTTCGCTCCTGCCTCCTGTTGAAGAGATTGCCATGGTCCGCTCCCTGCCGGAACCTCAATCCAGGATCAATCTACCCAAAAGATTCTTTCAAGTCAAAACCGAGGCTGTCTAGGATTTTGTTCTAATCCGCATAAAGGGAAAAAAGGCCCATATCGCGAGATTTATTGAAAGCCCTGTCTCCCGGGACAACTCAAGCCGTATGCGGGTGGACTTCTCTTTCGATCTGCCCGCCGATTTGTACTTTGGTGCGGCGCAGTTCGTAGGCCGTTTGAAGATTCAACCAGAATTCCGGGGTGGTGCCGAAAAACCGGGCGAGGCGCAGCGAGGTGTCGGCCGTGATCGCTCTTTGTTCGTTGAGAATGCCGGTGATCCGGTTGGCAGGGACATGAAGAGCCGCAGCCAGTTGCCGTGCCGACATCCCCAGGGTCTCTATCTCTTCCCGGAGGACTTCTCCGGGGTGAATGGGCCGCATGTTGTTCATAAGCTTTCTCCTAATGGTAATCCACGATCTCGACGCTGTGGGGGCCATCCTCCCGCCATTCAAAACACAGGCGCCATTGCTGGTTGATCCGGATGCTGAGCAGCCCCTTCCGGTCACTCGTCAATGCCTCAAGACGGTTACTCGGGAGCCCCGCCAGGTCCTCCAGGCAAGTGGCGCTGTCAAGGATCTGGAGCCGACGCTCGGCTTGGTCGATAAAACCCTCGAATCTCCGTACTCTTCGCCCGTCATAAAGGGCCTCCGTGTCTTTGTCTCGAAAGCTTCGAATCATGGGCACATCCTAGCATCCGTTACGTGTTACGTCAAGCGTATCCAGAAGTCCTTCCGTTGCCAGGCACCCAAAATCGACCGTCATCAGCACCGTTCAAAAAGTAGCGCATTACGAGAAAAGCCCCCGGTCCGGCGATCGAGGGCTTTTTGCGTCTGACAGGAAGTGATTTGTGGGACACCGAACCCTCTCGGCCTTCGGGAGTTCCGGCTTAGCGCTGTGCATTAAAAAAATCGACCTTGATTTCTTTGTCCCGGTTACTCGAGGATGTCGACTCCTCGGGTAACTGGGGAGACCCCCTGGTTTGCCACCCCCCTCCAGCGGCCTTGGAGTGCACTTAGTACCACCCGCTACAACATCTTGTGGTCAGAGTCCCTGAATAAAAACCCTCTCCGCCGCCAGGTGCATAAGCTCCTCGGGGCGCGAGAGGATTAAAACCTCTGGATGGAGGTACCAGTTATTCCCAAAGACGAATCAGGAGTCCATCGTTCCTTGATCCCGTTCCATGCCAAAGAGAAAGCAAGGCAATACAGTCTTTGAGGATGTCATAGATGAGACAATACTTGGCAGCTCCAGAATCGAAGTAACACTCCTTCAATGCCACTTTCTTCCCCGCCAGAAGGTACGGCACCGTCGTGCCGACATGGTTGTTGTCGCGGATCAGCCTCTCTTCGGCCTTAACTCTCCTAAGAAAGGCGTCAGCCACATCGGGGCCATATCGTCGAGCTAGATCATGACCGTAGGCACTCACTCTGCGCTTATATTCTGGGGCCCGTTTAAGTGGGAGCATTCGAGTCCCGAATCTCTTTGCTAAGCGTCTCGAAGAAGTCGTCATCGTCGCTTACGACCTCGCCGAGTCCAGAACGGATCTCAACCCAACCTTGCTCGACGGACGCCAAAAAATTCCGCCGATCATCGGACGCATGAACGTACATGCGCAGGGAGTCGCGGAGCACGTCCTGCTCGGAGCGCCCCTCATACTCAGCGACCCTCTTCAAATCCTTTTCTTCTTCGGGCCGCAACCTGAGACCCTTTTGTTGCGTTCTGGCCATGGTCGGCACCTCCTGATAGCTTTGATAGCATCATACATCATCGGCTATCGAATGGCAAGCAGGGATTTGTCGCATCGGTATTTATTGGGCAATACAGGCAGGTTGATACCTTGGCGGAGACTAGAATGGGCTCTCGTCCCAGCCCTCCACGAATGGGAAGGCATTTATGAACAATGGCGAGCAGGGCTCCGAACCCTCACCGTTAGCGTGACGTCTGGCTGCGCCCCGCATGTAGGTGCGCAGGCCCAACTCGATCTGTTTGACCGGAAAGGGCGGATGGACGACGGTGTTCTGCAAGACACGGAAGATCAGCAGCGTTCGGTGCCGAGCCGTGGCCAAGTCAAACCCCCTCGGAGACAAAAATCAACATCTTGGGGCTGGTGGGGTTAGGTGAATACCCCAATATTTTATTATTATAACTCCTGCGCGAAGAGAAAGAGCCATTCCGATCCGAGGTATTAGAATGGCCCTTTTTCAACGGTGACAGAAAAACGGAACAGGCGGCAAGGTCGCCGTCCACCCCGTCTGTGTGCCGACCAACGAAAGGTCTTGCTGCGACTATAGGCGCGGCCGAATCCGTCGTCCAGAGGACCGAACCCGAAATACGACAAAAATTGATGCATCGTTGGAGCACAAATGATCAAATTTATCATGTGTCCTCCCCGGCCCCCGTCGGCTGCCCGGGGCCGCCTGCTACCGGTCGCACTTGTCCAAACTCGTGCCGCCTCTCTGCCATACTCCGGGGGTAAGAGGGGAGGGAGCAATACCTGAAACTGAACCAAAGAGAGAAGAGTGGAAGATAACGTATTGCTAGTCGCCGAAAGAATTCAAATTAGACGCACCTATCCTAATGAGTCACCCCGCACCAGACAACTTATGGAGGGAAGGCGTCGTGGAGCGGTCCGACGAGATCGTGCGCGTCGAGGGTTTCGAGTTGACCTACGGGCTGCCGGAGCCCGTCGGCAATTCCGTCCGCACCTTCGATCGCCGACAGGCCCTCCTGGTCCGTCTGACGACCCGCGCCGGCGCCGTTGGATGGGGCGAAAGCTGGGCTTTCCCGTCCTCGATCGGGGGCTTCATCCGCAGCGCGCCCGCTCCCCCGACCTCGGCGCTGACGCCGCCGCGCCACGCGCGCTACAGGCGCATCTTCGCGACATGCTCAGCCCCGACCGGCGCGGCCAAGGCCATATGGCGGTCAGTGCCATCGATATCGCTGCGTGGGACTGCTTCGGCCGGATCTCCGCAGTACTGATCTCCGCGCTGCTTGGCGGGCGGCTGCGCGACCGGGTGACGGCCTATGCCAGCGGTCCGCTGCTGCGCAATGGGGCAGACCGGTTCTGCGGCTTCGAAGCAGAGGTGGAGCGCTACGCCCGTGCGGGCTTCTCCGCCGTCAAGCTGCGTGTCGGCACGGAGCGCGGACGCGATGCCGGTGTGATCCTGGAAGGCGCGGGAGATTTTCTGTCCCGACGCAATTCTGATGGCAGACCTCAACGAGGGCGCCACCATCCCGCAAGCCGTCAGCCTCGTCCATGCAGTCGCCGAGGCACGGATTGCCTGGCTTGAGGAGCCGATCCCCTATGACGACCTGCCCGGCTATCGCAGGCTCGCCGCGCGGCTTCCGGTGGCGCTCGCCGGTGGTGATTCTTTCTGCGGCGTGCAGGCATTCCGTGATTTTGTGGTTGCCGGTGCCCTCGACGTGATCCAGCCGGACCTCGCGATATGCGGCGGTTTCAGTGAGGCAATGCGGAATCCCTCGGTCTCGCCGATGCCTTCGACATACCG
>CAWANI010000012.1:0-119131 GCA_963783365.1 uncultured delta proteobacterium | reverse complement strand
TTAGATTCGCTTTGATGTCAACAGGACGCCCCCTCCCCGGAGGGGAACCAGAGAGTGAAGGCGCTTCCTTCCCCGAGTCGGCTTTCCACCTCGATCCGGCCGCCGTGCTCGGAAACGATATTGTGGGTGATGGAAAGTCCCGAGACCGGTCCCCTCCCCCTTGCTGGTATAGAAGGGTTCGAAAATCAACGGCAGCCGTTCGGCCGGAATCCCCTCACCCGTATCGGCGACAGCGATATCCGGATTCCGCTGGTCTTCTCCCCGGGCGGCCACCAGGCGCAGGATGCCGCCCTCGGGCATCGCTTCGATGGCATTGGCCAGCAGATTGAGCAGGGCCTGCTTGAACTTGTCACGGTCGAGGGGGAAGGAGGGCAGACCGGATCGATTCCCGCTGCAGGTCGATGCCGGCCTTTCGCATTGCCCTTCGACCAGAAAGAGGGTATCGGCCAGCACCCCGCCGATCGCATCGTGCTGCAGACGCAGTTTGGGTAGGGAGGCGAATTCGAGGAGCTCATTGACCAGCCCTTCGAGACGCTCGATTTCTTCCAGAGCCCGACGAATCAGGGCCTGGTCGCCGCGGCTGCTGATCAGCCGGTCATGCAACTCGTCGAGCAGCAGGCTGAGGCCGGTCAGGGGATTGCGTATCTCGTGGGCGATGCCGGCGGAGAGCCGCCCCAGGGAAACCAGCCGCTCCATGCGCGCCATATGGTGACGCATCTCGACCCGTCTCGGTGAGATCCTCGACGGTCAGAATCGCCCCCCCTGGTCGCCAAAGCTCAGCGGCAACAGGGCCAGGCGGAAGGTCCGCGCCTTCCCTCCCCGTTCGACATTGATGTATCGGCTCCATATCCGCTCTCCTTTGCGGCTCAGGGCGCCTCTGACTTCCCGGAGGACTTCAGGCCATTTTTCCAACACTTCGGACAGGGGCAGGGGCACAGCCGCCGAATTCCTGGTGTGGCCGAGAATCTGGCAGGCGGGGCTATTGACCGAGGTGATCCGATCGGCGGAATCGAGGGTCAGTATGCCGGTCTCGACATTCTCGAAAATGGTTTCCTTGAAGTTGCGTTCACGCAGAATCTCCGTCCGCGACCGTCGCAGGGCCTTGAGGGTCTTGAGCAGCCGTTGACGGCGCAAGTTCACCTCGAGCGCCATGGCATTGAAGGCGTCGGTCAGCTCGCCGACCTCGTCCCCGGAGGTCACCTGCACCTCCGTCGTCAGGTTGCCCTTCGCCATATGCCGGGTCCCTTGGATCAAGGCCTGCAACGGGCCGGTAATATGCCGGGAGAGGGCATAGGCGGCCAGGAACACGAAGAGGGTGGTCAGGCCGATCATCAACCAGGATTCTCTGAGAAAATCCGAAATCTGACCGTGAATGATTCCTACCATGTGCTCGGCGGGCTTGTGAAACTGCTTGACCGTCGTGACGATGACGATCCCGCCGAAGGTCCAGGGATCGCCCTTTCCGGCACCGAAATAGTGAATGGGTGCAAAGGCGGCAATCTTCTTGATCCCGTCTTCGGTGGTGACATCGAAAACCCCGGAGCGGTCTTTATCGAGGACGGCCCGGGCCAGCGCCGGATAATTCGGGTGAAGGAACCCGGCGTAGTAAAGATTGATCGGGATGAGGCCCTTGGCCACCAGCGCCGGCGAAGACGCTGCCGTATAGGGAGGAACGAGGGTTCCCGAGCGGTTCAACCCCCGGATGAGCCAGTACCGCGGATGGGTGATGATCCATCCCTCGTTGTCGAACATGAAGGCGTAATTGCCGCTGTCGCAGGGGGGAAAACCACTTCGCGATCTTCGGTCGGGGAAATGTGCTGAGTGAATTCCATCAGGTGGCGATGATCCAGGGACAGCACCACCACCCCCTTAAACCGGCCGTTGGCGTCGTAGACCGTTTTGGCGAAGCGGATAACCCCCTGGTATCGACCGCCTTCAATAGCGCTCTCAGGGCTGGAGGCCCCGCGCAACTGCTCGGCCTTGCTGACATGCCAGCCGGTCAGATAAGACATGTAAACCACGTCCGGCGGCATGTGGCGGGCAATCTTGAAATAATTTTCCGTGCGGTACGTCGTATTCTCCGGTTTAGAGACGTCCCGCAAGGTATGGACGACATGGTCGCCGACAATGCGAACGCGTTCTTTGCCGTCCGGCCCGATAAAGGCCAGTTCACGGAAGAGGGGGATTTTCTCCTTTTCTTCCGCAGGGGCGCGATTCGTCCCGGTGCGAACCCAGATGAGGCGGCGGTGCTGACGACTGAATTTCAGGTAGACATCGGGCCGCGGCGGCAGCATAGAGAGGTCCCGGACGTCCCCCTCCACGCCGAGCAGAAAGTCCTGGACCCCTTTTGCCACCATATTCGCCCGCAGTTCCAAAGCGCGAGTGACCTGGGCATCAAGGGCGCTGGTGCTGGTGTTTCGCAACAGGGCGCCGACCGTACGGATATTGTGATTGGAATTAACTGCCAGAAGGATCAGCGGAATCAGGGCAAGAGCCCAGAAGGCATAGAGAATCTTTTTGTGAAGATTAAAACGGAACATGGCCGGATTATAACAGCCATGTTCCTCAAAAGGGAAGAATTCCCTGAGGAGGCATTCGAGCCATGAAAAGGGCGATGTTACCGATCGCGCCGCAGTTCATCCAGAAGCAGCCGTGAGTTCACGGCGAGGGGAAGGAGGCGCTGGTGTTTGGCGAGAACGTCTTCGAAAGAAAAGCCGTCGTTGATGATCACGTCCTGAGGAGTGAAAAAGGTTTTGGCGAGGTGGCTGCCGTCCGGACGCCGGTAAACCTGGACTTCATAATCCTTTCCGGCAACGCAAAATCGGCATGTATGGACAAGGATCTCGATTCCCATCAACAGGCCCCAGAAAAGGGAAGGTCGGCGGCGGCGACCCCTTCTCAGAAGTCATCGCAGGTGCTAATCAAGATTCATTAGCAAGTTCCGAGCCAAGCCCTGTAAGCCCGTCAAAGACCTCAAAAACCCATGATTTTACGCTCCCGCGCCACATTTTCCCGATGGGGAACAACACCGAAAAAGCGATATTGCCGGACGATCAAGCTAAATCGCGGAAAATAAATCACGCACTCGCAAAAATCCACTGGATGGCTAAGCAAAAATTTTGTCCGACAAGGCTTGGTGTTTTCTCAGGGGCGAAGGCCACCATCAGGGTGGTCGAGGTTCTGAGAAATCGCCGTAACGGCGTAGGGCGAACTTTTTGCGACGCCATCAAAAATCACTTTCTGCGGCTGACCACATACTCGGCCAATTCGAAAAGAGCCTCTTTTTCGACTCCATCGGGGAACTGGCGCAGGTAATCCGCGGACTGCATCACCAGTTCACCGGCCCGGCGGCGCGTATAGTCGATGCCGTCATACCGGTCGATAAGGGCGAGGACATAGGCCAGATCCGATTCCGGGAGATCCTCCTGCTCGACGATTTCCGCCACCCGGCTTCGCTCCTCCGGGGAACTGCGCTTCAGCGCATGGATGAGAGGAAGGGTCATCTTCCCTTCATGAAGATCGTGCCCGGTCGCTTTGCCGAATTCCGACTCGTCGGCCACATAGTCGAGGGCATCATCCATAAACTGAAAGGCCACTCCGAGCGCCATGCCCAGTTCGCTGAGCGCCCGCTCCTGCTCGGCGGTGACATTGCCGAGAATCCCCCCGCACTGACAGGCGGCCGCAATCAGGATCGCAGTCTTGCTCCGGACGACGGAGATATAACGTTCCTCGTCCATTTCCAGATCGCACGTGCTGATCAGTTGCAGAACCTCCCCCTCGGCCATCTGGGTGGTGGCATCGGAGAGCACTTCGAGGACCCGCAGATTTCCTGCCCGGACCATGATGGAGAAGGATTTGGCGAAGAGATAATCTCCCACCAGTACCGAGGCCTCGTTCCCCCACACCGAATTAGCCGAGGCGCTGCCCCGGCGCAGCACGGCACTGTCGACCACGTCATCGTGAAGAAGCGTTGCGGTGTGAATGAATTCCACCACACTCGCCAGGCCGATGTGCGCTTCCCCCCGATAACCGGCCAGCCGGGCGCAAAGCAGCAGCAACATGGGACGCAACCGCTTGCCGCCGCTGGCCAGAACATATTCGCCCACCTTCCGAATCAGGGCAACATCCGAGTTCAGATCGCTTTTGAACTGGGCCTCGACCTTGGTCAAATCGTTTTCGAGCAGGGAAAGGGTCTTGTCCATAAAATTCCAATATCCTCAAAAAGAAAATTCCTCTTATCCTAAAGAATGGATGAAACCCTTGTCAAAACAATTTTTCCGAAGAAATCGGCATCACCGTGAATCCAAGCAGCGCCGATCGAGAGGGTTTGTCACCGGCCAACGGGAAAAGCTTGCTTTTCCCACGCCTTTCATTGGTGGACTCGCAAAAAAGCCGGGGATGGCTAAGCAAAATCTTCGTCCGACAAGGCCTGGTGATTTTTCAGCGGCGATGGCCACCATCAGGCAAATCGAGGTCCTGGGAAATCGCGGTAACGCCATAGGGCGGACTTTTTGCGGCCAGACAAAATTTTGGCGCCGAACCTTGTCAATTGGCGTCTCGAAAGAGCGCCTTTCCCAGCGATCCCGTTTTGATGCCTCCTCGGGTGGCGGATCCGGGGAGGCCTTTTCCCCTGCTACGTCAAAGGTTTTCGCCACTTACGCCAGTGCTGCGGGACAAGAACCTGGCTCCTGGCAAGACTGGTGCACTACTTGCACTTGACCGGTGTCAGGATCCGACGACACCCACTTCCCCCCAAAACGGAAGAGATGCAATGGGCTTATTCAGGCGTCGACAAAAACGGACAGCCTCCCTGAATCTGCTCCATTTCTCGGTCCTCGGTGCCGACGGCATCCCGATCGACGAGGCCGTTGGCCGGACCCGGAACATCAGCGGCGCCGGGATGCTGATGGAAACGCGCGCCAATCTGGAGCCGGGGCAGAAGCTTCTGCTCACCATCGACCTGAAGGGCGAAGTCGCCGAAATCGGGGGACAGGTCGTCCATATCGAATCGGCTGACGGGGAGTGGTACTGGGCCGGGATCGAGTTCACCTCCCTGGCGGGAGAAGGAAGACGGATTCTGGAAAAATACCTCGAGGCATTCCTTCGAGCCTCTTGACCCCCCCGAATGGGGGCGGTCGGTTGCGATGAAGATGGAGGGATGCGTTGTAATGAGGCGCAGGCGGAGGGAGCCTGGGCCTTTTTTTTTGCCCGCCGCGAATGAAAGAATCGACACCCCCCCCTGCCACCTTGGCGGATTCGAATTTAAGGAATCTTCCCGCCGAAGCTCCCGGCGATTGCCTGCCCCGAATTCCCTGCTACACTATTTTTCCGTATCGGAAACTTCAGTGACAACCGGGCCGGAAGATGCCTTTCGCGCCGCATCGCACCGGAGAGGCTATGGTCTCCAAAACCCCCGCTTCCGCATTTCTTCTCGTCCTCCCGCTGCTGATCGCCCTCAGCCTTTTCGCCTGCTCCAAAGTGCCCCTTTCCGGAAGGGAACAGCTGAACATGGTTCCCGAATCCTCTCTTATTGCGACCAGCACCCAGCAATATCAGCAATTTCTTGGATCCCACCAGGTCATCCGGAATACCTCGCAAAGCGAAGAGGTCACGAGGGTCGGCCAGCGAATCGCCCAGGCGGTGGAAGAGTACTTCGCCCGGCAGCACCGAAAAGGGGAGCTCAAAAACTATCACTGGGAGTTCAATCTGGTGGCCAGCTCGGAAGCCAACGCCTGGGCGATGCCCGGAGGGAAGGTGGTGGTCTACAAAGGAATTCTGCCGATCACCCGGACCGATGCCGGGCTGGCCGCGGTCATAGGGCATGAAGTGGCCCATGTCGTCGCCAAGCACGGAAACGAGCGGATGAGCCAGCAGTTGATCGCCAAGATGGGGGGTATGGCCCTGTCGACCGCCCTGGCCAAAGAACCGGCGGCAACCCAGCAGCTCTGGGGCCAGGTCTTCGGCGTCGGCACGCAGGTCGGGGTGCTGCTGCCGTTCAGCCGTCTTCAGGAAAGCGAGGCGGATCGGCTCGGCTTGATCTTCATGGCCATGGCCGGCTACGATCCGCACGCCGCCATCGGCGTCTGGCAGCGCATGATGCAGATGCAAGGTGCCAGGACGACGCCGGAATTTCTGAGCACCCACCCCTCGGACGCAAAAAGAATCCGGGATATCCGCAGGGAAATCCCGGAGGCGATGTCCTACTACACACCCCGTCCCTGACCCGCCCTCTATCTACCTTGCCGCGGAGGCCCTCACCGCCCCGCGCGCCCTCAGGGAGGACCCGTTTTTCCTGAGTCCGATTGGGATTGGGGGCGTTTTTCCGGAACGAAGCGCCTCCGCTCTTTATCCCACCGATAAGCGCCCGCGTCCCAGATACTCTTCAGCAATTTCCAATCGAGGTGGACCCCCTTCATCTCATCGACGATATCGTAGGCCTGCAGAATTTCCCCATCATCGATGACGTCGTCACCGTTCTGATCGGCCCATTGATAGGGCGCAATTCGGAGCCGGGATGCGCCGCCGACCGACGCCGGCGCGTTGCTACCATCCGGGCTGGCCACCACCTCGCCCTTGAATTGGCCAACCTTGCCGATCCGGGCCTTCGGCGCCACCTTCAGCAGATAGGAAATCAACGGCTTGGTCGCTCCGGGTTTGAGGATCCACCGGACCGTTCCGATTTCATTGTCCAGACTGGAGGGGGGCGGATTGGCTTCGATGAGCTTCCACCCCGAGGGGAAGTGTTCCCTGAGAATGAATCCTTTCATACCGGGGGCGGTTTTCACCCGAACCCGAATCGGAACGACGCTGCCCGGGGCCGCATAATTCGGCAGCAGACGCTGCGCCTGCGGACCAGCCACCGGCGCCGAGCGGTGGGAAAAATAAAAATAGCCTCCCACCAGCACAAGACCGACCACCACCGCCACCCAGATGAGACGAGCGGCGTGGCGTTTCTCCCCCGACGGCGACTCCTCGGGAATGCACTCCTCCCCCCGGGGTTGCAGGATCTGCTCGACGGAAACCTCAAGGGCTTCGGCCAGACGCAGGGCATTTTCCCGCTTGACGGAAGGATAGCGGTTATTTTCCCATCGGGAGATGGTGTCGGTGGTGACGCCGACGACTTTGGAGACATAAAGCTGGGTAAGCTTTTTCTCCTCGCGGGTGGTCCGGACGGCGACACCGTTCAAGCAGACTGTCGGGGGGAGCCCTTTATCCATGTCAACCTCACACGCTAATCCGTGCAATCGTAACAAGTTTAAAGCAAAAGAGCAATTATCAAAGGCCCGCCCCACCCCGAACAACCCGACATGACACAATCCCATGTTGCTGAAATTTCAAGAATAATACCCGACATCGGGTCACAAGGGGGCAGATGTCTGATGCAAAATCGCTTTTCGCCTGTTATGGTTCACAAACAACTACGGCGGCTTGGTCCGCCCCAATTAACCCGCTCCAGGAGGATCAGATGAAACGTTTTATTGCTGTCCTGTGCGCCCTTGCCTTTCTCGGCTTCGGCACCGCCGCCATGGCCATTGGCCCCGCGAATATCACCCTGCCGGCCAAAATGATGGGGAATGTCCAATTTCCCCATGCCATGCACCAGAAATTGCTCAAAAACTGCAAAATCTGCCACCACAAAGGCGTCGCCGCCGGCGCCTGCACCAAATGCCATGGCGTAAAACCCGAAGCCCCCAAATTCAAGGATGCCGCCCATAAACTTTGCCGCGGCTGCCACAAAGACGGGTTCAAAGGGATGCATGGTCCCACCAACTGCCGGGGCTGCCACAAGAAGTAAACGATTTGCCTGCCTAGGCTTGGGAAAAAGGGGGGCCGATTTGCCTCCCTTTTTCCGTCTTCCCTGTTTTTCGCTATCCTTCCGGCGGCTTCCAGCCAGTGGGAAAAAATATTAGCAGAGAAAACTTTTCTACTTGTAAAATTTCCGCCCCTCCAGTATACTCCTAATTACTTCGGTCCTCGGATCGGAGCGGACCCCGCGTGCACCCCCCCTCCGTACGCGGGGTCTTTTTTTATCCACCTCCTGCACCTCCCCTCTCCGATCCTGTTGACCCGCTGAATACCACCCGCCGCCAAACCCATGCAACGACCGGATTCTGTAACGCCTTCCAACGGTTCCGCCGGAGATTGCCACAAGCTCGCCGGGTGATAGGGTTTAACACATCCCCCCGCCCCGCCCCGGAGGTTCATGGTGAAATCCGACCCGAGAGAAGATCCCGTCTATCGTTTGTCGCGAATCGATACCGCCCGCCTTCCCGCCGACGGTGGCGAACACTACAACCGCCTGATTTTCGAGAAGAGCCCCTACCTGCTGCAGCACGCGGAAAATCCCGTCGGCTGGTATCCCTGGGGGGATGCGGCCTTCGCCAGAGCCGCCGCGGAGGAAAAGCCCGTCTTCCTCTCCATCGGCTACTCGACCTGCCACTGGTGCCACGTCATGGCTCACGAATGCTTCGAGGATAGGGAGGTTGCAGACGTTCTCAATCGTCACTTCATCGCCGTCAAGGTCGATCGGGAAGAACGCCCGGATATCGACGCCACCTACCTGGCCACCTGCCAGATGATGACCGGCAGCGGCGGATGGCCCGCCAATCTGGTTCTGACTCCCGAGAAAAAGCCCTTTTTCGCCGCCACCTACCTGCCGAAACATCCCCGCCCCGGCACCGCGCGGACTGATTCAGGTCCTCGAAAAAATCGCCCAACTCTGGAACAGCGACCGCTCCCGCCTGCTGCACACGGGGGAAGACGTCCTGCGGGCCCTGCAGCGTCCGCAAGCCAATGCCACGGCAGCGCAATCGCTGCGGGAGCAGCCGCTGCAAGCGGCCTTCGAGCACTACCTGGAAACCTTCGACCGGCGCTTCGCCGGATTCGGCCCCGCGCCCAAGTTTCCGGCCGCCCACAACCTCTCCCTTCTCTTTCGCATCTGGCACCGCACCGGCGACGAGAGAGCGAAGACCATGGCGCTACAGACTCTGCAGGCGATCCGCATGGGGGGAATCTACGACCAGATCGGGCACGGCCTGCATCGCTACGCCGTCGATGACCTCTGGCTGGTTCCCCACTTCGAGAAGATGCTCTACGACCAGGCGCTGACCGCTCAGGCGGCCCTGGATGCCTACCTGGTCACCGACGATGACTTCTTCGCCCAAACCGCCCGGGAGATTCTCGGCTATGTGCTGAGGGATCTGGCCGCCCCCACCGGCGGCTTCACCTGCGGCGAGGACGCCGACTCGGAAGGGGCCGAGGGGACCTACTATCTCTGGACCCCCGGCCAGATTCGGGAGGCGCTGGGAGAGGATCTGGGAACCGTTTTCTGTCGCAGCTACGGCATCACCGACCAGGGGCAGTTCGAGGGCCGAAGTATCCCGCACCTGGAAGAGGATATCGACACCCTGGCCAAGCGTGCGGGCGTCGATCCGGCCCGGTTGGCCGACCTGCTCGAACAGGGAAGGCGGCAGCTGCTGGAGGTGCGCGAAAGCCGGACACGCCCCAACCGGGACGACAAGATCCTGACCGGCTGGAACGGGTTGACCATCGCCGCCCTCGCCCGGGCCGGCGCCCATCTTGAGGAGGAGCGCTTCCTGCGCGCGGCCCGCCGTAGCGTCGACTTCGTTCTGACGAATCTCCGGGACCGACGAGGGCGACTGCTGCGCCGGTACTGCCGGGGCGAGGCGGCGATCCCGGCCTTTCTCGAGGATTACGCTTTTTTCACGTGGGGATTGATCGAACTGTACGGGGCGGAGTTCGAGACGGCGCACCTGAAAGCGGCCCGGGAACTGGTGGAACAGATGGAAGAGCTTTTCAGCGACGGGAGGGGCGGCTATTTCGACACCGGTGCCGACGCTGAAAGGGTTCTCGTCCGGGGCCAATCCCTGCAGGATGGGGCCATCCCTTCCGGGGCCTCGGTCGCCGCCCTGGTCCTGTTGCGCCTGGGGCGGCTTACCGGGGAGAGCGCCCTGAACGACCGGGGAGAGCGCCTGCTGAGGGCCTCTCTGCCTCGGATTGCACGGTTTCCGACGGCCTACAGCCAGTTTCTCATGGCGCTGAACGTCGCCTTGGGACCCGCGACCGAGGTGGTGCTGGCCTCGGATGACGAGCATACCCTGGCGGAGATGAGGAATGTGCTTCGCCGCCGCTTCCTGCCGACGACGGAAGTCCTGCTTTACCGTCGGGGAGATGGGGAGCTGGAAAAACTCGCCCCGGCCGTGGCCGGGAAAGTGCCGCCGTCCGGCCGGACGATCGCCTTTGTCTGCCGCGAGCGGACCTGCCTCGAGCCGGTCGCCACCGCCGAGGAGCTGAGAAATCTGCTGAGATGAATGCCGCGGCGAAGAGGCGGATCTCCCGCCGGGGCTCCAGAAGTTCAGCAAGACACAGTCCGGGAAAGGGGCCTTGGCGTCTCGCCCGAATCGGGGCGTCAGCGGATGACCGACCTCGGCTCGACTTCCACCTTCGCCTCCACCCTGGGCTCATCGAGTCCGCAGTTGCGGTAGACGTTGCGCGGATTCCACAGCATCCAGCCGTCGGCGCCGAAATCCTCGGTCGCGCTGGTCTGGGCCAGGACAGCATCCTCGTGAAACCAGCGGCGATCGAAGGCATAATCCCGAAACGCCTGCAACCACGGGCGGAACCGGACCGCCGCCAGCCCCGTTCGCTTCCGGGCCTTGTTCAGCGAAAGCAGAACCACCTTGTAGGGATTTTCGACCGGATTCTTGTACCGTCCCACGCCGTGGCTGAAACTCGAGGGATAGAGCATGGGCGAGATATAGTCGACGGCATCGGCGAGCTCGTCCAGACTCTGGCCGATATGGGTGTCGTTGCGGTTCCAGCAGACGTACCCGAACACATCGGCGGAAATAAAGACATTGTAGGGCTGCAACCGCTCTCGCGCCGCCGAGAGAAAGCCGCTGATCGCCCGGACGCGATTTTCTTCATTGTTGATCCAACTGAACCGCAGGCCGGGGGTGTCGGGAAAACGGACATAATCGAACTGAATTTCGTCAAACCCCAACCTGGCGGCCGCCTGAGCGATGGCGATGTTGTAGTCCCAGGCCCTGGAAGAAAAGGGGTCGACCCAGGCGAGGTTTTGTCCGTCCCGCCAGATCTTGCCGGAAGCGGTCTTCACCGCCAGGTCGGGCCGGGCCGTCGCCAGCAGATCGTCCTTAAACACCACAATGCGGGCGATGGTGTAGATCCCCTGCGCCTTGAGCGAAGCCAGCAGGGCGTGCGGATGACGGACGGTAATGATCCGCTGCGCGCCGATCTCGCCGGCCAGGGGAATGGGAACCTTCATGGAGATCAGTCCCCGGTCCCCTTTGACATCGATGACGAGGGCATTCAATTCCGTATCCCGGATCAGGCGAAGGGCCGGGTCCAGCAGCTGCGACGAGCCGATGCCGTAAAAGGAGAGATAGAGACCCTTCGGCGAAAAGGGCTGCAGAGAAATGGCAGTATCGCCTCCCAGGGACTGCTCCGCCCGCCGGTATCCGGGAGCCCGAGCCCGTAGCAGACGGCCCTTCGCCCGGATGCGAAAGGTGCCGTCGGCCGCGGTCAGAACCCGCCCGGAGCCGCAGGTCACCACCGCGCCGGCCACCGGCTTGCCGCTGACCGCATTGCATACCCGTCCCGTGGCCCACTCCCCCCCCTCGACCAGAGGAGGAAGCAAAAATACGACCAGAGACAACCCCAGGACCATAACCAGCGTCTTTCTGACCATCGCAATTCACCCGCCTTGGCTTCAGCTCCCACCCCCGAAGGCCCCCTCCCGTTTAGGAACCATGTTGTCGAAAACATCCGCCTCTGCCTCCCTGGAGTCCACGTTTCGTGCCAAAAATCAAGACCTTAGAACACTCCAACCAAGGCCCCTCGCAGCGGCTGCCCGAGCCGGGGATCATTGAAAAACTCAGAGTGAAAACGGGAAAATATCCCAATGCGGGCAGGTGGGACGGTCACTGTTTGCTACCGGTGCGGACTTTTTGGGAGCGGCCATACCCCGCAGGAAAGGTCCTCGTTTTTTGTCAGGGCCCCGGCAGAGGGATGTGAGGAACAGAACGGAGGGGAGCGAAGCAGCCGGCGAGGGCGCTCGGGGAGAAGACAAAAAAGAGGCCGGAGGGAATCCTCCGGCCGTTACGGGAACTTTTCGTTAAATCAAAGAGGAGCTTTCGCCTTTTTCTCAGCCCTTCAGGACCTTTAACAGGTGGGGGATCAGCTGTTTTTTGCGGGAGAGCACCCCGTGGAGCTCGAACAGATTCTCTTCCACCTGAGGATAGCCGATGATATAGGGGATCTCCTTTCCGCCGCTGACCAGAAACAGACTGGTCTCCTGAACGATATCGGTGATCAGCAGCCCCACCATATCCAGCCGTCGCTCTTCCCGAATCGCCGCCAGCCCCGTTGCGATCTCCTCCTTCATGGCATGAAACTCGTGGAAGCTGACCACCTCCACCTGACCGATGCCGAAGCTTCGATCACCGGCCCCGTACTCCTTGAAATCCGCCAGAATCAGCTGGCGGACCGAGGGATAGGCTCCCAGGGCGCTCCCTGCCGAGAAGATGCGACGGCCGAATTCCTGGGGATCGAGCCGGGAGAGTTCCCCCAGCCACTTGGCGATATCCCGGTCGATGTCGGTGGTGGTGGGCGATTTGAGGATGACCGTGTCGGAAAGCAGGCCGGCCAGCATCAGACCGGCGGTGGCGCGATCCGGGACGATGCCCGCCTGGCGGTAGAGGGTGGCCACCACCGTGCAGGTGCTTCCGAGGGGCTGGTTGATGAAACGGATCGGGGTCTCGGTGTGAAAATTCCCCAGGCGGTGATGATCCACCACCTCGAGAACCTCCACCTTGTCCGCGCCGGCCACCGCTTGAGAGAGCTCGTTGTGGTCCACGAGAATCAACTTGATCGGGGAGGAGGCCAGCAGATTGCTCTTGGTCGCTACCGCGGCGACCTTCCCGTCGCCGTCCAGAACCGCCACCCCCGGATCCTGGGTGTGCAGCAGTTTCAGGCGCAGGTCATCCAGCAGATCCTGCAGCCCTACCGATTGAAAATTCTGGTTCATCAGACTGCCCACGGGGGTGGAGAGCCGGGTCAGCCAGGCGCTGGTGGCGGTATCGAACCCGGTGGACAGGATCGTGACGCCGCGCGCCTTCGCCTCGGCCACAATCTCGGGGGAAACCGGCAGATTGCCGGTGACGACCAGGACCCGCACGCCCATCGCCACCGCCTTGCGTTGAATATTTTCTCGGTCGCCGGTCACCAGGATCATTTTTCGGAAATCGCGCCCTTCCATTTTTTCGTCGAAGGTGGCGCTTGCCATGGCGCCGACGTACAGGTTGAGCTCCTCCACCGCCTGCTCCTCGACGGCGTGGAGGATCGTGGCCTTGAGACACTGGCGGATAGAGGCCGGCGAAGCGAGCACCCGGCGGATCTCCTTTTCCTGACTGGGGATCAGAAATCGTTCCGAGACTTTTTTCAGAAAGAGCAGGCCCAGCGGCCGCCGCTCCCCGTCGATCACCGGCAGAACCCGCACGTTGTGAAGGTGGAACAGCTCCAGCGCCCGGGACAGAGGGGCGTCGCCGGCAATGGTGACCACATGCGCGGCGACCACATCCTTGACCCGGGGGTGCACATCGACCAGCAGCTGAGGCACCGGCAGAGCCAGCTCTTCGAGCACGAACTCGGTCTGGCGGTTGATCGTCCCCGCCCGGGCCGGCTCGACCGTGGCCACCCCCTGAAGCTGTCGCAGGCGCGCATAGGCCATGGCACTGCAAATGGAATCGGTGTCGGGATTCTTATGGCCGACGACAAAAATGGTCTCTTTGCTCATTGAATTGCTCCCCAAAGATCGGATTGTATTTAATATCGCAACCGCCCCCGGACGTTGCCGAGACCGATCACGTCTTCCACCACGCCCATGTCGGGCTGGTCGAACTTGTTGAACCATACGTAGATGGAGCCGTCACCGGTGCCGAACTCCTCCTTGTCGGCGCTAACCTTTCCCAGCATCCCTCCGCTGGGGAAAAAATCCCGGTGGGGCCATTCGTCGCGGGGCAGTATATCGACGATGATATCCGATTCTCCCTTATGGCTGAAAGAGGGAATGACATAATGCCCCCCGGGGACAATCTTCCCGAAAAATCCGGCCCGGAAATTGTAAAAAGCGGTGAGCAGATCGTTCGGCTCGCCCTTGCCCATGGGAAAGACCTTCTCTTTCCTGATTTTCCCATTTTGGACCAGCTTCTCACGCACCTGATGATGGTCCGCGTCAAAGACATACTTCTTAAAGCGATCCACCCGGTTCTTCCCGGTGCCCTTGATAATGTGCGACTCGTGAACCAGCGAGTGAAATTTGCCGTCCGGACCGAGCTTCATCCGCGAGACGTAGCGCTGGATCCGGTCCCGGGTTAACCAGGCGGCCACCCCCCTGGTGCGGGCTTCGAGAACGGCCTTGTAGATATGCGGGCGGCCCTCGGGGGTCAAGGACAGTTTCGCCTCGGCCAGATGGTGGAACCAGAGAAAAGAGATATCGTACTTCAGGGACTCCCCCACCATGTCCGCCAGCGAGGTGGGCGCTGACAGGGAAGCGGCGTCGATATCCGGTGCGTCCGCCCGGGCCCCCGGGACCAGAAGCAATCCGAAAAGAACTGCGATCAAAAGAGTTCGCACGAGAAAAATCCTTTCACGTTGTATCAGAGAGGAACGATTCAGTGCCGGTTCAATGCTTTTTCAGGTTCCCCCTCACAGGATCGCACCCCCTCCCTGGCCAATGAAGACCGGCCGGCCGACAGGTACATCAGAAAAAGAGCTTTGCAACGAACAACAGATAGCCGGCCAGCAGCAATCCCCCCTTGGGCCGGGTCAAAACCGGCCGAAGGATCAGCAGCGGCAGAAGAGCGACGCTGAACCCGACCATGACGGGCAACTCGAAGGCAAGAGTTGACGGCTCCACCGCCAACGGCCGAATCAGGGGGCAGATTCCCAGAACAAAGAGCAGATTGAAAATATTGCTGCCGATGACGTTGCCGATGCCGATGTCGACCTCGCCCTGCCAGGCGCTCATCAAGGAAGCCGCCAGCTCGGGCAGGCTGGTTCCCAGAGCCACCACCGACATGCCGATCACCAGATCGGAGACCCCGAGAGCCCTGGCGATGGAAATGGCGCCCCGCACCATCAGATCCGCGCCGACCACCAGGCCGACCAGACCCAGAAAAATCCAGAGGAGATCCCGTCCCCGCTCCCCCTTTTTCGCCAGAGGTGGCGGAACGGTGGTACCCCCCTCCACCGGCGCTGCCCGGGCGGTGCGCAGGCAGTAGCCGAGAAAAAGGAGCAACATCCCGCAAAGGGCCATCCCGTCGATAGCGCCGAGGTGCCCGTCCAAGGCCAACAGATAGAGGAGCAGACTCGCCCCGATCATGAAAGGAATTTCCCTCTTCAGGGTAATCCGGGCCACGGGGATGGGGGCGACCAGGGAGGCGGCTCCCAGGATCAGGCCCAGGTTGGCCACATTCGATCCGACAATGTTGCCCACGGCGATATTCGACGATCCCCGAATCGCGGCCAGCAGGGAGACCGTCAGCTCGGGCATGCTGGTGGCGAAGGCCACCACGGTCATACCGATGATCAGGGGGCGCACGCCGTAGGAGCGGGCCAGGCGGGAACTTCCCGAGACCAGATACTCGGCCCCAAAATAGAGCAATACCAGACCGCCGACGAACAACAAAATGGAAAAGGTCAAAATGCGCGTCCCCTCTCGCCAGGTTGGCGGGTCGAAATCCGCCCAGTGAAAAGGCGTCGAATCGCGAGTCTCTGATCCGGAACGGCCGGCCGGCTTTGATTCTAATACACCGCCCCCTCCAAAGTCGAGGGGCAGGTGAAATATCCCGCCGCAGCCCTTCCTGCTTGACAAATTTCAAAAAGGGTTATAAAAATTCGAATATTTTGGTTATGTCCTCCGTGAAAGGCGATTGATGGTGAAAATGGAATTCGACAAGCATAAAAATATCGACCGTGAGGCCGAAATCCTCAAGGTCCTCGGCCACCCGGTCCGGCTCATGATCGTCGCCGGCCTCATGTCCCAGAGCTGCAACGTCAAAAAAATCTGGGAATGCCTGGAACTTCCCCAGGCCACCGTCTCCCAGCACCTGGCCCTGCTGAAGAACAAGGGCATCATCGAAGGCCGCCGCGAGGGTGTCGAAGTATTTTACCATGTGGTTTCCGTGGAAGCCCGCAGTATCGTGGGCGCCCTGTTCGAACCCGGCCAGTGCGAATGACCCGCCTTCGGCTGCGCCCGGGCCACGACCGCCGGGTCCGCTCCGGGCATCCCTGGATCTTCAGCAATGAAATCGAGGAACTGGAAGGGGAGCCCCTCCCGGGGGATGCCGTAACGGTTCTGGCCCACGGCGGACAGTTTCTCGGCACCGCCTATTTTAACCCCCACTCCCTCATCGCTGCGCGCGTCCTCTCCCGGCAGAACGAATCAATCGACACTTCCGAGTTTTTCCGCAAGCGCCTGACGGCGGCCCTCGATTACCGCCGCCGCCTCTACGACAATACCGATACGCTGCGATTGGTCTACGGCGAAAGCGACCTGCTGCCCGGACTGGTGGTGGACCGCTACGACGAGGTGCTTTCGGTCCAGTTTCTCACCCTGGGCATGGAGCGCCGCCGCCAGCCTGATCCTGCAGGAATTGGTTGAACTGCTGAGGCCCGCCGCCGTCGTCGCCCGCAATGACGTCGCCGTTCGGGCCCTGGAAGGACTGCCGCAACAGGTAGAGCTGCTCACCGGCTCTCTGCCGCCGCAGACGATCGTCACCGAACACGACTTGCGCTTTCGGGTCGACATTATGGGAGGGCAGAAAACCGGCCATTTTCTCGACCAGAAGGAAAACCACCAGGCTCTGCACGGACGGGTCGAGGGGCGCCGGGTGCTCGACCTTTTCTGTTACTCGGGAAGCTGGGCCGTCCATGCCGCCCATTACGGCGCCGCAGCGGTGACCGGCATCGACATCTCCCCGGGCGCGCTGGCGCTGGCGGAGGAAAACGCCCGGCTCAATTTGCAGGAGACGCGCTGCTCCTTCCAACGGGCCGACGTTTTCGATGCCTTGCGGGAGATGGGGCATCGCGGCGAACGCTTCGGCACCGTCATCCTCGATCCGCCCGCTTTTGTAAAGAGCAAAAAGAAGCTCAAGGAGGCGATCCGCGGCTACCTCACCGTCAACCGCCGCGCCCTGGAACTGGTCGAACCGAACGGCACGCTCTTCACCTGCTCCTGCTCCTACCACCTCGACCGGGAAACCTTTCTCGACCTTCTGCGCCAGGCCGGCGCGCAGGCGGGCCGGACTTTGAGGCTTCTGGAGATGCGGGGCCAGGCGTGGGATCACCCGGTTCTGCTCTCCTGCCCCGAAACCGATTACCTGAAATGCGCCGTTCTGCAGGTCCTCTGAAAACGGCCCTCCAAAGCGTTTTTCGTCGCCCCGCAGAGTTTTGCGGCATCCTTCTCAGGGTGCAATCGGGGTCGCAAGCGTCTGAAATCAGCCGAATCGAATTTCTGTTTTGGCTTGAAAAATGCTTACCCCAGACCATGAGCAGGTTGCCGCGCGTGAAGCGCCGACGAAATCACCCGGAAGCGGTTGTCCCGATGGTACGGCCAGCCGGAATTCTTCTTTGAACCTTTCAGGAGGATGCAGAATGAGGCGTGTGTTGATCGTAGATGACAGTATCTCGGTGGCCCGGCAACTGGAGAAAATCTTGACCGGCAGCGGGGAATTTCAACCCTGCGGGCATGCCAGAAACGGTCTGGAGGCCTTGAAGATGCACCAGACCGAAAAGCCCCACCTGATCCTGATGGACATGAACATGCCGATGATGGACGGCTTGACCACGTTACGCAACCTGATGGCGCTGGATCCGGAGGCCAAGGTGGTGATGGTGACCTCTCTCGGCGGCGTCGGCGACAAATACACTCAGGCACTAAAATTCGGTGCCCGCAGCGTCATTTCCAAGCCGTTCGAGGCGGAAAACGTCTTGCAGGCCCTGAGGGATTTGTGATTTTTTGACTCGCCGGTAGCCGGTATCTTGGCACATTTCCGCCACATTCTACCGCAGACGGTCCGGATAAGGCGGCTCATGCGTTTTTTCAAGGAGTGAATTGCTATGGCGGTTAAATTTTTCGGCCAGTTTCTGCTGGAAAAGGGTGCGGTCTCCCAGGAAAATCTATTGAAGGCCGTCGAGCTGCAGGAAACAACCAATTTAAAGTTCGGCGAAACGGCTCTGCAGATGGGTTTTCTCTCGGAAGCCGATGTGGAACGGGTCCACGTGGCCCAGCGCGGCGAGGATCTTCGATTCGGGGATATGGCAGTCAACCTCGGCCTTCTGACCGAAGAACAGATGGGGGAAATCCTGACCCGGCAGAAGAATAATCATCTGTATATCGGCGCAGCGCTGTTGCAGATCGGCGCGCTGGATGAGTCCCGGCTCGGGCAGTACCTGACCGACTTCAAGGCCGATCAGGCTCCCTATGTCACCGAAAAAATCGCCATCCCCGCGGAGACCCCCCATTCGCCGATTTGGGAACTGGCGGCGGATCTCAGCTATAAGATGTTGACGCGCGTGGTCAATCTGACCTTTCGCCCCGCTCCCTGCCGGGTGATCACGAGCCTGCCCCCCCGGGATGTGGTGGCGGTCATGGATTTTTCGGGATCGGTGAGCGGTCGCTATCTGTTGGCCGTGCCGGTGACGCTCCAAAGGGCCGTCGCCCGGGCCATCCTGAATGAAGAGGATATCGAGGCGGAACCCGAAGAGGTACTGGACGACGCGGTCATGGAGTTCGTCAACATCGTCTGCGGCAATGTCGCCGCCAAGTCCACGCAGCTTGGAAAAACCATCGAGATCGCCCCGCCGCAGGTGTTTCGGCCCCGCGGGCAAGAGATTGCCGTGCCCGAGGGCCATATGGGACTGCTCTTTCCCATTCAAACTGTCAACGGTGAAGAGATGGACGTGGCGATATTTGCGCGACGCTGAGGCTATCCCCGCATGAACTCTGGGGGCAGAAAAAGCCGCATTCCGGTGCCTTCAACCTCTTCCGCGCATGGTCCCCGCCGGCTGTTTCTCCAACAGCCGGCGGGGACCTTCCTGTTTTTAACGCCCTTCTCGCTTATTCGGCTTGCCGGCCAGACCGTAAATGACCTGGTAGGTAGCGGGCAGGCCCTCCTCCTCGCCGTAATGCTGCCGATAGATCTCCGCCATGCGCCCCATGACCCGGCGCGAGGCCATCCCCGCCGGGCGGCCGCAGGCGGCATTTTGGGCCCCGATCGCCTTGAGCCCGTACAGCAGAGCGGCCACATCGGCGTGGTACTCCACCTCGTCCTCGGAGAGTATCCGGATCTGCTCGAATCCCGTCTCCTCCAGGGTTTGCCGAACCTGCTGCGGATCGGGAAACTGCTGGACGTGGGAAGCTCGAAGGGCGCCGCTTTCGGCCACAGCCCGGCGGTGGGAGTCCCGCAGTTCGAAAAGGGTCCCCGCGCCGAAGAGGGCGAAGGCGAAAGTGCCACCCGGCGCCAGCACCCGAAAGCTTTCGGCGAAGGCGCTCGCCAGTGAATTCATCCACTGATAGACCGAGGAGGAGCAGATCAGGGCGAACCGATCGGAGCGCAGCGGCAGGGCTTGGGCATCGCCGTCGAGCCCCGCGGCACCGGACACCCGGCCGAGGGCCAGGCGGGTCATGTCGTGAGCGAGATCGGAGACGACGGGACGCAGCTCGGGAAAGGCGTCGACCAGCTTCAGCGACAGCCGGCCGGTGCCGGCCCCGACCTCCAGGACCCGACCGCCCAGCGGACCACGTTCGCGAAGCAGCGCCACCAGGCGCTCGACCACCCGCTTCTGGACCCGCGCATAGCGGTCGTAATCGTCGGCATGGTGGGAAAAGTTCCGCCGGATCCGGCGGACATCGAGCCCGGGTCCCCTTGTCATGAGAGAAATTCCCTCCAGCGCGCAAAGACCTCGCCGGGGCGGCTCAAAAAGGGCGCATGGCCGCTCTTCGGCACCAGCACCAGTTTGCCGGCGGGAAGGTCACGGGCCAGGGTGCGAGCGGCTCCGGGGAAGGTGATCGGGTCCTCTTCACCGTGCAGGACCAGGGCGGGGCAGTCCAAGTCGCTCAGCCGGGGGCGCAGATCGGCGCGGCCGAGGGTCTGCAGGGCAGCCAGGGCAGTTTCCGGCTCGGGCAGGCTGCCGGCGCGCACGGCGAAGGCCAGAACCTGCCGGTAGCGCTCGGGGGAGATCTCCCCGGCGACGAACTGGCCGGCGAAGAAATCTCCCATGGCCTTGCGGTAGTTGCGTCGCAGGTCGCGAGCCATGGCCCGCACCTGCCCGGCGGGCAGGCCGTGGGGCCAGTCCCCGCTGCGAACGAAGCGCAGGGTGGTGTCGATCAGCAGCAGCCGCGCCACCCGCCGGCGCACCGCCGGAAAGAGCGCCATCGCCACCTGTCCGCCCAGCGACCAGCCGCCCAGGCAGGCCCCCTGCAGGTCGAGGGCGGCGAACCACTCGGCCAGATCGCCGGCCAGATCCTCCAGGCCGAAGCCAGAAGCGCCCTCGGAGCCGCCGTGGCCGCGCAGGTCCGGGGCGAGCACCCGATGGGTTTCGGCGAAGGCGCCAAGCGCCTCGTCGAAGACCGCCGAGGACATGGCCCAGCCGTGGATCAGAACCAGGGGCGGCCCCGTGCCCTGCTCCCGAAACTGGAGGCGGCGACCGTCGGCCAGGATCAGCTGACGGATCACGGGCGCTTCTCCAGCGTCTGCAGGATAAGGTCGGCCGCCGCCAGCAACTCCTCCGGGGTGTGAACCGCCATGAGCGTCGCCCGCAGGCGGCAGCCCCCCGCCGGCACGGTGGGGGGCCGAATCCCCTGGACGAAGACCCCGCCTTCGAGCAATCGGGTCGCCGCCGTCATGGTCGGCTCCGGCTCACCGGTGAAGATGGGCAGGATCTGGGTCTCGCTGCCGGCCAGATCGACCTCGCTCTCCTCCAGCCGCCGGGCGAACAGCGCCCGATTGTGCGCCAGGGCGCGGCGCAGCTTCGCCCCCTCGGCACTGGCGACCACCTTTAGCGCGGCCTGAGCGGCGGCGGGAACCGCCGGCGGCAGGCTGGTAGAGAAGATGAAGGGACGGCTGCGGTTGATGAGGGTATCGATGACCACCCGGTCGGCGGCCAGGTAGGCGCCGGCGCACCCCAGGGCCTTGCCCAGGGTGCCCATGTGCAGATCGACGCCCTCCAGGCAGCCCAGATGCTCGGCGGTACCCCGCCCGGTCATCCCCGAGTACCCCGGTGCCGTGGGCGTCGTCGACCATGAGCAGGGCGTCGAAGCGCTCTTTGAGGCGGACCAGCTCCGGCAGCGGCGCGAGGTCGCCATCCATGCTGAACACCCCGTCGGTGACGATCAGCCAGCGTCCCCGGCGGCGGGGCGCTTCGGCGTCCATCAGCGCCTCGAGGCCGGCGACGCTGCGATGGGGATAGACGACGGTGCGCGCCTGGCAGAGCCGGCAACCGTCGATGATTGAGGCGTGATTGAGTTCGTCGGAGAAGATGACGTCGTCGGGCCCGAATAGTCCCTGGAGGATGCCGGTATTGGCGGCGTATCCCGCGTTGAAGAGGAGCGCCGCCTCCGTCCCCTTGAAGGCGGCAAGGGCCTCCTCCAGGCGGGCATGCGGCACCATCGCTCCGGAGATCAGGCGACTGCCCCCGGTACCCACCCCGTAGCGTGAAGTTGCCTGACAGGCAGCCTCCACCAGAGCGGGATGATTGGCGAGGCCGAGATAATTATTGGAACAGAGCAGCAGCACCTCCCGGCCGTCGAGGACGACCCGGGGTCCTTGCGCGCTCTCTACGGTGCGCAGGGACCGCAGCATCCCCTGCGAGCGCAACTCTTCCAGTTGGCGTGCCCAATTCTCCATTCAACCCTCCCACACGGTGACGCCGCCCAGGTCACCGATTTCATCGATGAGAAGGGGAGCGCGCTCGAGAAATTCGATCACGGCGCCCAGATCGCGCCCGTCCCTTTTGAGAAAAAACGCCCGTCCGCCCCGCTCCTCGCCCAGCGGCTTTAGCTCGGTGAACCGGACGTAGCCGGCGGACGGGGTGGCCACGTAGCCGGTGGTGTAGTCGGGATCGTCGGACCAGCACAGCTCCGCCACGATTCCGGGCGCCAGCAGCACCTTGGCCGCCAGCACCAGCGCCTCGCGCACATGGGCATTGTCGATCCCCAGCGCTCCAAGCTTCTGCTGAAGTTCGGCGCGAGCCTTCGGGCTGAGATCCATGCGGCTGACCCGCACCCCGCGCGCCGGATCGGGCTCGAGCCGCGCGCCGCTCTCGGCGTCGACCAGCATCGCGCCGCGCATGCTGACGCCTCCCGGAGCCGCCCCCCGGGCAAGCGCCTCCATGGCCTCGCGAGCGGCTCCCCGAGAAACGCCGGCTTCCACCAGATGCCGAAGAGCCGCCGCGCGCCCCTCGCGCCAGTCGGCGACCGCCACCGTATGCAGGTCGGGAAGGCGGCCGGTGCGCACCTCGGCGGACGAGAGCGTCTCCACCGTGAGACGGATGGCGTCGGCCGTCCCCTTCGGGTGGCCAAGGGCCCGCCGCACCAGGGCGGCTGCCAGGCCCTCCAGCTCCTCTTCGACAGCCAGGCGCTCCGCCCCCGAGAGATGCCCCCCTTCGCAGGTCGCATGCATTCGTAAACTGTACAGTTTTCGACTCATAGCGGAGAAAATTAGCATGGTGTCGGCCAGTTGTCAACTTGCCTTCGTGGTATGGTTGACAATTGCCATTTCTCCTCTCTTCTCCGGGGGAGCCCCGCAATCTTGTACCGAACAAGCAGAATTACCCATTTAAACTCCCGCCCCGATATGGTATTAGTAGCCCCTATTGATCCGATGAACGAACCGGGAGGCAGATTTTTTATTTTTTTGCTCCCCAAGCCCTGCGCCTGGTAAGAGAAGATGATCCAGATCTACAACGTCTGCAAGGCCTATCAGAAGGATTCTTCCGCCCTCGACAATATCACCCTGAAAATCCCCAAGGGGGATTTCGTCTACCTGACCGGTCCCTCCGGGGCGGGGAAATCGACCCTGCTGAAACTCCTCTATTGCGCCGAAAAACCGTCCCGGGGACAAATCCTCATCAACGGCCAGAACATCACCCGCATCGGCTCCTCCCACATTCCACTGCTGCGGCGCCGGATCGGCATCGTCTTCCAGGACTTTAAACTGCTCAATACCCGAACTATCTACGAAAACGTGGCGTTCCCCCTGGAAGTGCAGGGGAAGAAGCGCTACGAGGTCAGCAAAAAGGTCTACCAGGCTCTGCAGACGGTGGGCCTCGAACACAAACTCCATCGCCACCCCTTGGAACTTTCAGGGGGCGAACAGCAGCGGGTGGCGATCGCCCGCGCCCTGGTGGTGGAGCCGCTGGTCCTGCTGGCCGACGAGCCGACGGGCAACCTCGATCCCGAGGTGACACTCGAGGTCATGGAGCTGTTCAAGGGGGCCAACGCCAGGGGGACCACGGTTCTTCTGGCAACCCACGATCGCGAGACGCTCCGGCGCTTCCCCCGGCGGGTGATTGCGCTGGAGAAGGGGCGGCTGGTCGACGACCGCCTGCCGTAATAGGCGGATGATAAACGTCCACCTGCGGCGTTAGCCTCATCCTTCCTCAACGACGTACCCGCCAGGTACGCCTTATGCGGAAGAATTTCGGGCGCCTTGCATCTGGACATTTCTGATCAGCCCTGGGAGCGGAATTATCCAATATTTCTTTTCCTACTGCGAGCTGCAGGGGAATTCTCCCTTTTTTTGAATCCAAAGTTTTCGGACGCTTCTGATGAATCTCCCTTACTTCCTGCGCCGCGCCCTGCGCAACATGCGACAGAGTCCCTTTCTTACCATCGCTACGGTGGGAACGGTCACGGTCGCCCTTACCATCCTGGCGATTTTCGCCATCTTCGTCCTCAACATGCAGAAAATCACGCACTCCTGGAGCAAGGACGTGATGGTGGTGGCGTACCTCGACCAGGTGCCGGAGGACGGACATCTGCAGGAGTGGATCAACGCGGTCAAAACGATGCCGGAGGTGCAAGGGGTCAGCTTCGTCTCCCGCCGCGAAGCCTTTGAGCGGTTCAAATCGCGACTGGGCGGCAACGCCGATCTTCTCGACGGCCTCGACCCCGACATTCTGCCCGCCTCCCTCGAAGTAACCCTCAAAGACTCCTTCCGCAATCGGGCAGGGGTGGCGGCGGTGGTCGGCCGCCTCAAGAAGAATCCGGCCTTCTCCGACCTGCGCTACGGGCAGGACTGGCTGGCCCGTTTCGAATCCTTCGTGACGCTGCTGAAGCTCGCCGGGGCGATCCTCGGCGGCTTTCTCCTGTTCGCCACCCTGTTCATCGTTTCCAACACCATCAAACTCACCCTTTTTGCCCGCCGGGATGAGCTGGAGGTCATGGCGCTGGTCGGCGGCACCTCCCTCTTCATCAAAACCCCGTATCTTCTGGAAGGAGGGCTCCAGGGGGCCTGCGGGGGGCTTTTGGCCCTCGGGGGAAGCTATCTGCTGTTCGGACTCTTTTTGCAAAAGGGCTTCTCCTCCCTGCTGCTCGCCGCAGGCCTGGGCGGTGCGATCTTTCTCCCCCCTGCCCCAGGCGGGGCTGGTCGCCGCCGGCGTTTTTCTCGGCCTCTTCGGCAGTTTGTTCTCCCTTCGTAAACTGGTTCGTATCTGATGGCGGTGCGGTGTTCCTCGTTTTCCCTCCGGCGGCATCCGATTCTTGCGGTGTTTGTGGCGGCAGTTGTCTTCTGGGTGGCTGCCGCGCCGGCCGGGGGCGCGGATCTGCATGAGAGCCGCAAAGAGCTGCAGGAGATTCAGCGTCGCATCGCGCATACGACAGAGGTCCTGCACCGGAAGAGGCGCCAGGAGCACTCCCTGACCGCAGAGTTGAAATCGGTGAGCCATGATCTCTCCCAACTCCATCGTCGGATTGCCGGTCACACCAAACGCTCCCAGCAACTCGACCGGGAGATCGCCGGGAAGCGGACGGAAATCGCCAAGACGCAAGCGGATCTCGATGCTCTCAAAGGCAAGGTTCGCCAACGCCTGACCGCCCTTTACAAAGAAGGCGCGGCGGGACTCTTTGGCGTTCTTTTCAGCTCCGTCTCCCCCCGCCGCATGGCCGATGAATTCGAATACCTGGGACGCATCGTTCGCCGGGACAAGACGCTGCTCTCCACCTACCGCCAACAGCGGGAGGATCTGGAACAGAAATCGAAGCAGTTGAGCGCCTTTCGCCGGAATCAACAAGAGATGCTGGCCGATCTCAACGAAGACCGCCGGACCCTGCAACAGGCCGTTTCCCTGAAGAAGAAACTCCTTGCTGCGGTTCACCGGGACAAGGCATCTCTCGCCTCCCGCCTCGGCACCCTGCGCCAGCGGGCCCGGGCTCTGGAAGCCCTGATCAAAAAACTTGAACTGGGAGGGTCGCGGCGGTATACTGCCGACACGCGTTTTGCCAGCCAGAAAGGTCACTTACCCTGGCCGGTGAGCGGTCCGGTCAAGGTCCGCTTCGGCACCCGGCGCCATCCCGAACTGGGCACCCTTTACGACAGCCAGGGCATCGAAATCGCCGTCTCGGGCCAAGAGCCGATCGCCGCCGTCTGGCAGGGGAAGGTGGTCTTCGCCGACCGCTTCAAAGGGTACGGCAATCTGATCATCATCGACCACGGTCACAGTTTCTACAGTCTGTACGCCCAGGCCTCCCGGCTGACCTGCAAGGTCGGCGATCGGGTGAAGCGAGGGGAAACGCTGGCTTTCTCGGGATTTCCGGGAGCCGGCGGCGTTTTTTTTGAAATCCGACATCGCGGCACTCCGCTCGATCCCGACCGACTGGCTCGCCCCGCGCTGATCGCACCGTTATCGGAGGTAAGAACATGAAAAAAGGGAGACGGTCGACCGTCCTGATTCTGCTGCTGGCCCTCGGACTGATGGGCTGGATGTCGGTCGATCGGACAAGCCGCGTCGCCGATGCGGATACCACCAGCCAGTATCAGGACCTCCAGCTCTTCACCGACGTGCTGTCCATCGTCCGCCGGGACTACGTCGAAGAGGTGCCGATGAAAAAGCTCATCTACGGCGCCATCAACGGCATGCTGGCCTCTCTCGACCCCCACTCGAGCTTCATGCCCCCTGACATGTACAAAGAGATGAAGATCGACACCCGCGGAGAATTCGGCGGCCTCGGCATCGAGATCACCATTCGCAACGGCCTCCTGACCGTCGTCTCCCCGATCGAAGACACGCCCGCCTATCGGGTCGGAATCAAGGCCGGCGACCGGATTTTGAAAATCGAGAACCGGTACACCAAGGATATGACCATCATGGATGCCGTCAAAATGATGCGCGGCCCCGCCGGTTCCAAGGTCACGATCACCGTGATGCGCGATTCCTTCGACAAACCGAAGGATTTCACCATCACGCGGGAAAACATCAAAATCAAGAGCATCAAATACCGGACGTTGGAGGACGGCTACGGCTACGTTCGGATCACCCAGTTTCAGGAACACAGCGCCGGCGACCTGGAGAAGGCCCTGAATAAATTGCACACCGAGAACGGCGGCAAGCTGAAAGGGCTGATCCTCGACCTGCGCAACAATCCCGGCGGTCTTCTCGACCAGGCGGCCAAGGTGGCCGACACCTTTTTGTCCAAGGGGCTGATCGTTTATACCGAGGGGCGTGAGAAGAGCAGTCAGCATGCGCTTCAGCGCCCACAAGAAGGGAACCGAGCCGGCCTACCCGATGGTGGTGCTCATCAACGGCGGCAGCGCCAGTGCCTCGGAAATCGTCGCCGGGGCCCTGCAGGACCACAAGCGGGCGATCCTGCTCGGCACCCAGAGCTTCGGCAAGGGCTCGGTGCAGACCATCATCCCCTTGAGCGACGATTCGGGGCTGCGCCTGACCACGGCCCGCTATTTCACTCCCAACGGAACCTCCATTCAGGCGCGGGGCATTACCCCCGACATCGTCGTCCATCCGATGGAGGTCAAGGAGATCAAGGAAAGCGAACACCTGCGCGAGAAGGACCTCCGGCACCACTTCGCCACCGAGCCTCCTGCCGAGGAGCCGGCGCCTCAGGTCAAGGAGCAGGAGCATCCCAAATTCAAACTCGACCAGGCGACGCGCCAGGATTACCAGCTCATGCGAGCCCTCGACCTGCTCCAGGGCCTGCAGATCTTTCAGCAACTCGAACACAAGGCCGCCTGATCGCCCTTCACCCGCAACCAGAGGGGGGATGAACCGGTCCCCCCTCTTTTTTTGGTTTTTCCCATGCCCAGCAAGAAAAAATCCCGCAAAAAAGCCCGCTCCAGGAAATCATCCGTGGAGCAGCCGGTCAAAGTCCTGCTCGGGGCTCTCGTTCTGATCGGATTCCTGATCGTCGGCCTGGTGCTTCTCTCGCGGCTGCGCGACTCGTTGAAAACTCCTCTCCCGCCCCGAAAGCAGGCTCCCGTCGAAGCGATCACCCCCGGGCCCCGCCTCGAGGACGTGCGGGCGGCCGTGGAAAACGCCCTGGTGCAAGACGGCGTCTCCCTGGAAAACCTGACGCCCCTGTCGAAGGGAAACCTCCTTCGGTTCGACCTCCGCGGGGCGTTTCCCGCCCGACAACCCCTCGCCGATCTCGGCCGGCGCCTGCGGCGCATCTCGCCGGATCTTCGGCTGGAGGTCCACCGGGGGGAGCGGGAAATCTCCATCTTCAACAAGGATGCGGTTCTCTGCCTGATCGTTTTCCAACCGCCGGCAGCTAGTGAAAAACCCCGGCTGGCCATCATCGTCGACGACATGGGAGACAATCTGGCGGCGGCCCGGCAACTGCTCGCTATCGACCTGCCGGTGACCCTCTCCGTTCTGCCCGAGGAGCGCGATTCCACGCAGATCGCCACCCTGGCCCATGCCCGGGGGCACGAGGTCCTGATCCATATCCCCATGGAGCCGGTGGCCTATCCGCGCATCCGTCCCGGCCGCAACGCCCTGTACGTCACCCTGACACCGGATCAAATCCGCCGGCGATTCGCCGATTATCTGAAGAAGGTGCCCTACGCAGTGGGGGGAAACAACCACATGGGGTCGCGGTTTACGCAGGACCGGAAGGGGATGAGAATCGTGATTGCGAGCATGAAAAAGGCGGGTTTATTTTTTGTCGACAGCCTCACCACCTCCCATTCGGTGGCGTTCGCGGTCGCCAGAGAGGCCGGGGTGCCGGCGGCGGTTCGCGACCGATTCCTCGACAATGTCCAGGATGTGGATCAGATCGATCGGCAGATCCGCAGCCTGGCGGAACTGGCGATTCGCCAGGGCCATGCCATCGGGATCTGCCACCCCCACCCGCAGACCCTGGAGGCCCTGCGGCAGGAAGCGCCCTATCTGCGCCAAAAGGAGATCGAGATCGTTCCCGTCTCGGACCTTCTGGTCGGAAAGACCGGCGGCAATTGAGCCGCTCGCGGTCCGGCCCGTTCTTTCAGCGCAGCTGCCCGACGACGCGGGCAGACACCGCCGCAAACCGGCTGTAGTGCTCGTCGTAGAGGATCTCTTCGGGGAAATCGGAGCTGACCCAGCGGATCAGCAGAAAAGCTTCTCCGGGACGATCCTGTTCATCGCAGAGAGTTTCGGTAACCAGCCGGAACAGATCGGTACGCTCCTTCACCAGAAAGCCGGAGGCGAATTCCCGCAGTTCGACGGATTTGCGCGACATCTCCCGGCCCTCCTCGTCCAGCCGATAAAAAGACACTTGGGGGCGGGAGGCGTTGCGGGTGTCGGGCGTGCGGTGGAGAGCAAAGAAGGAGCGCTGGGCGGATTCGCGGAACAGGCCGCTCATCGGGTCGGTCGGGGATAATTCCCGCTGTCCCCCATAGACATGACGAAACACCAGGGTCCGGAAGCATTCCTCTTCGAGAAATCCGGCCACGCGGCCGTCGGACGTCTCGCAGTAATAACCCGCCGGCCCGATTCTGCCGTCCTCGACCAGGTTTTTGCCGCAGATCAGGCAGGAAGTCGCCAGACGGCGCCGGCGCTGGTCGAAGGACTCGGAGCGCCTCTCGAGCTGCTCGGTTCTTTGCTGCGCCGCGCAATCCAGACGGCGCTCCGCAGTCCGGTCGCGCTCGAGATGGATTTGCCGAGCCAGATGGGTAAACTGCAGATGGACCTCGGTATTGCGGCCGTGGGTGAGAACGGGATAGATCTTTCCCTCCGGGTTGGTATTGAGGGATTCGACCTTGGGACTCTTGGCGATGAACCCTTCCAGGCAGCGATAGCCTCGATTGATGGCATAGGCTTTCAGCAGCTGATAAGGATCGCGGAAAGGCCCCTCGAAGCGGATCCGCGAGTCGATCAGGCAGGGCAGGATGCGCAGGGCCGGCGGGAGAGGCCCTGCCGATCGAAAAAATCGTAGATGTTTCGGCAGTTCTCCAGCGAGGGGGCATCCTTTACCGGAACGATCACCCGGTCGGCGGCATAGAGGGCGTTCTGGGTGAAGATATCCAGATCGGGCCGGGTATCGATGATCACGACCCCGCCGAGCGCCGAGGCCGCCAGGGCGTCCGCCAGAAGTTCCGGCGAATCGAAGTGCCCCCGCAGGGAGGAGAGCCGTGCGCTGGAGGGAATGAACTGGACGCCGTATTCTCCCGTTTCGGTGAGCTCCTCGGCCTTTTTCCCGTCAAAGAGCCCCAGCACGTCGCCTTCGGCGCTCTGGCGGCCGATGCGAAACATCCGGTCCACGGAGAAGTGGTTGTCGAAACTGAACAGGGTAACCGGCAGCTCCTCGTCGATCGCCTTGAGGTAGATGGCGAGGTTGGTGGCCACGGTGGTTTTTCCCACGCCTCCCTTTTCACTGGAGATGGTCACCACGTAAGGTCGTCGCATGGAATTCCCTTCGTCGTTCAATATGCCCGGAAGACACAATTCCCCGGTCGGAGTGAAAAGCGGTGCGCAGGTGTCAAGCAGTACTTCTTCATCCTGACTCCTGCCCTCCGGATGTTCTCACATTGACTCGGTTTGTAGTTAAAGCTACGATATTTAGGGAATTATTCCCCATTTGTCAATGAAAAACCCCAATATCTTGTAGGATCGACCATGTCAGACCATTCCCGCCCCTTGACCGTTTCCCGGCTGATCACCCTGCTGAAGGAGGTGGTAGAGGACAATTTCGTCCAGGTGCTGGTCGAGGGGGAGGTCTCCAACTTTGCCGCTCCGGCCTCGGGGCATCTTTACTTTTCGCTGAAAGATGAAAATGCCCAGATCCGCGCCGTCATGTTTCGGTCCCAGGCGCGCCTGCTGCGCTTTCGCCCGGAGCCCGGCATGCAGGTGTACGCCTCGGGGCGGGTGACGTTGTACCCGCAGCGGGGCGAGCTGCAACTGGTCGTGGAGTCCCTCGAACCCCGCGGCGTCGGCAGCCTGCAGGTGGCCTTCGAACAGCTCAAGGCCCGGCTTGCGGCCGAAGGCCTGTTCGAACCGGAGCGCAAACGGCCCCTGCCCGCCTTTCCCCGCACCATCGGGGTGGTCACGTCGGCCACCGGCGCCGCCATCCACGATATCCTCAAGGTGTTGCGCCGCCGCGGAGCCGGGCTTCAGGTGCTGCTGCGTCCGGTCCGGGTCCAGGGCGAGGGCGCCGCCGCTGAGATCGCCGAGGCGATTGCCGACCTCAACCGTCAGGGAGAAGCGGACATCCTGATCGTCGGCCGCGGCGGCGGCTCGCTGGAAGACCTCTGGGCCTTCAACGAAGAGCCGGTGGCGCGGGCCATTTTCGCCTCCGCCATGCCGGTCATCGCCGCCGTGGGGCACGAGATCGATTTCACCATCGCCGATTTCGTCGCCGACCTGCGGGCGCCCACCCCGAGCGCAGCAGCCGAAATGGTCGCCAAAAGCCGATTGGAGCTGGAGAGCCACCTCGATCACCTGATCTTTCGTCTCGGCGCCCAGATGCGCGGCCGGCTCGCCTTTCTGCGCGAGCGGATCACGGGACTTTCCCGCCGCCTCCCCTCGCCCCGCGCCGAACTCCTTCGTCTGCGGCGGCGTGAAGAGGAATTGCGCACCCGCCTGCGCCAGGCCATGGGAAGGCGCCAGGGGGAAGCCGGCAGCCAGCTCACCGCCCTCGCCGCCCGTCTCGACGCCCTCTCCCCCCTGAAAACCCTGGCCCGCGGCTATGCCCTGGTGGTGGCGCAGAAGAGCGGCGAGGCGGTACGGAATGCCGCAACGCTCGTCCCCGGGGATCGTTTAAACATCCGGTTCGGGCAGGGACGGGCCAACGCCCGGGTGGAAGAGGTCGAAGAATAACGGAAGGTGCCCCCCTTCCCTCGGGCGCCCCTTTCCCGGGGAAAGGCCTTGACTCTTCCCAGCCGGGAAGGAATAATAGACATCCTTAGGTGAGAGGTTTTTTATGTCAAAAAAGGAGTCCTTTGAATCCAACCTGCAGTCGCTGGAACAGGCGGTCGAGCGCCTTGAAAGCGGCGATCTCTCCCTCGAAGATTCCCTGCAATACTTCGAGAACGGGATGAAGAGTGCCGCAAGATGCCAGAAACTGCTGCAGGAGGTGGAAATGCAGGTAAATCTTCTTTTGAAGGACGAGGAAGGGAATCTGACCACTGAAGAGATGGCCGAGAAGTGAATTGGAAAAGGAGACCGGATGGATCTGAAACAGTATCTCAGCGAACGCCAACAACGGGTCGATGCCGCCCTGGCCGGCTATCTTCCCGCCGAGGACACCCTGCCCGAGAGCCTGCACAAGGCCATGCGCTACTCGGTTTTCGCCGGCGGCAAGCGCATTCGGCCGATCCTGATGATCGCCGCCTGCGAGGCGGTCGGCGGCCGGGCGGAGCCGCGCTGCCGGCCGCCTGCGCGATGGAGATGATCCATACCTATTCGCTGATCCACGACGATCTGCCGGCGATGGACGATGACGATTTGCGGCGCGGGCGCCCGACCAACCATAAGGTCTTCGGCGAAGCGACCGCCATTCTGGCCGGCGACGCCCTGCTGACCGAAGCCTTTATCCTGCTCTCCGACCCCGAAACCAATCGGGAGGTGCCGCCGGCGGTCTCCCGCCGGGTCATTCACACCGTCGCCCGTTGCGCCGGCTCCCTCGGCATGGTCGGCGGCCAGGTGGTCGATATGGAGTCGGAAGGAAAAGCGGTCGACCTTCCCGACCCTCGAGTACATCCACACCCACAAGACCGGGGCGCTGATCCTCGCCGCGATTCAGAGCGGCGCCCTGCTCGGGGGAGCCGACGAGGCGGGCCTTCGGCGGCCCTGACCCGCTACGGCGAAGCGGCGGGCCTCGCCTTCCAGGTGGCCGACGACATCCTCGACGTCGTCGGCGACCAGGAGGCGATCGGCAAGGACGTCGGCAGCGACGAGGCCCGGGGCAAGGCGACCTATGTCGCCCTGCTGGGTCTCGACCAGGCGTCGCGGACCGGGCGCGGGAGCTGCGCGATCTGGCCGTCGCCGCCCTCGAGCCCCTCGGCGCACCGGCCGAGCCGTTGCGGCAGATCGCCCACTTTATCGTCAGACCGCACCTCGCTGACCAGCAGCGAGAAAGGCACGTAATGACCAGCATTCTTAAGCAGTTGCACTCCCCCGCCGAGCTCAAGGGACTTTCCCTGGCCGAGCTGAAGACCCTGGCCGCAGGAGCTGCGCGAGCACGATCATCGAAACCGTTGCCGCCGACCGGCGGCCACCTCGCCAGCTCCCTGGGCGTGGTGGAGCTGACCATCGCCCTGCACCGGGTGCTCGACACGCCCCAGGACAAGATCGTCTGGGACGTGGGCCACCAGGCCTATGCCCACAAGCTGCTCACCGGCCGCCGCGAGCGCTTTCACACCCTGCGCCAGCTCGACGGCATCAGCGGCTTTCCCAAGCGAAGCGAGAGCCCCTACGACTGCTTCGATGTCGGCCACTCGAGCACCTCGATCTCCGCCGCTCTCGGCATGGCCGCCGCCCGCGACGCCGTCGGCGGCGACGAGAAGGTCGTGGCGGTGATCGGCGACGGCTCGCTCACCGCCGGCCTCGCCTTCGAGGGGCTCAACCAGGCGGGGCACCTGAAAAAAGACCTGATCGTGATCCTCAACGACAACGAGATGTCGATCTCGCCCAACGTGGGCGCCCTCTCCTCCTTTCTCGAGCCGCAAGATGACCTCCGATCTGTTTTTGCGTTTCAAGAAGGAAACCGAACAGCTGCTGGGATACGTGCCGCGCTTCGGCAGGGATCTGTTAACCCTGGCGCGCCGGGCCGAGGATTCGCTCAAGGGCTTTTTCACCCCGGGCATGCTCTTCGAGGCCTTCGGCTTCGACTACGTCGGTCCCATCGACGGCCACCGCCTCGAGGAGCTGATCGAGACGCTGCAGAACGTGCAGCGGCTGAAAGGCCCGGTGCTGATCCACGTGCTGACCAGAAAGGGCCAGGGGTACGCTCCGGCCGAGCGCCAGCCGTCGATCTACCACGGGGTCGGCCCCTTCGACCGGCAGAGCGGGGAAGTCAAAAAGGCCAAGGGGGGCGCCAGAAGCTATACGGCGATCTTCGGCCGCACCCTGGTGGAGCAGGCCGCGGCCGATGAGCGGGTCGTCGCCATCACCGCCGCCATGCTCGAGGGGACCGGGCTCAAGGAGTTCGCCGCGCGCTTTCCCGAGCGCTTCTTCGACGTGGGGATCGCCGAGCAGCACGCGGTGACCTTCGCCGCCGGGCTCGCCTGCCGGGGACTGCGTCCGACGGTGGCGGTCTACTCGACCTTTCTGCAGCGCGCCTACGACAGCGTGCTGCACGACGTCTGCCTGCAGAACCTGCCGGTGACCTTCGCCCTCGACCGCGGGGGGCTGGTGGGCGCCGACGGCCCCACCCACCACGGGGTCTTCGACTTCTCCTACCTGCGCCACATCCCGAACCTCACCTTCGTCGCGCCGCGCGACGAAGTGGAGCTGCGCCGGGCGATGGCGAGCGCCCTGCAGGCGCAGGGGCCCTTCGCCTACCGCTATCCGCGGGGCGATGCCCTCGGCCTGCCTCTCGATGCACCCGTCGAACCGCTGCCGATCGGCAAGGGGGAGAAGCTGCGCGAAGGGGACGACGGGGTGCTCGTCGCCGCAGGGGGCATGGTGCCGGAGGCACTGCAGGCGGCAGAGATCCTGGAGCAGGAGGGAATGGCGCTGGCGGTGGTCGATGCCCGCTTCATCAAGCCCCTCGACCGGGCACTGCTGACGGCCGAGGCGCGCCGCACCGGCCTGGTGGTCACTGTGGAGGAGAACGTGCTGCAGGGAGGCTTCGGCAGCGCGGTCATGGAGCTTTTCGAGGAGGAGGAGCTGACGGTGCCGCTGACGCGCATCGGGCTGCCCGATCACTTCATCGAGCAGGGCAGCCAGCAGGAGCTGCGGGCCCGCTACGGCCTCGATGCCGCGGGGATCGCGGCGCGGGTGCGGCCGATGGTGAAAGGCGCGGGCGAGAAGGTATCATAACCGGGAAAAAAGGAGACTCCTTCAAGGCGCGGAGACGCGGTGGATTTTTTTAAACCAAGTCCTTTGTGCCCCGCTCTCAGCGGCTCTGCGCTTTGAAAGAGCGCAGCGAGTGGGCGTTAAGGGGGGCTTTGGGGCTTTAAAGGCAAAGCGCAAAACCAAAGAGGCGACCGTTTCCGGTCGCCTCTTTGGCGTTTCATGGCGGGGCTGACGGGACTCGAACCCGCGACCTCCGGCGTGACAGGCCGGCGTTGTAACCGACTCTACTACAGCCCCCTGTACAAAATAAAACCAGCGTTGCCGCGTTTATCCCTGGTGGGCGAAACAGGGCTCGAACCTGTGACCCTCGGCTTGTAAGGCCGATGCTCTCCCAGCTGAGCTATTCGCCCGGTTTTAAATGGCGGGGCTGACGGGACTCGAACCCGCGACCTCCGGCGTGACAGGCCGGCGTTGTAACCGACTCTACTACAGCCCCGCATGAGACAGAAAATAGGAAACGGAAAATAGCCCATCGAGGCTGGCGGAAGACGTCTCTATTTCCCGTTTCCTATTTCTTTAAACCGCCCCTTGCCTACGGCGCCGGGCAAAAAAACTATTACTGAACGGAATCCTTAAGAGCCTTGCCCGCTTTGAACTTGGGGGTCTTGGCAGCGGGAATTTCGATTTTGGCGCCGGTCTGAGGATTCTGACCGGTCCGAGCGGCACGTTCGCCAACGCTGAAGGTCCCGAATCCGACCAAGGCCACTTTGTCGCCGGCCTTCAGGGCATCCGTCACGGCATCGGTAAATGCTTTGAGAGCCTTCTCGGCATCGGTCTTGCTCAGACCCGCCTTTTCTGCCATCGCATTAACAAGATCAGCCTTCGTCACAACATACCTCCACATATTAGGGATTATTAAAGCCCTGCTCGAAATCGCGATACTTATATCAGATTTCCGAAAAGAGTGTCAAGAGAATATTTCGCCGCAAAGGGCCTAATGACGCACGTGCTCCTCGGTCCCGTCTCGTATTTGGCCCCCGTCTGCAGGGGAGGAAGCGGCGCAGCCGCCGTCCCCATCAATGCTTCATCGAGGACCTCATCCATGTGCGAAACGGCAATGACCTTGAGAGCCTTGACGATCTGGGCAGGAACTTCCTCCAGGTTTTTCTCGTTCTCCTGGGGAATCAAAACCTGTGTGATTCCAGCCCGTTTGGCAGCCAGTAGCTTCTCCTTAAGACCGCCGATCGGCAGGACACGGCCGCGCAGGGTGATCTCTCCGGTCATCGCCAGGTCCCGGTCCACGGCCCGCCCGGTGACGGCCGAAGCGAGGGCGGTAGCCATGGTAATGCCCGCGGAAGGGCCATCCTTGGGAATTGCCCCTTCCGGGACATGGATATGAATATCCATTTTGTGATAAAAATCCTTTTCCAGCCCCAGCTCCCGCCAACGGGAACGAACATAGCTCATGGCGGCCTGGGCCGACTCCCGCATCACCTCACCGAGCTTGCCGGTGACGGTCAGTTTTCCCTGGCCGGGCAGTACGGTGGTTTCGATGGTCAGCAGCTCTCCGCCGACCTCGGTCCACGCCAACCCGGAGGCGAGTCCGACCCGGCTTTCCTCTTCGATGCGGCCGTAACTGAAGCGCGGCACGCCGAGATATTTCTTGACCTGTTGAACCCCGACGGTAAACCGCTTCTTCTTATCCTTTGACTTGACCACTTCACGGGCGATTTTCCGGCAGATGTTGGCCACTTCCCGCTCCAGACTCCGAACCCCCGCCTCCCGGGTGTAGCGGCGGATGATTTCGTAAATGGCCGAATCGGTGAAATGAACCTGCCCCGCCGAAAGTCCGTGCGCCTCAAGCTGCTTCGCAAGCAGATAGCGCCTGGCGATGTTGAGTTTTTCCTCTTCGGTGTACCCTTCGATGCGGATGATCTCCATCCGGTCCTGCAACGGCCGGGGAATGGAGTACAGGGTGTTGGCCGTGGCGATGAACAGGACGCTGGAGAGGTCGTAATCCACATCGAGAAAGTGGTCGCCGAAGGTGCATGGTTCTGCTCGGGATCGAGGACCTCGAGGAGCGCCGAGGAGGGATCGCCCCGGAAATCGGTGCTCATCTTGTCGATTTCATCAAGAAGAAAGACCGGATTCCTGGTTCCCGCCTTGCGCAGCCCCTGGATGACCTTGCCCGGCATGGCGCCGATATAGGTGCGCCGGTGGCCGCGGATTTCCGCTTCGTCCCGCACCCCGCCGAGGGAGACCCGGACGAATTTGCGCCCCAGAGAGCGGGCAATCGAGCGCCCCAGGGACGTCTTGCCGACCCCCGGAGGGCCGACCAGGCAGAGGATCGGCCCCTTGATCTTCTTCACCAGCGCCTGGACGGCCAGGTATTCGAGGATCCGCTCCTTGACCTTCTCCAGGCCGTAGTGATCGGCTTCGAGGATCCCTTCGGCCCGCACGAGATCGAGGCGGTCCCGGGTCCCCTTTTTCCAGGGAAGGGAGACGAGCCAGTCGAGGTAGTTGCGCACCACCGTCGCCTCGGCGGACATGGGGGACATCATCTTCAGCTTGCGCAGTTCCCCCATGGCCTTTTCGGTGGCTTCCTTGGACATCTTGCGCGCGTGATTTTCTCTTCGAGCTCGCGGATCTCCTGCTTGAATTCGTCCTTTTCCCCGAGCTCCTTCTGGATCGCACGCATCTGCTCGTTGAGGTAGTACTCCTTCTGGCTCCGCTCCATCTGGCTCTTGACCCGGTTGCGGATTTTTTTCTCGATCTGCAGGATTTCCACCTCCCGCTCCAGAAGGCCGAGCAGGTGCTCGATCCGCTCTCTCGGATCGACGATCTCCAGAATGTCCTGCTTGTCCGCGATGCGTACGTTCAGATGGGCGATCACGGTGTCGGCCAGCCGGCCGGGATCGGTCGAGCCCCGAAACGGAAGCGACCATCTCCGGCGGTACCTTCTTGCTCAGGGAAACGTAACTCTCAAAGGTGTCGATGACGCTACGGGTGAGGGCCTCCACTTCGGGCGAGGGGACCGGCTCATCCGGCAGCTCCTCGATGTCGACGAACAGACACTCATCCTGCGGGACGAGGGCCTGAATCCGCCCCCGGACCTTCCCCTCCACCAGAACCTTGACGGTGCCGTCGGGCAGCTTGAGCATCTGCATGATCTGCCCCACGGTTCCGACGTCGTACAGATCCTCGGTCTGCGGATCGTCGACCCGCGGATCCTTCTGGGTCGCCAGAAAGACCGCCTTGTCCTTCTCCATGGCGCCCTCCAGGGCGTGGATGGAGCGGGGCCTGCCGACAAACAGCGGGGTGACCATGTAGGGGAAAATCACCATATCGCGCAAGGGCAGAAGCGGATAAAGGCTCTCTTCGGGGTCCTCTTTATAGGTGTGTTCTTCAACGTCTGCCATAGCGATAACCGTCCTCGAAAAGTATCAGGGGATGTGGATAAGGAGGGCCAAATGGGAGGGGACGTGCCGGTTGTCCGGAATCAGGACGCGCTGCCGCAAACCGGCTTTGCGACAGCAGCGTCCAGGTTAATTCCGCTTCCCGCTGACGGGGCGAACGGGAGCTGGGTCCCGAAGGATGTCACCCGCCCGTCAGGCCGATTCGGCGCATTCGTACAGGACGATCGGCCGGGCGTTGTGGAGAATGACATCCTCGTTGATCACGACCTCCTTAACCCGGTCCTGGGAGGGGATGTCATACATCACGTCCAGCATGGCATTCTCGAGAATTGAGCGCAGCCCCCGGGCACCGGTTTTGCGCTTCAGGGCCTCCCGGGAGATCGCCACCAGAGCCCCATCGGTAAACTTCAGATTGACCTTCTCCATCTCGAAGAGCTTCTGGTACTGCTTCACCAAGGCATTTTTCGGCTCCTTGAGAATCTGAATCAGAGATTCCTCGTCGAGCTCATTCAGCGTGGCCACCACCGGCAACCGACCGATGAACTCGGGGATCAAGCCGTACTTGAGAAGATCGACGGGACCGACCTGGGCAAGAATCTCGCCGAGGGCCTGGCGTTCCTTCTGCCGGATTTCGGCGCCGAACCCCATGGTCTTCGCGCCGGTGCGCTGGCCGATAATCGTTTCCAGGCCGGAAAAGGCGCCGCCGCAGATGAACAGGATGTTGGTGGTGTCGACCTTGAGAAACTCCTGCTGGGGATGCTTGCGCCCCCCCTTGGGAGGTACGCTGGCCATGGTCCCTTCGATGATTTTCAACAGCGCCTGCTGCACCCCCTCGCCGGAGACGTCGCGGGTGATCGAAGGCGAATCGGATTTGCGGGCGATCTTGTCCACTTCGTCGATGTAGATGATCCCCTTCTGCGCCTTCTCAAGGTCGTAGTCGGCCGCCTGCAGCAGGTTGAGGATGATATTCTCGACATCCTCGCCCACATAGCCGGCCTCGGTCAGGTTGGTGGCATCGGCGATGGCGAAGGGCACGTTGAGCACCCTGGCCAGGGTCTGGGCGAGTAGGGTCTTGCCGCTGCCGGTCGGACCGAGCAGCAGGATATTGCTCTTCTGCACCTCGACATCGCCGGTTTTACCGACGGATTCCACCCGCTTGTAGTGGTTGTAAACCGCCACCGCCAGGACTTTCTTGGCCCGCTCCTGACCGATGACGAAATCGTCAAGGACCTCCTTGATCTCCGCCGGCCGCGGCAGACGCCCCCCCTGACCGGCCACTGATCCTCGAGCTTGGCTTCCTCGGCAATGATATCCTTGCACAGCTCGATGCATTCGTCGCAGATGTAGACTGCGGGACCCGCGATTAATTTTTTGACCTCGTCCTGGGCCTTGCCGCAGAACGAGCAGGTCAGCTGCCCGGAATGACCGTCGTTTGAACTCACGAAACCGCCTCCACCCTGAACCTCAGACTTTTCTCCTTACTATGTCGTCAATGATACCATATTTTTTTGCGGCTTCGCTACCCATGAAAAAATCCCGCTCGGTATCGGCGGCGATCCGCTCCAACTTCTGCCCGGTGTGGGGGGCCAGGAGCTGTTCAGGGTTTCGCGCATGCGCAGAATCTCCTGGGCATGGATGTGAATGTCGGTCGCCTGCCCCTGGAATCCGCCCAGGGGCTGGTGGATCATGATCCGGGCATGGGGCAGAGCGAAGCGCTTGCCGTTGGTCCCGGCGGCAAGCAGCACCGCCCCCATGCTGGCGGCCTGGCCGACACAGATGGTCGAAACCGGCGCCTTGAGATACTGCATGGTATCGTAGATGGCCATGCCGGCAGTCACCACCCCGCCGGGGGAATTGATGTAGAGGTGGATATCCTTCTCCGGATCCTCCGATTCGAGAAAGAGCAGCTGGGCGATGATCAGATTGGCCATATGATCCTCGATGGCGCCGCCGAGGAAGATGATCCGATCCTTGAGCAGGCGAGAATAGATGTCGTACGCCCGCTCGCCGCGGCCGGTCTGCTCCACCACCATGGGAATGAGGCTCATGGGTTCACTCCTCCTCTTGCGCCTCGTCCGTTTTGGCCTCGGCGAGTTGCGTTTTGTCGACTTCTTCGATAGTCGCTTTGTCAAGCAAGAACTGCACCACTTTTTCCTCTTCGATCTGGGCAATCAGTCCCCGGCGGGCCTCCTCGGCGGCGTAATATTTCTTCACCGCATCCAGCGGAGCGTTCGACATCTCAGCGACCTGCTCGAGTTTACCATCGATTTCCCCCTCCTCAACCTTGATCTCCTCCTGGCGGCCGATCGCTTCCATGATCAGGCTGCCCTGTACCTGGCGAACCGCCGTCTCCCGGTACATCGCCTTGAAGGATTCATCGTTCAGGCCCAGCATCTCCAGGCTCATCCCCTGGGACTCGAAACGCTTGCGCAGATTCCTCAACATGAAATCGAGCTGGCCGGCCACCATCACTTCGGGCACCTCGATGGGGTTGACCGCGACCAGCGCCTCGACCAGCCGCTCGCGCAGATCCTCCTCGATGCGCTTCTGCTCCTGCTCCCGGTAGCTCTCGTCGATTTTCTCTCTCAGCTCCGCCAGCGATTCCAGACCGAATCCCTTGGCGAACTCATCGTCGAGCTCCGGCAGCACCTTTTCCTTGATCTCCTTCAGGCCCACCTTAAAGACCGCCGGCTTGCCGGCCAGCTCCTTATTGCCGTAATCCTCGGGAAAAGAAACCTCGACCTCCAGCTCGCCCTCCTTCATCCCCTCGACCTGATCCTCGAAACCGGGGATGAAACTGCCCGAGCCGAGCTCCAGAACATGGTCCTCGGCCTTGCCGCCCTCGAAAGGGGTGCCGTCGACGAAACCCTCGAAATCGATGGTGACGAAATCACCCTTCTGCGCCTCTTCCCGGTCGACCGGCTCCATCTCCGCCCGCGAGGCCCGCATCTCTTCGAGACGGCTTTCGACCACCTGCGGATCGGCCTCGAAACGCTCTTTCTTCAAACTCAGCCCAGTGTAGTCCTTGGCCTCGACCTCGGGCCTGACCTCCACCTCGACCTCGTAGGAAAAGGGCTGGCCCTTCTCCAGGGTACCGGTTTCGGTGATTTCCGGATCGGAGATGGCGGGGATCTGATGGTCGACCAGAGCCTTGAAATAGGATTCCTTGATCAACCGGTCGAGCACCTGCTCCTCCATCTGGGGGCCATAGTGCTGCTCCAGCACCGGCCGAGGCACTTTCCCGGGGCGAAACCCCTTGAGCTTGGCTTTCTGGCCGATTTTCAGATAGGCTTTTTCGATTTCGGTGTCCACCCGCTCGGCGGGAAGCTCGAAGGAGAGTTTCTTCTTGACACTGCTGATGTCTTCGACCTTGACATTCATTGTGCTACCTCATCAAAAAAAGGAAAAGTTTATCTTGATCGGCCGGCCGCGGAGAAAAAAACCGACGGGGCACAGGCCACCTCACGACAAATCTGGGTTCCGGAAACAGAAAGAATGGTGCGAGAGGGGGGAGTCGAACCCCCACGGTTGCCCGCTGGATCCTAAATCCAGTGCGTCTGCCAGTTCCGCCACTCTCGCATGGGACGAGGATTTAAGAGTCATGAAATAAAAGAGAAAGGAACGTTTCGCGGGGCCTGTTCGACGGCAAGGCGCAACGGGTCGAAACCGGATGTGCCGGCACTCCGCCCGAGTTGACGGCAACAACAAAAAACCCGACCGATGCCAATCCGTCCTGCAGTGTTCACCACACAGCCGCTCGGAACAACGAATCGGGCTTTCGAAGTTTTAAATGGGGTGAGTGAAGGGGCTTGAACCCTCGGCCACTGGAGCCACAATCCAGTGCTCTACCAACTGAGCTACATCCACCACAAAACTTGCTTACATTACTGAACCGACCGGGCCCTTGTCAATGACAAAGTGACGGTCGTAAAAATGGCGCGCCAGGAAGGATTCGAACCCTCGGCCTACGGATTAGAAGTCCGTTGCTCTATCCATCTGAGCTACTGGCGCGCAACTGGTCGGGGCGAGAGGATTCGAACCTCCGACCCCCTGCTCCCAAGGCAGGTGCGCTACCAGGCTGCGCTACGCCCCGACAAGAACGATTCTTTTATCACGGGCTGCCGATTTTTGCAACCTGAAAAAGCCCCAAAATCCATAACCATCAACCAAAAATCGACTCGAGAGATCGCCCACCCCGCCGGCTCTATGCCCCCACCGTTGAACCGCCTCCGCTGAACCTCGCTGCCATCGACTCCCCTGCCCTTCTGAAAAACATCTGGCCGCGAAAAGAGGCTGGAGAAAATCTCCTACCCTCTCGATAACCGCTTGACCGATCCGGTTTATCTCATTATAATTCAATCCGCTTTTGCCGAAGTGGTGGAATTGGTAGACACGTCGGTCTCAAAAACCGATGGCTTCTGGCCGTGCCGGTTCGATTCCGGCCTTCGGCACCACAAAGAAATCAAGGAGTTAGGCTTTTTTGGCCTAGCTCCTTTTTCTTTTCCAATTGCTTTTTTGGGACATTTTTGGGGCACTGGGTACAAAATGAGGGGGGAAAAAGGAGGGTGAGCGATGGCGTCATTCAACAAGCGCGGACCTTACCAGTGGCAGGTCAAAATCCGGAGGAAGGGGTTCCCGCTTCAGTCGAAAACCTTCGAGAGCGAGGGTGACGCAAAAAAATGGGCCCGCATGGTCGAAAGTGAAATGGACCGCGGTGTGTTCGTTTCTCAGGCCGAAGCTGGGGCGCGGGGTCGGACCATCCCAAGTCATTGATAATAAAGTGAAAATGTGCGATTTTAGTCTCAAAAATGACCTTATAGGTCGATTTTCGGGGGCAAAAATCGGCCTATAAATCTTCTGGGGAGCAATTCGATAGGGAGGGGGGCTTGCCAAGAGCCAATCGGTGTTTTCTGCCAGGTTACGTCTGGCATATCACGCACCGCTGCCACAAGCGGGAGTTCCTGCTCAAGTTCGCCCGAACCCGGCAGCGCTACCTGCACTGGATGTATCAGGCCCGATGACGATGATTCAGTTGCCTGCCCCGGCCGGTCAGCCCAGAAGAAATACCAAGAAAGGGCGCAAAGGCGCCGTTTCGGGGGGCGAAAGTGAGCCTATAGGGGCATAAATGCCCCCTTTTAAGGGAATTTTTTCTTAAGATTCGAGGGGGTGAACTGGTCCGACTCCGAGCCACCCAGGCCCTTGAGTTCCGGTGAGTTCCGGGGCCACCATATTTCATTCATATTTAGAGGAATCGCCATTCCCTACAGGATCTTCGAAAGGAACTGCTGCGTGCGTTCCTCGCGCGGGTTGTTGAAGAAGTCCGCGGGCGTGCCTTCCTCAATGATTTTGCCGCCGTCCATCATCACCACCCGGTCGGCGGCCTCGCGGGCGAAGCCCATCTCGTGGGTGACCACCACCATCGTCATGCCTTCCTGGGCCAACCTTTTCATCACCTCGAGCACCTCGCCGACGAGCTCGGGGTCGAGCGCCGAGGTGGGCTCGTCGAAGAGCATCAGTTTCGGCTGCATCGCCAACGCCCGGGCGATCGCCACCCGCTGCTGCTGGCCGCCGGAGAGCTGGTTGGGATAGGAATTCATACGATCTGCCAGGCCGACGCGGCGCAGCAGCTCGCGGGCGCTGTCAAGCGCCTGCTGCCGGGGGATCTTGCGAACCCGGATGGGCGCCTCGATGACGTTTTCCAGCGCCGTCATGTGGCCGAAGAGATTGAAGCGCTGGAATACCATGCCGATCTCGGCGCGGCGAGCGCAGATCTCGTGGTCGCGCAGTTCGTAGATGCGCTCGCCCACCTGCCTGTACCCGACCATGTGACCATCCACCCACAGCCTGCCGGCATCGATCTTCTCGAGATGATTGATGCAACGCAGGAAGGTCGATTTGCCTGATCCCGATACCCCCAACAAGCACACCACTTCGCCGCGCTGCACCTCGAGGGAGATACCCTTCAAGACCTCGATATGGCCGAAGCTCTTGTGCACTGCCTCGGCCTTGACCATTGATGTCGATAGCGTCGGTGCTTGGGGGGCAGGACGATCATTCATGACTGGGGACTCCGGGGATGAAACGGTCAAAGAAACGGCGGAATTTTTGTATCGGGGTGGCCGGCAGGCTGCGGCTGGCGCCGCGGCCGAAATGGCGCTCGATGTAATACTGGCCGATTGAACACAGCGTCGTCACCAGCAAGTACCAGATGCAGGCCACCAAGAGTAGCGGGATCGTGCGGTAGTTGACCGAATAGATGAGCTGCACCGAGTAGAGCAGCTCGGTGACCGCGATGACGCTCACCAGCGAGGTGGTCTTGAGCATCGAGATGGTCTCATTGCCGGTGGGCGGGATGATCACCCGCATCGCCTGCGGCAGGATGACGCGGCGCATTGTCAACAGCCGCGACATGCCCAGCGCCGAGGCCGCCTCGCTCTGCCCCTCGTCGACCGAGAGGATGCCGGCGCGGACGATCTCAGTCATGTAGGCGGCTTCGTTGAGCCCCAGCGCCAGGATGGCGGCGATGATCGGGGTAATCAGCGTGTTGGCGTTCAGGGTGAAGGTGCCCCAGCCGATGACCGGATAGAGTGCGGTGATATTGAACCAGAAGATGATTTGCACCAGTTGCGGGGTGCCGCGGAAAAACCAGATGTAGAACCAGGCCGCGCCTGACACCAGCGGATTGGGCGACAGCCGCATCACCGCCAGAATGACGCCCAGAACGATGCCGATGGTCATCGAGATGACGGTGAGTTCTAGGGTAAGCACCAGACCGTGCAGCACCCGCATCGAGAAGAAATACTGCCCGACAATGTTCCACTGGAAGCGCGGATTGGTGGTAATCGAATTCACCGCTGCCAGAGACAGCAGCAGCACCAGCGCGGCGGCGATCCACCGGCCGGTATGGCGCACCGGTATCGACTTGATCGGCTCAGGCGCTTCGCTCATTTTTATTTCCTTTTCAACCATAAACAAATCCTGCGCGGCCGAACATGCCGCGCGGGATCGGAAATAAGGGGAGAAGGCAACGCCCCCTCCCCTTCATTTCCCTCGCGGTTTATTGCTCGGCGACATTAATCTGCGAGGTCTTCAGCGCACCCTGGGTGATGCCCCACTTGTTCAGGATCTTCGCGTATTCACCGTTTTTCATCAGGTGCTGGACGGCGGCGCGCAGCGGCTTGGCCAGGCCCGAATTTTTTTGCATGATGATCCCATAGGGCACGTTGTTATACGCCTTGCCCGAGAGTTCGAATTGTCCACGAGATTCCTTGACAATCCAGGCGGCCACCGGCGAATCGGCCATGCCCACCTGGGCGCGGCCACTGGCAATGGCGAGATTGGCGCCGTTCTGATCGGGGAAGACGGAGACGGTCACCGGACTCTTGCCGGCCGCGATGCATTTCTTGTTCTGGGCATTGGCGTCATCGACCTGGATCGTGCCCTTCTCGATGGCCACCGTTTTGCCGCACAGGTCGGCGAGCCCCCCGACCTTCTGGCCACCATGCTTCACATAGAAGGATGTGCCGGCGACGAGATAGGTGACGAAGTCGACAACCTGCTCGCGTTTCTTCGTATCGCTAAACGCGGACATGCCCAGATCATACTTGCCCGACTGCAGGCCCGGGATGATGCTGTCGAAGCTGACGTTGACGAATTTGAGCTTCACGCCCAACACCTTGCCGATGGCGTGACCGAGATCGACATCGGCGCCGACGATGGTCTTTCCGTCCTTGCCGATGAATTCCATCGGAGCATAGCTGGCGTCGGAGGCCACGGTGAGCACGCCCTTGGCCTTGTATTTCGCCGGCAGACCGGCGGCGCTTGCGCTGGCGACGGTGACGGCGGCGACCAGGGCCAGGACCGCGCCCAAGCCGAGCGCGCGGCTGATCGAATGTTTGAAAGATTGGAGAGCTTTCATAGATCCTCCTGTAGATGGGTGATGAGAAATCACTTTAATACGGGAGACCTAAATAACCGACTCCCACATGGCGGACCAAAATATCGACCATAGATAATACCTGCTCTGTCCGTCTGGAGCAACATTTTTTCCACGGGATTAAATTTCAGGGGACAGAGGGCCGTTAAGCCCCGCATGATCGAGAACGAGGGACGCGCATTCCGAGCGGGGGGTGGCCGTCCTGAAGAGCCACCCTTGTTAAAACTCGTTGTTTTTGTTCAAAAAACCTTATCTTCTCCAGGGTTATCCATGAAATTTAAACTCTCCACCATCCTTCGAGCTCTAGTCATCCCGACCTTCAACGAAGTCTCGCTTTTCAGCATGAGCCTCACATGCATATTCCTGATCATTACAAGCTTCAAATTCCATATCCTTTTCACCAGCACCCCTCCCGCCAACGGTCATTATGAAGTCCTGATCATCTATGCAGTATTTGCCGGCGGTCTTCTCCTATCGATTTTTCCTGCCTTCTCCACCAGGGAAAAATCCTCCTTTGAAAAGATTTTCATGCTGTTCTTTGCTTGCTTCATTTCCGGCTTCGGGGAAACATGGTCGGGCACTTACCTAGTTTCCGTCCGGAAACGGTTCTTTTCCGCCGTGGCAGCGTCAATCTGCGGCCTTGCTTGTGCGACGTACCGGTGTACGCCTCCGCGCAAGCCCTTGATTTCCTTGTCACGACGAAAAATTCCTCGTTTCCAAATCGGAAACCACGCCGTGTCCATCCGGAGTTTCCCGATGGATACTACCTATGGTATCGAACCGAAAGTTGGTATAGGATATTTCCCATTTGGAACATTATCAGCAGCTATTTTTTTATCTCTCCTCAGCTACCAAGCGTTCACCGTGGGTGGCACCCTGAACAGGGCGCCTGAGACCCGTATCGTACCGTTTTCCTTTCACATTCCGTTTGAACAATAATAGGATCTAGTCTGGGAAATTCCTTCCACTGCGAACAGGATGCCATTTCCATTCGCCTGTTTCCCGGGAGTTATCCCGCGTTCAAGACCAGATATAACGTTGTTGAAATATATAAAATAACAGCTCTTTGAAAGCTCCAAAAGTCAGTCTATGGTGACGGATAGTGGATAGACGGAGCGCTTTTTGAGCTGGACTTAAAAATCTCTCAAAAATAAGTATTTAATATATTGACTTTTGAATCTTTACGCCTATATTGTGCTTATACACAAAACAAAAGGAGAATCGTCATGAAAATCTGTTTCCCGGTGGAACAAAACGAAGGATTGGAAAGTTCGGTTTACGGGCACTTCGGCTCGGCGCCCCTGTTCGTGGTAGTTGACAGTGTCAGCGGCGAGGTACAGGAGGTCGTCAACCGCGACCTGCACCATGAGCATGGCGCCTGCAGCCCCCTCAAGGCCCTCGGCGGCCAGGAAGCAGAGGCGATCGTCGTCGGCGGCATCGGCGCCGGGGCCCTGATGGGTCTGAACCGGGCCGGGCTGAAGGTCTATCGGGCCCTGGGAGTCACCATTGCCGACAATCTCGCCAGTTTGGCCAATGTAGAGTTGCCGGAACTCACGCCGGACCAGGTCTGCGGCGGGCACAGCGGCGGCTGCGGCCACCACTGATGTCCCCACGGCCGAAAAAGCCGAGAAACTGCTGCTGTCCGCACCGCCCCCCGGGAAGCGAAGTCTTCAAACCGGCCGGCACGCCGCTCAAGGAGCTTGAGCGGACCCCCCTCCAGCATGACGAACTGGAGGCTCTGCGCCTGTGCGACGGCGAGGGGCTGACCCAGGAGGAGGCGGGAGCGCGCATGGGCGTCTCCCGGGGGACGGTGCAGCGGTTGGTGGTAAGCGGGCGAAAGAAGGTGGTCGATGCCATCGTTGCCGGCCGGGCGCTGGTTATCGAGACCCTGAAGTCGTGAGGAGTGGGGGGGGGGAGGAGTGAGGCGTAAAATCTCCAGCCAAATTCAATCCCTGGATTTTTCTCCCCGCTCGCTGACGCCTCACCCCTCACAGACTCAGGAACTATTCAGCCGGTTGGCCTCGGGACGCACATGGAACGGGCGTCTGCCACCCCTTCAGGGAAGTGGTGGGCGCCCCCTGGCGACAGAGCCGGAAAGGGGCAGGCAATGCAGAATCCATCGAAAGAGAATCCCAAGCCGCTGGAGATCACTCCCATCGGCACCATCCGCTCCTCCTTTCGACAGGTGGAGAACATGCCGATCCAGCCGCGGGGGGCCCGGGAAGCGGTTGGCGAGGTCGTCGTCGAGGAGCGGTATGCCGCAGGTCTGCTGGACCTGGAGGGGTTCAGCCACATCTACCTGATTTACCATTTCCACCAGGCTCCCCGAACGGAACTGCGCGTCGTCCCCTTCCTGGACACCCGGGAGCACGGCATCTTCGCCACCCGCTCGCCGCTGCGACCGTCGCACATCGGCATCTCCGTCGTCGAACTGCTGGAGATTCGGGCCAATCGCCTGCGGGTGAGAGGGATCGACGTGCTCGACGGCACACCCCTGCTCGACATCAAACCCTACATCCCCCATTTCGACTACCATCCCGAGGCCACCTCGGGCTGGATGAGCGCCTCCGCTGCCGAGATCGCCCGAAAACGCTCCGACCATCGCTTTGCATAAGCCCAGGAGAGACGAACCGGTCTAAGTCTAAGCCTCATCCGGAGCTGTCTCCTCCTGATAACGCAGTGACCTGAAGGATAAACAGATTTAAGGGGCAACGGCTGTTCGAATTAGATTCCGAAATTGATCAGGCACAGCGACCAATCCCATCCCCAACCCAAAATCGAGGTTGCCAGATTCCAACGAATTCTTAATCTCAATGACTTCCGGATAGGCGCCGCAACGATCGTCACTCTGGCAAATCTGCCCGTTGTCATCAAGATCTGTCCCAGCGACAATGAGATACCGACCAGCAGGAATTCCCCCAAGATGGAAAGAGAGCCCCTTGGGGTAACTGGTCTCGGACTGACCCACGGTTTCGCCAGTTTCGGCATTCAGGACTCGGATGAAGATTCGTTCGGTCATCAGGCGAGCTGCGTCGACCCCTTTTTTGGCATCTATGAGACCATATCCATAATAGAGGTCGTATCCAGGGGCGCCTTCATCGTTAACAATACTAACCCCGGGAAAGTCCGGATGATTCCCTGCAATAAACTCCTCAACATCTTTTGTGTTAAGTCGCGGCGCGTCGGCTAACATCAAGGCAAGCACTCCGCTCACGTGTGCCGCCGCCATGGAGGTTCCTTCCATCAGTTCGTAATCATAGTCCCCTTCAGAAGCAAACCCAGTAGAGAGAATTTGGTTGTCATCGGTTCCCCCAGGAGCCACCAGATCAACTCGAGAATTGAAGTTCGAATAGGAGGCTCTGATCCCATCACCCCCCACAGCCGCTACCGAAATCACCCCGTCGTAAGAGGCAGGGAAATATTCTGAATTGAGTCCCGCATTTCCTGCTGCAGCAATGAGGATAACGCCTGCTTTCTGTGCTGCGACAATAGCGTCGTACAAGGGCCCTTCAGTCGCACTGCCGCCCGGACCTCCCAAACTCAAATTAATGATATTAGCGCGTCTCTCGGGGAGCTTGCCTGTGACATTTGGCAACCCTGCTGCATAGCGGATAGCCTGGCTGATATCTTCATCCGTTCCATTTCCATTTGTATCCAGAGCCCGCAACGGCATGAGCATGGTGTGCCACGACACCCCCGCTACGCCTTTCTGGTTGTCGGTGGCAGCGGCCATGATCCCGGCGATATGGGTACCGTGTTCGCTTTCGCTGCCCACAGAGGTGGAATCTGATGTAGCTGCGACGAAATCAACCTCGGGCAGAAGCCGCCCTTGCAGATCAGGATGCGGCATTATGCCGTTATCAACCACTGCAATGACAACATCATCGCTACCACGCGTAATATCCCATGCCTGGGGGAGATTAATTAAAGGGAAATTCCATTGATCCGGATAGTTGGGATCATTCGGTTCGGTTGCCAGGGAATGGCGCAGGTAGTTAGGCTCGGCGTAGATTACATCCGGATCCTGACGAAGCCTGCGACAGAGCTCAAGGGTCTCTTCCCGGGAGACGGACAACGGATCCGAAGCCTGCGCCGTTTCGTTATATGCAAGAGCGCGTTTCACGGCAGGAATGTGGTACACGTGGATTCCACCGGGAAGGAGCCGTTTTTCCACAAGCCCCGAAGGGGCTGAAGATTCACCGCCCGACAGGGTCTTGACCCCCGCACGATATTTCACAAGAATTTCTCCAGGGACAAAATCCCCCACCTCAGCATCACCTGGCTCGGCAGAAACTGCCAAGGTTGCCAATTGGGAAGATCCACTTTGGGAAACAGGAGAAAAGTGGAGAACTCCTGAAATGGAACCTTCTATAGGCTGTGATGGTGATGGTGATGGTGATGGCGAGGGCGATGAACCGTAATCAACTTCGTCAGGTATCTTGGTAGCCCCCCCATTACTATTCCCGCCTCCACAACTGGAGAGAAACACAAAAATGAATATTGTGAAAACTTGAACAACGATTCTCATCACCACCTCCATGGGGAACTTTCAGATTCGCCACTTTTTTATCATTTTTATCCAATGCAACAAAATTAAAAAAGCCCCGCCTGAAAAGGCGGGGCTGGATCTCACATCGAACCAAAACGAAGTTTACCTATTGATTGCGATAGAGGTTGAAATTATAGGGGATCGTAGGATAAAGACCCGTCCCCTCCCATAAAGACCCAGGAATGGAAACATTGGAAACGCTAAGGGTGTACTCTTTGCTCTCATATTGAGCCTGAGGCAGCGGGCCGGAGAGGGACAGAGTTCACCCGGTTACCCTCGTCGGGTGAGCCGTTGCTCCCGTTACAGTCGGCAGAAAATTGGGATCGTTGGGGTCTGCCAGTTGATAGTTCGCTGCATTTCCGGCCGCATCCGCGTCCACGAACAAGTTGAGATAGTCAGTATTGAACTGGACAACCAAAGTCGGGGCGGTATCCGAAGACGGGGTTGAAGCTGCGGCGTCCACGTAGAAGGACATCGCGCCATCCCAAGAAAGATAACTTTGACCTTGGAATTCTCCCAGATCCACAGGGACGCCAGCCGCATTCTGAATTCCGGATCCGATATGGCGCTCAAAGTCCCAAGAACCGGAGCCATCATTCCAACTGAAAGTCAACGTCACTGCCGTATGGTCAGTATTCCACTTGGTCACGACCCCTTCGATAGGATGAAAATCCGTATCGGTATAATCGTCATAATTGCGCCCCCAAAGACTCAGATTGTCACTTGTCACTGAACTCGGATCGATCGGCACATCAAACTTCACGAGAGCCGTTTGGGTATAGGTCCAGATTCCATCCACCGAAAGTTCAGATTGTCTAAGGCCTGCAACCCAGACAGCTTTCCACGATAGGCATTGAAAGTGGCGGTGTTCTGGTCAGCGCCGATGGTGTAATACCCACCCCATTCGGTAAGATTGTCTGCGCTGACGGTATAGGTGGTTCCCAGGGCCTGGGAGGCGGTCTTCAGAATAACCACGCGGTCGTAGTAATTGCCATTGTCCGTTGCTTAACCCCAAGGACCTCCAGAGGTTGGCCGTTCGCATCCACAATGGTGTAGTTGGCAGGACTCCCCGCCAGATCCGCGGCCATGTTCGTATTGAAGGTGAGTTTTACCCGATCAAGTCCAGTTGCTTCCGCCTTTTACCAGAACCGGCGGAGTGAGGTTCGGCTCCACGCCGAACACTTCACTGAACGGCGTATTTTCGAAAGTTTCGATTGCCAAATAGGTCGTCGCGGGGTTTCCCGTCACCGGGTCGGTGCCTTCGACGGCTTTATAGGCTGTAAGCCCCCCTATCTTGACCTGAATGTTGGCATACTGAACCGGCGTGTAAGAAAAGACGGCGCTGTTCACATATTCAGGCTGGCGATTCCGATCCTTCAAAATTCCAGGTACCGGTAAGGGCGGGCGTCGTGGAGAACGCGGCGAGCAAGTCAGCCGTTTTAAAGAACGTATACGCATTCGAATTCAGTGACACCGTTCCAGCTTTATTATCCCACCCAGGTGTAGATCTTAGCCGAGCTGGCGAAATTGACGGTGAAGGGTAAATTATTTTTCACTGCGGGCTGATTCACATCACTGCATTCGTAAATCCAGGAGGAATCGGAAGTACTGCAAACATCGGTAGCATCCTTAACGGTAAAGGTAAATGCTTGGCTGAAGGGCAGATCCTGATTCAAACTCCAATACCGGCTGTACTGCTTATCGCCAATCCAATAGGAAGTGCCGTTGGGCATCGCCAACGTGGCATTTTTAAGATCAACGGGGCCATCAGCGTCCTCAAGGGAGAGAAAGCTTTTTTCGATATTGACCGGACGATTAAAGGTCATCAGGATGGAAGATCCCATCGCGACCAAAACCTGGCCGTCATTTACGTTCAGACTATCGAGCAGATTCACACTACCCGGTGCGGAACCATCATCACCCATCGTGGTAAAAATAATGGGTTCCGGAGCCTTCATCACGGAGCTGCCGTCGCTTCCGACAATATTCCCCAGATCGTCCGCCTTGAAGGAGAGCTTGTAGTTGGTCGCCGGATCGAAAGTGAAGTTGACCAGAAGCCGGCTGTTGCCAGCGCTGTTGACGTCCCAGATAAAGAGCGGATCCGGATGCAAAACATTGCCGGTCTGGGCCTTGGCAGAGGTAATGGTCAGCGCTGATTCAATAGTATTCTGATTGGCCTCGCTGAGAAGGTCATTGAACTGAATGGTCACGCTATGCGTCAAGGCCACATTAACCGCGCCGTCTTCAGGCGAAGTTGTCAAAATTTCACGGGGAGCGGTCTGAAACCCGAACTGCCCGTCTGCGATTGAAGTCGTTCCGTCGGCGGCCTTCAGTCCCGACCAGCTAAGGGTATATTGGCCCCCCGCAGGAACCTGGGTTTCAGAGGTGAGAAGAACGGCGCTACCCCCAACGGCAGAGGGTGAATAATACGGATCTGATCCATGACAGACAGAGCACGACCCCTCATATTGCATCACGTGAGAAGCTACATCGGGGCTATAGGCCGTGGGGCTATTGACTTTAGCCTTCACAGCAAAGGCCTTGCCACCACCATCCAGCAACTGGAAAGTGCCCTGGGAAATATCGACTTTGCTGTTGAAGTAGAGAACGATGCCGTCGACCTGATCGACCGTTCCCCCGTTAAGGGGACTGGTATCCACCAATCTTGGGGTCAAGGTTGTGAAGGTAAGCGTATAGTTCCCCAAATCCAAGCCCGAGAGTACCTTGGCCCCATCGAGGGCGACGGTGTACTTGGTGGCGTAATCCATGGGGAAACCAATTCGCAGGCTGTCTCCATAATGCCCGCGTCCCCATTGGAGTTTGATATCTTCGGCAGGAACCTGCTCGCCCGTGGCGGCATCCCCTTTAAAAACCTTCAACCCCTCTTCTACCGTGTCGCGATCCATCAAGGTGTTAAAACTCAGAGAAACGGAAGTCTCCGGATCGACCGCGAGCGCGCCGGTGGTCGGTTGCGTTGCGACCACGTTGGGAGCAGCGGTATGGAAGGAAAATTGGTAAGGAAGCCCGTAAATTTTCCTTCCCGTCTTCGCAGTGCCAGCATTCTGAATGCTGACGGTATAGTCCGTATCCATAGCGAAAGAGCCGAAAATATTCAGACTGGAGTCACTTTCCCACTGAATATCGATGCCCCCGAGCGGTTGGGGGGTAACGCTCACCTGAAGGGTATCGCGGTCAATGCCTGTAGAAAACTCCACCCTGACAGGAATCTTGCTGTCCAGGTATGCCTGGCTGTCGCCGTCGCTGGGAAATGAACTGAGAACCCTTTCGTCAACGGTAAAATCGAGGGAATAAGCCTTATCCAGCTTCTGCCCGTTTTGCCCCTGGGCCCCGGTGCCGATCGCCAGGTTCACCGCACCATAGCCAACTTTCTCGGCAAAGTTGGTGATTGAGAGGATTCTATTGCTCCCACTCCACTGATACACCAACCCAGCCAGAGCCGGATTGGTGCTCAATGCCGCTTCCGTAGAAGCCGGATCCATGGGTTGGGAGAAATCAATAACAAGGGGAAGGCTTTGCAACTCACGCGGAGAGACGACTTGATTTTCCTCAAGGGAGGCATGGATGACCGTCGGCTTCTGCGCCGCCAAATCAATCTGTCCAAGATCATTGATACCGGGAACCACCGTGATAGAGACTGCGCCAAAGATCGGATCGGCGGGGATGTTACCCACCTGTAAGGAGTATGTCCCCACCGGGACATCGGACAAGGTAAATTTCCCTGTGTTGTCTGTCATGGCGATGTAGCTGGTCCCCGGGATGAAAACTGTGGTCGAAGAATAATCATCTGAATAGTATTTGAGTTGCCCTTGAATGGTCCCCGTCGCCGTCAGAACGAAATCGAGGGACTGCGTGCTTCCGGCGGCAAGGGAGACCTGCGCCAAGGCCTTTCTAGTGCTGCCCCCAGCGGCTTCCACGACATAATTTCCAGAAGGCAGGGTCAAAGAATAGTTGCCATTAGAATCCGCTGTCGTTTCATAGGTTTTGGGGGTTGATTGAACCGTCCGAGCAGCGGAGAGCGTTTTGGCATTGAGCGGGGTGGCTTTGAGGCGCACCCCTGCCACATAGGCCCGCGTTCCTTCCACATTGCCGAGAGATACTTTCCCGTTCAGATGAGCATCTTGAGTTACGTTAGCTTGAGTGTTTCCAGGGGTGGCTCCACTTCCGCCTCCGCCACAGGCGGCCAAAAGTGGAATCACCGTGGCCAACAAAATGGCCAATCGCAACCACCTGGATAGTTTCAACTGCGTTCTTGCCATCATCCCAATCTCCTCCTTTTTACTCCATTGTTTGTGGTCAAAACAAATGCAACAAGCCAATATTTAACCATGTGCTATTCTGCCGACACCGTTACCAAGGCCGAGCTCATGGTAAATCCATCGCGGGAGACGACCACGTAATAATCTCCCGACGCCAAACCGGTAAACTCATAATAGCCCGCGTCGGAAGATGTCGTGACGATATCAACCGAGCGATCGGCAGAATAAAGTTCCACCAGGGCATTTGGGATGGCATTGCCGAGCTGGTCGGAAAGGAATCCGCTGACAGTGCCTCCAGAAACGGGGGGCGGCTCTTCTCCGCCGGACTGCGCAAGGGGTTGAACTTTCACATATACATTCTGAGAGCTTGTCAATTCGCCATCGCTGGCCGAGGCGGTGAATTTAAAAACTTTTTCCTGATCGACTGCCGGAGCCTGCCACGAAATACTCCGGCCTGTCCCAAGGGATGACCCATCTTCGTCAATCCAGCTGAAATTCAGAAAGTCTCCGTCTGGATCTGAAGCGGTCACGGTCATCGCGACATTGTCTCCGACTTGGGCAGGCGAGGGAGTCGCTACGATGGCGGAAATGACCGGAGATCGATTCTTCTGGACGGTAAAATCCGCCGATTGAGAAGTGGTCGCCCCTTGCGAATCGGTTACCGTGACTTTCAGCGGGTAAGTTCCCTCTGCTAAATCTGCCGGTATCGACAATGAATACGTACTGTCTCCGCTCTCTGAAAGGGCCATATCGGCCTGATTCCATTGGTAGGTGATTGCATCTCCGTCTCCATCAAAGGCATTGACAGTGGCCTTGACAGTATCCCCGGGACGAACAACTTCAGGAGATACCCACATATTGAGAATCGTTGGTGAGGAGTTCTGTTTGACCATAACCTGCACCACGCAGGAAACCGCGGGGGATGTTCCATCTTTAGCGATGACCTTCAGTTCATAGACTCCGGTGGTTTCCGGGGCAGTCCAGGGATAAGTCTGTCCGGTTCCCACCTCATTCCCGTTATCATCAACCCAGGAATAGGTTAAAGTGTCTCCATCAGGATCGGAGGCTGATACGGTGAAGGTCGCTTCCCCGCCAGGCGCAACGGTGGCAGGGTTTACCGAAGCTCCCGTTATCTGCGGCGGGTTACTCTCCAGAGCCAGGTCGACGTCCAAAGAGGTCTGAGTTCCAAGAGCACCGGTTTTGGCCTGATTGGAAACCATCGCCCCCCATCGCTCCCGTTTGCCCGCTTCGTCCAACAGTTCATAACTGAAACTGACTTGCACTGTCGCATCTGCGGGAACTTTGATGAGGTAATTCCCGTTTTCATCGGTGGTGGTCATGGCGCCGTATTCCGTCACGACCTTTACCCCGGACAGGGGTTTACGTTCACCCTGCGCCGATCGAACGGTCCCCGCGACAAATGCAGTTCGTGTATCGAGACGCAAATCGGGAACGGGATATCCCCCTCCATCCGGAGAAATAAAATAGGTCGGACTTGTTGTGCTCACTTGCAGATCCGCTTGGGGATCCCGATAAGAGGCGGTCACTGAAACTTCCTGGTTGACCGGGACGCGGACTTCGAAAGTCCCCTCCGGGTCGGTGATGGCGGTTTTGCCCGTGTTGGAAGTCACTTCGATGCCGGAGAGGGGTTCGTTACGCTGGTCGACAACTCTCCCTGTCAAATTCGCGACAGCTTCTTTAAAAACAGCATCAGGAGCAGGAACATCCAGAGAGCCATCCAATTTCACCGATTGGCTTCTTGTCGCATGAATGCCTGAAGGGAGGTAAGCCGAATAGTCGATGGATATTTCATCACCAGGAATATTGGCCGCATATATGGAGTAGAAACCATTTTCATCGGTAACGGCGGATTGGCCATTGCTCGCCGTGATGGTCACCCCCTTCATAGGAGCTTGGCCTCCCTCCTGCTCCAGCATCACTTTCCCCGATATCTCAGCCGGATTAATATCCAGCACAATATCAGTATTTGCAGTATCCGTCTCTCCGACGACAACCTGCTGGTCGACCGAATTTCTGATACCGTTTACAACATAGGACGCAACTAACTTCAGGGTGGAGTCTGCTACCGATTTGATGGAAAAATTTCCGTTCGCGTCAGTATAGACAGCATTGCCATTATCTGCCCGTACTTGAACTCCGGAAAGAGGATTCCCATCGGCATCGACAACCTTACCGCCGACATGCACGACAGCCAAAACCAGATCATCCTGGTCCTGGCAAGCAGTGACAGAGGTATCCTCCACATTGATTAATCGGGAGGGGGAAACGATTTCGCCGTAAGAAGCATGCAATTTAACCTGGGATAAGCGCTTAACCTGAATCTCGTATTCTCCGTCTTGGTTTGTCGAATCGGAACTGTTCCCCTGATAATCAACCCCTTCCGCCACAACGGAAACGCCCTTCAAAGGGTTGCCATCCCCATCGATGACCTTTCCGCAAAGTTTGGCATGGGTACTTATCGGCCAGTCGACATTCCACCAACTGAAATGAGTGGCAGTTCCCTCGGCATACAAGACGCCGTCAACATCGATTAGCGTTGCGTCCCCTTCCCTAACCCAGAGCCCTTCCTGCTCATCATAGGACCACCAGGGAATTATGCGGGTTCCTGTTTTGTACTCCTGCCGATATCTTGCCTGGAGATTTTCAGGGATTTTCATTCGGACAGGCACTTTTGCACCTTTAGGCAACTGAATCACCTGTCCGGCATCATCACGCAACGTGATATTGGAAAGAACTACTGACTCGAGGCTAATCTGCTCTCCCCCTGCGGCTTGAGCCGTTAAGGAGGTATCTTTTGCTGCAAAATCACCGGGGAAGACTTCCCGCTCGGAACTCGGGTCCACCAAAGTAACTTCGGCGGTAACACTCGAATCGCTAGAGGAAGCGAGTGCACGACGTTCAGCTGAAACCTCTTGCCGGGCGGCGTTTGCCACAGAAACCGGCAAATCGATACGCAGCGACCCGTCGGGGCTTTCTATTCTGATTTTTTCATTTGACAAACTCTGAGCTTGAATGCCTGAGCCCAAATCGATTTTATATGACATCGATACTGGCTTAAGGCTGATAGCTACGGAAGTATGTCTTTCTTCGGTTGCTCCTGAAACTGAAGCAGATGAATTCTCTTTTATATTGATGATTTGTTGATTATCTGCATATCCGGAAGCCTGCACATTCAGCGGGATGCGCCGGCCTACGGGTATTTTATCGATATAAAACGAGCCCATACCATCGGTATACGCTGTGGCGTAGACCCCCGGCATGGTAATCTCCGCACCTCGAAGGGGGGCATTAGAATGAAAATCCTTCACCATGCCGCTGACGGAGCCCCGAGGAGAGGAGATGTAACCTACAGCCTCCTTCAACCAGGATTTAGTCGGCTCTGAGGAACCCAAAGCCATTGAATCGGTATTTTGGGCTTTAAAGAAAAAATCGAAAGCAGAGTCTGGCATAGAGTTACCAAACGCCGCTAATTTTTGCTCTTTAAGAAAATCAATTAATTTTTTTGCCCCTTCATTCAGAACGTCCTGCCCATTTGCGCCAAGTCGACTGATTGCTCCAGAAAAATCTTGGTCAATGGGTTTCCCTTGGTCGTTTCCAATCAAATTGTCCATTATCAATGTTGTGAATTGGCTAACATCTACCTTCGATTGCACGTCAGTGAGGAGTAAGGAATAATAGGTATCTCCTTGGCCCGTTGTGGCTTTCACAAGGTACGGAGGATTTGAGGCAACAAAGCTCAAATGAAATTCACCGTTTGCGCCCGAAATAACTTGATAACCACCTGTGCTCTGGGTTGAAAGTACTGGTTGAACACTTCGTCCATCAGCGTCAAAAACGGTAATGGTTGCACCTTCTAACCCTTTGGCTGAAAAAACAAAACCATCAACCGAAACCGCTTGGGAAACCGGCGGCGACTCATCGCCACCGGAAGGCGGCGTTTGTTGATCGCCACCGGAGGGTGGCGTTTGTTGGTCGCCTCCGGAAGGAGGGGTCTGCTGACTTGGTGTTGCATTGCTTCCACCGCCACCGCCACAACCTGACAAAAGGGCTAGAGAAATAAACACAACCAGTAGCCACCTTAAAAAATGCTGTGTCCCCTTAATTTTCCTCATTGACCTAATTCCTCCTGTATTTCGATTGCAAATACCTAAAACCGCACCTCAAAAAGAAGCGGGAGTCAATACCGTCACAGAGGTTCTCCGGTCAAAAAAAACCGGCAGGAATCCCCTTGCGGGCACAAAGATAAAATCTGAGCGTCCAAGTTAAAAAACTATTTTCTAAAGGGAGGTTGCAATACTTGGCAGGGTTGGTGCTTAGTAGGTTTTTTATACTGCAATGATCCATATCCCCCCCCCTATGGATTAGAAATCGCAGTATTTCGCTCAAGCTGATGTGACTTTTTTGGTAGCCCCCTAGACGAGCTTAAAAGTTTCTTAAGTGTCTACATGATTGATTGTGATCACGTTTATACCCTTTGAAGGCGTATCCTCTGCCTCTCTTTGAGAGACCTTAGATAGGAGGCATTAATAAGCTAATTAATTCTAAATGTCAACTTTTAATCAACTTGGCTTCAAATTTCCCAATCCACCTTGCTCCAGCCTCATAACCGGCTTCCCGTTCGTAACAGTAGACTCCCAACACGGCTTCCGTCTTATCAAAAATCTCCCACAGATTGGACAAGCTTGCCCTCATCGGTTAGATTAAAGATTCCAGCCTCTTATGCCATCAGGGGGAAAATCAATGCTCGAGCTGGAAAAGGTCACCAAATCCTACAACGGCCAGCAGGTTCTCAAGCCGACCGATCTTTCGGTGGCCGACGGGCGCACCACGGTCCTCATCGGCCCCAGCGGCTGCGGCAAGTCGACCCTGCTGCGGCTGATGATCGGCCTGATTCGTCCCGACTCGGGGCGGGTGGTTTTCGCCGGCGAGGAGCTGAACCGCGACAACCTGCGCGCGATCCGCCGGCGCATGGGGTACGTGATTCAGGACGGCGGGCTCTTCCCCCACCTGAGCGCCCGGGGCAACGTGGAGCTGATGGCCCGCCACCTCGGCTGGGACAAGGAGCGCCGACGGCGCCGGCTCGAGGAACTGGTGGAGCTGACCCAGCTCTGGCCCGAGGTCCTCGACCGCTTTCCGGTGCAGATGTCGGGGGGCCAGCAGCAGCGGGTCAGCTTGATGCGGGCGCTGATGCTAGACCCGGACGTGCTGCTGCTCGACGAGCCGCTCGGGGCCCTCGACCCGATGATCCGCTTCGAGATGCAGGAGGAGCTGCGGGCCATCTTTCAGCGTCTGGGGAAAACCGTGGTCATGGTCACCCACGACATGGGCGAGGCGGGCTTTTTCGGCGACACCATCGTCATCATGAAGGAAGGGGCGATCCTCCAGCAGGGAGGCCTGCGGGAGCTGGCGGAGCGGCCGGCGGACCCCTTCATCAGCACCTTCCTTCAGGCCCGGCGCCACCCGCTCGACGCCCTGCGGAAAGGAGCCTGCCGATGAAGCCGCTGCGCCTGCCGGTTTTGCTTCTCGCCCTCTGGCTTCTCGCCGCCCCCGCCCTGGCCCAGGAGCCGGTGCGCGTCGGCTCGAAAAAGTTCACCGAGGGGGTCATCACCGGCGAACTGGCCACCCAGCTGATCCGCTCGGTCGGCATCCCCGCCGTTCACCGCCGGGAGATGGGCGGCACCCGGGTGCTGTGGAGCGCCCTGGTGCGCGGCGATATCGACGTCTACCCGGAGTACACCGGCACCATCAGCCACGAGATCCTCGCCGGGCAGAAGCTGCCCGATCGGCAGGCGATGCGCCGGGCGCTGGCGAAAAAGGGCATCCGGATGAGCGCTCCTCTGGGCTTCAACAACACCTATGCTCTGGGGATGAAGGAGAAGCGGGCGGCGGCGCTGGGCATCCGGACCATCTCCGATCTCGCCAAGCACCCCGAGCTCAAGTTCGGCTTCAGCAACGAGTTTCTCGACCGCAAGGACGGCTGGCCGGGGCTGCAGGCCGCCTACGGCCTGCCCCAGACCGATGTGCGCGGGCTCGATCACGACCTCGCCTACCGGGGGATTGAAAGCGGCACCATCGACGTCACCGACCTCTACTCCACCGATGCCGAGATCGCCTACTACCACCTGCGTGTGCTGCAGGATAACCGGCACTACTTCCCCGACTACCATGCGGTGTGGCTCTACCGGGCCGACCTGGCCAAGCGCTATCCGGCGGCGATCGCCGCCCTCAAACGGCTCGAGGGCCAGATCGACGAAGGCGCCATGGTGCAGATGAACGCCCGGGCCAAGCTCGACCGGGTGCCCGAGGCGACGGTCGCCGCCGACTTTCTGCAGCGCACCCTCGACCAGAGCAGCACCGCGGAGGTCGCCGGGCCGTGGCAGCGCTTCTGGCGGCACACCAAAGAGCACCTGCTGCTGGTCGCCATCTCCCTGGCCGCGGCGATCCTGGTGGGTATTCCGCTGGGCATCCTCGCCTGCCGCCGGCCGCGCCTCGGGCAGTTCGTCCTCGCCGCGGCCGGGGTGATCCAGACGATCCCGTCCCTCGCCCTGCTGGTCTTCATGATTCCTCTGCTGGGGATCGGCGGGCCGCCGGCGGTGGTGGCGCTCTTTCTCTATAGCCTGCTGCCAATCATCCGCAACACCTACACCGGGCTGCACGACATCCCTCGCTCGATCCTGGAATCGGCCGAAGCCCTCGGCCTCGAACCGCGGGCGCGGCTGCGCCTGGTGGAGATGCCCCTGGCGGCCAGCACAATCCTCGCCGGGATCAAGATCTCAGCGGTTATCAACGTCGGCACCGCCACCCTCGGCGCCCTGATCGGCGCCGGCGGCTACGGACAGCCGATCCTCACCGGCATCCGCCTCGACGATATCGGCCTGATCCTCCAGGGAGCAATCCCCGCGGCGGTGCTCGCCCTGCTGGTCCAGGGCGGCTTCGAGCTGTTGGAGCGGGCGGTGGTGCCGAAGAGCCTGCGGCTTAAGGAAGAAAAATAACAGACCGGGCGGAGCCCCCCGGGGGTCGACTTTTGACGCAGAAGGCCCCCGCCGGATTCGCACCGGCGGGGGCCTTTATCGTTCTGCTCAAAAAGTCGCTGTTATCTTACGGCAGCGGGCGTATCAGTACTTGAAACGCAGCCCCAGCAGCACGTTGTGGCTGCCGATTTGTGTCGTGAACTTGCTGCCGTCGGCAAGCTCCAACTTCGGGTCCAGGGTGGCGAAATAACGATAGCCCACGTCGAGAGTGATGTGGTCGCCAGCCGCGATCCCCAGGCCCGCGCCGACCTGATAGGCGAACACCCCGTCGGAGCTGGACGCGATGAAGTCCGTCCCCGTGGTGCGGATGCGGTCGATGGAAACCTCGGCGTAGCCGAGGCCGATGGCCAGGTACGGCACCCAGATTGTCCCGTTGTGGTATTCGGCGATGGTGTTGACCATCAGGCTCTTCACCGTGACATCCCCCGTCGCCGGAAGGTTGCCTTCGGCAAAGTCGAGCTTCTTCAGAGAATTTTTGCGGCTGGCGGCCTCCAGTTCGAGCCGGCCCTGGCCGATCCGGGGATAGGCATCGACCAGATCGTAACCGAGCGCCACTCCCCAGCCAGCCTCGGCGCCATCGTATTCGATGTTGAAACTGCCGGTGTCCGTATCGTTCTTACTGTCGGCGAGCCAGGTACCATAGCCCTCGACTTCCAGATAGGGACCGGGCGCGGCGGCCCAGGAAACGGAGCCGGAAAAAACAAGGGCAAAAAGAAGCAGAATCGGCAGCAGGCGCATCGGCATGGTTCCCTCGCTCGAAGTGATACGGGATGGGTCGGTCATTGGACGCTCAGCTCGGCGGTGGCGGAGAGGGTGAGCCCGGTGGTGGTCGGAATCCCACTGCTGTCCGCGGTGATGGTGGCGGTCCCCGCCGCGATCCCCTTGGCGGTCCCCTCCATGTCGGTACTGACGCTGACGGTAGCGATGGTGGTATCCGCCGAACTCCAGGCCACATCCCGGGTCAGATCCTGGCTGGAGCCGTCGGAGAAGTCGCCGGTGGCGGTCAGTTGCAGCGTCTCGCCGACGGTGACGGTGGGGCTCGCCGGCGAAATCGACAGGGATCAGAGAGCGTGGCGGAGCTCACGGTGATGGTGAGAGCGGGGCTGTCGACCCCCTGGTAGCTCGCCGTCACCTGGGTCGAGCCGGGAGTAAGAGCGCTCAGAAGGCCGGTCGTCCCGGGGTTCTGGTCGATGGCGGCCACCGCCGTGTTGCTCGAGGCCCAGGTCACCTGGCCGGTCAGGTCCTGGGTGCTGCCGTCGGAGTAGGTGCCGGTCGCCGTCAGCTGCAGGGTCGTATTCTGGGCGAGGGTGGCGCTCGTTCCTTCAGTCGTCACGGCGAGGCTTTCGAGGGCCGCGCCGGAAACCTCGACCGTCTGGGTGGCGCTCTGGCCGCCGAAGCTGGCGGTGATGTCGGCCGTCCCCTGGGCGACGGCGCTCACCAAACCGGCCCCGGGGACCGTGGTGCCGACCGTGGCGACGCCGGTATCGCTGCTGCTCCAGGCGGCCGCGTCGGTCAGATCCTGACTTGAGCCGTCGGAGAAGGTGCCGACGACCCGCAGCTGCAGGGTCTTGCCGGCGACCAGGGTGGCGGAGGCCGGCGACGTAATGGTCAGGGAACTGATCGTCGCCGCGCTGACGGTAAAGGGCAGATCGGCACTGACGCCATCCAGCGTCGCCGTCACCGTTACCGTGCCGGCCGCCGCAGCGGTAGCGAAGCCCGCCAGAGCGGGATCGCTGCTGAAGCTCAGCACCGACGGATCGGAGGATGTCCAGGACACCTGGCCCGTGATGTTTCGCGTAAACTGAAAGGTGGAGGGGCCGCCGTAATGGCCGATGGCGGTAAAGCGGTTCTTGGTATCCGGCGGCCGCCTGGGGATTCTGCGAAGTGATTTCGATGGAATTCAAGGGGACAAAATCGATAGAGCGGGTCGGCTTGTTGCTCTCTCCGCAGCCGGCCAGGGCCGTCAGCAGCAGCAAAAGCCCCAGCAGGCAGAGGCAGTCTCGTTTCATGGGGGTCCTCTCCGTTCCCGAAGTCCAATGGCAGAAGGCGGCGGCTGCCGCATGCATTCAATTTAATGATATATAGCACAGCCCTCAATGGAAGGCCAGCGGTCTTTGCCGCGCTAGCCCAGTCAGGGCGCCACCCGCCGCCGCTCGACCGTCGGCCGGAAATCTTCGGTCACTCGCCAGGCGAGATGGCCGAGGATCTCCCGGAAAAGATCGCCCGGATCGCTGTAGTGCAGATCGGTCACGCTGCCGCCCCCGTAGCGCAGCTTTCCCAGGGACCATTGGCCGTGGGCGGTGTCGCTCCAAACGGTGGCGCCGGTAGGGGTCTCGCGAAGCTTGGCCGAGAGTTGGCTGTTGATTTTGGCTGCCGCGCTGAAGGTGTTGTCGGCAGGGGACATGTGAATATCCGGGATCATCCCCGAGAGTTCCAGATGCCCCGTCAGCACGGCGGCCACGCCGTAACGGGCGCCCATCGTCTTGATCGTGTCGGGATCGAAGGTGGTCCGCTGCAGCTCCCGCAGAACTCGGGCGCCGCTCCCCAGCTCCAGCAGGCGCGCCCCCGGCTGGGCCGCCTCCAGGTCCTGCACGACCTTTTCCGTCGCCTCCCGGGCCAGCCGCGGATCGCTGTTGCTGGTGAAATCGACCACGCCGATGAGGGGCCAGGTTTTCAGCTCGACCCGCGGCGGAATCTCGATCCGCTCCGTCGGCGGCGCGCAGGCGAAAAGCAGCAGCAGGGTCGCCCCCAACAGAGCGAACCCGACAGCGGCCTGCCGAAAACGGGGAAGAGCGGGGGAGTGGAACTCGCACATAGCGGTAACTCCTTGTCTGTCGCTGCATGAGGCTCGAAGAAGGCCCTACCGGAAGATCTCCTTGAAGAATTCCTTCATCGCCTGCCAGGATTTTTTGTCCGCCTCGGCGTTGTAAGCCAGAGGAAGATGATACTTCTTGCCGTAGGCATCGGCATCGGGATTGGTGAAGCTGTGCTTGGCCTCCGGGTAGCTGATGAAGCGGTAGTCGACCCCGGCGGAGGCCATTTCACTCTTGAACATGGCGATCTGCTCGGGGGTGGTCATCGGATCGTCCGCACCATTCAGGACCAGCACCTTCGCCGTGACCTCGCCAGGCCTGGCCCGGCGGTCGGTCGCCAGGCTGCCGTGGAAACTCACCACCCCCTTGAGATCGACCCCGGCCCGGGCCATCTCGAGCACCACGCCGCCTCCGAAGCAGTAACCGATGGCGGCTATCTTATCGGGATCAACCGTCGGCTGCCTCTTCAGCAGATCGAGAGCTGCCAGAAAGCGCGCCTTCGCCTCGGGCAGGTTCTTGCGGATCTCCCCGGCGAATTTGCCGGCATCGTCCGGGTGGGTCGTCGTTTTTCCCCCGCCGTACATGTCCACCGCCAGAGCCGTATAACCCAGTTCGGCAAGCATCCGGGCCCGGCGCCGGGCGTAATCGTTCAGCCCCCACCACTCATGCACCACCAGCACCCCGGGGCGCTTCCCCTGAATGCCGTCATCGTAGGCGAGATACCCCTTAAGGGGCGTCTCGCCGGAGAGGTAGTCGACTTCCCGGGCGACGAGCGCCGCCGAGGCGCTCGTCGCACAGGTCAGCATGAGTCCCAATGCCAGCAGATGATTTTTCATGGTCAGCTCCTTTGCAGGTCGCCCTCCCGCTGCTTCCCTTGGTTCAAAGGGTCTGATAGAAGGAGGGTTTCAAGAAACGGAAGGAATCGACGAACCGCTGAAAGACCTTTTCTTCCTTTCGGTCGAAGGTGCCATTCATGGGCTGCCACTGGGTCATAAAGAAGGCGACGACCCGCTCGCCGCGCCGGGCGAGGATCACCTTGGTCCAGACCTTCTCGCCCCGCGCCGGGTCCCGCCCTAGAGACGTCGCTTCCAGAGCCTCCCGGCCGAAAACGGTTACCGGCCTCGTTCGCGGCGGCTCGAAGGTCACCCTTCCCGCCCAGAGAAAACGGCGGTAGAACTCCTTCATCCGCTGCCGCAGATTCCGGGAGACCCCGAAAGGCTCTTCGCTGTAGGCGAAGGTCGACTGGCAGAGAGGCTCGCCGCTGACCACTTTAAGGTAGGCAAACGCGGTGTCGCCCTCATCCAGGGAAACGAGAAGCCAGGGTTTCGGCGGCGGGGAGAAGCGGTACTCCCCCCGCCAGACGATCTCCCCGTCGGCGGCGACCCGGTAGGGAGAATGCGCCTGTTTTGCCGTCATGGTCGCACACCCGGGAAGCATAATGACGAACAGCAGGAGCGCAATCGGGAAGCGTCTCATGGCCCATCCTCCTCTTGGTGCAGCTTCTTGAGAACGGTGAGGATCTCGTGAAAATCCGGCGAACCGTCCCGGGCATAGCGGATAACCCCTTTGCGGTCGATGATCACCGTGCGCCGTGAAAAAAACGGGCGGCCCGGAGCCAGAGCGCCGAAGTCCAGCCCCAGGTATCCAGATACATTGGAGAGAAGAGGAAAGGTCAACCCCAGCTTGGCGGCAAAGTATTTCAACGTTGTCACATCGTCCCGGCTGACGCCCGCGACGCGGGCGTTGAAGCGGTCATAGAGATAGAGATTTCTCTGATGACCCTCCATTTCCCCCGTTCAGACCGGGGTGAAGGCCGCCGGGAAAAAGGTCAGGATCAGATGATGTTTTCCATAGTAATCCTGCTGGTAGTCGACCAGGGTATTCTGCGAGGAGGCGAGGGCAAAGATCGGCACGCTGGTGCCGATCAGCTCCTCGGCGCTCGGCTGGGCACCGGGCGCCTTGACCGGGAAAAAGAAAAGAGCACACAGGACGACCAGCCCGGGGACCAGCCGGCGATGCCATAGGTCTGTTGACATGGGAAGCCTCCATCGGAAGATAGGATCTTAGCTTGACGCAGGAAACAGGGCGTTCCCTACGACTTTTAGCGTAGCAGGGCTTTTGGGTGGGTCAAGGAAGGACGCTCTTCGCTCTCTGCCGGAGGGGAAGGGGACAAAAAGCGGGATAAGGCCTTGAATCAGTACATCGAGGTGTTATCCATAAAATTAGGCATACCCAACAACACACCTCATTCAGAAAAGGAGAGAGCCATGTCCGTCGTCAAAGTGATCGAAGTCCATTCCGAAGGGAAAACCCTGGAAGCGGCCGTGGAAGAGGCGGTCAGCGAAGCATCCCGAACTGTCGAGGAGATCAAATCGGTCTACATCCAGGACATTCAGGCCCTCGTCGAAGGGCAAAAGGTGGCCAAGTACCGGATCAACGCGAAGATCTCGTTCTTGCTCCACCCCAAGTAAGATGGCATCGTCAAAAGTCCGCCCTACTGCGTTCCGACGATTTCTCAGGACCTCGACCCTTCGCCCCTGAGAAACCACCAAGCAGACGTTTTGGAGGGCCTGGCAAAAACTCGCTTCGCTCGGACATTTGCTCGCCTTATTCTCAAAACGCCCACTTCGCTCCGGCTGCGTCACAGGGGAAGTGAACGAAGCGTTTAGCCCCTTTCAGGGGCTTTCCCAAAGTCACCTGCTTATGTAGGTGGTCTGTGACTCTTGGCAGGCGATTCCCGGTCACTCTTCGGCCGGACGACCGTGCAGAAACTCCCGGGCGCGCGTCAGTTCGCCGGACGCGGCGAGCAGAATCAGGGTATCGCCGCGTTCGAGGATGAAATCGGGCGGGGGGCTGTAGAGGGTGCGCTCGCCGCGGATGACGCCGGCGACCATGGCGCCGGTGCGGGTACGGAAGGCGAGCTCCGCCAGACTCCGGCCGAGGCAGGGGGAGTCGTCGGGAACGGCCTGAAAGTCGAGTTCTCCCCCTTCGAGAACGGAGAGTCGGCCGGAGGCGGCGAGAAGGGGCTGGCGCAGGGTGGCGTAATGTTGTCGGCGCATTCGGGCGATAAGCTGCAGAGCGCGCCCTTCGGTGACCTGAAACCGCCGCAGCAGGACTGCCGAGAGCTGCAGGCTCGCTTCCACTTCGTCGGGGATGATTTCATCCGCCCCGAGCTCCCGAAGCCTGTCCAGTTCGGCCACGAAACGGGTCCGGGCGAGAATGAACAGGTCTGGATTGAGTTCGCGCCCGGCCCGAATGGCCCGGGACAGGGCCGAAGGGTCGTTGATGGCCAGGACCAGCGCCCGGGCGCGGACCGCGCCCAGCTCGGCGAGAATCGGCGGCGAGGTGGCGTCGCCGTAGACGATCAGATCGCCGTTCTGCCTTCCTCGGTGCACCGCCTCGCCGTTGAGCTCGATGAAAACATGGGGGATCTGCACCTGCCGCAGAACCCGTCCGACGTTTCGGCCCGAGAGGCCATAGCCGGCAATGATCACGTGTCCGTGGAGATTCGCCGTCTTCTCCCCGATCTCCGTCTCGCCGCCGGGGGCTTCGGCACGGCCGAAAAAGGCCGCCAGGCGAGCCGCGAGGGCCGGGGCCCAGGGAACCGTCAGGGGTGTGGCGATCAGGGTCAGCACCGCCAGGGAGAGGGCCCCCTGATACATCCCGGGCGAGATGACCTCCATCCGCAAGGCCTCCTTGAGCAGCACGAAGGAGAATTCCCCCACCTGGAACAGGAGCAGCCCGCTCAGCAGCGCGACCCGCAAGGGATAGGCGGAGAGGGAGGAGGCCGCCGCTCCGGTGAGGATCTTCACCAGCACCACCGCCCCGGTCAGCGCAAGGATCAGGGCCCAGTGGCCGGCGAGCAGGCGAAGGTCGACCAGCATCCCCATGGAGACGAAAAAGAGCGCCAGAAAGGTGTCCCGAAAGGGCAGGATGTCCGCCAGCGCCTGGTGGGAATAGTCCGACTCGGCCAGAAAGAGCCCGGCCAGAAAGGCGCCCAGGGCCATTGAGAGCCCCGCCTTGGCCGTAACCCAGGCGGTGCCCAGCACCAGGGCGAGAAGGGTCAGACGGAACAGCTCCGGAGTGCGGGTGCGGACCACCTCACGGATCAGCCGCTGCAGCAGGTAGCGGGCGAACAGGGCCAGCGCCCCGAGCAGAGCCGCCGAGCGCACCACCGCCAGCGGCGTGAAACCGGCGATCCGGCCGGCCAGCAGGGGGAGCAGGACCAGGAAAAGAACGGCGCAGAGATCCTGGAAAAGAAGAATGGCCACCGCCGACTTGCCGTGGGCCGTATCCAGTTCACCCCGCTCCAGAAGAAGTTTGAGAACGATGGCTGTCGAGGAAAGAGAAATCGCCATGGCCAGTGCCGTCGCCGCCGCCGGCGGGAAGCCCTGCCCAGCGGCAGACACCGAAAACGATCAATGCCGTCAGGGCGACCTGCAGGGCGCCGCCGGAAAACATCTGCCGCTTCAGCCGCAGAATGCGCGAGAGGGGAAATTCCAGGCCGATGGTGAAAAGAAGCAGAACCACTCCGATCTCCGCCAGGTGTTCCACTTCGCCGAGCTTGCCGATCAGATGCAGGCCGAAAGGGCCGACCACCATGCCGGTGATCAGATAACCGACGATGGGGGACTGCCGCAGCCGCCTGGAGAGCCACGCGCTGGCCAGGGCCAACCCCAGAAGAAGCAGCAGATCGGAGAGAAAACGAAACTCTGTCATGGGACACCGGCGACGGGAGGAGCGATAGAGGGAGGACCGCGCTGAGCAGCCTTTTCATCAGCCTGCTGATGGTTGGATTATAGCAAAGGACTTGCGCCCGGCAAACGGGCGGCTTCGGTCGATGAAACCATCCCAACCTCCCCGCGAAAAAAGAAAAAGGTCTTGGAGCGTACTTGACAGCGTGCCCCTAAAAGAGCAATCTGTATCATACAGGTATCTATTTTAATCCGGGCATGGAGAAGGGCTCGGGTAAGGATTTGCCCAGCGGGTGCTGCAAGCGCAAGAGACGTGCAAGTGAAGACAGCGGATCAAACCAACACCTTCATGATCACCTTCGCCACCATGCTGGCCACCATGATGCAGGCGGTGGACACCTCGGTGGCGAACGTGGCGCTGCCGCACATGCAGGGCTCCTTCTCCGCCGGGGTGGACGAGGTCACCTGGGTGATCACCTCCTATCTGGTGGCCAACGCGGTGATCGTGCCGATGACGGGGTGGCTCGGCAACTACTTCGGCCGGCGGCGGATTTTCATCCTCTGCCTGGGAATCTTCACCCTGGCCTCGGTGGGAACCGGCGCCGCCGCGCACCCTGGGCATGTGCATCGCCATGCGGGTGCTGCAGGGGTTCTCCGGCGGGATCATCGTGCCGATGAGCCAGGCGATCCTGCTCGAAGCCTTTCCGGCGGAGAAGCGGGGCAAGGCCCTCTCCTACTTCGGCATCGGCGTGGTCTTCGGCCCGATCATCGGACCGATCCTGGGAGGCTGGATCACCGACCACTTCGGCTGGCGGTGGATTTTCTACATCAACCTGCCGATCGGCATTCTGGCGATCTTTCTCGCCCTGCTCTTCGTGTTCGACCCCCACTACCTGAAAAAACCCGAGGGACGCGTCGACTACCAGAGTTTTCTCTACATCTTCCTCGGCCTCGGCAGCCTCGAAATGGTTCTCAGCCGAGGCGAGCGCTACGACTGGTTCAGCAGTCACTTCATCCAGCTGTTCGCTGCTCTGGCCCTGGTGGGCCTGGCCCTCTTCGTCTGGCGCTCCCTCACCCACGAGCACGCCCTGGTCGATCTGTCGGTGCTGAAGAACAAGGAGTTCGGCGCCGGAGTCTTTCTCTGTTTTTTCCAGTACTTCGTCCTCTACGCCACCCTGGTCATGCTGCCGCTCTTCGTCCAGAACATGCTCGGCTACTCGGCCACCCTGGGCGGGGCTGATCCTGGCGCCGGGGGGCGCATGGCCCTGGTGGCCATGCTGGTGGGCGGCCGCCTGATCGAGCGGGTCGACGCCCGCTGGCTGCTCCTCTTCGGGGTACTGGTCATGCTGAGCTCGCTGGTGATGCTGAGCGATCTGAACCTGAACGTCACCTTTGCCTACCTCGCCACCGCCCGGGGCCTGCAGGGCTTCGGCACCGGTTTTCTGTTCATCTCGGTGGCCGCCGCCGCTTACAGCACCCTGCCCGCCCGCCAGATGGGACATGCGACGGGCTTCTACAATCTCATCCGCAACGAGGCCTCGTCGGTGGGCATCGCCACCGCCACCACCCTGCTGGCCCGCCGCACCCAGTTTCACATGGCCCGGTTGACGCCGCAGATCAATCCCTACAACCCTCTTTTCCGCGAGCGCCTCGACCACTGGCTCCACCTGCTCTCGGCGCACTCGGGGATCGCCCCGGCCGCCGCGCGGCCGCTGGCGCTTGCCGGCATCGCCCGCCGACTCGGCCGGCAGGCCCTGGCCATGTCCTATCTCGACGTCTTCTGGGTGATGACGCTGGTGCTGGTCTGCTTTCTGCCGCTTATTCCGATTTTGCGGGGGAAGGTGAGAGGGCAGACGGTGTCCGGCGGCGGAATAACAACAGACCACTTGCATAGCAGGTAGCTTGGAGAAAGCCCCTAAAAGGGGCTAGACGCTTTACCGCCCTCCCCTGTGATGCAGCCGGAGCGAAGTGGACATTTTGAGAATAAGGTGGGCAAATGTCCGAGCGAAGCGAGTTTTTGCCCGCCCTCAAAATGTCTGAGGAGTGTAGGGTACCCGAAGGGCAAGGAGCGGGGTGCCCTTTCTCTGCTTACTCTATTTGGGCAAGCAAAAAGAACAAGGCGTCGTCTTGGGGCGCAACCCCAGGGCTTTCGAGAAACCTGAATGCTCGACAGAAAAAAGACTGCCGCAACATTGTCGCCTTGTAGCAAGGAAGCAGCGGATAGCGTTCCCTCCATCGTTAGTCTTGAAGGAAGAATTCGTGCCCGTCTGGGGAGAAAACTGATGAACTTGCATCCCGAAGGGCTGTCAGCGGTTATGATCGTCCGCGATGCCAAGCGCACCCTGGGCGAATCGCTGTCGGCGCTGACGCCCGTCGCCGACGAGATCGTGGTGGTCGACACCGGCTCGGCGGATGGCACCCTCGAAATCGCCCGGCAGTACCGCTGCCGGATCTTTCCCTTCGCCTGGGTCGACGACTTCTCGCAGGCCAGAAACTTCTCTCTCGAACAGGCCCGCTTCCGCTGGGTCCTCTGCGTCGACAGCGACGAAGTGCTGGAGTCCCCGGATGACGCCGGGGCGATTCTGAGGGCGGCGATGGCCGAGGAGGCGGCTCCGGCCTATCTCGTCCTCCAGGAAAATCACTACGACGACTGCAGCGTCAAGCCGAACCCGGTCCTGCGCTTCTTTCGCAACGATCCCCGCATCCGCTTTACCAATCCGGTACACGAGTGCGTTTCGGGCACGCTCTTTACCCATTGGCCGCACCTGCGGCTGCAGACCCTCGACGTCCGCCTGCGCCATACCGGCTACCAGACGGCCAACCTGAAGGGTAAGGCCGAGCGCAACCTCGCCCTGCTCGAGCGCTGGGTGGCGGCCGAGCCCGGCCACCTCTTCGCCAATTTCAAACTGGGGGGACAACTTCTGGATCTGGGACGGAGCGAGGCGGCGCTGCACCACCTGGAGCGGGTCTACCGGCTCTTCTGCGACCCGCGCTACCGCCGGGCCTACCCCTTTTGGCCCACCTTCGTCGTTCTCTACCATAGGGTGCTGCAGGCCGCCGGCCGCGAGGCACAAGCACAGGCCTTCGAGAGGATCGCCACCGCCTGGCTGGAGGAGCGCCGGGAGAATCCCCGCTGACCCTAAATTCCGAGGCTGCGAAAAAATTTTTCCGATTATGCCCTTCGCTCCGGTGAGTCCTTCGAAAAAGGAGCACCGGCTCAGGATAAGTACCGCTTGGGGAAAAAGGCAGACAGCTGATTCCTTGCTACGGAGACAGAAGATGGTCATTCTCACGGATGTTGGCAAACGCCGAAGTCATCGGCGCCAGGAATGCTCGCCGCAGGTGAAAACGTCCTTTCTTTGGTGACTTTCTTTGGACGAGCAAAGAAAACCATCCGGCTGCCGGCCGGGACCGGCGACTTTCAGCTTGGGATTTTCTTTGGCTCGGGAGTTGATTTACTGCTTCTCCGGCGAACATGCAAGACCGCGGGCGCTGCGCTCAGGCCCCCCCTCCCCCTCCGCAACCAGCTCGAAGAGCTGGGTCGCGTCGTTGAAATTGAAGATCTCGCCGGTCTCGATGATGTAGTGCCAGCCGTAGATGGCCGATTTCCTTGCGCTCGTACTCGTTCGCGGATGTAGGGGAAGGTCAGCAGGTTGCGCATCTGCACCAGGACGTTGACCTGCTCGGTCAGCCACTCACGCTCTTCGGGCGACTCGCCGGTCATCAGCCGGTCGACCCGTCCGCGCACCTCCCCGGAAACCTCCAGCCACTTGCGCACGTGGGGCAGCTGGTCGAGGGCGTCGGACGCGGCATTGAGGGCCGCGCAGCCGCCGCAGTTGGAATGGCCGCAGACGACGATGCTGTCGACCTTCAACTCCTGCACCGCATACTCGATGGCGCTGGTGGTCGCCACGTACTCCTCCGTCTGCCGATAGGGGGGGACGATGTTGGCGACGTTGCGGACGATGAACAGCTCTCCCGGGTGGGTGCGGGTGATCAGGTTGGGAACGACCCGCGAATCGGAGCAGCCGATGAAGAGGGTGTGCGGTTTCTGCTTGCGCCCCAGTTGTTGAAAGAGCTCCTGGTGGCTGGCAAAATCCTCTTTCCGAAATTTCATATAGCCTTTGAACAGGCGGTCCATGGCTCAAGAGTCCTTTCCCGGCTGGAAGCGCTCGGGGGTTGACAGAAAATCCTCCCCTCGCTGACCGGGCCATTTTAATCCAAATCCCCCCCACCGCAAGTCCAAAAACCGCCCCTTCAGCCTGAAGCCCCGCCCTGAGACAGGTGTGGAATATTCTTCAGGACGGTAGTGAATATTCCCCAAATCTCTCTGGTCCGGATATCAAGCACGCACCCATCATCCTGAAATCCCGGACACTTGGAGAGTTGGCACGGCCCGTGTAAGCTCAACGGTCATTGCCTCCTGAGATTTCGTCCTGAGCAGGACATAAAAAGGCTCATTTTTTTAACACGCAGTCGTTCCCTGCCCTTTCGGGCTCGGGAACAGGAAAAAAATGATTCTCTTTTTTCTGGTCATTCTCGGCATTCTGGCTTTTGCCATTCTTGCAGAACTGGAACAGGATCGCGACGTCCGGGCAGACGTCTCGGGACACTGCCCCGCTTGCGGGTACGCGGCGGAAGGGGACTGGCTCCTCTGTCCTCACTGCCGGGCATTGCTGAAGAGCGCCTGTCCTGAATGCGGGCATGCCGTTGCCCGCTACCATGCCTTCTGTTCCCATTGCGGAGCCAGACGGGCAAAGGAGGCGCAATGAAACGCCAAATCGGTCAGCTTGCCGTACTGGCGATCTGGGGCGCCGGGCTCGGCCTGGCGGTTCTGAGCTATAACCTGCTGGCCCCCGCCTGCGGCGGGTGCGCCACGCCGTCTTTTTTCTCCCTGGGTCTGCCCGCATACGGATTTCTCGGCTTGATCGGGGCGGGAGTGTTGATCTTGATTTTTCTCAAATGGCGCCGCCGGGTCGCCCTCGCCCGCTGCCGGTGCGGCTGCGGTAGCCATCTGGATAAAACGTGGAATTTTTGCCCTGCCTGCGGCTCGCCCCGGCAAGCCTGAATGAGGTGGATGAACGATTGGCCCATCTTACGCCCGCCTGCGACTCTCCCGAAGACCGATTGAAAAAAGCCTGACACCGGCCCAAGGTTTGTGAAACTGCAGCCCCCCGGAATGGGCGATTCGAGTCCGGCACGCCATCCAATATGAACCGTTGCACACTAACTTTGCATGAACAGGAGAAGCGACCTTGAGCGCCAAAAAACGTAGCCCCCTGACCGCCGTATGGGACTTTTTCTGTTCCCTCAAGCTGACCATCGTCACCCTGATCCTGCTGGCGTCGACCTCGGTGATCGGCACCGTCATCCAGCAGAATCTGAGCCCCCGGGAATACCTGCGGGTCTACAGCGAGACCACCTTTCGCATCCTCAGCGACCTCGACTTCTTCGACATGTACCACTCCTGGTGGTTCCTGTCGCTGCTGGCGCTGTTCGCCGTCAACCTCATCGCCTGCTCCATCAAGCGCTTCCCGCGGGTGTGGAAGACCGTCAAGAATCCGGTTCTGGCCCCTGAGGATACCCTGTACCGCACCTTCTCCAACTTCGAGGAGCTGCTCGTCAAGGACTCTGCGCGATGCAGGCCCGCCGGAAGCTCGAAGGATTTCTCGCCCGCAGCTTCGCCGCGCCGGTGGTGACCGAGAAAGACGGCAAGATCCACCTTTTCGCCCAGAAGGGAGCGTACGCCCGTTTCAGCGTGTACATCACCCACCTCTCGATCCTCATCATCTTCGCCGGCGCGATCCTCGGCTCGCTCTGGGGCTTCAAGGGCTACGTCAACATCCCCGAGGGCCAGCAGGTGAGCCAGGTGTGGCCGCGCAACGGCAACACCCCGATCGACCTCGGGTTTGCGGTGCGCTGCGACTCCTTCGCTGTCTCCTTCTACCCGGGGACCGCCCGCCCCAAGGAGTTCAAAAGCGTCCTCACCATACTGCGGAACGGCAAGCCGGTGCCCGGCCTCGACCACCATCCGATCATCGTCAACAAGCCGCTTACCTATAAGGGGATCACCTTCTATCAGTCCGGCTACGGACCCTCCGGCTCCCCCACCCTGGGGCTGCAGGTCAAAGCGCGGGCCACCGGAAAAACCCGGCAGGTCTCGATCGAGAAGGGCGAGCAGGTGCCCCTCTCCGGAGGCGCCCAGCTGCGGCTGGTCGACTTCACCTCCTCCTTCCAGAACTACGGCCCGGCCGCCAAGCTCGAAGTGCTGCCCCCCTCGGGCCAGCCGCGCTCTTTCGTTATCCTCAAGAACTTCCCCGACTTCGACGCCCAGCGCGGCGGCGACTACATCATCAGCCTGACCGATTTTCAGCAGCATTACTTCACCGGCCTGCAGGTGGCCAAAGACCCCGGTGTCTGGGTGGTGTGGCTCGGCTGCCTGTTCCTGGTGCTCGGGCAGCATCAGCGCCTTCTTCCTCTCCCACCGGCGCATCTGGGTCACCATCCAGCCGGTGGGGAAAAAGACCGGAATCAAGATCGGCGGCATCGCCCATCGCAACCAGCCGGCCTTCGAGCTGTTCTTCGACGAGTTCAAAAAGAACCTCAAATCCGAGATGACTTCCTAAGACCCTTGGTCTGGTCATTGCCGGGAGAATTCACACCATGAACAGTATGCATTTGAGTGCGCAGTTGTTCAATTCGTGACGATCGCCTATTTTGGCGCCATGGTCGTCTTCTTCATCTACCTGGCGACGCCGCAGCAAGGCGGTGCGCCCTGATCGCCACCGTTCTCGCCTACCTCGGCTTTATCGCCCACACCGCCGCCATCGGGCTGCGCTGGTACGCCTCCTACCAGATTCCCGGCGGCGTCGGGCATGCGCCGCTTTCCAACCTCTACGAGTCGGTGGTCTTCTTCTCCTGGACCATCCTGCTGATCTACATCCTGATCGACCTCAAGTACCGCCAGCGGGCGGTGGGGGCTTTTGTCATCCCCTTCGCCTTTCTCGGGCATGACCTGGGCGCAGCTCAACCTCAACGACGCCATCGAGCCGCTGGTGCCGGCGCTGCAGAGCAACTGGCTGACCTACCACGTGATCACCTGCTTTCTCGGCTACGCCGCCTTCGCCGTGGCCTGCGGGGTGTCGATCATGTACCTGATCAAGGTCGGCAAGGAAGAGCAGAACTCGGGCAACTCGCCGGCGGGGGGAATCGTCGGGCTCTTTCCCGAGCGCCAGGATGCTCGACGACATCAACTACAAGGCGATCATGATCGGCTTTCCGCTGCTGTCGCTGGGGATCATCACCGGGGCGGCCTGGGCCAACTACGCCTGGGGGACCTACTGGAGCTGGGACCCGAAGGAGACCTGGAGCCTGATCGTCTGGTTCATCTACGCCGCCTTTCTGCACGCCCGCTTCACCCGCGGCTGGGTCGGCAAGCGGGCCGCCTGGCTCTCGATCATCGGCTTCGCCGCCACCATCTTCTGCTACCTGGGCGTCAACCTGGTCCTCTCCGGGCTCCACTCCTACGGGGGCTGAAAGACATCAACCAAAGAAACTTAAAGACATCCAGGAAAGGAGTTACGCCATGCACTGCGAACACTGCGGAAAGGAAGTCTCGGCAAAAGACACCCGCTGCCCCTGGTGCGATGCGCCGGTGACGGGGGAAAAAACCGAAGCCCCGAAGCGAGGTTCCGAGAAAGCGACGCAAGGTGTGAAACAGGGCATCACCGTCTCGATCCCGGTCGCCCTCACTGTGGGCGTCATCATCGTCGCCGCCCTGACCTTCTTGATTCTCCGAAACTCACATTCGCCTCGTGCGATGGCCAATGCGCCGCAGGGCAACCAATGGAGCCCGCAGGTGGTCTCGGTGGCCAAACAATTCACTTGCCCCTGCGGGACCTGTAACGATAACCTGTTGATCTGCAACTGCGACGATCCCGGCGGGGCCTTCGAGGCGAAGACCTTTATCCGAAGCGGGTTCCAGGAGGGGAAAACCCCCGAGCAGATGGTTCAAGCCGTGGCGATGAAGTACAACCTGACGCCGATAAAATAGGCGCACAAAAGCCTCTGCAACCGCTGCGATTCCCCATGGGATTTCGATGACCAGAAACAACAAATTCCGCATACTGATTCTGGTCGTACTGGTGGCGACAATCACCATCCTGCACTACGCCACCCGGACCAGCGAAACGCGCATTCACGATATCTTCCGCCGCCTTTACTACATCCCCATCATTCTCGGCGGGTTGTGGTTTTCGTTTCGTGGCGGGGTCGTCACTGCCATCGTGATCTCGGTCCTCTACGCCCCGCACGTGGTCCTGCAGTGGGGAGCGGCCCCGTCGGTGCGGCTGGAACAGTATCTCGAAATTCTTCTGTACAATCTTATCGGATTTCTCACCGGCTTTCTCACCCAGCGGGAGAAGGCGCAAAAACGCCTCTCACGGAAAGCCACCCGACGCCTTGAGCAAAGCTACGCCAAACTGAAGGAACAGGCCGATCAGATTCTGGAGATCGAGGAACAGTTGCGCCGCGCCGATCGCCTGTCGGCGCTGGGGGAGCTGTCGGCGGGGCTGGCCCACGAGATCCGCAATCCGCTCGGCTCCATCCGCATGACCGCCGAGGTGCTGCGGGAAGGCTTCGACCCCGCCGACCGCCGCCATGAGTTCGCGGGAATCCTGATCAAGGAAACCGAGCGGCTGAACATGGTAGTGAACAATTTTCTCCAGTTCGCCCGGCCGACCGACGGAGACCGGGAAAGGGTCGACCTCAACAACACTCTGGAGGACATCCTCCAACTGATGGGGCCGAAGCTGCGCAAGAACAATATCGCGCTTCTCCACGAACGGGGCGAGATTCCTCCCCTTTACGGCTCGCGGGGGTTGTTGAAGCAGGTTTTTCTCAACCTCGTTCTCAATGCCACCCAGGCCATGCCGAACGGCGGCACACTCAAGGTCGCAACAGACTTTGGGGACGGAAAGGTTCGCGTCCGTATCGCCGACAGCGGGCACGGCATTGCCGCCGAGGATCTGAAACGGATATTCAATCCCTTTTTCACCACCCGCCAAGAAGGGACCGGTCTGGGGTTGGCGATTACCCAGCGCATCGTCCAAAGTTTCGGCGGGTACATTACCGTGGAAAGCGCGGTCGGAAAAGGGACCTGCTTTCTTCTCATCCTGCCGGCGGCGGTCGAATGAGAAAACGAGGACGCATCAGGCAGGGCTGGCCCTCCTCGGCCCCCCCAGAAGAATGAAGAACCTTTTATTAGAGATCTGCAGCTGTTGAATATTCTCATTTTTTCTTGTTGAATATTACACAAAAAAGCGGGATGATTTCCGAAAAAACCGGCAAGAGATTGATTTGATTATCCTTTTTATTTTGGCATACTCCATGTATTAATAGCAAAATCGTTAATCCCGGAACGCCGGACAAACCCGTTGACCCCCCAAAGGGATGTTAGGATGAACATGCAAAAATTTTTCTTTGTCGGAACGCTGATCTGCCTTCTGGCCGGCGGAACTCCGCTTTGGGCGGCCGAGGCCCCGGCCGCTTCCGTCGACGCCCCGCAGCCTTCCATCGCAAAACCTGCTTCCCAGGCCGAAACGCCCTCCCCTCCAGGAGAAAAATCGTCATCCGCCCTGCTGCACAGGTTGGTCCAGGAGGCGCTGAAGGCCAATCCGGACCTGCAGGCCGCCGAGGCCCGCTGGCAGATGAACGAGCGAAAGGTGATTCCGGCCCAATCCCTCGCCGATCCTCAGCTATCCTTTGATTTCAGCAACTACCCGATCGATTCCTTTGCCGGGGACAAAACCCCCATGACCGGGAAAGACCTGAAACTCTCTCAAAAGTTTCCCTTCCCCGGCAAACTGGCCTCCAAGGGGAAAATGGCCGATGAGCAGGCGCGGTGGTACCAGGAAGCCTACCGGGACCGGCGGCTGCAGCTCGCCAAAAAGGTCAAGGATGCCTATTACCGCCTTTACTTCCAGGAGCAGGCAATCGCCATCACCAAGAAGAATATCGGCGTCCTGGACGACTTCATCCGCCTGACCGAGACCAAATACGAAGTGGGCAAGGGCCTGCAGCAGGACGTCCTCAAGGCCCAGGTCGAGCGCTCCAAGCTGATGGACAAGCTGTTCACCCTCAAGCAGCAGCGAGAGACGGACCTGGCCGATCTCAACACCCTGCTTGACCGCCCGACGACCTCTCCGCTGGGGCCCCTTCCCGAGGTCCGAATGATCCCGGTCACGGCGTCGGCGGCCGACCTGCAGCAGCGGTCGAAGCAGCACCGCCCCCTTTACACCGCGTACCGGGCGCTGGTGGCCCGCTTTAAGGCGCAGAAAAAACTGGCCAAACTCGACTACTGGCCAGATTTCAATGTCTGGGCCGGATATCGCTTCCGCGAGAGCGTCCCCGGCGACCCGGAGCGCGGCACCGATTTCGCCAGCGTCGGCGTAACCATCAACCTGCCTCTGTTCCGGAAAAAGCGCGAGGAGGCGGTGGCCGAGGCCGATTCAGGGGTCCGCATGGCCCTGCACCAATACGACGAGTTTCGCAATAAGGTGTTCTTCGGCATCCAGGACTCCTATGCGCAGATGACCCGGAACCGGCAGCTCACCGACCTTTACCAGAAAGGGATCATCCCCCAGGCCGAGCAGTCCTACAATTCAGCTCTCGCCGGCTACCAGGTCGGCAAGGTTGACTTTCTGACCCTGATGGACAACCTGCTGACCCTGTTCCGCTACCGGATCGACTACTACCGGGCTCTTACCGATTACCAGCGAGACGTGGCCCGGCTGGAAGCGACCTCCGGCGTGACGCTCGGCCCTCCTCCCGCCCCGAGCCCGGAGGCCGGCCACTGATTTTCACCCTCTGAGAACTCCAATCTATTTTCGCTGACCCTAAAGATCAGCCAGGGGATGTTTTTGCCATGATACGTACGAAAAAAATTCTGCTCGCCGTTCTCGTTGCTCTTCTCGCCATTCCCGCCGGCGGCATCCAGTATGCACAAAGCTGCTTCAGCCGGATGGGCATCGCGGCCTTCACCGGGCCGGCGGTCGCCCGCGCGGAGGAGCAACCGCAAAAGAAGAAACGCAAGATCCTCTACTGGAAGGCCCCGATGGATCCTACCTACATCCGCAACAAGCCCGGCAAATCGCCGATGGGCATGGATCTGGTACCCGTCTATGCCGATGAAGTATCTTCCGGGTCCACGATCCGGGTCGACCCGGTGACGATACAGGATATGGGGATTAAGACCTCCGCTGTGAAACGTGAGACACTGAAAAACACCATCCGCGCCGTCGGCATGGTTACCTACAAGGAGCCGCAGCAGTACTCGATCAACAGCAAGATCAGCGGCTGGGTCGAACGGCTCTACGTCGATGAAACCGGACAGTTCGTCAAAAAGGGCCAGCCCATGCTGACGATCTACAGCCCGGACCTCGTTTCGGCCCAGCAGGAATACCTGCTGGCGCTGCACAATCAGGCGGCACTGAAAGACAGCCCCTTCCCGGAAATCGCCAAAGGGGGCCAGTCGCTGCTGGCGGCCTCGTACCGACGTCTCAAGTACTGGGACATCTCCGACCAGCAGATCGAGAAGCTGAAAAAGACCGGCAAGGTGCGAAAAACCCTCACCCTCTACTCCCCCTACAACGGCATCGTCACAATGAAGATGGTCATCAAAGGGATGCACATCAAATCGGGCAAGGAGCTCTTCGAACTCTCCGACATCTCATCGGTCTGGGTCGACGCCCAGGTCTACGAATACGAACTGCCCTGGCTCAAGCCCGGCCAGAGCGCCCGGGTCACTTTCCCCTATACTCCTCAAAAATCACTGACGGGGAAAATCTCCTTTATCTATCCCTATGTCGATTCAAAAACCCGTACGACCAGGGTGCGTCTCGAGTTCCCCAACCCCGGTAACGAGCTGAAGCCGAATATGTACGTCAACGTCAACTTGCAGGCCCAAAAAGTTGCGAACGCCCTGGTCGTTCCCACCAACGCCATCCTCAATTCGGGCACCAAGCAGACCGTCTTCGTGGCATTGGGGGAGGGCAAATTCCAACCTCGCGAGGTCAAGATCGGGCTTCAGGGTGATAATGGCATGACCCAGATTCTCCAAGGCCTGGCGCCGGGGGAAAAAGTCGTGACCGACGGCGAATTCATGCTCGACTCCGAAAGCCAGCTCAAAGAGGCCGTCCAGAAGATGCTCGAATCGGGGAAAGAGAAAACGTCGAAACCGATGCAGATGAAAGGGGCTTCGAAAAGCGGGGGCTCCGACCTCAAGGGCTTGTTCGATGATCAGCCGAAGAAAAAAGACAAGGACCTGAACAAGCTGTTTCAGTAGGTTGCGGAAATCTCCGGGGCCGAGGTCCGCGGACGCAGTGCGCCGCCCGCCTGCGCAATGGCAATGTCATTCATTCTACCTGAAGGTTCGCCATGCTGGATAAAGTTATCGAGAAATCGATCAAGAACAAATTCATCGTGCTGATGTTCGTCCTTTTCATCATCGTGGGAGGGGTTCTGGCCCTGAAAAACACCCCCCTCGATGCGATCCCCGACCTGTCGGACGTGCAGGTGATCATCTTTACCAAATACCCCGGACAGGCCCCGCAGGTGGTGGAAGACCAGGTCACCTACCCGCTCACCACCCAGATGATGGCCGTTCCCGACGCCAAGGTGGTGCGCGGCTACTCCTTTTTCGGCTACTCCTTCATCTACATCATCTTCAAGGACGGTACCGACCTCTACTGGGCCCGCTCCCGGGTGCTGGAGTATCTCAACTACGCCTCGAAGGAGCTGCCGAAAGGGGTCACCCCGACCCTCGGCCCCGACGCCACCGGAGTGGGCTGGGTCTACGAGTACGCCCTGAAGAGCAAAAACCACAACCTGCAGCAGCTGCGCTCCATCCAGGACTGGTACCTGCGCTACCAGCTGACCTCGGTCCCCGGGGTCTCCGAGGTGGCCAGCGTCGGCGGCTACGTCAAGCAGTACCAGGTCGCCGTCGACCCCAACAAGCTGCTCGCCTACCACATCCCCCTGTCCAAGGTGACGATGGCCATCAAGCGCAGCAACAACGATGTCGGCGGGAGGCTGGTCGAATCGGCCGAAACCGAGTTCATGGTGCGCGGCCTGGGGTATATCCATTCCATCGACGATCTGAAGAATATCGTAGTCGGAACGGGCAAGGACGGAACCCCGATTCTGATCAAGGATATCGCCCAGGTCCGCCTCGGTCCCGAACTGCGCCGTGGGGTGACTGATTTAAACGGTAAGGGAGAAGCGGTTGGCGGCATCATCGTCATGCGCTACGGCGAAAACGCCCTCAAAACCATCGAGAACGTCAAGAAAAAGCTCAAGGAACTGCAGGCCGGACTTCCCCCGGGGGTAAGCATCGAACCGGTGTACGACCGCTCCGGGCTCATCGACCGGGCGGTCGAGACCCTGAAGGGCAAGCTGGTCGAGGAGAGCATCGTCGTCGCCCTGGTCACCGCCCTCTTCCTCTTCCATATTCCCAGCGCCCTGGTGGCCATCTTCACCTTGCCGATCGCGGTTCTGATGGCCTTCATCATCATGCACGCCCAGGGGATCAACGCCAATATCATGAGTCTTGGCGGCATCGCCATCGCCATCGGCGCGATGGTCGACGCAGCCATCGTCATGATTGAAAATACCCATAAACACTTGGAACTTCACAAGGACAAAAAGCCCCACTGGGACATTATCGCCGCTTCGGCCAAGGAGGTGGGACCGGCGCTCTTCTATTCCCTGCTGGTCATTACCGTCTCCTTCATCCCGGTCTTTTCCCTCACCGGACAATCGGGCCGTCTGTTCAAACCGCTGGCCTTCACCAAGACCTACTCGATGGCCTGCGCCGCCCTGCTGTCGGTCACCCTGGTGCCGATCCTGATGGGGTGGTTCATCCGGGGCAAGATCAAACCGGAGACGGCCAACCCCGTCAACCGCTTCCTGCACTGGATCTACGGGCCGGTGGTCGACTTCGTACTGAAATGGCGAAAAAGCGTGCTGCTGGTAGCGCTCCTGATCACCGTGTCGATCCTCATTCCCTGGGGCAAGTTGGGGTCGGAATTCATGCCGCCCCTCTACGAAGGGGACATGCTCTACATGCCGTCAACCCTGCCGGGGATCTCCATTACCGAGGCGAAATCGATCCTCCAGCAGACCGACCGGATCATCGCCAAGTTTCCCGAGGTGGAACGGGTCTTCGGCAAGGCGGGCAGGGCGGATACGGCAACCGACCCGGCTCCCCTGTCGATGATCGAGTCCACCATCATGCTCAAGCCCGAGAGCGCGTGGCCCAAGGTGCCGGTGCACCGTTTCTACAGCGGCTGGCCGGGCTGGACCGAATGGCTCAAGAAACCGCTGCGGATCGTCTTCCCCGAGAAAGAAACGATCACTGTCGCCCAGCTCAGGCAAAAGATGGATAAAGCCATTCATTTCCCGGGACTGACAAACGCCTGGACCATGCCGATCAAAGCCCGCACCGACATGCTCTCGACAGGCATCAAGACGCCGGTGGGCATCAAGGTTATGGGCGAGAACCTGGACACCCTCAACGAACTCGGGAAAAAGATCGAAGCGGTGGTGCGCAAGGTTCCCGGCACCCTGAGCGTCTATTCCGAACGGGTGGTCGGCGGTAACTACTTCGATTATAAAATCAATCGCCTGGCCGCGGCCCGTTACGGACTGAAGGTGGGGGATGTGGAAGACGTCATCCAGAGTGCCATCGGCGGCATGGACGTCACCGGAACCGTCGAGGGACTGGAGCGCTACCCGGTCAATGTTCGCTATGCGCGAGATTTCCGAAACCATCCCGGTGCCCTGAAGCGGATTCTGATCCCCACCCCCAGCGGCGCGCAGATCCCGATCACCCAGGTGGCCGACATAAGCATCCACAAGGGCCCGCCCGCGATCAAAACCGAAAACACCCGGAAAACGGCGTGGATCTACGTCGACCTTCACGGCGTCGACATCGGCACTTATGTTCAGAGAGCCCAGAAGACCGTGAACGCCCAGGTCAAGATGCCCCCCGGCTACAATCTCGTCTGGAGCGGCCAGTACGAATACATGCAGCAGGCCCGGGCCAAACTGATGGTGGTCATCCCCCTGGCGCTGCTGGTGATCTTCATCATCATCTACATGAACACCAAGTCGGTGATCAAAACGGGGATCATCTTCCTCGCCCTGCCCCTGTCGCTGGTCGGCTGCTTCTGGTTTCTGTACCTGCTCGGCTACAACACGTCGGTGGCCGTCTGGGTCGGGGTCATCGCCCTGGCGGGGATCGCCGCCGAAACGGGGGTTGTCATGCTCCTCTACCTTGACCTGGCCTACGAGCTGTGGAAACGCAAAGGGCGGATGAACAACCGCGGCGACCTGATGCAGGCGATCCACCACGGCTCGGTCAAACGGGTGCGCCCCATCGTCATGACCATCTCCGTCATCATTGCCGGCCTGGTGCCGATCATGTGGAGCCACGGCGCCGGGGCGGACGTCATGAAGCGCATCGCCGCCCCGATGGTCGGCGGGGTGATCACGGCGGGCATCATGAACCTGGTGGTCTTCCCGGTCATCTACTTCATCTGGCGGCAGAGTGGGCCTGGATCAGCACCATGGAAGCCACCCAGACCGGGGATATCAACGAAGCAGAGGAGTACATCGAGGAGTTTTCCAACAACCAACGTCATCTTCAAGGAGGAAACGGAATGAGAACGAAACTGATCGGACTGGTTGCCGCCCTGTCCCTGCTCTGTCTGCCGCTGGCCGCACGTGCCGCGGCCGAGCAGGGGAGCATGAACGGCATGAGCAATGCGAACAGCATGAACGGCATGCAGGCATGAACAACATGGTCGTGATCGGCACCGAGACGCAGAACGGGGTCAAGTCGCCATGGGCCACCTCATGGCCATGCCGGCCTCGGCGGCCGAAAGCGGCATGAACATGACCCATCATTTCATGGTCATGTTCAACGACGCGAAGAGCGGCGCCCCCATCACCGACGGGCTGGTCGCCCTCAAGATCACCGCCCCCTCCGGAGCCACCACCGCTCCGGTCCGGCTCATGCCGATGACCATGGGGTCGATCAAAGGATTCGGCGCGGGCGTGAACCTCGACCAGAAAGGGACCTACCAGTTCGAGGTGGGCTGCAAGCTGCCAGACGGGGACAAGCGGCAGTTCACCTTCACCTACACTCTGCAGTAAGAGGTCGGAAAGGGCGAAAGGGCCGCTGAAAAACGGCCCTTTCGTATTTTCGGGGGGGGGGCGGCGCTTGCCGAAGCTTCCGGTCACTTGTCACGGAAGCTTTGAAAAAATCGCTGAAAGAGTGCCCTCTCAATCTCGCCATCGGGTTGGCGCGCTCAAGCACTACCGGTATCACTTAGAGGCTCCACGAAGAAAGTCCCGGGTCCTCCGCACGGTCGGCAGAAAATGCCGCGAACCTCGGCGACAGAAATGCTCCCGGCAGGGGAAGGCCCTTTTTGCTTACTTTTTGTGGCCGCATGGACAAAAAGTAAGGCGTCTGGCGGGACGCGACCCGCCGTCGCCAAGGCTTTGGCGGCCAGGCCCGCCGGTTTCGATCGGACCTTTTCCCCCGCAGGTCACGTGCCGGGACGCATGTCTTCCTATATTTAAGTGTAAACTGTTCAGAAAGGAGAAAGGTCATGCGCGATCCGGTTTGCGGCATGAACGTGGAGTCTGAAAAAGCCGCCGGCAGCGCCGAGTGGCAGGGCGAAACCTACTTCTTCTGTTCGGATCACTGCCGGGAGGAGTTCGTCGTCGATCCCGAGGCCGCTCTTCGCAAACGGCGGGAGAAGGATCGGGAGAAAGAACAGGCAGAGACGGCATCGGGCAAAGAATACACCTGCCCCATGCACCCCGAGGTCGTGCAGCAGGGGCCGGGCTCCTGCCCCATCTGCGGCATGGATCTGGAACCGAAACAGATCAGCGCCGAAGAGGAGGAGAACCCGGAGCTCGTCGCCATGACCCGGCGCTTCTGGGTGAGCCTGGCGCTCGCCGTCCCGGTCCTTTTTCTCGCCATGTCCGATCTGATCCCCGGCGAGCCGGTGCAGCACTGGCTGGGGGTGCGGACGATCACCTGGATCGAGCTGGTCCTCGCCACCCCCGTGGTCCTCTGGGGCGGGTCGATCTTTTTCCGGCGGGCCTGGGCCTCCCTCGTCAACCGCAACCTCAACATGTTCACCCTGATCGGCCTCGGCACCGGGGTCGCCTACCTCTACAGCCTGGTCGCCGCCCTCTTTCCGGAAATCTTCCCGCCGGCCTTCCGCGGCCCAGAGGGGAACGTCGCCGTCTATTTCGAGGCGGCCGCGGTCATCGTCACCCTGGTGCTCCTCGGACAGATGCTCGAGCTGCGGGCCCGCAGCCGCACCGGCGCCGCCATCCGCTCCCTGCTCGGCCTGGCGCCCAAGACCGCCCGCCTGCTCAAAAAGGACGGCAGCGAGGAGGACGTGCCGCTGGAGCAGGTGCAGGCCGGCGACCGGCTGCGCATCCGCCCCGGGGAGAAGGTGCCGGTCGACGGCGTGGTGGTCGAAGGGAGCAGCGCTGTCGACGAATCGATGGTCACCGGCGAGCCGCTCCCCGTCGAGAAGATCCGAAGGCGAGCGCGGTCATCGGCGCCACGGTCAACGGCACCGGGGCCCTGGTGATGGAGGCCGAGCGGGTCGGCGCAGAGACGCTCCTCTCCCGCATCGTGCAGATGGTCGCCGAGGCGCAGCGCAGCCGCGCCCCGATCCAGAAGCTCGCCGACCAGGTCGCCGGCTGGTTCGTTCCGGCGGTGGTGGCGGCGGCGGTGCTCACCTTCATCGGCTGGGCGACTCTGGGGGCCCCGATCCGCGCCTGGCCCACGCCCTGATCAACGCCGTGGCGGTCCTGATCATCGCCTGCCCCTGCGCCCTGGGGCTGGCGACCCCCATGTCGATCATGGTCGCCACCGGCAAGGGCGCCACCCTCGGCGTGCTGTTCAAGAACGCCGAGGCGATCGAGGTGATGCGCAAGGTCGACACCCTGGTGGTCGACAAGACCGGCACCCTCACCGAGGGCAAACCGAAGCTGGTCACCGTCGAGGCGGCCGGAGGAGCTGCCGGAGGAGGACCTGCTGCGGCTGGCGGCCAGCCTCGAGCGCGGCAGCGAGCACCCCCTGGCGGCGGCGATCGTCGAAGGAGCGCAGGAGCGGGGCGTCGCCCTCGTCGAGGCGAAGGATTTCTCCTCGGTAACGGGTAAGGGCGTGACGGGCGAGGTGGACGGCAAAAGGGTCGCCCTCGGCAACGGGAAACTGCTCGAGGAGCTGCGCATTGCCCCTGGAGATTTGGCGGATCGCGCCGAGCAGCTGCGCGCCGAGGGGCAGACGGTGATGTTCGTGGCGGTGGACGGCCAAATCGGCCGGCCTGGTCGGGGTGGCCGATCCGATCAAGGAGACCACCCCCGAAGCGATCCGGCAGCTTCACGAGGAAGGCCTGCGGGTCGTCATGCTCACCGGCGACAACCGCACCACGGCGGCAGCCGTGGCCGAAGCGCCTCGGCATCGACGAGGTGGAGGCGGAGGTGCTGCCCGACCGCAAGGCCGAGGTGGTCAAGCAGCTGCAGCGCGAGGGGCGCAAGGTCGCCATGGCCGGCGACGGCATCAACGACGCCCCCGCCCTCGCCCAGGCCGAGGTCGGCATCGCCATGGGCACCGGCACCGATGTGGCGATGGAGAGCGCCGGGGTGACCCTGGTCAAGGGGGATCTGCGCGGCATCGTCCGCGCCCGCCGCCTCAGCCAGGCGACGATGCGCAACATCCGCCAGAACCTCTTCTTCGCCTTTGTCTACAACGCCATCGGCGTACCGATCGCCGCCGGCGTGCTCTATCCCTTCTTCGGCCTGCTGCTCAGCCCGATCATCGCCGCCGCGGCAATGAGCATGAGCTCGGTATCGGTGGTGAGCAACGCCCTGCGGCTGCGGCGATTGGATCTTTAGTCCCCTCCATCACATTTTTCCGACCGAAGACGTAAACATCTCCAATTTAATCCCCCGGGATTGCGGAAAACAATTTCTTTGTGCTATAAGGGCCTCCAAAAATGACACTGATGTGATCGCCCTTATCCCTCTGGAGGCTCCATGCTGGAAAAACTCTTTCATCTCGAGCGCAGCAACACCACGGTCCGCACCGAAATGCTCGCCGGTCTCACCACCTTTCTGACCGCCGCCTACATCATCTTCGTCAACCCGGCGATCCTCTCCCAGGCCGGCATGGATAAGGGCGCCCTGACCACCGTCACCTGCGTCGTCGCCGGCCTCTCCACCCTGCTGGTCGCCCTGTGGGCCAACGCCCCGTTGATGATGGCGCCCGGCATGGGGCTCAACGCCTTTTTCACCTACAGCCTGGTGCTCGGCAAGGGCGTCCCCTGGCAGACCGCCCTCGGCGTGGTCTTCCTCTCCGGCGTCTTCTTCCTGGTGCTGACCTGGCTCGGCATCCGCGAACGGATCGTCAAGGCAATCCCCCTCCCCTTGCGCCTCGCCACTTCGGTTGGCATCGGTCTTTTCATCGCCTTCATCGGCCTGAAAAACCTGGGGGTGATTGTCAAAAACGACGCCGTGCTGGTCCAGCTCGGGCATTTCACCCCCCAGGCTCTGCTCGGCCTGTTCGGCCTGGCCATCACGCTGCTTCTTCTGATCAAGCGGGTGCGCGGCGCGATCCTGCTGGCGATCATCGCCACCACGGTCCTCGGCATGATCGTCGGGCTCGCCCCCCTGCCCAAGGGGATCATCTCCATTCCGCCGTCGATGGCGCCGGTCGCCTTCAAGCTCGACATCCTCGGCGCATTCAAGATCTCCCTGTGGGGGAGCATCTTCTCCTTCATGTTCGTCGACCTCTTCGACAGCCTCGGCACCCTGCTCGCGGTCTGCCGCGAAGCGAGCATGGTCGACGAGGAGGGCAACATCCCGGGCCTGCCCCGGATGCTCAGCGCCGACGCCATCGCCACCGTCGGCGGCGCCCTGCTCGGCACCAGCACCACCACCACCTACATCGAGTCGGCGAGCGGCGTCTCCGACGGCGGCCGCACCGGCCTGACCGGCACCGTCACCGCCCTGCTCTTTCTCCTCTCGGCCCTCTTCACCCCGCTGATCGCCACCGTGCCGGCCTTCGCCACCGCCCCGGCGCTGATCGTCGTCGGCATCTTCATGATGCGCGGCATCGGCCAGATCGACTTCTACGACTTCGAGGAAGGGGGCCCCGGCCTTTCTGACCCTGCATGCTCATGCCGCTGACCTATTCCATCTCCACCGGCCTGGCCTTCGGCTTCATCTCCTTTGTCCTGCTCAAGCTCTGCCTCGGCAAGATCCGCGAAGTGCGATCCGGTCCTCATCGGCTGCGCCCTCTTCTCGGTGATCAGCTTGGCTTTCTAATCCCTAACCGGCCTCGTTGCAGCCCCGCCGTGAGGAGAAAGAAATTTTACAAAAAACCAGTTGACAGGGGTGCGGGCGATTTGTTATAAAGTGTCTCCGTCACGACGGGGCTATAGCTCAGCTGGGAGAGCGCTTGAATGGCATTCAAGAGGTCGGCGGTTCGATCCCGCCTAGCTCCACCAAAAAATCAAAGGCCTGCGGTTTCAACCGCAGGCCTTTTTTTCGTTTGCCCGGCAAAAAAAAGCGCGTCTGCCAGGAGGGGAGCAAGACGCGCAAAAACCGGAGCTAAGAAGTACATTAATAGATTACTCGCAGAGTCATGTTTTGTCAAATCCATCGGCGCACATTTTTCCCCTCCGACAGCGAAGCGCACGGCAACGAAATCTTCCCAACATATGTAATTCATTGATTTTAAAGTATTTTTTATTCTGTCTAAAATTTAGGCATTGTTCTAAATTCCTCCATCGTTTGCCTACTTCCGCGATCGAAATACCCACTTTTATCCCCTTTATCCACAGGACCTGTGGACAATTAAAAAACGCAAAAGGCATCCGCTCTGTCGCCGGGGATAACCGCGCACTTTTGCCGCCCCGCCCTTTTTTACCGTTTCCTTTATTTTCCGGACGATTCGAGGTAGTATTCTTACTTTGATACCTATAATCGTGAACTGCAACGAGGGAGTTGTCGATGCCTGATACGAACCTGAAAAAAGGGCTTGAGCTGAATGGCTTCAAAGTCCGTGACGTGACCGCCTTACCCGACCTGAATGCCGTTCTGTACCAGTTGCGCCATCTCGCCACCGGGGCGCGCCTGGTGCATCTGGCCACGGAAGACGACAACAATCTTTTCGGAGTCGCCTTTCGCACCCCGCCCGCCGATTCCACCGGCGTGGCCCACATCCTCGAGCACACGGCGCTGTGCGGCTCCCGCCACTTCCCGGTGCGCGATCCCTTCTTCTCCATGCTCAAGCGCAGCCTGCACACCTTCATGAATGCCCTGACCTCCAGCGACTGGACCGCCTACCCCTTCGCCAGTCAGAACGAGAAGGATTTCTACAACCTGATGGAGATCTACCTCGATGCGGCGTTCTTCCCCCTGCTGCGCGAGCGCGACTTTCGCCAGGAGGGGCACCGTTTGGAGTTCTCCGAGCCGGACAATCCCGAGTCGCCCCTGGAGTTCAAGGGGGTGGTCTACAACGAAATGAAGGGGGCGATGGCCGACCCCTCCTCGCTGCTCGGACGGCGACTGACCCAGGCCCTCTTTCCCACCACGACCTACGGCCAGAACTCGGGGGGCGAACCGGCGAAGATCCTCGACCTGACCTGGGAGGGGCTAAAGGCGTTCCACGCCGACTTCTACCACCCGGCCAACGCCTACATCTTCACCGCCGGCAACCTGCCCCTGGAGAAGCACCTGCAAACCATCGACGAGAAGGCGCTCGCTCACTTCGCAGCCCGGGAGGTGGACAGCGCCGTCGGAAACGAAATCCGCTTCACCGAGCCGAAGCGGGTCACCGAAACCTTTCCCATCGATGCCGGAGAGTCGCTCGAGAATAAATCGATGATTCAGGTCGCCTGGCTCACCTGCCCCATCGCCGACAGCTTCGAGCGCACCGCCATGGCTCTTCTCTCCACCCTGCTGCTCGGCAATCCGGCCGCTCCCCTCTACCGGGCGTTGATCGAGTCGGGTCTCGGCCAGAACCTGGCCCCCAGCACCGGGTACCACGACGATTACCGGGAGACCTTTTTCGCCGCCGGGCTGCAGGGAACCGAACCGGAGTCCGCCGAGCGCATCGAGGCGCTGATCCTCTCGGTCCTTGAGGAGGCGAGCGAAAAGGGCTTCAGCGACGAGCGGATCGAGGCCGCCATCCAGCAGATGGAGTTCGCCCACCGGGAAGTGACGGGCGACCAGTACCCCTACGCCCTGCTGCTGATGATGCGTCTTCTCGGACCCTGGCTGCATAACGACGACCCCGTCTCCCCCCTGCAACTCGAGGAGGATCTGGCCAGGCTGCGCCGGGAGCTGGCGGCGGGCCCCTTTTTCCAGAACCTGATCCGCTCCTCCCTACTCGACAATCCCCACCGGGTCACCTTGGTGCTGCGCCCCGATCCGGAGAAAAAAGCGCAGGAGCAGCGGGAGACCGAAGAGCGCCTCGCGCAGATTCAGGCGCGCTTGACCGAAACGGAAAAGGAGCGGATCGTCCGGCAGGCCGAAGAGCTGAAAAAGGCCCAGGAGGCCGAGGAGGATCTCTCCATCCTGCCCACCCTCGAACTCTCTGACATCCCCGCCACCGAGCGCGCGGTTCCCTGGGAGACATCGAGCGAAGGGGGGCTCTCATTCCACTGGTTCGACCAGCCTACCAACGGCATCGCCTACTTCGCGGCCCATCTCGAAACCGCGGGGCTGCCGGATGAACTCATGAGCTTCGTCCCCCTTTTCTGCGCCGCCCTGACCCACATGGGAGCGGCGGGCTTCAGCTGGCAGGAGATGGCCGAGCGAACCGCCGCATCCACCGGCGGGCTGCGCGCCAATACGGCCATCCTCGAGAATCCCGCCGACCTGGATACGTTTCGTCCCGTGGTCCAGATCAAGGGCAAGGCCATGGCGGGACGCCGGGCGGAGTTGTTCGAAATCCTGGCGGACATCCTCCGCGCGCCCGACTTCTCCGATCTGGCCCGCCTGCAGACCGTCGTCAAACAGATGAAGACCAACCTCGAGAACTCCATCCCCGCCTCGGGACACAGTTACGCCGCGCGGGCGGCCGCCTCCCACCTGACGCCGGGAGGACGGCTGCGGGAACAGTGGGCCGGGCTCGCCCAGGTCCAGTTCGTCCGCCGCATCGCCGGGATGAAGACGGAGGAGCTTACCGAGGTGGCGAAAAAACTGCAGGCGATCGGCCGGTTCCTGCTCACCCGCGATCGCCTGCGCTGCGCCGTCACCGCCGAGGGGGCGGCCTTTGCCGGGATCAAGACCGCTCTCGCCCCGCTGCTGGCGGCGGTCCCCGCCGCAGCCGCCGATGCCGCGCCCGCATCGCCCGCGCCCTTCGCCCCCGCCGCTTTGGCCGAAGGCTGGGCCACGTCGGTCCCCGTCTCCTATGTCGCCCGGGTCTTTCGCGCCGTGCCGCTGGCCCACCCCGACGCCGCCGGCCTGATGGTTCTGGCCAAGCTCCTGCGCGAAGGGTTTCTCCACCGGGAGATCCGTGAAAAAGGCGGGGCCTACGGCGGGATGGCGACCTTTGATCCCGAAGCGGGGCTCTTCTCCATGCTTTCCTACCGCGACCCCCAGCTGGTCCGCACCCTTGAGGTCTACCGGCGAGCAGCGGATTGGGCGGCGGCCGGGGAATTCGACCCCGAGTCAATCAAAGAGGCGATCCTGGCGGTTTTCAGCGACCTCGACCGCCCCCTCTCCCCCGGCGGCAAGGGCGCCCGGGAGTTCAACTACCTCCACCAGGGCCTGACGCCGCAGATGCGCCGCAAGCTGCGCGAAGGGGTGCTGGCGGTCAACCGGGAGACGCTCGTCGCCCTGGCCGAAAAATACCTGCGTGACGGCTGGGACGGGAGCACCGTCGCCGTCATTTCCGGCGAAGAGGCCCTGGAAAAAGCCAACGAGAAACTGACGGAGAAAAAACTGGAGATCCGGCGGATTTAACGGCATCGGCAAAACTCCGGGAATTCGCCAAAACCGTGTCTCTTTTGGTTGACACCCTGTGACGCTGAAGGGTATGTTAGTGGCGCTTTAGTGTTCTTGGAGGGATGGTGTTGGCAGAATGTTTCGGAAAAACGATTCTTTCGAAAAAATCATCATAGCAGCTCGAGGGCCGCGACTGCCGGAGAATACCGGCGGCGCGGCCCTGTCATTTACAGGGCCCTGCCAACGAAGACGCCGGGGTGGCCGCCCCCCAAAAGAGGATATGCGCCGCCGCCGGCAGGAACTTGCACGAACCGTTTCCAACTTGAATTGACATGTGGCCCAGAGCCGTGTTGCGCAATTTGCTTGTGACCAGGGGAAAAATCGGCCGATGACGGACCGCGAGGATCTGCATACCGAAAACAGCGAAGGTTGTTCGGAACCACAGCCGCCCGCCGAACTTGACGAGCACCTGCAGCCCATCCTGGACCTCGTCAAAGAGAGGACAGGACAAAATCTCGGCTCGTACAAGAAAAGCACCCTCCTTCGCCGCATCGGCCGGCGCATGGCTGCCAACAACGTCGACACCCCCGCCGACTACGTCGAACGGCTGCGGCAGAGCAGTCAGGAAGCGCGGGAACTCTGTCAGGATATCCTCATCGGCGTCACCAGCTTCTTCCGCGACACCGAGGCCTTTACCTCCCTCGAAAGAGAAGTCCTGGCCCCCCTGCTGAGCGGTCGGGCCCCGGAGGACCCCATGCGCATCTGGCATGCGGGGTGCGCCAACGGGGTGGAGGCCTATTCCACAGCGATCGTGATCCGGGAGATCCTGGAGAAAAAAACCTGCCTGCCCCGGCGCTGATCTTTGCCACCGACCTCGATGCCGACGCGATCGATCATGCTCGTACCGGGTGCTTCTCCGCCGATAGCGTCTCCGCCGTCGACGAAAAACGGCTCCAGGCCTACTTCATCCGGCACGGCGGCCAATACCAGATTAACAAGTCGCTGCGGGAAATGATCATCTTTGCCCATCACAACCTGCTCAAGGATCCCCCCTTTTCCCGCCTTGACCTGATCGTCTGCCGCAATTTTCTGATCTATCTCACCCCTGAAATGCAGAACCGGCTCATTCCCCTTTTCTACCAGGCTCTGAAGCCGGGAGGATTCCTGTTTCTCGGCAGCGCGGAAACAGTGGGCAAACACACGGACCTTTTCGAACCCGTCGATAAAAAGTGGCGCATTTACCGACGCCGGAATGCCGGCCCGCGTCTCGAAACCTTCTCTCACTTCGCCGCGTCCGTGCCACGGGGGCCGGAAATGCTCCGCCTCTTCCAGGCAGTGCCCCACGAGGCACCTGAAGAACCGGGACCGAGGGCTGAGAAGCACCTGCTGGAGCGCTACACTCCACCCTGCGTCGTCGTCGACCAGAAATACGATCTGGTCTATGTCTCCAGCAGGACCAGCCGATTTCTCGAAATGCCCGCCGGCAAACCGACCCGCGACATCCTGAAAATGGTCCGTAAGGAGCTGCGCCCCCTCCTGCGGGCCGCGCTCCACAAGGCGTTCAGCGAGCGAAAGACGGTCCGTTTACGCGGCCCGCAGATAATCGGCGACGGCGAGGGAGACGCCGTCAACCTGCTGGTCGATCCCCTCCCCGAATCGCCGTCGGGTAAAAATCTGGCCATGGTCGCTTTCGAACCCATGCCTGTCCCTGACCCGCCGCCCTCCGCCGAAAAGAAGAGCGATCCGCCCTCTGGGGGTGCGTCCTCCGCCAACGAGCTGGTCCGCCACCTGGAGGAGCAGCTGCAGGTCACCCGGGAGCAGCTTCAGTCCACCATCGAACAGCTAGAGACCTCCAATGATGGGTTTATTTCAACCAACGAGGAACTCGTCGCCATCAACGAAGAGTTTCAGTCGACCAACGAAGAGCTGCAATCCACCAACGAGGAGCTGGAGACCTCGAAGGAGGAGTTGCAGGCCTTCAACGAAGAACTCGCGACGGTCAATGCCGAGTTGCAGAAAAAGGTGGAAGAGCTCGACCGAGCCCATGCCGATATGGAGAACCTCTTCGCCAGCTCCGAGATCGCCACCATCTTCCTCGACCCGCAACTGGCCATCCAGCGCTTCTCCCCCGCCATGGGCCGACTCTTCAACCTGATCCCGGCCGATATCGGCCGCCCCTTCCGGCGCCTGGCGGAAGCGATCGACTGGTCTGCATTTGTCGCCGATGCCGACCAGGTGCTGGAAACCTGGACCGCCGTCGAGCGGGAGGTGGGGAGCCTGGAGGGAGGGCGGCACTACCTGATGCGAATCCTTCCCTACCGGACAAGCAAAGGGAGCGTCGACGGCATCGTCGTCACCTTTATCGACATCACCGAAACCAAGCGGGCGAGCGAGGCGCTGCGGGAAAGCGAGCAGACTCTGCGGGCTGCCCAGCAGGCCGCGCGTATCGGCAGCTACCTTTACGACATTCCGAGCGATGTCTGGAGAAGCTCAGCCGTGTTGGACCGGATCTTCGGCATCGACGCTGACTACGAGCGGTCCTCCGCCAGCTGGGTGCAGATCGTCCATCCTGAGAGCCGCGAAGAGATGCTCGGCTATCTCAGCGAGTGTTTCGCCCACCAACGGCACTTCGACCACGAATACAAAATCATCCGCCAAAACGACGGTGAGGAGCGCTGGGTCCTGGGACTGGGCGACGTGGAGTACGACGCGGACGGCGAGCCGCTACGCATGGCCGGCACCATCCAGGACATCACCGCCCGCAAGAAGGCCGAGGCCGAACTGCGGCTGCGCGACCGCGCCATCGAGGCCAGCAGCAACGGAATCATGATCTGCGACGCCCGCCATCGCTCTCTGCAGATCCTCTACGTCAATCCGGCCTTCGAACGGATTACCGGCTACGCCGTCGATGAGATCCTGGGGCGCAATCCCAACTTTCTCACCCGCAAGGACCGACGGCAGAAGGGGGTGCTCGACCTGTTGGCGGCCCTGCGCCGCCGCGAGGAGGCGGAGGTGGAGCTGCGCGCTTACCGCAAGGACGGCAGCCAGTTCTGGAGCAAATTATCGATGGCGCCCGTGCGCAACAGTGAAGGCAGGATCACTCATTTCGTTGCCATCTTCGATGACATCAGCGAACGCAAAAGCTACGAACAGCGCCTCGAATACCAGGCGAGCCATGACGCCTTGACCGGCCTGGCCAACCGGCACCTGCTCACCGACCGGCTGAGTCAGAGCCTGATCTATGCCGATCGCTCCCGGCGCATCGTCGCCCTGCTGCTCCTCGACCTCGACCGCTTCAAGGTCGTCAACGACACCCTGGGGCACAGCCAGGGGGACGAGTTGCTGCGCATGGTCGCCGATCGTCTGACCGGCTTCGTGCGCCCCGGAGACACGGTCAGCCGTTTCGGCGGCGACGAGTTCCTGGTCGCCTTCACCGAGGTGGCCGAGCTCGACGATGTCGGCCTGATGGCGAAAAAGATCCGGGACAAGCTGGCCGAGCCCTTCCCGCTGGCCGCCCACGAATTGCGGGTTACCGCCAGCATGGGGATCAGCCTCTACCCGAAGGACGGCCAGAAGGTGGAGACCCTGATCGGCCATGCCGATATCGCCATGTACCGGGCCAAGGAGGAAGGGGGCGACACTTTCCGTTTCTTCGCCCCGGAGATGAACTGAACGGGTGCAGGGGACCCTCAAGCTCGAGGCCGACCTGCGGCTGGCCCTGGAACGGGAGGAGTTCCTGCTGCACTACCAGCCCAAAGTCGATATCGCCTCGCGGCGCATCATCGGCTGCGAGGCGCTGGTGCGCTGGCAGCCACCCCGGGCGTGGCCTGGTTCCTCCCGGCGCCTTCATCCCCCTGGCGGAAGAAACCGGCCTCATCGTCCCGCTGGGCGCCTGGGTTCTGCGGGAAGCCTGCGCCCAAGGGCGGGCCTGGCAGGATGCGGAGCTCGATTTCGGCAAGATCGCCGTCAACCTCTCCGCCCGCCAGTTCCGCCAGGCCGACCTGATCGATCAGGTGCGCGAGGCCCTCGAGCAGGCCGGGCTCGCCCCGGCGGCCCTGGAGCTGGAGCTGACCGAAAGCATGATCATGCAGGACCCCGCCCGGACCGCCGAGACGATGCGCCAGCTCAAGGAGCTCGGCATCGGCCTGTGCCTGGACGATTTCGGCACCGGCTACTCGAGCCTCAACTACCTGCGACGCTTCCCCGTCGACTACCTCAAGATCGACCGCTCCTTCATCTGGGACGTGACCACTGACCCGAGCGGCGCGGCGGTGGCCCGCAGCATCGTCGCCATCGCCCACAGTCTCGGCATCTGGGCGGTCGCCGAAGGGGTCGAGACTTGGGAACAGTTCGATTTTCTCGTCGAAAGCCGCTGCGATGCCCTGCAGGGCTTCCTCTTCAGCAAGCCCCTTCCCCCCGACGAGTTCGCCCACCTGCTGCGCGAGGACCACCTGTTGAAAAAGGAGGGAGATTTAAATGGCGCGCCCGTTGCGCATTGACTATCCCGGTGCTTTTTAACAGATCTCCTTTCGCGCACTGAGCGGAACAAAGACCTCAAAGGGATGATAAAAAAGAGTGGAAACAGCGGTTGGGGCTGTTGAACGTTGAGATCTGATCCTTTTGGCTATTTTTGAAGTTTACTTCGGAATTGCTTTATGACGCCATCACCCCACGCCGCCATAATCCGAATATCCATCTTGCTCCTGGTAACTTGCGCCCTCGCCTTCGGATGGGAGGCGTCAAGGAACACCGGGTTCCTGCACGTGACCGGCCACGTAGTCCAGGTGAAAAACGTGTTTTCCGGCCGGGGCGGAGACAACAAGGAATTCACCATCCTCTACAACCTGCAGGGAAAGGATTATTACCTTGTAACCCGGCGCGGAATTCTCGATTCCCTGGGTGCCCTACGGGATTTGCAACGCGGCGACAGCGTACCGGTGGCGGCAAGGTCAAACCCTCCGCACAGAGCGATTTTGGACACGCTGAGCGGTCGCTACGGGATCACGCTCTGTTTCCTCGTGCTGGCTGCAGTTTTCGGCGTTGTGGTCGCAGTGATGAGGCTTACCGGGCGGCTATATTAGTAATTGGGGATAATCGCCGAGATTGGCTTTTGTAGGGGGAAAGGGGCCGATTTATTTATCTCAGGGTTCACAGAGAATGAGGCATGGCAAGAGCTGATCACTATTTTCTGCCAGGAACCGATAAGGTGCCTCTAAAAATTTTAGAAACGCCCATTCATCCCTCTCGCCAGGCCTCGGGCCAAACCCGAAACCACTCCCCATCATCGGCCATACTGAAGAACGGATTTCAGCGAGAGGTGCTGCCTTATGCGAAAAACCGCCTTGATCACCGGAGCCACCTCGGGCATCGGCTACGCACTGAGTCGGATCTTTGCCGAAAAGGGCTACGACCTGGTGCTGGTAGCCCGAACCGAAGAGAAGCTGAACCGCGTCAGCGAAGAATTCAGTACCCGGCACGGCATCCGGGCCCGCGCGGTCCCCATGGACCTGGCCAATTCCTCCGCCCCCGAAGAGCTCCATGAACGGCTCGCCGTCGAGGGGATTCAAATCGACCTGCTGGTCAACAGTGCGGGGATCGCCGTCCACGGGAAATTCAGCGAGTCCTCCGCCGAACGTCAGGGGAACCTCATCCAGCTCAATATCGCCTCTCCGACCCAACTCTGCCGACTCTTCGGCGCGGATATGGCTGGAAGGAGAGACGGCCGGATCCTCAACGTCTCCTCCACAGCGGCCTTTCAGGCCGGGCCCTTTCTGAGTACCTACTATGCTTCGAAGGCCTATCTGCTGCTGTTTTCCGAGGCTCTGCACCGGGAGTTCAAAAGAGACGGGGTCACGGTCACGGCGCTATGCCCGGGGCCGACGCGGACGGAATTTTTCCGGCGCAACGACATCTCCCGCACAGGGCTGGACAGAAGCCCTCTCATGATGGACGCCGCCCGCGTGGCGGAGGTGGGCTATTCCGCCATGATGGCGGGCAAACCCCTCGCCATCCCAGGCGCCATGAACAAGCTGCTGGTTTTTCTGGTGCGGTTGAGCCCGCGCCGGACCGCCGCCTCGGTTGCCGGTTTTCTGAACCGGTAGCGCCCCAAGGGTCAAGGATGCTCCAGTTGGGGGCGAGATTTGGGAGAGAAGGGGAGGAAATGGCCTGCCCCCTTTCCCTAAAGTCCCTCTCACCCTCAAGGTTCAATCGCCCAGAAGGGGATCTCCTTTCCTATTCCAGCGACGGCGGAGAGAAGGCCGTCAACATACTCCCCGCTGCGCGAGACGTAGTCCGCATCCAGCCGCCGCCGCATGAAATCGAGAGAAAACAAGCCGACCAGGTCCTTGAGAACGACGATACCTCCCTCCGTTCCGGGCCTGTATCCTTGCCAGTTTCTGATGTGCTCTTCCGACCGGAAGAGATTCATGGTGCTTCAAGCAAATGGGAGTCGTTCCATCCATTGTGAAAAGGGGACGGAGACATAGCCCCTGATCTCCTCCGGATCGGTCGTCAGCAGGGCCCCATCTTTCATTTTAAGATGAATGGGGTCTCCGCAGTCCAGGCAGGGTGCTTCGATCGTTACTGCTTTTCCCGGAAACAGCCAGCAGACCGCCAGCGATTCGAAGCCTCACTGGCCGAACCATTTCTGCTCGCCGTCGACCGTTATCCGGTACTGCGTGGGGAGATTGCTGAAGGGCGCGAAGCTGCTTATATAGTCGGTCTCCGGAAACAGCCACATGCCTGGGATTCCCAGGGCCATAAGATCGTGAAGGGCTATCCGGGCCTCTTCGACCGGGATCTCAATCGCCGCAGCGATCTCGGTATAGTGGGGGGCACGTCCCGTTGCCACCAGCTTGTTTATGATCGTGTTGTATGTTTTGTCCAACACTCCCGCATCAGTCATAACCTCCTCCTTTCCCGTTGCAGGTTTGAATGCGGACCGGGTGGGCTCCTCTCCCTTATACCTGGATTTCACCCCCTTGCAAGCGATATCGGAGAAGTGTCGGTCACGGTAATCTCAAGGGGGGGGAACAGTCTCGAATTATATAAAATAAAGTGATACTCTCCCCATATCGGCCGGCCCAAGCCAGAACCCCTCCCCCATGGATACGAAGGAGATGTCATGCGCCAACCGCCACAGGTGACGATTTTCAGCAAGGCCGGCTGCTCTCTATGCGATAAAGCCAAGGAGCTCCTGCTGAAGGTCAAAGCCGAGATTCCTTTTCAACTCCAGGAAGTCGATATCACCCGAAATCGGGACCTCTTTGAAAAATACCGTTATGTCATTCCCGTGGTCGCGATCGACGGAAACGACGTCATGGTCTCCAAGGTCTCCGAACTGAGGTTCCGACGGGCCCTGGCTGAGCGTCGCTGATCTTCCTCGGGGGTCCATCCTGATTTTATCTGTTGACCGCAAAGGTCCCGGAGTTTTATAAACGGAGAGGCGACAGTGACGGATAAACGAAGGAGGACAAATTCGGATGCTAAGAAGCGCTCTATTCCTGATTCTCATCGCATTTTTCCTGTGCACCTCTGCCCAGGCCCAAATCTACAAATGGACCGATTCGAGCGGCGTTGTGCATTTTCAGGATTCGCCGCCCAGTAACCTTTCCTCTGCACGCAAACTTGCGACGCTGCCCGACACGCCTTACGAAAACGGGACCGGCTCGGGCGCTGCAACGGCACGGGCGAACCCGGCCGCCACCACAGCAAAGGCCGCCCCCTCGGCGCCCGTCAAGGAGGCGGCTTACCACGAGGCGAAGGTCGAGGTCTACGGCACCAGTTGGTGTCCCTGGTGTAAAAAGACCCTCGCCTATTTCCGCTCCCGCGGCATTGCGGTGCACGATTACGACGTTGAAAAGGATTCCGCCGCCGCCCGGCGCAAAAATGAGATCGACCCGCGCCGGGGCGTCCCCACCGTGGTCGTCAACGGCAAGGTCATTCACGGCTATTCCCCCCGCGCGTTTGCAAGTGCGTTGAAAAGTTCCCGCTGAAACTGTGAGGGGAGTCGCCCCCGGCGGGATCAGCCTTGGGAAGGGCTTTGGGGGGAGCCCTTCGGCGGGCCTCCGGCCGGAATGAAAAGACAGAACAGGCTCCCCTGCCCTTCCTCGCTTTCCACCCAGGCCCGGCCCTTGTGGACCTGCGCCACCTCCTTGACCAGCGGCAGACCGAGGCCGGTTCCCCCCACGCGAAGATCATTGTCGAAATCGACCCGGAAAACCCGGTCGAAAAGCTGCTTTTGCATCTCTTGAGAGATTCCCGCCCCCTGATCCCGCACCCAGAAAGTGACGCCGTCCTTCTCCGGCCGCACTCCGAGAACGACGGGAGAGTCCGGCGGGGAGTATTTGAGTGCGTTGTCGACCAGGTTTTCCAGAGCCTGAACCAGCTGAACCTGATCGGCGTACACTGCAGGCAACTGTTCCGGACAGGAAATCGTCAGCCTCTCTTGCATGCCCGGTTTGGCAAAGGCCCGGAGAACTTCAGTTAAAACGGCCCTCGCCCTCACCGGTGCAAAGCTTTCCCTGGCAATTCCCGCCCGCAGCTGCTGCATAGCCAGCAGATTGTCGACCAGTCCCTTGAGTCGCTCGCTCTCCTTGAGGATGACACTGAGGTATTCCCGGCGCTCCGTGGGGTCGACCTCGTTTTCCAGCAGATACTCGACGAATCCGAGCATGGCCGTCAGGGGAGTGCGCATTTCGTGACTGACCGAGGAGAGCATTTCGTCCTTCAGCTCGGCGATTTTCTCGCGCTCGGTGATATCGCGCACGATGCACACCAGCTTCTTTCCGCCGTTCCACATAAACGTGCCGGCGGAGACTTCGGCGGGGAAAACGCTCCCATCCCGGCGCCGGTGAAGGATGCGACGGATGGTATGCCGCTCGCCGGTGAGGGTCCCGCGAAAGCAGCGCTCATTCTCCCCCTCTTCAGCAGTCACATCTCTGAGATTCAGGCGAAGCATCTCTTCTCTGGCGTATCCGTAGAGTCGTTCGGCGGCGACGTTGACGTCGACGATCCTGCGACTTTTGGCGTCAAAGATAACGATGGCATCCGACTCGGCGGAAAAAATCAGCTGATATTTTTTCTCCGACTCGTGCAGAGCTTCAACCTTGCGCGCCACCTCCTCCTGCAGGGTGCGGTTCCAATCGAGAAGCCGTTCCCGGGATTCGGCGAGAGAGTACCCCATTTCGCGCAGCGAGTGAGCGAGTTGCCCCAGCTCGTCGTGGCCGGAAACGGCCACTGGCCGGCTGTAATCGCCGCCGGCGACCGCCTCGGCGAAATGCGACAGCTCGCGCACGGGTCGGGTGAACCGACGCGCCGTCAAAATGGCCAGCACCGTCACCAACAGGGCGAGAGGAAAGGCCAGGACGAAAACGGTCATTCGCAAACGGGAGATATCGCCAAGGATGGCAGCTTTCGGATAACTCTTGGCCAGCAACCACTGCCGGTCGGGCAAAAAGCGAACCGGAGCCAGGGCCACCAGAAGCCGGCCGTCCCGGCGGACGGTCGCGGCCATTACAGAGGAGGGAATGGGCGGTACGAAACCAAGAGTCTGCGCGAGCTGATGCAGATTGTCGACGTGGAAAATGGAGTGGCCGTTGCGGTGCTCCATGGCGAGATAACGTTCACTGTCATCGATCAGAAAGACGCCGACGCCGGGAATCGGCTTGAGCGGCCCCAGGGCCTGGAGCAACCCCTCGGCGTAAATATGTGACACCAGCACGCCCTTAAATGAACCTTTGCTATCGACCACCGGCGTGGCCATGCGCGAAACTAAGCGATCCGGGGCCGGAGCCAGAGGATCTTCTGTGGAAAGATCGAAGCCGGAAAGATGGATCCCGCCGGGGGACAGATGCATTGCCCCGTGAAAGGTTTCCTGGTTCCCGTTTGGACGCAAGTCCGTAACGGGGGTGAGAAAAAGAGAACCGTTGCGCCTGTCGATGCCGAGGACTTCCCTGCCGGCGACATCCAGGAACCGCAATTGGTACGAGCCCCTTGCCTCCCGCATTGATTGCAGCAATTGCGCCTCCAGTTGGCGCCAGTGAGCCTCGGACATCTCGGGCCGTACCTGCCCCTGCAGCAATTCGGCCAGAAAGAGAAGATCACGGCGTCCCCCGTCGAGGGAAACCTCCAGGGCTTCGGCAGCGGTTTCCACCTCGACCCGCAATTCTTCCGAGATGCGCTCGGTCAGCAGATGTTCGGTACGGTGGGCGATCAGAATGCCGAGAAGCAACAAGGGGCCGACGGTCAAGAGCAACAGGGCGCTGACCAGTTTGGCCTGGATCGACCAGCCGAAGAAGGGGCGCGAGGGGGGAGTCGGTACACCCATATTCATAATTTCTAATTATACACAAAAAAAGAAACCAGCGGGGTAATAATTTTCAGCGCTGCCAAAATCCAGAGCCCCCCGGGCGTTTCCCCCCCCGTCATAAAGGTCTCAGGCAGGCTGAAAGTCGACTTTCACGTCCCGGCGGATCGATCCTCCACAGGGGCCGCTCGCGGAAACTGAACAGACGGGCGACCAGCACGTCGGGAAACTGCTCGAGGCGGATATTGTAGAGATTGACGGCCTCGTTGAAGAACTCCCGCCGGTAGACGATCTGGTCTTCCAGCTCGGAGATGCGGACAACGGTCACCTGCAAGGCGAAGAGCTAAACTCCGCGCCGGAATCCACGCCATTTGCACCCGGCTTAACCTGCGGTAAAATAGCAATAAATAACAAAAACACTAAAAGGAGAAACGTCATGAACACTGAAAAATTTCACGGACAGTGGCTGCAGATTCGGGGCGACATCAAAAAGGCCTTCGGCAAACTGACCAACGACGATCTGGACGTCATCGACGGCCATTACGACAAACTGGTGGGCCTGCTCGAGGAAAAATACGGCATCGCCAGAAGAGAGGTTGAAAAGAAGGTGAAAAAAATGCTCCACTGACCCGCAATCGGCTGAGAAGAAACTTTTTCATATCGAAAAAGCCTGCCCCTTTGGAGAAAGGGCAGGCTTTTTTTCCGAGGCAAAAAGGCCAAAGAACGGCGACGGCGGTCAATTGTGGTGGGCCAGATCCCGGTGACGGCGGTAGCCCATCAGATAACGGGCGTCCTCGGCGTAGGTCACGGGATAGATGGTGGGCACCGACTGTCGCTTCAGGTCCCCGTCGACATTGACGAAGGTGAACAGGCAGGAGTTGGAGAGGGCCGTGCTGGAGCGGTCCCGACTGATCCGGCGGATGCTCGCCTCGACGCTGATCGAAGTCTTGCCGGTATAGACGATCCGGCTGGTGTAATGGAGTTTGTCCCCCAACCGCACCGGATGAAAAAAGTTGATCCGGTTGACGGCAACAATCACCGGGCGGTGGGTCGCCACCATCTCGGCACAGATGGAGGAGATCTCGTAGGCGCGGCGCACGAGGTAGCCGCCGAAGATTTTCTGCGGCACGTTCTCCTGTTCGGGATACATACGCTCCCAGGCATCGGTCACCAGATTGCCCGCCAGCAGTCCTTGGAAGCCCGGCTCCTCCTGGGCATGGTGCAGTTTGTCGAGCAGGATGAATTCCTCATGGCTCGGCGGCTCCTTGCTGGCCGCCTCTTCCTGGCGGTACTCCTCCCGGCTCTCGATCGCTTTGGCGGCCCGCTCCTTTTCCAGTTCATCCACATACTCGAGCGGCGGGATCTGGACGCTGGTCGCCCCCTCGCCCATGCCGGAGCGGGCGACCATTGTAAAGTGGCAGGTGGCAATATGGATCGACGGATCGCCCGGATGCTCGACCCGGATGCCGACTTCCATCGAGGTGCGCCCCACATAATTGATCCGGGCGTGGAATGCAAGATCCTGGGTCACATCGGCCGCATGGCGAACGATGATATTGTCGATCGCCGCCGTCACCACCCGGGCGTCGGGGGCAAAGCGGTGCACATAGGCCAGCGCCGTATCTTCGGCCAGCTTGTCCAGCACCTCGAGCAGCAGGCCGAACCGCAGATTGCCGAGCAGCGGCTCGGCCACGACCATGAACCGGCGCCGCAAGGAAAGATCGGTACTCAGGGGCAAAGTCCGAAACATTGAGGTATCGTTCGCTCGGGTCATCCACCTCTCCCATTCATCAGGTTGATTTCAATCATCCATGAAGCGTGTGCCCGCCAACCGGGAACGCCAATCATTTCAATTTATTACTGTATCATTCCCGGCGAAAATCGTTGCCTTGAAATAGCGCTCTTCCAGACAAAAAGAAGCGAAGCGGTCGGCCGAGACCGGTGCTCCCTGCCTCCCGAATGTCGCTGCTTCTGAACCTGCGCAGAGAGAGGGCTCTAAACCTCGTCCCGGCCGTGAATGCGGGCCGGGGGATGGGTGGCCTCGACCGCGGTGAACGGCTCGAGGATTCGGTAGACGTGACGGGCATCCTTCGGCACCACCCAGGAATCACCGGCGGACAGAATCACTTTCTGCCCTTCGGTTTCGAGTTCGGCCCGGCCGCCGATGACATAGCCGATGGTTTCATAAGGACGGGCGTGGGGCTCTCCGGGGGCCCCCCGGGGCTCCTGCTCCCAGAGGCGCATGGCCAGAGAGGTGCCGGCAGCCAGATATTTTTGCCCATCCCTGCCCTTCGGGGAATGCCGCGAGTCGATCTTTTTGATGGTGGTATCTTCCATGTCTTCCTCCTGTCGCGATGTATCGAAAAGATATCGCCAACCGAAGGCCTGTCAAATACAGCCTCTCTCGCCGTCATTCTCCGAGCCGCCCCGTGGATGGCCTTCGCGCTCGCACTCTCAGAGTTTGTCGGTATCGTCCTTGCGCGGGCCGGCGGGCTCCTTGAAGACTTCGAAGGGCCGGGCCGGATTGCTTTCCGTTGGCTCCTCAGGCCCCTTTTCCACCGGTTCGACGGGGATCAGCTCCCAGGCCTGTTCGCGATCGACATATTCGAGATGGCAGGTGCAACTGCAGCGGTTGCAGGTGACGAGGTCGGTGTTTTGCGGATCCCCGACCGGGATATTGGCACCGCAGTCGGGACAGGAAAAGATCTTGTCGCTGGCCATCGAAAATCCTCCCGTAAAAAAGATTGATGCTTCCAGTATGGACCATCAGCATCATTTCGCAACGGCGGACGTCACCCCGCGGCCAGCCACACGCCGACCCCCAGCATCAAGGTGCCGGCGACGCGGTTGAGCAGACGTACGCTGCCTTTTCGCTGCAGAATCCGGCTCAAGGTGCGCCCGCCTCCGGCGTAGAGGATGAGACAGAGGAACTCCAGGGTGAGGATGATGGCGAGAAGCAGTGCGAGCTGTGGCAGGAGCGGCCGCTGCTCGCTGATAAAGGGGGGCAGCAGGGCGATGAAAAATGCCCAGCCTTTCGGATTGGCCACGGCCGTCACAAATCCCTGCAGGGCCAGGTTGCCCGGCGCAGTGTTCATCTTGCGGCCGGCCTCCAGGTCAAGGGCCATCTTTCCCCGGGAAATCCACAGCTGCACTCCCAGATACCCCAAGTACGCCCCTCCCAGCAGCTTAACGACGGCAAACAGAGCCGGGTAACGCAGCATGACCGCCGCCACGCCGACCACCGACGCCGAGGCGACCAGCCCGACGCCGAGCAATTCGCCGTACATCATCCAGAAGGTGCGACGCACGCCGATGGTCATCCCCAGGCTCAGCGAGAGGGTCATGCACATGCCGGGGGTAAAGGAGACGAAAAAAAAGGTCGGAATAAATACGGCCAGCAGGGACAGGTTCATCGAAACTCTCTCATCTGTATCGGCAAATCGCTTAAAAAGACGAATGGCCGTTTCGGCTAACCTTTAACATACCATGAATGAGGAGTGAAAACAGCACGTTAATGGTTAAAAAACCAAACAGCGCCCTTGCCGGCAGGGACGTGTCGACGGGTGAAGCACTCGTCAAACGTCTCCCGGGAGCGTTGCCGCCAACCTGACAGCAGGATCTCGACAATCGGCTCCCTTTTTGGGCGCCCCCTTGTCTTATACGGCGGGAGTGCTTTAATCCTTGTGGAGGCTTCGATGCGATTCGTACTCTACAACATTCGCTATGGAACCGGCCTGCGAGCCCACCATTTCATGCGTCCTTCGCGGAAGAATCTGCAGCGGATCGCTACCTTTCTCGAAGCTCAGGAAGCCGATCTGATCGGCCTGATCGAAGTGGACCTCGGTTCCTACCGGATGCGGGGGCGAAATCAGGCGGAGCTGCTGGCGGAGTCGCTGGGACATTATCATTCGCACGCGGTCAAATACGAGGAGAGCTCCCTCTGGCGCCACGTGCCGGTGCTGGGCAAGCAGGGAAACGCCTTTCTGGGCCGGGACCGGATTCGCCACGAAACGTTTCATTTCTTCGAGTACGGGATGAAGCGGCTGGTGATGGAGGTCGAACTGGACCATGTGGTGGTCTATCTGGTCCACCTCGCTCTCGGCTCGAGGGCCAGGCATCGGCAGCTGGGGGCGCTCTACGATCTGGTAAAAAAGACGGAAAAACCGTATGTGGTGGCGGGAGATTTCAACATGCTGTGGGGTGAGCGGGAAATCGATTTATTCCTGGCGGCCTCCGGACTGCGAAATGCCAACCGGGTCGGCCTGCCAACCTATCCGAGCAATCACCCGAACCGGCATCTCGATTTCATCCTCTACAGCAAGGGGATCACTCTGCGGGATTTTCAGGTGCCGCACGTGCCCTTTTCCGATCATCTGCCACTGATTTGCGACTTCGACATCGAAGTGCCGCGGGAACACCGCCAAACGCCGCGCCCCCAGCCTGAAGATGAAATTAACGCAATCGGGCAATAAATCGGCACTTGACGAAATTCTGGATTTTTTCCAGATCCTCGGCGCTCAGATCGGTAAACTGAATCCCCATGCCGGTCGGCAGATGGGGGACCTTGTCTTCTCCCGAGGGATTGATCCAGCTCACGCGTCCATGGCAACGGATGGTCGAGACCCCGTCGGCGAGGGAAAACCGTAAGGCGAGATCCGTGTCCACGGAAGGGGGAGAGGCGGTTTCCAGAAACAGGCCGCCGCTGCTCAGATTGACCGAGTAGCCCCGCCGCAGCGTCTGATTTTGGCGGACATGCACCCTCAGCCGCGCCTCGACCCGGGGCGCGGCCCGCTCGGTAACCTCCAGAAATTTGCGTACGACCGCCAGCAGAACCGGTCGACCCAGCGGTTTGGTGAGGACATCGTCGCACTCCGCCTCGCAGCAGCGATCGAGATCCTCGCGGCGCTTGCCTTCGGTGATCAGAACCACCGGTATGGCGCGCAACTCGGGATGGCTTCTGATTTTTCGGCAACACAGATCGCCGTCCATCCCCTCCATGGTGAGATTCAGGAAAATAAGATCCGGCTTATGGAGCCGCGCCAGGTCATAGGCCTCCTCGCCGGTACGGGCAATGATCAGGTCGACCTCACGACGGCGGAAAAAGGTGTTTTCCGCCGCGAGAAAGAGATCGAGATCGTTCGCCAGCAAAATCTTTGTCGGCAATCTCCGCCGTCCAAGGGAATTTTCAAGACATTGCATACAGAGTCTGAGCCTCACGTCCGCCCTCTCGAATCCGCGGGGTCGGCCTGTCCGGCTTCCCTCCGGGAACCAGGAAGCTGCCACCTCTGTCAAGGGTCCCAGGGGGGACCGCTATCCGGAAGGCCAGCACCGATCCTTCATTTCCCCTCCCCGCTCTCACATACCCGGTGAACTGCCAATCACGTGCCAAAATTACAAGTGACTAACTCTAAACTATTTTTTCGCGACGGGCGGAGGCAACGGGCCGAATGTGACAAACTTTTGCCGCCGGTTTTCCGCCAAATTTGGCTTTTCAGGGCGGGTGCGACGGCGCACTGGAGGGAAAAGCAACGGGCGATTTCGGCCACCCTTAAATCCTGCCGGGTGGGGCGGAAAAAGAGCGTCACCTAAAAGAAGAGGGGAGAAGGAAGGGGCGAAGAGATCACTCCCGATCGAGGTCTTTTTTCTTTATCTTTTCCGAGAGAGTGGTTCGCTTGAGGTTGAGCAACCTGGCCGCTTCCTTTTTATTTCCCTGGGTCAGATGCAGCGCCTGGAGAATGAGCCGGTCCTCGAATTCACTGACCAGGGAATTGTAGTCGACCCCCGCTGCGATCCGGGCGGGATCGAATCCCGCTGTTTCGGGGGCAGGAGGGGGAGAGGGGCTGCTTCGGTCGGATTGAACAAGGTAATTTTTCGGCAGCTCCGCCCGCCCGATGCTTTTTCCGCCATGAAAAACAGCCATCCGCTGCACCAGATTTTCCAGCTCCCGCACATTACCCGGCCACGGGTATTCCGTCAGGGCGGCCACGGCATCGGCACTGAACCCGCGTAGCCGGTGCTTGCGTTTGCGATTGTACATGTGGGTGAATTTCTCGAGCAGCAGGGGAATATCGCCGAAACGCTCCCGCAGGGGGGGGATGAAGATCGGCACGACGTTCAGCCGGTAATAGAGATCTTCTCTGAAATTCCCTTCCTCGACCAGTTTTTCCAGATCCCGATGGGTTGCGGCAATCACCCGGACATCGACCGACATCGGCTTGACCTGCCCGACCGGTTCGAACTCCTTTTCCTGTAGAACCCGCAACAATTTGGCCTGCAGAGCGGGCTTCATGTCGCCGATCTCGTCCAGGAACAGGGTGCCGCCGTCGGCATATTGGATGCGCCCGATCTTCGACTGGATTGCCCCGGTGAAGGCCCCCTTGAGATGGCCGAAGAGCTCGCTTTCGAGGAGTTCGTCGGGGATGGCGGCACAGTTGATGGGGACGAAGTTTTTCACCTTGCGCGGGCTGAAGGCATGAACGGCCCGGGCCACCAGCTCCTTGCCGGTACCGCTCTCCCCCTGAATCATGACGGTGCTCGTTCCGTCTTCGGCGACCCGCTCGATTATGTCAAAAAGTTCCCGCATCTTCGGAGAGTTGCCGATGATGCCACGAAACCCTTCGCTTTTGCGAAATTTGAGGCCCCGCTTTTCGTGGTAGGTGCTCAGATCGTAATGATTCAGGGCCCGGGCCACGGCGATGACCGCTTCGCGCAGATCATAAGGGACGTTGAGATAAAAGAAAGCGCCCAGTTGCAGCGCTTCGACCAGGGCTTCGCGGTCTCCGAGTGGCACGCCGATCAGAGAGACCACTCGGTGATCCTCTTGAAAGACCTTTTTGACCAGGTCGAAGCTCCCGTTCTTTTCCGGGAGCAGACCGGTCACCAAGACGCAGACATCTTCCCGGGAGACGAGATCCAGCGCCGCGCCCGGATTGTCCGCTTCGAACACGATACAGTCGATTTCCTTGCGAAGCACAACGGCCAGTCGTTCGCGCTCGGTTCGGTTACCGTCCACCAGAAGAACAGTGCGTAAAGAATCGCTCACCTTGCGGTCCTGTCGGAAAAAAGAGGCGGCCACTGCCGCGGGATTAATTCATCAGCAATATGAGAGGATTATAGTACAAGAGAGCAGAGCTTGTAAAACAACAAGCGTGTTCCGGGAAAAATTTTCGGGGAATTCCGGCCTTTTCCTGCAGGAGAAGATTGTTGCCGGCACTAAGTAAGTGCCGTCAGCGGGGCTTGGTCTTCCCGGTCGGCACGGCCTTCCAGGGGTCGTCGGGCCAAGGATGCTTCGGGTAGCGCCCCTTGAGCTCTTTTTTTACCTCCGGGTAGATGGTATCCCAGAAATTTTTCAGGTCCCGGGTGATCTGTATGGGCCGGCGGGCCGGAGACAGGAGGTGCAGCAAGACCGGCACCCGGCCTTTTCCAACCCGGGGAGTGTCGGCAAGGCCGAACAGTTCCTGAAGTTTCACCGCCAGCACGGGCGGCCCGTCGGTGACGTAGTCGAGGGGGATCTTCGCGCCGCTCGGCACCAGAAGACGAAGCGGGGCCGCTTCGTCCAGGCGACGCTGCAAGGGCCAGGGCAGAAGGGCCAGCAGAGGCGGCACCAGATCGAGACCCGCCAAGTCCGCACGGCTTCTGCGCCCCTGCAGAAAGGGCCCCAGCCACCGCTCCAGCGTGACCAGCAGATGTTCCGGGGAGAGGTCCGGCCACTCTTCCGCGGGAAAGGTCCGGGCCAGAAACCGAACCCGGGCCGCCAGCTGCCGCGCCGCCGGGGTCCAGTTGAGTACCTCCAGGCCGAGGGTCCGAACGCCCTCCAGAAGCGCGGACGTCTCCTCCTCGGCCGTGGGGCGGATCGGGCGAAGCGCCAGGGTCAGCGCCCCCAGGCGCCGCTCCTCGACGGCGACGACCCGCTCTTCGCGCGCATCCCATGCCACCCGGCGCCGAAGCTCCAGATCGGCGGCAAAGGCCTGCAGAACGAGCGCCTCCGAAACCGCGCTGGCGAGATGAATGGCACCTTCGGTACCGCCGCCGACCTCAAGGGCCAGCAGAAAGGGCGCGCCGTGCACCCGGGAGCGCGGCGAGAGCCGGCCTCCCCTGCCGGTCACCAGCAGATAGGCCCCCGTGCCCTCTTGCCGCTGACGCGCGAGGCGGTCGGGAAAGGCCGGCAGCAGCAGGGAAGCGACCTCCTCGGCGGTGACCGGTGACGGTTGCCGCCCACCCCTCTGCCGGCGTCCCCGCCAGAAGCGGGAGGCCCGATCCGCCGCGGCGCAGGCCGCCGGATCGGGGACCTGCGCCCCGTGCCGCCAGCGCTCCAGCAGCTCCCAGCGGTCGAGCAGATCGCTGTCGCTCCCCGGCCGGGATACAGCATCGCCGCGCAGCAGATCCCGCTCGGCGAGCAATGCGGCCAGATCGCAGGCAAGGGGAAGCTCCCCGCGACGCTCCCCCTCGAGCATCAGCCGGGAGAGCCGGGGATGGGCGGGCCGCTCCGCCATGCGGCGCCCCAAAGGGGTCACCCGCCCCTTTTCATCCAGCGCGCCAAGACTCTGCAGAAGTCGGCGGCCCCCCGCAAGCGCCCCCGCGGGGGGCGGATCGAGCCAGCAGAGCACCTCCGGGTCGACAACCCCCCAGCAGGCGAGGTCGAGGGCCAGCGGCGCCAGGTCGGCCGAACGGATTTCGGGCGGCGTCTGGGGCAGCAGGGCCCCCTGTTCTCCCTCGCTCCAGAGGCGAAAACAGATCCCCGCCCTCACCCGGCCGGCACGGCCGGCTCGCTGTTTCGCGCTGGCGGCGGAGATCCGCACCGTCTCGAGACGGGAAAAGCCCGTCGCCGGGTCGAACCGGGGCTGGCGAGCCAGGCCGCTGTCGACGACCACCGTTACGCCCTCGATGGTCAGGCTCGTTTCGGCGATGTTGGTGGCAAGGACCACTTTTCGCCGCGGCCCGGGGAGAATCGCCCGCTCCTGCTCCGCAAAAGGCAGATCCGCATACAGCGGACAGACCAGGGGGACCTCCGATCCGTGACCGGCGGCGAGCAGCTCCCGGCAACGGCGGATCTCCCCGACGCCGGGGAGAAAAACCAGAATATCCCCCTCGGTGGTGGGCAGGGCCCGGCGAACCGCCCGGGCGGTCGCCTCGGCCACCGGCTCACCGGATGGCCGGTCGAGGTAGCGCACCGTTACCGGGTAACGGCGCCCCTCGCTGGTGATAAGCGGCGCATCGCCGAGCAGGCGGGAGATGGGGGCGGCATCGAGGGTGGCCGACATGACGAGCAGCTTGAGATCCGGGCGCAGGCCGAGCTGCGCATCGCGGCAGAGGGCCAGCGCCAGGTCGGACTGAAGGTGGCGCTCGTGAAATTCGTCGAAAATGACCAGCCCCACCCCCTCCAGGGTCGGATCGTCCTGAAGGCGCCGGGTGAGAATCCCTTCGGTGATCACCTCGGCGCGGGTGGCGGCCGAGACCTTGCGGTCGAAACGGATGGCGTACCCCACCCGCTGCCCCACCGGCTCGTTCAGCAAACCCGCCATATAGCGGGCGGCGTTGGTCGCCGCCAAGCGGCGGGGCTCGAGCATCAGGATCGACCTGTCGGCCAGCCAGGATTCCCCCAGCAGCGCCAAGGGCACCCGGGTGGTCTTGCCCGCCCCCGGCGGCGCCTGCAGCACCGCCGCGTCGCGGCCGGCGAGGGCCCGTTTCAGTTCGGGGAGAATCGTGTCGATGGGGAGCTGGTTGGGGAAATTCATCGGTTAACATCAGGTGCGCGGGACGCGGGATTCGTAATGCGTGACCAGTGACCAGTGACCAGTGACCAGCGGCTTGCCCCTTAGGCCTCGCCCTACGCGCTGCGGATCACCTCCACCAGCAGCTCGGCGACGGCGACCATGTCCGCCACCCGGACCGACTCTTCGACGGAGTGCACGTTGGTCATTCCCGTTCCCAGGATCACCGTTTCGATGCCGTGGCCGTTGAAGATATTGGCATCGCTGCCGCCACCGGCGGCCTCCACGGCCAGAGGGCGACCCAGTTGCGCGGCAGCCTTCTCCACCAGCCGAACGATGGGGGCGGCGCGGTCCACCGCCATTCGCGGATACTCGGCCGTCACCGTGACCGCAACCTCGGCCTCGAACGGATCGCCATCGAGGGAGCGGGCCAGGCCCCGGGCCGCCTCCCGGAAGCAGGCGACCATATGCTCGGTCTGGCGCGCCAGTTTCTCCGGATCGTGGCTGCGCGCCTCCCCCTCGACCGTCACCCTTCTCGGCACGATATTGGTCGCCTGACCTCCGCGAATGACGCCGACATTGGCGGTGGTTTCCTCGTCGATACGGCCCAGACGCATGGCCGCGATCGCCCGGGAGGCCACCTCGATGGCCGAAACGCCTTTTTCCGGAGCGATGCCGGCGTGCGCCTCCCGACCGAGGACGTCGACCTGCAGTCGGTTGGCGCCGGGGGCCTTGTGGATGAGCCGGTCCACCCCCGAGGTATCGAGGGCCAGTCCCCACCGAGAGCGCAGCCGGGAGCAATCGAGCTGCTTCGCCCCCTGCAGCCCGACTTCCTCGCAGATGGTCACGACCACCTCGATGGGACCGTGGGGTATTCCACGTTCCCGGAGGACCTCCAGGGCTTCGATGATCTCCGTCAGTCCCGCCTTGTCGTCGGCCCCCAGCACCGTTTCGCCGGCACTGGTGAAAACACCGTCCCTGAGCACCGGCCTGACCCCGTCGGCGGGTTCCACCGTATCCATGTGGGCACAGAGCATCAGCGGTTCGCCGCTTTTCCCCCGGGCAGGGAGAAAAAAGATCAGATTGCCGCTTTCGCTGCCGATCGTTTCGCCGGCATCGTCCGCAGCCATCTCGGCGCCCAGTTCCTGAAAACGTGCCTGCAGATAGTGGCTGATTTCCCCTTCGTGAAAGGAGGGGCTGGAAATGGCCGCCAGGCGGGAAAATTCCGCCGTCAGTCGTTGGCTGTCGATCATCGCCTGTCTCCCGCGCATGTGACGGATCACTATAAATTAGATACCCGATCATCTTGTGTACCTTTTTTCGGCAATCTTTTCAACATCGGCCTTGCTTTTTCTTTCAGGCCCATTAGAACCATAGACAGAGGGAAGCAAAACCTGTTAAAATATGCCCGCCTTTATTTGTCGACCGGAAACTTCGGCCGATTCTTCTTGCGGTTCGAAACAGGCAACCTCGATGGACCTCGATTTTAATCCTCCCCGAAACGCTCCCGCCCAGTTCCGCCGCCCCCGGTGGCGGCTTCCGTTTCTGGTGCTTCTGCTGCTCTTCGTGCTTGGAATCCTGCTTCTGGACAACCATGAATCGTCCACGGTGACCGAGGCGAGTGCCGTTCCCGAGGCGACGGCGAAACCCTCCCCCCCACCGGTTCCGAAGCTTCTGAAGAAAACGATCGACGGCACCGTTCAGCCCGGAGACACCGCCACCTCCCTGCTCGACGGGTATTGCACCGCCCAGGAACTGCATTCGCTGGCCGTCCGGAGCCGCAAGGTTTTTCCCCTCTCCAGACTCTGCGCCGGCCAGCCCTACACCCTGCACCTGATCGACGGAGCGTTCGACCGGTTCGCGTACGATATCGACGAAAACGACCAGTTGATCATCCAAAAAGCGGCCGAGGGATTCGACGTCTCCCGCTCGCCGATCCCCTATGCGGTGAAAACCAGTCGGGTCCGGGGAGAGATCAAGACCAACCTGTTCGACGCCGTGACCGACAGCGGCGAAGATACCGAGCTGGCCGTGGAACTGGCCAACATCTTCGCCTGGGACATCGACTTTATCCGCGATATCCGGGCGGGCGATTCGTTTCAGGTGCTGGTGGAGAAACGCTTTCGCAACGGCCAGCCGGCCGGTTACGGGCGCATCCTGGCGGCCGAATTCACCAACCGGGGAGAGAGTTTCCGGGCTTTCCTGTTCAAGGACGGCGATCACCGCCCCGCCTATTACGACGCCGAGGGGAACAGCCTGCGAAAGGCCTTCCTGAAAGCGCCCCTCGATTTCACCCGGATCTCCTCGGGATACTCCATGCACCGGTTTCACCCCATCACCCGGACCTGGAAAGCTCATCCGGCCATCGATTATGCCGCTCCGGTCGGCACCCCCATCAAAACGGTCGGCGACGGTACCATCTACAAGATCGGTTACAACCGTTTCAACGGCAATTACATCAAAATTCGCCACAGCAACGGATATGTATCGATCTATCTGCATATGACCCGCTTCGCCCGGGGTATGAAGCGGTACAAACGGGTCGCCCAGGGGGAGGTGATCGGCTATGTCGGAGCCACCGGCCTGGCTACCGGTCCCCACCTCTGTTTTCGCATGCGCAAAAACGGCGAGCCGGTCAACCCGATAAAGCTCCGCTCCCGCTCCGCAGCTCCGGTCTCCAAGGCACACCGGGCCGAATTCGGCAAACAGATCCCTTCGGTTCTGGCGCGGCTCGAAGGGGAAAATCTCCATCAGGCCCGGCTCCTGCACTCCGGCAACCATCTGTAGAATTCCAGCACTGCCCACGAAGGCGAAGAACCGATTCCCCGCTGCCACCGGGGAATCCGCGCTCTTGGCCGGGTGGCAACCTTTTAATCCTGCTTGCAATCTGCCGGCGCAACCCTTACACTGGGATAATTTCGGTTTTTTGTGCTTCGCGCGCGGGCCATCCGGCGAGAGTTTCGAATCGGCCCGAAAGCCCCTCCCCATCCCGTTTACCGTCAGGAGCATTTCGGTGGCCTTAAAGTTGGGAGAACTTCTGGTCCAGGAAGAACTGATCAGTGCCGCTCAATTGGAGGAGGCTCTGAAGTATCAGGTAATCTTCGGCGGACGCCTCGGAACCAACCTGATCGAAATGGGGTTTTTGGCCGAGGGGGAGATCGCCAGGGTTCTCAGCAAAAAACTCGGCGTGCCCTTTGCTCCCACCGAAGCGCTGATGAATATCCCTCCCCAGGTGATTCAGGCGGTCCCCCGGCAGATCGTCAAAAAATACCGGGTTATTCCGCTGCGCCTTGAGAATCGCCGACTGACGTTGGCCATGGCCGATCCGGCGGATTTTCAGGCGACCGAGGAAATCGCCTTTCGCACCGGGTTCGTCATCAAGCCGGTCATTACTCCCGAGCTGCGCCTGGTATTGGCACTGGAAAAATACTATCAGATCGAACGGGACCTCCGTTACATCCAGGCCGGCGTCCGGAAGAGCCGCCCCTCGTCAGGCTCCGCGGAAAAGATGGCGACCAAACCAAAAACGGCAACGCCCCTCGCGAATCGCCGGGCAAGCCCCCCGAACGACCGACCGTCATCGGCCGGAACGTCGAAGAGCCCTCCCCCGGCAGTCCCCACGCCCCGACTTCCCCCCTCCGAGTCAACCGCGGAAGAGATCTTCCCCACCGACGGGATGGCCGAAGAAGTTCCCGGCGGCCGGCACACCCTCGAGACCGTCTCTGATCGACTGACGGAGGCGCGGGACAGGGAAGATATCGCCGCCGTATTGACCGACTACCTGGGACAGGAGTTCGACCGAGGCGCCCTGTTTCTGCTGCGGGGCCCCACGGCAATGGGCTGGCGGGCCATGGCGAGAGGCAAAGCCGTTTGTGATTTCGAGCAGCTTGAGATTCCCCTCGAGGAGTCCTCGGCGCTCAAGACGGTAGCCGAGAACCAAAGCTACTACCTCGGGCCGCTCCAGCGCACCCCCTATAACTCTCTGATGCTGCAGGCCTTCGATGGCCCCGTGCCGGCTGCCGCCTTGCTGGTGCCCCTGATGCTGATGGGGCGGGTGATCGGCATCCTCTATGCAGACGGAAACAATGCCAACCTGGGAGAGCGGCTCTTCGATCTGCAGAAGCTCACCGCCAAAGCGGCCATGGCCTTTGAAATCCTGATCCTCAAAAACAAGATCCTGATGATGTAGAATGATTTTAAGTAGCAAAAGGGATCATTTTTCGGGGCAAGGAGGATCGAAATGGCCAGAGCAGGGTTCGTCGCGCTGTGGGTGTTTCTACTGAGCGCCTGTTGGGTGGGGGCCGATTCCGGCCATCCGCAACCGCGGACAGCACCGGAGACGCACCAGGTGGAATTCAGCGGGAAGGTGGTCTTCGTCCCTGTGGAAGGGGGCTTCTACGGCATCCTCAGCGATGCCGGGAAACGGTACGATCCGGTTTCGAAGCTGCCGAACGCGTTTCAGGAGGATGGACTGAAGGTCCGGGTCCGTGGTGAGATCCCAAAAACAAGCGCGACGGTCCACATGTGGGGCGCCAAAATCCGCATCATCGAGATCCGGCGGCGCTGAGGAAGATAACGGCAAATTCGCGAATAGACGACGATTCAATCATGGAGGGAGCGTCCGCGGCATGGGCGAAGATATCGTAGCACTTTTTAAAAAGGGAAACCGGTTGTTCAAGGAAAACCGCTGCCACGAGGCCCGAGAAGTCTTTGAAGAGGCCTTGGAGAGCGATCCGCGCAACCTTTACGTTCTGACCGGTCTGGGAGACGTCCTGCGACGGCTGAAGGATTTCGACCGGGCCGCCGGCTATTATCGCCAGGTCCTGGAGCGGGACCCAAACAATCTGTTCGCCTTGCGAGGCCTGGGCGACACCTGCCGGGAGCAGGCCCTGTACGAGCCGGCCATCGAACTGTGGACCCGGTATCTCAAAATCCGCCCCCACGATATCTTCGTTCTCACGCGCATCGCCGACAGCTACAAAATGATGGGGCGTTTCGAAGAGGCCGAAGACCATTACCAGAAGGCCCTGACCATCAATCCCAACGACCGGTATGCGCTGATGGGCCTGGGAGATCTTCACCAGAAAACCGGCCGGGAAGAGCTGGCGATCGAATATTATGAAAGGCTGCTCGAAAGGGGGGGCAACTTTCTCCACATCCTGACCATCGTCGGCAATCTTTACCGGCATCGGGGCGAGCAGGAGAAAGCGAAGGTCTTCTACGAAAGGACCCTGGCCAAAGACAGCCACAACCAGTACGCCCTGTACGGATTGGGAGAAATCTACCGCTGGAAGTACGAGTACCATCGGGCCATCGAAATGTGGGAACGCATCCTGGAGCGGCACGAGGGGACCATCAACATGCTCGCCCGCCTGGGGGACCTCTACCGCAAGGTCGGCTATTTCGACTCGGCTGAACGGACCTACCGGCAGACCCTCTCCCGGGAGTACAACAAATACGCCCTGATGGGTCTGGCCAAACTTCGATGCCTGCAGGGCAGGTGCGACGAGGTTCTGGAGCATTACGACGAACTGCTGGCCAGAGAGGGAGGGAGGACAATCGGTTCGTGATCGAACTCGGGGAGATCTTCCAGCAGACCAATCGCAAGCGCGATGCGCTGAGGTTTTACCGGCATGCGCTGAATCGCGAGGATCTGAACGCGGAAACCCGCGAGGTTATCAAAGGACTGGTTGCCAAACTGGAAAAGAGCGTTCAGGCCGAATCGGCGCAGATGGCGGCTTTGCCCTCCTCCTCGGCGGAAGGAGGGGCTTGAACTACCTCGTTCATCTTTTCCTCTCCGACCCGACCCCCGAATGCCTGCTGGGCAACCTGATGGGCGATTTCG